>CAWKBC010000029.1:0-385000 GCA_963847705.1 uncultured Pseudomonadota bacterium | reverse complement strand
CCGATAGTGAACCAGTACCATGAGGGAAAGGCGAAAAGAACCCCTGCTAGGGGAGTGAAAAGACCCTGAAACCGTGTGTCTACAAGCCGTAGAAGCGCTATGCCCTTCGGGGAATGCGCGACTGCGTACCTTTTGCATAATGGGCCTGCGAGTTATTATTGGTGGCAAGGTTAAGTCGAACAGACGTAGCCGTAGCGAAAGCGAGTCCGAAATGGGCGTCCAGTCGCCAGGAATAGACCCGAAACCGAGTGATCTACCCATGTCCAGGATGAAGCGAAGGTAATACTTCGTGGAGGTCCGAACCCACTACAGTTGAAAATGTAGGGGATGAGGTGTGGGTAGGAGTGAAAGGCTAATCAAACCCGGTGATAGCTGGTTCTCGCCGAAACCTATTTAGGTAGGTCCTCAGGAAACTCTGTGTCGGAGGTAGAGCACTAGATGGGCTAGGGGTCCTACCAGACTACCAAACCCAACGAAACTCCGAATGCCGACATATTTATCCTGGGAGCCAGGCAGTGGGAGCTAAGTTCCATTGCCGAGAGGGAAAGAGCCCAGATCGCCAGCTAAGGTCCCTAAGTTCATGCTAAGTGGCAAAGGATGTGGGAGCTCACTGACAACCAGGAGGTTGGCTTAGAAGCAGCCATCCTTTAAAGAAAGCGTAATAGCTCACTGGTCAAGAGAGCCTGCGCCAAAAATGTAACGGGGCTAAAGCATGACACCGAAGCTGCGGGTTCAAAGAATCTTCGGATTCATTGAGCGGTAGGCGAGCATTCCAAGGGCTGTGAAGTCAGACCGTAAGGACTGGTGGAGCGCTTGGAAGAGATAATGCAGGCTTGAGTAGCGATAAAACGAGTGAAAAACTCGTTCGCCGTAAGCCCAAGGGTTCCTGGGTAAAGTTAATCTTCCCAGGGTTAGTCGGATCCTAAGGCGAGGCCGAAAGGCGTAGCTGATGGCAAGCAGGTTAATATTCCTGCACCACCACGGATGGTTTTCGTAGGAGGGACGGAGAAAGGTAGCTCAGCCCCAGATTGGATTGTGGGGTTCAAACCCGTAGGAGGTTTTCATAGGACCCAACAGGGACAAACGTGAAAACACGACTCCGAGAGGTCATGAGGAGAGCGCTTTGCGCTCACGAACTGAGTGATCCTACGCTCCCGAGAAAAGCTCCGACGGAGTTAACCGCTGTGGTGTCCGTACCGCAAACCGACTCAGGTGGGCGGGAAGAATATTCCAAGGCGCTTGAGAGAACCCATCCTAAGGAACTCGGCAAAATTCTACCGTAACTTCGGGAGAAGGTAGGCCGGCGTTCGTTAGGAGCCACGCGCTCCAAAGCGAACGTTGGTTGCAGAGAAATGGGGGTAGCGACTGTTTACCAAAAACACAGGACTCTGCTAAGTCGGAAGACGACGTATAGGGTCTGATGCCTGCCCGGTGCCGGAAGGTTAAGGGGAGAAGTCAGCAGCAATGCGAAGCTTCGAACCGAAGCCCCGGTAAACGGCGGCCGTAACTATAACGGTCCTAAGGTAGCGAAATTCCTTGTCGGGTAAGTTCCGACCTGCACGAATGGCATAACGACTTCCCCACTGTCTCGGGATGGGACTCAGCGAAGTAGCACTAGGGGTGAAGATACCCTTTACGCGCGGCAAGACGGAAAGACCCCATGAACCTTTACTGCAACTTGACACTGATTTTCGGGCTTAATTGCGTAGGATAGGTGGGAGGCTTTGAACCGGGGCTTTCGGGCTCTGGGGAGCCAATGGTGAAATACCACCCTGTTGATTCTGGAAATCTAACCCACGCCCGTGATCCGGGCGGGGAACAATGTCTGGTGGGCAGTTTGACTGGGGCGGTCGCCTCCAAAAGAGTAACGGAGGCGCGCGAAGGTTCCCTCAGGCTGATTGGAAACCAGCCGTAGAGTGTAATGGCACAAGGGAGCTTGACTGCGAGACTGACAGGTCGAGCAGGTACGAAAGTAGGTCATAGTGATCCGGTGGTACCGAATGGAAGGGCCATCGCTCATCGGATAAAAGGTACTCTGGGGATAACAGGCTGATCACGCCCAAGAGTTCACATCGACGGCGTGGTTTGGCACCTCGATGTCGGCTCATCGCATCCTGGGGCTGAAGTAGGTCCCAAGGGTTTGGCTGTTCGCCAATTAAAGCGGTACGCGAGCTGGGTTCAGAACGTCGTGAGACAGTTCGGTCCCTATCTGCCGTGTGCGCAGGATTCTTGCGAGGACCTGCCCGTAGTACGAGAGGACCCGGGTGGACGGACCGCTGGTGTTCCGGTTGTCATGCCAATGGCATCGCCGGGTAGCTATGTCCGGAACAGATAACCGCTGAAAGCATCTAAGCGGGAAGCTGACCTCCAGATTAGGAATCCCGAGGCGTAAGCCTCCTAAAGACCCCTCGTAGACGACGAGGTTGATAGGCTGGGTGTGGAAACGCTGTAAGGCGTGGAGCTAACCAGTACTAATCGGTCGTGCGGCTTGGTCACCATTATTTCTTTCTTTGTTCGCGATTCACCGTTTATGAGGTCGAGTCGCTTGATTGCGACACTCAAGACACCTCGAAAGATTGTCACTCCCGCAAAACGCGGACTCGTCATTGAGCAAATGGCGATCGCGTGAGGGAGGGCCAGCTTGGCTGGCCCGAGCTCATCGCGGGAAGTCTGGAACCCTCTCAGGGTTTCAGAGACAGCGATTTTCCGGCGGTCTTACCGGAGGGGCCACACCCGATCCCATCTCGAACTCGGAAGTTAAGACCTCGAGGGCCGATGGTACTGCAGGGGAAACTCTGTGGGAGAGTAGGTCGCCGCCGGGAATTATTCCTAGCCCCGAGCCAACGACTCAAATCGTTGGCTCGGGGCTTTTTTATTGCCTCGGGCAGGCCGCGCAGGCCGTCGAGTCGGGAGCGGCCACGCTCGAGTCCAAGCGCAATGAGACCCTGCACGGTCGCGTTGCCAATCCCCTCCAGCGCGCCATGCTCGACGGTGACGTTGCTGGCCAGTGCCCCGGGCTCTGGGCACAGCCGGAGCGAGAGTCGACTGTTCGCAATCCCGCGCTGGCAGGCGAGAGGGTCGCTCTTAACTTCAGTCTATGGCGACCCTGACGACCAACAGAGAACCAGGGGAGGGCGCAGCCCATGAGCGGCTCGGCACGGGAGCGCTGATGAGGAAGATCGTGTCTCAGGCGGAGCTCCTGGCCAAGAAGGAGGTCGAGCTCGCCAGGACGGAGCTGCGCACGGATCTGCGCTCGGAGGTCCGCGTCGTGGAAGGGCTGGGCGTCGCGGCCGTGGCCGCCCTCGTCACCGTCAATCTGCTGCTGGTCACGGCGGCGCTGGCCTTGGCGCTCGTCATGCCTGGCTGGGCGGCAGGGTTGATCGTCGCCGGCGTCATGTTGATCGTGGCGTTGCTCTTTGCCGGGGTGAGCTGGCGCCGGCGGTTGCGGGAGCCGATGGCCCATACCCGCCGCACGCTGAAGGACGGCGTCATGTGGACCAAGGAGCGGTTCGCGTGAGCGTCGGCGGAAAAGACCCGGGCCTGGCCCCCACGAACGAAAACGTGGAGGCGCTGCAGCGGGAGATCGAGTCGATCCGGACGGGGCTCGACGGGATGATCGGCGAGCTCGATCGCCGCCGCCACACGCTGTTCGACGTTCGCAGCCAGCTGCGGCGCCACACCGTCCCGCTCGCTGCGCTGGGAGCGGCTCTGCTTGCCATCGCGGCCGGAGGGATCGCCCTTGGCGTGGCGCACCGGAGGCGGCGAGCGCGGCTGGGGCCGCGTCTCGATCGCCTCCACGAGGCGTTGCGCAGGATGGTCGACCAGCCCGGGCGCGTCGCCAACAGCCCGAGCGTCGGACGAAAGATTGTCGGCGCCGGCGGGGCGGCGGCCGCCTCCGTCATCGCCAAGCGGTTGGCCGGCAACCTGCTGCGCGGGGGCCACGCCCGCGCTTCGCGCGGACAGTCGTGACGATGTGGCGCCCGAGCCAGGGACAATACGGCAAGACCAGGCTTGACCGCTCAGCACCCCACAATCGGACGCTCAGGGGGCGGCGGGTGCCGGGGCGGCGGTGCTCTTGCGGTAGCGGGCCAGGTAGCTCTCCGTCACCCGGTGCGCGTCCATCCGCAGCGCCCGCGCGTACTCCATGACGTAGCCGCGCACGTAAACGGCGGCGGGCATGTCGGAGAAGCGCTCCTCCTCGATGGCGCGCAGGTAGCGCTCGCTGATCTTCGATCGTTGCGAGATGTCGCTGAGCTCGATGCCACGGGTCTGCCGGACCTTGCGGAGGTACTCGCCGGTGATCTCGGCCTCGGGATCGAGCGCGATCTCGGAGGTCTCGATGCGCTCTTCGGCCGCGCTGAGCGGCGCGGGGGGGCGACGCCCGCCGCTGGCCGCCGCGCGCACCGCCCGGGCCAGATCCGCCTCGGGGAGCGCCAGGTCATAGAGGCGCCGCCGATCGGGCGCGAACAGCGTGTCGTGCGCGGCGTTGACCCGCGCGTGCAGCTCCGCCAGCTCGTGCTCCTCGTAGAGCCCCGAGATCACCAGCGAGCCCGAGGCATAGATGTCCTTGATCGCCCGGTAGGCGCGGCGGACCTCCTCGTCGCTGACGCCGGGCTCGGTCTCGAGGATCTCGTAGTAGGTCTGCTCCTCCTCCAGCCGCAGCGGGGTCGTCACCGGGCGATCGCGCTCATTCTCCAGCGAGAGCAGTCGCCTCCCCAACCGCTCGATGTTCTTCGAGGCCTTGCCCTCGGGGTACTCGGCGACCAGCGAGCGGTGGCGCCGCGCCGCCAGCCAGACCGTCTCGTCGGACTCGACGTGACCGAGATAGTCGAAGGCGTGGCCCAGCCGCCGCCGGGCCGCCGAGGAGATCCAGGTGCCGAGCTTGAGGTCCTGCACCGTGCGGGTCTGATTGACCACGAACGTCGGCCGATAGCGGCGGATCTCCTGCTCCAGCTTGTCCGTGGGGCCGCCCGCCTCTCGCACCGCGCGGTAAAGGTCGAGCGCGGCGGGTGGCGGGCCGATGGCGTTGCTCACCAGTCGATCGAGGCCGCGCACGCCGCGCAGGCGCCGGACGAACGCGCTCTTGGCGAACCGATAGATGGAATCGATCGACGCCGGATCGGGGAGGGTGACCAGCACCGGAACGTCGGCGCCCAGCCACAGGTCGATCGTCAAGGTGGAGTCGGCCGGTCCGAGATCGACGATGACGTAGTCGACGTCGAGCGCGGCGATCGCCGCCAGTGTCCCCTTCGCCGTCTGCTTGGGGCGCGAGGCCCCGAAGGTGCTTCCCTCGCCGCCGATGAGTCCCACGCCGGCGATCGGCGTGTCGACGATCAGCTCGTTGAGGCTGGTCGCCTTGCCGCGCAGAAATTCGCCGAACCCGCGCGGTGGGCGGGCCGCGCCAAGGAGCTGGTGCAGGGGGCCGCCGGCCGGATCGGCGTCGATGGCGACGACCTTCTTGGCGGCTTGCGCCAGGTACACCGCGACGTTCGCGGCCAGCAGCGATCGGCCGGTGCCGCCGCGCCCCGAGGCGAAGGCGATGAGACGCACCCGCGAATGGGGCACGAGCTTCGTCGTCTCGGAAGGTTCGACGACCGCGTCGCTGGATGGTTCGGAGGGCTCGCTGGCGGGTTCGGCGAAGAGCTCGACCACTGGCTCCGGGGCCGCGTCGCCGGCCGGCTCGCTGGCCGGCTCGCCGGCCGGTTCGCTGGCCGGTTCGCTGACCGGCTCGCTCGCCGGCTCGCTCGCCGGCTCGCTCGGGGCCGCGTCGACCTCCTCGATCCCGTCCAGGGTCGGGGCCGTCTCCTCGATGTCGACGGTGGGCTCTCCGTCGTCGTCCTCGACCGCCATCCGCTAGTCTTCGAGCTCGACGTTCCAGTACGACGCGTCGGCCAGGCCCAGGAACGGAAGCCACTCGCGGTAGCGGATCTTGCCGCCGTTGGTGCGGAAGGTCGGCGTCCAGCGCGGGCGCACCGGCGTCTTCAACAGCTTGAGCCCCGCCTGGACGGGCGTGCGCGCCCCTTTCGACAGGTTGCAGTCGATGCAGCAGCAGACGACGTTCTCCCAGGTCGTGCGGCCGCCCTGGGCGCGCGGAACGACGTGGTCCAGGTTCAGCTCGGCGCGCGGCAGCTCCTCGCCGCAATACTGGCAGGTGTTGGCGTCGCGCATGTAGATGTTGTGGCGCGAGAAGCGCACCTTGGTCTTGGGGATGCGGTCATAGAGCTGCAGCACGATGACCCGGGGGATGCGGATGGCGCGGTTGACGGTGCGGATCACGTCGCCGTCGTGGACCCCCGCCGACAGCTCCGCCCAGCTGGCGAAGTCGAAGGTCTTGAACTCGGGGTCGACGACGCGCGCGACGCCCAGGTACAGCAGCGAGAAGGCGCGCCGGACGTTGGTGACGTGAATCGGCTGGTAATGCCGATTGAGCACCAGGACCGCAGCGTTGGTCACCCTCGGAACATAGCAGGCCGCCCAGGGCGCGGCAAAATGCGCCGGGCAGTGCCCAGCTCCCTCCAGCGCGACACGCGACTGCGCCTGTCTGTCGATCTGGGCTAAAATCCAGGCGCTTTGAGCATTCAGCCCGTCTCCGCGCTGGTCGCGGCCATCGTCACCTTCGCGCTCGGGGGCTCGGTTCTCCTGCGCGAGCCGCGCCGCGGCGCGCACGTGCTGTTCGCCACGTTCGCCTTCAACATTGCGATCTACTGCGCGCTCTCGTTCGTCGCCAAGCGGTTCGAGTCGCCGCTGTGGGACTGGGCGTCGCTGCTGGCGGCGGTCTCGCTGCCGGCCACGGCGCAGCGTTTCTTTCAGGCCTTTCTCGGGGACGAGGCGGGACCGCCGCCGCTCAGCCGCTCGACCGTGTTCGGCGCGGCGGTCTTCTACAGCATCCTGCTGTTTTCGCGCTTCATCGAGCCGGTGCACCGGACGCTGTCGTTCCACGTCGCCTTCATGGCCTACGTGTTCGCCGGCCTCTACCTGTCGGTCTTTTATCTCTACCGCCGCTACCGGGCGACGCCGTCGCGGGTGGAGAAGAAGCGGCTGCTTTACCTGCTGGTCGGCGGCTTCGCCACCGTCACCGCCTCGGTCGTCGAGGCGATCCCGCACGGGCCGAGCTTCGGCAACATCTTCATCATCGTCTACCTCTATTTCCTGTCGCAAAATCTGGTCCGCTACCGGCTGCTCGATCTGAACGAGCTGCTCGGGCGGATGGTGGTGTTGGGGACGCTGGTCTTCATCCTGGCCTTCATCTACGGCGTGATGGTTCGCTGGGTCGGCACCGACGAGCCCGGGCTCTTCTTCTTCAACACGCTGCTGGCCTCGGCCACCATCGTCATCCTCATCGAACCGCTGCGCACCCGGGTCGAGGGGGGGATCAGCCGCTGGATGTTCCAGGAGAAGTTCGAGCTGTCGCGGCGGATCGAGACGCTGCGGGGCGAGCTGGCCAACGTCATCGACATGCGCGTTCTCGTGCCGCGCGTCCTGGGCGCGCTCGAGGACTCGCGCCGGATCACCCACGCCTCGGTCTACCTGGCCGATCCCGACGGCTCTGGCTACGAGCTCAGCGGCCATGTCGGGCCCAAGCCGGAGGGGCGCTTCGACGCCATCGCCCACCGCGCCTTCTTCGAGCGGCTGCGCCGCACGGGCGTCATCACGCTGGAGGGGATCGAGCGCGAGGTGGCGGCGCGGCGCCCGGTCTCGGCCGAGGAGCAGGAGAGCCTGCAGCTCATGCTGCGCACGCTGGAGCAGATGTACGGCTCGGTGGCGCTGGGATTCTCCAGCGAGGATCAGCTCCTGGGCGCCCTGGTCATCCGCGACGACCGGCTGCGCGAGGCCTACTCCACCGACGAGATCGAGATCTTCCGCGGGGTGGCCACCTCCATCGGCATCACGCTGCAGAACTCGCAGGTCTACGAGCGGATGAAGGAGCGCGACCGTCTGGCGGCGCTCGGGCAGATGGCCGCCGGCCTGGCCCACGAGATCCGGAATCCGCTCGGGTCGATCAAGGGGGCCGCGCAGTTCCTGCAGCCGGCCCAGGACGGCGCGAAGGAAGGTAGCCGGGACGCGCAGGGGACGCGGGAAGGGACCCGGGAGTTCCTCGACATCATCGTCGAGGAGGTGAACCGCCTCAACAAGATCGTCTCTCAGTTCCTCGACTACGCGCGCCCCTACCGCGGCGAGCAGCGGCCGCTGGAGGTCGCCGACGTGCTCAAGAAGACCCTCTCGCTGCTCCCCAAGGAGAAGGAGACGCCGGAGCAGGGCGCGGTGGAGATCGTGACCACCTTCGCCGACCGGATGCCGCCCGTGCGCGCCGACGCCGAGCAGCTCTTGCAGGTCTTCCTCAACCTCTCGCTCAATGCCATCCAGGCCGTGGCGCCCTCGGGCGTGCCCGGCAAGCTCTTCATCTCGACCGCGCTCCGCCGGGCCACCCGCCGCGGGGCGACCGCCGCCTTCCTCGAGGTGCGTTTCCGCGATACCGGCGTGGGGATCCCGGCCGGCGATCTCAAGAACCTCTTCATCCCGTTCTTCACCACCAAGGAGAAGGGGACGGGCCTGGGGCTCCCCATCAGCCAGCGCATCATCGAGAACCACGGTGGGACGATCGAGGTCCGCTCGCAGCCGGGGGAGGGGGCCACCTTCACGGTTCTGCTGCCGATCGAGGCGGACGCTTACGCGGCCTATCTGGAGGCGACGCGCGAGGCGCCGCGCCGGACCCCGGCCACACCCCCGCCTCTGCCGGCTCCGCCGCCCATCGGAAAGCACCCTCCGCCGTTGCCGCCCGCCACGCGCCGGCCACCGCCAGCGCCGGAACGCGGTAAGCTGCCGTCGCCGTGACCGCTGCCGCTGCTGCTCTCGATGTCAAACGGGTGCTCGTCGCCGACGACGAGCTGAACATGCGCCGCGTGCTGGAGGCCATGCTGCGCCGGGAAGGCTACGACGTCATCACCGCGGCCAACGGCATGGAGGCGATGGGGGGAATGGGGACGAAGGGCGGGGTCCACACCGTGATCACCGACCTCAAGATGCCCGGGCTCGACGGGATGGGTCTGCTCAAGCGGCTGTCGGCCGAGTACCCGGACGTTCCGGTCGTGATGATCACGGCGCACGGCTCGGTCGAGAGCGCCGTCGAAGCGGTGAAGCTGGGGGCCTTCGACTACCTGGAGAAGCCGTTCGAGCAGGAGCAGATCCGGCAGGTGGTCGCCAAGGCGATCAACACCTACGCGCTCTCCCGCCGGGACGCGCGGCCCGAGGAGCCCTCGGGGCACGGGCGCTTCCGCCTGGTCGGTCAGTCGCCCGCCATCCGGACGATCTACGGCGTCGTCGAGAAGGTGGCCAACACCCCCTCGACGGTCCTCATCAGTGGCGAGTCGGGGACCGGCAAGGAGCTGATTGCACGCGCGCTGCACGAGAACTCCTCGCGGCACGCGGGGCCTTTCATCAAGATCAACTGCGCCGCCATCCCCAAGACCCTGATGGAGTCGGAGCTGTTCGGCTACGACAAGGGGGCCTTCACCGGCGCCGTCGGGGCCAAGCCGGGGCGGTTCGAGCTGGCGCACGGCGGGACCCTGTTCCTCGACGAGATCGGTGAGATCCCGATCGAGATGCAGGTGAAGCTGCTGCGGGTCCTGCAGGAGTCGGAGTTCGAGCGGGTGGGGGGGATCAAGACCATCAAGGTCGACGTCCGTCTGGTCACCGCCACCAACCGCGATCTGCTGGCCGAGGTGGGGGCCGGGGCGTTCCGCGAGGACCTCTTCTACCGACTGAACGTGGTGCCGATTCACATCCCCCCTCTGCGTGAGCGGCGCGAGGATATTCCTTTGCTGGCAGACCATTTCATCGCGAAGTTCAACGATCGCTTGAAGAAAGAGATCGCCGCCATCACGCCCGAGGCGGTCGAGCGCCTGGTCGCCTACCAGTGGCCCGGCAACATCCGGGAGCTCGAGAACCTGATGGAGCGGACGGTCCTGTTTTGTGAGGGGCCCGAGATCCGGGTGTCGGATCTGCCGCCCGAGGTGGCGGGCGCGGCCGCACCTCAGTCGGTCTCCGCTGCCTCCCACCCTGCCGGCGAAGAGACGCAGCGCCCCGCGCCAGAATCGCTCAAGGAGGCGGTCCGGGCCGAGACCGAGCGGGTCGAGCGCGAGCTCATTCAGCGGGCGCTCGACGCCACGGGCGGCAACGTCACCCAGGCGGCGCGCAAGCTCAAGATCTCGCGCAAGAGCCTCCAGACGAAGATGAAGGAGCTCGGACTGCGCGAAAAGTAGGGTGCCTGGCCAGGCACCGCTCGGGCTATAGCCGAGCTTCGTCCACGCGTGTTATCGTCGCCGCCTCCTTGAGCGCCGCCACTTTCAACCGGAAGTCCTGGGCGATCCTGGGAGCACTGACGCTGCTTGGCGTCTCCGTGCGGTCCGCGCGCGCCGCCGAGGTGACCCGGGTGGTGACCGCGCTCGACGAGGACGACACCTTCGACTTCAACCTGACGGCCGCCTGGTTCCACGACTCCCACAGCGCCGCCATCAACCGCGAGTCCGAGACCTCGGGCGCCGGTCTCCAGGTGGTCCCCGACCTCAAGTACGCCCAGACCACCGATCTGCTCGACCTGCGCACCGACTTCGGCATCCTCTGGGACGTCGGCCTGCACGTCGACCTCCCCATCATCCTCGCCCAGTCGAACAACCTGACGGTCGACCCGGCGGCCCCCGGGGGCACCACGACCTTCGTGCGCGACGGCATCTACCCCGCATACAACGGGACGTCGTCGACCGTCTTCCAGAGCCCGACCCGCAGCGGCCTGCAGTACCTCGGCCTGGGCATTCAGTGGGCGGCCTTCAACCAGAAGCGCGACGACACCAAGCCGACCTGGACGCTGGGGTTCGATGCCGATCTCGACATCTTCAAGGACATGCGGTTCGACCCCGCCGCTCCCGACGCCAACACCGGAGTCGGCCTCGGCTATCACCAGCTCATATGGTCGACCTGGGTCTCGAAGCGCTTCCGTCACTTCGATCCCTACTTCGGCGCGTCCTACATGCTGCCGATCCGGACCAACGGCAGCATCTACCAGGACCAGGGCGGCGGGCAGACGTCCGTCAACCCCCAGCAATTCGCCACCGTGATCATCGGCGTCGAGCAGATCGCCTGGGAGAATCCCACCGGCGACCAGCGCGTCACCGTCGAGCTGCAAGCGCACGCCGCCGAGCACTTCGCCGGCCGCGGCACCAGCGAGCTGTGGGAGCCGCTCTCGGGCCACCCCGGCTGCACGCTCTCTGGAGGGACGGTGACCGAGACCTGCCGCCAGAGCCTCGACGTCACTACCGACGCCATGGGGCAGCCCCACGCTGCCCCCTACCCGGGCGTGACCGACATCGACGCTTACGGATTGTTCGGCGGCGAAGCGGGGCTCAACATCCAGGTCGGCAAGTACATCCGCTTCCGCGCCCTTTACGGCATGACCTTCGACGCGGCCCACTTCATCACCAACGCCAGCGCCGGGGTCGACACCAACCACGACGGCCGCGTCGACTCGACCGATCCCAAGGAAGCCAACCCGACCTACCGCGAGTCGATCGATATCCCGGGGCGCCGTTTTCGAGTCGAGGACAGCAGGGACTGGCACCTGTTCGTCCAGGGCTCCCTGATGTTCTGACGGCCTTTCTCCTGGCCCCGGCCCTCGGCCCCGGCCCTCGGCCCCGGCCCCGGCCCCCGGCCCCGGCCCTCGGCCCCGGCCCTCGGCCCCGAGCTGCGCGCGGCTCGAACGCCGCGTTTCGACCGGGCGCTTCTGGCCGCGCGTGGGCTTTTTCCGGCGCGTGGTCTGCCGTTGATGTTGTTGCAGACCACGCGCCGGAAAAAGCTTCGTGCGGGCCTCGGCGGTCGGCGGGAAGCAGCGCTCGATCCGCACGAAAAATGAGTCGAGGTTTCAGCCAGGGCGAACAGGACTTGGAGATAGGTCGCGCTCAGGACTTGGAGGTCAGGTCGCGAACAGGACTTGGAGATCAGATCGCGCTCAGGACTTGGAGATCGGGTCGCGCTCAGGACTTGGAGATCAGGTTGTAGATCTCGCGTCGAGGGCGGCCGGTGATCTCCGCCAGCGCGCGCGCGGCATCGCCCGTCGAGTGGCCGGCGGCGGTCAACTCGGCGGCGCGTCCGAGGATCTCGTCGTCGTCGAGCTCCTCGGTGGCGGCGTCCTCGGGCGCCCCCTCGACCACCAGCGTCACCTCGCCGAGCGGGCGATCCGTCTCGTAGCGGGCGGCCAGCGCCGCCAGGCTGTCGCGCACCAGCTCCTCGTGTGGCTTGGTCAGCTCCCGCGCCAGGCAGGCCCGGCGGTCGGCGCCCAGCACAGCCGCCAGGTCGGCCAGCGTCGCCGCGGCACGCATGGGCGACTCGTAGAGCACCAGCGTGTAGGGGAGGGCGCGCACGCTCTCGAACAGCCGCCGCCGTCCCCCCTGCTTGCGGGGCGGGAACCCGAGGAAGAGAAACCGATCGGTGGGCAGCCCCGCACCGACCAGCGCCGCCAGCACCGCCGACGGGCCGGGGATGGGGACGATGCGCGCGCCTGCGGCGATGGCGGCCGCCACGATCCGGTATCCAGGGTCGGACACCAGCGGCGTCCCCGCCTCGGAGATCAGCACCACGTGCGCGCCCTCCGCCAGCCGCTCGGCCACCTCGGCCGCGCGCGCGGCTTCGTTGGCGTCGAAGCAGGAAAGCACCGTCTTGCGCTCGGCGCCGATCTCGGAGAGCAGGCGCCGCGCGCTGCGCGTGTCCTCGGCGACGATCAGATCCGCCTGGCGCAGCGCCTCAGCCGCGCGCGGCGACAGATCGCGCGAGTCCCCGAGCGGCGTGGCGACGACGGCCAACGTGCCGAGCGCCTTCAAGGGCGTTCCATGAAAGAATGCAAGTATATCGCGATCTCCCCGTGCAGCGACGGGGTGGGCTGGCTATCATGAAAAAATTCATGGATCTCATCGACGGTCCAACCCCGGATCCCTCGTCGTCTCCCCCCTCCCCCTTGCCCCCGGAGTCGCGCATGCGGCGGTTCAGTAAGGTTCTTGCGTTCTCGGCCGCTTGCAGCGCGGCGCTGATCCTGACCATTCGCCACGGTGGGGACGGCATTCGCGTGGGCGCCGACAGCCAGCTGCGCGCGGCCACCCGTCCGGCGGCCGGAAAGTACGACCTGGCGCTGCTGCCGATCTTCTCGAAGACCCTCTTTTACGTCCGCGAGAACTACTTCGACAAGAACCGGCTCGATCCCAGGCGGATGCTGGTGGGCGCGCTCGACTTCGTTCAGCGCGACGTCCCGGAGATCTTGATCGACCGCTGGCCCGAGCATGACCCCAAGCAGGTGACGGTGCGGGTCAATGGCCAGCAGAAGAGCTTCTCGATCGAGAAGGTGGACGCGCCCTGGAGCCTGCGCAGCAAGCTGCAGGAGATCTTCCAGTTCGTGCAGCCCAACTTGCAGCCGGTGCCCGAGAAGGAAGAGGCGCGGCGGCTGGTGGAGATCGAGATGGCGGCCACGAACGGGATGCTCTACACGCTCGACCCGCACTCGGTCCTGCTCGACGTCGAGACCTACAAGGACATGCGCACGCAGACCCAGGGGAAGTTCGGCGGCCTGGGGATCGTGATCGAGATGGACAAGAAGAACCGCATCACGGTCAAGCGCCCGATGCCCGACACACCGGCCATCCGGGTCGGAATGAAGCCCAAGGATCACATCGTCCGCATCAACAACGAGTCGACCGTCAACATGACGCTGACCGAGGCGGTCGACCGGCTGAGGGGCGACGTCGATACGAATGTCGATGTGTATGTCGAGCGCGACGGCGTCACCGGGGTGAAGAAGTTCACCATCACGCGCGCCTTCATCCGCCCGCCCTCGATCGATCCGGCGGCCCGCATCCTCTCGGTGTCGTCGGGTCCAGGGCAGTCGCCGGCCAAGGTCGGCTACTTCCACATGCAGCACTTCTCGGCCAACAGCGCCGGCGATCTGGCCGACGCGCTGGCGCTCTTCGATCGGGAGCACGTCAAGGGGATCATCATGGACCTGCGCGGCGATCCGGGCGGGCTCTACGAGCAGGCGCAGAAGGTGGCGGATGCCTTCGTGAAGTCGGGGACGTTGGTCTCGATGGTCGGCGTCGGCGGCGCGCAGCGCAAGGACGAGACGGCGACCGACAGTGGTCACGAGCCGACGGTCCCGCTGGCGGTGCTGGTGAACCAGAACTCCGCCAGCGCCTCGGAGATCGTGGCCGGCGCCATGAAGAACCTCGACCGCGGCGTGGTGATCGGCGAGGAGACCTTCGGCAAGGGCTCGGTCCAGGTGCTGTTCGACATCCCCTCGCCGATCTCGTTCGGGGACGGCGCCGACGACGACAAGCTGGGGCTCAAGCTGACGACCGCGCAGTACCTCACGCCGGGCGACATCTCGATCCAGGGGGTCGGGGTGGTGCCGGACATCGAGACCGACGCGCTGCTGGTCCAGAAGGACGGCGAGCGGTCCTGGATTCGGCTGCAGCCGTCGGTGCACAAGCGGCGCGAGTCCGACTACGAGTGGCACCTCGAGCACCCGAGCGCCCGCCACGGCGAAAAGCCGGAGGAGACGGTGACCTACCTCTTCCAGCCGAAGCCCAACGAGAAGGCCAAGCCCCACGGCGACGACGACGAGATGGACGACGACGACGCCGACGACCAGGCGGACAGCGACGACGAGAACACCAAGACCGACTTCCTGATGGACTTCGCGCGCGATCTGCTGGTCCAGGCGAAGAGCAGCAAGCGGCGCGATCTGGTGCAACAGTCGAAGGCCTATCTCGACAAGGTTCGCGGGGTCGAGGACAAGAAGGTCTCACAGGCGCTCGAGAAGCTGGGCGTCGACTGGACGGCCGGTCCGGCCACCGGCGCCGATCCCGACCTGCAGCTGACGTTGCAGACGATGAGTGACGGCAAAGCCGAAGCAAAAGCCGGCGAAGCAAAAGCCGGCGAAGCAAAAGCCGGCGAAGCAAAGTCCAGCGACGCGAAGATCGACGCGGGAACGACCGCCCACCTCAAGGGGGTGGTCAAGAACGTCGGTCACACGACGGCCTACCGGGTGCGGGCGGTGTTCGAGAGCGACAACCCGCTCTTCGACGAGAACGAGATGGTGTTCGGCAAGATCGCGCCGGGCGAATCGAAGAGCTACGAGCTGTCGGTCAAGGTGCCGACCTCGACCTTCACCCGCACCGACGAGATCAAGGCGACGCTCTACACGCAGCGCGGGGTGACCAAGGCGGTCGCCGCCGACATGCTGGTCAACATCGAGGGGAAGCAGCGCCCGATGTTCGCCTACAGCTACCAGACCATCGACGATCAGAAGGGCGCCAACCACGACGGCCTGGTCCAGCGCGGCGAGCAGGTGCGCACCCTCGTGACGGTGAAGAACATCGGCCAGGGGCGCGCCATGCACACCGAGGCGGTGCTCCGCAACGGAACCGGCCAGGAGGGGATCCTGATCAGCGCGGGTCGATTCGAGACCAAGGATCTCGGCCCGGGTGAATCGAAGACCTTCTCGTTCGTCTACGAGGTCCGCCCCGAGTACAAAGGGGACGACTACCAGCTGGAGATGTCGGTCGGCGACACCACGCTGGGCGAGTCGGTCACCGACAAGATCAAGGTCAAGATCGCGCCGACCGGCCCGGCCCCGGAGACCGAGAGCGGCACCGCGACCATCGTCCGCGACGACGTTCCGCTGCGCGAGACGCCGGCCGACGGATCGCTGGTGGTCGGGCACGCCGGCAAGGGGACCGCGTTCAAGGTGACCGGCAAGCTGGGGGCCTTCACGCGGGTCGACGTCGATGCGACCCGCTCGGCCTTCGTCGCCAGCGCCGACCTGAAGTCGGGCGGCGCCGTCCACGGGACGTTCAAACCCGACTGGGAGGTGACGCCGCCGCTCTTGACCGTCACCGCACCGACGATCGCCGCGGGCGACACCGTGCACATCAAGGGACACGCCAGCGACGAGCGCGTCGTGCGCGACGTCTACATCCGGGTCTGGAATCGCAACGCGAAGATTCCGGTCAAGAAGGCGTTCTACCAACCGAACCGGCTCACCGGCGATCGCACCAAGATGGACTTCGACGCCGAGGTCCCGATCGGAGCGGGCAGCAACCTGGTGCAGGTGTTCGCCCGCGAGTCCAACGACGTGCAGTCGCTGCAGACGGTGGTCGTCCTCAAGCGGACCGACCCCAACCTGGTGGCCCAGCCAGCGGGCGCGCAGGCCTCGTTTCCGGCCGCCGCGGCCAAGAAGTAGCGGGCCAACGGGTCCGCGCAGGCGACGCCCTCTTCGGGGCGCGTCGCGCTTCTGGCGCCAGAGATCTGGCGACCGACGAACGCGGCGCGCCTCGAAATGGGAGCGCGCGCCTCCATTGTCGTGGTCGCAAAGATGAGCTTGGGTGTAGGCTGATCGCGCACGGGTAACCGTGTTGGCGATGCGATTCATCTGTCAATCCGTTTTGGGGCTCAGGTTTCAGACGGCTCTGTCGATGGCGCTCGTCGCGACGTCGCTCGGTTGCGGCGCCTGCACCGACGAGCACGCGCATGAGCCTGCGCTGGCGCCGCCGCTGAGCGTGGCCGCGCGCATCGCCGCGAACGCCGAGCTTCGCGCCCACTGCACGGCCGGCCTCTCCCCCCCGGCCGAGGCCTACGCGACCATCACCGAGATCCCGCCGCTCGGGACCGGCCTCGTCTTCATGCAGGACATCAACGACGACGGCGTGGCGGTCGGCTCGGCGCAGATCGCGGGCGGCGGCTACCACGCCTTTCGCCACACCGATCTGGGCGGCGTCCAGGACCTGGGTGCGCTCCCCGGATTTGGGGCTCAGAGCTTCGCGACGGCGATCGCCCCCGACGGCGCCATCGGTGGTCACGCGGATCACGGCGACGGCACCGGAACCCTGTTCGGCTATCGCTACACGCCCTCCGGCGGCCACACCGAGCTTTGCCCGGGCGGCTGCTCGGTCTGGGACCTGAACGGCAGCGGGCAGGTGGTTGGCCTCTTGCTCGGCCGCGAGGCGACGACCTGGCAGGCGTTCCTCTGGTCGCCTGCGGCGGGGCTGCGCCCTCTGGGGACGCTGGGCGGAGCGCGCAGCTCGGCCAGCGGAATCAGCGAGTCGGGCCTGGTGGTGGGGAACGCGCAGGTCGCCGGCTCGGCGCTCGACGACGTCGGCCACGCATTCCTTTACGATTCCCGCGCCGCGCACCCGGCGCTGCAGGATCTCAACAGCCGCGCGAAGACGTCCGGATGGGTGCTGCGCGGGGCGAACGACGTCAACGACGCCTTCGTCGTCGGCTACGGGCTGCACGACGGGCAGAGCCATGGCTTCCGGATGAGCCTGGCCACGGACGAGATCGACGATCTCGGTACCCTGGGCGGCGCGCCGAGCGTCGGTTGGGCGGTCGACCCGACCGGCGACGTCGTCGGCTGGGTGGCCAGGGACGCCCACAGCAACGTCGCGGTCGTCTACGGGGGCGGGCTGGGCGGCCTGCACGCGCTCAACGACTACGTCGATCCCGCGCAGGGCTGGGAGCTGCAGCAGGCCAACGGCATCAACAGCCACGGCGCGATCGTCGGCATGGCGACTCATCAGGGGATCCCCGTCGGCTTCAAGCTGACGCTGCCTCTTTGTCGGGGACCCTGAGAGGGTCTCCAACCCCCCCGCGCCGGACTCCGCGCAGCAAAACCGCATCCCCGCGCAGCCGGACTGCGCGGGGACCCCGGGCCGCGCTCCGCCCACGCGATCACGCGCTCGGCTGAGATGGCCGACACCGTCGCTGCCGGGCACGTCGTGGTAGCTTCCTGCGCGGGATGGCTGACCACCCCCGCTCGAAAATTGGCCTGGGGGCGCTCGCGGGCGCGCTCGGGGGGGCGGCGGTCGGAATGCTCGACGGTGTCCGGGCCGCGCTGCTGGTGGGGGCCGGGGCGCGGATCGCGCTGGGGACGGCGATCCTGGCGGCCTCGGTCGACGCCCTCGCCGGGCTTCTGGCCGGAGCCGTCACCGAGGCGATCTGTCGCCTGGCTGTCTGGGGGCGGCGCACGCGCTCGCCGGTCTGGGCCCGGGGGCTCGCCTATCTGGTGGTGGGGGCCGGCGCGGCGGCGGCGGCGGCGGCGGTCGTGTCGGCCACGGCGCTGCGGCGCAATCGATTCCTGGCCGCGGGGCTGACCGCGCTGGCGGGCGTCGTCGCGGCAGTGGCGGGCGCGATCCTGGCGCCGGCGCTGGCGCGCCTTCTGGGCCTCCTGGGGCCGAAGCGCAAGAGCCCCGGCGATCTTCGGCCGCCTGGCCCCCCTGGCCTGCCGCTTTCGTCTGGCCCGCCCGAGCCGGCGCTGGCGCTGCTCGGTCCGTTGCTCGTCGGCCTGGCCGGCGTCGTCGTCTTCGTGGCGCTCGCGCGGACGCACGCGCCGCTGCGCGGGGACGCGCTGGTCGAGCGCAGCGTCTGGTCGGCCGCCGCGGCCTTCCTGCTGCCGCTCGGGCTCGCCTGGGCCTCGGCGCTCCGACTGCCGATCCGCTGGCGCGCGGCGGGGCTCCTGGCGGGCGGGATCTATGGCGCGCTGGCGCTGCTCGCGCTGGGCATCTTCTGGGGCGACAACCTCCGCTTCGCCCCCTGGACCGACATCCTCGGCGGGCTGGCGATCGCCGCGGCGGGGCTCGGGGCGGCGCTCCGGCTGCGCCGGCGTCCTCCCCATCTGCCGGGCGCCACGGCCGGCTGGGCGGCCGCGCTCGGCGTTCTGGCGGCGCTGGTTCTCCTGCGCGCCTCGGAGTCCGAGCCGGCGCGCAAGGCCGGCAGCGCGCGGGCGGCCCTGGTCGGCCCGGCCCTGGAGGCGGGGCGGGCGATGCTCGACTTCGATGGCGACGGCTACGCCCGGGCGCTCGGCGGCGGCGACTGTGACGACAGCGATCCCGACGTGCATCCGGGCGCGGTCGACGTTCCAGGCGACGGCATCGACGCCGACTGCGACGGCCAGGACGCGACCGACGCGCTGCCGCCGCCCGCGACGATGGCCGCGCTGCCGGCGTCGGTCCCGCCCGATCTCAACCTCTTGCTGGTCACCATCGACACGCTGCGCGCCGATCACCTCGGCTGCTATGGCTACGGGCGTGCGACCTCGCCGGCGATCGACGCGCTGGCCGCCCAGAGCGCGCTGTTCGTCAACGGCTGGGCGCACGCGCCGTCGACGCGCTACTCGATGCCGGCGATTGCCACGGGGCGCTGGCCCTCGGCGATCACCTGGGACGAGTCGATCTGGTGGCCGCGGCTCGGGCGCAACATGCGCACCACCGCCGAGGCGCTGCACCAGGACGGCTACTTCACGGCCGGGATGTTCAGCTTCAGCTACTTCGCCATCGCCGATCATCGCGGCTTCGAACGGGGGATGGATCTCTACCGCTCCGACCGGGCCGTGCTGCACGTGGCGGTCAACGGGCCGATGGAGTCGCGCGGCTCGTCGTCGCGCGAGATGACCGACGACGCCATCGCCTTCATCGACGCGCACAAGGACCACAAGTTCTTCCTCTGGCTGCACTACTACGATCCGCACCTCTCGTACGAGCCGCACCCGGAGGTGCCGTCGTTCGGATCGGCGCGCATGGATCTGTACGACGGCGAGATCCGCTTCACCGACCTGCACTTCGGCCGCCTCCTCGCCCACCTGCGCGAGTCGGGCCTCTGGGACAAGACGGCCATCGTGGTCACCGGCGATCACGGCGAGGGGTTCGGCGAGCACGGGGTGACCGAGCACGGCTTCGACCTCTACACGGCGCAGACGCGGGTGCCGTTCATCGTGCGCGTGCCGGGGCTGGCGCCGCGGCGGGTGGAGGCGCCGGCCGGCCACGTCGACATCGCGCCGACGCTGGTGAACCTGGCGCGGGGGCGGGCCGAGCCGAGCTTCATCGGCCGTTCGCTGGTCCCCGATCTGGTCGGGCCGCCCGCCTCCGACACCGACACGCGCGCGGTCTTCCAGGAGGTGACGTCCGAGCGGGGGAAGAAACGCGCCCTGGTGACCACCCGTCGCCACCTCATCTGGAACGAGACCCCCAGCGACACGACCGAGTGCTACGACCGCACGGGCGATCCGACGGAGGTGCGCGACATCTGGGACGTGGCGGGCGATCCGCTGTGTGCCGGCCTCTCGCGCGATCTCAAGCGGATGGTGGCCGGGCTGGCCTTTCCACCCGGCGCCGCCGCCAGGATGGCGGCCGACGTGACGCCCGCGGGGCGGCCGGCGCCGGCCCCGACGCACCTGCTCGACGCCTCCCTGGGCGACGAGATCGTCGTGCGCGGCTACGATCTGTCGGCGCCGGAGATGCGGCCGGGCGAGTCGATCGAAGCGGTCGTCCACTTCGCGGTCAAACAGCGGGTGCCGAAAGGGTGGCGGCTGTTCTTCCACCTGGAAGGTCCAATCGGCGGCAGTCGCAACCTGGACCACGTCCCTGTCGACGGGCTGATGCCGCTGGAACGCTGGCGCCCGGGGCAGCAGATCCGCGATCGCTTCCAGATCGCGCTCCCGGTCGGGATGCCCCCCGGCCCCTACACGCTCTACCTCGGTGGTTTCCGCGCCAATCAACGCCTGCCGGTGACGCCCCCCGCGCTCGCGGACGGAAAAGACAGGCTGCGTCTCTTTCAGCTCACGGTGCGGCCGTGAGGCTCGGCGCGGGGCGCCGGAACCTGATGCTGGGCGCGGCCGTCGTCATCTCGCTGCTGGCGCTGGTGGAGACGACGGTGGCGCTGGTGGCGCCGTTTCGCGCCCCGACCGACGCTGACTGGGCCGCGGCCGCCGCTGCCATCCGCGGCGGGTTTCGCCCCGGCGATCTGATCGTCGCGGCGCCCGCCTGGGCCGATCCGATCCTGCGCGTTCACCTCGGTGATCTGATCCCGCCCGAGGTTGCCGCGCGGATGGACGACGATCGCTTCCCCCGCGTCTGGGAGGTGAGCCAGCGTGGCGCGCAGGCGTCCGCGGCGGCGGTCGGGACCACCACCGTCGACGAGAGGTTCGGCCGGTTGCGCCTCCGGCTGGTCGAGCGTCCCGCCGAGATCGTCAGCTACGACTTCGTCGCGCGCTGGGCCGACGCCCGGGTCAGCCGGCGCGACGCCCGGGGCGCCGTCGTCACCTGCGCGCTCTCCGGCGAGCGCATCGTCTGTCCGGCGCCGGGCAACAACAGCCTGCACCGGCAGCTGGTGGAGGTCGATCAGAAACTCCGGGAGGCGCTGCTCACCGAGCCGGTCGCCGGTGCGGCGGTGGTGATCGAGTTTCCCGCCGTGCCGCTGGGGCGGGTGCTGGTGATCGCCACCGGGCTCCACGACACCTGGATGCGCAAGGCGGCGCGCGGCACGGTCGAGGCGCGCCTCACCATCGGCGATCAGACGACCGAGCTACCGGTGACCAGCGACGACAGCGGCTGGACCCGGACACGGATCGACACCACCGCGCGCGCGGGCCAGACGGTCCCCGTCAAGCTGGAGCTCACCTCGGCCGCGCCTTACGATCGTTTCTTCGCCTTCGCCGCCGAGGCCCGCCGATGAGGCGACTCGGTCCACGTCGGGCCGACTGGCTGATCACCGCGCTGCTCGCGCTCGGAACCGTGAGCTGGCTGCTGGCGGTCGAGGGGCGGCAGGGGATCGGGCGCGACGAGGCGCAGTACATGCGCGCGGGCGAGCGCTACTGGGGTTGGTTCAGCGAGCTCGGCGACAACCTGGCGCACGGCCGCCCGGGTCGCTCCTTCACCCCCTCCGACATCGATCGCTACTGGAGTGACAACGCGCCCGATCACCCGGTGGTCATGAAGGCGCTCTACGGGCTCTCCTGGCGCGCCTTCCACACCTGCTCCTGCATGGGGGCGACCCACGGTTACCACCCCGTTCCCGTCTCCGCACGGCACACCACGCTGCCGCTGTTCGCGCGCGACTCGACCGCCTTTCGCTTCCCGGCCATCTTGTTCGCGGCGCTGCTGGTCGGCCTGGTCTACCGCTTCGCGCGCGGCTGGCTGTCGCGCGTGCCGTCGGCGGTGGCGGCGGTGCTGACGCTGGCGCAGCCGCACTTCTTCTTCCACGCGCAGATCGCCTGCTTCGACGCGCCGATCGTGACCATGGCCTTCGCGGTGGGGTTCGGCTACTGGAAGTCGCTGCGCGAGCCGCGCTGGGGGATCGCCACCGGCGCGCTGTTCGGCGTCGCGCTGGGGGTCAAGCACAACGCCTGGCTCATCCCGTTCTTTCTGGTGGCGCACTACCTCTGGATGAGGCGGGGCGATCTGCGGGCGCGCCGGCTGACGCCGATCCCGCTGGTGTTCGTCTCCATGCTGGTGCTCGGGCCGCTCATCTTCTTCGCGCACTGGCCCTGGCTCTGGGTGTCGCCGGTGGCCCGGACCCGCGCCTACGTGGTGCGCCACCTCGACCACGAGCACTACAACTTCGAGTACCTCGGCTACAACTTCAACCAGCCGCCGACCACCACGGCGATGAAGTGGCTGCGCGCCACCGCGCCGTTCGTGGAGACCGGCTTCACCGTTCCGGTCACCACGCTGGCGCTGGCCGCCCTCGGCGCGGGCGTGCTGGCGCGCCGTCGGCGCGACGCGCCGGTCGATCCCGAAGGCCAGCAGACGGAGGCCCCGACGGCCGAGCGTCCCAGCTGGCTGCGCCCGGGCGCCGACGTCGACCGCGCGCCCGGGGCGTTCGTCCTCTTCCAGACGCTGGGGCCGCTGGCGGTCCTGGCCGTCCCCTCGACCCCGATCTTCGGGGGGGTGAAGCACTTTCTGGCGGCGATGCCTTACCTGGCCCTCCTGGCGGGGCTCGGCCTCGTCGCCCTCGGGCGCGCGTTGCGCGAGGCGCTCCCCGAGGCGCGGGCGCGCTGGCGTCCCGCTGTAGTCCTGCCCGCGGCCCTGGCGGTCCTCGTCTGTCTCCCCGCGCTGGTGGAGACGCGCCGCTCACACCCCGACGGGCTCGGACACTACAACCTGCTGGCGGGCGGCTTCGCCGGGGGCGCTTCGCTGGGCATGAATCGGCAGTTCTGGGGCTATTCGGTGCTCCCGATGCTCCCCGAGCTGAACCGCCGCGTCCCCGAGAACCGCAGGCTCTACTGGCACGACACCCTCTCCGACGCGATCTCGATGTACAAACGGGACGGTCGGCTCTCGCTCGAGGTCGGGGACACCGGCTTCGGCGAGGACGGCATCAAGCGTTCGGAGATCGGAATTCTCTTCTATGAAAAGCATTGGGCCAAGTACGAGGCTTGGTTCTGGGAGTCCTACGGGACGACCCGGCCGATCGCCGTTCGCGCGCGCGAGGGTGTCCCGATGGTGACGCTCTATGAGCGGGGGCCGCGATGACGACCTCGCCATCCCCCGAGGAGACCGCGGCCGACAAGTCGGTCGAATCGGCAGCTCCAGTGCCGGCCGGTGCTTCGTCGTCGGGATGGCGGTCGCGCCTCCGACTGTCGCGGCTCCTTCGCGGATGGCGGGGCGCGGTGGTCGTCTACCTGGCGTTCGTCGGTGCCTACCTGGGCGCCTCGGGGGCCCGGCTGCGCGCGCACTCCCAGTACAACCACTACGTCTATCTCGCCGACGGCTGGCTGCACGGCCGGATGACCCTCGCTGGACCGCCGCCGAACGAGAACGACTGGGCGAAGATCGACGTCCTCAAGCTGAAGGACGGCCGCGAGCTGCGCGGGATCTACGGTGGCGGGCGCATCGGCGGCCCGAGCGATCGCCTCTACCCGCTGCGCGGTGACCCCTTCACCGTGCCGGCCGCCCAGATCGCCTCCCGCTCGACGATCCGGCTGGTCTCGTTCCCGCCCTTCCCGGCGATCCCGATGCTCCCCTTCGTGGCCATCTGGGGGCTGCACTTCAACGACGTGCTGTTCACGGCGCTGTGGGCGGGGCTGAACCCGATGCTGCTGTTCCTGCTCCTCCGCGCGTTGCGGGCCCGCGGCCTCTCGCGCCGCAGCGAGGTCGACGATCTGTGGCTGACCGCCATGTTCGGGGTGGGCTCGGTCTATTACTTCTGCGCCGTCGTCGGCGAGGTCTGGTTCACCGCCGAGATCATCGCCGTCACCCTCTCGATCGGCTACGTCTGGGCGTCGATCGAGGCGCGCCGGCCGGTGCTGGCCGGGATCTGCGTGGCGCTCGGCTTCGCCACCCGGCCCCCCTGGGTGGTGTTGCCTCTCTTCCTCTTCGAGGCGGTGCGTGCGGTGGGTGGCCGCGACGGTCTGCGCGACCCAAAATCGCGTCGCGCGCTGCTCTCGTCGCTGCTCAAGTTCGCCGCGCCGATCGCCCTGGGGGGCGCGGCGCTGGCCGTCTACAACTACGCGCGCTTCCAGAACCCGTTCGAGTTCGGGCACAGGTTCATGCCGGTGCAGTGGCAGGACCGGATGTTCCGCTTCGGCCTGTTCAACTATCACTTCCTGTCGCGCAACCTGGCCGCCGCGCTGGTGCTCCTGCCGCGCATCATGACGCGCTACCCATACGTGAAGGTGAGCCAGCACGGCGTGAGCCTGCTCGTCACCTCGCCCAACCTGGCCTACACGGTGATGCCGCAGGAGCCGAGCGTGCTCACCAAGGCCCTCTGGATCACCATCCTGACGACGGCGCTCCCGTCTCTCCTTTATCAGAACTCAGGCTACGTGCAGTGGGGCTATCGATTCAGCCTGGACTACATGATCTACTTCATGGTCCTGCTGGCCGTCGGCAACCGCCCGCTCACCAAGCTGTTCCGCGCGCTGATCGTCGTCGCGTTCGCCATCAACCTTTTCCTGGCGATCGGTTTCGATCGCTACACGGAGTTTTCCTACGACGACAGCTTCTTCCCCCACGGGAACAACTAGCGGCTAGCGCCCGTGGATGTGGAAGCCGCCGCCGCCGTGGAAGCCGCCGCCGCTGTGGAAGCCGCCACCTCCGCCCATGCGCGGGGCAGAGTAGGGGACCGCCGCGCCGCCGTGCCAGCCGCCTGGCCCCGCCGCCCCACCGCGCCAGGCGCCCCCACCAGCCGCCGGCGCGCCGCGCCAGCCTCCCCCCGCCGCGCCCCGATAGCCGCCGGCCACCGCCGGCCCGCCACGCCAGCCGGCGCCAACCGAGGCAGGGACACGCGCGATGGGCGGAGCGGCGCGGAAGCCACCCCGGAAGTAGCGCCCACCCGCGTAGAAGCTGGGGTAGTAGCTGCGGTAGTAGAACGAATAGAACGGCCAGTAGGCCCAGAAGAACGGATCGTAGGGGCCCTGCCAGTAGTACCAGGGACCGACCGTGGTGAAGTAGGGCGACCAGGGCCGCCACCAGTGGGAGTGTGGGCCGACCATGAAGCACCATCCGCCGCCGTACTCGTCGGCGATCGGGTGCGCGCCGTAGTAGCTGTACGACTGCCCGGTGTAGCCGAAGTCACGCGGGTCGCCGATGAAGTAGTAGCAGCCGTTGTGATACGAGAAGAGCCGCAGGTCGAACGGCGCGTAGTTGTGCACGTGCGGGTTCGGCGAGGCCTCCCATCCGCCGCCCGGCGCCGGGTGCGGGCCTCCAAAGCAGTAGCCCCCGCCCTGAACGGGAACGGCCGCTCCCTGAACGTTGGGGGGGATCGGATAGTCCTGCTGGGGCGGGCCCTGATCGGGGGCCCCCGCCTGCACCTGCATCTGGGTCTGGTCCGGTCCGGGTGCCTGTCCCGGCGCCGGCGCCATCTCGGGCG
Source organism: uncultured Pseudomonadota bacterium (assembly GCA_963847705.1). GTDB lineage: Bacteria > Myxococcota_A > Polyangia > Fen-1088 > Fen-1088 > JADGRB01. The sequence continues at coordinate 359,326 of CAWKBC010000029.1, read as the reverse complement.
AAGGGGGCGGGGGAGGGGCTGCCTCCGCCTGAGCGTGGGCCGAGCCGGCCACGGCGATCCCGAGGCCAACCATTCCAACGAGCGCCGATAGTGAGGTCTTGAGACGCATGACCACCTTCGAAGAAGCAAGCGGCGCGCCCACCAAGGGCGGCGCAGACACGCTTGCCAATATAGCACCGCAAGGTCGCGCTGGCCCCGAAGCGTGCCTCTGTTTCACAGCGTGCGGTTGCGGGGCTACCGATTTCAGCCTAGCTTCCCCGGTCATGCCGATCGACGTCCAGCTCAATGATCTTCTGAAAGAGGCGATGCGCGCCAAGGACAGTCGCACCACCGACTGCATCCGGATGATCAAGACCAAGCACATGGAGCGCCGCACCGCGGCCGGCTTCAAGGGGCCGCTCGATGACACGCTCTGGCTGGATGTGATCACCGCCTATCAGAAGCAGCTCCGCAAGTCGCGCGAGGAGTACGTGGCGATCGGTGCGCGCGGCGCCGAGGCCATCCCGCAGATCGACTTCGAGATCGGGTTTTGCGCGCGCTTTCTCCCCAAGGCCGCCTCGGATGACGAGACGCGATCGATCGTGCGCGAGGCCGTCGTGCGGCTGGGGGTCTCCGATCCGAAGGCCGCCGGACGTGTCGTGGGCGAGATCATGAAGGCGAACAAGGGGAAGCTCGACCCCTCGGCCGTCAAGCGAATCGTCGACGAAGAGCTGGCGCCGCCGAAGGGCTGACCCCCGCCGCACCGCGAACCCCCGCCGCACCGCGGACCCCATTTGGGCCGGCCGCCCAGCGCCGATCGCCCGCTCCGCGCGCGTCAGCGTCGGCCGCGGGACGCATCGGCGCGCTCGTCGATCCACCGCTGCACGACCGCCAGCCGGGGCGCGAGATTCGGGATCCCCGCGTAGCCGTCGCGCGCCTCGTGGGCCAGCTCCAGCGCGTGGGTGCGATCGGCCACGGAAGAGCCCCAGATGGCGCGGGAGAGAGCGAACGCGGTCTCCTCTCGCGCGCCGGCGTCGGTCACGTGGGTGGAGCGAATCTCCCAGGCCCGCTCCAGCACGGCGCGCGCGTCCATCGGCCGCCCCTCGGCGAGCGCCGCCTCGCCGAGGACGGTCATCGGATCGGCCAGGAACGGGTGGTCGTGGCCGAGCGTCTTTTCGAAGGAGGCCTCGACGGTCGCCACCTCGGTGCGCGCCTCGGCGGCTCGCTCGAGCGCGACGAAGGCGTGCGCGCGCGCGAGCAGCGCCGCGTTCACTTCATAGGCCTCGGCTGGAAAGACCGCGCTGGCCAGCTTGAAGGCGCGCTCGGCGGCGTCGCGCGCCGCTGCGGCCTCGTCCAGCATCAGCGCCGCCCTGGAGAGGTTCACCAGAGACGCCGCCAGCTCGGGGTGAGCGGAGCCGAGCGCCTGCTCGCGAATCGACGCCGATGAGGCGAAGTCGATCTCGGCGCGCCGCCACTGACCCTGCGCCGCTTCGAGCGCGCCCCGCACGTCGAAGAACCAGCCCCGCAGCCGCTCGTGCTCACCCGCCTGTCCGAGCACGGCCTCGGCGAGGTTGGCCCAGCGCTCTCCGTCGGCAAAGCGGTGCTGGAACGTCCCCACGATTGCGGTCAGCTGAATGGCGGCCTCCGCGGCGAAGTCATCGAGGTGCAGCGCCCCCGCGCGCCGGTAGGCCTCTTCGTAAAGTGGGATCGCCCCCTCTGGATCGAACGGCGAACGAATGCGCGCGTCGACGAGCAACGTTTCGACCAACAGCGGCTCGTGGTTGGCGGCCCGCACCTCCTCGGTCAGCGCGCCGATGGGCTCCAGCGCCTGCCAGTCGTGCCCCGCCGCAGCGCTGGCCCGCAGCGAAAGCAGCCGGCCGGTCAGCTGGTCGACGCGTGCCCGCAGCTCCCGATTGTCGGGTGGCAGCGGCGCGCTCCGCAGCGCGACCAGATCGGTACAGCCGTCGACGCGCGGCAGGGACAGGACGGCGGCGATGGAGCGGCGGACCACCTTGGCGTCGGCGTGCACGAGCACGTCGGTCAGCGCCGCCAGCTCGGCGCGCCGCCGATCGAGGCAGTCGAGGCGGAGGCCGGTCGTGCCGTCCGCCGCCTGGCTGGCCGCCTCGCAAACGCCGCGCGAGGCGCTCGACCACGCGTTGGCGTATCCGTCGAGGAGCTGGCTGACGCGCGCGAAGCGGTCGCCGGCGTCAGGGACGTCGTTGGCGACGCCCAGAAAGGCGGTGCGCATCTCGAGGCGGGTCAGCCCGTCGGCCGTGGTCTCCCAGACGTGCGCCAGCTTCGGTGCCGGATCGCAGGCGGCCAGCTGGCGGGCCCGCGCACGCCAGACGAAGCCGCCCCCGACGAGGCCCGCCAGCGCCAGCCCGAGCGCCAGGCCGACGGCGGCGGTGCGTTTCGGCGCGCCGGTCGGCGCGGCGGTGAGCTCGTCGAGGAGCGCGTTCATTTCGGCAAAGCGCCGCGTGCGATCGACGGAGAGCCCGCGCTCGAGCGCGGCCTGGATCCGCCGGGGGATCCGACCGCGCAAGGGGCCAGGGCGTGGTCGCCCGGCCAGCACGTCGCCGCGCAGCTCGAGCACCGTCGAACCTTCGAAGGGCCGCGCGCCGTGCAGCGCCTCCCACAGCGCCACGCAGAAGCTGAACTGGTCGGCCCGCGGATCGACGGTCTGGCCAACCATCTGTTCGGGCGACATGTAAAGCGGTGTCCCCAGGATGGCGCCCGCCTTGGTCAGGCGGATCTGGTGCGTCCGCCCCGCGCCGCCGCCGGCGGCGGCCAGGCCGAAGTCCATCACCCGGGCGCTGCCATCGCGCGCCACCATCACGTTCTGGGGCTTGAAGTCGCGGTGGACGATCCCGGCGCGGTGGGCAGCCGCCAGGCCGCGCCCCGCCATCAAGAACATGGAGAGGATCTCGCTCCTGGTGCGGGTGTGGCGCGCCAGCCAGAGCGCGAGCGTCTCCCCCTCGACCAGCTCCATCGCCAGGAACATCCGCCCGGACGAGGACCCGACGTCGTAAATCGCCACCACGTTCGGATGCGACAGCCGGGCCACCGCCTGCGCCTCGCGGGCGAGACGCGCCGCTTCGATGTTGTTGTCGGGATGGGCGTCGGCCCGCAGGATCTTGATGGCCACCCTTCGATCGAGCTCGGGATCGTACGCCGCGTAGACCTCGCCCATGCCGCCGCGGCCGACCAGGTGCAAGAGGCGATAGCGTCCGACGGCCAGCTCCGGGGCCGGCGAGCCTGGCTGACCGCCCGTGCGCGAGGGGGGCGCGGCCACCACGACCAGCGTCGCGCAGGCAGGGCAGTCGAGCAGATGGCGCTCCACGGCGGCGAGCGCGGGGCCACGCAAGGCGCCGTTCACAAAGGCAACGACGGTCTCTTCGTCGAGACAGTCCATGGGATCGCCGCGCGATTATTGCAGAGACCGGCGGCCCGAGGGGAGCGGCTGGGCCCGGCTGCCGGCCGTCTGGTAACGTAAAGAGCTTCATGCCGGGCGCGCGCGAGCTGGATTTGGCGGGGATCTACGCGCGGACGCGTCCGTCCGGGCGTCGGCCCGCCGACCTGGAGACGCGCCTGCAGGCGCTCGTCGCGCGCGCCGCGCAGGCCTGGCCGGAGCTGACGATCGATCCGGCGCGCCTCGTCGAGGCCATCGCCCGCGCGGCCGGCGACGACGGAGAGGCGGGCCTCGCCGATCTCCACGTCGAGGATCTGGCCCTCACCGTCGCCTGTGCCGACGGCCTGCCGAACGCGCTGGCCCTCTGTGACCGGCTGTGCGCCGCTGCGATCACGGCCGCCGTGGCGCGGGTCGACCGGAGCGCCGATCTTCGCGACGAGGTCCGCCAGATCCTCTGGCAGCGAATCTTCGTGGGGACGGCGGGAAAATCGCCGCGCATCCAGTCGTACCTCGGCCGCGGACCGCTGGCGGCCTGGGTGGCGGTCGCCGCCCAGCGGGTGGCGCTCGATCTCCGGCGATCGGAGGCGCGGACGACCGGCATGGATCCGCGCGCCGACGAGGTTCTCCCCGCCCATCAGCACCCCGAGATCGACTACCTGCGGACCAAGTACAAGGCGGAGTTCGAGGCGGCGGTGCGCGAGGCGCTGGCCGGCCTGCCCGATCGCGACCGCCTGCTGCTCAAGCTGACGATCGTGAGCGGCCTGTCGCACGAGCAGCTGGCCAACATCTACAGCGTCAATCAGTCGACGATCACGCGCTGGATCGCGCGCGCCCGCGAACAGGTGCTCGAGGCGACCGAGCGCGCGGTCTGCTCCAAGCTGGGGATGCTGCCCGGCGAGTTTCGCTCATTGGCGGGCCTGCTGGTCAGCCGCCTCGACCTCAGCATCTCGCGCGTCCTCGACACGCCCAGCGCGGACTAACGCCCGAGCGGAGTCGCGCTCTTCTCGGGGGCGAGCTCCAACCGCTCGATGTAGTCGACCAGGTCGGCGGGGAGCGGGCTCTCGACGGTGAGCGGCTGTTTCGTCTTCGGGTGCGGGAAGGTCAGGCGGTGGGCGTGCAGCGCATGGCGGGGCAGGTCGTCGAACAGCGCGAGGAGCTCGGGGGTGACCCCTTCGTCACAGGCGCGCATGAACAGCGCCTCGCTGGCGCCGTACAGCTTGTCGCCCACGATGGGGTGGCCGATCGACTGGAGGTGAACGCGAATCTGGTGCTGCCGCCCGCTCTCCGGGTGCGCCTCGCAGAGCGCGTGCGCGGCGAACCGCCGCACCACGCGGTAGCGGGTGACCGCCGTGAGGCCATCGACCGCCGTCCCCATCATGATGTGCGAGGGCGAGTCGAGCAGCTTGAGCGGCCGATCGATCCGACCCTCGTCGGGCGGCTGTCCCTTGACCAGCGCCAGGTAGGTCTTCTCCACCGCGCGACGGGCGAAGGCCCGGGTGAGGAAGCTCGCCACCTCGTGGCCGCGCGCGATCACCAGGACGCCCGAGGTCTCGCGATCGATCCGGTGGGCGACCTCCATCGACTCATTCGGGTAGCGCTCGCGCAAGAGCGCGGTCAGCGTGTTGCGCCAGAATTTGGCGGTGGTGTGCATCGGCAGGCCGGCCGGCTTGTCGATCACCAGCACGCTCTCGTCCTCGTAGAGGATCTCGAAGTGGCGCGGGACCTCCGGCTCGACGGGGGCGGGCCGGCGGAGCAAGATCGTTTCGCCGGCGTGCACCGAGGCCGCCGGACGCACCGACCGTCCGTCGGAGAAGAAGATCTGTGTCCGGAGGATCGACTGGATGCGCGTGCGCGACAGCCGCCCGATCCGGCGCTTGAGGAAGTGATCGAGCCGCCAGCCGTCGCACTCCTGCGGCACGACGATGCAAAGCTCGATGATCTCCCGGGCGCCGGGCTCTGAGGTCTCGACCTGCAAGGCGGTCAGATTTTGCTCTCGATCGGGCCCGAACGGCGAGCTTCATTCGCCTCGTCGACCCGGCGCGCCGCCTCCAGCAGCAGGAAGGTGGTCGAGGACTGGATGTCGTCGACGCCGCCGATGTCGCCGCTCAGAAAGTCGAACGTGCCGGTCCGCCAGGCGAGCGCCTCGTAGACCGCAGCAGCGCCCGACAGGCGGGGCTCGTCGCTGTCGGCGCGGACCACCCGCCCTTTGCGCAGGAAGAGCCGGGCCACCCCCGACTCGCGCTCGCAGAGCAGGATGCCGCTCTTGCGCTCCATCTCCAGCACCGTCAGCACGCTGGCCAGGCCCAGCTGATCGAGCGCGCCGCGCAGCGCCGACAGCGGCCGGTGTCCGGCCGAGGGTTTGACCTCGGTCGTTTCGGCCGGCGCCGGCGCTTGCCCCAAGAGGGTATTCACTTTCCCGCCCCCGAGAGCTGTAACGACCGCCGCCTCCAGATCTTCCATCCGGAACGGTTTGCGCAGCCGCTGATCGCGCGGGCCGGCGCCGGAAATGGACGTCGTCTCGTCGACGTCCGAGAGCAGGAAGATGATCGGCGCGTCGGCGCAGGCCGGCAGCGTGCGCAGCCGCTCCCACCAGGCCCACCCTTCGATCGCGGGCAACGAGATCGCGGTCAGGATCACATCTGGTTTGATCTTGGAGGCGACCACGAACGCACCCGTCGCCTCGCCGGCCAGGCTGACCTGGTGACCGCGCTGGCCGAGCGCACGCGCCACGATCCGTTGAATCCACGGATCATCGTCGACAACCAAAATCCGCCCCGGCGTCACGTGCGCGCCCTCGAGCGATTATCGCATAGGGGCGCCCGCTAGGCGCGGCTCAACCGACTACTCGTCGTCCTTGCCGTCCCAGCGCCAGTTGCCCCGCTCGCGCTCCTCGGGCTTGGGGCGGGTCGAACGCTTCTTTTCGGGACGCTCGCGCCGGGGTGGGCCCTCGCTCGGGCGGGCGCCCGGTGCCGCACCGAACCCCCCGGGCCGAAAGCCGCCCGGAGCCCGCGGCGGGCCGAAGTCGCGGGGCGGGCCGCCTGGGGCACCGCCCGGGCGAGGAGGTCCGCCGCTGAAGCCGCCTGGCCCACCCGGACCACGCGGCGGGCCGCCTGGACCGGCTGCCCCCGGGGGACGCGGGCTGAAGCCGCCGCCTCCGGGGCGGGGCGGGCCACTGCCATAACCGCCCGCCGGACGCGGGCCCGCCGGCTTGGCTTGCGCCTCCTCGACGATGATTGGACGCCCCTGCAGGATGCGCCCGGAGAGCTTCTCGATTGAAGCCTTGGCCCCGTCGTCGGTTGCGGTCTCCACGAAGGCGAACCCTCGTGGACGGCCGGTTTCCCGATCGAGCGCGACGCGGACGCTTCGCAGCTCGATCTGCTCGCCGGTGAACGCCTCCCGCAACTCCTGCTCGGTGACGTTGTACGAAAGATTACCAATGAAAAGTCGGGTACCCATCTCGTCTTCTGGTGTCTGCTTGCTGTCTGCTTGCTGGTTTGGTGCGTGGACGGTCTGACTTAGAGTTTAGGCGGGGCGGTTGACCTTGTCCCGAAGCTCCTTGCCGGCCTTGAACGTGGGAACCTTGCGCGCGGCGATCTCGATCGGCGCGCCGGTCTGGGGGTTGCGCCCGGTGCGGGCCGCAGACTCGCGGACCGCGAAGGCGCCGAAGCCGCGCAGGTCGATCCGCTCGCCCTTGGACAGCCCGTCGGCAATGGCATCGATGAGCGCGTCGATGGTGATCTCTACCTGCTGCCTCTGCAGATTCTTCTGCTGCGCCACGACGTCGACCAGATCAGCCTTCTTCATGAGCTTCGTTTTCTCCTGGGTTGTTTTTCTGACTGTTGCCGGAACCGCGAACTGCGCAGCTTCAAAACCCGCTAAAGATAGTGCCTTGTCTTCGGCAAGGTCAAGGCGCCCGGCAGGGCGGCCGCCCGGCCTCATTGAGGTAGTGTACGGTCGACCGAGATGAAAGGGTTTTTCCTCGGCCTCACCTTCGGGGCGCTGGTGCAGGGCGGTCCAGATACTGGAAGCAGCTGAACCGGCCCCCCTCCGGGGCCGCCCGCCCGGACCAAGCCGGACGCCGGCCCCGTCCCAGGAGCGCACCCGCGGCGCGCGGCGGCTCAGTTCGGGGTGAGGAGCCGGCGGGCGTGGATGAGGATGGTGCGGGCGTCGTGGGCCGGGGCGAGGTCGGGCTTGCCGAGCGTCACCAGCTCGGGCGGGGCCGCGGGGGTGTCGCGCAGGCGCTGGGCCGCGGCCCGGACCTCGTCCGGCAGGGCGGCGTCGACGGCCAGTGCGACCACGTGCTCCATGTAGCTGCGTCCCGCGCGGTCGTCGGGGTGGGCGGTGAGGACGGCGTTCCAGGCCATGCCGGCCGCGCGCCGCGCGTGGGTGACGCCGGGGCGCGCCGCGCGCCGCGCGAGCGCCGCCTCGGCATGGGAGATTTCGGTCGCAGCCGCGGCCAGCCACTCCTCCGCGGTCAGTCGGTGCAGCCAGTGGGCGGGATCGGGGCCGGCCATGTCAGCGTCAATCTAGCCCTGGATCGGGTCCGAGTCAGGTCCACGACCGGATCGTCTTCTCGGCCCGCGCCAGGTCCTCTTCGGTGTCGATCTCGCGCCAGAGACCGTCGATGAAGAGGGGGCGCAGCGCCACGCCGCGCGCGGTGAGCGCGTTGAGACCGTCGCTGAGGTAGGCCTGATCCAGCGTGGCGGCGGCACCGAAAGGGGTCTTGCGGCCGGCGGCGCTGGCCTCGCGCCAGACCTCGCCGAGCGCCTGGGCCCCCTCGGGCGAAAAGCGCGCCAGACCGATGAACTCGCCGGCGGCCTCCTCGGCCGCCACCAGCCGCTTGCCGACGCGCGTGACGGCGGCGGCGGCGCCGGTCCCCTCGACCCGAGCCAGCTCGGCCTCGCTCACCGGGTGGAGCGTGCGCCCCTCGTAGGCGTCGCGCCAGCGCCGATCGATCACCAGCGCCACGGGACCCGGCGCTTCCGCCAGTCTGCGGGCGTGCTCGGGCGCGAAGACGATGTCCGAGTAGGAGAACAGAAACCCGTCCTTCATCTCGCGCTCGGCGTAGAGCAGCGAGGTCAGGATGTTGTTCTCCGCCCAGTCGGGGTTCTCGACGAAGCGGAGCGGCGGCCCTCCGGCCGGCGGCGCGATCTTGTCGCCGCGATAGCCGCGCACGATCACCACGTCGTCGACGCCGGCGGCGGCCAGCGCGTCGAGCTGCCGGTGCAGGATCGCGCGCCCCGCGACCTCGACCATGCACTTGGGGATCTCTTCGGTCTCCTGTCCGAGCCGGCGGCCGCGTCCGGCGGCCACGATGATCGCCTTCATTTGTCGTCGGGGACCCTGGAAGGGTCCCCGCTCCCCCCCGCGACGGACTGCGCCGGGCGAAGCCCGGCTACGTCCACGCGATCATCGTCGGGGACCCTGGAAGGGTCCCCGCTCCCCCCCGCGACGGACTGCGCCGGGCGAAGCCCGACTACGTCCACGCGAGGGACCCTCCCGGGGTTCCCGGGTCCCCGCCCGAGCGAACGTCCGATGGTCAGGAGCGCGCGCGCCGCGTAGGCGGCGTTCATCGCCAGGTAGGCGTGGAGAAACAGGTCCATCCGGTTGGCGAGCGCCACGAAGACAATGTAGCTCGGGTAGTGGACGACGAAGCGGCCGAGCCCCTCGACGAGGGCGAGCGGCGAACGGCGGGTGGGCGCCGCGGCGGCGAACCCCTCTCCATAGTCGCCGGCCCCCTTGGCGACGGCGGTGCCGGTGGCCGCGGCGTACTCGGGACGGCGCATGAACGTCGTGAGGCTGATGGCCCCCGCCACGATGACGAGCCCCCCGAGCCCTTCGAGCAGCCAGCGCCCCTCGTGAGACGGCCACCAGAGGCGGACCGCGACCGCGGCGACCAGCGTGAAGGCCTTGAGCTCGTCCATCAGGAAATCGAGGTGGGCCCCCACGGGAGACGAGGTCCCCTTGAGCCGGGCCAGCTGTCCGTCGGCGCAGTCGAGCACATAGGAGAGCTCGAGGATCGCCACGCCCAAACAGAGCATCGGCCAGCTGGGCAGGAACGCCATCACCGCCGCGCCGGCGAGAAAGACCGGCAGCGTCGCCAGCGTGATCTGGTTCGGCGTCACACGGGTGCGGGCCAGTGGGACGATCACCACCGCGGCCAGCGGTCGGGCGACGAACTTGTTCCAGAAAATGTCCTTCGGCTTCCGTGTCCGCCGATAGGCGTCGACGACGGCGCTCAGCACGTTGCCGGTCCCCTCAATGGGCCAGGAGACCGTAGAGCTGGTAGATGCCGAGCAGGACCAGGCCGAACGCGAAGCCCACGCCGACGTACGTCCAGAGCTGCGTTTGCTTTTGAGGCGGCTTGTCAGAGGCGGGTGCGGCTGCCCCCGGCTTGCGGGCGGCCCCGCGCGAATCAAATCCGGGCGTCGTCGTCGGTTGCCGTTCGCTCGGCTCCGAAGTCGGCGCAGCGATCGGCGCAGACGCCGCACGGGGCGGGGCTGCCGCTGGCGCCGTCGTCGGGGCGACCACGGCTGGCGCGGGGACGTCGACCTTGCGGGCGCCCGTCTTGCGATTGACCTTGGCGGTCTCCGTGCGCGCCGAGTCTGCGTCGGCGGTCATCGCGGGCGCGCCCGGCTGCGACCCGCGTTGCGCGGGCACCGTGGATTGGAACCCCTCGGGTGCGCGCGGCGCCGGCACGCCGAAGATGGTCTTGGTGGCGCTGTCGCGCGAGGCGCTCATCGGCGCGGGCGTCGCGCTCGGCGCGATGCCGGGCGGCGAGACGCGCGGGGTGGGCGCGACGACCGGCACCGGCGTCGCCACCCGCGGCGCCGCGGGTTGGACACTTGGTCGCACCATGTCTGGGGCGGTCGCCGCAGATTCCTTGGCAGCCTCTTTCGCGGCCTCCGCGGCCGCACGGGCCTTCGCGACCTCGGCGACGGGCATCCCGAAGATGGTCTTGGTGGAGCTAGCGTTCCGCGCCGCCTGCGCCGACGGCGCGGGGGCCGGGACCGGCGCTGGCGTGGCCGTCGACGACTTGGCCCGTTTGGGCGCGGTGGCCGGCAGCTTGAACTCGGGAACGACCAGCCGGTAGTTGCCCGACGACCACTGCATCACCTCGGCGAGCCGTTCGGGGGCGTCGATGCCGCCGACGGTGACGCCGCTGATCTCGCCGCGCTTGTACTCCACGCGCGCCGTCTCGTTGCCGCGCCACACGTCGATGGCGCAGCTGATGACGTAGTCCTCGCAGTAACGCATGAGGTGCGCCAGCGCGCGCCCGTCCAGCGTTCCGGTCTCCGGCCCCGGCTCGCTCAGGTTGCCGTCGAGCGGGTTGGGGAGCCGCTGCTCCACGCGGAATCGGGTCGGCTTGTCCGCCCGCAGCCGATCGAGCGCGTCGTCGGTCGCCTTGCCCTGGTAGATCGAGTCCGAGACGCCGCCCGCCAGCAGGTGAACCTCGCCGATGGCCTCGTCACCGGTCGCGCCGAGCACCTCGACCCGCGCCGAGACAGCAGGCGCGCTCAGGATGGCGATCGAGATCGTCGAGATCGCCGCCGCTCCAATCGTGTGCCGTCTTGCTGGCGCCGTCACCGTCGCTTCCGGCGGTCGCCTGCGGTCGCAGCGGGCCGCGGCAAATCGGACAGACCAGGCCCGTCGCTCCCTCGGGCGCATCGAAGCTGAGCTGGCACGTGGCGCAAACGACCTGCATCGGTTCCTCTAGGATCTTTTTTCGACCAAATCGGGCCTGATGTCCATGCCCTTCATGACCCGCCGCCGGCCGCACCGGCGTTTCCGCCCGCGCCTCCCGCGCCCGTCTGTCCCGCCGCGCCGGCGTCACCGCCGGTGCCCGTCGTGCCGCCGGTGCCCGTCGTGCCGCCGGTGCCCGTCGTGCCGCCGGTGCCCGTCGTGCCGCCGGTGCCCGCTTCGTCGATGGAAGCCTCAGGCGTCACGTTCGTGTCGCCGGAGCCGGCGTCGACGATTGGCGCTCGGAAGTCCGCGCCGAGGTTGGTCCCGAAATTCCGGTCCGTCGGCGGCGAGCTTCCACAGCCCCCCGCGAGCGCGCCGGCGAGCAACGCAGCCATCGCGCTGCAGATCAGTCGGGCTCGCGCCGATCGCGACATCTCGCCCGACGGTAGCAAGCGTGGCCCCTCCCCGCAACCTCGCCCTCGGAAAAATGCTAGGGGCGTGGCCTACCTGCGGGTATCGTCCCGGCATGATCGAGCCCGTCGGAAGGGGTGTGATCCTGTTCTGTGTGCTGGCGACGGCCTGCGCGGCGACGGCGCCTCAGCCAAAAACGGCCGCGGCGGCGCCGGCGGCGGTGGCGATCAAGCCGCCCGGGCCCACGGTCCTTCCGCCCGTCACGCTGCTGCCGCCGGCGACGGCGCGGCCCTATCAGATGGCCACGGTCTCCGTCGGCTCGTTCGACCGCCTGCTGGCCAACGGCGTGAAGCTCGTCGGAGCGGCGGTCCCGCTTCCGATGACACCGGAGGGCGTGCGCGACATGTTGCTGTCGGAGGCCGGCCTCGCCCCCGAGGTGGCGACCAACCTCGATCTCGCCAGCCCCTGCGGCGCGGTCGTCGTCGCGCTCGACGAAAAGGGGCGCAGCGGCCTGGTGCTGGCGATCCCGGCGCGTGGCCCGGCCGAAGCCGAGAAGTTGATCGCGGCGCTGGGCAAGCCGGTCATGATCAGCGGTCCGTTGACGAAGCTGGCCGATGCCTCTGGCAAGGCGCAGGGATGGGTCTACCGCGCCGGGGCCGTGGTGGTCATGGGCGACGAGGTCGACGCGATGGCGCGCGGGACCATGCTGGCGCTCGAGGCGCGGCACGGGAGCGCCGACGACGCCACCACGACGATTTATCCCGAGGCGATTGCCCGCGCGCACGGGACCGACGTCAAGAGCGCCATCACTGCGTTCCTCGAGCAGATGCGCCAGCTGCAGACGGCGCAGACCTCGTTCATGACCCCGGACAGCTACGTCTACGAGACCTTCGGGACGATGCTGGGTCTCGTCGGCGACGCCGAGCGGATTGAGATCGGACTGGCGCTCGATCCGGCGCGCGGGCTCATCCTGCGGGGGCGCCTCATGGCCCGCCCGGGGACGATGCTGGAGGCGACGGCCCGCGAGGTGCGTCCGTTCGAGATCGACCGGGCGATCCTGGGGGGTACGGGCGCGCCGGTGATGATCGGCGCCATGAGCATCGGGACGTTCTGGAAGCAGATCCTCGGGCATTACCGCGACCGGCTGGCGGCGGACAAGACCAAGGGGGCGGTGGCGGCGCTCGTGTACTACGACGCCTTCCTGGCCGGCATGGTCGGCGGACAGTCGGGCATGATGGCGGCGACCAAGGAGGCGCCCTACTTCACGGGGGCGTTCTCCACCCCGCTCAAGGACGCGGCGACCGCCGCCAAGGTGGGCGGGGCGCTCGGGCGCATGGACGCGGAGGCGACCTCGGCGCTGCTCCGGGCGCAGCTCGGCAACTCGGCTGCGATGTTCGATTGGACCTCCAAGCGCGAGAGCGTCGGCAAGGCCAAGGCGATCCACTTCCGGATGACGATCAAGAAGGAGAGCCCCTTCGACAGCGCCGAGATCCGCAAGTTCTTCGGATCGGGGTTCGACCTCTACCAGGCCGTGGCGGGGACCCGCGTGGTGATCACCTTCGGTCGGGACGCGCGGGCGCGCCTGGCCGCGATCGCTTCAGGCAAGGCGGCGGTGACCGCCAAGAGCGCGTCGTTCACCGAGGCGGAGACGGGGGCGAAGGGGCGAGACGGCTTCTACTACTTCGACCTGGCACCGGTCCTGGGCCTGGTCGGGACGCTGGGCGCCAGCCCGCGCCTGGCCGCGATCGCGCGCGGCGGCAGCGGGCCGATCCCCCTCGTCTTCACCGCTGGCGGCGACGGCGTGGGCAAGAGCTGGACGATGGATCTCACGCTGCCGTTGACCGCCTTCACCTCGATCGGCGCGCTCGTCACCGCCGGCGCGATGAATCCGCAGTAGATCTCGGCCTAAAGCGCTTCCAGCAGCGCCCGGACCTCGGCCTCGGCGGGCTTGCCGCGGGGCGTGTAGCTGGTGGTGGCGGGGCCGCCGTAGCCGTACCAGTTCCAGATGTAGACCCCATCGAGGATCGGCGAGCCGGTCCAGGCGCGGCGAAAGGCAGCGAAGCCGCGGCGCTGCTCGTCGGGATCGGGGGTGCCGCCGGGACCCTCGTCCCAGGGCGCTGCGGTCGCGCCGGCGCGCGAGCGGTAGCCGAGCTCCGTGAAGATGAAGGGGGCCGAGCGCCCGACCCGCCAGGCCTCCAGCTCCTGCCGCACCCGCCGCCAGCCCGCCTCCGCCGTCGCGTCGTCGTCGGGGGCCTTGGTGTCGCGCAGGTTGAAGTAGCCCGAGATCCCCTCCTCGTCGCAGAGGTCGAAGAGCGGCGCGTTCTTGTAGTGGTCCCAGTTGGCCGAGTAGACGAGCTTGCCGGGGAAGACGGCGCGCACCTTCTCGATGACGGGACGCCAGCGATCGAGGTCGCCGTCGAGCGTCGACAGCTCGCTGCCGACGACCAGCCGCTTGGCGCCGGTCATCGCGGCGATGCCGGCCAGATCGCCCAGCTTGTCGCCGTAACTTCGGAACCAGGCGTCGCGATCGCGCGGCGCCAGCGTGCCGCGCCACTCGCCTGCGCGCGGCGCGGACAGCCGGACGATGGGGAAGATGGTGACCTCCAGCCCGTCGCGCTTCGCCGCGCGCGCCGTCTCGGCCACGGTCTCGAGGGTGGGGGAGAAGCGGGTGTCGAGGCCAAGGTCCACGCTGGTCCCGTCGGTCTGGTAGAGCGGCACCACCAGGGCCACGTGCGTGGCTCCCAGCGCCACGATCTCGGCCAGCAGCGGCGCGTACGAGAAGCTCACGTCCTCGGCGAACAGGCCGAGCGCCACGCCGCGCTCCCGGTCGGCGGGCGGTGCCGGGGGCGGCGGGACCGTGATGGGCGGCAGGGTCGCGCTGCCGGGGAGGTGGGGGGACGGGGGCGGTCCGTTGAGCGCGGCCAGCACCAGCCCGATGGCTGCGGCGAAGCGCGGGCCGATCACCGCGAGCAGTCCCGGCCTTCGTTGCGCTTGGCCAGCACCTCGACCAGCGGCTGATAGAACGCCATCAGCGCGCGCGGCGAGATCGGCTCGCCGGTCGCGTCCTTGATGACCGTCCGCCAGTCACGCGTCGCGCCCAGAGAGAGAATCCCCTTCAAGAACGCGCCCACCTCCTTGTTGCCCGAGTAGTCGCAGGCCCGTACGTCCTGCTTGAGGATCGTGTTGCAGATGTGATCGTGGAGCTGGAACTTGATCATCGTGGCCAGCGCGTAATCGTAGTACTGCGCCGGGTCGTCGTTGATGTGCGTCTTGGTGCAGGCGTCGCAGAGATCCCCCTCGCGGCTTCCCGGCGGCACCACGCCTTGAAATGTCGCCACGTCGTCCCACCATCTCTGCTGCCACTCGGTCGGCGGGAGCTCCTCTTCGTACAGATCGTGCTCGAAGTGGCTCATCGTGCCGGCGGAGAAGGGGAGAAACACGATCGAGTCGAGCGCCGACTGGAGCAGCCATTCCGTGGGGTCGGGCTGCTTGCCCTCCGGCATCACGCCGACCTTCACCAGGTAGGGCGTCTGCTCGCTGGCCAGCTTGGCCAGCTCGCCCACCGCCTCGTGAAAGGCCCGGTTGGCGCCATCGCGCAGCAGGTAGGGGACCTCCGGTCGATCGTACGACATGAAGTAGTAGACGTGGCCGAGCTCGTGGTGGGCGGCGTCGAACCACTCCGCGTTCGGCTCGACGCTCATGAGCGAGCGGACGTCGCCGGCGCGATCGATGTCCCAGGCGGAGGCGTGGGCGTTCTTCTTGCGCCCCACGCCCGGTGGGACGGGATAGAGGTCCGAGCGCTCCCAGAACGCGGCGGGCAGCTTGGGGAAGCCGAGCGACACATAGAAGTTCTCGGCGCTCTTGACGATGCTCTCCGCGGTCGCCCCCTTGAACAGCGGATCGAGGTTGGCGGATTCAACCAGCCCCGGCCAGCTCTGCGCCCAGCGATTTCCCAGCCAGTGTGCCGGAATGAGCCGCGGCGGCGGCCGTTTGAAGCGTGCCGCCAGCTCGTACCGGGCGAAGCAATGGAGCCCGTCGAAGAGCGGCTTGGTGGTCTCGAGCGCGTCGTCGAGGAGCTTCATCATCTCCTCGACGGTCATCCCGTAGTCGGCGACCTGGAGCGCGAAGTAGGAATGGTAACCCATCTCCTGGGCCACCTGGTTGCGCAGCTTGATGAGCTCGACCAGGCCGGGTTTCAGCGGGCGCCCGATCTCCTTCGACGCCGTCCAGACGCGCAGCCGTTCGGGGAGATCGCGCGACTTGCGCAGGATGTCGTCGATCTGGTTGGCCGTCATCGGGTGCGCGCAAGCCCCGCCTTTTCCTGCCGGCGCCGCGCAGAAGGTGTAACCGTCGAGGATGCTCGACTGGTGGGCCTCCGCCTCCACCCGCCTGGCCACCACGTCCGGGATCGTCCCCGGGCTCTCGGCCGCGCCGAGCAGCAGCTTTTCCAGCTGCCGCGCCGTCTCCTCGTCGAGCTGCTTTCTGTTCTTGAGGAGCGCCTTGGTCTTCTCGATGATGAGCTTCGAGCCGGCCAGCGCAGCCAGCGTCTTGTCGGCCCCGGTCCGCTGGCCGGTGTGCTCGGGGGTCACGTCGGTGAGCGACGTCCAGTCGGCCAGATTGGCGCTCACCGCGACGGGCGCGAGCAGGCTGGTCACGGTGGTCAGGAATGCCTGCGCCTCCTTTTCGGTGGCCGAGGCCGCCGACTTCCGGGAAGGCTTGGCTGGCCTGGCAGGGTGGTCGGCAGGCCCGGAGAGCCCGGGAGGGGTGGAGGGCGGCTTCGGGGCGGCCTCCGCTCCGCCGCCGGTGGCGACGACCGTCACGCCGACCCCGGCGACGATCGAGGCGACGATCGAGGCAACCTGAGGGAGGGCCCGCCGAATCGAAGCACGCATGCCTGGAACGTACCTCAAGGTATCGGCCATAGACAGTCAGGTGGGTGCGTGGTAACTGAGCGACCTCTCATGCGTCGGATCTCTTTTCGTCTCCGTTCGGTTTTGGTCGCGTCTTTTTTTGCCGGCCTGGCCGCGGTCGCCTGCACGCAGGGGATCGGGGGCCGCTGCGTCCAGGACAGCGACTGCGCCAGCAACATGTGCTCGTCCACCGGTGAGACGATGGAAGGGGGCCGTTGCGTGGCTCCGGGGACCACCAACGTTCCGACGACGGGGACCGGTGGGACGACTGGGACCGGTGGAGCGGGTGGCAACGGCGCCGCGGGCGCGGGAGCCGCGGGGACCGGCGGCACAGCCGGAGCAGCGGGCGCAGCCGGGGCGGCGGGCCTGGGCGGCGCAGCCGGGGCGGCGGGCCTGGGCGGCGCGGCCGGGGTGACCGGTCTGGGCGGCGCGGCGGGTGCGACCGGCCTGGGCGGCGCAGCCGGGGCCAGCGCGCCAGGCGGCCAGGGCGGGAGCACGACGGGGGTCGCCGGCGGCGGTGGCCCTGACGGCGGCGCGACCGACGCCGCTGCCGATCTCTAGGCGCGCCGCCGCAGGCGCTCCGCTCGAGGTGCTGCGCTTCGGGCGCTCCGCCCGGGCGCTCCGCCGCGATCAGGTTGCGGCGACGAAGCGGACCTCGGAGATCTCGTACTCGCGCGTCCCCTTGCCTGTCTTGAGCGTGACCGACTCCCCCCGCTCGCGGCCGATCATGGCACGCGCCAGCGGGGCGGAGACGGCGATGCGCCCCGCCTTGATGTCGGCCTCATGGTCGCCGACGACCATGTAGGTCACCTCTTCGCCGCTGTCGGTGTCGGTCAGCTTCACGGTCGCGCCGAACACCACCTTGCTGCCGGACAGCTTGGTCGGATCGATCACCTCGGCCTGCGCCAGGATCGATTCGATGTCGCGCGAGCGCCCCTCGATGAACCCCTGGCGCTCCTTGGCGGCGTGGTACTCCGCGTTCTCCTTGAGGTCGCCGTGTGCGCGTGCTTCTTCGATGTCGAGCACGTTCTTGGGGCGCTCGACCTCGCGCAGCCGCTTGAGCTCTTCGCGCAGGGCCTGCTGCCCGCGTGGTGTCATCGGGAACTTGGCCATGACTACGAACCTTTCTCCGCATCTCCCGCGCGCTGGTACTCCTGCAGCGACCGCACCCGCATCTTGCCGGCGCGCAGCTCGGCGATGGCACCCACGGCGGCGCGCGCCGCCGACATCGTCGTGTAGTAGGGGATCCCCTTCAAGAGCGCGTTGCGGCGGATGGGGAAAGAATCCTTGATCGCCTCGGCGCCGGCCGTCGTGTTGATGACCAGGTGGATGCCGCCGTCGAGGATTCGGTCGACGCAGTGGGGGCGCCCCTCGCGCACCTTGTTGATGCGCTCGACGGCGATCCCCTGGGCGCGCAGGAAGTCGTGCGTGCCACGGGTGGCCAGCACCTCGAAGCCCAGGTCGACGAGCCCCTTGGCGACGGCCACGGCGTTCGCCTTGTCGCTGTCCTGCACCGAGATGAAGGCGGTGCCGCGCATGGGCAGCCGGGTCCCCGCGCCGATCTGGCTCTTGCCGAAGGCCGCCGCGAAGCTGGTGTCGATCCCCATCACCTCGCCGGTCGAGCGCATCTCGGGGCCGAGCAGCGTGTCGACGCCGGCGAACTTGGCGAAGGGGAACACCGCCTCTTTGACGGCGATGTGCTTGGGCGTCACCTCTCGGATCCCCATCTCCTTGAGCGTGCGGCCCACGGCGATGCGCGCCGCCACCTTGGCCAGCGGCACGCCGGTGACCTTGGAGACGAACGGCACCGTGCGCGAAGCGCGGGGGTTCACCTCCAGGATGAAGATGCCGCGCCCGTCGCGGGGGACGGCGAACTGGACGTTCATCAGGCCGCGCACGCCGAGCTCGCGGGCCAGGGCCCGGGCCTGCGTCTTGATCGCCTCGACCGTCTCGGCAGCCAGGGAGTGGGGCGGCAGGCAGCAGGCCGAGTCGCCCGAGTGGATGCCGGCCTCCTCGATGTGTTCCATCACGCCACCCACGATGACGTCGGTGCCGTCGGCCACCACGTCGACGTCGACCTCGATGGCGTCGGGGAGAAACTGGTCGATCAGGATCGGCGCCTCCTTCTCGTCGGCGCGCGACTTGAGGCTCTCGCGGCGCGAGGCCTCCATCGCGGTGAGCACGAACTTCTCCAGGCCCGACTCGTCGTGGACGATCTCCATGGCGCGGCCGCCGAGGACGTACGACGGGCGCACCATCACCGGGTAGCCGATCTCGCGCGCGGCCTCATAGGCTTCGGCGAAGCCGTAGGCCGTCTTCCAGGCGGGGACGCGGAGGGCGAGCTTGCGGATCAGCTCCCCGAAGCGCTGACGATCCTCGGCGCGGTCGATGGCATCGGCGCTGGTGCCGAGCAGCTTCACGCCCGCGTTCATGAGCGGCACCGCCAGGCGCAGCGGCGTCTGCCCGCCGAACTGGACGATGACGCCCTCGGGCTTCTCGGCGTCGACGATCTCCATGACATCTTCTCGGGTCAGCGGCTCGAAGAACAGCCGGTCGGAGGTGTCGTAATCGGTCGAGACCGTCTCCGGGTTGCAGTTGACCATGATGGTCTCGTAGCCGTCCTCGCGCAGCGCTTGCACCGCGTGGACGCAGCAGTAGTCGAACTCGATCCCTTGACCGATCCGGTTGGGGCCGCCGCCCAGGATGACGATCTTCTTCTTCGCCGTGGGGCGACCTTCATTCTCGACGGTGGGCGCGCCGCCGACGTGCTCCTCGAAGGAGGTCTCGTAGGTCGAGTAGAGGTAAGGGGTCTGGGCCTCGAACTCGGCGGCGCAGGTGTCGACCCGCTTGAACACCGGGCGGACGCCGTGCTTGATCCGCGCCTGGCGGACCTCTTCTTCCGAGACGCCGGCCAGCTTCATGAGACGCCGGTCGGAAATTCCGTGCTGTTTGAGCCGCAGGAGCCGGGCCGCGTCGTCCAGCATCGCCGCGCCCTTGGCCGCGCCGGCGATCCGGGCCCCCTCGTCGGCGGCGACCATCTGGCCGAGGTGGCGCAGGAACCAGGGGTCAATCTTGGTGAGCTGATGCGCCTCCGCCTCCGAGAGCCCGGCGCGCAGCGCCTCGGCCAGCTGCCAGAGGCGATCGGGACCGGGGCGCACGATCTGCCGGCGCAGCTCCTCGAGCGAAGGCGGGTTCTCCAGGTCGAACCCGGCGCGGCCGATCTCCATCGAGCGGAGCGCCTTGCCGAAGCTCTCCTTGAAGGTCCGGCCGATGGCCATCACCTCGCCGACCGACTTCATCTGCGGGCCGAGCTCGTCGTCGGCGCCAGGGAACTTCTCGAAGGCGAAGCGGGGGATCTTGGTGACCACGTAGTCGATGGTCGGCTCGAAGCAGGCCGGCGTCTCGCGCGTGATGTCGTTGGGGACCTCGTCGAGCGTGTAGCCGATGGCCAGCTTGGTGGCGATCTTGGCGATGGGGAACCCGGTCGCCTTCGAGGCCAGCGCCGAGCTGCGCGAGACCCGCGGGTTCATCTCGATCACGATCATCCGCCCGTTCTCGGGGTTGATCGCGAACTGGATGTTCGACCCGCCGGTCTCCACGCCGATCTCGCGGATCACGGCCAGCGCCGCGTCCCGCATGATCTGGTACTCCTTGTCGGTGAGGGTCATCGCCGGCGCGATGGTGATCGAGTCGCCGGTGTGCACGCCCATCGGATCGAAGTTCTCGATCGAGCAGATGATGACTGCGTTGTCCTTGGTGTCGCGCATCACCTCCAGCTCGTATTCTTTCCAGCCCAGCACCGATTGCTCGACCAGCACCTCGCCGCGTGGGCTCTGCGCCAGCCCCCAGGCGACCTTGCTGTCGAACTCCTCGGCGTTCCAGACGATCGCCGCGCCCGAGCCGCCCATCGTGAACGACGGCCGCAGCAGCACCGGGTAGGCGACGCCGGTCTCCGCCGCCATCTGCGCCTGGATCGTGCGCGCCTCTTCCAGGCTGTGCGCATGGCCGGAGAGCGGCACGTCGAGGCCGATCTTGGCCATCGCTTCCTTGAACAGCTGGCGGTCCTCCGCCTTCTCGATCGCCGCCACCTGCGCGCCGATCAGCTTGACGCCGTAGGCGGCCAGCACGCCGGCCTTGTGCAGCTCCAGCGCGAGGTTGAGGGCCGTCTGCCCACCCAGCGTCGGCAAGAGCGCGTCGGGCCGCTCGCGCTCGATGACGCTGGTGAGCACCTCGACGGTCAGCGGCTCGACGTAGGTGCGGTCGGCCATCTCCGGGTCGGTCATGATCGTGG
Organism: uncultured Pseudomonadota bacterium; assembly: GCA_963847705.1. Lineage (GTDB taxonomy): Bacteria > Myxococcota_A > Polyangia > Fen-1088 > Fen-1088 > JADGRB01. Next base: position 338,643 of record CAWKBC010000029.1, on the reverse strand, counting down.
CCGGGTTGGAGTTCACCAGCACCACCCGGTAGCCCTCTTCCTTGAGCGCCTTGACGCCCTGGGTCCCCGAGTAGTCGAACTCGCAGGCCTGCCCGATCACGATCGGGCCCGACCCGATCAGCATGACGGTCTTGATGTCGGTCCGTTTCGGCACGTCTGTCCTTACCTCTTATTCCTGCTGTCTTATTCCTTCGGGGTCGGCTTCTTCTTGATGCGGGCCGGCTCCTTGCCGCGCCCCTCGATGGTGAACGCATCGGGGAGACGCTTCTCGACCTCGGCGCGCTTGTCGCCCAGCGACCATCCGAGCTCGGCGAAGCCGTCGGCGATCCGGATGCGGAGGCGAAGGCTCTCTTCCTCGGCCGACACGAAGACCGTCAACAGCGGCTCGCTCGCCGCCGCCTCGTCCCCCTGCGTGAGCAGCGCCTCGGCGGCGGCGTAACGCACCCCCATGTCCATGTCGGCGAGGTAGGGGGCCACCAGCGGCGGCACGCGCGGGCTCTTGATCCCGGCCAGGTGGGTCAGCAGCTGAATCTTCTTGGTGGGATCGCGCTCGTAGCCGGGCTCGTGGCGCTTCATCACCTCGGCCAGCACGTCGACGACCTCATCCTTGGTCGCCACCACCTTGTCGAGCACGCGCAGCGGCCAGGAGATTGATTCAGCCGCCAGCAGGTACTTCTTGAGGGGCTCGAGGACCACGCCCCCCTTTTCGACCAGGCTGTCGAACAGGTATTCCTTCTCCTGCTCGTCGTCGATCGTCTTGTCGTAGAGCATGCCGAAGCGGCGCATGACGGCGTAGAGCGCCTCGGGCGACCCCTCTTCGAGCAGCGTCTGCATCGCCTTCAGGCGGTCGGGCGACTGGGCGTACTTGTTGATGGCGCGGCCGGCGTTCCGCTCGCGCGACCGCTCCTTCGAGAACATGTCGAAAACGCCCATGGTGGTTTCCGCGCGGGAGTCTATACGGGAGCCGGGCAGGCTCCACGCGAAAAGCGCTCTGGGCTCTACTGCCCGGACGTCGCGTCGGAGGTGGTGCCGGTCTTGCTGTCTGCCTCGCCGTCGGTCGTCGCGGCGTCGGCCTGGATGGAGCAGGTTCCTTGACCGTCGTCCCGGTGGCAGATGAGGTCGGTGCCACAGCTGTAGCCGGACGGACAGACGCCGTCCCCGGCGCAGGAGAAGGCGCACCCCGGCTGCGCCGGGTTGAAGCAGGCGGTCAAGCGCGCCACGGCGAGCAGCAGCAGACCGAGCCGCACCGGCGTCCGGAGCGTCTTCGTCCAGCGCGTCCAGGCGCGCCCGCTCAGAATCGCCATGACCAAGCTCCCTGGGCGCCGAATCCGCTTCCGGCCGGCGCGATCGAGACGGAGACGGCCGGGCGAACCGGCGCTGCCGGGGCGGGCTCGGACGGTGTCCGGACGGCGTCGAGGATGAAGAAGACGGCGGCGACGACCCCTGTCCCAGCCGCCGACAGCAGCAGGATCCTGGACGTATGGGCGTCGCTGTGTCCGTCAGCCAGGTCGCTGGTGTACGTCGCCGCCACCGACGAGTACTGCGGCGGGGGGAAACGGTAGGTGACCAGGCGGTTGATGTCGCCCTCCTTGGAGCTCGCCTCGGCGCCGTAGAAGGCCGCCGTGCCCAGGAGCGCGATGGTGACGCCCGAGGCGATGACGGCGGTCGTGTTGTAGCGGTTCCATCCCGAGTCCTCTTGCTCCTGGCCGGCCGGGTGCTCCGCGTCGATGCGGGCGGCGTTGGCGGCAGCCGGCGCGGGGGCGGGCGGGGCCGCGGGGGCGGCCGGCGCGCTGGCCGGTGGTGCGCCGCCGAACTCGCCGGGCGTCTCCACCTTGGGCGCCGGGGCGGGCGCCGGCGCTGCGGGAGCGAGGCGGGCCAGCCGCTGCTCGATGTCCGCGCGGTCGGAGGCGTCGGGGACCTCGCGCAGATAGCGTCGATAGCTGTCGATCGCTTCGGTCGTCTGACCGGCCTTCTCCTCCGCCTCGCCGAGGTGGACCAGGAAGGCCGGATCGTGGGCGATCTCGTAGCCGGCCCGCCAGGCCTTCTCGGCGCCGCGCGCGTCGCCGGCCGCCAGGGCGCGCGTCCCTTCATCGAAGAGGCGCAGCTCGTCGGGCGTCGGCGTGCGCTGCGGCGACCCGCCGAGCGCCAGCAGCGCGGCCAAGATCTGAAAGACCTGAAACAGCCTGGAGGCGGAGAAAACGACGAGGTGCACGCTCAGCCGCCGACCCGTCCGACGAAGTCATCGAACAGCGTGCGTCCGAGCCCGATCGGCGTGCAGCCGCCGTGCCCCGTGCAGACGGCTTCGATCTCGGCGCCGGCCAGCTGCTGCTTCAGCGCCGTCACCGAGGCCTTCACCTGCTCGCTGTTGCTGTCGAAGAGGCCCGGTCCGCGGTCGAGCCGCCCCTGCTTGAAGATCGCCGTGTCTCCGGTGAAGAGAACGCCGTCGTAGAAGAACACATACGAGCCGGGCGTGTGGCCGGGCACCGGGATCGCCTTGACGGTCTTTCCGCCGCCGAGCTCGACGACCTGCACCCCGTCGAGCGGGTTGCTGACGTTGATCGAGGGAGCTCCCATCCCCTTGCTCATCAGCCGGAGCAGCAGGTTGTCCCAGGGGGCACGCCCTTCGGCGAAGGGGACGTCCGCCTGGCCGAGATGGACGTGCGCGCCGGTGAGGCCGCTCGCGCCGGCCGTGTGATCGCCGTGGGCGTGGGTGAGGAAAATGTCGGAGACGTCGCCGCGCCCGGCGTGAAGGCCGGCGAGGGCGATGTCGACCGGATTGCCGGCCGGGTCAGCGCCGGTGTCGAACAGAATCACGCGCTGTCCGGCCCGTGCGCCGTAGAGGTAGGAGCCGGCGGAGCTGACCGCCATGAGGTTCGGCTTGATCTCCTCGGGGGTCGACGGCTTCTGGCGCGCGATACGAAACGCCACCAGCGCGCCGCCGCCCAGGACGGCGACGATCACGGCCAATGCGAACAGATTTCTCAGGGCGCGCATGCTCACCTCCTCGGCAGGAGAATCGGGCCGCCCGGGCCGAGAATCAAGCTCCGATCTCACCGACGAGCGCGGTGGCGGCCCCGATGCAGGCGCTCACGCCGACGCCGCGCAGGGCGTGTCCGATCACCGACAGGCCCGGGAGGCGCGTCAGGGCCTCGTCGACGGCGCGGACGCGCGCCCGGTGTGCGCGATCGTATTGCGGGATCCCGGGACGCGCGCGCCAGATCTGAACGACCTCGGGATCGCCCCGGAGCCCGGCGCTGCGGCGAAGATCGCCGAGCACCTGTCCGGTGATCGTGGCGTCGTCGGCGTCGACCAGCCCCGGCTCGAACGTCCCGCCGCAGAGCGCGCGCAGGAGCACGCCGCCCGCGGGCGCGCGGCCCGGGAAGACCGAGGAGTCATACTGGCAACCGAGGAGGGAGAGCCCTTCGCCGCGGGCCACCACGAACCCGTAGGCGTCGAGGTCGATCCCCAGCGCACCGGCGCCGGCGGCGCCAAAGCCCAGGCAGACCACGGCGACGGGCGCGTGCGGGATGGCGCGCAGCGCCTCGGCGGCGCCGGCCGCGTGCGGCGCCAGCAGCGCGGCGGTCGCGGCGGCCGGGGTGGCGAGGACCAGACGCTCGGCCTCGAGCGCCGCGCCACCCTCGAGCGCGACCGTCCAGCCGCCAGTGCGCCGCGCGATCCCCATCGCGCGCGCCGCCCGACGTCGCGCCCCGAGCGCGGCGCCGAGCGCGCGCGGCAGCTCGCCCAGACCTTCGGGGAACGTGATGGGGCGACCGAGCCGGTTGGTCCCGCGCGCGCGAAACATGCCCCGCAAGACGCTGCCGTGCTCGCGCTCGAGCGCGGCGAGGCGCGGCAACGCCGCCCGCACCGACAGCGCGGCCGCGTCGCCGGCGTAGACGCCGATGAGCGCGGGGCCCGCCGCGCGCTCGGCCGCCTCCTTGCCAAAGCGGCGGGCCACGAAGTCGAACACCGATTCATCGTCTTCGCCCTCCGCTTCTCCTCGGCGTCGAACGAACGGCTCGCGCAGGAGCCGCAGCTTGCCGCGCGCGCTGAGCAGATTCGTCTTGAGGAGCGCGGGCGGGCTGGCGGGAAAGGGCCGCAGCTTTCCGGCGACGTAGACCGAGCGGCGGCGCGCGGCGGGGAGGGCGCGGACGATCCGCGCCTCGAGGCCGGCGCTGCTGATGAGCGCCCGCACCGCCTCCGACCCGTCGAGCACCGCCTGCGGCCCGCGCTCGCAGAGAAAGCCGTCGACGCGCGCGCCGGCGATGAGCCCGCCCGGCTCGGCCGCGTCGTCGACCAGCGCCACGTCGTGCCCGGCGCCGACCAGGAGGTGCGCGGCGGTCAGCCCGGAGATCCCGCCGCCGATGACCGCGACGCGCACGCTAGATCCAACCGCGTCCGCGGGCGGCGGCCTCGGCCAGGTCGGCCAGCGCGGTGATGAACGCGGGGTGCGTGCCGACGGTGCGGGCGCGGGCGAAGTGAACGATCCCGGCTTTCTCGGCCCGCTGGCGGAAGAGGATGTCGATCTCCTGCAGGGTCTCGATGTGCTCGCCGGTGAAGGCGATCGGGACCACGACGACGGCGCGCTCGCCCGCGGCGGCCAGCTGGTCGAGCAGCGTCTCGGTGGAGGGGCCGAGCCAGCGCTTGCGTCCGACCTTGCTCTGGAAGCAGAGGCGGGCGCGCGCGCCGAGGTTCATCCGCCGCGCGACCGCCTCCACCGTGATCCGGATGTCGTCGAGGTAGGGGTCGCCCTTGCGGATGTAGTCTTCGGGCAGCCCGTGCGCCGAGAACAGCACCGGCGCGGCCGCCGCGTGCTCGGGCGGCAGGGTGGCGATCGCCTCCTCGATCCGCGCCACGACCGCGCTCAGGTAGCCTTCGGCGTCGGGGTAGCGCCGGATCGCGGCGATCTCCATCCCCGGCTGGCGCGCCCGTGCGGCCTCGATCTGGTTGAGCGAGGAGTCGGTCGTGGTGCGCGACTCCTGCGGGTAGAGCGGCAGCGCGATCGCCCGCCGGACGCCGCGCGCCGCCAGGGTCGCCAGCGCCTCGTCTGCCTGCGGGTGCCAGGCGGCCATCGCCACGACCGAGACGGTGGCAATCCCGCGCGCCGTCAACGCATCGGTCACGGCCCGCGCCTGGGCGGTCGTCTCCGCCAGGATCGGCGAGCGTCCGCCGATCTGCGCGTAGGCTGCGCGCGAGAACGGCGCGCGGGAGCGGGCGATCGACCAGGCCACGAATTTTCGCAGCGGACTCCACCTGATCTGGAGGACCTCCGGATCGTTGAACAAGTTTTTGAGGAACGGCCTTACGTCGTCCAGCGAGTCGGGACCGCCCAGGTTGAGGGCGATGATGCCGATCTCGCCGGGTGCGGATTTCGCCGCGGCCGGGACGGACATCAGGCGCTCCGGACGGCGGCCACCAGCGCGGTCACCGATTCGATCGGCACGTCGGGGGTGATCCCGTGTCCCAGGTTGAAGATGTGGCCGCGCTTGCCGCCGCGCCGGACGATGTCGCGCGCGCGCCGCTCGATCTCCGCCGGCGGGCCCAGCAACACCGCCGGATCGAGGTTCCCTTGCACCGCGCGCGCGCCGCCCAGCCGCGCGCGCCCTTCATCAACCGGCAGCCGCCAGTCGAGGCCGTAGACGTCGGCGCCGACGCGCGCCACGCGATCGAGGATCGACGCCGCGCCGTTGGCGAAATAGATCACCGGCACACGGGTGGCGCGCAGCGCGGAGACCAGCGCCAGCGTCGGCGGCAAGGCGAACGTCTCGAAGTCCTCCGCCGAAAGCACGCCGACCCACGAATCGAACAGCTGCACCGCGGCAGCGCCGGCCTGGATCTGGGCCAGCAGATAGTCGCGCGTCGCCTCGCCGAGCAGCGCCAGCAGCCGGTGCGCGTCGTCGGGGCGCTGATAGAAGAGGCGCTTCGTCTCCGAGAAGGTCTTCGAGGTCTTCCCCTCGACCGCGTAGGTCGCGACCGTGAAGGGCGCGCCCGCGAACCCGATCACCGGCGTCTCCGGACCGAGCGCCGCCGTGACCGCCTCGATCGTCTCCATGACGAACGGGGTGCGGGCCGCCGGATCAAAGCGCGAGATCCGCCCGAGATCGGCAGAGGTGCGCACGGGCGCGGGGAGCCGCGGCCCCTCGTCGGTGAACTCGACCGCCAGCCCCATCGCCTCCAGCGGCACCAGCAGATCGGAGAAGAGAATCGCGGCGTCGAAACCGAACCGCCGGATCGGCTGCAGCGTCACCTCCGCCGCCAGCTTGGGTGTCTTGCAGAGCTCGAGGAAGCTGACGCCGGAGCGCACCTGCCGGTACTCGGGCAGATAGCGCCCCGCCTGGCGCATCAGCCAGAGCGGCGCGCGCTCCGTGATTTCGCCGCGACAGGCACGCAGAAAGAGGGGGGCAGTCACGCGGGATACTCTAGCCGAGTCGCGCGCCGGCCGCTCCGCCAGAAGGGCGGCGGCCCGCCGGGGGTCAATCGCACCCGTCAGCTGGCCTTTTGGTACACGCGGACGTAGTCGACCTCGTAGGTGATCGGGAACGTCGTGCCGCTGGGATCGCCGCCGTTGGCGCCGATGGCCAGGTTGACCAGGATGTAGAACTTCTTGTTGTCGTAGGGGTTGCCGGTCCCGGTGCCGGCGGTGGAGACGGCGTAGGTGTTCACCAGCTTGTCGTCGAGATAGAGGTTGATGGTGGTGGCGTCCCACTCCATCGCCCAGACGTGGAAGTCGTCGCCCCAGCTGCTCCCCAGCGAGGCGGGCGACTGGTTGGTGCTGTCCCAGGTGCAGTTGCTGCCGGCGGGCGTGCAGACGTTGGCCAGCACCTTGTTGGCGTAGTACTCCATGATGTCGACCTCGCCCGACGCCGGCCAGGAGGTGCCGCTGCCCAGGATCCAGAAGGCCGGCCAGCTCCCCTGGCGGATGTCGATCTTGGCGCGCATCTCGAACCGGCCGTACTGCCAGTCGTGCTTGCCCGACGTGGTCATGGAGGTCGAGGTGTAGTCGTAGTACTGGCGGTTGGTCTTCCAGTCGCTGCTGCCGGCCACGTAGTTCGGGTTCAGGATGTGGACCTTCTGCGCGGCGATGGTCAGCAGGCCGTTGGCCACCGTCGCGTTGTCGGGCTGGTACCACTGCAGCTCTTGATTGCGGACGAAGCCTTTTTCGTACCCCCAGTTCGAGGGATCGGGGGCGCCGCTGCCGTTGAACTCGTCCGACCAGGCCAGGTTCCAGGTGCCGCCGGCCGTCGTGATCGTCTGCGGCGGGGCACCGCCGTCGGGCGCGCTGCCGCCGCCGCCCGTGCTTCCGCCGGTGGCGTGTCCCGCGGCACCGCCGTTTCCGGTGGCGGCTCCGCCGGCGCCGCCCGTGAAGCGCCCGCCGGCGCCGCCGCTGCCGGCCGCGGTTCCGCCGTTGCCGCCCGCATGTCCGCCAGCGCCGCCCGCGGAGTTGCCGCCGGTCGCGCCGTGGCCAGCGCTGCCGCCGGTCGCGCCGGCGCCGCCGCTGCCGGGTGAGCCGCCGGTCGCGGGTGAGCCGCCGGTCGCGGGGCTGCCGCCGGTCGCGGGGCTGCCGCCGGTCGCCGAGCTGCCACCTTGGCCAGAGCCATCAGTCGAGCCGCCGCAGCCGTAAAAACAGGCCAAGGGCGCGGCGATCAACAACGAGACGAGCGCGCGGGGGACACGCATCAACAGCCTCCTCGGGGGGAAACAGGCAGTCTCGGCGCCGGTTCCGGGCCTGTCAACCGCGCGGGCCGCCGAGCGGTTGCCGCGTCGGGGCAGGCGCGCCTCCGGGCCCGGTCAACGGCGGCCGCGGTCAGCCCGCGGGGTAGCGGCCGACTTCGACGTAGCGGCGACGGTCGGGATCCCAGGCGAATTGCGCGGCGCCGCCGACGCTGTCCTTCCGGACGTCGATGACGATGTACTCGACGGGGTAGGAGGGCTCGCCGTCCATCACCGCGGCGGCCTGGTCGGTATCGCTGAAGTAGGCGCCGACGTCGACGTGCGAGTGGTAGATGATCTTGGCCGGCGCGTCGCCGCGCAGGCTCTTGCCGAGCTTGAACAGATCGCCCGCGCCGAGGTTGTAGGCGGTGCGGGCGTCGCGCGTGTGGGTCGCCGGATCCTGCGCGTGCAGGTCGTTCTGCGTGTTGACGCAGGCGACGGCGCGGTCGGCGCCCGGCGCTCCCTTGGGGCCGAACACGATGCCGCAGCATTCGTTGGGGTAGTCGCGCCGCGCGTGCGCGTACATCTCCGCCAGCGCCTCGACGGAGACGGTGGGGTGGGGCGGCGGCATCTCGGGCGCGCTCATGCCGATGACTTCTCGGTCATCGTTGGCTTGGGGGGCGGGATCGGCGCCTCGAAGTAGCGCTCGGCGCGATCGGGGAACAGCGTGACGATGACGCCCGGTTTGCCGGCGGCCACCAGCTTCTTGGCGATGCGCAGCCCGCCCGCCAGCGACGCCCCCGACGAGTGGCCGACCAGGAGCCCCTCTTCCTTGGCCAGCCGATCGGACACGTCCCACGCCTCGTCGGTCTCCATCGCCAGCACGCCGTCGAGCTCATCGGGGTGATAGATGCCCGGGATGATCGAGCTCTCCATGTGCTTGAGCCCCTCGAGGCCGTGCAGCGCGTCCGCCGGCTCGACGGCGTAGACCTCGATGTCACGGCGATACTCCTTCAGCCGCCGCCCCGTCCCCATCACCGTGCCGGTGGTGCCGATGCCGGTCACGAAGTGGGTGACCCGCCCTTCGGTCTGCTCCCAGATCTCGCGCCCGGTCGTGTTGTAGTGGCCGAGCGGGTTCGACAGGTTGGAGTACTGGTCAGGATAGAAGTAGAGGCCGGGGTTCTCTTCGACCATCTTGCGACAGAGCAGGATCGCGCCGTCGGAGCCCTCCATCGGATCGGAGAAGACCAGCTTGGTGCCGAACGCTTCGCTGATCTTGCGCCGCGCCCAGGAGACGTTCCCCGGCATCACCAGCGTGACCGGGTAGCCGAGCGCGCCGCCGATCAGCGAGTAGGCGACGCCGGTGTTGCCGCTGGTCGAATCGATGATCGTCTGGCCGGGCTTGAGCGCGCCGGTGCGGATGGCGTCGCGGATCATCTGGTAGGCGGCGCGATCCTTGACCGAACCGCCCGGGTTGAGGAACTCGCACTTGGCCCACAGCTCGACGCCGGGCGTGTCGCGTTCGAATTTCTGCAGCCGCACGATCGGCGTGTCGCCGATGAGATCGGTGACCCGCTCGGCGACCCGCAGCCGGGCGCGGCGGATGGCGTCCATCGGCTCGTTCACGAGGCGCCGAGCTCCTGCGCCAGCGGGGCGCCCCCATCGAGCGGCAGGCGCAGGTGGCGGATGCGCCGCCCGTCCAGATGGCCTTGGTCGACAGGGCCGTCGACGTGCGCCAGCCGGACCAGCGCCTCGGCGGCGGCCAGCGTTCCGGCGACGACGTCGGCTGCGCCCGGGGCCGACGAGGTGGCGGCCTGCGGCGGGACCTCCAGCGACGCCTCGGGCGCCGGGGCGCGCCGCGGGAACGAGATGACGTCGATCTGCGCGGGCATCGCGCGCGCCACGATCACCGGGAGGCCGAGGCGTTTGGCGGCACCCAGCATCGCGTCGTCGTCGAAGCCGGCGCGCACCACCAGGTCGATCCCCGCCAGCGCCTCCAGCCAGGCGTTGCCGTCGGCTGGCGGAACCGCGCGTGCGACCACCTGGCCGATCCCGGCGGCCGTCAGATACGACGCCGCGGTCTCGGCCACGAGGCCGCCGCCGGTCACCAGCACCCGCGCGGCGCCGATGCGCCGCTGTCCATCCGGGCCGATCTCGGGGAGCGCGATCTGCCGGGCGAAGCGTTGGACCTCTGCGACGTTCATCCGCCGGCGATCGCCGGAACGATCGAGATCTCGTCGCTGTCCTTCACGGTCGTCTCGAGATTCTTGAGGAAGCGGATGTCCTCGTCGTTGGCGAAGATGTTCACGAAGCGCCGGACCTGGCCGCTCTCGTCGCAGATCCGCTCCTTGATCCCCGGGTACTGGGTCTCGAGGCTGGTGATCACGGCGCCGATCGTGCTGCCGGTCGCCGTCACCTCCTCTTTGCCCTGCGTCAGCTTGCGAAGCGGCGTCGGTATACGAATGGTGGCCATAGCTGTCGTCTCCTTAGGTCCAGGTCGCTTGCAGATCGTCGAAGTCGTTCAATCGCGGGCCGATGAGCGCCGGCGTGGGCAGCTTGCCGACCAGCGGATCCTGCGTCTTCATCCCGTTGCCGGTGATACAGAGGACCACCGGGCCGTCGTCCTTGCCGATCTGGCCGCCGGCGATCAGCTTCAGCGCCGCGCCCAGCGTCACGCCGCCGGCGGTCTCGGTGAAGATCCCCTCGGTCTCGGCGAGCAGCCGCATGGCGGCGAGGATCTCGTCGTCGTTCGGCTTGGCCGCCCAGCCGCCCGAGCCGATGATCGTCTGGCGCGCGTAGAAGCCGTCGGCCGGGTTGCCGATGGCCAGCGACTTGGCGATGCTGGTCGGCGTCTTCACCGGCCGGACATGATCGCGGTTCTCCAGCACCATGTCGATGATCGGCGCGCACCCTTCGGCCTGGGCGCCGTGGATGCGCGTCTTGCGCGCGGGCGCCGGGACCAGGCCCAGCTTCTCGAATTCGCCGAAGGCCTTGCCGACCTTGGTGACCAGCGAGCCGCCCGCCATCGGGACGACCACGTGCGCCGGCAGCCGCCAGCCGAGCTGCTCGGCGATCTCGTAGGCGTAGCTCTTCGACCCCTCGGCGTAGAACGGGCGGAGGTTGACGTTGACGAACCCCCAGCCGTACTTGCCGGCGATCTCCGAGCACAGACGGTTGACGTCGTCGTAGGTCCCTTTGACGCCGACCACGCGCGCGCCGTAGATGCTGGTGCCCAGGATCTTGGCCGGCTCGAGGTCGAAGGGGACCAGGACGACGGCGGGCAGGCCCGCGGCGGCGGCCTGGGCGGCGGTGGCGTTGGCCAGGTTGCCGGTCGACGCGCAGGCGATGGTGCCGATGCCGAACTCCAGCGCCTTCGACACGGCGACTGAAACCACCCGGTCCTTGAACGACAGCGTCGGGTAGCTGACGGCGTCGTTCTTGACCCAGACCTCCTTGAGGCCGAGCCGCTTGGCCAGGCGCTCGGCGCGCACGAGCGGCGTCATCCCGGTCTGCTGGCCGACGGCCGGCGGCCCGTCGAGCGGCAGCAGCTCGGCGTAGCGCCACATCGAGTGCGGGCGCGCCTCGATCGCCGCGCGGGTCAGCACCTTGCCGATGCGCGCGTAGTCGTAGGCCACCTCCAGCGGTCCGAAGCACATCTCGCAGACGTGAACGGGCGCCTTGTCATAAGCAGAGCCGCACTCGCGGCAGCGAAGGCCTTCGACGTAGGAGGGAATGGTTTTGTTCATGGGGGCTGAGGCGGTGGTCATTGCGGTGAACACTCAGCAGCAGGGTAGTCGGCTGCGGCGAGCGCGTGGATCCGCGCTCCGGGGGCGCAGACGGCGCACTGCGGGTTGGGGTTGAAGCGGACGGCCCGGACCGACATGGAACGGGAATCATACTGGACCAGGCGCCCGACGAAAGCGGGAGTTTCGCCTTTGGCCAGCCGGGCGGCTTCCACCCCCAGAAGGGCCCCGATGACGCCGGGCACCGGCCCCAGGACGCCGGCCTCGGCGCAGGAGGGGCCGACGCCCGCGGGCGGCGGCTCCTCGAACAGGCAGCGGTAGCAGGGGCGGCCGCCCAGGCGTCGGGCAGAGCCCGCCGCCGTCTTTGCGCCCGGGACAGTCACCATCTGGCCGCCCAGCGCGACCGCCGCGCCGTGCACCAGCGGTTTTCCTGCCAGCACGGCCGCGTCGTTGGCCAGGAACTTGGCCGCGAAGTTGTCGGTCCCGTCGACGACGACGTCGTACGCCGCGACCAGCGCCTCAGCCGTGGTCACGTCGAAGCGGACCGGGTGCGGCTCGACGCGCAGGGCGGGGTACCGGCGGGCGAGGGCGCGCGCGAAGGCGGTCACCTTCAGCTCGCCGACGTCGGCGTCAGCGAACAGGACCTGCCGGTGCAAGTTGCTGGCGTCGACGCGGTCATCGTCGACGATGCCGAGCCGGAGGACGCCGGCCGCGGCGAGCGCCAGCGCGGCCGGGCAGCCGAGGCCGCCGGCGCCCAGAATCAGCACGCTCCCGGCTGACGGCCCGCTCATTCGAAATAAGCGTCCGACGAGAAGTATCTCTCGCCGGTGTCGCAGAGGATGGTGACGACCGTCTTGCCCGGGCCGAGCTCGCGCGCGACGTCGAGCGCGATCTTCACCGAGGCGCCCGCCGAGATCCCGACCAGCAGCCCCTCGCGCCGCGCCAGCGCCAGCTTGGTCCGTTGCGCGTCCCGCTCGGAGATGGTCCGCACCTCCGAGAGCACCGAGCGATCGAGGATGGCCGGCACGAACCCGGCGCCGATGCCGTCGATCCGGTGCTCGCCCGGCGGGCCCCCGGACAGCACGGCGCTCTTCTCCGGCTCGACCGCCACGATGCGGACGTCGGGGCGCAGCTCGCGCAGGATGCGCCCGACGCCGGTGATCGTCCCGCCGGTCCCCACGCCGTGCACGAAGGCATCCGGGCTGCGGTTCCCCAGCTGGGCGACGATCTCCGGGCCGGTGGTCCGCTGGTGGGCGGCGACGTTGGCCGGGTTGTTGAACTGCTGCGGCATGAAGGCGTGCGGGTTGTCGGCGGCAAGCTCTTGCGCGCGCTCGACGGCGCCGCGCATGACGGCCGCGGCCGGTGTCAGGTGCAGCTCCGCGCCGTACGCCTTGAGGAGCGCGCGCCGCTCGAGCGACATGTTGTCGGGCATGGTGAGGATGAGGCGATAGCGCTTGGCCGCCGAGACCAGCGCCAGCCCGACGCCGGTGTTGCCCGAGGTCGGCTCGATGATCACCGACTCGCCCGGCGTGATCTTCCCGTCGCGCTCCGCCGCCTCGATCATCGAGAGCGCCACCCGGTCCTTGAGCGAGCCGCCCGGGTTGAACTGCTCGCACTTGCAGAAGACGTCGGCCATCCCGGGCTCGACGAGGTGGCGCAATCTCACCAGCGGCGTCCCGCCGATGAGATCGAGCATGCTGTTGACCGCGTAAGCCGGCATCGAGGCGCGGCAGTCTAGCACTGCAGGCGCCCTAAGAGGGCTCCCGCGCCCTCCCGCCAAGGACCACGCCGGGCAGAGCCCGGCTCCGTCCACGCGCTAGAGACCGGATCAATTTAGGTCGCTGAGGGAAAAGCCTAAGCGTTTGGATCCCTTAGAAGAAAGGGGATCGACGCGGATCGCGGATTGTGATCAAACGGTTCCAGGAGGGAATCGATGGACACGATCTGGACGACCGAGACGACGCTGACGGGCCTGGAGGAGCGGATCGTCAAGCGGTGTGGAAAGCGGCGTGTCTTCGTGTTTCTGCGGGAGCTGCGGCACCGCATCTTCGACGAGGCCTTGCAGGCGAAGCTGGCCGCGGCTTACGCAGAGCTGGTGCGCGGAAAGGAGCGAATTCCGCCCGCTCAAGTGGCGATGGCACTCCTACTTCAGGCGGCGTTGGGCGTGCCCGATCACGAGGTCGTGGAGCTGACGGTCATGGACCGACGCTGGCAGATGGTGCTCGGATGCCTGGGTGCCGAGGAGCCCCTGTTTTCTCAGGGAACGCTCTTCAATTTCCGGCAGCGAATGATCGCCAAGGGCCTCGACCAGGAGCTGTTCGACAAAACGGTGGCTCTGGCGCGCGAAACCGGCGGTTTCAGTGCGACGCATCTACGAGCGGCGTTCGATGCGAGCCCGCTGTGGGGCGCTGGGCGAGTGGAGGACACCTTCAATCTCATCGGTCGTGCTGCGATGCACGTCGTTCGCACGGCCGCCGAGCGACTGGGGCGACCATTCGCCGAGGTCGCCGCCGAAGCAGGAATCCCGGTGGTGGCCGCGACAAGCATCAAGACCGGGCTGGACATCGACTGGGACGACCCGGACGCCAGGAAAATGGGCCTGACGAAGCTCCTGGCGCAGGTGCAGTCGCTGGAACGCTGGCTTGATCGGGAGCTCAAGGAGCAGCTGAAACAGCCACCGTTGAAGGAGCAGTGGACACTCGTACAGAAGCTGATTGCTCAAGACACGGAGCCAGATCCGGAAGGTGGGGGAGGACGAAGAATCACCGACGGCGTCGCCAAGGACAGGCGCATCAGCGTCAGCGACGCGGACATGCGCCACGGCCGCAAGAGCAAGCGGAAGCGCATCGACGGCTACAAGCGGCACATCGCCCTCGACGTCGACACACCCGGCTTGATCTGCGGCGTAGCCGTCACACCAGCTAACCAGCCAGAGCGAACCGCGAGCGCGACGCTCCTCGCCGACTTGGACCGGCAGAGATTGAAGCTCAGCGAGCTCTTCATCGACCGCGGATACCTCGGCGACGAATCAATCGAAGAGCGGCGACAGGAAGGGCTGCAGGTGCACTGCAAGCCTTTCCCGCAGCGAAACGGTGACCTCTTCGACAAGGGTGATTTTCAGATCGATCTCGTCGAGAAGACCATCCGCTGCCCGGAGGGCATCATCGTGCCGCTACGCCTTGGCACCAACGCCCATTTTCCGGCCGCCAAGTGCGACCCCTGCTCCAAGCGCGACGCCTGCACTCGCGCCAAACCCGGCAGAGGCCGCAGTCTCAGCATTCACCCAAACGAGCCCTTCATGCTCGATCTCAGGAGCAAGGCCAAGTCCCCCGAAGGCCGCGCCAACCTCAGAACTCGAGTGAAGGTCGAGCACGGCCTCGCAACCATCCACTCACGCCAGGGCGACAAGGCCCGCTACCGTGGCCTTCGAAAAAACCTCTTCGACGTCCGCCGGCACGCCGCCGTCGAAAACCTCTTCGTGATCGATCGCTTACAGCTGGCCGCCTAATTTGGTCGGCTCTCTAGGGCCGCTCGCCGATCTCGATGATGGAGCAAGCGAGAATCGGTTCGAGGCCCAGCTCTTCGGCGCGGGCGATGAGGGCGTCGCTCTCGGAGCCTGGGTTGAGATAGACCTCCTTCGGCTGCTTGGCCTTGATCGCTTCCAGCAGCGTGATCCCCACGGACGGTGGCAGGTATAGGGAGAAGCGCTCCACGCCGGCCGGCAGATCCTCGACGCGCGCAAAGACCGGTAGCCCTTCGATCGTCTTTTCGATCGGGTTCACCGGGTAGACGGTCCAGCCCTTGCGAAGGTAGGCGCGGACCGCCTTGTTGCCGAACTTCTCCGGCGCGCTGGAGGCCCCGACCACGGCGACGCTGGGCACGCTAGTCCGCCTTCCGGCCGCAGGTGCCGCAGACGCCGTCTGCGCCCACCACCCCGACGCAGCTGCCGTCGTCGCACAGGCGGCGGTTCGGATCGAAGCCGGAGGCCGCCCCCGCTGCCATCTCGGTGGGAGGCGCGTCGTCGGCGCTCGGTTCGTTGTCGGCCTGGTGGGCCCACGCCTCTGCTGACGATTCGGCCACCTCGCCGCCTGCCCCTGCCGGTCGCTCGCAGACGCTGCAGCGTCCGTCGGGGCCCAGCACGCCCACGCAGCTGCCGTCGGGGCAGAGGCGCCGTTTCGGATTGAACGCGGTCTCTTCCATGTGGGGCAATTCTAGATCCCTTCTCCCGGAGAAACGAATGAAGGCTTCGCCAGCCTGGAGCGGCCTGTCGTACACACCGCGACCCGAGGCCGGGTTGGGAGCGCGCTACGGGGCGGTGGGGGGAGGCGCCGGTGCTCCCCCCTCCCGCCGGTGCATCTCTTCGATGACGAGATCGATCTCGTTGCCGATCTCCCCCAGATCGACGTCGGCCTTCTTGTCGGGCGTGCGGGGGAGGAAGTTCATGTTCAGCACGGCGGTGACCGGCGCGTCGCTGCGGGCGGCGCGCGGGATCTCGATCTCGAACGCGCTCTCCTGCAGACAGCGTTCGATCTCCGGGTTGCCGAGCGTCGACGATTCGATCTTCACGCCGCCCACCTCTCCGCGCGCGAGCTCGATCGAGAGGCGCACCTTGCCGGCGAGATCGCGCAGCGCCGGCGTCGCCGCGGTGCGATTGAGGTAGCAGGCCCGCGCGCGCGGCATGTAGGCCAAAGAGAGAACGTTTCTGACCACCATCCGATCCATCGATCCCACCACGGAGTCGGGGGTGACAACCACGGCGGGGAGAACCGGCTCCACCAGGGCCACCAGCGAGGGGACGTCGAGGAATCGAGGGCTCTGCACGGCGCCCGCGACCCAAGGGCGGAGCCATTCGGGTGCCAGTCGGAGGGGGGCTGGCGCGACCGCCACGCGCTGGCCACGCAGGAGAGACGCGATCTGGACCGCACGCGGCGGCCGGCCCTGGAGCGTGACGACGCCGGAGAGGCCGGCGCCCGGCGGGAGACGCTGGGCGAGGCGTCGCTCCTTTCCGTCGGCGACGAGGCGGACGGCACCCAGATCGCCGCCTTGGCGCAGATCGGCGAGCAGGGCCGGGACGGCGTCGCCGATCTCGTTCGCGCGCAGCTCGCGCGCCACCCCGCCCCGCGCCGCGGCGAGGGCCGAGAGCGTCTCTCGGGCGCCTGCGCTGACCGGCTCGTCATCGACGGGGCGAATGGTCAGCGCGGCCAACCCCAGGTCGAGCCCAGGCGTCGGCCCCAGCGCGCCATCGAGCGCCAGGCCGGCATGGTCGTCGATCGCGCCGTCGGTCACCAGCACCAGCAGCGCGCGTGGGCCCAGGGTCGTCACCTCTCGACGGAGCAACGCGCCCGCGTCGCGCAGCGCGCCTGGCAGGTCGGTGCCGTTCTGAAGGCGATCGGGGACCATCTCGTTCTCGAAACTCTCGATCGCCTCGCGGGTCGCCGGCCGGCTCATCGGGAAGAGGCGGTTGGTGGCGCGGGCGAAGAAGAGCGCGTCGAACCGGGTGCTCGGGGGCAGCGCCTCGATCAAGGCGCGCACCAGATCGCGCTCGGCCGAAAGCCCTGGCAGCCCGACGCTGCGCGAGCGATCGACCAGGAAGAGCACGCTTCCGGGCGTTTCCACGACCGGTCCTGGGCGGTGACGGGCCAGAAACGCCAGCGCCGTCTGTGTCGGTGAGAGGGGTGCCAGGGCCAGGCGTGCCTCCAGCGGAGGTCCGTCGCGCGTGGCGGGATCGCGGGGCGTCCAGGCGACTTCCCAGGCCGAGCGCGTGGACGCATGTCCGAGGGCAATGCCGGCGCCGGGGGCGAGGGTGGTGCGCACGCCGGCGATCTCCGCATCGGCGGCGCCTCGCAGCTTCAGCGTCACCTCGGCGGGTGGCGGAAGCCGCTCGGGCGCGGCCGGAAATCGGATGACAAGCTGTCCGTTCGCCGAGAGGGGCAGGATCGCGAAGCGGTAATGCACGGTGAACGGGGCGTCCCGGTGCCCGGCGCTGCGGAGCAGGCGCAGCCGGTGCGTCGAGCCCTCGTCGGAGATCTCGCTGGCGGGCGTCACCCCACGCGCGGCGCACGCGGCGCGATACGCGTCGGTGGGACTCCTGGGGTGGTCGCCGACAGGGTCGACCGTCCGCCAGGTCGACCCGTCGCGCACCTCGAGCGCGACGAGCGCGCTCCCCTCGGGCAGGGCGAGATCGAGCACCGCCTCGCTGCCATGGCCAGCCCCCGCCTCGGCACGCTCGGGGACCACGGTGCGGGTCACCTCCACCAGCGCCAGCGGTCCGCGCGCGTCGATGACGAGCTTCTGCGCCGCGGGCGCAGGCAGGGGCACCGCCGCCGGGGCGTGGACGGCAACCAGCGACAGCGAGACGGCGGCCAGGGCGAACGCGGCGAGCTTCATCGGCGTCCGCGCGAAAGTCTACGCGAAGCCCTTGCCCGCCAGGTAGATCTCGGTGCTCTCCGTGCGCGAGCCGTCGGGCTTCACGGTGCGGACCTCCGAGAAGCGCGCCGCCATCCGCTTGCGGATCACCTCGACGTCGGGCCCCTGGAAGATCTTGGCCACGAAGGCGCCGCCCGGCGCCAGCAGCCGCTCGGCGCGCGCGAGCGCCTCTTCGACCAGGGCCGCCGACCGCGCCTGGTCGGTGGCGCGGATGCCGGTGGTGTTGGGGGCCATGTCCGAGAGGACAACGTCGAAGGCCTTCAGTTCCCCCAGAAGCTCACCGTCGCTGACGGTCAGGAGGTCGGCGCAGAGCACGCGCGCCCCGGCGATCGGCTGGGGGAGGGGATCGCGGTCGATCCCGACCACCGCACCGCCGCCCCCCACGACCTTCAGCGCGTACTGCATCCAGGAGCCCGGCCGGCAGCCGAGGTCGAGCACGCGGTGGCCCGCGCCCAGGAGCCGCAGCTTGCGGTCGATCTCCTCCAGCTTGTAGACCGAGCGGGCGACGAACCCCGCGCCACGCGCCTTCTTGAAGAAGGCGTCGTGACGGTGGCGAGGATCGCCGAGCTTCGACAAAAGCGCGCCTCGTCGATCTCGCTCGGGCGGCGAGCGCCGCTACTTCTTCTTGGAGGCGGCCGCTGCCGGGGCGCCCTTCTTGGAGGCCTTCATCGGGTTCTTCGACTCGACCTCTTTGATCTGGCGCGGGACGACGTACTTGCGGACGTCCTTGACGCTCCCCTTCACCAGGACGACGCCGTTGGCCGGACCGGGGACCGGGCCCTTGATGAGGACCAGATCCTTGTCGTCGAGCACGCTCACCACGACCAGGTCGGCGGCGGTGTTCTTGACGTTCCCCATGAGCCCCGACATCCGCTTGCCCTTGTGGACGCGGCCGGGGGTGAGGCGGCAGCCAATCGAGCCACCGTGCCGGAAGAACTCGTGGGTTCCGTGGGTCGCCGAGTCGCCCGCCATGCGGTGCCTCTTCATGACGCCCTGGTAGCCCTTGCCCTTGGTGGTGCCGACCACGTCGATGACGTCGCCCGCCTTGAACACCTCGGAGGCGCGAATGACCTTGCCGACCTCGTACTTCTCCAGCTCCTTCGGCTCGAGGCGCACCTCGCGCAGGTGGCGCAGGGGCTTGTCGATGGCGGCCTTCTTGAAGTAGCCGCGCTCGGGTGCGGCCATGCGCGGCAGCTGGGTGCGCGGGTTCACCGCCACCTCCTCGAAGCCGAGCTGGACCGCCGAGTAGCCGTGCTTCTCGACCGTACGCTTGCCGACGACCACACAGGGGCCGACGGAGACGACGGTGACGCCCAAGGCGGACCCGTCGTCGTGAAATGCCTGGGTCATTCCGATCTTACGGCCCAAAAGGCCCATCTTGAGAGACATGGCGAGCGGCGGTTTATAGTCCCGCCTCCCCGCAATGTCAACGCGCGCGGAAAGACGTTGACAACGCCACTGCCTCCGGCAGGAATTGAGGGCGGATTTGGACACGGCAGATTCGTCCAGCCTCGGGGTCTCCGCAAGGGCTCCCGCGCCCCCCCGCGATGGCCTGGTTCAGGCTCAACCAGGGTCGGGCCAGGCCTCCGTCTCCGCGCCCGCGCGAAGCAAACGCCAGCGCATCGACGCGGTCGACTGGCTGCGTGGCCTGGCCGTCCTCCTGATGATCCAGACCCACCTCTACGACTCCTGGTGCAACAAGGCGGCGAAGGCCACGGTGGCTTATGGCTGGACGCGCTTCATCGGCGGGATCCCCTCGCGCCTCTTCCTGCTGCTGGTCGGCGTTTCCATGGCGATCCGCTTCGAGAGCCAGCTGGCCGCCAAGGTCGATCGCGCGACCATGGTGCGCACGGCGGCCAGGCGCGGCCTCGAGGTGATCGCGCTCGGTTACCTGTTTCGGCTGCAGGAGTACGTGCTCGGCGGCTTCTGGGACTGGCACGATCTCTTCCGCGTCGACATCCTCAACTGCATCGGCGCGTCGATGGTGGTGGCGGCGTTCGTCACCGCACCCTGGCGCGGCCGGCCGGCGATCCTCGCCACCGCGCTGGCGGCGGCGGCGGTCATCGCCCTCGGACCGATCATCGGCCCGATGCACTTTCCGTCTTACCTGCCGCGGCCGCTGACCTCGTACCTCGGTGGCCAGCGTCCGATGGCCTGGTTCCCGCTGTTCCCGTCGCTGGCCTGGCCGCTGGTGGGCGTCCTCGTGGGGCACTACTGGGTGCGGTCGAGCGGTGACGCGCGCAAGCAGGCGCTGGCCTTCGTCATCACCGGCGCGGCCGGGTTTCTCCTGATGCGCGTCGTGGGGATGGTCCGCGCCCACAACCCGTACATCATCCGCTATCCGTCGGACCTGGTGCAGCAGATGGGGCCGGGGACCTTCTTCTACCGCCTGGGCCAGATCGGTCCGCTCGCGCTGCTCGCCTACACGGTGACCAAGATCTTTCCGCGCCACTGGTTCTCGCTGATGCGCCTCTTCGGGCAGACGTCGCTGCTCGTCTACTGGGTCCACGTCGAGCTCGTCTACGGCCTCTTGCTCGGGCGGCTGCACAACCGGCTGAGCATGGCAGGGGCGACCGTCGGCCTGGTCTCGATGACGGCGGCCATGGCTGCGATGGCCCAGCTGCGGCTGAAGTACTGGCACGGCTGGCGAAAAATCTCGGTGCCCAAACCGGCGGGGAACTTGCCCGCGCCGCTCGGTCCTCTATAACTGTCGAGGTGATGGGGCGCTTCCACCGGCCTGCGAGGACCTCCACCCCCGGGTCGGCCGCCGCCGCCGCGGTGGTCGCCTCTCTGGCCCTGCAGCTCCTGAGCGGGAACGCCTCCGCCGCCCGGCACCACGCCGTCAAGCGCCACAAGCACGTCGAGCGGGAGCGGCCGGTCTCCGCCACCCGGGGCGGGCTCCCCAACGTACAGGCGCAAGGGGCGCTGGTGATCGACGAAGGGGGGCGCGCGATCTTCGCCAAGAACCCCGACAAGGAGCGGCCGATCGCCTCGATCTCCAAGCTGGCGGCCACGCTCGTCGTCGCCGAGAAGGGGGTCGAGCTGGAGGGGCTGTCGACGATCGACAAGAGCGACGTCGAGGTGGCGAAGGGGGGGGCGCGCTCGCGACTGTTCGAGGGGCTGACGCTCTCCAACCGCGATCTGCTGCACTCCGCGCTGATGGGCTCGGACAACCGCGCCATCCCGGCGCTGGGGCGCGCGGTCAAGCTGACCCCGGCGCAGCTGACGACCGCGATGAACGCCAAGGCGCGCGCGCTCGGCCTCAAGAGCACGCGCTTTCACGAGCCGACGGGCCTGTCGACCGGCAACGTGTCGACCCCGCGCGAGATCATCACCATGCTGAGGGCGGTGATGGCCAATCAGATCCTGGCCCCGATCACCCGCCGCGCCGAGTACGACGCGCACCCGGTCGGCAAGCCGCCCATCCACTACAACAACACCAACCACCCGGCGGCGCGCGGCAACGTCCAGGTGCTGGGCGGCAAGACCGGCTACAACGACGAGGCCCGCTACTGCCTGGTGGTGGCGACCAAGATCGAGGGCCGCAACTACTACATGGCCTTCCTGGGCGACGACGGGAAGATGACCCGCTTCGGCGACGTCGCGCGTGTCGCCGACTGGATCATCAGCCACCCGCAGAAGCTGCCGCCGCCGCTCAAGCCGGCGCCGCCCGTCCCCTTCGCGCCGCCGCCCGAGCAGGAGCCCGTCGCCGCCGGGGCTGCACCACCGGCTTCGCCGCCCGCGCCCTCGCCGGCGTCGACCGCTCCGGCCGGGCTGCCGGTTCCGGTCGTGCCACGCTCGGCCCAGGAGCCGATCGCCGCCGGGCCCACCACGCCGCCGGCCCCGCTCCCGGTCGACGTCGCCGCGCCCCCCTCGGCGGGGGCAGCGCCCGGCGCGCCGCCGTCGGCCGTGGCCACGCCGTAGCGCGCCCCGGCGCGCCGCCGTCGGCCGTGGCCACGCCGTAGCGCGCCCCGGCGCGCCGCCGTCGGCCGTGGCCACGCCGCAGCGCGCCTACGTGCCGGCCGCGCTCGCGCGCAGCTCGCTGGCCAGCGCGCGCATCGACGGGTATCGCTCCGCGCGATCCTTGCGCAGACATCGGGTCACGATGGCGTCGACCGACCTGGGGAGCTCGCCCTCGAAGCGGCCGGCGAGCGGAATCGGCGGGCGGGTCATGACCGCCGCGAACATCTCGAGCGGCGTGTTGCCCGCGAAGGGGACCTGACCGGTCAGAAGCTCGTAGAGCACGGCGCCCATCGACCAGACGTCGCTGCGCGCGTCGACGCTGCTCGACGCCGTCATTTGCTCCGGCGACATATAGGCGGGCGAGCCGATCACGTACTCACCGGTCAGCTTGGTGGTGTTCTCGGGCGAGGGATCCCCGGCCGCCAGGCCGAAGTCGAGGACCTTCACCACCGGGGCACCCGCGCCGGTCTGGGCCAGGAAGACGTTCGAGGGCTTGATGTCGCGATGGACGACGCCGACGTCGTGGGCCTGGGCCACGCCGTCGCAGGCATCGGCGCACCAGCGCAGCGCCTGTGGGATCGCCACCCGCCCGCCGGCGCTGATGACCTCGCCGAGGTCCTTGCCCTCGAGGTATTCGAGCACCAGATAGGGGACGCCCCCGAGCGCGGCGTCCAGATTCCCGACGTCGAGCAGCCGGCCGACGTGCGGCGTGTCGAGCCGCATCAGCACGCGGGCCTCCCGGGCGAACCGCTCGAGAACCTCCTCTTGCGCACGCCACTCGGGGAGCAGGAACTTGACCGCCGCCCGCACGCCGTCGGGATCGTGCGCCTCGTAGACCACGCCCACCGCCCCACGCCCCAGCTCCCGCCCCAGGCTCCAGCGCCCGCCGATGAGAGCCCCCGGCGCCATCAGCGTCTCGGGCAGCGGGGTCAGCGCGTGGGCTCGGTCGAGGTCGCGACGAAGCCGCAGCTCGCGGGCGATCTGCTTGGCCAGCCGGCGGAGCGATTCGAGCTGCCGCTCGGTCAGCGTGCGGGGCGCGCGATCGGCCACCGAGAGCGCGCCGACCGCCGAGCCCTGCTCGATCTCCAGCGGAACGCCCGCGTAGAACCGGATGTGCGGCTCCCCGGTCACGAGCGGGTTGTCCGCGAAGCGCCGGTCGCCCAGCGTGTCCTCGACGATCAAGGGGTGATGGCCGACGATGCAGTGGCCGCAGAACGACAGGTCGCGCGGAACGCCCACCAGCTCGACGCCCACGCGCGCCTTGAACCACTGATAGTCGGAGTCGACCAGCGTGATGAGCGCGATCTCCGTCCCGCACAGATCGGCGGCCAGGCGCGCCACGTCGTCGAAGGCCTGCTCGGCGGGCGTGTAGATGATGTTGCACGCCGCCAGCAACGCCAGGCGCTTCGCCTCATCCGCCGGAATCGGCGCCTCCAACACGATGCCCAACGATTACCACGAACGCGCGCGGGCCGGGGAGGGGGCGCATTTCGTCAAGCGGAGCAATGCCGGCCTGCTGGTTTGCCGCGCGGCGCGCGCCGCCTGGGTGGCGCCGGTCATTCGTGCGGTAAGATCCGGGACATGCTCACGCTCGGTGACGCGCGGTTGACCTCGCTGGAGGGGGGCAGCTTCCGCCTCGACGGTGGCGCCATGCACGGGGTGGTGCCGAAGACGCTCTGGTCGAAGCTGGTCTCCTGCGACGCGCTCAACCGCTGCCAGTACAGCACGCGCTGCCTGCTGGTGGAGGTCGGTGACCGGCGCGTGCTGATCGAGACCGGCAACGGCGACAAGTTCCCGCCCAAGCTGAAGGAGATCTACGGCATCGACCACGACCGCGCGATCGGCGTGGCCCTGAAAGAGGTGGGCCTCGAGCCCGACGACATCGACACGGTGGTGATGACCCACCTGCACTTCGACCACAGCGGCGGGACCACGCGCCGGACGGCGTCCGGGGGCTTCGAGCCCCTGTTTCGCAGGGCGCGCCACGTCGTCCAGCGGCGCGAGTGGCAGGACGCCACGCACCCGCACGAGCGCAACCGCGCCAGCTACCTGCAAGAGAACGTCGGCCCGCTCGGCGAGGCGGGGTTGCTCCAGCTGGTCGACGGCGAGACCGAGATCGCGCCCGGCGTGCGTGTCATCCCGACGCCCGGCCACACCGCCGGGCACCAGTCGATCCTCATTGGCCAGCCGGACGGACCGAAGGCGCTGTTCCTGGGCGACGCCGTGCCGACGGCCGTGCACGTGCGGCTCCCCTGGGTGATGGCCTACGATCTGGAGCCGGCCCGCAACGTCGAGACCAAGCGGTCGCTCTTCACCCGCGCGCTGGCCGAGGACTGGCTCCTCGTCTGGGGCCACGACCACGATCACGCGGCCGGTCGCCTGGGCGTCGACAAGGACGGCGGGTTCGTGGTCCGCGAGCTCGTCGCGATCTAGTCGGGCTGACGGGGGCTGCGCCAAGGCGGGGCAAAAGAGACCCCGGTGTCGCCGCAGCGACACGGTGGAGGTCCGGTCCGAGTCACGGAAGCGGCTCGTGCTCGAATTGTTTCGTGGCGATGAAGACCGCGGACGAGCCTTCGGTCTCTCGAGCCGGCGCCTCGGGGGGATGACCAAAGTCTCTTGTCACCCGCAGATCAATCACGATAGACGATGGAAATGACGCGTGCGTTGTTGGTGGTGGTGCTCCTCGTTTCCGCCTGTTCCAGCGGGGGCAAGACGGGGTCGCTCGATGGAGGCACCGGGGGGAGCCCTTCGGCCGGCGGGGGCCAAGGTGGCGCCGGGACCGGGGGGCCGGGTGGAAGCGCCGGCGGTGCGCCGGGCAGCGGCGGCGCGGGCGGCGCGAACGATCAGGCGCTCTGTACCGCTGTCTGCGCGGCGTTCGTGTCGTGCGGCGTCACCACCAGCGCGAGCTGCGAAACGGAATGCGCGGCCGGCAGCGCCAGCTACAAGAGTTGTGTCGGCGCCGCGGGCACGGACTGCAACGCGCTGGCCCTGTGCTACTTCCAGGCCACCGCATCGACCGATTGCCCGGGCGGAGGGGGCGTCCCGACCGGGTCGGCGACCTGCGCCGCGACCGATACCTGCGAGGGGACGTGCAACACCAACAGCTCGGGCGCCGCGTGCAAGTGCGCGTGCGCGACGTCGGCTTCACCGACGGTGGCGGGCCTGCTGCTGGCGATCAACTCGTGCGCCTCCGACAAGTGCGCCACCGCCTGCTCCGGCACCAGCGGGCCGGACTGCAACAGCTGCTTTCAAACCGACTGTGCCACGCCTCGCCAAAACTGCCTGGCGCAGTGAGCGCGGGCTATTCGCGCCGGCTATTCGCGCGGGCTATTCGGCCGGTCTCTCGCCGCTCGGGACCGCCGCGGCGAAGCGCTGGGCGAAGTGCTCGGCGGGGCGGGCGTCGGCGGGATCGAGGTTGAAGTCGGGGACCGCCGGCGGCGGCGCCAGCTTGGCGAAGAGCTCGTCGATCTCGCGCTTGGAGAGGTTCCGTTCGGCGAGCGCCGCGCGATCGAGCCGGCCGCTCACCGAGGTGAGGCCGTCGTTCTCCACCTTGACCAGCGCGCGCAACGAATCGAGCTCGCCCCGCGAGACGTGCGTCCCGCAGACGTCGTAGTCGATCCAGGCCTCGTACGACAGCGGCGCCACGCGCTTGAGCATCCCGGCCATCACCCGGCCGAACTCTTGAATCTCCCACTGCGCGTGGGCGTCCACCCGCAACGTCAGGAAGTGCAGCAGGTTGTGCAGATCGATCTTCCAGTACCACTGGGTGTAGGTCGACAGCGGCAGATCGATGCGGGCCAGCTCGCGCGCGACCTCGTTCCCGGTCAGCCACGAGTAGGTCTCGGTGCTCTCGCGGCGGATCGATTCCCACCGCCGGAGCGCCTCGGCGTGGACGCCGGGGTCGACCGTCTGCCCGCTGCGCCCCTGGTTGTTCTGGCGGCTCTGCGTCTGCAGCTGTGCCGCGTCCGGCGTGTAGAACAGCATCGGCATCAGCGAGTAGCGCCCGGAGTACTCGTTCACGTTGGCCGTGCGATGGCGGATCCATTGCCGCGCGATGAACATGGGCATGCAGCAGTGGAACTTCAGCTCCACCATCTCGCTGGGCGTGGTGTGTTTGTGGCGCCGCAGGTAGCGCAGCAGGCCCCGGGTGGCGCTGCGCTGCCGCGTGCCGTAGCCGTAGCTGACGCGCGCCGCGCGCTCGACGCACTCGTCGGTCCCCATGTAATCGACCAGCGACACGAAGCCGTGATCGAGCACCGGAAAATACAGCCCCAGGATCTCTTCCGCCGCCGGACTGCTCGGTCGCTTGGTTTCCGTCACGCCCGGACGTTAACACCGGGACGACGGCGGGTGCACCCTGACTGTTGCCCCCTCGGCCTGCTTCCCTTCGGGTGTCACCTGCGGCAACAACTTGCAGGCGCCCCACGACCCGCTAAGGTCAGAGCATGGGTGAGCGCGTTCCGCTCGGGTTCCTGGTCCCGCTGCGGCTTCTCTGCGGTTTGATCCTCCTCCTCGAAGGGTGGGGGAAGCTGCAGCACGGCTGGCTGCACGGCACGCCGCTCCTCGGCATGCTCGACGGCTGGATGGAGGCGGCCAAGACCTACCCGTTCTTCGTCCCGGTGGTCCAGTCGGCGCGCACGCATCCCAAGATCTTCGGCGCGCTCATCACCTTCGGCGAGCTGTCGATCGGGCTCTCGATGCTGCTGGGGATTCTCACCCGGCTCTTCGCCTTTCTCGGCGCGCTGCTGCTGTTTTCGATCACCTTCGCCAGCGGTCAAGGGCTGGTGCCGCCCGGCAACGCGCTCCTCATGGGGGCGATCTTCGTCATTTTCATCCTGGCGCCGCCGGGCCGGGTGCTCGGTCTCGACGCGGCGCTGCGGGCGCGGTTTCCCCGCTGGATGGCCTAGAAGGGCGTCGCCGAAAGGCTACGGTGAGCGAAGCGAGCCATGCCCGACGACGTGCCGCCCGATGGGCGGCCCAGTCCGGCTCCAGGCGGTCGATTCGCCCGCGGCGCGCTATACTCAATCGGTGAGCCTGGAACCCGGCTGGATCATCGCGTCGCTGATCGTCTCGTCGGTCGGGTTCATCCTGCTGAACTACGGACGCAAGTTTGCGCGCGTCCCCCAGATCGTCGTCGGGCTCGCCATGCTCATCTACCCGTACTTCGTCCCGGGCGTGCTGGCGAACGTGCTGGTGGCGGTCGGTCTCCTGGCGCTGCTCTGGGTCGCCGTCCGGTTCGGCTGGTAAGCCGCGGTCCGCGCTCGGGCTCCGGCGGCCCGCCATCCGGCAGGCCGTGCGCCGAGTCACGGGTGACAGCCAAGCCGAAAACCGCTACAACCGCGCGTCCGCGTGAAGCTGTCGATCATCGTCCCGGCGTTCAATGAGGAGCGCACGATCGTTGCGCTGTTGGATGCCGTGAGGGAGGTCGACCTCGGTTGCCTGGGGCTCGAGCGAGAGATCCTCGTCGTCAGCGACGGTTCGACCGACGCCACCGTGGCCCTGTCGCGTGCCCAGTCCGGCGTGACGGTCCACGAATTCGGGGCCAACCGTGGCAAGGGCGCGGCCGTGCGGCACGGCATCGCGCAGGCCAGCGGAGAGCTCATCCTGATCCAGGACGCCGACCTCGAGTACGACCCCCAGGACTACCTGGCGCTGCTGCCGCCGCTCTGCAACGGGCGCGCGAAGGTCGTCTATGGGTCGCGGCTGCTCGGCTACGAGAAGGAGTTCGGCAAGAACATGGTCCGCCGCCACAGGCGGGCCTACCGGAGCGCCTACCTGGGCGGCCGCATCGTCACGGAGTTCGCCAACCTGCTTTACGGCACCCGCCTCACCGATGCGCCCACCTGTTACAAGTGCTTCCGCACCGAGGTGATCCGCGCGATCACCATCGAGCACGATCGGTTCGACTGGGAACCCGAGGTGACGGCCAAGCTCCTGCGCAGCGGCATCGAGATCGTCGAGGTGCCGATCACCTATCGCCCGCGCTCGTTCGAGGACGGCAAGAAGATCGGCGTGCGCGATGGGCTGGCCGCGCTGTGGGCGCTGGCGCGCTACCGGACCTGGCGCCCGAAGTCCGAACGCCGATGACCGGCCGGCGCGCCGCCGTCCTGCTGGTCGCGCTGGCCGTCGGGATGCTGGTGGCGCAGACGCTCCGGATCTCCGCGACCCGGCTCTACCCGCGCTACGACGAGGTGAGCTATCTGGCGCTCGGGCGCGCGATGGCGCACGAGGGCGGCCTTCGCGCCCAGGTCGGTTGCTACCTGGCCGGGCGCTGCAAGGAGGACAACCACCCCCCGCTGTACCAGCTGCTCCTGGCGCCGTTCCTCGACGGCACGCCGAGCGACTTCGCGCGCGCCAAGCTGGTCGAGCTCGCCACGGCGCTCTTGCTGGTGGTGATCGTGGGGATGGTGGTCCGGCGCGTCTTCTCGCCGGCGGTGGCCGTCGGCTCGGTGGTCCTGCTCTGTCTGATGCCGGTCCTGCCCGACTACGGGGCGCGGCTCATGCACGATCTGTTGTTCTGCGCGCTCACCTTCGCCGCGGTCTTCGCCATCGCCAGCTGGCAGGAGCGCGGAGCGGCGCGCTGGTTCGTGACGGGCGGGATCATCGGCCTGGCCTTCCTCACCAAGGGGAGCGGACACCTGCTCTGGCTGCCGCTGCTGGTGACGGCGCTCGTCGACCACCGCGGACGGCTCTGGCGGCGACCGATGGTGTACACGGCGGCGGCCGGTTTTTTCGCCACCGGTTTCTTCCTGCTGAGCCGCAACGTGAAGCTGTGGGGCAGCCCGTTTTACAACGTGAACTCGGCCGAGGTCTGGCTGGACAGCTGGCGCCAGGCGCTGGTGGTGAGGCTGACGCCCCAGCGGGCGCAGCTCGGGCTCGGCTGGTACCTCCGCCACCATTCGCTGATGGAGCTGGTGATCAAGCTGGGGCGTGGCTTCGGCGAGGTGGTGGGGCTCTTCGTCTACGCGGCCGGCTTCGGCGCGGTGAACATTCCGGCGCGGGTGGTGACCGGTCTCGGCGTGATGGCGCTGGCGTTCCTCGGTCTGCGGCGTCGCTGGCGGGCCGGCCGACGGACCGAGCTCGTGGCGGTGCTTTCGACGGTGGCGTTCTACGGCGCGGCGCTGGCGCTGGCGGCCAGCGGCGCGCCCGAACCGCAGGTGCGCTACGTCCTTCCCTACGTGGTGTTGCTGCTTCCCTTCGCGGTTCACGAAGCGAGCGCTCGGTTCTGGCCCTGCCTCGAGGCCTGGAGCGCAGCGCGGTTCCCGGGGCTGCCGGCCGGAGCGCCGCTGCTGGGGGCCGTCTCCCTGTGGTTGGCGCTGCGCCTGGCCTGGGCGGTGCCCGGCATCAGCGGCGATCCGCGCCGGTTCTACGCGATCGACCCGCCAGCGCACGAGACGTCACTCTGGCTGTCGCAGCACCTCAGGCCCGGCGAGAGCTTCGCGCTGCCGTTCCAGAGCTACTACTCCACCTGGGACGTGCCCCGGCCGGAGCTCGACCCGCGCTGGTTGGTCTGGTTCGGGATCCCCTCGGGTGATCTGCTGGGATTCATGCGTCAGCGCGGGATCAGCAAGGTCGTCATCGACATGGCGGACAGCGGTCTTTCCGGCTACGCCGACAGGCTCTCGACCTCGTCCGCCGACGCGCACGGGCCGCTGGCCTTCCTGGGATGGCCGCGCTGTTTCACCGACAGCGACCTTCCGAGCCGATTCCTGATCTACTGCCGGCCCTGACGGCCGGCGCGTAGCCGACACCCGGCGCGCGCCCGGCACGACGCGCTTGACCAACGGTCGGCGCCCGGTCTATCTCCTGTTTCGTGGCGGCGAAGCGGATGGCCGGGGCGATGAGCCTCCTGCGGGCAGGGGACGTGAGGGGCCTCTTGTCGCGCTACGCCGATCTGGCGCTGGCGGGACTGGTCGTCGCCATCGTCGGGATGATGATCGTGCCGCTGCCGACGCCGCTGCTCGACCTGCTCATCTCGGTGAACATCGCGGCGGCGGTGACCCTGTTGCTGGTCGCCATCTATGTCAGCGACGCGCTGAAGATCGCGACCTTCCCGACCTTGCTGCTGTTGACCACGCTGTTCCGGCTGGCCCTGGAGGTCTCCGCCACGCGCCTCATCCTGCTGCGCGCCGACGCCGGCGAGGTCATTCGCGCCTTCGGCAACTTCGTGGTCGCCGGCAACCTGGTCGTCGGCGCGGTGATCTTCCTGATCCTCACGATGATCCAGTTCCTGGTGGTCTCCAAGGGCTCGGAGCGCGTCGCCGAGGTGGCGGCGCGCTTCACCCTCGACGCGATGCCGGGCAAGCAGATGTCGATCGACGCGGAGCTGCGCGCCGGCCACATCGACCACAACGAGGCCCGCCGGCGCCGCGCGGCGCTGGCCCGCGAGTCGCAGCTGTTCGGGTCGATGGACGGCGCCATGAAGTTCGTCAAAGGGGACGCCATCGCCGGCATCGTCGTCCTGGCGGTCAACATCGTGGGTGGCCTGGTCATCGGCATCGTGCAGCGCGGCCTCGACGCGTCGGCCGCGGCGCGCACCTACACCGTGCTCACCATCGGCGAGGGGCTGGTGGCGCAGATCCCGGCGCTCATCATCTCGACGTCGGCGGGCATCATCGTCACGCGGGTGGCGTCGGAGGAGGAGGGGGGCCACCTCGGGCGCGACATCGGACTGCAGATCATGGCGCAGCCGAAGGCGCTGGCCATCGCGGCCGGGCTCCTGGCGCTGTTGGCGATCGTCCCGGGACTGCCCACCGTGCCGTTCCTGACGCTGGCGGTGATCCTGGGCGCGGTCGCCTGGAGGCTGCTGCGCACCGCTGCGCCGGCGGCGGAGACGCTGGCCGCGGCAGGGGCGGCCAGGGTGGAGGGCGCCGCCGGCGCTCGCGCCGGGGCGCCGCGCGGGGCGGCCGCCGACGAGGCCCTGCTGTCGCCGCTGCTGACGCCGATCGCGGTCGAAGTGTCGGCGGCGCTCGGCGCCTACCTCGAGGGCTTCGCGACCGAGGTCGTGCCGCGGCTGCGTGAGCGGCTGTTCGCCGAGCTGGGGCTGCCGCTGCCGGCGGTGCGGCTGCGCGTCGGCGCCGGCGGGCTGGCTGAGGGGGCCTTCGTCATCCGGCTCAACGAGGTCCCGCTCGTCCGCGGCGAGCTCGCGCGCGCCGACTGGGGCGTGGCCGGCGCGCGCCTGGGCGACGAGGCGTTGGCCCTCCTTCGCCGTTACGGCCACGAGCTGTTCGGGCTGGAGGAGGCGCAGGCGCTGCTCGACGCGCTCGAGCGCACGCACCCGGCGCTGGTCCGCGAGGTGGTCCCCAAGCTGGTCTCGCTGGTGCTCTTCACCGACATCGCGCGCCGCCTGGTCGAGGAGGGGATCTCGCTGCGCAACCTCCGCGACATCCTGGGCGCGCTCGCCGAATGGGCGCCGCACGATCGCGATCCGGTGGCCCTCACCGAGCACGTGCGCGCCGCGCTCCGGCGCGTGATCACCCACCGCCACACCGGTGACGCCGGGGCGCTGGCCGCCTATCTCCTCGATCCGATGATCGAGGACGCCATCCGCGACTCGGTGCAGAAGACCGCCACCGGCAGCTACCTGGCGCTCGAGCCCCAGCTGTCGCACGACATCGTCGCCGCCATCGGCCGGGCCGTGGGGCCGGGCGCCACCGGCGGCGCCGTGTTGCTCACCGGCGCCGAGATCCGCCGCTACGTCCGCCGCCTGATCGAGACCGAGCATCCCGACCTGCCGGTCCTCTCGTTTCAGGAGCTGGCGCCCGAAGCGCAGATCCGCCCGATCGCGCGGATCAGCGTCTGAAGCGCTCCACGCCAGGGGCACGAAAGACCTTGGCGATTGGATGGGGAGGGACTAGACCAGCAGCATGGGCGAGGCGTCTGGCGAAACTCTCTATAGCGTTTTGACCGCCCGGCGCGCCGAGCTGATCGCGAGCTGGAGCGAGAGATTGCGGAGCAACCTGGTCACGGCGGCGCTTCCACGCGCCGAGCTCGTCGATCACATCCCCGCCTTCGTCGACGAGATCACCCGCGCCCTCTATCCGGACGCGGTTTCGCTGCCGCCCATGAGCAGCCACGCGGAGGAGCATGGAGAGCAGCGCCTGCGGTTGGGCTTCGACGTGGCCGAGGTGGTCCGCGAGTACGGGGCGCTGCACGAGTGCATCCTGGAGATCGCCGCCGCGGCGGGCCTGGTCGTCAGCGCGCGGGACCAGGAGGTGGTGGTGAAGTTCCTGAACGCCGGGATTGCCGACGCGGTCTCTCAGTACGTCCGGCACCGGGATCTGGAGACGCAGCGGCAGACCTCGGAGCACCTGGGGTTCATCGCCCACGAGCTGCGCAATCCCCTGGGCGCCGCGCAGCTGGCCTTTCGCCGCTTGCGGAGGGAGCTCAAGGAGAGCCGAACGGTGGAGATCCTCGATCGAAACCTGAAGCAGACGGCCGACATGATCGACAGCGTGCTCAGTCACACGTCGCTGAAGATGGGGGTCGAGCCCAAGCTGACGTCCATCGCCCTCGACGCGTTTCTTCGGGAGATCGAGGTCGACGCGGCGATCGAGGCACACGCGCGGAAGATCACCACCGTCGTTTCGGTCCCGGCCGGATTGAAGATCGACGCCGACGCTCGCCTGCTCCGGTCAGCCGTCTCCAACCTGCTGCAGAACGCGCTGAAGTTCAGCCACGAAGATTCGACGGTGAGCGTGACCGCCGCGCGCACCGACGGTCGGATCACGATCGAGGTGGTGGACGCCTGTGGGGGGCTGCCGCCAGGGAAGGCCGGGGAGCTGTTCAGCCCGCTCATTCAACGGGGCGAGAATCGAAGCGGCTTCGGTTTTGGATTGGCCATCGCGCTGCAGGCGGCCGAGGCGCACAACGGAACAATCCGGGTGCGCGACATGCCCGGCGTCGGCTGCGCGTTCATCATCGATCTTCCCAGCCTGGATGCCGGTACGGAGCGCTGAGCCTCCGGGTGGGGGCCACGTTGACGGCGGCGGCGCGACGGGCTATTGGGCCTTCCATGTCCTCCGACTCGACTTCGGGCAGTCCCCCTCCCGGTGACGTCGATGGGCCGCTTCGCCCCTCGCGTTGCAACCCGCTGCTCCTGTCGTTCTTGTCGTTCTGGCTGATCGTCTTCGGGGTCTGGGTCTTTTCGGCCGGAAAGCGTTACCGCGAAGAGTACGCGCAGGGGCAGGGGACCGAGGGGTGGAGCGTCGGCAGCACGCAATCCGTCGAGCTGACCCTGGTGAGGGACGACAGGCGCAATCTCTCCTGCGCTTCGGACCAGGTCGTCTCGGGGCTGCACTGCGCGTATCGCCGCGACGCGCGCCCGGCCGGCCCCGCCTCGCCCGACGACCCCCAGATCCTTCAACCGTACAACACGGTGGGGAACGAGCTCTTGCTGGGCGCCGGCCTCTGGACCTCCTCCGAGATGAACAAGCCGCTTCCGGCGGCGCGGTTCACGGTGGTCTGCAACTACCACATCGAAGGCGTCGCCAAGTCGGCCACGATTCGCTTCGACGCGGCGGCCCCCTTCATTCCAGTCGGGAAGAGAGTGACGGTCGGAACCCTCTCGGACTGCGCGCTGTCGCGATGAACGTGGACGCCTTGCTCGCCCGTCTGGGCCGCCTCGCCTCCTCGGGCTGGCAAGCGGTGGTTGCGCGGGCGCCCCGCATGTCGCGTCCCGCCACCGGCGTTCTGCTGGCGCTCATGATCCTCGGCGGGGTGGTGCTGCGCATCCAGCGCGTCGGTTATCCCTTTCACTACTGCTTCGACGAGGACCAGTTCGTCGGGGCGGCGCACCAGTTCCTGATCGGCGTTCCCGACAAGGCCGAGTGTTGCCACCCGCCGCTCGCCAAGCTTTTCATCGGCGTGGGTATGCTGCTCGAAGGGAACAACCCGATGGGGTGGCGGTTCATGCCCCTCTGCTTCGGGCTCCAGATCATCGTGCTCGTCTACCTGATCGCCGCCTCGTTGTTCGAGGACCGAAGGGCAGGGTGGCTGGCGGCGGCCTTCGTGGCGGCCGACGGGTTCTACCTCTCGTATTCGCGGCTGGCCTTTCCCGAAGGGATGCTGACCTGTCTCAACCTCTGGTGCATGTTCGCCGCGATCAGCGCGCGCGGTTGGGGGGGCGTTCTGGCCGCCGCCCTGCTGTGCGGCCTGGCGGCGTCGATCAAGTGGGTCGGTTTGCTGGTCGGTCTGCCCGCCTGCTTCGCCATCCTGCTGCTCCGGCGTGCCCCCTGGTACACGATCTTCGCGTTTGCGATCGTGCCGTTCGTTCATCTGGGGGTCTGGATGATCGGGCTGGCGTTGATCGGGCATCCGAACGATCCGATGTCGGTGGTGGCGGCGATCCGCGAGCGGGCCGGCCTTCACCTCGGGTTCGCGCACCACATCAATCCGGCGGAGTCGGCCTGGTACACCTGGCCCTTCCTGTACCATCCCCTCATCATCAAGAGCTCGCAGGCGGGAACGAACGTCCGCCTCGCCTCGGGCATTGGCAATCCGCTGCTCTGGATCGCGGCGCACCTCTGCTTCGTGGCGCTCATCGTGACGGGAACGGCCGCCTTGCTGAGCGAGCGCTGGCGCGAGCGATGGCGACGTTGGTTCGACGTCCGCTTCAGCAAGGCCTTCGCCATCCTGGCCGCCTGCTGGCTCTGCATGATGCTGCTCTGGATCAGTGGTCGGATAGTCACCTACTGGTACCACTACCTGACCTCCTGGGGCTTCACGTTGATCCTGCTGGCGGGGGTGGTGGCCCGCCTCGATCGCCGCTTCTCCAAGGAAGTCCTGATCTTCGTGCTGCTCG
Source organism: uncultured Pseudomonadota bacterium (assembly GCA_963847705.1). Classification (GTDB taxonomy): domain Bacteria; phylum Myxococcota_A; class Polyangia; order Fen-1088; family Fen-1088; genus JADGRB01. The sequence continues at coordinate 304,062 of CAWKBC010000029.1, read as the reverse complement.
TGCTGGCGGTTTCGATCTACTTTGCGCCGGTCTGGGCCGAGCTCCCGATCTCGCTGGCGGCCGCGCACCGTCGATTGATCTTCCCGCTCTGGCAATAGCTCCGGCGGCGCCGCGCTTGCGCAGCGCCACAGTGTGCGCCGCTCCCCGTCGATGACGCGATCATGACGATCTTGTGGAAGGACACGCCGCAACCGTCGCGCAACCTTCTTTGATGTCGTCGGCTGCAACTCATCCGGAATCCTTCGATTGCCGGGCCCTCAAAGATCTCCACGCCCGCATCGATGAGCGGGGGCTGTTCGAGCCCTCTCGCTACTGGACGCGGAAGCTCTTGCTCTGGGTTCCGATGCTGTTTCTGTCTTACCTCGGCCTTCTGTTGCTGCCGTTCGGCGTGGTCTGGTCGCTGCTGGCGATCGTCGCCTCGGTCGGCCTCCTGACGATGGGTTACGTCGGCCACGACGCCGGACACTTCGCGCTGTCCAGGTCCCGTCGGGTGAACAACTTCTGGGGCCAGTTCGGAATGACCTTCCTCTGCGGGATGAGCTTCGGGTTCTGGCGGTCGCGCCACAACGCCCACCACGTCCATTGCCAGGAGGTGGGGGGCGATCCCGACATGCACTTCGGGGTGCTGTTCTCGGTCTATCCCGGTTCGGCCAGCTGGCACACGCCGCTGGGGCGGTTCTTCCTGAGGATCCAGAAGTGGGCTTTCTGGCCGCTGTCGGCGTTTTACTGGGTCACGCTCCGTTACGACGCGATTCGCGATCTCTTTCAGCGCCCCGAGGAGACGAAGATCGATCGTTTCCTGATGCCTCTGCACTGGTTGGTGCTGTTGATCGTCCCCGGCCTGGTCTTCGGGTGGCCGACCGCGCTGCTGGCCTACGTCACCGTCTCTTGCCTGTCGTCATTGATGACGGTGTCGGTCTTCATCCCCAACCACATGGGGATGCGGCGCCTCGACCAGGACCATCACGTCAGCTACCTGGAGCAGCAGGTCACCACCAGCCGAAACATCGCCAACCCGCCGCTGCTCGACTTCTATTACGGTGGGCTCAATTCGCAGATCGAGCACCACCTGTTTCCGCGGGTCGCGCACAACCGTTACCGCCAGATGCGCCCCATCGTTCGCGACTTTTGCGGCGAGCGCGGGATCGCTTACCACGAGGATACGCTCTACGGTGCGCTCGCCTCGGTCGGCAACCACCTGGGCGACATGACGGCGGCCTACCTCACGAAGACGCAGGCCGCTGCAGCTTCGCCAGAAGCTCTGGTAACGAAATGACGGCCACGCCGACGGCGGCGTCGGAGAGCCCGTAGGGGAGCACCAGGTTGCTCCCGTGCAGCATCGCGCCGCACGAGTAGACGACGTTCGGGACATACCCCTCCCGTTCCGTCGCCTCGGGCGCCAGCAGCGGCTCCGCCAGCTCACCGAGCACGCGCCGCGGATCGTCGAGATCCAGCAGCAGCGCCCCGATCGCATACCGGCGCATCGGCCCAACGCCGTGGGTGATCACCAGCCAGCCTGCCTTGGTCTCGATCGGCGAGCCGCAGTTGCCGATCTGCAAGAGCTCCCAGGGGCGACTCGGCCGATGAAGCTCGGCGACGTCGGCCCAGTGCCCGACCCGGGTGGAGGTGGCCAGGTGGAGGTTCTCGCGATCGCGGCGCGACAGCATCACGTAGTTCCCGCCCACGCGCCGGGGGAACAGCGCCATCCCCTTGTTCTGGGCGGCCACCCCGTTGAGGGTGGCGATGCGGAAGCTGACGAAGTCGTCGGTCTGAATGAGCTGCGGAACGATCTCGTAGCCGTCGAAGGCGGTGTAGGTGGCGTAGTAGGTGCTGTGGCCGTCGTCGTCGGTGAAGAGGACGAAGCGGGCGTCCTCCATCCCGTGGGTCTCGTGCGGTCCGGCCGGAAAGATCACCCGCTCCGACAGGACCGAGTCGGAGGGGAAGGTGGTCACGTAGCTCGAGGAGGCGAGCACCCGCATGATCTTGGCGGTCTCGTAGCTGATGGCATGCGGCGGGCCCTCGCGATCGAGGACCGCCATCGCCCGTTCGAGCTCGGCCGCGGTGAACCGCTCGGGCAGCGGGTCGATCACCCCCCAGGCCAGGTCGTTGCCCGCGCCGAGCTCGGCCAGCTTGGCGCGGAACTGCGCCTTGTCATAGCTGGCGGGCGGCGCGCGCTCGCCGGTCACCAGCTGCGGGCCGAGCGGATCGAAGGTCAGGTCGCCGGCCCCGTCGACGACGCCGGTGCGAAATTCAATCGACGAGATGTGCCCCTCGCCGACGGCCCGCAGGCTCATCACGAAGCGCAGCTGGCCGGGCTTCACGCCCGCCTGATCGGGCGCCGGCACGAGGGATGGGTTGAAGAGCGCGGCGCCCTCCACCGAGTACTCGTTGGTGAAGTAGGTCCCGATGAGGAGCCGGCGCGCCCGCGAGAGCGCCGCGCCGCCCACCCGATGCGCGACCAGGCTGAAGTGGTGTTCGAGGAGCTCCTCGAAGCGGCGGTGCCGTGCGCCGAAGAGAACGATCGTCTCCTGCAAGATCCGCGAGACCTCCGCCTCGGGGACGGCGAGGATGCGGGCCATCAGCAGGTCGGCCCGGTTGCTGGAGTCCGCGGAGATCTCCTCGCCCGGCAGATAGGGTTTGGCGATGACCCGGCTCGGATCGTGAAGCAGGCGGTGGGCGGTGCGTCTTACCATCGGTCTCAACGTCTCCCTCAGGTGGTGGCGGCGGGCTCGTCCCCGTACTCCAGGCCTTCGCCCGCCAGCTCCAGCATCTCGATCAACGCCAGCAGGAACGAAACGGTGCTCTCCGCCCCCTGGTTCAGATTGGGGGCGCTCTGTCCGAGGCCGTCGCGGCACCCGGCGGTGGCCGAGTCGTAGAGCGAGACACCGAGGCGATTGGCGCCCAGGAACCAGGCGAACGATTCGCGCATCCTGCCCAGGTAGCGGCGATCGCCGGTCGCCAGGTAGGCGCCCCGGAAGGCCAGCACGAACGCCGCGGCATCCGTCGGCTGCTCGTCGGAAGCGGCCGCCCGTTTTTCGCGCGTGTGCCAGCCGGCGTTGCCGACCAGCGCCAGCCGGCCCTCCGGAAAGCAGACCGTCTCCAGAAAACCGAGCGCTTCGGTGGCGACCTGACGGCTGGCCGGCGCCTTGGTGAAGCGATAGGCCCGCAAGAGCGCCAGCGGCACCAGCGCGTTGTCGTAGGTGAGGGCGGGCTCGAACCAGCGCCAGTCGGCGTCGGCTTCGTCGTTGAAGCGCCGGCAGAGCCGCTCCGCCAGCGCGGCCAGGAGGTCGGCCACCGGCCCCACCTCCGGGTGCGCCGTCAGGAAGGCGGCCATTCCCAGCATCGTCAGCGCGGTCCCGCGCGGCCCCAGCGTCTCGGTGGCCGGCAGCCCCCGCTCGAACATCTGCCGCGCCAGCATCCGCTGGCCCTGATCGCGCGCCAGCTGCGTCGCCACCCCCAGCGCCCAGAGCGTGCGTCCGGTGCAGTCCTCCGACGGCGGCTCGTCGAGGTAGGCGCGGCTGTAGCTGAGCAGGTTGCGGAACTGTCCGTCCGGGGTCTGCGCCGCGTGAAGGAAGGCCAGGTAGGTTGCCACGAGGCGCTTCGTTTCGGCGGAGCTGATCAGCCTGTCGGCGTGCAGCGCGACGATGAGAGCCCTGGCGTTGTCGTCGGCGCAGTAGCCACTCTCGCGGGTCGGCACGCTGAAGGTGGCGTGTTGAATGATGCCGGTGTCGTCGGTCAGGCGCGCCAGGTGATCGAGGCGCAGCTCGGGGAGGCTGCTGGCCCGCTGCGGCGCCGCGCGCCGGACGCGCTTGGGCCTGGGGCCGAGGAGCGTCGCACCGAGGCTCAGGTACTGCGCGCCGACCCGCGGCCAGGTGAAGGCGCGCGTGAACTCGTAGGCCCGGCTGCGGACCCGGGCCAGCTCCGCCGGACCGTTCAGGATCGAGGCGATGCGCTCGGCCAGGGCGCCGCTGTCGGCGAAGGGGAACAGGTAGCCGCGCCCGTCGGCCAGCAGCTCCTGGGCGTGCCAGTAGGGCGTCGACACCACCGCCGCGCCCGCGCCCATGGCGTAGGAGAGGGCGCCGCTCGTCACCTGGGCCTCACTGAGGTAGGGGCTGACGAAGAGGTCGGTGGCCTGCAGGTACGTGCAGAGCTCCTCGGTCGTGACGTACTGGTCGCGGAACACCACGTGGTCGCGCACACCCAGCCGCTCCGCCTCCCGCTCGAGGGTGGTGCGGTAGGCCTCGCCGTTGTCGCGCAGGACCGCGGGGTGCGTGGCGCCCACGACGAAGTAGGTCAGGTCGGGACAGGCGGCGATGGCGGCCGGCAGCGCCCGGATCACCGTCTCGATCCCCTTGTTCGGCCCCAGCAGGCCGAAGGTGAGCATCATGCGACGGCCGGCCACGCCGAAGCGGGCCTTCAGCCTCTCCTGATCGACCGGCGCCATGTCGGGAATGCCGTGGGGGATCATGTGGACGCGCGCCCCGCCGAGGTCGTAGCGCCGCGCCAGCAGATCGAGCGCCACCTGGCTCATCACCACCAGGTTGGCGGCCTTGGCCATCTTCTGCACGATCGTCCGCTGCGACTCCGAGGGCTTGTCGAGGACGGTGTGCAAGGTGACGACCGCGGGGACCCGCAGGGCGTCGATGAAATCGAGGATGTAGGCGCCGTCGTCTCCGCCGAAGATGCCGTACTCGTGCTGCACGGAGACCCAGCGCACGTCCTTGTAATTGACCAGCTCGGCGGCCCGCGCGTAGTCACCCTTGGTCCCCTGGCGAACCTCGTACTCGACCTCCTGGGGGTACTCGTACTCACCGCCTGCGTCGGTGACCGCCACGGCCAGCGGCGCCGTGTGCGGATCGGCCGCCTTGACGCCGGCGGCCAGATCGCGCGTGAAGGTGGCGATGCCGCAGCGCCGCGGTGGGTAGGTCCCGACGAATCCGATCCGGAGAGCCGGGTCGCTCACGGCTATTGTGCCGTGGCCGGGGCCAGCTTGCGTCGGCAGGACGAGCAGACGGTTGCGGTCGGCGTGACCTGCTGCTGACAGGACGGGCAGCGGAGGTAGCTGGGCTCGGCCGCCACGGCCACGGCGACCCCCTGGCGCTGGGCGATCCCAGCCAGGATACGCATACCCTCCAGCACCGCCTCGAGCTGTTCGTTGAGGGCGGCGCGGAGGTCGTGGATGCGCTTCATGGGCGTCCTTTCGGGCGGAGGGCCGAGCGCCTAGGCGCCGACGGAGACGGTCGCTTCGGGCTGCTTCTCGCTGACCGGCGGGGTGGCCTTCGCCGCTTCCTCGCCGGCGGGGCCCGGCGCTTCGGCCACGGTGCGTCCGGGCTTCGGCCCGTAGTGGTTGAGATCCTTGATTCCTTGCTTCGTCAGTCTCGGTTTCGTGTCCATCGTACGTTCATAGATGGACCCGGAAGCAGACGTAGGCCAGACCGAAGTTTCAACCGATTGCGTCGAAAAACTCGACGTATCAGGTCTGCTCCAGCACCCCGGTGACGACCCGCGCATGACGATTGAAGGCGGCCGCCGTGGGGGCCAGCCGTCCGGCTTCGTGCTCGAGCTCCGCCATGGCGTCCAGGAGCGAGGCCAGGTCGGCGGCCGCGAAGGGAGCGGCGACCAGGAGCATCTCCCGGCGGAGGATGGTCAGGATCTTGTTCATCACGTGCTGCTGGCCCGCTCGGGTCACCAGCTCGAGCGCGCACATGAGCTCGTCCACCACGCTCAGGCGGGCGGCGAGCGACATCGCCCCGGCGGGGACGCGGAGAGCCACGGCGTCGTACCCCGAGAAGATCTTCACTGGTCGCCTCCCCCGATTTCGGCCGGCCCCCGAGACCAGGTCCGCTCTACCCCCGCTGGCTCCATTTCAGTGCTCTGTCCGGCGTGTAGCCTGGCCGCCCGGCAATGCGCCGACTATTAGGAAGTTTCAGAACACATCGTCGAAAAAACCGAGATATGGTCCGTCGGCGATGGAATGGCTCAACTACCACCACCTTCAGTACTTCTGGGTGGTGGCCCGGGAGGGGAGCATCGTGCGGGCCAGTGAGGAGCTTCACCTGGCCCACCCCACCATCAGCGGCCAGATCCACAAGCTCGAAGAGGTCCTGGGCGAAAAGCTCTTCGCCCGTCGGGGGCGCAACCTGGTCCTCACCGAGGCGGGGCGGGTGGCGTTCCGCTACGCGGACGAGATCTTCTCGCTGGGACGGGAGTTCGTCGACACCTTGAAGGGCCGGGCCAGCGGACACCCGCTCCGGCTGGTGGTGGGGATCGCCGACGTGCTCCCGGCCTCCTTGGTGCGACGATTCCTGGAGCCGGCCTTCCGGCTCGGCCAGCCGGTCCGCGTGGTCTGCCGCGCGGACAAGTCGGTCGAGGAGTTCGTCGCCGAGCTGGCGCTCCATCGCGTCGACGTGGTGATCGCCGACGGTCCGGCCAGCTCGGCGGTTCCCGTGCGCGCCTTCAGCCACCTGCTCGGCGCGTGCGGGACCTCGTTCTTCGCGGCGCCGAAGCTGGCGTCGTCGATGAAGCGGCGGTTTCCGCGCTCGCTCGAGGGGGTCCCCTTCCTGTTGCCGGGCGCCCCCTCCACCGTTCGCCGCTCGCTCGAACAATGGTTCATCGCCGAGGACGTCCACCCGACGATCGTCGCCGAGCTCGACGACAGCGCGCTGGCGAAGTCGTTCGGGATGGAGGGGATGGGCGTCTTCGCCGCGCCCACGGTCATCGAGCGCGAGGTCCTGCACCAGTACGCGGTGCGCGTGGTGGGCCGGTCGAGCGCCGTGCTCCAGCAGTTCTACGCGCTCTCGGTGGAGCGGAAGATCAAGCACCCTGCGGTGGTGGCCATCTGCAAATCGGCCCGCCAGGACATCTTCGGCCAGTCCTGAGCGGGCCGCTCAGGACAGCCCGTCGTCGTCGAGCGCCCTCCTAGCGCGCCGGCGCGGGGATCTGGCGATCGCGATGGCGCCGGGTGGTGCCGGCCAGCTTGTTGATGCGATCGACCTCCTTGCGCTCCGCCACGAAGGTGCGGATGACGGAGTCGACGTTCTCCTTGAACCGCACCTTGCCCGCGCCGACCTCGCGCAGAGCGGCGACGGCCGACTTGTTGGTGCACTCGACCAGCCGCGGCGCACCGACGGCGATCTGCCGGGCCCGGCTGGCGGCCAGGATCACCAACGCGAAGTGATTGTTGACCCGCTCCAGACAGTCTTCGACCGTTACTCTTGCCACCTGCGCGCCTCCTTGATCATTGGGGCGTCTTTCCCGCGCATCTATGGACGAGGGGGGTTGGTGGACTTCCGCTCGCGCCACGGCGCCGAAGCCACCTGGCAGCAGCTGCGCCAGGCAGCAGGGAGAATGGCACGGTGGCTGCCACCGCGCGCGGAATAAATGCGAAACCCCGGAACAATGCGGCTTTTCCGACGGTCTGAACCGCTGGCGGGCCGCGTCCTCCGCTGCCTGAGGCGATCGCAGGGCGGTGCCTCAGGCGGAAATAGTTTTGCAGGGGCGGCCCGGGCGGTCGCTGAACCTAGGGTGTATGCTGGCAAAAAGGCGGTGGTCGGTCATGGGGAAAGCAGAAGACAAGCGGGCGGCCATCGTTGCCGCGCAGGCGGCGCGGGAGGCGGGAGAGCGTGCCGCGAGAGGCACCTCGACCTCGGCCCGACCCGCCCGCAAAGAGAAGCCCAAGTGGGCCATGCGACGGGGAAGGCCGCCGAAGCAGCAAGAGTGAGCGGGACGGGCGTCGACTGAGCCGGCGCTGCGGGACGGCGGGGCAGGCGACGGGACGTTGAGCTCCTGCGCGCTGCTGGTGGAGCGCCCGCGAGCTACTGAAGGATCCGCGGGTGCCTTTCGACCGCCGCCGAGAGCTCGAGGTGGTCAAGGTGGTTCTTGGCGCTCACCGCGCGCAGCAGGAGGGCCAGGAGACCCGGCGAGGCCAGCGCATCTTCCCCGTCGATCTCCGGCACCGCCGCCACGGCCTCGTCGAGGTCGGCGCGCGCGACTGACAGAGCCCGTCGCGCTGCCACGACGTCCGCGGCGGGATCGTTCGACATCCGACCTATATAAGGGCCTGGGCAGGGGCACGCTACGTGTTTGAGGCGCGGTCCCGCGCGGCACACGATTGTGCTGGCGCCCTCGGGCAGGACGCGCATGCTTGCCCACGTCGGGGAATGGTCGCCGGGAGACACTTCAAAGGCATCGCCGCTTCCGGGGGCGTCGCGATTGGCCCCGCGCATCTGCTGGTCAGCCGGGCGGTGGTCGCCGAGCGCCGGATCCTACGCGGCGATCGCGAGGCGGAGCTGGCGCGTCTCACCACGGCGCTTCGCGCGGCGGACGAGCAGCTGGCCGGCCTCCGGCAGTTCTTGCAGGGGCGAAGCGCCGACGGAGAGGCGCTGATCGAGGTCCAGCGGTTGATGCTCCGCAGCCCGGAGATCGAAGGGGAGACCCGTCGGATGATCGCCGACGAGGCGCTGGCGGCCGAATGGGCGGTCACCCGTGCCATGGAGCACATCCGCGCGACGTTCGCCGCCCTGCCCGATCCGTTCTTTCGCGCGCGCGGCGCCGACTTCGAGGCGGTCGGCGAGCGGCTGGTGCGGGTGCTGCTGGGGCTGCCCGACATCCGCCCCGGTGCCGGCGCGCGAAAGGGCTCCATCGCGGTCTGCTTCGAGCTGACGCCCCTCGATCCCTACCAGCTCGAACGGGCCGGTGTCATCGGGATCGTCAGCGAGCGGGGCGGCAAGACCTCGCACGCCGCCCTCGTGGCCCGGGATCTGGGAATTCCCTACGTCGCGGGGATCAAGAATCTGGGGGCTCACGTCCCCCCCGACGCCACGCTGATCGTCGACGGCTCGCACGGCGAGCTCGTCTTCCAGCCCGACGAGGAGACGCTGGCCCGCTACCAGTCCAGCATGGCGGTCGGGCGCCAGCGCTCCTTGGCGCTGACGTCACTGCGGGATCTCCCTTCGGTCACGCTCGACGACGTGCGCGTTCATCTGGCGGCCAACGTCGAATCGGTCGCCGGCATTTCGGCTGCGCGGGCCGCCGGGGCCGAATCGATCGGCCTAATGCGCACGGAATTTCTCTACCTCGATCGCACCGACCTGCCGAGCGAAGAGGAGCAATACACCGACGCCGTCTCGGCCCTGCGCGCCGCCGACGGCATCACGGTGACCTTCCGAACTCTCGACCTCGGAGGCGACAAGCTCCCCGCGGCGCTGCGGATCGCCACCGGCGCCAACCCTGCGCTCGGGATGCGGTCGATGCGCTTTTCCCTGGAGCGCCCCGACATTTTTCGCACCCAGCTCCGCGCCCTCTATCGGGCGTCGTCTCACGCTCCCATGCGGCTGATGTTCCCGCTGGTCTCGGGGGTGACCGAGCTCGAACGGGCGATCGCCATCTCCGACGACGTGGCCGCGGCCCTGGGCCGCAAGGGGAGCGTCACCGTCGGACAGGGGGCTCCCGTCCCGCTCGGCGTCATGATCGAGACGCCCAGCGCCGCCTTGACTGCCGACCATCTGGCCCGGCGTTGCGCCTTCCTCAGCCTCGGGACCAACGACCTCATTCAGTACGCCTTCGCGGCCGATCGCGACAACGACGACGTCGCCTATCTCTATCAGCCGCTCCATCCCGCCATGCTGCGGCTCCTGAAGACGGTCATCGACGCCGCCCGACAGGTCGGGGTTCCGCTCTCCATCTGCGGCGACATGGCCTCGGACCCCATGCTGACCTGGATCCTCGTCGGGTTGGGGCTGCGCGAGCTCTCGATGGACCCCTCCTCGATTCCCGTCGTCAAGTCGGTCGTTCGCGGATTGCGAATGGTCGAAGCGGAGGCGCTCGCGGCGGAGGCTCTGACGCTGGAGAGCGAAGTTCAGGTCGGTGCGCTGGTCGAACGGCTGATGGCGGAGCGCCTCCCCGCCGAGATCGCCGGCCTTTCGGCCTTCTGACAGCGCCGTGACCGAAACGTGACCGGGCCCTGACGGGGGAACAGGCATATTGGAAGCGTGTCCGCTACCAACGCCGATTGGACCGCCACCCCTGCCGTCGAAGCCGTAACCGCGCCGGCGTCGCCCGCGCCAACAACCTGGCGCAGCTACTTCCGCGTCACGACGGTCTCGTTCACGATGGTGCACATCGCCGCCGTCGTGGGCGCCATCTGGTTCTGGTCCTGGGGGGGGCTGGCGCTGGCGCTCGGCTCGTACTTCGTTCGGATGGTGGTGGTGACCGCCGCCTACCATCGGTATTTCTCGCACAAGGCGTTCAAGACCTCGCGGGTCTTTCAGTTCATCATGGCCGTGGCGGCGCAGACCGCCGGCATGAAGGGGGTGATCTGGTGGGCCAGCCATCACCGCTGGCACCACAAGTATTCGGACACCCCCAAGGACGTTCACTCCGTGCGGCAGCGTGGTTTCTGGTACTCGCACGTCGGCTGGGTGCTGAGCAGCACCTGGACCGAGACCGACCCGGCCTCGGTGAAGGATCTTGCGCGCTTCCCGGAGCTCCGTTTCCTCGACCGCGAGAACATGGCGATCGTTCCCATGGTGGCGTTCGCGCTCGCCTTGCTCCTGCTGGGCGGCGTGCACACTTTCGTCTGGGGCTTCTTGGTCTCCTCGGTGCTGGTGTGGCACGGCTCGTTCTCCATCAATTCCCTGGCGCACCTGATCGGGCGGCGCCGCTACGAAACGACCGACGACTCCCGCAACAGCTTCCTCCTGGCGGTCGCCACGACCGGGGAGGGGTGGCACAACAACCACCACCGCTACCCGAGCTCGGCCAGGCAGGGGTTTCGCTGGTGGGAGATCGACGTGACATACTACGTGCTGTGGGTGCTCGCGCGGTTCGGCATCATCTGGGATCTGCGCCAACCGCCCCAAGGGGCGTGAAAATCGGCGTCAAACGCAGGGGCGTGCGACACCGCTCGCCCACCTCGGTCTTCCTGCACCGTGCTCGCATCACGTTCATGCTGGCGGCGCTGGTGCCCACCGTCCTCATGACGGCGATCGGCATCATCCTGGTCGCCTCGGGCGGGTCCAAGTCTCTCTCCATCGTGGGGGGGATCCTGGTGCTGGCCTTCTGCGCCACCGCCCTGGCCGGCTACACAATGGGGAGCATCTTCGTCAACCGCGGGGCGAACCTGGCCTCCATCCAGAACGAGTTCCTCTCGTCGGTGTCGCACGAGATCCGAACGCCGCTCACCTCGATCCTCATGTTCATCGAGACGCTGCGGGCGGACCGGATCGAGTCTCCCGCCGAGCGGCAGCGCTGCCTGGCGATCGTGCACCAGGAGCTGACCCGCCTCGACGGGCTGGTCGGCAAGCTCATCGAGCTGTCGAAGATTGAATCCCGCCCCACCGCCTTCGAGCGCCATCCGGTCCGGGTGGCCGACTTCGTGGGAGATGCGCTGACCGCCTTCGAGGCGATGAAGATCGGCGGGGAGGCCGAGGTGGCCGATGTCCGCGCCGATCTCGATCCCGACCTGCTCGTCTACGGCGATCGGTCGGCGCTGGCGCAGGCGATGAGCAACCTGCTCAGCAACGCCTGGAAGTACACCCGACCCACTGGCAAGAAGATCGAGGTGCGGGCGCGCGCCGACCGCGAGACGATCTCGATCTCCGTCAGCGACAACGGCGTGGGGATCCCTCGCCTCGAGCAGGCGGCGATCTTCGAGAAGTTCGAACGCGGCTCGGGGGCGGTCGCGGGCGGTGCGGCCGGGTCGGGCCTCGGTCTGGCGATCGTGCGGGCGGTCGTCGAAGCGCACCGCGGGCGGGTCGAGGTCCGCTCCCAGGTCGATCACGGCGCGCGATTCTGTATCGTGCTCCCCCGCTACCGGGCGGCCACATGAGCGAGGAGACCGCGGCGGGATCGTTGGTGGTGATCGTCGAGGATGACGCCGCCATTGCCGAGGGGCTGTCGCTCAACCTCAAGCTCCTCGGATACCGGACCGAGGCGATCGGCGACGGCGAGAGCGCCTTCGCGCGGATCGAGGAGAGCCGGCCTGATCTCGTGCTCCTCGACATCACCTTGCCCGTGCAAAGCGGCCTGTGGGTGCTCGAACAGCTCCGCAAGCGGCAAAATCACGTGCCGATCATCGTGCTGTCCGCCCGTCAGGACGAGTTCGACAAGGTGGCGGCGCTCGGGCTGGGGGCGGACGACTACATCACCAAACCGTTCGCCCTGGCCGAGCTCCTGGCGCGCGTGGCGGCCGTGCTGCGGCGTGCGCGCATGAGCGAGCCGGCGCGGGTCCTGCCGCCGCCCGCGGACAGCCCGGTCGGGGCGGTCGAGCCCGACCAGGTCCTGCGATTCGGGGATGTCACCGTCGACCTGGCGGAGCGGACCGTGTGCCGCGCCGGCTGCCCGGTCAAGCTCACGCACCTCGAGTTCGAGCTGCTCAGCTTCCTCTGCAGCAACAGTGGCCGCGTCCATTCGCGCGAGGAGCTGCTGCGACAGGTGTGGGGCTTTCAGCAGGGTCAGGCCCGGACGGTCGACAACTTCGTGGCGCAGCTCCGGGCCAAGCTGGAGCGCGATCCCGATCAGCCGCGGCACCTCCTGACGGTGCGGGGCAGCGGCTACCGCTTCTCGGCGGCCTGATCAGGGCGCGGCCGGCGCTTTGACCCGCCCGTGCCAGCGGGCGGCGTGGGCGACGATGGTGTCGAGCTCGGGGTAGCGCGGCTTCCAGCCGAGCCGCTCGTTGGCCTGGCGCGCGTCCGCCACCAGCACCGGCGGATCGCCGGCCCGCCGCCCAACCTCGCGGGCCGGCACCGTACGGCCGGTCGCCTTCTCCACCGAGGTGATCACCTCCCGCACCGAGCTGCCACGTCCGGTCCCCAGATTCAGGTGAAGGCTGGTCGCCCCCTTGGCCAGCGCGGCCAGGGCCAGCAGGTGTGCCTCTCCCAGGTCGAGGACGTGAATGTAGTCGCGCACCGCGGTGCCGTCCGGCGTGGGGTAGTCGGTCCCGAAGATCGACAATGGCTTGCCGCGGCCATGCGCCGCCTCGATCGCCAGCGGAATGAGGTGCGTCTCCGGGGAATGATCCTCGCCGACGTCGCCGTCGGGATCGGCGCCGGCGGCGTTGAAGTAGCGCAGCGCCGCGTAGCGGAGCCCGTGGGCCTGTCCGTACCAGCGCAACATCCGCTCGACGGCCAGTTTGGTCTCGCCGTAGGCGTTGACCGGGTTCTGGGGATGGCTCTCGGAGATGGGGACCTCCTGCGGCTCGCCGTAGGTGGCGCAGGTCGAGGAGAAGACCAGATCGCGCACGCCGACGGCCACCATCGCGTCCAGCAGGTTGATCGTCCCCGCGACGTTGTTGCGAAAATACTTTCCCGGATCGGTCATCGACTCGCCCACGTAGGCGTAGGCGGCGAAGTGGATCACCGCCTCCACGGCATGTTCGGTGAGCGCCCGGCGGATGGCGTCGGGCTCGGCCAGATCCCCCTCGACCAGCGGCCCCCACTTCACCGCCTCCCGGTGCCCGTAGACCAAGTTGTCGAAGACGATGGGGCGCTGGCCGGAGGCCGCGACCAGCTTGGCAGTGTGGCACCCGATGTAACCGGCGCCGCCGACGATCAGGATGGACATGGCTCTATCGCATCCCTTTTTTCGAGAAACGCCGCAAGTTCTTTCGATTGCTATCCACCCTGGCCGCCGAAGGCCATCTCGGTCGCCTTCTTCCAGGCCGGCCGGGCCCACATCCGCTGCAGCCAGACTCCCACGTTCGGTGTCGCGGAAAGGTCGAGGCCGCCCTCTCCTTCGGCCACCGCCGCAAAGTGGGGCGCATAGGCGATGTCGGCCAGCGAGAAGTCGCCCTCCAGCCAGTCGCGTCCGGCCAGCGCCTGCTCCAGCACCGCGAGGTAGCGCGCCAGCTCCTTCTGCGCCGCGTCGAATGCCTTCGGGTCGGCGTCGGTCTTCCAGAAGGATCGGATGCGTTGATTGGTCTTGCGAAAGATGGTGGTCGAGGCCGGGGAGACGTGGCCCGCCTGGAACATGAGCCAGCGCTGGACCGAGGCGCGCCCGGCCAGCGTGGGCGGGAGCAAGCGCGTCTCCGGATGCTTCTCGGCGACGTACCAGTTGATGGCGTTCGATTCCCAGAGGCGCACGTCACCGTCGATGAGCGCTGGCACCTTCCCCATCGGATTGAGCGCCAGGTAGGGCTCCTGCCGATTCTCGCCGTTTGGCGTGCCGACGGGGTGGGGCGTGAACGGTATGCCCGCCTCGCAGAGGGCGAACGCGCTGCGGGTGGAGTTGCCGGAGAGCCGTCCGAAGTAAAAGTCCATCGCCCGACTTTACCGCTACAGCCGGGCGTAGCTGGCGTCGCGGTCGGCGCGGATCTCCCCGATGAGGGCGTCCAGCGCGGCCGGCGTGCGGGCGTTGACGGCGGCAAAGTTGGCGCGCGCGATCTCGCCCGAGAGATCGCGGCCGGCGGGCGCGAGCCGTTCGAGGAGGCTGGCGCGCACGAGCTGCAGCATCGGATCGGGCGCGCGGCGGATGAATGCCACCAGCGCGCCAGAATTTGCGGCAGCCGCGGCGCTCCCGCCGCTCTTCGGGTGAAAGGCGGCCAGCAGGAAGGGCGCGCTCAGCTCGGGCGCGCGGCGGGCGCGGTCGGCGCGCCGGACCCGCTCGGCGAAGGTTCCCCAGGCCGCCTCGCCGAGCGTCGCGCGCGGGAAGATGGCCAGGCCGATCGAGACGGCGGGGTTGGGCGCGATCTCGTCGATGAAGGCCAGCACTCGTTCGACCTCGGCAGCTCGCTCGGTTGCTCGCTCTGTGGACTGCCCGGGCGCCGGGTCGACCAGGACGCGGCGGGCGACGGCGCCCTCGCGCCAGGCTTGCGCGGCCCACGGACAGAGCCCCCAGCCGATCACCACCTCCTCGACGTAGCGGCTGTTGACCCGCAACGCCTCGGTACAGAGCGCCGACTCCCTGCTCACGCCGGCGCGGCCGGCTTGTCGCCCGATTCGACGAACGCGCCCATATGGCGGAACTTGGCGTAGCGATCGGCGCGCAGCGCCTCCGGCGACATGGCCGACAGCTCGGCCAGGTGGCGCCGCAGCGCCTCGCCCAGCTGGCGCGCCGTCAGATCGTGGTCGCGGTGCGCGCCGCCCGGCGCTTCGGGGATCACCTCGTCGACGATCCCCAGCCGCTTCAGGTCGGTGGCCGTCATCTTCATCGCCGCGGCCGCGTCCGGCTTGCGGTTGTCGTCGCGCCAGAGGATCGACGCGCACCCCTCGGGCGAGATCACCGAGTAGGTGGCGTACTCCATCATCAGGATCCGGTTTCCGACGCCCAGCGCCAGCGCGCCGCCGGAGCCCCCTTCGCCAATCACCGCGCAGATGATCGGCACCGGCAGGCCGGCCATCACCTCGAGGTTCTTGGCGATCGCCTCGGCCTGGCCGCGCTCCTCGGCGTCGACGCCGGGATAGGCCCCCTGGGTGTCGATCAAGCAGAGGATGGGGCGCCGCATCCGGGCCGCCAGGTCCATCAGCCGGAGCGCCTTGCGGTACCCCTCGGGCTTGGGCTGTCCAAAGTTGCGCTGCACCTTTTCCTTGGTGCTGCGTCCTTTTTGGTGGCCGAGCACCAGCACCGGAACCCCGTCGAAGGTCCCGAAGCCGCCGACCACCGCCGGATCGTCGGCGAAGCGGCGATCGCCGTGCAGCTCGGTGAAGTCGCCCACCAGGCGTTCGATGTAGTCGAGGGTGTAGGGGCGGGCGGGGTGGCGGGACAGCTGCACCTTCTGCCAGGGCGTGAGCTCGGCGAAGATCTTCTGTTGCAGCTCGCGGGCGCGTCTTTCGAGCAGCGCGATCTGCGGGCGCAGCTCGGAGGCGCCGCCGCTCACACGGATGAGCTCTTCGATCTTGCGTTCCAGCTCCACCACCGGGCGCTCGAAGTCGAGCGTGGGGGTGTCGTTGACGCGGGCGGCGGAGGCTGTTGCGGGTTCGGCCATCGGGTCTATTTATTCCTCTAATCGAGAAATGCGCGCAAGAGGACCTGACCCTGCGTCGCGGCAGCGGGGGTCGGCTGTGGGACACCGCCCACCGGGGTTCCCGTTGCCCAGGTCCCCTGCGCGACGTCGGTGGCCGTCGCCGCCCCCAGCGCATAGAGGATGGTGGCCGGCAGATCGGCGGGCGTCGCCGGCTGGCCGGTGACGACACCGGCGCGCACGCCCGGCCCGAGCAAGATGAGGGGGACGTGACGCGATGATCCCGGCCCGTAGAAGTCGGATCCCGGATCGTCGATGGTGGTGGCGCCGCGGCTGGTGATGATCACCAGCGCGCCCGGCACGCCCTGGGCGGCGTCTTGCGCGGCGGCGGCCAACGCCGTGAGCTCGCCTTGGGCCTGGCTGCTGTGGCGATTGGCGGTCCTGCCGCCGCCGAGCGCCACCACTGCCAGGAGGCCGCCCGGGTTCGCGGCAGCCAGCGCCCCCAGCTGGGCCCCCAGCCCTCCGGTCGCCGCGGCGACGGCGGTCGTGGCGGGCGGATTGACGTGCAGGAGGTGAAAGTCGTCGGTCCCGATGAACGCCGTCGTCAGGCCGCGGGCCGTGGCGGCGTCGAACAGGCTGCCGCCGGCGAAGATGGCCGGAGCGCGCCAGGCGGCAGAGCCGTCCGGGTTGGCGACATGGTTCGCGGGCGGCGGCATCGCCAGGAGCCCCTGTCCCGGGGGGAAGGTCACGGTCGGGTCATCTTCGGCGGCGGGGACGAACGGGGCCACCGGGTAGCCGCCGGCGAGCATCTGGTACTCGCTGACCGGCCAGTCGCGGCTCTGCGTCCAGCAGTCTTCGAAGCGGGTCCCCGTGGCTGCCAGCGCGCGGAAACCGGCCGCCGCGGTGGAGGTGACGTCGTCGGTGAAGAGCTCGTCGTCGTAGAGGCCGGCGACGTCGAGCACGATCACGTTGGTCGCCGCCACCGTCGGTGCGGGCGGCGTCCCCTCGAACCCGCTCCCCGTGAGCACCAGATCGCGCGCGCCGTCGGGCGGGTCGGGGACGGAGATCGTCTCGCCGGGATCGCCGACCAGCGCCGCCTGGATGGCGCCGCGCGCGGCGGTCCGCAACGCCACTGTCTTGCCCGATTGGCCGAGGCTGGCCAGCGCGGTCGGCGCGACCTCCGGGTGCAGCACCGGGTGCGGCAGCATCACGCCGCTCTTGAACGCCGGCCCCGCCATGATGAGCGGAACATAGAGCTCGTCGGCGGAGAAGCCTCCGTGTCGACCGTAGGGATATTGCGTGTGCTCCTGGAACGGCCCGGGCGCGGTGTTGGTGGCGTCGACCTGGTTCAGTGTCCAGTCGTCCTGGGGGAAGACGACGATGTCGGCCTGGTTGGGGCTGGTGGCGCGGAAGTCGTGGAAGCTGCGCGTGCCGAGCGCGCCGTCCGCGGTGAGCGTGCGGGTCGTGTCGAGCCCCACGATGGCGCCCGACTGGATCAACGTGAGCAGCTTGTGCGTGACGTCGGCCTGCGCCGCCGCGCCGGCGGCGGTGCCGGCGCCTGGAACGACGGCGTAGATCTGGGCGTCGCCGTCCTCGTTGAGCAGCGCATAGCTGCCGGTGTCGAGGCCCATCGCCGGACCCTGCGACGTCACCAGCGCGGCCATCTGGCCGTCGGCGTTCGCGCCCCCCTGCGTGCCGAGGACCACCTGGTTGTGGGTGTCGACCTTGCCGTGATCGAGCGTGAAGAGGATGTTGGTGCTGTCGAGCAGGTTCTTGTCGGTGAGCGCGGCGATGAGCTCGCCGAGGCCGCCGTCGTAGTCCTCGATGATCTGGGCGATCTGCGGTCCATCGGCGCCGTACATGCTGGTCGGATCATCGTCGAGGGCGACGAAGTCCCAGACGAACATGAACGCCGGCATCGGGTGGTTGCGAACGTAGTCGGCGGCGTCGCGCAGCGTGAACTGGGTCTGCGTCTCGCCGCTGGCGGGCGGGCCGTCATAGCTGTAGCCATTGACGACGCTCGACGGGTAGCCGAGCGAGCCGGTGAGCAGGTTCTTCGCCGTCGTCTGGTCCACGGTCAGCGTCCCGAGCGGCGTCTCGAACATGGTGCCCAGGATCGACAGGTGGACGTCGTCGGCCCCCGCCTCGAACGGCGGCAGCTCGCCGACGTAGGCCGACCGGCCGCCCGCCGCGTGCGTGGCGCCGTAGACGCTGTCGCCCCGGACCCGCAGCGGGTTCTTGTCCCACTCGGCGTAGTCACCCACGTCGAGCTCGCCGCCCACGGAGACCGGCGAGACGAAGCCGTTGTCGCGCCCCAGCCAGTCGTTCGCCGGCACGTTGTTCCCGTCGGGGTACTGGCCGGTGAGCAGCGACATGTTGTTCTGGTTGCTGTGCGTCGGAACGACGACGTGGGTGAAGGCCAGCGTCCCGCGCGCGATGAGCCCCTTGATGTTGGGGGCCGAGGCCATCCAGAGCCCGGCCAGGCCGTGATCGTCGATGTCGATCTCGATGACGTGGCCGCTGGGGCCCGAGGGGGCGCTGCCGCCGCAGCCGAGCGAGACCGCCGCCAGAGACAACGCCGCCGCGCACGCGGCTCGCCCCCTCCGCCACGTCGTCATGGGCGAACTCTAGCTGAAAGTAGCGGCATTTTCCGGGCGCCGCCGGATCCTCAGCCGTGAAGGATGCACTGTCACCGGGCACCGTCGCCCAGGCGATCGGCGAGCGGGCGAGGGCGTCAGCCTGCTGGCCAGTGAGCGGGCCGCCAGTCCCCCTTCGGGTCGGTGGTTTGCCCCACTTCGATCAGGTGACCATCGGGATCGCGGATGTAGCAACGCATCTCGTACTGGTGCTGCCTGGGCGGCGTCAGGAAGTGAGCACCCCGGGCGCTCCAGTCGGCATACACGGCCTGGATGTCCTTGACCCGAATGTTCAGGAAGCTGCTGACGCGGTCGGGATCGCGCGGCGGCTCGAGGGTGACCGCCGGTTTGTCATCGGTCGGTCCTCCACCCACGTTGATGATGATCCAGCTGTTGGCGAGCTCGACGTAGGTCGGCTCCGGAGAGAAGACCACCCTGCCGCCCAGCACCTCGGTGTAGAAGCGCGCCGAGCGCTCGACGTCGGCCGACACGATGAAGTGGGCCAGCACAATTCCCGCTGGGCGTGGTGGGAGCTCGGCCATCGGTCACCTCACTGGTTGGGGCTCATGCCGCCGCTGACGACAGGTCCTCGATCGCTCCTGGGAAAGGTGGGGCCTCACCTCTTCACGGCAAGCCGCCAGGTGCGCAGGCAATCGTCATCTCGGAACCAGATCCTAGCTCTGGCAGCGCGGGCAATAAAACGTCGCGCGGCCGGCCTGGACGATGCGGACGATGACGCCCTTCGATTGCTTGCCGGGGCAACGCTCTCCCGCGCGGGCGTACACCAAAAAGGGGTTGGGGGCCGTCCCCTCCTCGACGTAGCCGATGTCGCCGCCGTCGCTGTCGGCGCCCTCCGCGGCGAAGGTCTTCAGCGTGAAGTCGATCGATTTGCGGATGGCGGTGGCGAGCCGCTTCACCTCCGCCGGCGAGAGCGAGCGCGCCGGACGCCGGGGGTCGAGCCCGGCGCGGAACAGAGACTCGCTGGCCTGGATGTTTCCCACACCGGCCAGCAGCGTCTGATCGAGCAAGGCGACCTTGATTGGCCCCTTCAGACGGGCGAGCCGCTTTGCAAAAGCCGGGACGTCGATCCCGTCGGGGAGTGGATCGGGGCCGAGCGTGGCGATCTCCGGGAGCGACTCGAAGCGGGCGCCCGGAACCAGCCGGAAGCGCCCGAACATCCGGCGGTCGACGTAGCAGAGGCGCACCCCATCGACGAGGTCGAGCTCGACGCGCGTGGCGGGTGGCGCCGGATCCTTCCCCGTGCGCCGAAGCCACTTTCCGGTCATCCCCAGGTGCGACCAGACGCCCAGCGGGGCGCCGCCCCGGCCGCGCGGCGCGAACGTCAGGAGAAGATTCTTGCCGATCCGCCGCACGCCCTGGAGGCGCGCGCCGGCCAGGGCCTCGACGGCCTTCGGCGTCCCGGGGCGAAAGAGGCGGGCCGCCTTGGGGTCGGCCTCGACCCCGCGGATCGCTTTCTTTTCGGCCCAGCGCTGCAGGTTGCGGGCGGCGACCTCGACCTCGGGAAGCTCCGGCACGTCAGACCGCCCCGCGAATTCGGGCCGCGAAGTCGTCCCGCTCGGCGTCGCTCGCGTAGGGGACGCGCGGCCAGAAGAAGCCGCGCAGGCCGTCCTTGCGGCGGCGCGGGACCACGTGCGTGTGCAGGTGCGCCACGCTCTGCGAGACCTTGTTGTTCATCGCCACGAACGTGCCGTCCGCCTCGAGGCCGGTCTCGACGGCGCGCGCCAGCCGCTGGACGGTGGCGAAGTAGGGCCCGAGATCGCCCGCCGGCAGATCGGTCAGAGTGGCGATGTGGGCCCGCGGCACCACCAAAGTGTGCCCCTTGAAGACCGGCCGCGCATCGAGGAACGCCACCGCCGCCTCGTCGCTGGCGACGATGGCGGCGGGGCGCGTGCCCTCCACGATCTCGCAGAAGACGCAGCCGGCGACGCTCAACCGCGCGTCTCCCCGTCGGCCCCGAGCTCGGCCGGGGCCGCTGTCGCGCCCCCGGCGATCACCTCCAGCGCCGTTTCCACCGAAGGGACGGTGGGGAAGCGTCCGCTGGCGGCCTCCTTCTTGAACCAGGTCCGCTGCCGGCGGGCGTAGGCATGCGTGGCCCGCACCGTCTCGGTGGTGGCGTCGGCCAGCGTCGCCGTTCCGTCGACCACGGCGCCGAACTGCCGGTAGCCGAGCGCCTGCATCGGCTTCAACCCGGCGCCATAGCCGGCGGTGCGAAGCGCGCGCACCTCGTCGAGAAATCCGGCGGCGAGCATCACCGCGACGCGCGCCTCGATGCGCGCGCGCAGTTGCTCCAGCGAGGGGTCGAGCACCAGCGTCGTCGGCTGGAGATCGCGCGGGCGGGGGGCCTGGCGGCGGAGCGTGGTGATGGCGATCCCCGTCTGTTCGTAGACCTCCAGCGCGCGGCTGGTCCGCACGAAGTCGCGCGGCGCGATCCCGGCCGCCGCCTCGGGATCGACCTGCAGGAGGCGCATCCGCAACGGCTCGTTCCCCTCGCTCTCGTAGATCTGGCGGTGGCGCGCCCGCAGAGCCGGATCGGACGGCGGGGCCTCGAAGAGGCCGGCCGTGAGCGCGCGGTAGTAAAGCCCGGTGCCTCCCACGACGATCGGCAGCCGGCCGCGACCCGCAATGCTCTTGCAGGCGGCGCGGGCCAGCGCCGCCCAGCGCGCGGCGTGAAACGGCTCGTCGGGGTGGCAGAGGTCGAGGCCGTGGTGCGGGATGCGGCGCCGCTCCTCGCGGGTCGGCTTGGCGGTGCCGATGTCCATCCCCAGGTAGACCTGCTGCGAGTCGCAGGCGACGATCTCGCCGTCGAGACGTTCCGCCAGCGCCATGGCGAGCGCGCTCTTGCCGGCCGCCGTCGGTCCCAGGACGGCGACGATGCGGATCGCGTGAACGGAGTCGGGCTCCGCCCGACGGAGTTCGTCGGGGGAGGGTTCGGGAACCCTTCGAGGGTTCCCGAGAGAATCGTTTCCGCTTTCAGACACGTCCGAAGCGCCTTTCGATCTCGCCCAGCGGCATGCGCAGCATCACCGGCCGGCCATGCGGGCAGTGCGAACGGAGATCGACCTCGTCGAGCTGCGCCAGCAGCGCCAGCGCCGCCGGACGGCCCAGCGTGTCGCCCGCGCGCACGACACTGTGGCAGGCGACGGTCGCCAGCAGGTGGTCGACCCGCTCGAGGTCGCCGCCCGCCAGCGGCGTCCCTTCGGCGAGCTCCGCCAGCACCTCGCGCAGGAGCGGCTTGGGATCCGCGTCCTTGAGCGGCTCGGGGAGGGCGTGCAGCATCACCACGCCCGGCGCGTGCGGCACCACCTCGAACCCGAGCGCCTCCAGGACGCTGTGGGAGGCCGCCGCGGCCGCCGCCTCGCCGACCTCGATTGGAATCGGGAACAGCAGGCGCTGGCGCGGAATCTGCCGCCGGTCGTGGGCCGCCTTCAATCGCCCATAGACCACCCGCTCGTGTGCCGCGTGCTGGTCGATCAAGACGAGCGCGTCATTCGCCTCACAGACCAGATACGTCCGGTGGAGCTGCCCGATGTAATTCAGCGCCCCGAAGAACCCGGACGACTCGGCGGCGACCGGCGCACTTGGATCCTGGTCGGTCTCGCGCGCGTGGAATGCGAGCGGCGCTTGTGCTTGGGTTGCGAGCAAAGCGCGGCTCTGCCGCGCGAAGCGAGGGGGCCCGGGAGACGCCAGCGGCAGCGAACCGGCCCCCACAGAGTAAGGAGGTTGGGTAAAGGTGCGCAGAGGGGCGTCGCCGCTGCCCAGCCAGGGCGCGCGCGCGATCGCGGCGCCGACCACGTGGCGCACCGCCGCGTAGACCTCCTGCGCGCGGGCGAAGCGGACCTCCATCTTCTGGGGGTGGACGTTGACGTCGACCTCGTGCCCCGGCAGGTCGAGAAACAGCGCCGCCAGCGGGTAGCGCCCTTTTTCCAGCAGCGGCCCGTACCCCAGCGCCAGCGCGTGCAAGAGCGAGCGATCGCGGACGAACCGCCCGCCCACGAAGAGGAACGTCGAGCGGGCCGTGGCCGACACCTCCTCGGGCCCGGCGAGAAACGCCCGGACCTGATTGCCCCCCTCGTCACCGGCCGCCTCGTGCAGCGCGCTCGCCCCGCGCCGCGCCAGCGCCGCCCGCACCCGCTCCGCCAGATCGCGGTGGACCGGCAGATCCAGCGCCACCCGCCCGCCGACCCGCAGCCGGAGATGCACCGACGGGTGCGCCAGCCCCAGCCGCAGCATCGCCTCCGAGACGTTGGCCGTCTCGGTCGCCTCGGCCTTGAGGAACTTTCCCCGCGCCGGCGTGTTGAAGAAGAGGTCGCGCACGGTCACCTGCGTCCCGGGCGGCATTCCGATCTCCTTGGCGCCGGTCTCGACGCCTGCCTCCACGGTCAGCTCGAACCCCGCCTCCGCCTCCGGCGGGCGCGTCGCCAGGGTCAGGCGCGAGACGGCCGCGATCGAGGGGAGCGCCTCCCCGCGGAACCCGAAGGTGGTCAGCCCCCACAGGTCGTCGGCGGCCGCGATCTTCGACGTCGCATGCCGCCGCAAGGCCAGGCGGGCGTCTTCGGGCGCCATGCCAGAGCCGTCGTCGACCACCCGACAGAGCCGCCGCCCGCCCGCTTCGATCTCCACGTCAATCCGCCGCGCGCCGGCGTCGATGGCGTTCTCGACCAGCTCCTTGACCACCGAGGCGGGGCGCTCGACCACTTCGCCGGCCGCGATCTGGTCGGCCAGCGCCGCCGGCAGCACGCGAACCTTCGCTCGCACCGCGGTGGTCGCGCCGTCCATCACCCCGAACACTACTCAAAAAAAACCCAGCCCGAGGGGATCATTTGACGGGATCGTTTGCTCTCCCGCCGGCCGGTCGACAGCCCGCGGCCGTTCAGGCGATCATGGCCGCGGCAGCTTGCTCACCAGATCCTCGCTGGCGCCGCGGACGGCGGCCTCCAGCGCCTCCAGCTCCATGCTCGGGCGCAGCTGGGGGCGCCACTGCCGTTTCGGTTTCTGCACCGTCGCCTGGCCGTCGGTCAGCATGAACACACCCCCCGTGGGCTGCCGGCTGATGACCAGCTGGACCGCACAGCTCACCTCCACGTCCCGCCCGGTGGTCTCGACCGACAGCGACTTGATGACGCCGTCGACCGCGTAGGTCCCGCGCTGTTGCCCCGGATCGACGTCGCCGAACGGGCGGAGCTGATCGATCAAGAAGTCGCGCATGTGGCTCTGCAGGGCGGGCCCGGCGCGATGCCCGGGATCGCCGATCGGCTTGACCTCGAAGGAGGTGGTCGGCGCGGCGTGCCGGCGGATGTCCGGCTCGCCCGGGGCGCGGGGCCCCTCGTCGCCCCCCAGCCGTCGCAAGGCCGTGCGGGCCGCGCGCCGGACCGCCGGCTCGGGATCGTTGAGCGTCCCCACCAGCGCCTCGCGCGGCAGGATCGACCCGATCTCGCCCAGCGACTCGGCGGCCGTGGCGCGCACGCCCGGCTCGGGATCGCGGAGGGCGCCGACCAGCGCCGGGACCGAGCGGACCTGGTGCAGCCGGCCCAGGATCAACGCCGCTTCGACCCGCACCTTGAACGAGGAATCACGCGCCAGGGACTCCTCGACGTCCTCGATCTTCACCTCGCGCGCCGCGCGGACCGTGCTCTCGCTCAGGGCCAGCAGGGCGACCAGGGAAAGCGTCTTCACGAGCAGCGCGACGGATGTCCGGGACGCCTGGGCGGGGGAGGGCACGCGCACCGCGCGTTCAGCATCACCGATCGCGCAGGCACCGGTCAATCGACTTCGGTCGTGTATATGATGCGCCACCGACATGTCTGCTGGCGCCGACAAGACCTTGGACAGGAGTTTGGACCCCAATTCGATCTCGCTCGCTTATTCGGTAGACGCCGACGATGCCTTTATGTTTCACGCGCTGCGCGTGGGGGCGATCGACACCGATGGGCTGACCTTCACCCACCACCGCGACCACACCGCGGCGCTCAATCGCCTGGCGATGGGCGGCGCCACGGACGTGGTCGCCGTTTCGCTCGGCGTCTACCCGGCCATCGCGGCCGGCTATCAGCTCTTGCCGCACGGCGCGTCCGTGGGGCGGGGTTACGGTCCCGTGGTGGTGGCGCCGCGCCCGCTCGCGCCGGCCGACCTGGCCGGGCGGCGGGTCGGGATTCCAGGCGCCAGCACCACGGCCTGGTTGGTGCTGCGCCTCATCGCGCCGCGCGCGATCGGGGTGGAGATTCCGATCTCTCCGTTCAATCGGATCTTTGACGCGGTGGCGGCCGGTGAGGTCGACGCGGCGCTCTTGATTCACGAGGGGCGGCTGCTCTACCCAGCCCGCGGTCTTCACCTGGTGACGGATCTCGGCGTTTACTGGCTGGAGAAGACCGGTCTGCCGCTCCCGCTCGGGGTCAACGTCATCCGGCGCGGTCTCGGCGCGCCCCTGGTGGGGCGGGTGTCGCGTGTCCTGCGGGCCAGCATCGCCTGGGCGTTGGCCCATCGGCCGGAGATGATTGCGCTCATCGCTGCCGAAGATCGTGGTGACAAAGCCCTGTCGGACAAGGCTCTTATCGACCATTACTTGAACCTTTACGCGAACAGTGACACGGCCGCGATCGCCGACGATGCACGGCGCGCGGTCGATGTCCTGTTCGCGGAGGCGCGCGCCGCAGGTCTGCTGTCGGACGAGACGCCGATCGACTGGGCGCCCTAGGCGCTCGCGGCTCAGCTCACTGCTCGAACGGGTCCACCCACTTCTTCTTGGTGGCCGCGGGCGTCGCAGGAACCTCGTCAGGAGCGGCCTCTGTGCCCGCCCCCGAGGAGTCGCTCGTCGGCTTCGCGCTCGTCCGGGGGTGGGATGCAGTGGCACGGATCGGCGCGCCGGCGCGGGCGGCCCGGGCAGGGGGCGGCACCGGCGGATGAGCGAGGGGCCGTCCGGCGGGCTTTTCGGCGAACCTGCCGGTGGGCTTCTCGGCGGTCGCCGGCAGCTGGACGACCACCGCTTCGGCGGCCGCAGCCTGGGGCAGGACGGCCGCCGCCGAAGGCAACGGAGCAGGCGGCGGTGGCGCGGGGACCGCTGCCACCGGAGCGGGCTTCGCCAGCGGCTCGATCGGCGTCGTCTGCAACACGACCGCTTCCGAATCGCGAGGAGCCGCCGCTTCGCTCGCGCGGGCGTGCATGTGGTCGATCGCCAGGGTCGTCACGATGCCGAGCGCGAAGGTGGTCAGGCAGAGCCCGAACAGCACGTTTCGCGAGATGGTGATCTTGTCGGTGGCCGCCGCCAGCGTCGAGAATCTGGACGAGCGGACCCGGGGAGGGGATCCGTTCCGTGAGCATGTCCGCCGGCACCGTCAGGGGGACCCCTTCAAGCGGCCTGACCGAGACTGGCGTCAGCGGCGGCGTGACGCTCCGTCTGATCCTGAACCTTCGATTCCCGACCGATAAGAACCCACGCTCCGGTGACTGCAACACGAAACGTCTCCCTTTCGGGTTTGACCATATGCCGGAAACGGTCAAGACGCTGTGTCAATCGAGCAGATCTTTCGTGAAGAACAGGGGCCACACCAGGCAAACGTCGGAGGAGGCGGATCTTTCTCGAATTCGCTCCGCGCCCGAATTCGCTCCGCGCTCGAATTCGCTCCGCGCTCGAATTCGCTCCGCGCCCGACATTGCTCCGCGCGATGCGGTTCAGGTTGGAAGCGGGACATCCAAGAAACGCGCGATCAGCTCGCAGGCCGCGCGCGAGGCGGCCCGGTGGTGGCGCTGCCACTCGTCGTGCCCGGTCGGACCGACGCGGTTCGCGACGCCCAGAACGGCCGCGAAGGGAACGCCGGCTGCGGCGGCGGCACGTGCCACGGCGAACGCCTCCAGGTTCTCCAGCGTCGCACCGGTCGCCTCGGCAATCCGCCGTCCGAGCGCGGCGGATCGGGTGATGGCCAGCGGGCAGGCCACGTCGCGGGGCTCGCCAGCTCGGCCGCCGCCAAGCGCGCTCTGCAGGCTGCGCGACGTCGGAACCTGCACCACCATGGGCCCCGGCAGGTAGGCCTCCCCCTTGAGCGCGGCTGTCGACATGCAGAGGAGCTCGCCGGCCACCACGGCCGTTCCGATCGCTTGCCGCGCTTCCTTCTCGCGTCCGTAGAACCCGGCCGTGCCGACGAACAGGACGCGGGCGGGACGGGCGCGCGCAATGGCGCCCGCGGCGCCGACGGCCGCGTCGATCGCGCCGATCCCGACCGGCTGGAGCACGATCCCCCGCAGGCCCCGCACCAGCCGGCGAAGCGGCGCGATCTCGGGCTCGAAGGCCGAGACGATCAGCGTGCGTGCCACCTCAGGCCCGCATCGCCTGGAGCAGCCGGATGCGCTCCTCGATCGGGGGGTGGGTGGAGAGCAGGTTCATGAAGGTCGCGGCCGCGCCGCGCAGCGGGTTCACGATGAAGAGGTGCGCGGTGGCCGGGCCCGCGAACTCGTACGGGCGGACCTGCTGCCCCTGTTCGAGCCGCGCCAGGGCCGCGGCCAGGTCTTCGGGGTGTCCGCAGAGGGCTGCGCCCGAGGCGTCGGCGCCGAGCTCACGCGAGCGGCTGATGGCCAGCTGGATCAGGAGCGCCGTGATCGGCGCGACGATGATCCAGGCGAGCGCCGCGAGGCCGCCGCCTCGTCTGTCGTCGTCGCCCCCGCGCAAGCCACCGAGCATGAGCCCCCATTGCATCACGTGCCCGATGGTCGAGACCAGCCCGGCAATCGCTGCCGCGATGGTGGCGATCAGGATGTCGCGGTTCTTCACGTGCGAGAGCTCGTGGGCCAGCACCGCCTCCAGCTGAGGCTCGCTCAGGATGTCCAGGATCCCTTCGGTGACCGCCACCGCCGCGTGGTGGGGGTTGCGGCCGGTCGCGAAGGCGTTGGCCGAGGCCGAGGGGATGACGTAAACGCGCGGCATCGGCAGGCCGGCCCGCTGGGTCAGTCGTTCGACGATGGCGTAGATCGTGGGGGCTTCGGCGCGGGTGACCGGCTGGGCACGGTGGGCCGCCAGCGCGATCCGATCGGAGAACCAGTACATGAGGAAATTCGTGACCAGACCGAGCCCGCCGAACAGAAGCATCCCCTGCGTCCCGCCGAGCGCACGCCCGCCGATCGCCAGGAGGGCGATCAGCCCCCCCATCAGCAAGGCTGTCCGGAGATAGCTGGAGAAGAGATGAGGGCGCAGCTCGGCCGTCTTCACGAAAGGCATCAAGGAAACCGTAAGCACCTGCGGTTCGGGGTCAAACCGCGGCGCGGGTTGCTCCCTCGCGGGTTGGGGCCCGGGGCGGTCGTTCAGTTTCGGCGATCGTTCAGCTTCGACAGCAGGCGCAGGATCTCGAGGTAGAGCCAGACCAGGGTGACCAGGATCCCGAATGCGCCGTACCACTCCATGAACTTCGGCGCCCCCTGCCGGGCCCCTTGCTCGATGAGGTCGAAGTCGAGCACCAGGTTCAGCGCGGCCACGATGACCACCACCAGGCTGATGCCGATGCCGAGCGGCCCCGACGAATAGATGAATCCCATGTGAATGCCGAACATGCTCAGCACCATGGAGAGCAGGTAGACGATGGCGATGGCGCCGGTGGCTGCGATGACGCCGAGCTTGAACCCCTCGGTCGCCCTGATCGCCTTCGTCTTGTAAGCCACCAGCATGACCGCCAGGGTGCCGAAGGTCAGCGCCATCGCCTGAAACGCGATGCCGTGGTAGCGAACCTCGAACAGCGCCGAGATGCTGCCGAGCGCCAGCCCCTCACAGGCGGCGTAGATCGGCGCGGTCACCGGCGCCCAGCTCTTCTTGAAGATCGTCACCATCGCGGTGATGAGCCCGCCCACCCCTCCGATGAGCAGCCAGGGCATGACCACCCCGGGATCACGCGCTTCGAACAGCAGCCGCCAGGGCCAGATGGCGGTGAAGATGGTGACCGCCAGCAGGATCGCCGTCTTGTCGACCGTCCCCTGAATCGTCATCGCCCGCGCGTCGGCGCGGGAGGCGCCAGGAGCGCTCGGGTCCACGGCCACGAAGCCGCCGAACGACTTCGACGAGAGGGCGGGATTGGAGGTGCGGAACGCTGTTCGGATGGCCATGCCAGGGAGTCTAGCACCGGCGTTCACAGCACAGCCATGCGGGAAAATATTCCCAGCCCGGCGGCTGGAACGACGGTCGAAATGGCGGCCGACTGACGCCGCCGCTAGGGGTTCGGAATCAGATCGTCGACCAGGACCGAGACCATGGCGTTGGCCAGCGATGGGTCGGTGGTCTTCGGTCCGAAGGTGAGCGTCTTCGACGTGCCCGGCGTCCCGTCGAGCAGCTGGTCGGCGGCGGCGACGTAGCCGACGTTGGCCAACCTCGTGCCGTCGATGGCCACAATCTCGTCGTTGACCTTGATGCCCTTGGCGGCCGCGTCGCTGTTCGGGTAGACCGACGACACCACGAAGTTGCTGCCGGTGGCGTCGAGCCCGATGGTGATCCCGACCCGCCGAAACTCGTCGGGAATCGGCGGCGTCAGGTAGGGCTGCAGATCGAGCTGCCCGTTCGGGTAGTCGATGGTGACCAAGAAGTTGCGCAGGTAGCTGCCGCCCAGAAGACAGTCGATCGGCTTGCCCAGCTCGCTGCTGATGCCGTCGAGCAGCTGGTCCGGGACGGTGCTCATGATGGTCATGACGGGGACGTCGTCGACGGTCGAATCGCCCACGGTCATCGTCTTGGCGCGGGTGAGGGAGGCGTTCGAAGCCCCGGCGATGGTCATGATGGCGATGCCACTGACCAGCTGGGCGCGCCCGTCGGAAACCAGCTGGTCGAAGACGGTCGAGCGCAACGACACCTCGGTCGCTCCGGTGTCGACGATGCAGGGGTGGTCGGTCCCGTCGATCGTGACGGTCACCGGGATGCGCGTCGGTGGGATGCCCACGACCGGGCTGTTGATGGCGTTCCCCTGGCTGTCGGTGCCGAGCGTGACCGGTGAGTTGCCGCCACCCTTGAGGGTGAACGGGACGACATCGCCCGGCAGCTGCACGTCGGTGCGGTCGGTGCTGGCGGTGCAGCCGAGGCAGAAGCCCTGCATCATCGGCGCCGCGTAGTCGAGCTGCACCGAGAACTGGCGCATCACGTCGCCGCCCAGAATTCCGCCGAACCCGAGCGCATCCATCATCGCGTTCGAGACCTGCAGCACGGGCGCGTTGTCGATGATGACCACGGGCTGTTTGTTGGCGTCGAGCAGCCCGAGACTGACGGTGGTCGAGATCTTCGCGGTCGTGGTGGGCGGCGTCGTGCCGAACAGCGAGGGGTCGATCAGGACGACGGGTGATCCGCTGTCGATCAGCATCCCGAAAGATCCGGGATCCTCGTCCATCGCGTTCATCGACGCGCTGACGAAGATCAGGTTGCCGGCGATGAGCGCGACGGACGGCTTGCCGAGCATCCCCATGGTCGTGAGGCCCGGGCCTGTGTCACTCGAGCCGCTGCTGCCGCAAGAGAGGGTCGCCGCCATGACGAGCCCACAGACCAGCAAGGTAGGCTTCATGGACTCGATCTTCTGTCTAACCCCGATCGAAGGCAATCGGTAGAGTGTGAACAGTCGGTTTCAAATCCTGTGCTACTGTTTCGCCGCACATCCAAGGAGAATGAAATGAGTTTGGTCACAAAGAAGGCTCCCGATTTCACGGTGGACGCGGTCGTCGGCGACGGCGACTTCAAGAAGGTTTCGCTCTCTGACTACAAAGGGAAGTACGTCGTTCTATTCTTTTACCCGGCGGACTTCACATTCATCTGTCCGACGGAGATCCAGGAGTTCTCGCGACGGCACGAAGAGTTTCGTGCCGCCAACTGCGAGATCCTGGGCGCCTCGACCGACTCCAAGCACTCGCACAAGGCGTGGGTGAAGGGCGGCCTCGGCAAGCTCAATCACCCGCTCCTGGCCGACTTCAACAAGACGGTGGCCCGCGACTACGGCGCGCTGATGGAAGACAACGGCATGGCGCTGCGCGCGACGTTCATCATCGACCCGAACGGCATCGTGCAGCACGCCTCCTACAACGCCGACCTGCTCGGTCGCTCGGTGTCGGAGACGCTGCGGCTCGTGCAGGCGCTCCAGACCGGCGAGCGCTGCCCCGTCGAGTGGAAGCCCGGCGCCAAGACGCTCGGCAAACCGGCTTAGTCAATAGGATGGGAACCCTGGGAGGGTTCCCAAACCCTCCCGGGTTTTGCGTCGACCCGGCGCGGGCGCTTATGCTCGCGCCGTGGGGTCGGTCCTTCGTGTCGTTGCCTTCGCGTCGCTGATCGCGCTCGGAGGCTGCTCCCAGGCGCCGGCGCCGCCCGCGGCCAAGCTCTGGACGCTGTTCGACGTCCAGGCGCTCTACGCCGGGGGTGCGCCTGGCAGCCAGGCCATCGCCGCCAACGACGGCCTGCCGGGCGGAATTCCGCTCGACCTCATCTCTTCTCCACTGGCGTCCGATCGGTCGTCGACGCTCGTCGCGCGCACGGCCTGGGCCGACGGCCAGCTGGTGGCCTTCTTGACCACCGAGGTCTGGGCCAATTACCCGCAGGTCTGGATGCAGCCGGCCTACGTGTTGGTCAGGCGCCGGTTCCTCGGCGAGCCGTTGGAGCTCGTCGGCGACAGCGAGCAGCCGATCTTCAGCGCCGGACCGACGAGCGGCTTCTACAGCCCGTTCGTCCAGATCGTCTACGCGGAGGTTCCGCCCGACACGGTGGCGGGCACGCTGACCTCGGCCAAGCAGATCCTCGACGGCGGCTACCCGCTCACCCTGGGCGACGCGCACACGATGCCCCTCGTCCCGGACAACGTCGCGCTTCCGTCGACCACGGAGCTGAACACCTACACCCTTCAGGGAACGGGCTACCTCGAGGGGGCGCTCGTCTCCTACCTCGACTTCGGCACCTCGATGTTCACCTGGGACCCCGCGACGAACGTGGTGCAGGAAGCGCCGATCTACGTGCTGACGTTCATCGGTCCGGACAGATCGGTGCTCGCTTCGCCGAGCATCCCGACGATCCTCGGGGCCGGGCCGCCCGGCTCGGGCGTGGCCTTGCCGGGGGGCGGCCAGCGCAACTCCGCGTACTACCGCGTTCACACGGTGGTGGTGCCTCAGACGGCGCGCGTGTTCGCGCAACCGGGCAGCCAGCTGCAGCTCGATCTGCAGGCGGACGGCCTGGGCGCCTTCGTCGGGTTTACGCCCGACGCCACCGACCTCCAGATCGCCACGTTCTCGGGACGCGTCGCCCTGAACGCCGGCGATCCTTCCCAGGGTGTCAGCGGGTGTTTCGACGATCCGACCCTGCTCGCGGCCGACCCGGCCAACCCGGAGAGCTGCATTTGGCTCGCCTCCGAGGCGGCGCTCCAGGCGAACCTCGATCTCTCCACCGAGGAGACAACCGCCATCACGGTCAACTGGGAGGTGACCGACCTGGTCGTGCCGGAGAGCGGCGACGTGCCGGTCCCCCAGCCGGCGGGACCTCTGTGAAGGGGTCCGCGGTCGCCGTCGCCGCGTTGTTGTGGGGAACGCGCGCCTTCGGGCAGCCCGCGCCGGCCCTGCCACCGCCCGAGCCGGAAGCCGAGCCCGAACCGATCAACGACAGCGATGGCTACACGCCAGCGGTCGAAGGGGCAGGGGCGCCCTCGCCGCTCTCCATCAACGGGTACATCGACGTCGGCTTCGCCAAGGCGCAGGGGGACGGGACCAGCTTCGCGCCCAACGACCAGAGCATCCCGGCGGACTACGGCGTCGACACCTTCGCGCCGGCGGTCAACTCGCGCGGCGACGTCGCGTCCACCAACTCGAACGGGCGGTTCGTGAATGGCTTTCTCCCCCGCTCGGTCGGGATCGGCGGGAATGCCTCGTTCCTGCTCAACACGCTCGACGTCGATCTCAAGTACACGCCGGCCTCGGCGCCGCTGATGGTCTTCTCGCGCGTGCAGTTTCTGCCACGCTTCACCGGGAGCGGCGACGACACGCGGGTCTACGTCGAGCAGGCGTTCGGACGTCTCGTCCCGTTCGACAGCC
Source organism: uncultured Pseudomonadota bacterium (assembly GCA_963847705.1). Classification (GTDB taxonomy): domain Bacteria; phylum Myxococcota_A; class Polyangia; order Fen-1088; family Fen-1088; genus JADGRB01. The sequence goes on along the minus strand of CAWKBC010000029.1, from coordinate 271,500 downwards.
AGGAATTCGCGCTCGCCGCCGGCAAGTTCGACTCCGTGTTCGGGATCGAGTACCTCGACAACGAGGCCAACATCCGCACCGGGGTGACGCCGTCGCTGGTGGCCCGCTACACCACCGGACAGTCGATCGGCGCCAAGCTGTTTTACCGAATTCAGATCCAGCCACTGCAGTCGGCGGTGAGCCTGAACGTCTCCGCGACCAACAGCGGCAACTTCGTCGAGTCGCTGCAGCCGCCGGACGCCAGCCTGACCGGCGCGCCGGTGGGCGCCGGGCGGCTCGGCTACGAGCTGAACACGCCCGGCATCCAGGTCAAGCTGGGCGCCTCCGGCCTCTACGGCTCGCGCAACGATCAGCCCTATCAGGCGGCGCACCAGAAGGAGTACGGGTTCGACGCGCGCGTCGCGGTGGCGGGAGTCTATCTCAACGCCGAGTACGTCCACGTCGACGAAGGGGAGGGGGGACCGAAGACGACGTCGCTGGGCAACTTTCCGATTTCGTCGACGTTCAACGCCCGCGGTGGCTACCTGCAGCTCGCCTACGCGCTGCCGTTCTCGGTCGGGGCGCTTCACAAGCTGACGGTCTATGGGCGCTACGGTCGCCGGCACGCCTGGTTCGAGGGGTTCACCCCGATCACCGTCGACCGGTTCACGGGAGGCCTGCGGCTCGATCTGTGGGAGGCGCTGATCCTGAAGGCCGAGTACCTGGACAACCGCGAGCTGGCGGGGGCGCCGACGGTCGCCAACAACGTCTTCACCTCGTCGTTGGTGTATAGCTGGTGACGATGCGGTCGCTGCAAATCGCAGGCGCGACGCTGCTGGCGGCGGCGCTGTGGGCGCTGCCGGCGGTGGCCGCGCCGCCCCCCGCGGAGGCGCGGGGATGGCTCGGCGAGGAGCTGCCCCTGCCGCTCGCGGTCCGCACGCCGCAGGATCTGGCGGTGAAGTCGGCGGCGGAGAAGCAGTATCTCATCTTCAATCTTCTCGCCGGCGGCAAGCTGGCCTGGGACGCCGGCGACTTCTCGACCGCCGCGACGAAGTGGGAGGCGCTGCTGAAGCTCCACCCGCTCGATCCCGAGCTCGACAGGACGATCAGGCCGCTGGCGAACGAGGCGCGCAGCCGGGCCGCCGGTCGGCCCGCCGCCGAGGCGGTGGCGCCGTCGCCAGCGTCATCGTCGACGACACCTCCGTCGTCGACCGCCGCTGCGCCGCTTCCGCCGGTCGCCTCCGCGAACCCGACCGTCAGCGTGAGCGGCGCCGTCTCGGGCGGAGGTCCCCAGGGGCCCGGCGGAGCGGTCATCTGGCTGAAGCGAGCCAGCGGCGAGACGCCGCGCCCCGCGCCGGCGCGCGGCAAGGTGATCAGCCAGCGCGGCAAGATGTTCGTGCCGCACGTGCTGGTGGTCCCCGTCGGCACCAGGGTCGCCTTTCGCAACGACGATCCGATCTTCCACAACATCTTCTCGCTCTCCAAGCCGAACGAGTTCGACACGGGGCTCTACAAGCAGGGCGCGACGTACACGGAGACGTTCCGGCATCCGGGCGCCGTTCAGCTCCTCTGCAACATCCACGCGTCGATGTTCGGATTCGTCGTCGTCGTCGACACCCCTTACTACGCCGAGTCCGACGCGAGCGGCGCTTTCAGCATCAAGGGCGTCCCGCCGGGCGAGTACGAGCTGCAGGTCTGGCACGAGGCGGCGGCCAAGCCGACCGTCGACCACCTCACCGTGGGCGCGGGGGGCGTCCGCGGCCTGGCGCTGCGGGTGGGCGGCGACAAGCGGGCGCCGCAGTTCGTGCCCGACAAGTCGGGCAAGCCGCGCCAGGCGCACCTCGGGTATTAGCACCGTGGGACCCTGGGAGGGTCCCACACCCCCCGCGAAGAGGTCGAGCCGGCAAAACCGTCTCGCCCTCACGCGATCCTAGACGGTCTTTAGAAAGGCGACCGCCTCGCGGGCGGCGGCCTCGAACGGATCGAGCCGGCCGGGAAAGAGGTGGGTGGCGCCGTCGACGATCCAGAGGCGCTTCGGCTCGGCCATGCCGCGGACCGCCGTTTCGATCGCCTCGCGCGCGCCGTACTCGTCCTCGGAGGCCTGGATGATCGCCTTCGGCTTGCGGGAGGAGGCCAGGAGGCCATAGTCGAACAGCTTGAGCGCCAGACCGACGCCGAGGAGCTTCTCCACCCGGGCGTCACGCGCCCCGACCGACAGCCCGACCCGCGCGCCGAACGAGAACCCGGCGATCCAGAGCGGCAGCGACGGGTGGCGCGCGCGCAGGAAGTCGAGCGCGTCGCGGGCGTCGTCCTCTTCGCCCAGCCCCTCGGCGTAGCTGCCGGTCGAGGCGCCGACGCCCCGGAAGTTGAACCGCAGCGTCGCCAGGCCCCCGTCGACCAGCGCCTTCGCCAGCCGATAGACGACGTTGTTGTTCATCGTCCCGCCGCCCCGCGGATGCGGGTGGCAGACCACCGCCGCGGCCACCGGCGCCAGGGGCTCGCGGACGATCGCCTCCAGCTGTCCGTGCGCCACCGGGATGGCGCAGCGACCCGACGGCGAAAGTGGCTCCGGCATTTGCCGCCGAACTTAACACCGCCGCCTGCCTCAGTCGCACACGGGACTTCCCGCCTCGCCCCTGCCGCCGGCCACGTCCCCCCGTCGCGCGCCCCTTCACTCCAGCGGCCGCCCTTTTTTTGCCACCGCGGAAAGTCCCGTGTGCTTTCGTCGAAAAGCGGTTTCGCTGACGTTCCCGATCCATTCAACCCGCGTGCCGAGACGCGGGGCAAGCGACCGCGCTGTTTCCCGCCCGGCTCTGTCGCGGATCGGCCTCGAGCCGGTAACCGCTCGCTCCCAGGCCGTTACGTCCGTGGGGACGCCGCCCACATTGACCACCGAGGCGCGATGGTCAGCTTCTACCGGGGAGGATTGAAATGAAAGACGACCTCAAGCGTGAGATCAAAGGCAAGGTGGACAACATCAAGGGGCGCGTGAAGGAAGCGATCGGCGCGCTCAGTGGGAACAAAGAGACTCAGGCAGAGGGGACGGTCGAGCGGGCCGCCGGGGCCGCGAACGAGAAGGTCGGAGAGGTCGAGCGGAAGGTGAACAAGTCCCTCGGCCACGAAGAAGCCGACGACGAGTGACCTCGGGCCGGCTGAGCCCGGTCCGAGCTACCTGGGTGCGCAGTAGGCGAGGCTCGGATCGCCGGACGTGAGCGTCAGCCCGCCGTCGACCCCGGCATCGGCATCGGTCGCCAACACACATCCGAGCGACGGATCGCTGGTGCAGGGGGTCGTGGTCGAGCAGGCGGGCAGACAGAACGCCTCGGCCGCGGAGAGGCGGGCGCAGGCTGCGCCGGGGGGGCAGGGGTGGGTCCCGTCGCAGGCGGCGCTGCAGAGCCCGAGGGCGCCGACGTCGGCGCAAAAGCCGGTGGTGCAGCCGCGGCCGTCGAGCAGGCCGTTCGCGTTGCGGCAGGACGAGCCGAAGTCGCTGGCGGCGCCGAGCGGAAGGCAGCCCTGAACCCAGGGGTTCGCGCCCCCGCCGCCCGGGATCTGCTGGCACACGAAGCCTGGCGCGCAAGCTGCGCCCCCCGCGCAATCCGCGAGGCAGATGGGGGAAGCTGTCCCCCCGTCCGAGCTGGTCCCGGCGTCGCTCGCGGTCGAGGCGCCGACGGTGAAGGCGGCACAAACCGCCCCGGCGCCGCAGAATCCGGTGGCGCAGGCCGTCGAGCAGATCCCCCGGGAGAAAGCCGGGCCACATCCCGAGCCCGACTTGCAGAGACAGTGCAGCCCGTCGCTGCATTGGTTGTCCACGTCGCATGCCGCGCCGGTCGCCAGCGCCTGCACGGAGATCAGATTGTGGCGAATCTGGGACAAGCTCCCGACGGTGTCTCCCTGGCCGGTGACGCCGACGTCGTAGTTTCCGGGGAGCGCATAGGTATGGGAGGGCGCACGCTCGGATGACGAAGGGGTTCCGTCGCCGAAGGTCCACAGAAAGGTGGTCAACGTCGGCGAGCCGACCGGCGCGAACGAGACGGTCAGCGGCGCAGACCCGCTGCAGACGACCCGAACGACGTCGAACGAGGGGCAGCCGGTGACCGAGATATCCAGGGTCAGCGGCGCGAAGAGGTCGCCGCTGGCATCGCTGATCGCCGCGTCTGGCGCGGGAACCACGTAGCTGCGCTGGTGGCACCCGAGCGGAAACGCCAACCAGAGGGCCAGACAAAGCTCGACGCCCGCGGGGCTTCGTGACGGCTGGCGGCGACCATCCAAGGTCGGGTCAGCCTCCCGCGCTCCGCGCCATCGGTCAAGGCGTGGCGAGGCGCGCGCGCGCGGCCGCCACGATCCGCGCCGCGGCGGCGCCGGGGCGGACGAAGCCGAACCCGACCCGGTTGAGCGACGGGACGACGTTCTTGACCATCACCTCGACCGACAGACGATCGTCGAGCTGGTAGAAGTGCAACATCCCGACGTCGCCGACCCGCAAGGCCAGCGTCGATTCGACGGCGGCGCCGCTCTCGGAGACGTCGCGCACCCGCACCGCGTTCGGCTCGCCGGCGATCTCGAAGGTCGCCGCCCAGTCGACCGCGAAGCGGGGGAATCTTCGCTGGTAACGGCCGAGGTCGGTGGGGAGCCGTGCCGGCTCGAGCGCGGGCGGGTCGCCCTCGAGCGCGCACTCCGCCTCGGGGTCGCGGTGCTCGGCCACGACCAGCTCGGCGATCTGGTTGAACGCCCGCACCTCGTCGTCGATTCCCCGGCGGGCGCAGAGCGGCTTCTTCGCCGCGATCGATTGCACGATCCGCTGGCTCTGGCGCAGACATCCGAGCGAGGTGAGCGGGATCCCCAGCTCCCCGCGCACGAGGCGGGCGAAGGCGTGGAAGGACTCGGCGTCTGCGGCGGTGGCCGCCACGTTTCCCACCAGGCCGCCGGCGAATCGCGCCAGCACCTCGCGCGCGCCGGCGCCATGCCGCCGTTCGGCGCGAACGGCGGCCTCGTGCAAGAAGGCGTAGGTCGCTTCCAGCGCCGCCCGATCGCCGGTCGACACCAGCAGACGTTCGGCGCCCGCGCCGAAGAAGTTCCACAGATCGTCGCGGTTGGCGTCGGCGACGTCGACGATGACGACGTCGGCGTCCAGCTCTCCCAGTCCGTCGATGAGGGCACGGCGGGCCTGGGCGTCGCTGGCCCGCTGGAGCAGCGTGGCGGCCGGCCAGAGTCGGACGTTGCGCACGCCGGTCTGCCGCTCGGCGGCCTGGGGCGCCGCCACGCCGAAGAGGGCGTGCTGGCGGGGTGTGCCGACATCCAGGTCGACGACCACCACCTGCCGGCCGAGCCCGCCAATCGCCACGGCCAGGTTCGAGGCGACGACGCTCTTGCCGACGCCGGGGAGGGCGGCGCCGACGGCGATCAGGCGGGGGGCGCGGCGGCCGGTCAAGGGCGTCTGCCCGAGCGGCGGCCGCCAGCGGCCGGTCGACAGCATCCGCACGCGCACCACGGGGCGCGGCGCTGTCGAAGACAGGCGCGACGACCGCGCAGAGCGTGACTGTCGGTCGGACATCCGACGTTCTCCCTGCTTCTTCTCTCGACGGTTCGAAGGGCCAGCTAAAGATGAAGCCGGGACTGGTCGATGGTGGGCGCATGACCTCTCGTGACGGGGCAGGGAATGCAGCCTGGGCCCAGCTCCCAGCCGATTCGACGGATCTGGCACCAGACGCGACCACGCCCGCGCCGGCCGTGACCTTGCCTGTCGATCTTCCGGTGCTGTTGCGCGCGCTCGAGGACGCCTACATCCAGGCGGCCCTGCAGCAGACGCACAGCAACAAGAAAGAGGCGGCCAAGCTCCTGGGCCTCGGCCGGACCACCTTGGTCGAGAAGCTCCGCCGGCGGAACCTCGCCGCCGTCCGCTCGTCCACCTGAGCGCGGCGCTCCGGGCCAAAACGTCCGTCCCCGATGATATAGATCCGGGGGCGTGGACCCGCTCGAGACCCTCTGTGGCTGATCGTCCCGAACCGTTGCGGGGGGACGCGCCGTGAAGAGGGTGGCGATCCTGGGCGCCACCAAGGGGATGGGGCGCTCGCTGGCGCGCCAGCTGGCGACGCGGGGCGCCGCGCTGTTCCTGCTCGGACGCGACGCTGACGAGCTCGGACGGAGCGCGCGCGATCTGGAGGCGCGCGCCGGGCGCGCCGCGGGGACGATCGGGAGCGCGCCCTGCGACCTCGAGCGGCCCGAGCAGTTTGGCGCCGCGCTCGACGCGGCGGAGGCGGCCCTGGGCGGCCTCGATGGCGTGGTGGTCACCGCGGGCCTCTTCGCGACGCAGGAGCAGCTGGAGGCGGACCCCACGCTGACCCGCCGGCTCTTGACGGTCGATTTTGCCAACACGGTGGTCTTCTGCGAAGAGGCGCGCCGGCGCCTCCTGGCGCGCGGCGGCGGGACGCTCTGCGTGTTCAGCTCCGTCGCGGGGGAGCGCGGACGCAAGCCGGTCGTGCTCTATGGTGCCGCCAAGGCGGGCCTCTCGCGCTATCTCGAGGGCCTCGATCACAAGTTCCGGGGGCAGGGCCTCCGCACGATCTGCGTGAAACCTGGCTTCGTCCGGACCGGGATGACGGAGGGGCTGAAGGCGCCGCCGTTCGCGGGGGAGCCCGACGCGGTGGCGGCGCAGGTGCTCCGCGGCGTGGACAGAGGCCGTCCGGTCATCTACGCACCAGGAATCTGGACGCTGATCATGCTGGTCATCCGCTTTTTGCCCCGCTTCGTGATGCGCAAGATCGGTTTCTGATCGACGAAGATCGCGCAAACGTTGTGCGTCTTCATCGGGTCGAGCGTGCGATCCAGGAGGCCGTTGATCGCGCTTGCGATCGCGCTCGTGATCTTCGACGAATACTTCTCTTGACGCGACCCCCAAGCTCAGCATAAATGCTCGCCGGAACGAGGATGAGTCCTCTCTTTCGACCGAAGCACAATACCCTCGCGCAGATCTCTCTGTTTGTCGTGGCGGCGGGAGCGGTGGGGGGACCGGGAGCTCTGATGCTGTACGCCCGCACGCCCTACGCGCGCGGGATGCAGGATCCCATCGAGCAACCGCTGCAGTTCGACCACCGTCACCACACGCGTGACGAGGGGATCGACTGCCGCTATTGCCACAACACGGTCGACAAGTCGCCGTCGGCCGGCATCCCGCCGACGCAGCTCTGTCTCAACTGCCACTCGCAGGTCTGGAACAAGAGCCCGCTCCTCGAGCCGGTGCGCCAGAGCTTCATCCAGAACAAGCCGCTCCAGTGGCGGCGCGTCTACAAGGTGCCCGAGTTCGTCTACTTCAACCACGCCATCCACGTGAACAAGGGCGTCGGCTGCATCAGCTGCCACGGCCGCGTCGACAAGATGGCGGCGGTCGAGAAGGACACCACCCTGACCATGGGGTTCTGCCTCGATTGCCACCGCCATCCGGACGCGAACCTCCGGCCGCCCTCCGAGGTCGCCAACATGGAGTGGAAGCCCGAGGGAGATCCGGCCGAGTCCGGGAAGCTGTTGGCGGCGCAGAACGACGTCCACACGCGAACCAGCTGCACCACGTGTCACCGATGAACGTTCCATCGAGGGGTTTCATTTCATGAGCTGCGACGACAACCACGAAGCCCGCGCCAACGATCGCGTGCGGCGCTCGCTGCCCGTCGTCGGTTCCAGCGGCAGCCCGGCGCATGGCAGTGCGGCGAATGGATCGTCGGACGCTGCCTCGCCCACCGTTCGTAAGCTCTGGCGGTCCATCGAAGAGCGCTCGCGCGCGGTCACGCCGGGCGCGGCCAACGAATTTCCCGGCGGCGCCTCCGAGCTGGAAGGGACCTCGCGCCGCGGGTTCATGCAGCTCCTCGGCGTGTCGACGGCGGTGGCCACCGTCGGGGCAGCCTGCCGCAAGCCGAACGAGAAGATCATTCCTTTCGTGAGGCGCCCCGAGGAGCTGACTCCCGGCAATGCGCTCCACTTCGCGACCGGCTATGCGCTGGAGGGATACACCAGCGGCCTCCTGGTCGAGAGCCACGAGGGGCACCCGACCAAGGTCGAGGGGAACCCGGCGCACCCCGAGACCCTGGGGGCGACCACCGCCCTCGAGCAGGCGCTGATCCTCGGCCTTTACGACGACGATCGCGCCAAGCAGCTGCGCCGCGGCAACACCCCCATCGCCTGGCCGACGTTTCTCTCCGATTTGAAGTCCCGGTCCGCCTCGCTGGCCGGCAATGGCGGCGCCGGGCTCCGGTTCCTGACCGGCCCGACCGCTTCCCCGCTGCTGGCCGACCTGCGCCGGCGGATCCTGGAGCGCTTCCCGCGCGCGAAGTTCGTCAGCTACTCGTCGGTCGCCGCAGACGGCGCCATCGAGGGAGCCAAGCTGGCGTTCGGCCGCCCGCTCATGCCGCGCCACCACCTCGGTGCGGCCGCGGTCATTCTCTCGCTCGACGCCGACTTCCTCAACGACGGTCCCGAGCAGACGCGCCTGGCGCGCGAGTACGCCGTCCGCCGCGAGCCCTCGCGCGACATGAACCGCCTCTACGTCGTCGAGCCGGCCATGACGGTCACCGGCGCGATGGCCGATCACCGCATGCGCCTGCGCGGCGGCGACGTCTCCGCCTTCGCCGCCGGTCTCTGCGCGATGCTCTCCGGCCGGGGCCTTTCGGCGCTCGGCCCGGTGGGCTCGCTGGGACACGGCGCGGGGCTCTGGGACTCGAAGTGGCTGGTCGCGCTGGCGGCCGACCTGGAGAAGAACCGCGGCCGCTCGCTGGTGATCGCCGGTCGCCGGCAGCCGGCCGTGGTGCACGCGCTGGCCGCGGCCATCAACTCGGCGCTGGGGAACATCGGCGCCACCGTCGAGTACGGCGTCCCCCTCACCACCGATGCCATTGCGGGCGTCGAGCCGCTGCGCGCGCTGGTCGACGAGATCGCCGGCGGAACGGTCGACACGCTGGTGGTGACCGCCGAGAACCCGGTTTACGGCGCGCCGGTCGACTTCAAGCTGGAGCAGCTCCTGAAGCGCGTCCCCAACGTCATCTATCACAGCCTCTACGAGGACGAGACGGCGCAGAGCTGCAGCTACCTGGTTCCCGCCGCGCACCCGCTCGAGTCCTGGGGCGATGGGCGCGCCACCGACGGCGTCGTGTCGATCGTTCAGCCACTGGTCGCGCCGCTCTGGGGCGGGAAGACCGAGCCCGAGCTGCTCGCCGCGTTCATCGGCGAAGGCGAGGTCGGAACGCATGCGCTCCTTCGGAAGTACTGGAGCAGCATGTCGAAGCTCCCCGGCAATCTGGCCGGATCGTTCGACGGCGTCTGGGAGCGCTGGCTGTCCGACGGCATCGTCCCCGACACCGGTGCCAGCTCCGAGCAGGGGCTGGCGATCAACGGTCAGGCGCTGGCCCAGGCGGCCGCGCCGTTGCTGGCTCAGAGCGCCGGGCAGGGTGGGGCAGCCGGAGCATCCGTCCTGGAGCTGGGCTTCGCGACCGACCCCAAGGTCTTCGACGGTCGCTTCGCCAACAACGCCTGGTTGCAGGAGCTGGCCCACCCGATCACCAAGCTGACCTGGGACAATGTGGCCATGCTCTCGCAGACCACGGCCGACCGGCTCGCCATCGAGACGGGCGACATCCTGGAGATCACCTCGCGGGATCGCAAGCTGGAGGCGCCGGCCCTGATCGTTCCGGGCCACGCCGACGACGCGCTGACGCTGCCGCTCGGCTACGGGCGGCTGCACACCGGTCACGTCGGCCTGGCGGTCGGCTTCAACGCCGGCGAGCTGCGGGCCAGCGACGCCCCCTGGTTCGATCGCGGCGCCACCGTGACCAACACGGGGCGGCACCACCGGCTGGCCATCACCCAGGACCACTGGACCATGTCCCCCGACGGGCGCGAGATTCCGCCGCCCGCCGTCGAGGCCCCTTTGGCCGAGGTGCTGAACTCCGGCTCGATGTTCCACGCGGAGCTCGAGGAGCGGCGCGGGCCCCTGCCCGAGGTCTTCAAGCCGGTCGATTACAGCAGCCAGCCGTACAAGTGGGCGATGGCGATCGACCTCAACAAGTGCACCGGCTGCAACGCCTGCGTGGTCGCCTGCCAGTCGGAGAACAACATCCCCGTCGTGGGCAAGGACAACACCTGGCGCGGCCGCGAGATGCAGTGGATCCGGATCGACCGCTACTTCAGCGGCCCGGTCGACGACCCCCAGATGATCAACCAGCCGCTCGCCTGCGTGCAGTGCGAGACGGCTCCCTGCGAATACGTTTGCCCGGTCAACGCCACCGTCCACAGCGACGAGGGGTTGAACGAGATGGTCTACAACCGCTGCATCGGCACCCGCTACTGCAGCAACAACTGCCCCTACAAAGTGCGGCGCTTCAACTTCCTCGACTACACCGGTGACATCAGCCCGGCGCGCGAGCTGGGGATGAACCCGGACGTCACGGTCCGCTCCCGCGGCGTGATGGAGAAGTGCACCTACTGCGTGCAGCGGATCGAGCGCAAGCGGATCGCCACCCGCATCGAAGGGCGCACCATCGCCGACGGTGAGCTGGAGACGGCCTGCCAGCAGGGCTGCCCCACACGGGCGATCACCTTCGGGTCGCTCAACGACGCGAGCGCCAAGGTGACCAAGCTTCACGCCGACCCGCGTCGCTACGATCTCCTGCACGAGCTCGCGACCCGCCCGCGCACGGCGTATCTCGCGCGCGTGCGCAATCCCAACCCCGACCTCGTGAAGGTGGACTAGTCGATGGCCGCTCCCAATCTGTCGCGCGATCCGCTCGAGCCGCTTCCGCTGCTCGAGGGGAAGCACACCGACAAGACCATCAACGACAGCCTCCTCGACCACGTCTGGCGTGGCGCGGGGAAGGGCTGGTGGGCGCTCTTCGCCTGCGCGCTCTCGGCGCTCAGCCTCCTCGGCATTGCCATCACCTGGACGCTCTACAAGGGCATCGGCGTCTGGGGGAACAACATCCCCGTCGGCTGGGCGTTCGGCATCATCAACTTCGTCTGGTGGATCGGTATCGGCCACGCCGGCACCCTGATCTCCGCCATCCTCCTGCTCTTTCAACAGAAGTGGCGCACCTCGATCAACCGGTTCGCCGAGGCGATGACGCTCTTCGCGGTCATCTGCGCGCTGCTCTTCCCGCTGCTCCACACCGGCCGCCCCTGGTTCGCCGCCTACTGGCTGATGCCGTACCCGTCGGTGCAGCGGATCTGGCCGCAGTTCAAGAGCCCGCTCACCTGGGACGTCTTCGCGGTCTCGACCTACTTCACGATCTCGTTGCTGTTCTGGTTCCTGGGCCTGGTCCCCGACCTGGCGGCGCTGCGCGATTCGTCCAAGAGCAAGACCAAGCGGATGATCTACGGCCTCTTCGCCATGGGCTGGCGGGGGTCAGGTCGGCACTGGGCCGAGTACAAGTGGGCCTACCTGCTGCTGGCGGGGCTCTCGACGCCGCTGGTGCTCTCAGTCCACACCATCGTGTCGTTCGACTTCGCCGTGTCGGTGCTCCCCGGCTGGCACACCACGATCTTCCCGCCGTACTTCGTCGCCGGCGCCGTTTTCTCGGGCTTCGCCATGGTCTTGACCTGGATGCTGCCGGCCCGCGAGTTCCTGGGGCTCAAGCACGTCGTCACGCTCAAGCACCTCGACAACATGGCCAAGGTCCTGCTCGTCACCGGGATGATGGTGACCTACGGCTACGTGATGGAGCACTTCGTCGCCTGGTACAGCGGCAACCCCTACGAGTTCTCGGAGTTCTTCCGGGTCCGCCAGCACGGTCCGATGGCCCCGATTTACTGGTTGATGATGTTCTGCAACTGCGTCGTGCCGCAGATCTTCTGGTCGAGGCGCGCGCGCACCAACATCCTGGTGCTCTGGTTCGCTTCGATCCTGATCAACGTCGGCATGTGGTGCGAGCGATTCACCATCGTCATCACCTCACTGCACCGCGACTTCATCCCTTCGAGCTGGGAAAACTACTCGCCGACCTGGGTCGACATCAGCCTGTTCATCGGCACCATTGGCCTCTTCTCGACGCTGTTCTTGCTGTTCCTCAAGTTCGTTCCGGCCGTGGCCGTCACGGAGATCAAAGAGCTGCGCCACGAGCTCGATCATGATCCGACGGCCGAGACCGCGGGAGTGACGCACTGATGTCAGCCGGTCACGAAGACTCCGGGTTCGTCGCGCGCCGCTTCGTGCTGGCCGAGTTCGCCACGCCCGAGGCGCTGCTGGTCGGCACGCGCAAGGTGCGCGAGGCGGGGTACAAGAAGCTCGACACGCACACCCCGATGCCGATCCACGGGCTGGAGGAGGCGCTCGGCCTCGGACGCGCGAAGATCCCGACGATCGTTCTTTGCGGCGCGATCGCGGGGGCGTGCATCGCTTACGCGATGATCTACTTCTGCAACGTGATCGATTTTCCGATCAACGTCGGCGGTCGCCCCTTGCACGGGCCGCCGGCGAACATCCCGATCACCTTCGAGCTCGCCATCCTGCTGGCCGGCGGATCCTCGTTCTTCGGCTTCTTCACGCTGGCGAAGCTGCCGCAGCCCTATCACCCGGTGTTCGAGTCCGAGGACTTTGCCCGGGCCGCGGTGGACGCCTACTTCCTCTCCGTCGAGCTGCCCCCGGAGGGTGAAGCCGAGAAGGTGTTCGCCGAGGTGCAGACCGCGGGCGCGCTGTCGGCCGAGCTCGTCACGGAGTCCGAGCGATGAGCTCCACGATGACGGCCCGCGCGGCCAAGCTCTTCGTCGTTCCGGCGCTGTCGATCCTGCTCGGTCTCACGGCGGTCGCCTGCAACGAGAACATCCTCGATCCGATGGCCGACGCGCAGCACAAGTCGATCCGCTACAAGGAGAGCCCCTTTTACGCCGACGGTCTGTCGATGCGCGCCGCCCCCGAGGGGACGGTGCCGCGTGAGCGGATCACGCTGAACCCCCGCCTGACGACCGGGCGCGACCCGAACGGGCCGATGCAGCCCAACATGGAGCCGCTGCCGAACTACGTGGCGACGGTGCCGCTCCCCATCTCGCGCAAGCTCCTCGAGCTCGGCCGCAAGCGGTTCGACATCACCTGCGCCACCTGCCACGGCCCGCTCGCCGACGGCAAGAGCATCGTGGCGACGCAGATGTCGCTTCGTCCGCCGCCGTCGCTGCAGGACCCGAAGTTCGTGGCCAAGCCGGCCGGCTACATCTTTGAGGTCATCAGCAAGGGCTTCGGGCTGATGGCGTCCTACGCCGCCGAGCTCTCGGTGGAAGAGCGCTGGTCGGTGGTCGCGTATCTTCGCGCGCTGCAGCTCAGCCAGAACACGCCGGTCGGCGCCTTGCCGCCAGAGATTCGGCAACAGCTCGAGGCGTTGCCCCCGAACATGGATGCGCCTGCGCCGGCCCCGGCCCAAGGGGAAAAGGATCAAGAGGAGAAACGGTGAGCGCCGCAATTTCACACGCCCCCGACGCGTCGGCCGGCAGCAAGACGCTGGCGCTGAAGCCCTTTTCGGGCGGCAGCCGCTGGGTCTTCGCGGGAGGCGGGCTCGGCCTCCTGTTCTTGATCCTCACGTTCATCGGGATGGCGATGAACCCGAAGGACGCCGGGTTCTCGTACCTGATGGCGTTCACCTACTGGGGCGGCATCTCGTTCACCTCGGTGATCCTGCTGATGATCTTCCACGCCACCCACGCCCGGTGGGTGACCGTCCTGCGCCGGCCGATCGAGGCGATGTCGGCGTCGGTCTTCATCTTCCTGTTCCTGTTCATCCCGCTCATCTTCGTGATGAAGCACGTTTACGTGTGGGTCGACCCGCCCGACAGTCTGGGGCGTGAGGCGCTCAAGCTGATCGCCGGCAAGGCCGCCTACCTGAACGTCAAAGGGTTCATCGTCCGGACGGTGATCTACTTCATCGTGGCGATCTTCATCTCGCAGCGGCTCTACGGCTGGTCGCTCAAGCAGGACGCGACGGGCGACGTCATGCTGCTCCAGAGGCAGCGCAACCTCGGGGCGGGCGGGCTTCCGTTCATCGGCCTGGCGCTGACCTTCGGCGCCTTCGACTGGTTGATGAGCCTGAACCCGACCTGGTTCTCGACGGTGTTCGGCGTCTACTACTTCGGCGGCAGCATGGTGGCCGCGCTCTCGCTGCTGGCGATCATCACCAAGCGCGGGCGGTTGGCGAACGTGTTCGGCGGGAACATGAACGACGAGCACACGCACAACATCGGCAAGCTGATGCTGGCGTTCACCTGCTTTTGGACCTACATCGCCTTCTCGCAGCTGATGCTGATCTGGATCGCCGGGCTCCCCGACGAGACGCCGTTCTACATCACCCGCTTCAACCGCGGCTGGGCGCCCGTCGGCATCCTCCTCATCTTTGGCCACTTCTTCATCCCGTTCGGCGCGCTGTTGTCGCGGTCGCTCAAGCGCAGCCCGACCCGGCTGGCCTGGGTGGCGCGCTGGATCCTCTTCATCCACCTGGTCGACATCTTCTGGCTGGTGATGCCGAGCCGCGACCCCGAAGGGTTCGCGTTGCGCTGGACCGACGTCACCGCCTTCCTGGGGGTCGGCCTGGTGGGGATCGCCTACGGCGTCTCGCGCCTGCGCGGCAAGCTCCCGGTTCCAGTCAGAGATCCCTACATCGCCGAATCGATTCGGTACAGGCAGCCATAGCCACCCACCATGAGCAGCCACAACCACAGCCACGACACACACGACCATCCCCCCGGACACCAGTCCGAGGACCAGATCGACTTCACCAAGGTGATCCTGGTCGGCGTCATCTCACTGGTCGTCTTCGCCCTCGGCACGATCTGGGCTGTGGCCATCCTCCACCACGAGACGGCGAAGGTGCAGGCCACCACGGGCGTGTCGCGCTATCCCGATCTCGGCAAGGCGGAGATCGGCATCGTCGATCAGGTGCTCTTCGAGGGGGATCACCGGCTGGCGAGCTGGCGGGCAGAGCGGGCCGCGCGCCTCAACGGCTACGGCTGGACCGACCGCAGCAAGGGGCTGGTCCACATTCCGATCGAGCGCGCGCTGGAAGAGGCGGCGTCGGGCGCGCTGCCCGAGGGAGCGCCCAAGTGAAGCTTCTGGGGACACTCTCGCTCGCGCTGGGCACGCTGCTGCTGGGGACGGCGGTCGCGCACGCCGAGCCGCAGGTGGTCTTCCCGCAGGGGAGCGCCGAGCCGCTGGCCGCGCTGCAGGACATCGACGTCATCGAGCACCTCGGCGATCGGGTGCCGCGCGGCCTCACCTTCACGGACGTGACTGGCGCACCGATGTCGCTGGACGCGCTGCTCGGCCAGGGACGTCCGGTGGTGGTCACGCTCGGGTACCACCGCTGCCCGATGTTGTGCGGCCTGGTTCTCGACGGTCTGGCCAAGGCGGCCAAGACCGTCGGTCTGGCCCTCGGCAAGGACTACACCGCCGTCGACATCAGCATCGATCCCGGCGAGGACACCAAGCTCCTGCAGCAGAATCAGCACCGCGTGCTCGAGCAGGCCGGGCAGGGGCTGAGCAGGCCGCTCACCCGCGCCGACTGGCCGTTCTGGCTCTCCTCGGCCGACGGTGGCGCCGCGGCGCGCACGCTCGCCGACGCGGTCGGGTTTCGCTACAAGTACGACCCGACCTCGAAGCAGTTCGCCCATGAGGCGGTCGCCTTCGTGCTGACGCCCGACGGCGTGATCTCGCGGTACCTCTACGGCGTCGACTATCCCGCCCGCGACTTCCGGATGGCGCTGGTCGAGGCCAGCGACGGCAAGGTGGGGACCTCGCTCGACAAGGTGATCCTCTCCTGCTACCGGTACGACCCGGTCACCCGCCGCTACGGACCGTTCGTGTTCGGCTTCATGCGGATCGGCGCCGGGTTGGTGTTCCTCGCCCTGGCCGGTCTCATGACCGTGCTCTGGCGGAAAGAGTTCGCGATGAGAAAACGCCAGGTCGCCGCCGCTGCGACCGGCCGGAGCGTCGCCGCGACCAGCGGGAGAACAATATGACCGCCATCGAAGATCTGATGCGTCACCTGCTCTTTCTGCCGGACCCGGCCTCGACGTTCGCGGTCCCGGTCGATCGGCTCCACTTCTTCGTCATCACGGTGACGATGATCGCCTCGACGATCACCGGCCTCCTGGCGTTCGTCTTCTTCTTCAAGTATCGCGAACGACGCCCCAGGCAGTCGACGCCGCTGGTCATCCCCAGCGTGAAGTTCGAGATCCTGGTCATCAGCGTGCCGCTCTTCTTCTTCCTGCTCTGGTTCGTGCAGGGCTACAAGGACTACGTCTGGTACACGACGCCGCCCGAGAACGCGATGGACGTGTACGTGATGGCCAAGAAGTGGATGTGGAAGTTCTCCTACGGCGCCGAGGGGCCGAACGCCATCGCGACGCTGCACGTCCCCGCCAACCGCCCGGTCCGGCTGCTCATGACCAGCCGCGACGTCATCCACTCGTTCTTCGTCCCCGACTTCCGGATCAAGCAAGACGTCATCCCCGGCCGTTACACCGAGACCTGGTTCGAGGCGACCAAGCCCGGGCGCTATCAGATCCTCTGCTCGCAGTATTGCGGCACCTGGCACTCGCAGATGTGGGGCGAGGTGGTGGTGATGGAGGGGTCCGAGTTCGACCAGTGGATGCTCGAGCAGCGCAAAGGGTCGCTCTCCGCGCGCGTCGACTCGGGCGGCGACGACGGTCCGGGCTTCCACGGCTCGATCGTCGAGTATGGAAAGCAGGTCGCCATGAACCAGGGATGCGTCAAGTGCCACTCCCTCGACGGCGAGCCGCACATCGGTCCGACCTGGCTCGACCTCTACAACAAGAAAGAGGTCCTGGAGAACGGCGAGACCGTGATCGCCGACGAGGCCTACCTGACCGATTCGATGATCGACCCGCGCGGGAAGATCGTCAAGGGCTTCAAGCCCCTGATGCCGACCTACAAGGGGCGGCTGGCAGCGCCAGACGCCGCCGCGCTGGTCGAGTTCATCAAGTCGTTGCGAACGCCGGGTCTCGAGGCCGTCCCCTCGAAGGAAGCGATTTATGAGCCAGTCAAGCCAGCTCAGCACTGAACACGCTGACAAACCGGTCATCCCGGCCGTCAACTACCTGAACGCCGATCGGGGCGTCTGGTCGTGGCTCACCACGATCGATCACAAGCGCATCGGCATCATGTACCTGGTGTCGGTGCTGATCGCCTTCCTGCTGGGCGGGATCTTCGCGATGGCGCTGCGGCTCGAGCTGCTCACGCCAGGGCCCACCATCATGGGCGCGAACACCTACAACCGGATGTTCACGCTGCACGGCGTGGTCATGATCTTCCTCTTCATGATCCCCGCCATCCCCGGCGTGTTCGGCAACTTCATGTTGCCGCTCATGCTGGGGGCGAAGGACGTCGCCTTCCCCAGGCTGAACCTGCTGTCGCTTTATCTGTACTGGACGGGGGCCACGCTGGCGCTCTCCGGGATGATCATGGGCGGCACCGATACCGGGTGGACGTTCTACGCGCCGTACAGCACGACGACGCCGATGACGCTGTTTCCAGTCCTGCTGGGCGTGTTCATCCTCGGCTTCTCGTCGATCCTCACCGGCCTCAACTTCATCGTCACCGTCCACACGCTGCGCGCGCCCGGTATGGGCTGGATGCGGCTGCAGCTGTTCGTCTGGGCCATCTACGCCACCAGCATCATCCAGGTGCTGGCGACGCCGGTCATCGGCCTCACGGTCATGCTGATCGGCATCGAGAAGGTGGGGCACTTCGGCCTCTTCGATCCGAGCCGGGGCGGCGATCCGGTGCTGTTCCAGCACATGTTCTGGTTCTACTCGCACCCGGCTGTTTACATCATGGTGCTGCCGGCCATGGGCGTGGTCTCGGACGCCATCGCCGCTTTCGCCCGCAAGAACGTCTTCGGCTACAAGATGATCGCCTACTCCTCGCTGGGGATCGCCTTCGTCGGCTTCTTCGCCTGGGGCCACCACATGTTCGTCTCGGGGCAGTCCTCGCTGGACAACGGCGCCTTCGCCGCCATCTCCATGCTGGTCGGCGTGTTCACCGCCATCAAGGTCTTCAACTGGGTGGCCACGCTCTACAAGGGGGCCATCGCGGTGAAGACGCCGCTCATCTACATCTGCGGCTTTCTCTTCTTCATCGTCTTCGGCGGGATGACCGGCATCGCGGTGGCGACGGTCTCGCTCGACGTGCACTGGCACGACACCTACTTCGTCATCGCGCACTTCCACTTCATCATGGTGGGCGCGGTCATCATGGCGTTCCTCATCGCGCTGCACTACTGGTTCCCCAAGATGTTCGGGCGCATGTACCACGAGGGGTGGGGGATGGTCGCCGCCTCGCTCATCGTGCTCGGCTTCAACGCCACCTTCATTCCGCAGTTCCTGCTGGGGAACGCCGGGATGCCGCGCCGCTATTACATCTACCCGGAGCGCTACCAGGCGCTCAACGTCGCCTCGACCGCCGGCGCGTCGCTGCTGGCCTTCGGCTTCGTCATCATCCTCATCTATCTCATCTACGCGCTGGTCCGGGGGCCCATTGCCGGCGACAACCCCTGGGATTCGCGAGGTTACGAGTGGATGACCACCTCGCCGCCGCCCAAGCACAACTTCGACGAGACCCCCATCATCACCAGGGACTCGCACTCGTACCAGGAGCCGGGAGAGGAGGTCGAGCATGTCGTCATCTGAGGACGGCCTCACCAAGCCGCACCTGGCGCACCACTTCGAGACGATCGAGAAGCAGGACTACGCCGTCCGCCTCGGGATGTGGCTCTTCCTCGGCACCGAGGTGCTGCTCTTCGCCGGGCTCTTCCTGGGCTACACCGTCTACCGCCACTTCTACTACGAGGCGTTTCACGAGGCGTCGCGCCACCTCGACCTCTGGGCGGGAACGACCAACACGATCGTCCTCATCACCAGCAGCTTGAGCGTCGCGCTGGCCTACCACGCCATCAAGCTGAACAAGAAGAAGCAGTGCGCGGCGCTGCTGATCTTCACCATCCTCTGCGCCTTCGCCTTCTTGTGCATCAAGGCGATCGAGTACCACCACAAGTTCCAGGAAGGGGCGCTGCCGGGGGCCTTCTATCACTACGCGGAAGTGACGGCGCCAGGGGCGAACCTCTACTACACCATCTACTTCCTCTCCACCGGCCTGCACGCCTTCCACGTCATCGTGGGCATGTCGATCCTGATCTGGATCCTGGCGCGCGTCCTCAAGGGGGAGTTCTCGGCGACGAACTACGTTCCGGTGGAGCTGGGCGGGCTCTACTGGCACCTCGTCGACCTGGTCTGGATCTTCCTTTTTCCGCTGCTCTATCTGATCTCAGCGTACGGAGACTCAAATCGTGGCCCACGAACCAGCCCAGACCGAAGCCGGAAAAGCCGAGCACCACGAACACGGAGCCGGACGCTACTGGCTCGTCTGGATCGTGCTGCTCGCCTGCACGGGGCTCACCGTCTACACCGGGCACTACCACCCGAACATCTATCTCGCGCTGATCATCGCCATCTTCAAGGCGACCTTGGTCGTGCTCTTCTTCATGCACATGACGGAGGCCCCGGGCGCCAACAGGCTGGTCTTCTCCGTCTCGCTGGTCTTCACGCTGGTCATGATGACCGGCGTCTTCGGCGATCTGCTGACGCGCAACCCGATGTCGCTTCCGGGCGCCGCGCCGCCCTCCGAGTTCCAGGCCCCGTAGCCTTCGCGGCTCGGCTTCGCGGCTTGGGCGGAGGCGGTCGATCGCCTGGCTTTGGCGAGCAAGTCCGTCGTGGGACTCACTCGTTGAAGCCGTGCATGCGGAGCTTCTCCCAGAGGTTCTTGCGGGAGATACCCAGGATCTCGGCGGCCACCGTGCGCTTGCCGTCGGCCTGCGCCAGCGCCCGCTGCAGGTACTCGCGCTCGAACTCCTTGAGCGCCGTTCCGAGCGGTCGGGGCGGCGCCGAAGGCCCCTCGGGGATCTCGCCCGCCTGGGCGATGTCCCGCGGCAGGTGGCGGACGTCGATGTCGCCGCCGTCCGCCAGCACCGCTGCGTGCTCGATGGCGTGGCCCAGCTCGCGGACGTTTCCCGGGAAGCTGAACTGCGACAGCGCGCCCCAGGCCGCCGGTGAGACGTTGGGAAGATCGCGCCCCGGCCGGGTGAACTTCTTCAGGAAGTACTGCACCAGGAGCGGCAGGTCGCCCCGGCGATCGCGCAGCGGCGGGATGTCGACGTCCAGGACGTTGAGCCGGTAGTAGAGATCTTCCCGGAACCTGCCGTCGGCGATCCGCTCCTTGAGGTCGCGGTGGGTCGCCGAGATGACCCGCACGTCCACCCGCAGCGACTCGTTGGTGCCGAGCGGCTCGACGGTCCCTTCCTGCAGCACGCGCAGCAGCTTGGCTTGCGCGGGGAGCGACATCTCGGCCACCTCGTCGAGCAGCAGCGTCCCACCGTGCGCCGCCCGAAACCGCCCGTCGCGGCGCCGGACCGCGCCGGTGAAGGCGCCACGCTCGTGGCCGAACAGCTCCGCCTCCAGCAGCGTGTCCGGGAACGCCGCGCAGTTGACCGCGACGAAGGCGTTTCCCCGGCGGGGCCCGCGCTCGTGCAGGGCCCGCGCGACCAGCTCTTTCCCGGTGCCGCTCTCCCCCCGGATCAGGACCGGCGCGTGGCTGGTGGCGATGGTGTTGACCCGATCCATCAGCCTCAACATCTGCGCCGAGCGACCGATCACCGTCTCGTCGGCCTTGTGCTCGGCCAGCTGTGCGCGCGCGTCGTCGAGCTCGCGCAAGAGCGCCCGGTGCTCCGCGATGCGGCGGACCCTCAAGGTGATCTCGTCGATGTCGAACGGTTTGGTCAGGTAGTCGTGCGCGCCTTCTTTGACGGCGGCCACTGCGTCCTGAACCGCGGCGAAGGCGGTCATCAGGATCACCGTGGTCTCGGGCGACTCCTGCCGGGTCCGTCGAAACAGCGTCAGCCCGTCGATTCCCGGAAGCCTGATGTCGCAGATCATGACGTCATAGAGCTGTCGACCGACCAGATCGAGCGCCTGGGCCCCGGTGGTCGCGACGCTCACCCTGTGTCCGGCGTCACGCAGTGCCTCGCCGGCGGCGAGACCGATGTCCGGCTCGTCATCCACCAGCAGGACATTGAGCGCACCCGAGCCGACCGCGAGAGGCACCGCCGATGACTTCAAAGAAAGGTCTGCGTTCACGCCGTCCCCTTAGAAACTTCTTTTAAGTTCAGGCCTGAACGAGGCAAGAGCGGGCGACTCCCCATTGTCATCCCCGTCCGGGAGCGGTAACCGCGCCGCCGACGCCGTCACCGGAGCGGAACAGACGGCCGTCGTCGCTTTCGTAAGGTCCCGAAACTGCAATGTAGGTCGGACGAGCACTTTGGCGTCGAGCCTGCATTGGTTGGCGGCGAGCGGAGGCCCAAGATGCGATCATTGTTGTTGCGTTGGGGTGTGGCAGTCATCGTTGGATCACTCTGGGGTGCGATCCTGTCGCCGGGGCACCCCGCGACCGCAGGCCTGAAGACGACGCAGCTCGTCTCCGACGCGGCGCACTACGCGCAGTCGACGAGGGCCGTTCATTCGTTCGCGTCGTCTGGAGAGAAGTCACCTGGAGACAATCCGTTGAACCTCTGATCTTTTTTTGATAACGCCCCCCCGGGCGCCGCACATATCCCACCAGTTAACAATCATCCCCGGGGGGATCCTCATGAAGCGCTTGATCACGTCCCAGAAGGTTTTGTTGGCCGTCGGCGGCTTTGCAATGCTCGCCTTGGCAGTTTTTACGCCAAGCTGCGGCGGCTCGAGCAGCACAGAGGGGACCGGCGGAACCACCGGGACCGGTGGTGAGACGACCGGGACCGGTGGTTTCGGAACGACCGGAACTGGCGGCACGACGACGACCGGAACTGGCGGCACGACGACGACCGGGACCGGCGGTTTCGGGGCACCCGGGACGGGCGGCACGACGACGACCGGGACCGGCGGTTTCGGGACGCCCGGGACGGGCGGCACGACCGGCGGAGCCGGTGCAGGCGGCGGAGCCTGCGTCGCCGACGGGACCTGCACGGGCACGGAGACCTGTAAGGACACGGCGGGAGCGACCTGCACCTGCGGCGCGGGGGCCGGCGGCACGCGCCGGTACACCTGCGGCGGTGGCGCGGGCGGCGCGAACGGCGCGGCGGGCGCTGGCGGCGGAGCCTGCGTCGCCGACGGGACCTGCACGGGCACGGAGACCTGTAGGGACACGGCGGGAGCGACCTGCACCTGCGGCGCGGGGCCCGGCGGCACGCGCCGCTACACCTGCGGCGGTGGCGCGGGCGGCGCGAACGGCGCGGCGGGCGCTGGCGGCGGCGCCTGCGTGGCCGACGGGACCTGCACCGGCGTGGAGACCTGCCGGGACACGGCGGGAGCGACCTGCACCTGCGGCGCGGGACCCGGCGGCACGCGCCGGTACACCTGCGGCGGTGGCGCGGGCGGCGCGAACGGCGCGGCGGGCGCTGGCGGCGGCGCCTGCGTGGCCGACGGGGCCTGCACCGGCGTGGAGACCTGCCGGGACACGGCGGGAGCGACCTGCACCTGCGGTGCGGGGCCCGGCGGCACGCGCCGCTACACCTGCGGCGGTGGCGCTGGCGGCGAGAACGGCGCCGCGGGCGCCGGCGGCAACGCTTGCCGGGCCTTCGCGGCGTGCACGGGCGCAGGGACCACCTGCACGGACACGGCTGGCGCGACCTGCACCTGCATGGCTGGCGGCGGCGGCGGTGATCGATACATGTGCGGTGGCGCCGGTGGCGCGGGCGGCTAACGGCCGGCGCTAGAAATCCAATCCACAACGACGGCGGCGGCGAGCAATCGCTGCCGCCGTTTTACTTTCAGCTAGACGGCGTGAACGTCGGAGGCCTGCGGCTGTTCGTCTGTCGCAGGCTCCGACGGTTCACTCGCCGCGAGCAGGTCACGTAGCTCCTGCCCGGTGATCGTCTCCTTGGTCAGCAGGAGCTGCGCGGCGCGCAGCAGCACCTGGTGGCGCTGGGAGAGGATCTCGGTGGCCCGCTCGTGTTGTTCGTCGATGATCCGGCGAACCTCGTCGTCGATCGAGCGCGCCGTCTGTTCGCTGTAGTCGCCGCGGAGCTGGGGCTCACCTGGGGCCTGCAGCATGAGCGACCGGCGATCCTTCTCGAAGCTGACCTGACCGACCCGCGGGCTCATCCCGAAGGTCTTCACCATGCTGCGCGCGATGTCGGTCGCCTTGCTGAGATCGTCGTGGGCGCCCGTCGAGACCTCGTCGTAGATGAGCTCTTCGGCGGCGCGGCCGCCCAGCAGGGTCGCGACCTTGCTCTTGAGCTCGCTCTCGGTCATGAGAAAGCGATCCTCGGTCGGGGCCTGCATCGTGTAGCCGAGCGCCGAGATGCCGCGGGGGATGATCGAGATCTTGTGAACGCCTTCGCCATTGGGGAAGGAGAGCGCCACCAGCGCGTGTCCCAGCTCGTGGTGGGCGACCCGCTTCTTCTCGGCGGGGGAGAGGACGCGGTTCTTTTTCTCCAAGCCGGCCACGATCCGCTCGACCGCCTCCTGCAGCTCGGACATTCCGACCCGATCGCGATCTCGCCGCACCCCCAGCAGCGCCGCCTCGTTGATGATGTTGGCCAGATCGGCGCCCACGAAGCCGGCGGTCATGGCGGCGATCACCTCCAGATCGTGGGGCGACTCGATGGGGACCTTGCTGGCGTGCAGCTTGAGGATCTCCAGGCGCGCGATGCGGTCGGGCCTGTCGACGAGGACGTGGCGATCGAACCGGCCGGCCCGCAGCAGCGCCGGGTCGAGGATCTCCGGCCGGTTGGTGGCGGCCATCAGAATGACGCCCACGCGCGTGTCGAACCCGTCCAGCTCCACGAGCAGCTGGTTGAGGGTCTGCTCCCGCTCCTCGTGTGTCACCGGGCCGATGCCTCGCGCCTTGCCGAGCGCGTCGAGCTCGTCGACGAAGATGATGCAGGGGGCCTTCTGCTTTGCCTGCTCGAACAGATCGCGCACCCGCGCGGCGCCGACGCCCACGAACATCTCGACGAAGTCGGAGCCGCTGATGGAAAAGAAGGGGACGCCCGCCTCACCCGCGACCGCCCGGGCCAGCAGCGTCTTTCCGGTTCCGGGCGGTCCGACCAGCAGCACGCCCTTGGGCAGCTTGGCGCCGAGGCGTCCGAATCGCGCGGGCGTCTTCAGAAAGTCGATCACCTCGGCGAGCTCCTCCTTGGCCTCGTCGACACCGGCGACGTCGGAGAAGCGAACGTGAACATCCTTCTCCATGTAGACCTTGGCCTTGCTGCGGCCGACGGCGAGAAATCCGTTCTGTCCGACCTGGCCGACGCGCCGGAGCACCACCATCCAGATGAAGCCGAGGACCACGAGCGGAATCAGCCACCCGGCCGCGTCCTTCCAGAAGCTGCTCTCGACGACGCCGGTCACCTTCACGCCGTGGGTGGAGAGATCGCGCATCAGCTCCGCGTCGTCGACCCGCACCGTCTCGAATGAATTGGCGCGCGCCGTTTCCTTCTGCAGCTGCTGCGGCGACTGCGACCCTTTGGGCGGTCCGTTTCGCTGTTCCTTTTGCTGCTCTTGCGTCGCCGTTCCTTGCTCCGGTTCCTGCGCCGCCTGACCCTGTTGGGCCTGGGAGCCCTTCCCCTCGGCCGCTGTCGTCGCATCGGTCTTCATGTGTCCGCGGATGACGGCATGCCCGATCGCGACGTCGGTGACCCGGCCCGCAGCGACGGCCGCTTTGAAATCGCTGTAAGACGTGCGGGTCGGCTGGAGATAGGCGCCGAACACCTGCTGCAGCAGCAGGACCGCCCAAAACGCGATGATGAGGTAGCCGATGGAGAACTTCAGCTTCTTCTTTTCGCCGTCCATTTGCTCTTGAAGCTAAGGCCCAGATCGCGCGCGGCAGGGTTGATTGGCGCCCGTCACGTCGCCGTAACTCCAGGTGGTTGGCCGTTACGGTCCGGGCTTCTTCCGCGCTGCTAGAGGCAGGAAGTCCGAGGCCCGACCTGTCGGTCGGTTGGCACGACTCTTGAGATGTTCTTTAGCCGAGATGTCCTCCAGGAGACCTTGGGGACGCGGGGGAGATGCGTGGGGGAGCGATTGGAGGCACGGCCGTGCTGTTGGAAAGACTGTTCGGGAAGACACCGTGGTTGACGCGCGCGCGGCGGCGGATTGAAGGGGCGCAGAGGCTCGGTCACTACGAGCTCCTGCACCCACTCGGCACCGGAGGGATGGCCGAGGTGTTCAAGGCCCGCGCCATCGGCCCGGCCGGCTTCGAGCGCGACGTGGTGGTCAAGCGGATCCTCCCGGCCTATGGACGCGACGAGGACTTTGTCCGCATGTTCTCCGACGAAGCTCGGATCCTCGGCCTCATTCACCACCCCAACGTGGTGCAGGCGTTCGAGTTCGGCGAGGACGAGGGGACCCTCTACCTGGCCCTCGAGTACGTCGAGGGACCGTCGCTGTCGCGCATCCTGCGGGCCCTGCGCGCGGCCAACCGGCGCATGCCGCCCGCGATCGCGGCGTACATCGGACGCGAGATCTGCCGGGCGCTCGACTGCGTTCACCGGCTGCAGGACGACAACGGCGTGCGGCTCGAGGTGGTTCATCGCGACGTCACTCCGTCCAACATGATCGTGACGCCGTGGGGCGGGGTGAAGCTGCTCGACTTCGGGGTGGCCAAGTTCACCAGCGCCGCCAGATCGACGCGCGCCGGGACGGTGAAAGGAAAGCCTGCTTATCTCGCGCCCGAGCAACTGGAGGGCAAACCGATCGACGGGCGCGTCGATCTCTTCGCGCTCGGCATCGTGATGCACGAGATGCTCTCCTTGCAGCACCTCTTCGCCGGCGACAGCGATCTGCACACGGCCAAGAAGATCATGGAGATGAAGATTCCGGGTCTCACCGACCACCGGGCTGACGTCCCCGAGGAGTTGGAGCGGATCGTGATGCGCGCGCTCGAGCGCGATCGCCGAAATCGGTTCTCGACGGCGGCCGAGATGGCGCGCGCCCTCGACGATTTCGTGGTCGGCTCACAACAACACCTCGACGAGGTGGCGACCTTCGTTCGCGAGATCGAGGCGATCTCACCGCTGGCGCGACCGGCGTCGGTCGAGAGCGCCCTGCACCTCAATCGCCAGCCTGCCGCACCAGAGCTGCCAGAACAGCCGACGGTGAAGGATCACTCTCTGCGTCGGCGCATGTGGAGGTTCCGTCCGGTCGGGCCGCACCTGGCCGCCGCGATCGGACTCTCGCTGGCAGCGCTCGGCCTCGGGACTGCGCTGGGCCTGCGGATCAGCACCGCGTCTGCCTGGGAGCCGATCGCGGCTCCGCTCCACGCCACGGTCGGCCGCTAGTTGAGCGCGATCGCCGCGCAGGTCCCGCCGGAGAGGATCTGCGAGCAGAGCTTCTTGTAACGTGGTTCGAGCGGGCGATCGACCGTGCGGTCACGCTTGCCCGGATCGTGGATGGTGATCCGTCCCGCCGTCAGCTCGGGCGTGGGCGTGTTCATCACCGTCGCGAACGCATGATCGAGCACCGCAATCCGATGCGGATAGTGCCGCGGGTACCCTTTGTCGATGTAGCGCGGTCCGTGGTTGTAGTGCGCCCACCAGCCGTGGGTCTTGTGATCGCAGGGGACGTCTTTCGTCACGCGTTGCCGGTGACCCTGGGCGTCCAGCTTGACGATGGTCTTGCTCATCACGCCGCCGCCATCGCGCCAATGCGCCAGCTCGCGGGCGCCGAGCTCGATGTTGGTCACCGGATCCATGAGATCCTTCCAGGCGACGCCGCGAACGTTCCCGTTCGTACAGCGATCGTGATCGTCGAGCAGGCAACGGATCGCCATCAACCCGCCGTCCTTGGCGTAGACCTTCCCGTCACGGGTGTAAATCCGCGCGGCTTTCTCGTTCATGTCGCTCTCGTTGACCATGATCGCCAACAGCAGCGTGGGGCTCAGATCGTGGCGCTTCGCCGAGGTGGCGACGGCGTCGGCGATCCGCCCGCATTGCGAGGGTGTCCAGGCAGGGGTTTGCCAGCGAATTTTTTCTTTCACCGAGCAGACCGTCCGCGCCAGGCAGGTGTCGGCGTGGACCTCACCGCCGGCGTCGCTGTCGGGGACTGAAGCCGCGGGGGCGCTCGGGGGGACCCAGCCATCGCAAACGATGGTGCGAGGCTGGCCAAGGCTGTTGCGGTACCAAAGGACAAAGATAGCTTTCGCAAATCGGCGAACACGGCTAATCCCCCTTTCGTTGAGAACGGTGTCGACTCTCGGTCGACGATCCGGGTTCTGGGGCCGTCGCGGCTTACCCGCGTGTTGGGAGCAAAGGTTTGATCCGGACCATCGGTAAGGCAAGAGGCGAATCAAAAAAATCGTCGTCGCCGTGCGGCGTAAAGCGAAACGCAGATTACAAATAGTAGCCGCGAAATTGACGCCGAAGTTGTGACTCACGAGTAATTCTCGCGTTGTACAGCTCGCGGGCCCGCGCGGTGCAGTTCACAATACGGTCATGTACCGATCTCCCACGCCGTCTTCGCTGCGCTCGGCGTCCGCGCCTGCGATGGACGGGCCAAAGCTGGCCGCGCCTGCCATCGACGCGATCTGGTCGGCGGTCGCCGGCGCGCTCGGATTTTCGATCATTCGCACGCGCGAGGCGTATGCCACCAGCGACGGGCAGGGCACGATCGCGATCGGCGCCGACGACACGCTCGACGTCGACGACGCGTTTGCGCAATTGGTCTTTCACGAGCTCTGTCACGCGATCACCGAGGGAGAGGGCGCCGTCGCGGCGCCGGACTGGGGGCTCGACAACGTCGCTGGGCACGCGGTGCGCGAGCACGCCTGTTTGCGCCTCGGCGCGCATCTGGCGGAGCGCTTCGGATTGCGGGCGGCGATGGCGCCCACCACCGATTACAGAACGTACTACGACGCGCTCGGCGCCGATCCGCTGGCGCCCGACGGCGATCCGGCCACGCCCATCGCGCGCGCGGCGCGCGAACGGTTCGACGCTTCGACCTGGCGCGCACCGATCGAGGAGGCGCTCGCGCGCACGGCGGTCCTCGCCGGGGCCTGTCATCCGCTGGGCTTCCCCTGGGGCGCGGCGAGCGAGACCTGCGGCGGTTGCGCCTGGCTTTACGTCGGCGGGCGCGGCGCGCCGGTGGCGCGCTGTCGGCAAGCCGCGCCGACGGTGGGCGACGGAGCGCGGACCGAGCCGGGGCACCGCGCCTGCGCGCGCTGGGAGCCGCCCGTCGATTGCCAGCGCTGCGGGGCCTGCTGCCGCGAGGCCTATCACTCCGTCACCGTCTCGGTGCGCGATCCGGTCGTCTGGAAGGAGCCCGCGCTCATCGTGCGCGCGGGGCACCGCTTCGAGATCCGCCGCGAGGGAGAGCGTTGCGCGGCGCTGAAGGTCGGTGAACCGGGCGCGACGCCGCGCTACGCTTGCACCATCTACGAGAACCGGCCCAGCCCCTGTCGCGAGTTCGCGGCGGCCGGCCGGCACTGCCTCGAGGCGCGCCGGCGTGTCGGGCTCTCCGTGAAAGCGGCTTAGGCTTCCCCCAGATTGAACGGCAGACGGCAACGCCAGACAGCCCCCGATAGACAGCAAGATGGCCGAGACGATCGATCTGTTTGTTCCGCTGGGTGATCTCGATCAGCCGCTCGCGCCGCAGGTCGAGCGCGCGCTCGGGTGGAGCGCGGGGAGCGCCGGCGAGCTGCGGGTGGTGAGGCGCTCGCTCGACGCGCGCAAGGGGCGACCGCTGGGAGAACGCCTGCGCATCGCGGTGGCGCGGCGCGGGGAGACGCTCGCCCCGCCCACGCCGCCGCTGCCGCCGAGCCGCTGGCCGGCCGGACGGCCGGCGCCGCGCGTGGTGGTGGTCGGCTCCGGACCGGCCGGGACCTGGGCGGCGCTGCGCCTGGCCGAGGCGGGCGTCGCGGCGACGATCCTCGAGCAGGGCAAGCCGGTGCAGCCGCGCCGCCGCGACCTGGCGCTGGTCACGCGCGGCGAGCTGGTGCCGCGTTCGAACTACTGCTTCGGCGAAGGGGGCGCGGGGACTTACTCTGACGGCAAGCTCTACGCGCGGGCCAAGGATCGCGCCGGCGTCGCCGCGGTGATCGCCGATCTGGTCCGCTTCGGCGCGCCGGCCGAGATCGAGGCCGAGGCGCGCCCCCACGTCGGCTCGAACCGCTTGCCCCGCGTGCTGGGCGCGTTGCGCGAGCATCTGGCCGGTCTCGGGGTCACGCATCGCTTCGAGACCGCGGCCACCGGTCTGCGCATCGAGGCGGGACGAATCCGCGCGGTGCGTGTCGACGGCGGCGAGATCCCGGCCGACGTCGTGGTGCTGGCGGTGGGGCACTCGGCGCGCGCGGTCTATGGCTGGGCCGCCGATGCGGGCCTCGCGCTCGAACGCAAGCCGATCGCCGTGGGCGTCCGGATCGAGCACCCGCAGCCGCTCATCGATCAGATCCAGTACGGCGCCGCCGCCGGACATCCCAAGCTGCCGCCCGCGTTCTACGAGCTGACGGCCGGCGCCGCCGAGCGCGGCGTCTACAGCTTCTGCATGTGCCCGGGCGGCTGGATTGTGCCGGCGGCGACCGAGCCCGACGGGGTGGTGGTCAACGGCATGAGCCTGTCGCGCCGCGACTCGCCGTTCGCCAACTCCGGCCTGGTCGTCTCCGTGGCGGCCGACGACTTCGGTCCGGCTGGTGGCGGCCCGCTGGCCGGCGTCGAATTCCAGCGCGAGATCGAGCGCGCGAGCTTTCGGGCGGGGGGCGGGCGGTTCCGCGCGCCGGCGCAGCGGCTGGGCGATTTTCTGGCCGGTCGGGTGAGCGACACGCTCGGCCCGTCCAGCTATCGGCCGGGGTTGACCCCCGCCGACCTCGGGGCCGTCCTGCCCCCCTTCGTCGTGCAGGCGCTGCGCGCGGGGCTGCGCCAGATCGGCGCTCGGCTGCCGGCGTTCCTGCTGCCCGAGGCGCTGCTCATCGCCGCCGAGACGCGGACCAGCGCCCCGGTGCGGTTCCTTCGCGATCCGGCGACGCTCGTCTCACCGTCTGCCCAGGGCCTCTATCCCTGCGGAGAAGGGGCGGGGTACGCGGGCGGGATCGTCAGCGCGGCGCTCGACGGGGCGCGGGTGGCCGAGCGAATTCTGGCCGGTTGATCCGGCGGCTCGCCGTGTCTGGGCGCGCTCAGACGGCGGACGGGCCGATGGCCGCCAAAACCTGGCGGAGCCAGGCCCGCTGATCGTCGGTGATGACCTCGAAGCGGACACCGGCGTTGTAGTGGTTGTCGTCGGACTCGGCGCTCCAGGCGACGCGGGCCTTGACCCACAACGGTGGGGTGTCGCTCTCGACGTCGTCGACGACCAGGAAGAGGCCGACCGCCACCTCCTCCCCTTCCTCGAACGGGTGGTCGGCGCTGAGGCCGGCTCCCCCTTCGGAGAGATCGCGCGTCGTCGCGGTGAAGACGGTCCGCGCGGTGCGAACCTCGGCCGACATCCGAAGGTCGAGGCGTTGGTGTTGGCGGCGGCTCGGGGCTCGGGCTGGTGGTGCGTGTGGCATGAATCTTTAGAACGCGAACGGATCGTCGGGATCGATCGCGCGCGGCGGCGGATAACCGATCTCCTCGGATTCGCCGAGCAGGCCGCCCGGCGCCAGCGTTCCGTCCAGGAACCCGACGAACATGTCCAGGTACCTGGCTCTCTCGTCATCCACCTTCACGAACTTGACCCCGATCTGGTACGCCCCGAAAAGAGCGGTGCACCAGGCCACCCGTCCTTCGATCCGCAGCGGCTCGGAGACGCCGTCGTCGCCGAAGGTCAACACCAGCTCGAGCGAGACCTCGGTCTCGCGTGGGATCGGTTGCGTCGCCACCAGGCAGAGCCCAGCCCGCGACATGTCCCGCGTGCGCGCGTCGTGCTTTTCGTTGGCCACGGAGACCGCGACCTGCACGTCGACGTCGTAGCGTTGATGCTGACGGCGGGAGGGGCGGGCGGCGTCCGTCATGGCTCCGGCCGGGACTCTCCCTCGATCGGGCGGTGGTGCGCAAGACGGGTGAACACGCCGCCGGTCAAGGCGTCGAGCTCGGCCTCGATCTCGGCGATGCGCAGCTCCCGCCTCGAACCTGGAAGCATGTCCAGGTCATCGGCTGTGGTTGACTCGGCCTTGAGGCGCCGGCGCTCGAAGTAGAGACGGATGACCAGCGACTCGATCTCCCGGCGCGTGTCGGCGGTCCGCAGGGCCTGGAACTGAGCGCCGATCTCGTCGGAGTTGAAGATGAGCTTGCTCAGGTCCCAGGTCGCGCGGGCCTGGTAACGCACGTCGTTGTTGCTGTCGATGCCGACCGGTGCCAGCGCCGCTCCGTCGCTCGTGGTGCCCAGGTCGACCGACTCCGTCCTGGCAAACCGGCGGTCGACCATGATCCGCAGCTCGGGGAGCCAACCGGCGAAGCGGGCGCGCTCGACCAGCGACCGGGCGCGCCCCGGCTCGGCCAGCACGAGCGCCGTGGCGGCGGCGCGCAGCGCCTCGATGGGCGGATCCTCGGCGGCCAGCGCCCGCAAGACTGCGGGATCGAAGGGGCGCGACTTTCGGGGGCGTCGCGGCGGCTCTTCCGGGCGCCGCGGCGGCTCCTCGAATGGAAGGCGCGTCTCTGCGATTGGCGGGAGGGGCAGGGGGAGCGGCCGGGGGTGCGGGGCCTCGGCGGCGTCCCGGGCGCGGCTGTCGGGGGCGGGGACAGCTTGGGCGAGCAAGAGCGCGAGAAAGCTCGCACCCAGCAAGGGCGTCATCGCAGGGCCTCTCTTTCCTGACGGACGGACTCGAGGCGGGCCTGGCGCTCGCCCTCATCGACCTCCTCATCGTCGGTGCCGGCCTCGGTGGCGAGGTCGACCTGTTGGTGTGCGAGCGCTTCGTCTCGGCGCGCGCTCTCGGCGGCCACCGCCGTCGGATTGATGTGCCGTCCGGCAGCGCGGCCGAGCGGAAACGTCAACAGCATCATCACCTGCCAGCTGCGGCGATCGGGCGTGCGCGCGGCCCCGAAGAGGGCGGTGACCTCGGGCCAGGGGAGGGTCGGGGCCACGAGGTGGCGGGTCGGGATCGGTACAAACCGAGCCGCGGCCTCGGCCGGCACCACCGCCCGCCCTGCCGACCGGGGGTCGAGGCCGTGCTCCTCGTCGGTCGGGTCGAACGCCACCAGCTCGCTGTCGATCGCCAGCCACACGCGCTCGCCCACGGTCGCGGCCGCCGCGACCCTTCGCCCCAGCGCTTCGGCCCGCTCCGTCCAGGTTGCTCCGTCGGGCGAGGTCCAGACGCCGAGGCCGGTCGCGATCCAGCGCGCCTCCCCCGGGGGACCGCAGGCGATCCCCCGGACCGGCGGCCGGTCCGAGGTCCGAACGGGGAGGGCGCCCGGCGTCCAGCGATAGACGCCATCGTCGGCGAGCGCGACCGCAGCGCCGCCGCAGACCGCCACCGCATCGGTCGGGCGATCGAGGATCCGCGCTGCCGTTCCGTCGCTTGCGAGCACCAGGACGCCGTCGTCGTCAGCCACGATGGCCGCCCCGTCGGCGCCGAGCGCCAGCGCACGCGGCCGCTCGGTCAGCCCGGCGATGACGGTGAAGGTCGCCTCGTCGTTGCCGCGATCGCCGTCGCTGGCGACCTGGTCGGTCTCGGACAGACGCATGAAGAGAAGATCGTCGGTGGCCGCCACCACCGCGCCGTCCGCCCCGGCGACCAGCAGCAGGTCTCGGCCGTCGAGCCCGGCCGGTTGGCATCCGTTCTCATCCCCGCGAAAGACGCCGGACGACGTGGCGATCCAGACGACGTCGGACGTCTCACTGGTCGCCAGCGCGTGCGGCAGGATCCCGCCCTCGTCCTGGGCGCGCGTCCGGCGCTTCGGTCCGAGCCCCTCGTCCTCCAGCGCGTCCTCGGCCTCGGGCGTGCTGTCGTCGTCCGGCAGACCGGCAGCCCGCAGCGCTTCGTCGGCGTCCAACCCGCCGAGGGGCGCGCGGCGGCTCTCCTTCTGGGGGGGCGACGCGAACCCCGCGCAGCGTCCGAGCATCTCCCCTTCGCCGTCGAACGTTCGCACCTCGGCGCCACCGAGCGCGAACAGGCGATGGGCGCCGGCGACGACCCGCTCGAGCGGATGGCCCGTCGTCACCTGCGGGGCCTCGAACGCCGCGGCCCGCTTCGGGGTGAAGGGGGCGAGCGTTGCGGCGGCCAAGGTTGCCGCGGCCAAACAACGGCGGCAATGGCGAGAAGATGAAGGAGCGTCCATGCAGGGACGTCTTCGCGCGAAAGCAGGCCGCGGTTGCGCGCTCTTCCGACCGACGCCCGTCCCGGCCTCGGGCCATGCTATACGACCGGCGATGTCGGCCAAGATTCTGGACGGGAAAGCCCTTGCCGCGCGGATCAAAGAGAAGCTGGCGAAGGAGGTCGACGAGCTTCGCGCCCGCGGTGTCGAACCGGGACTGGCGGTGGTGTTGGTCGGCGAAGATCCCGCATCGCAGATCTACGTCCGCAACAAGACCGCTTCCTGCGCGCAGGCCGGGATCCGCACCTTCGATCACCGCTTGCCGGCCACCACCTCGCAGGCCGAGCTGCTGGCGCTGGTCGCCAAGCTGAACGCCGATCCCGCCATCGACGGGATCCTGATTCAGCTGCCGCTGCCGCGTGGGCTCGACGCGCGCGAGATCCTCCCCGCGGTCGATCCGCGCAAGGACGTCGACGGCATCCACCCGGATAACCTCGGCCACCTGGTGATGGGTGAGCCGCGCTTCGTGGCCTGCACGCCGTTCGGGGTCATGAAGCTCATCGAGGAGAGTGGTCTCGGCCTTTCCTTGGCCGGCGTGAACGCCGTGGTGGTCGGGCGGTCGAGCATGGTCGGCAAGCCGATGGCCGCGCTCCTCACCAACGCCGACGCCACGGTGACCGTCTGCCACTCGAAGACCCGCGATCTGGCCGCGGTCGTCGGGCGGGCCGATCTGGTGGTGGCGGCGGTGGGGCGCCCCGAGATGATCCGGGGCGAGTGGATCAAGCCGGGCGCGGTGGTGATCGACGTCGGCATCAACCGGCGCGAGGACGGCAAGCTGCTGGGCGACGTCGAGTTCGCCCCGGCGGCCGCGCGGGCCTCTGCCATCACGCCGGTCCCGGGCGGCGTCGGCCCGATGACGATCGCGATGCTGCTGGTGAACACGGTCACCTCCGCCAAGCGGCGCGCCTCGCGTTAGCGTCGCCCGGCCGACAGCGTCGCTCGACGGGCGTCGGTCAGTGCAGCTTGGCGGCCATCGCCAGCGCTTCCTTCTTCACGGCGCGCTCCTCGGGGGCGTCGTAGCGGCCCACGGGCGCGGCGGCGATCTCAGCCAGGAGAGCCCGGGCGACGTCGGGGTGATCCTCATCGATGGCGATGCGCGCCTGGTACAGCCGCGCGCGCAGGTTTGCCGGATTGATCGCCAGCGCACGCTGCAGCTCCTTGCCCGCCTTGTCGCGATCGCGCTTGGGCCAGGGCAGCTCGAGATAGTAGGCGGCCCAGACCACGGGGATGCTTCCGTTGTCGTAGCTGACGTCCAGGGCCGTCGCGCGCTCGAGGGGACGCTTGAACTTCCCCTCGATCCCCTTGGCGAGGGCGCTCAGGGCGCCCATCTTCTCGGCGTAGCGCCCGATGCTGAGCGCGGCCCAGTATTGCGCGGCGGCATCGTTGGGATTGAGGGCGATGGCGCGCTGGGCGAGATCGTAGGCCTGCTGTCCGAGCCGCGAGCGCCCGTCGTCGGACAGCTGGGGCGCGTCGCTCTCGTCGAAGAGCGTGCGCGCCGCGCGCCAGAGCGCGCCGTAGTCCGCGGGCGCCTGCGCCAGGGCGGCGTCGGCCAGCCGGCGCTCCTCGGCCAGCGCTGCCGGCTGGTCGCGGCGGGCGTGCAGCGCATCCAAGCGCGCCAGCGTCTCGGAGAGGGCGGGGGGCGCGGCGAGCGCGGTCGCCGGCCTCAGGAGGGCCGCGGCCCAGAGTGGGGCCAGGACAAAGACGAGCGGAAGGAGGCGTATTTGGCGCGGCATCGCGGCACCCGGCGTGGCTAGACCGCTCGAACTGTGAGTGGCTTTCCGAGCGCGCGCAACACCGAGCTCTGCAAATCAGCGAACGCCGGGGGGTTGGAGAGCGCCTCGTCGAACCCGAGCGACGCGGCGCGGACCCGGTCGCGTTCCAGCTGCGCGACCGCCAGCACCGGGGCCGAGCCGGCCTCCGGGTGCTCGCGGAGGCGCGCGTAGAGCTCGTACCCGGCGGCGCCGGTCGAATCGAGGTCGACGACGCCGAGATCGACGTTGCAGATCGCCCCCGGCTCGGCCAGCCGCCGCTGGTCAATCTCGATCACCTCGCAGGTGACGATGGAGCGCAGGTAACGAATGAGCAGCGCCCGCGGCGCGGCCTGCGAGGCGGCCACCAGCGCCTTCAGCCCCTTGAAGCCGAAGGCCAGCTTGTCGACGGCGTCGCCGAAGGTCTCGGCGCGCGAGGTGACGGTCAGGCCCGCCTCGGTGGGGTGCGCCGCGCTCGCGCCGTTCGGGCGGGCGACCA
This sequence comes from uncultured Pseudomonadota bacterium, assembly GCA_963847705.1. GTDB lineage: Bacteria > Myxococcota_A > Polyangia > Fen-1088 > Fen-1088 > JADGRB01. Next base: position 235,993 of record CAWKBC010000029.1, on the reverse strand, counting down.
CGCCCTGGAGCGCGATCGACGTCGAGGGTGCGACCAGCCGCAGCTGAACGTTGGCGCCGCTCTGCAGCCGCTCGGTCGTGTCGAGCAGCAGCTGGCCGCGGGCGAGGTGGGTGGCGTAGGCGACGAGGAGGGCGGCGTCCGAGCGGTAGACCAGCTCCAGCGACGCCGTCCCGCTCACGAGTGCATCAGCCTTGCGAGGAGCGCGTCGAGCTGATCGAGCGAATGGTAGTGGATCGCGATCTGGCCGCGCTCCTTGCCCGGCTCCTTGCTGACCTCGAGGACCTCGACCCGCGTGCCGAGCGCCCGGGTGAGGCGCATCGCCAGATCGCGCGCGCTGGTCGAGGGGGGGCTCGGGGCAGGCGCGGTCGGCTCCGGGCTCTTGCCGTCGCGCGCGCGCCGGACCAGCTCCTCCACCCGCCGGACCGAGAGCTCGCCGGCCACGATCTTGCGGGCCAGCTTCTCCATCGCGGCCGCCGCTTCCAGCCCCAGGAGCGCCCGCGCGTGCCCCATCGAGAGCCGCCCTTCGGCGAGCAACCCCCGGACGCTGTCGGGCAGGCGGAGCAGCCGGAGCGCGTTGGCCACCGTGCTGCGATCCTTGCCGACCCGCTCGGAGAGCTGCTCCTGCGTGTAGCCGAACTCCTCGATGAGGCGCTGATAACCGGCCGCCTCTTCCAGCGGGTTGAGATCCTCCCGCTGGAGGTTCTCGACCATGGCCATCTCGAACGCCTGCGTCGGCGCGACGTCGCGCACCACGGCCGGGAGCTCGTGGAGGCCCGCCCGTTGCGCCGCCCGCCAGCGCCGCTCGCCCGCGATCAGCTCGTAACCGCCGTCGGCACGGGTGCGGACGATGAGCGGCTGGATGATCCCCTGCGTCTTGATCGACGCCGCCAGCTCGTCGAGTCGGGCGTCGTCGAACCGCGTCCGCGGCTGGCCGGGCGAGGGGTGGATCTCCTCGACGGCGATCGTTCGGGTGCCGTCCGACGGGCGGCGGCTGGCCAGCCCGGTCGTCGGCAAGGCGGCGCTCGGCCCCGGTGCGCCCGGGATGAGCGCGGCCAGCCCGCGTCCGAGAGCGTTGCGCTTGGGGGCGCTCATCGGGAGGCCGCCGTCGCCAGCGCCGTCGGTTTGCCGTCGCCGGGCTTGCCGTCCGTCGAGGTCCCTCCGGGGTGCCGGGCACTGGCGTGCCGCGCCAGCAGCTCGCGCGCCAGATCGAGGTAGCTCTTCGCCCCCTTCGAGGCGATGTCGTAGAGCAGGATCGGCTTGCCGAACGAGGGCGCCTCGGAGAGGCGGACGTTGCGGGGGATCGTGGTGGTGAAGACCTTCCCCTCGAAGTGGGTGCGGACCTCGTTGGCCACCTGCTCGGTCAGGTTCTGCCGCGAGTCGACCATGCAGAGGACGATCCCCTCGATGTCGAGCCCCGGGTTCAGGTTGTCGGCGACCAGGCGGATGGTCCGCTGCAGCGCCGACAGCCCCTCGAGCGCGTAGTACTCGCACTGCAGCGGCACCAGCACGCTGTCGGCGGCGCAGAGCGCGTTCAACGTCAGCAGGCCCAGCGACGGCGGCGTGTCGATGAGGACATAGTCATAGCGTTCGGCCGCCGCGCGCAGCGGACCGCGCAGCTGTCGCTCGCGTTCGGCCATCGGGACCAGCTCGATCTCGGCACCGGCCAGGTCACCGTTGGCCGGAATGAGATCCAGGTGCCCGAGGTCGGTCTTCCGGATCACGTCGTCCAGGCGCGGCTGGCCGATCAGGAGGTCGTAGACGCTCGCCCCGGTCGGCAATCCAAGGTTGCCCACCTCGTCGCGGGAGTATCCGAGCCCGGAGCTGGCGTTCCCCTGGGGGTCGACGTCGACCAGGAGCACCCGCTTTTCGGCCGCCGCCAGGGAGGCCGCCAGGTTCACTGCCGTCGTGGTCTTCCCCACGCCCCCCTTCTGGTTCGCAACCGCAATGACCCTTCCCATGATGATGCGATCCAGGCGCCCCCGTAGATAAACACGCTGGGGCGTATCGGCCAAGCCCGCAAATTTGGCGCGAAAATTTGACGTCGTGTACGGGTAGGTATTCCATGTACCTACATGTCGGTAATTAGCCGACTGTCCGGTTTGCCGCAATCAAGGAGAATGCCCATGAGCCGATTCGTCGACCAGAGGACCTATCAGACCTTCGAGGAGTTCGAGCGCGAGGAGCTTCGCCGCGACGGTTACTTCGAGTCCGTCGACTCGATGATCGATGACATGTTCGCCAGCGAGCTCGACTTCGACGGCGGCGGCAAGCGCGCGGGCGCGCGCCACGACGAAGACGAATAGGGTCGCGTGCTATAAGCGCCGCCATGGCGCAAGAAACGAATTCGCCGCGGCCTGCCTGGACCGCGGCCATCTGGCCCCTGGTGACGGGGCTGGCCGTCGGCTTTTTGGTCGGACGCGAGACGGGCAATCACGGCGCGAGCGGCGGCGCGTCGGCCGACTCCGCATCCGACAAGCCCAGCGAGACGGTTCCGGCGGGCACCAAGATGCCCGCCAAGATTTATCAGTCGGAGAGCGAGTTCCCGGACGGTTGGACCAAGTCGGCCGACCTGGCCTCGGTGACCGGCGTCAGCTTCGACGGGCTCACGCCGCAGCAGAAGGTGACGGCGCTGCAGGCGCTCAACGAGCGCGACTGTGAGTGCGGCTGCGGGATGGGGAAGATCGCCGGCTGCTTGAAGAAGGACCCCAACTGTCCGCGCAGCCCCAACCTGGCCCGCCTGGCCATCGACATGGCCAAGCAGGGCAAGGGGCTGGGCCCGATCCTGGCGGCCATCGACGACAAGCAGAAGCCGACGGGCGGCGCGGCGCCGAGCGGTGGCGCGGCGCCTGACACCGGCTCGAAGAAGATCGTTCCCTTCTCCCACGATCAGCGGCGCGGCGCCAAGGCGACCAAGGTGACGATGGTCGAGTTCAGCGACTTCCAGTGCCCGTTCTGCAAGCGCGCCGAGCCGACGGTGAAGACGGTCCTCGACAAGTACGGCAAGGATCTGGCGCTGGTCTGGATGAACCAGCCGCTGCCGTTCCACGAGCACGCCATGGACGCCGCCACGGCGTTCCAGGCGGCTGCGCGGCAGGGGGCCGACAAGGCCTGGAAGCTTCACGACAAGATGTACGAGAACAACACCGCGCTCACCCGCGCCGACATCGAGAAGTACGCGGGCGACGTGGGGCTCAACGTCGCCAGGTGGAAGAAGGACTGGGACGATCCGAAGATCAAGGACGAGGTGTCGGAGGACATGAAGATCGGCACCGCCGCCGGCGCCAACGGGACGCCCACGTTCTTCATCAACGGGCGGCAGCTGGTGGGCGCCCAGCCGGCCGATGCCTTCGAGAAGATCATCGACGACGAGATCAAGGAGGCGGACGTGCTCATCAAGAAAGGGACGCCGCTCAAGGACGTCTACACCAAGCGGATGGAGACGGCGGCGCTGGCCGCACCGCCCGCGCCGTCGCCGGCCGGCGCGCCCGACGATCAGGGCGGGAAGTTCGACGTCCACGTGGGAGACGCTCCGGTCAAAGGGCCCGCCTCGGCGCCCGTCACGCTGGTGGCCTGGAGCGACTTCCAGTGCCCGTTCTGCAGCCGGGCGGTCCCGACGGTGCGGCAGATCGAGGACGCCTACAAAGGAAAGATCCGCATCGCCTTCAAGCAGTTCCCGTTGCCGTTCCACGACAAGGCCCACCTGGCGGCCGAGGCGGCGCTGGCCGCCAACGAGCAGGGGAAGTTCTGGCAGATGCACGACAAGCTCTTCGCCAACCAGCAGGCGCTCGACCGGCCATCGCTGGAGAAGTACGCGGAAGAGCTCGGCCTCGACATGGGCAAGTTCAAGGCCGCGCTCGACTCGGGCAAGTTCAAGGACAAGGTCGACGCCGAGGACAAGGAAGGCGCCGCCTTCGGCGTCACCGGCACGCCGACCTTCTTCATCAACGGCACCCGCCTCGTCGGCGCCCAGCCGTTCGAGTCCTTCAAGGCCGCCATCGACAAAGAGCTGAAGGCCAGCAAGGGCTAGCCGGGCTGGCCCCGCTCAGAATCTCTGAGTCGGGACGTCGGGGCGGGGGCGCCGGAGAACCTGGCCGCCGATGCCCCAGACGAGACGCAGCTCGTCCGCGGCCGCCTGTCCCTCGTAGGCGTCGAGGCGGCGCTTGCCGTTGTCGCAGGCGTTGGGGTTCAGCACCTCGAACGAGCTCTCGTAGATCATGATCTTGCTCCCCTCCACCTCGCCGCGAAACTGGTAGCGGGTGACGATCTGGAAATCGAGCGCCATGCTGCAGCGGTAGGCCTGCCCGTCGGAGGAGACCTGGTGGACGACGCGATCGTAGTAGCCGGTCAGCTTCGACCCGTCCTGGGTGACGTGCCACTCCTCGCGCTCCTGCTTCTGGTCACCGCCGGGGACGACGCCGCTGTGCTCCCAGACCCACATGCCGCTCACGTCAGCAGGGGGAAGAGAGCTCATGGCCGAGGCAGGGGCGGCCGCGTGATCCGGAAAGCGCGGATCCTGTGACACCGGCGCAGGCGCGGCGCCCGGCTCGCTGGCCTCGGCGAGCGGTGGTCCGGCCTCTCCCGCAGGTTCGGTGGTCCGTCCGGCGTTCTCTTCTGCGTTCTCTTCTGCGTTCTCTTCGGGATGGTGGATTCGATACAGAGTCTGGCGCTGCGCGCCGCTCATCAATGTCATCACATCGCCTTCCAGCCGGCCGCTGTAGCGCGCCAGGCGCTTCTGGCCGGGGTCGCAGCGGTTTCCTTTCTCGGTGGCCCGCTGCTCTTTCTCCTCGATCTCGATCTGCCCGCCACGCACCTCGCCCGCGACGTTGAACCGCTGGGTCGCCGAAAACTGCGGCAGCCGGTTGCACATGTAAGGGCGGCCGTCGCCCGATACGAAGGTCAGCGCCGTGATGTAGTAGCCACTGATCGCGCTCCCCGCCTGGGAGAGGTGCCACTCCTGTTTTTCGATGCGGGTGTCACCCGCGCCGATCCCTTGACCGATCGTCGTCCGGCTGAGCGCGTCCCAGACGCCGGAGATCTGGCCGGCCGGACCCGCCGCCGTCGTTTGGCTGGCCGCCAAGGCGGGAGCGTTCACGGGCGGCGCCGGATGTGTCGCGCAGCCGCCCGTGGCGACCGCGAACACGCACAAAGCAAAACCAACGAACCGCATCCGGATACCTCCCGGAGAGAACCCCCCAAGTTTACACGATCAAAGTAGGACCCAAGGAGAGTGATGCAATGCTGCGGTGATGAAACCAGCGTCCGACTGCAGGTTCGCAATCGTCTGAAGGTTTCCGGATCGTCAATCGGAAGAATTCGGATCCGGATTGAGCGCGGCGGCGCTGGCGGCTTCCCACTCGGTGATCCGGCGGGCGAGCAGGGTGTCGAGCTCGCGCTCGCGCTCGGCCAGAGCGTGCAACTTTTGCCAGTCGCCGGCGTGATCGCCGACCAGATCGGCGCGGACGGCCGCCAGCTCTGTTTCCAGCTTGCTCACATCCGCCTCCAGTGTCTCCACGCGCCGCGCCAGCCGGCGCTGCTCGCGTTCGCGCCGCTTGTCGCCGTCGCGTGTCGCGTTGGCGGCCGAGAGCGGCTTTTCGGCCGGCTTGGGCGCCGGTCTCGACGGCTCGGGCTTCGCCACGGCCGGGGCCGCCTTGACGTTCACCGAGGACGACCGTTCGCGCCAGTCGCTGTAGTTGCCGACATGTGCTTCGACGTGCGTCCCCTCGATGACCAGGAGGCGGGTGCAGATGCGGTCGAGGAAGTAGCGATCGTGGCTGACGGTGATCAGGGTTCCTTCGTAGGCACCGAGCGCGTCTTCCAGCGTTTCGCGCGCCGGGATGTCGAGGTGGTTGGTCGGCTCGTCGAGCACCAGCACGTTGCGCGGGAAGAGCATGATCTTCGCCATCGCCAGCCGGCTGCGCTCGCCGCCTGAAAGTCCGCGCACCAGGCGGAAGGGGTCGTCGCCGAAGAAGCGAAACTTGGCCAGGTACTGCCGGACCGCCTCGGGCGACAGATCGGCGCGCACCGAGCGGATCTCCTCGGTCAGCGTCAGCTGCTCGTCGAGCGTCCCCAGCTTCTGATCGAAGTAGCCGATGCGGACCCCGCTGCCGAACTCGACCTTGCCGTCGAGCGGCGCCAGCTCGCCGATCAGCGTCTTCAAGAGCGTCGACTTGCCGCTGCCGTTGGGACCGACGACGCCCAACTTGTCGCCGCGGTAGACGTTCACCGTCACGCCGTCGAGGATCTTCGCGCCCGGGTAGCCGACCGTCAGGTTGGGTGCGCGGATGATCTCCTTGCCGCCGAGATCGCCGCCGGTCGAGAAGGAGAGCCCGATCTTGCCGGCGTGCTCCCACTGGTCGTCGGGGCGCTCGAGGCGCTCCAGCTTCTCCAGCATCTTGCGGCGGCTCTGCGCCTGCTTGGTCTTCTGCCCGGCCAGGTTGCGGCGAATGAAGTCCTCGGTCTTGTCGACGTGCTCCTTCTGCCGTTCATACTCGGCCTGGGCCCGCTCGATCCGGGCGGCGCGCTCGACGACGTACTTGTCGTAGCGGTAGGGGTAGCGCGTCAGCTTGCCGTTCTCCAGCTCGACGATCTCGTTGCAGACCGCGCGGATGAAGGCCCGATCGTGTGAGACCAGCACGAACGCCCCCTCGTACTCGGCGAGGTAGGCCTCCAGCCGCTCGATGGCGGCGAGGTCGAGGTGGTTGGTCGGCTCGTCCATCAAGAGCAGGTCGGGCTGGCGCACCAGCACCTTGGCCAGCTCCAGCCGCCCGCGCTCGCCGCCCGAGAGCGTGTCGACCGCCCGGGCCAGATCGCTCTCCGTGAACCCGACGTCGGCGGTGAGCCGCTTCACCCGCCCCTCGAGCTCGTAGCCGCCGCCGCGCTGGTAGCGCTCCTGCAGCTCGCCGTAGCGGGCCAGCTCGTCGGCCTTGCCGTCGGCCAGGCGCGCCTCCAGGGCGGCCATCTCGTCGTGCAGCTTCTGCAGATCGGCGAACGGCTCGAGCAGCGCCTCGAGCAGCGTGCCGCCGCCCCCCAGCTCCTGCGACTGGCGCAGGTAGGCCACCGAGGTGCGGCCGAGCACGCGCACGTCGCCGCTGTCGGCCTCCGAGATCTCCGGCCAGGAGCCGCAGCGCCGTCGACTTGCCGGTGCCATTCGGTCCCAGGAGCGCCAGCCGATCGCCGGGACGGATCAGCAGCGAGGCGCCGACGAGGATGTCGTTGCCGGGATAACCGAAGCTGGCGTCAGCGAATTGGGCGAGGGACATCGGTGGATCTGCTGGTCAAGTTGTATTAGAACTCGGGCCGCCGCCACACCCCAAAGGCGCCCAAAAGGCACAATAGAAGCACCATGAAGGAGTATCTCCTCACCGCCGGCCCGACCCCCGTTCCCGAGCGGGTCCTCCTGGCCATGGCCCGGCCGATGCTCTACCACCGGGCGCCCGCCTTCACCGAGTGCCTGCGCGAGGTGCAGGAGGGGTTGAAGTGGCTGATGCAGACCAAGCAGTTGCCGATCTTGCTCAGCGGCTCGGGCACCATCGCCATGGACGCCTCGGTTTGCAACTTCTTGAGCCCTGGCGACAAGGCGGTGGTCATCCGGGGCGGCAAGTTCGGTGAGCGCTGGGGGAAGATCTGCGAGGCCTACGGCATCACCTGCGTCTACGTCGACGTCGAGTGGGGGAAGAGCGTCGAGGCCAAGGCGGTGGCCGAGGCGATCGACAAGAACCCCGGCGTGCGCGCGGTCTACGCCACCGCCTGCGAGACCTCGACCGCCACCAAGCACGACATCGAGGCGATCGCCAAGGTGGTGCGGGCGCACGACGACATCATCTTGTGTGTCGACGCCATCACCGCGATCGGCGTCTACGACGTCCCGGTCGACAAGTGGGGGCTGGACGTGGTGTCGGTGGGCTCGCAGAAGGGGCTGATGCTCCCGCCGGGGCTGGCAGGGATCAGCGTCTCCGACAAGGCCTGGAAGGCGAGCGAGCGCGCCAAGCTGCCGCGGTTCTACCTGGACCTGGCGCGGGAGCGAAAAGCGCAGGAGAAGGGGGAGACCGCCTTCACGCCGGCCGTCTCGCTGGTCGTCGGCCTGCGCGAGTCGCTGCGGATGTTGAAGGAAGAGACGCTGGACGGCGTGTTCAACCGCCACGAGCGGCTGGCCAAGGCGACGCGCGCCGCGGCGGGCGGCCTGGGGCTGGATCTCTTCTCCTCGTCACCGGTCAACTCGGTCACCGCGTTTCGCGTCCCCCAAGGCATCGACGGGACGGCGATCATCATTCAGATGCGGTCGCGCTACGGGATCACCATCGCCGGCGGGCAGGATCACCTGAAGGGGAAGATCGTGCGCATCGCGCACGTCGGCTTCTACAGCCAGTTCGACATCATCACCGCCATCTCGGGCCTCGAGATGACGCTCTCCGATCTCGGCTTCGGCATTCGGCCGGGAGCGGGCGTCGCCGCCGCGCAGGCGACGTTCGCCGAGACCCGACGCGACTGATTTTCATCTCACCCACCCGCACGTCCACACAGGAGCAACAGTCATGGCCGAGCCAATCAAGGTCCTCATCGCCGACGACATGTCCAAAAAGGCGGTCGAAGTTCTCAACAAGGCGGGGTTCACCGTCGAGGTCAAGACCGGCATGAAGCCGGAGGAGCTGGCCGCGGTGATCGGCGAGTACCACGCCATCGGTATCCGCTCGGCCAGCAAGATCACGGCCGCCACCCTGGCGAGCCCGGGCAAGCTCAAGATCATCGGCCGCGCCGGCGTGGGCGTCGACAACATCGACGTCAAGGCCGCCACCGAGAAGGGCGTCCTCGTCATCAACACGCCGCAGGGGAACGCGGCGGCGGCCGCCGAGCTGGCCATCGGCCTCATGTTCGCGCTGGCGCGGAAGATCCCGCAGGCGGCGGCCAGCATGAAGCAGGGGATCTGGGAGAAGAAGAAGTACATGGGAACCGAGATCGCCGGCAAGACGCTGGGCGTGATCGGCCTGGGCAACATCGGGCGCCAGGCGGCCGAGCGCGCCGTCGGCCTCAAGATGAACGTGATCGGCTACGACCCGTTCCCTCCCAAGGAGCTCCCGGCCGGCGTCAAGCAGGTCACGCTCGACGAGCTCATCGCGCAGTCGGACTACATCACGCTGCACGTCCCGGCCACGGCCGAGACCAAGGGGCTCTTCAGCGCGGCCACCATCGCCAAGATGAAGAAGGGCGCCTGCCTCATCAACTGCGCGCGCGGCGGCATCGTCGACGAGAACGCGGTGCTGGAGGCGCTCAAGTCCGGCCAGCTGGGCGGCGCGGCGCTGGACGTGTTCGCCAAGGAGCCGCCCGATCCGTCACCGCTCTTCGCCGAAGAGAACCTGATCGCCGTCCCGCACCTGGGGGCCTCGACCAAGGAGGCGCAGGAGAAGGTGGCGATCGAGATGGCCGAGGTGTTCGTCGGCTTCCTCAAGGACGGCGTCGTCCGCAACGCGGTCAAGTAAGTCCGTGGTGAAGCGCGCGCCGCGCGGCGCCCTTGCGACTGACTCTGCGCCGCGCGCCGCGCAGCCGCCGACCCTCAGGCTCCCCACCGGGATGCGCGACCACGCGCCGGTGGCGGCGGCGGCGCGCCTCCGGGTCATCGAGACGCTGCTGGCGGAGTTCGATCGCGCCGGCTTCGAGCGGGTCATCACGCCGGCCTTCGAGTACGAAGAGGTGCTGGCGCTCGGGCTCGGCGCCGCGGCCCGCGCGGTGACCGTCCGCTTCGTCGAGCCGAGCTCGGGGCAGGTGGTGGCGCTGCGACCCGACATCACGCCGCAGATCGCCCGTCTCATCGCCACCCGCTTTCGAGATCACAAGGGGCCCGTGCGCCTCTGCTACGAAGGAACGGTGGTGCGGCTCGATCGCGCGGCCCGCGGCCAGCGCGAGCTGTCTCAGGCGGGCGTCGAGCTGGCCGGCCTGGCCGGTCCCGACGGTGACGCCGAGCTGATCGCGCTGGCGGTCGAGGCGCTGGCGGCTGTTGGTTTGCCGCGTCCGACGATCGATCTCGGCCATCTCGGGCTCGCGCGCGAGGTGCTCGCCTCGCTGGCGCTTCCGGAGCCGGCGCTGGAGGAGGCGCGGCGGCGCATCGCCAAACGCGATGGCGCCGGGCTGGAGCTGGTGCTGCGCGCGGCCCGTGGCGCCAGGCCCGCCGTCGACTTCGCCCGTCGTCTTCCCACGCTGTCCGGCTCGCCTGATCTGCTGGCGGCCGCCGTCAAGCGAGCGCCGACCGCCGGGATCAAGCACGCGCTCGGGGAGCTGGCGGCGATCGTGCGCGCGGTCGAGGCGCGCGGGATCGACGCGCGGCTGCATGTCGACCTCGGCGAGGTGCGGGGGTTCGACTACTACACCGGCGTGCGGTTTCAGGCGTTCGTCGACGGAGCGCCCGACGCCGTCCTGCGCGGCGGACGCTACGACGATCTGCTCGCCCGCTACGGCCGGCCGAGCCCCGCGGTTGGCTTCGCCGTCGACGTCGAGGCGGTCGCCGTCGCGATGGAGAGCCGCGTTTCACCTTCAAAGAGGACCAAACAATCATGGCAGTCGTAATCGTCGTCGGCGTCCAGTGGGGCGACGAGGGCAAGGGGAAGATCGTCGACCTCCTGACCGAGAAGGCGCGCTTCGTGGTCCGCTGGGCCGGCGGCGCCAACGCCGGACACACGCTGGTGGTCGACGGAACGAAGTACGTCACCCGCCTGATCCCGTCGGGGATCCTGCGGGACGGCGTCACCTGCGTCCTCGGCGAGGGGATGGTGATCGATCCCGCCGTGCTGGTCGACGAGATCCGGACCTTCCGCGGGCATGGCTTCATCAAGAGCGACAAGGATCTGGTGGTCGCCGCCCGCGCGCACCTGACGTTGCCGCACCACCTGGAGATCGATCGGCTGCGTGAGGAGGGCCCGGGCAGCATCGGGACCACCAAGAAGGGGATCGGGCCGACCTACGAGAGCAAGGCGGCCCGCATCGGCCTGCGCATCGGCGACCTGTTCCGGCCGGAGCGCTTCCGCGCGCGGCTCGACCGGCACATCGCGGCCATCGGGCCCTATGTCCGCCAGCTCGGCGGCGCGCTGCCGGTCGCCGCGGAGATCACCGCCAGGTACATGGAGCTGGCCGAGGAGATTCGACCGTTCGTGGGCGACGCTTCGCGCACCGTGCATGCCGCCGTGGTCCGCGGCGATCACGTCCTCTTCGAGGGGGCCCAGGGCGTTCTGCTCGACCTCGACCATGGGACCTATCCCTTCGTTACCTCCTCCTCGACCACCGCCGGTGGGGCCTGCGCCGCGCTCGGCATCGGTCCCACCCAGATCGACACCGTGCTCGGCGTCGCCAAGGGCTACACCACGCGCGTCGGCGACGGGCCGTTCCCGACCGAGCTCAACGAGGAGATCGGCGATCTCCTCCGCAAGCGCGGGAACGAGTTCGGCTCGGTGACCGGGCGCCCGCGGCGGTGCGGTTGGCTCGACATCCCGGCCGTCCGGCTGGCCGTGCGGCTCTCCGGCATCGAGTCGCTGGCGCTGACCAAGCTCGACGTCATGGCGGGGCTCGGCCGGGTCAAGCTCTGCATCGGCTATCGTCTGAACGGACACATGATGGACGAGATGCCGGTCGACCTCGATGATCTCGCCGCCTCCGAGCCGGTGTTCGAGGAGCTCGAGGGCTGGCCGGAGACCTCCTCCGGCGCGTCCGGCACCGCCGTTCCTCCGGCCGCCGCCGCGTTCGTCGAGCGCGTCAGCAAGCTGGTCGGGATCCCGGTCTGGGCCACCTCCTGGGGCGCCGGGCGCTCGCAGACGGTGGTCTCGAAAGATCCTTTCGCCAGTTAGCTCGTCGCTTAGCTCGGTTAGTGCTCGGAATTCGCTGGGAAACAGGCGCGGCTTGGCTTGCGCCCCGTCACCAGCTCAATATAATGGGGGCCTTTTCCAGTGCCCTTCTCCTGCCTTTCTCCCGGCCATCTCGGGCCCTGCTCAGGCCCATCTATTGTTCCCGGCGGGGCCTTCGCCCTGCGTGATCGCTTCGTGGAATTCTTCGTGGAGCGTTGCAGCCTGATCCCCCTGAATCGAGGCGTTGATGAAGATCGTTTGTGACTCGTGCGGGACCAAGTACTCGATTGCCGACGAAAAGGTTCGGGGCAAGGTCTTCAAGATCCGCTGCAAGAAGTGCAGCCACATCATCGTGGTGCGCGGTGGGGAGACCGGCGGACCCGAGGCGACGGCCGCCCCCGCGACCGACGGCGGCTGGCACCTGGTCATCGACGGCGAGCAGGTCGGCCCCATCGGCGACGCGGACGTTCGCACCAAGATCGAACGGGGCGAGGTCAAGGGGGACACCTACACCTGGAAAGAGGGGTTCGCCGACTGGGTGAAGCTCTCCGCCGTCCCGGAGTTCGCGGCGCTCGTGGCCGAGGACGTGGGGGGCGTGCCCGTCAGTGGGGGAGAGCTGTTTCCGTCCTCCGGCGCCGTGGCGGCCTCGCCGGCCAACGGTGCCGATCGCGGGCGCCGCGCCTCGGGCGCGGGGCGATCGCTCTTTGGTGGCGGCGGCGCCAGTGACGTGTTCGCGGCCTCCGCCTCCCCCGCCCGCAGCGACGGCGGCGGTCTGTTCGGATCGGCGGCTGCCGCGCCCGCGTCCGACGAGTCGCGCTGGCCCTCCTCGGGCGCAGCGGCGCCCGGTCATGACGGCGGTCGGGTCGAGAGCCTGACCGGTCAGCGGCACGAGAACTCCGTGCTGTTCTCGCTGTCGAACTTGCAGTCGCTGGCGATGCCCGCCGCCAAGCCCGCCTCGACGGCCTCGGCCAGCTCATCGCTGACGGAGGGCTCCGGCCTGATTGACATCCGCCAGATGGCGGCGACCACGCTCGGCGCTTCGAGCGGGGGTGGCGGCAGCCCCAGCTTTGGCGGAGGCAGCTCGGGAGCGGTCGATGATCTGCCGGCCTTCGGCGCCTTCTCGCCGGCGGCGCCGGTGCTCCTTCCGCTGTCGTCGAGCAGCGGTCCGCCGAAGTGGGTCTACGTGGCGCTGGTGCTCGGCCTGGTGGCGGTGGGCGGCATCGCCCTCATGGCCTACAAGGTTCTGACCACCAAATCCCCCGTGCTGGTCGAGCAGGTCCAGCAGGTTCCGGCGCCACAGGAGCCGGCGAAACCGGCACCCGCGGGCACGGCCGCCGCGCCGGCCGGCAAGCCGTCGACCATCGCCGAAGAGAATTTGCCCCCGCGCGAGGGGAGCCCCGAAGCCAAGGCGGGCGAGAAGGGCGAAAAGGCCGAGAAGGGCGAGCACGAGCACGAGCACCACCACGGCGGCAAGGGGACGAGGGAAGCGAAATCGGACAGAAAGGGGGGCGGAGGCGACGAGAAGAAGGGAGCCGCCGCTGCCGTGGCCGCCAACAGCGAGCCCGCCGAGAAGAAGCCCGCCAAGGGGTCGCTCGACGACTTGATCGACGGCGCCGTCAGCTCTCGCCACGGTGGCGGGGGCTCCGGGCGCCCGAAGGTGTCGGATGACGACAAGCCCGCCGCCTCCGCGGGGCCGCTGTCGAAGAACGCGGTCGTGGCAGGGATGAACTCGGTCAAGCCGAAGATCGCCGCTTGCTACAGCGAGTTCAAGGTGCAGGGGATGGCGATGGTGAACGTCGTCATCGGCAAGAGCGGCAAGGTCACCTCGGCGACGGTCTCCGGCAAGTTCGCTGGAACGCCCAGCGGGGCCTGCGTGGAGAAGGCCGTGAAATCGGCCAACTTCCCCCCCTCGGAGGGGCTCCAGACACCGTACCCGTTCCAGCTCAAGTAGGAGCGAGTCAAACGTCGCAGACGTCGGAAAGCGGTTCATCCGACGATCTGCTGACGGCGCTGGTGCGTCCGTTGGCCGAGCTGGGCCTGAACATCTCTCTCCCGCTCACGCGGGCGGCGTTCGACGTCGCCGCGGCGCCGCTCGCTCTCGAGGAGCTGCTGGCCGGCGCGGCCGGCGCGCTCATCGTCGGTTCGGGCGGGCCGACGTTCTTCGATCGCTTCGAGGGTGGGCCCGAGGCCAGCGACGGCGCGCCCCATCCGCTCGACCGCTACACCGAGCGCGTGGTCACCCGCGCCGCGCGCGAGGCGCTCGATCCGCGCGGCTCCGCCCACGTCGTGCACTTTCCCTTTGGCGTGCGGCCGCTGATCCCGTTTCAACGCCTGGGTCTCGCCGCCGGTCTCGGCGGGCCGGGGCCGCTCGGGCTGCAGATTCACCCCACGTTCGGGCCCTGGTGGGCCTACCGCGGGCTGGTCGTCCTCGATCGCGCGCTGCCGCCGGCGCCGCCGCCCGGCGACGGATGCGCGGGGTGCGACGCTCCCTGCGTCGCCGCTTGCCCGGCCGGCGCGGTGGCGCGCGCGGGATTCGACGTCGTCGCCTGTCACGCGCGCCGCCTGGTCGCCGCGCCCTGCCGGCTGTCGTGCGTGGCGCGAATCGCCTGCGTGCGAGGCCCGGCGCACCGCTACCGAGACCAGGAGCTGGCGTTTCACATGCGCGCCTCGATGCCCAGCCCGACTCCGGTGTCCCCGCCGGTGGCTTGACGGCGCGGCGGCTGGTTCCTACCCTGCTCGGACATGGCGATCAGCGTGAACGCTCACATCACCGGGACGGTCTGGAAGATCAACGTGAAGGTCGGCGACGCCGTCGCCGAGGGAGAGACCGTCGCCATCCTCGAGTCGATGAAGATGGAGATGCCGGTCGAATCCCCGGCGGCCGGGACGGTGGCGGCGATCCTGGCGAAAGAGGGGGCGTCGATCGAGGAGGGGGCGCCGCTCCTCGAGCTGACGCCGGTGTAGCTCGCTCTAGCTCAACCCCTCTTCGACCTCGGCTGCGTGGGTCGATTCGCGGACGGCGTCCCGCAACGAGACGTGAACGCCCGCGCGCGAAAGGGCCGGCAGCGAGAGCAGCCCAGCGCTGATGTACCAGAGCGTCTGGAGGCCGTGAAGCACGATGGCATAAGCCATCCCGTTCGAGTTGACCACGGCGGCCGGCACGTAGGCGGTGAGCCCCATCTTGATCGCGGCGTGGAACTGGCCAACCAGGCCCGGCGCGTTCGGCAAGCTGAGCACCACGCCGGTGAACGCCATGATGACGAAGGCGGCGCCCAGCGAGATCGGCAGGTTCATGTGGCGCGCCAGGATCCACATCCCGACCCCGGTCGAGGCCCAGTAGATCACCGACTGGACCAGGAAGATGGAGAAGTTCCGGCGATCGGCCAGGGCGCGAAAGCCCGAGATCAGGGCGCGCAGCTTCTCGTCGATCGCGGGCGCGCGGGACGGCGCCAGCCACTGCACCAGCGTCAGCCGGAGCGCGATGGCGATCGTGCGATCGGTCCAGAGCTGCGCCAGGATCAGGAACGTCGTCAGCCCGACGAAGCCGATCAGCGACAGCCAGGCCGCGGCGCGCAGCTGCGAGGAGAACAGATCGCCCGCCGAGGCCAGGTAAGCGCCGAAGAAGAGGATCGAGATCAGGAGGCCGTCGACGATCCGCTCGACCGCCACGGCGCCCACCATGGTGCTCATCCGGACGTGGCGCTCGCGCGCCACCAGGTAGGGGCGCACGAACTCGCCGAGGCGGACCGGCAGCGCCAGGATCGCCATGAAGCCCACCGACGAGATCGGCAGGAGACGGCGAAACGGCAGCGAGGTCCCGAGCGCGCGCAGGAGGTACTCCCAGCGCAGTGTGCGGAACAGATGCGTCACCACCATGGTCCCGAGGTAGAGCGCCACCGCCGAGGGGGCCAGCGCGCGCAGCGCCCCGAGCACCGCGTGCCCGTCCATTCCGTGCACGGCGTAGACGACGCACACGCCGCCGACCACCAGCGAGAGAAACCCCTGAACGAAGAGACGCCGGCTCATGGGGACCTGGGGGTTTCCGGCAGCTCGCCGGCCAGCATGCGGCGTGGGTTCTCGTCCAGCATCGTGGTGAGCGCGCCGTCGCCCAGCTGCTTGCGGATCCAGGCCATCCCGGCCGCCACCGAGGTCTGGTCCTCGGGCCGGTGGATGTCGGAGGCGGCCGCAGTCGCCAGCCCTTCCAGCACCAGCTTGCGCGCCGTCTTCATCTCCTGCTTGCCGTGGGCGCCGTCGAGCGCTCCGAGATCCACCATCAGCGCCGCGTGGCGCGCGAGGCGTTCTGCCAGCGCCAGATCTCGCTGGACCGGCAGGTAGCGCTCGGGGTGGGCCATCACCGGCAGGTAGCCATTGACGCGCAGTTGAAACAGCTCGTTTTCGATCCCCGTCGGCATCATCTGCGTTCCGACCTCGAACAGGAATGCGGCACCCCCGCCGTATGACGGGACGGCGCGCAGGCGCAGCCGATCGTGCAGGACCGTGTCCCAGAAGTTCTCGGCGCCGAGGCCGAGCGTCGCGCCTACGCCGGCGGTGGCCGCGTCTTCCTTGGCGGTCGTGAAGGCGGCGTCGATCGCCGCCCGGGCCGGCATGAACATCCCCGCCCGTTGGTGCGGCGTGGCATAGAGGTCGGAGAACCCCAGCGCGGCGACCGCCCGGACCATCTGCAGCGACATCTGTCGGTCGGTCGCGCCGTCGTCGAGGGCGGGGAGATAGTGGGCGTGGAGATCGACGTAGTGGGCCATCAGGCCGGCGTTCCTGCACCGGAAATTAGTCTGGACGGCGGCCAACATAGCGCGCCGCCGCGGACGCGCAAAGCGTCCTGAGGGTCACGACCGCCGTTTTCCGACGACCGACGGGCAACGTGGGTGGACCCGAAGGGGTGAACGAAGGTGTGCGCGAACGGATGCCCCAGAGGAAAAAAGGAGGGGCGGTCGCCGGCCGGATCTGCCGAAAGCTGAGCCGCCGGTAATCGGTTGCATGTGATTTTTCCACCACTTAGAATGAAATTCCCCCGGAACGCGGCTGCGCGCGGTCCAGAAGTAGTTCAAAGGAGCGGATTTGCGATGAGCGAGAAAGTGGTGCTTCCGAAATTCGACATCCCGTCGGAGAGCGCGCACCCCGCCGTCAAGGCGGTCGCGATCGTCGGTGCCCTGCTGTTGGTCTCGACGGTGATCCTCTGCGGCGCGATGTGGAAACGGCACGCCGCACAGCTGGCGGCTGAACAGCAGCGCGACGCGCTCATCGCCGCCCGGACCGCCGAGGCCAACGCGGCCATCGAGGCCGCCAAGGCGCGTGTCGCCGAAGCGGCCGCCAAGGAGGCAGCCGCGAAGGCAGACGCGGCGGCCAAGATCGAGGCGGCCAAGCTGGCCGCCGCGGCGGCCAAGGCTCATCCGGCGGATGGCTCGAAGACGGCCGTGGCCGACGCCTCCAGCGGTCATCACCACCACCACGGCGGCAAAGCGGGCGCGAAGGGGAAGGGCAAGGGCGGCGACGCGGTCGCTGCCAAGGGATCGGGCGACGACAAGAAGTCGGCCGCCAAGGGCGGCCGCGACAACGCCGCCATCGACAAGCTTCTGGCGCAGTTCAAGTAGGATCTCGGTGCTTGCCGAACGCCGGCGCGCCAGCGTGGCGTGGATTGAAGCGCCGGACAATTCGTGTTACCAGGAAAGGGCCCATGTCCGATCGACGTGAGAATTCGGTTCTGTTTTCGCTGAAGGAGCTGCGTCGGATCGAGGACGATCGCGTCCGCCTGGAGCAGGACGAGCTTGCCGCGCGCCGCGAGTCGGAGCGTGCCGCGAAGGAGGCGGCGGAGCGCGCCGCCCGTGAGGCGGAGGAGCGCCGCCATCGCGAAGAGGCCGAACGGATCCGCCGCGCCGAAGAGGAACAACAGGCGAGGGTGCGTGAGGACCAGATGCGCCTGCAGGAGGCCGAGCGACGGGCGCGGGTCGAAGGTGAGATGCGCATCCACGAGGAGCGGATGCGCCTCGAGGTGCACGCCAAGGCGCGCAGCTCGCCGGTCAAGGCGGTGGTGACGGTGGCGGTCATCCTGATCGCCGTCGGCGGTGGCCTCGGCTACAAGATGTACACCCAGCACCAGGCCGAGCAGGCTGTCGCGCAGGCGCAGCTGGACGCCGCCCGCGCCGAGGCGAAGCGGGCGCAGGCCGAGTTCGAGTCCAAGATGGCGGCCATCCAGAAGGACATGAACGACAAGCTCGCCAGCGCGAAGAGCGAGGAAGAGCGGGCGAAGATCCGGGCCGACGCTGCCACCGCGCGGGCCCAGGCGCAGTCGCAAACGCAGACGCATTCCCGCCCGTCGCACAGCGGCTCGAAGTCGGACTCGACGGCGACGACGAAGGTCAAGAACGTCGGCAAGCGCGACGTCAGCAACGATCCGCTCGAAGGGCTCTAGGAGTCACCGCGATGTCGATCGGCGCGGAGCTCTTCGAGGAGAACCGAAAGCGGCTCCTCGCGCTCATGACCCGGCTCTCGTACGAGGAGCGCGAGGTCACGCTGGCGTCGGGGGCGAAGAGCAACTTCTACATCGACTGCAAGCAGACGGTGCTGACCGCCGAGGGACACTTCCTGGTGGGCAGCCTCTTCGGGCGCATTCTGGCCACCCAGGCGCCCGAGGTCGAAGCGATCGGCGGCGTCACCATGGGGGCCGATCCGCTCGCCTCGGCGGTCTCGACGCTGAGCTACGTGGCCGGCCGTCCGCTCCCGGCGTTCTACGTGCGCAAGGAGGCCAAAGGGCACGGCACGGCGGCCTGGATCGAGGGGACGAAGTCGCTGCGTCCCGGGATGCCGGTGGCGATCCTCGAGGACGTCGTCACCACCGGCGGCTCCGCGCTGAAGGCGATCGCCCGCGCGCGCGAGCATGGGCTCAAGGTGGCGATCATCCTCGGGTTGGTCGATCGGGACGAAGGGGGGCGGGAAACCTTGGAGAAGGAAGCGCCGCTCGTCACTCTGTTTCGCCGCCAAGACTTCCTGCGATGACGGGGGTGGGGTTGCGGGTGGGCGGATGGGCGCGGACCTGGTTCCTCGCTCTCGCGGTCACTCTTGCGCTGGGCGCCAGCTGCGCGACGCAGAAGCAGGTGCGCGTCGATTTTTCCGAGACGCCCCGTGACTATCTTCCCAACGACTACAACGGGGTCTACGAGCGCTGGACCCGCCACGACTACGCCACCGAGCAGATCGTCGACAAGTCGCTGGAGGTCTGGGCCACCTTCAAGAGCTGGGACTTTCGCGAGGCGTACATCGAGAAGTACGCCTCGATCTACAGTCTCTCGGACGCCAAGCGGGTCGAGCTCCGCGAGGCCCAGCAGGAGGCCAACCGCCAGGCCTTCGAGTTTCACGTCACCGCCCAGAGCGCGAACTACGACTGGAACGATCTGGAGAAGGCCAGCACCCCCTGGCGGGTCACTCTGTTGGACGCGCTCGGGCACGAGCTCCCTTCGGAGCGGGTGCGCATCGAGAAGCTCCCCGACGCCTACGAGCGCGAGTTTTTTCCGGCCAAGACGCCGTTCACCAAGACCTACAGCGTCCGCTTCATCATGCCGGCGCCGGGCGGCGACTTCGCGGGCGTGAGGTCTGGCTCGCTGACGCTCAGGTTCGCCAGCCCGATCGGTCGCGTCGATCTGATCTGGAAAAGCTGACGGCGCGCCCTACTTCTTGGGGGGACGGCGGCCTGGCAGGCCCGCGATGGGATCGAGATCGTCGAAGGTCTCCAGCGCCTCGCGCTTGTAGAGATCCGCCTCGCGCGCGAAGAAGTCGGACTCGATGGCGTCGAACTCGTCCGGCGCGATGGTCTTTCCGTCGCTGCTGATCCTGCGCGGGCGGGGCGTCCGGTCGGAAGTCCGGTCGGAGGTCCGTTCGGAAGTCCGGTCGGAAGTCCGTTCGGAAGTCCGCTCGTTCCTGGGTTGGGGCGCGTCCTCGAGCGGGGGCAGGCGCCCGCTGCCACTGCGGGCACGAACGGGCAGGAGGGTCGGCTCGCCCTTGGGGTCGAGCTTCGCCTCGAGCTTCGGCTGGGGCTTCGCCTCGGGATTGGGGAACGGCAGCGCGTCCTCGAGCGAAGGGAGCCGGCCGCTGCGGGTGCGAGCGGGCAGCGGCGTCGGCTCGTTTCTTGGCTCGCTCCTGCGAGACGGCGGCGCGTCCTCGACCTGGGCGAACCGGCCGCTCGGAGCGCGGGCGCGGATCGGCGGCGGCGTTCTCTCCGAGGGGAAGGACGAGGGATTGGATGCCACCAGCGGCTGACCGACGGGCACGCCGTTCGCGTCGAGCTGCACCTGGACCGTCGGTGCCACCGCCAGAAAGCTGGCCGATGCGGTGGCGGGCGTCGGCTTCCGCTTGGCGGCAGCGATCTCGCCGGTGGCGCTCGCCCCCTTCTTGGTCGTGAGCGGGATCGGCGTGGGCGCCGGCGCCTTGGCCTCCAGAGGCCGGAGCCGACGGCTGGTGGTCCGGCGGTCGCCGACCACGCCGCGCTGATCGGGGACCATCGCCCACTCGGCCAGCATCGACTTCGGCGTTCCGTTCTTGCGGGCGCCGCCCGATTCGGCGCCGGTGCGCGTGTCCCTGCGCTCCGGGCTCGGCTCGTCGGGCCGAACGACCAGCATGCCGCCGTCGCGCAGCCGGCGGATCATGCGGACGGTGTCGAAGATGCGGAACGGGCTCTCCTCGATGACGTCGGCCAGCACCCGGCGTCCGTCGAACAGACGGAGGAGCGGGGTCACCTGGCTCGGTTGCAAGCCCCGCAGCTCCGCCGTGGGTTCACCGGCCGCCGCATAGAGCGTGCGCGGCGAGCCAAGGTCACGGGCCGCGTGGGCGAAGTCGCGCAGGAACCGTTCGCATTCGTCGAGGATCTCCTGCGCCGACAGATGCAGCTGGCTGCGCTTGGGGATGGCGCGACGGGTGAGGGTGAGGGCCGCCTCTTCCCACAGCAGGAGGTGATGCAGCGCCGGGAGCCCCTGCATCGCCCCCACGCTGGCCGAGACGACGGTCCCTTCGTGGATGCGCAGCTCCGCCCGTCGGTTCCCGCGGGTCAGAGCGAGGATCCCCGAGCGCTCCGACGACGCCATGGCGCGCAGCAGATAGAAGAGGCCGTAGTGCTCCGAGAGGCGCGTCTGCAGCTCGCTCGAGCCCTCGGCATCCGGCGCGTGCCCCGCCTTGCTTCCGAGCGCGCTCAGCTTCCCCACGCCGATCACGTCGCGCAGATAGGTCGGAAGGGTCAAAAAGTCGGCCGCGCCGGCCCGCAGCGCGTCCGCCTTGGACCCCTGCGGCCCGAGCACCACGATGGGAAGGTCCTTGGCGATCTCGCGCAGGGAGCTCACCACCTCCAGCGACGACGGCTCTGGCTCCCGGAGCGAGACGACGGCCACCTCCGCCCCGGCCGAGCGGACCAGGAGGGTCGCCCGCTTCAGATCGGAGGTGCCAGTGACCTTGCACCCCTCCCGTTCGAACCCGAACGTCAGAGTCTCGAGGCTGCGCGCGTCGGCGTCGACGACGAAGAGGCTGGACGGCTGAATCATGGAAGTTGGACGGGGCGCGGCGTCCCATTATACGGCGGGAGAGTGAACTCACCCAAAATCAGGAACCCCGGCACAAGGTTAGGTCATCGAATAAGTGCCTGCGATGGGCCACCGCCGTCAATTTTATCCGTTGCCGACCCCGGGCACGAGTCATTTCCGCCATGTGGAAGAGGTCACGCAATCGGAATTGACGATCGAGGGGGTGGTGGCTAGCCTTCGCCTCCCTTCCGCTGCCCCTTCAGTCGCCCCTGGCCGCTCGGGCGGCCCCCGTCCGGCAGAACCCCCAACCTGATGTCCAGCCCCCTGTCTCCTCCGACCGGCCCCTCGGCCGCGGCCCCCCTGTCGATCGAGGATCTGGTTGCGTACTTCCGATCGGGCGCCAAGGATCGGACCAGCTTCAGGATCGGCATCGAGCAGGAAAAGATCGCCGTCCGGGACGACGGCCGCCCGGTCCCGTACGAGGGTGAGGGCGGCCTGGCCGAGGTGCTGGCGCGGCTCGAGGGGCGGGGATTCGAGGCCACGCGGGAGGACGGGCACGCCATCGCGCTCGCGCGAAAAGGGGACCGGATCACCATGGAGCCGGGGGGCCAGCTCGAGCTGTCGGGCGGCGCCCTCCTCACCGCCGCGGACTGCGCGGCAGCGCTCGATGCCCACGTGCGAGAAGTGGCCGAAGCCGCCCGACCGCTGGGGATTCGCTTCATCGGCACGGGGTCGCGACCCTTCGGTTCGCCGGACGACATCGCCTGGCTGCCCAAGCGCCGCTACGTGGTGATGCGCGACTATTTCCCCCGCTACGGCCGCCAGAGCCGCCTCGCGCATCAGATGATGAAGATGACGGCCACGGTCCAGGCCAACTTCGACTTCGCCAGCGAGGACGACGCGGCCGAAAAGATCCGCACCGCCTACGGCGTGACCTCCATCGTCACTGCGCTCTTCGCCGCCTCGCCGATCGCCCTCGGACGTCCGAGCGGCTTCAAGAGCTACCGGGCGGCGATCTGGCTGGAGACCGACGCCGATCGTTGCGGGCTGCTCCCGTTCGTCTTCAAGCCCGACTTCCGTTTCCGCGACTACGTCGAGTGGGCGCTGGACGTGCCGATGTTCTTCGTCGTTCGCGACGGCGTCTATCGGCCGGCCGACAAGATGACCTTCCGTCGCTTCATGACCGAAGGGTGGCAAGGCCTGCGAGCGACCATCGCCGACTGGGAGGTCCACCTCTCGACGCTCTTCCCCGAGGTGCGTCTCAAGCGCTACATCGAGGTGCGCGGCGCCGACGCCGGGCCGATGCCGATGGCGCGCGGCCTCGGTGCCCTCTGGCGCGGCATCCTGGAGGATCCAGAGGCGCGCCGCGCCGCCTACGCGCTGGTGGCCGATCATGCGTTCGAGGAGCGAGAGGCCCTGCGTCGAGAGGTGCCGCGGACCGCGCTGGCGGCGCGTTTTGGCCGCCGCTCCGTGCGCGAGCTGGCGGTCGAGCTCTGCAAGATCGCGGCTCTCGGTCTCGCACGGTTGCCGGCCACATCCGAAGACTCATTGCTCCTGGCACCTCTGCTGGCCTACGCCGAAGCCGGCCGGACGCCCGCCGACGATTTCCTGGACGACTTCCAGGCCGCGGGCGGCTCCCCGTCCGTGCTCGTGCGCCGCTGGGAACTACAGGCCCCGTAGGGACGCTAACGGGCTCGCTCGCATCGGCTTCGCCTCGCTCGCCTCGCTAACGGGCTCGCTCGCGACGGCTTCGCCTCGCTCGCCTCGCTAACGGGCTCGCTCGCATCGGCTTCGCCTCGCTCGCCTCGCTAACGGGCTCGCTCGCGACGGCTTCGCCTCGCTCGCCTCGCTAACGGGCTCGCTCGCATCGGCTTCGCCTCGCTCGCCTCGCTAACGGGCTCGCTCGCATCGGCTTCGCCTCGCTCGCCTCGCTAACGGGCTCGCTCGCGACGGCTTCGCCTTGCTCGCCCCGCTGACGGGCTCGCTCGCGACGGCTTCGCGTCGCTCGCCCCGCTGACGGGCTCGCTCGCGACGGCTTCGCCTCGCTCGCCTCGCTAACGGGCTCGCTCGCGACGGCTTCGCCTCGCTCGCCTCGCGTCGGCGGTGAACCCCGAGCGGTGCGGGATCGAACGTCGCCCGCTCGCGCTCACTCTCCGGTCCGCACCGGGCTTTTTCCGGCGCGTGGGCTGCCATTTCAAAACGTGAGCGCAGCCCACGCGCCGGAAAAAGCTTCGTGCGGACCTGGACCCGGGCGCGAGCGGACGGCGTTCGAGGCCGCACGAAACAGGGTTCACGCGCGCCGAAGAGATCTCGCCGGCGCGAAACGCCGGGGTTGACGGCGAACGCAGCCGGAAGCGTGGGCGGGCGAGCGAAGCGAGGCGAGCGCGTGCCCGGTGGCGATAGGGCGAGCGAGCGAAGCGAGGCGAGCGCGAGCGCGTGCCCGGTGGCGATAGGGCGAGCGAGCGAAGCGAGCGCGAGCGCGTGCCCGGTGGCGGTAGGGCGAGCGAGCGAAGCGAGGCGAGCGCGAGCGCGTGCCCGGTGGCGATAGGGCGAGCGAGCGAAGCGAGGCGAGCGCGAGCCCGGGCCCGGGCGGTGGCGGTAGGGCGAGCGAGCGAAGCGAGGCGAGCCCGGGCCCGGGCCCGGGCCGCGACATCAGATCGCGGCGGCGGCGGCGGCGGCGCTGTCGGACGTGGCAGGAGACGTGGGCGCCCCCGTGCGGAGGTAGTGGGACGCCATGTCGAACTCGAAGAACGAGAACATCTGCGTCTCGACCACCTTCTGCCAGAGCTGATGCGCGTCGTCCGACTTCCCCTCTTCGAGGCGGTGCATCGCCTCGTAGAAGTAGATCTCCGCGCGTTTTCCGGGCGTGTCGGCCGCCGCCAGCGCCTGCTCGTAGGTGATCTTGCCGACGGCGTAGCGGCCCAGCAGGCGGGACCAGGCGGCACCGCGGTGGGGGCGGAGCTCGCCGTGGCGCTGATCGAGGGTGCGCAGGTAGGCCTCGGCCTTGGGATCGCCGACCTTGTTAGTTCGGCGGGTCAGGTCGAGGATCCAGAGCGAGGTGTAGACCTTCACGTACTCCGACACGGAATGGCCGGGGCGGGAGAGGGCGCGGTGGTAGACGCTGAGCGCGGCGTCGGTCTCGCCCGCTTGAACGAGAAAGGCGACGATGTCGATGTACGACTGGTCGCGGTCGTCGTCGGCCTCGAGGGCGTCGTCGAACTGCTGCAAGGCCTCGGCGTGACGGCCCAAGAGGTAGAGCAGCTTGCCAACCTCCACCTTCGCCTCGGCCGACTCGGCGACGTTCTTCCGGCGGATGTGCTCGATCATCAACCGCTCCCAGCCAATGAGCGAGCCTCGCCAGGCGGTCGCCGCTGCGTCGCGATCGCCGGCGGCATCGAAGGTGTCGCCCAGCAGGCGGTCCAGCCGCGCCCGCCCCTCGACGGAGCCGATGGTGTCTTGCGACGCACCCTTGGCGCGCAGGGCCTCCAGCCCCTCGCGGACGATTCGGGTGGCGCGCGCCGGATTGCCGCGCTTGAGCGCCAGGTTGGCCAGCTCGACCGTCACGTCGGCGGTCGGTTCACCCTCCTCACGCGCCCGCAGAAACAGCGGCTCGGCGCGGTCGATGAGGCCCTCGTTGACGTAGCTGCGGGCCAGCTCGAAGTCGATGTCGGCGTCTCGGACCTTCATCTCGGTGCTGGCGAACCGGCGTTTGGTGTCGGCGAATCGCCGCTTGAGATCGTCGGCCTCCGCAAAGGCCGGCGCGTCGCGCTCGGGATCGAGGCGCAGCCGCAGGCGGACGAAGTAGAGCTCGATCAGCTCCGCCGAGATCTTGCCGTCGAGGTCTCGTGCCGACGGGTTGGCCTCGAGCACCGCCTCCGCCTCCTCGAGCCGCCGGATGGCCAGGAAGTAAGACGACAGCAGACGCGCGACGTGACCGTTGAGGATGAGGAGATCCACATCGGAGGGGTGCGCGCCCAGGCCCGCCTCCAGAACCCGGAACGCCACCACCGGATCGGGGGCGTCGGTGGCGGTCCCGCCCAGGAAGTCGACCCGGGGCAGGAACCGGCGCGCGAGCGCCAGGTAGTCGGCTGCGGCGGCGTTGGGCTTGGCCGCGGCGACCAGCAGGGCGCGCAGCTCGGGGTCGTCGCCGTCATTGCCGGCCAGCTGGCCGGTCATCTGCGCCGTTCGGGTGGCCGCATCGGCGATCCGTCCGGCGCGCAGGTAGGCGCCGGCCAGGCTGGTGACCGCCCGCTGCATCTCGTCGCCGTGCGCCAGCAACAGCTCGCCGAGCGCCCGCCGTGCGCCGTCCCCCGACGGCGGGTGGCTGAGCGCCGAGGCGAACCGCTTCTGCCGGGCGACGTAGAGCTGGTCGAGGCGCAGGACCACCGCGGGGGCCGGCCAGTCGCCGAGCGCGCTTTCGAGCGCGTCGATGGCGCTGCTGCCCCGGTGCATGCCGCCCCCTTCGTCGAAGTTGCTCTCCTCTTCGCTCCAGTGGACGACCTGATCGAGCCGCTCCTGCCATTCGTGCTCGGCGGGGGCGATCGTGGCCAGCGCCGCCAGCGCCAGCACCGCCTGCTGATCGCCGCCGCGGGGAGAATAAAGGGCGATGACCAGCTCCGCCGCTGGCCGCAGGAGGCGCGCCTCCTCGGGCGTCACGCGCGCCGGCGCCGCCCACAGCTCGCTCGGATCGAAGAGCCCCAGCGCATCTCGGAAGGACGAGAAGACCGACTCGTAGACGTCGTCACTCTCGAGCTCGCGCGACTCGCGCCGGATGTCGTCCAGCTTGAGCGCCAGCACCGGATCGAGGAGGTAGTGGAGGAGCTTGGAGCGCAACGCCACCCGCTCGGGCGCCGCGATCGGCAACGCCTGGAAGACCAGCCGGGCTTCGAGGAAGTCGTCCTCGTAGGCAATCGCGCCGATGCGCGAAGCCTCGCTGGCCAGCGCCTGGCCAGGCCCGGACGGCGGCGGCTTGCTGGTGTGCGCACAGCCTCCGCTGATGCCGGTGGCCAACCCTGCGAGCAAACCCAAGGCGAGAGCCCCGACCACGGCCGAGGGTGCACGTCGCGACATTGCCTCTAGTTTAATGCGCCGCCTCGCCGGTGGTACGCTTTTCGTGTGTGGCAGTCGCGCCGGCCCGGGGAGGGACCGCTGGTCCTCGGACATCGCGGGGCGAGCGCACGTGAGACCGAGAACACGGTCGCGGCATTTCGGCGCGCCCGCAGCGACGGTGCTGACGGCGTCGAGCTGGACGTCTTGCTGTCGGCGACCGGCGAGGTGATGGTCTTTCACGACGACGATCTCGCGCGCCTGGCGGGGCGGCCGGAGCGCATTGCCGAGCTTCCCTACCGGACCCTGCGCGACGTCCAGCTCCCCGGCGGGACGACCATCCCCACCCTGGAAGAGGCGCTGGAGGCCTGCGGTCCAGACCTCCTGGTCAACGTCGAGCTCAAGGCCAACGTGCTCGGCGTCGGCCCGATCGCCGCGCTGGTGGAGGCGGTGGCCGAGGTCGTCGCGCGGACCGACAGCGCCCACCGCGTGCTGGTGTCGTCGTTCAATCCGTTGGCGGTCCACCTCTGGATGCGTCGCCTGCCCGCCGTCCGCGCGGCGTTGCTGTTCGAACGCCAGTCGCTGTTGCCGCTGCGGCGCGCCTGGCTGGCGCCGTGGCTGCGGCCGTTCGCGCTGCATCCGGAGCTGGTGCTCTGCACCGCGGAGCGGGTGGCCGCCTGGCAGCGGCGCGGCTACATGGTGAACGTCTGGACCGTCGACGATCCGGCGGCGCTCGCCGCCTGCCGCCGGATGGGGGTCGACGGCGTCATCACCAACGACCCGGCTAAGACGAGGACGGCTCTGGCTTCCGCCTGAGGATCGCGTGCGAGGCGGTGGCGATGGCCAGCACGGCGCCGTGCTCGTCGGTCGCCTCGGCCTCGACCACCGCCAGCCGCTTGCCGCACTTGCGCACCTCGGCCCGCGCGGTGATTCGCCCGCCGCGGATCGGCTCCAGAAAGTGGACGTTCATCTGGGCGGAGGCGTTGAAGGCCCCCTCGGGCGCCACCAGCGCCGCCACCGCCTGTCCCATCGCGGTGTCGAGCAGCGCCATGACCACCCCGCCGTGCAGGACGCCGTTCGGGTTGAAGTGCTCGGGCTTGACGTCGTAGTCCCAGATCGCCGTGCCGGGCGCCGACGCGCGCTCGACGAACCCCAGCGGGCCGACCGGGGTTCCGGGGGCGGGGAGGGTGGTCACGGGGGGCGTCACGCGGGGCTCTGGGCGGGGACTTGCGCGCCGACCAGAAACAGCCCGGCATAGATCTTCGGATCGATGGCCAGACCCGCTGCCGCGCGACCGGCCAGGAACCTGCGCAGCTCCGGCAGCGGCACCTCGTGGGTGGTGATCTGCTCGCTCGCGTCGCCGCCGCCTGGCCCGACGCGCCTCGGGTCGCGGGCATGGAAGAAGGAGATCGTCTCGTCGCTGACGCCGACGGCGATGGGGCCCTCGGCCAGGGCGACCATCTCGCCCGCCGCGAAGCCCGTCTCCTCGATGAGCTCGCGTTCGGCTGCCCCGATCAGGCTCTCACCCGCGTCGATGTCCCCCACCAGGCCGGCCGGCAGCTCGATCACCCGGTTCCCGACGGCGGGGCGGTGCTGCTCGACCAGCAGCAGCTTTTGGTCGTCGGTGATCGCCACGATGACGACGATCCCCTTGATGTTGTGGCGGGTGACGTACTCCCACCCGTCGTCGTCCAGCAACGTCAGATAGCGCCCGCGCGCGAGGACGCGCACGCCCGCTTCTTTCGCCGGTTTGGGGGCTCCCTCGTTCACGGCGGGAGCGTAGCATCGATTTTGAACGCCTCCAGCGTCGAGGGGCCCTCCTCGAAGGAAGGCGTGCCGGTGCGCTGGCACGAGGGGACGTAGAGGATGCCGTTCGCGGCGAGCGGCTGGGCGAAGCGCTGGCCCCCTCCGGCCAGCGCCAGCTTCTGAACGACCGCGCCGTCGCGCACCCGAACCCAGTAGAGCGTCCCGGCCGGCGGGCTGGCGTCGGCCAGGGCCGCGTAGGTCTCCCCGCCCACCTCGACGGTGACGACGCCGCTGGGCGGCGCGCGGAATCCAGCCACCGCGTCCGGATCGCCAGCGGCCGGCGCCTGCCAGCGCGGCAAGAACCGAGGCGTTCCCTCGCTGGTGTCGATCTGCAGCGCCTGCAGCCCGGCGGGGTGGAGATCGTCGGCGACGAAGGTCGGGACCAGCACCAGCGTGGCGCCGCCGACGGTGGTGACGGCCGGTTTGGTGACGATGGTCCCCGCCCAGGTCTCGGTGCAGGTCCCGCCCCCCTCGCCACAGCCGGGCATGATCGGCGCGCGGTCGTAGAGCGTGCCCAGGTGATCGGCGTCGACCAGATAGACCGCACCGTCCTTCCCTGCCTGGACGATCACCTGGGGACCGCCCGGCAGCGCGACGGCGATCGGGGCGTCGGCGCCCAGATCCCAGTCGAAGGTGGCGTAACACTCGAACAGCGTACGGCCGACGCACCCGTCGTTGGCGCCGCGCGGGACGGCCTCCCCCGCGGGAAGCCGCGGGATGAACAGCCGATCACAAGAGGCCACGCAGGCGTCGGTCGGCGCCGTCGGCTCGAACCCCGCGCAGAGCGTGGGGTCGCACCCTGGATCGAAGGAGAGGCCGCGCCCCAGGCGGAGCACGGAGTTCGCGTAGCTGCCGCGCGTGGGATCGAGCAACCCGTTGCCGGTCGCCACCAGGAGCGCGTACCCGTCCGGGGAGGCCGGGTCCGCGATCACCTCGGGCCCGAGCGGTGCCCAGACGCCGCCGCCGCAGCTCATCTGGCGAGAGCCGTCGCTGTTCTCGGCGCCGCAGTCGCTCTGGGCGGAGGTCGTGACCAGGGTGCCGGTGATCGCCTCGCCGTTCGCCTGCCAGGCGTCGAGATCGATCTCGAACAGCCAGCCGTGCCAGGGCTGCAGATCGCGGACGTTGCCGAAGGAGACGTAGGCCAGGCCGAGCACCCGATCCGGCACCTCGACGTGAACGACCGCCGCGCGCGAATAGGCGTGGGCCGGGAGAAAGTCGATCGGCCCCGACCCGTCGCTGGCCGGCGCGCTGGCGGCGAGCGTGAGTGACGGGAACTGCGGGTCGAGCGCGCGGGCGTCGAGATCGATGACGCCGACGTGATGGGCGACCCGGGTCCAGTCGGGCATCACCTCTTGCCAGGCGAAGACGAGGCGATGACCGACCAGGGCGGGCGGCGCGGCCAGGTTGGCGAGAAGGCCGTCGCCCGCCGCCAGCGCGACCTGCCAGAGCTGCGCGCCGGTCGCGGGGTCGAGCGCCGTGAAGACGCCGTCGGCGGTGACGATGAGGATCTCGGGCTCCCCCTGCGAGGTGATCGCCAGCGGTCCGGAGAATTCGCAGGCGGGGCGCGGCGCGGTGACGAAGAGGGGCGTCAGCCCGGCGACGGCGTCGCCCGCGTCGGGGAGCGGAGCCGGACGAAACCTTTCAGTGCCGGGCGGCTGCTGGCAGCCGAGCAACGCCGCCAGGCCGCAGGCAGCGACGAGCGGCGCGCGCCGGAGCATCCGCCTGGGCCTCAAAAACCGTCGTAGGGGACGACGTCGATGGCGCTCTCCTGAATCTTGGCCGCGGTGAGCAGCTTCTTCATCACCGGGGCGGAGGCGACCATCGTGATGGCCAGATCGCGGGCGTGGACGTGGCGCTTGATCGCGGCGTTGACCTCGGCGGGCGAGACGGCCGAGACGCGCGCCCCGTAGCTGTCCACGAAGTCGCCCGGCAGCCCGGCGACCTCGGCGGCCACGCGCGCCGCCAGCCGCTGCTCCGGGACGTCCATCTCGGCGGCCTGCGAGCCGATGAGGAAGCGCTGGAAGAACGCCACCTCGGTCGGCGACAGACCCTTCTCCATGAACGTCACGTAGAGGTTCAGCACCAGCTTCAGCATGGCGACCGTCTTGTCGGTCCCCGAGAAGACCCAGCCCATGGCCGCGCCCGCGCCGCGGCGCTCTTCCAGGATCAGGTAGGCGCCGTAAGCCAGGCCGCGCTTGCGGCGCACCTCGTCCATCAAGGTCGAGCTCATGGCCCGCCCGCCGAAGGCCGACATGGCGATCTGCAGCGGGACGAAGTCGCTGTCGGAGGCGTGCAGGGTGGCGTGACCGAACATCAGCTGCGTCTGTTGTCGGTCGGGCTTGTCGACCAGCTCGATGCGCCACCCCTTGAGCGGCACCGGCGCGCGCAGCTCGAGCGCGTTCGGCGGGGGCGCGGGGGCGGCCGACAGACCGTGGAACGTCCTCGCCAGCGTGGCGGAGAGCGCGTCGGGCTCCACGTCGCCGGTGAAGGCGAAGATCAGGTTCCGCCCGCCGAAGTGGCGGCGAAAATGCGCCGCGGTCTCGGCGGCGGCGGCGGCGTTCAGCGAGGCCGGCAGGCCGTCGACCGGATGGCCGTAGGGGTGCTCGCCGTAGACGTTGCGCAGGAAGAAGCGCTCGCACAGCTGGCGATCGTCGTTGCGGTTCTCATCGATCTGCCCCTCGATCTCCTGGCGCGTGCGGACAAATTCGGCCGGGTCGAAGCTGGGGCGGATCAAGATGTCGGCGACCAGCGCCAGGTAGGCGTCGAGGTTGCGGGCCAAAACCTCGCCCTCGAAGCGCGTCATGTCCTGCTCGACGCGCACCTCCAGCGTCCCGCCGAGCGCGTCGAACGCCTCGTCGAGCGCCGCGCGCGAGCGGCCGCCGGCGCCGTGCCGCGCCCACTCGGCGCCGAGGTTGGTGAGCCCCTCCCGGTGACGCGGATCGGCCGCCGAGCCCGAGCGCGAGGCGATGATGACGTGCACGAGCGGGACGCTGTGATCGTCCTCGACGATCACCAGCGAGCCGGCCGGACCGGGGCGCCGGAGCGCGCCTTGTGCTGGGCCGCCGTCTGCCGCGGGGGGCGTCACCCCGACCATCAGCGCGGCGGAGACGATGGCGCCCACGCCGCTCAAAGCTTCTCCGTCCCCTGCGGCGCCACCGGCTCACCGGAGGGGCGCGCGATCACCACCGAGCGCGCCCCGGTGGCCAGGTAGTCGGCGGCCACCTTCTGCACGTCGGCGGCGGTCACGCGCGCGTACTCGGCGCCGCGCGCCAAGAGCGCCCGGAAGTCGCCGGCCGCGATCTCGAATGCCCCCACCGTCTCGGCGCGCCCGTGGCTCGACCCGAGCTCCTGCCAGAACTGGGTCTCCATCCGCGCGGCTGCCTTGCCCAGCTCCGCCGCGCCGACCGGGCGCGCCGCCAGGTCGGCCGCCGCGGCGACGACCAGCCGCTCGGCCTCCTCGGCGGTGTGTCCCTTCACCATCTGGATCCAGATGGCGTAGAGGCCAGGATCGCGGGTGGGCGCGATGTCGCCGTGCACCGACGAGGCCCACGGCTTGTCGACGATGAGCGCGCGGTTGAGGCGGGACGAGGGACCGTCGGCGAGCAGCTCGTTCAACACCTCGTAGGCGGCGCGGTCGGGGGCGCCCAGCGCCGGCGCGGGGAAACCGATCACCAGGCGATCGGCGGGCACCGGGCGGGCGATCACCGTGCGCACCTCGCTCTGCGGCGCGCGCTCGGGCTTGGCCTCGTCCTGGGGGAGCTTCTTCGACGGCGGGATCGCGCCGTAGGCGCCGACGATGGCCGACAGCGTCGCCGCTTCGTCGATCTTCCCGGCGATCACCAGCACCGCGTTGTTGGGCGCGTAGAACTTCTTGTAGAAGGCGGCCGCCTTGGCCTGGGTGATCGCCTTGATGTCCTTCATCGAGCCGATCACCGGCCAGCGGTAGGGGTGCGTCTTGTAGGCCTGCCCGTACATCAGCTCGTCGAGGATCCCGTCGACGTTGTCTTCCACCGAGGAGAGGCGCTCCTCGGCCACCACGTCGCGCTCAATGTCGACCTGCTTCTTGCGCAGATCGAGGTTGACCATCCGATCGGCCTCCAGCGTGACGGCCGTGCTCATCTCCGTGGCTGGAATGTCGTCGACGTAGGCGGTGAAGTCGTAATAGGTCATCGCGTTGGTGCTGCCGCCGACGGCGTCCATCTTGTTGTCGAAGGCGTCGGCGGCGGCGTTCTTGGTCTGGGTGAACATCAGGTGCTCGAACAGGTGCGCCAGACCCGTCTCGCCGGCCGCCGCCTCCTCGTTGCGCGAGCCGACGCGGAACCAGGTGGTGTAGCTGACCGAGGTGGCCCGCGGATCGGGCAGCAGCACCACCTCCAGCCCGTTGTCGAGCCGCCACTTGGTGACCGTCAGCGTCCCCAGCGAGGCGCGGGCGATCTCGGCGGGCGGCGCGGCGCCGGTGCCGGTCGGGCCGCCCCCCGGCGCCGCCGCCGAGCCGCGCCGGGCGGAGGTCGCGGCGCATCCGAGCAGCGCCAGCGCGGAGATCGCCGCCGTGGATCCTGGGCTCAGCATCAGAGTCGAAAGGTCATGGTGAGGCCGAAGTCTTGCACGAGGCTGGTGTAGGTCCCGTCGGCGCTGGGGCGAGCGGTGCCGTTCGTGCGCTTTTGGCAGGCGTTGTCGGGGTTGGCGAGGTCATAGCTGTCGGCCTTGCAGGCGGCGGCCGCGGTCGAGTCGAAGATCGAGTTGGTCACGGTCACGTTGGGCATGATGGTAAGGCCGTAGCCGGCGCCGAGCCAGAATCTCCGGCTGAGCCGCAGCTCGGCCAGGATGACCGGCTCGAGCTGCCATCCGTCGACGGCCGCGGCGTTGACCGCGCTGCTGTCGACCGCGCCGTTTTCGACCCGCAGCTCGGCGCCGATGCGCAGCCGCTCGCGCCACCAGTAGGCGATCCGCGCCCGGGTGTCGACCACGTCGTGAAATCCCTGGTAAAGAACGATGTGCTGGGGGAGCCCGTCGGCCTCCAGCGTGGGACCGACCAGGCGGATGTCGATCCGGTCGTGCTCGTGGGTCCAGAGCCAGCGGGCCATCACGTTGAGCTCCAGCCCCGGTCGAAGGTGCCAGGTGACCCCGCCGATGAAGACATCCGGGAGGCGGTAGGCGATGTCGCCGAAGACGCAGCGGCTCGACTGGCCGCCCCCGCAGGTGGCCAGGCCGCCGCCCTGACTGGGCGGCCGCGTGACGGTGGTCGCGTCGCCGGCGACCTCGACGCCCGCCACCTGGCCGCCGAGTGGATGGCTCTGGTAGGAGAGGCCGAGCTCCAGATTCTTGTGGCGCCAGTAGAGTCCGCCGCCGAGTGTGACCGAGAACGTCGCGTCGCCGATCCCCTGGCCCGAGTCGATGTTGTAGCGGGCGTCGGTGGCCGGGGTCTGCGCGCCGGTCAGATCCTCGGCGAAGCTGAGGCTGCCGGTCGAGAACATGAACCCCGACGACAGGCCGATCCGCAGGTCGTTGCCGAACCGGATTGCCAGCGCCGGCACCAGCGCCAGGTTGCGCAGGTCCATGCTCAACACCTGGTAGCGGGTCGGCTCGTTGCCCGTCGCCGAGGTCGGAAAATGGATCTGTTCGAGGTAGGGCATGTAGGTCGCGAAGGCCAGCGTGAACCGATCGCTCCCGTACCCCAGCGCCACGTAGGCGCCCGGGCCGGGGGGCCACTGAAATGGCTGACGGAAGTCGGTGGCGGTCGCCGAGCCGGCGGGGAGCGACGCGCCGACCGACGACCAGCGCGCCGTTCCGGCCACCATCAGCTGGAACCCGCGCATCAGGCCGAGCGCTGCCGGATTCCAGTAAATCGCCCCCAGATCGCCCGAGGTCGGTCCGCTGAACGACATGCCGGTCACGAACGGATCGTCGATCGGCGAGGCGTTGGCCCGGGCCGCGATGAGGATCAGCGAGGCGGCGGCCAGCAGGGCGAGCGCCCGTGGGTCCCGACGCCCCCGACGCCCCCGGCGCTCACTGAAACACATGAGGTGACGCGACGTTATCCGAAGGCCCCAGATGCGGCAATGCCCGACGATACCGTCCGGCAATGCCTTGACGGTCACAACCGGCCGTAGTTACATCCGCTCTATGGCCCGTACGCCGACGCGGCAGGGTCGCGGATCGCTCCCGCGCACTTGCCAATCGCTGTGGGCGCTCGCGGTCCTCGTGCTCGGCTGTTCGAGCCGCGTGTCGTCGGAGAACATCGCGCTCTGGAAGACGACCGAGAAGGGACCGGAGCGGCTGCACGACGCGCTCGCCGATCACTCGGTGGCGCCGAAGCTGCGCGCCGAGGCGGCGGTCGCCCTGGTCGATCTCGGGCGCTCCAACGAGGTCGACACGATCCTGAGCGGCGCCTCCGCCGACGATCGCGCGGAGATCACCAAGACGCTGGAGCCGGCGTACGAGGTGGCGATGAAGGATCCGGCGCCCGAGAAGGCGCTCGCCTACCGGGACGCGCTGTTCTCGCTGCGCCTGGTGGCGCTGCCCGAGGATCAGAAGCGGATCGACGCGGCGATCCTGCCGGTCCTGGAGGCGCAGCTCGAGGCGGGCAAGGTGCGGCAAGGGGAGCACTCGCTCGAAAAGATGTTGACCGCCATCGGTCCCGACTCGTCCTCGATGTTGATCGAGGTGCTGGCCGCGCCCGATCAACCCTACGGGCAGGCCGCCGACCTCCTGGCCAAGGTGGGCGACGAGACGGCCCGCGACCGCGGCGCCGGAGGCCTCATCGGCCGCGCGCCGCAGATCAAGGCCAAGGACAAGGATCACCCGGAGCTCCTCTACAAGGCGCTCGGCACGCTGGGCGGTCCGGTCGCCGTGAAGTACCTCGAGGGTGAAGTGACCGGCGGCAAGCCGGAGGGGGCGCTCCTGGCGACGCGGGCGCTGGGAGAGCGGCGCGACCCGGCGATCCTGCCGTTCGCGCTGAAGGTCGCCGCCGATCCCAGGGCCGACAAGGCGGTCCGCGACGAGATGTTCGGCGTGATCGAAGGGATCGGGGGGCTGGAGGCCGAGAAGGGGTTGCTCGGCATCATCTCGTCGGACAAAGAGGAGATCGTGCGTTACCGCGCGTTCGAGTCGGAGCTGGCGGCGCAAAAAGCCAACGGGATCGTTCCGGGGCTGGAGGCGTTCCCCGCCAGCGCCAGCTACAAGAAGGTCGACGTCGACGATCTGCTGGTCAAGTTGATCGAGAAGATCGGCCAGCCGGCCCGCCCGGCGCTGGTGCAGGGGCTCGGCTCGCGGATGCCGCTGGCGCGGATGACCTCGGTCATGGCGCTCGCGCAGATCGGACGCGCCCCCGACGCGCCGGCGTTGGAGAAGCTGGCGACGGACAGCTCGCCGGTGAAGGGTTTCCCCGCCGGTGATACCGTCGGCAAGGAGGCCGCGCAGGCGGCCGACATGGTGAAGAAGAGATCCTGATGGCGCTCCCCGGACGCAAGAGCCTGCGGCAGTTTCAGTGCAACGACACGCTCTGGGTCACCTTTCGGCGCATGGCCGAGGACCAGGAGAAAGAGGTCGACGACATGATCGCCGATGCGATGGAGGCCTACGCGCAGCTCTCCGGCTATCAGACCGGCATCAACGCGCTCGAGTCCGAGAGCCAGCTGACCCCGCCCCCCTCCAGCGCCCAGCACCGCCAGCGCCCGGCGCCGGCGGCCGCCGCGCCGCCGCCACCGTTGCCGCCGCCTCCGCCGGCGCCTCCGGCCGGGCGCTCGCGGTTCGCCCAGCGCATGCCGCAGCCGGGCGGCGTCTCCATGTTCGATGCGCCGGCGACGCCGCCGCCCCATCCGCACGGCGCGGCGCAGATGATGGGGGCAGGGGCGGGACTGGGACACGCGGCCGGTTTCGATGGGACCCCCGCCGTCCAGCCACAGATCCCCGTCTATCTCGTGTTCGACAATCAAAAATACCGGATCGACAAGGAGCAGTTCATCATTGGGCGCGGCACCAAGTCGTCCGACCTGCCGATCAAGGACGGCAACATCTCGCGCAAACATGCGGCGGTCATCCGACGGAATGGGACGTACTTCATCAAGGACCTCGGATCGACCAACGGGATCGACTTCAAGGGGATGCGCATCGACAACAAGCGCATCGAAGAGGGGGACATCTTCCACCTCTGTGACTACGAGCTCCGCTTCACCTTCAAGCGGTAAGAAGGCGCCGGTGGGGCTGCGCCCCTCCCACGAGCCCACCCCTCGCCGTGTGGACGAAGCAGGGCTGCGCCCGGCGAAGTCCTTCGCGGGAGGGCATGGGAACCTTTCGACGGTTCCCATCTCCGACGAGAGCCGATCCCGGATCTCCTCGACGGACGCTGTCTCCGGCGGGCAAAGCCGGCCTCCGAGCTCGGAGCTGGACCTTCCGATCTCGACCTTGCCCGGCGCGGGACCGGTGACCGCGGCTCGGCTGGGGGAGCTGGGTGTTCGAACGGTGCGCGATCTCTTGATGCGACTGCCGCGGGCGTACGACGATCTGCGGCGGGCGACGTCCATCGCCTCGCTGCCCGAGGTGGCCGACGGGACGGTGGTGCTGGTGCGCGGGAGGGTCCGCCGGCTGCACGTCTTTCCCCGCCGGCTCCTCGACGTCTTCCTGGAGGACGGGGACGGGGTCCTGCGCGCGCGCTGGTTCCGCGTCCCGTCGGCGATGGCCAAGTCCTTTCCCAAGGGCAGCGAGGTCGCGCTGGCGGGCGCGCTGCGGACGGCCACCGACGGGACCCGCGAGCTCGTGCAGCCATCGGTCGTCACGGCGGCGCTGGCGGCGCGCGGCGACGGAGGGCTGGGCCTGCGGCCTCGCTACGGCATCGTGCAGGGGGTCAAGGGGCGGGTGCTCGAGCGGATGCGGGGCGGGGCGCTGGCCCGCCTCGGCGCGGCCAACCAAGACCGGCCCGGAGGCAACGCCGAGGGGCACGACCGCTTCGAGCTGGTGCCGGCGGCGACCCGCCGGCGGCTCGCGCTTCCGACGCTGGCGGAGGCGCTCATCCGGGTCCACGCCCCGGCCGACGAGGACGCAGCCCGGCTGGAGGAGCTGGTGCCGGCGCGACGCCGGCTGGCCTTCGAGGGCGCCTTGGTGGCACAGCTCGCGTTTCTCCTGCGGCGGGCGGCCGCGGCCCCGTGCGCGTTCGCCGTTCCGCCGGCCCTGGCCGCCGCCATGAGGGTGCGGGTCGAGGCGGCGCTGGGGTTCGCGCTGACGGCGACCCAGGCGCGGGCCCTCGACGAGATCGCGGCCGATCTGGCGGCGGCGCGCCCGATGCGGCGGCTGCTGGTCGGTGACGTCGGCTCCGGGAAGACCGCGGTGGCGTTCGGGGCAGCGGCGCTCGTCGCAGCGACCGGTGCGGGGACCCTGATGATGGTGCCGACCGAGGTCCTGGCCGAGCAGCAGCTGCGCGCGCTCGGGCCGCTGGGCGCCCGCCTCGGGCTCGGGATCGCCGCGCTGACCGGCGCGACCCCGGCCGCCGCGCGCGCCGCCCTCCTCGAGGACTGGGCGCGGGGAGGCGTCCAGCTTCTGATCGGGACGCAGGCCTTGCTCGGCGTCGCGGCAGAGCTGCCGCGGCTCGGTCTGGTGATCGTCGACGAGCAGCACCGCTTCGGCGTCGCTCAGCGCGGTGCGCTCGGACTCTCGCGCGGGTCACCGCACCTGCTCTCGATGTCGGCGACGCCGATTCCGCGCAGCCTGGCCCTGGCGCTGCACGGCGATCTCGACGCTTCGTTCCTGACCGAGCGTCCGGGTGGCCGGCCGCCGCCGACGGCGATCGTTTGTGGCACCGACCAGGAACGCCAGGCCGCCTACGCGCGGCTTCGCGACGCGCTCGGGGAGGGGAGTCAGGCCTTCGTCGTCTGTCCGGTGCGGCAGGAGGCGCGGCGTCCCGGCGCGGTGACCGCGGTGGCCCAGCACGCGCGCCTTCGCCGGGCCCTGGCGCCAGCCCGCGTGGACCTCCTGCACGGGGCGCTCGCTCCCACGACGAAGGAGAAGGCGCTGCGGGCCTTCGCCGAGGGACGGACCGACGTGTTGGTGGCGACCACCGTGGTCGAGCTGGGGCTCGACGTCCCGAACGCGACCGTGATGATCGTCGAGGAGGCCGACCGCCTGGGTCTGGCGCAGCTGCACCAGCTGCGCGGGCGGGTGGGGCGCGGCGCGCGCGCGGGGATCTGCTTCCTGTTCGCCTCCGAGGGGCTGCCCCAGGACGCGCCGGGGCGGGCGCGCCTGGCGCTCTGCGCGTCGCTGGACGACGGGTTCCGGCTGGCCGAGGCCGATCTGGCCGCGCGGGGTTTCGGCGATCTGTGGGGGACCGCGCAGGCCGGCGAAGGGGAGGGGGACGGTGCGCTGGGCGCGGCCGGTCTGGCGGAGTTCGCCGAGCTGACCGCGCTCGGCCGTCGCGAGGCGGAGGCGCTGCTGGCGACCGATCCGCTGCTGGTCGATCCCGCCCACGCGCCCCTGGCCGAGGCGGCGCGGGCGCGAACGGCGATGCTGTTCGCCGGCGAGGCGGGATGAGCACGCCAGCGCCGCCCGACCGGACCAAGGCGACCGTTGCGGCATCCAGCCTCACCTGCGCCTGGGTGAAGAGCGGGCTCGTCGGCGGCGCCCTCGCGGGTGCTCTCGACGCCGCCCTGGCGATCGCCGGCAAGATCGGCGGGCTCTCGGCCGACAAGGCCGTACGCCTGATCGTGCTGGCCTCCAGTCTGCTCGCGGTGGCTGGCGCCGTTGCCGGGGCGCTCATCGCCGCCGGCGGTTGGATCGCCCGGCGTACCGGCGCGCCCGCGCGGACCGCCGCCGCGCTCGCCGCGGTGGGCGCCGCGCCGCTCGTCGTCTACGACGCCCTGGCCCTCTTCTCCGGCCATCACGCCGCCTCGGTGCCGGCCCACGGCCTGATCTCGGCAGCCCTCGCGCTCGGCGCGCTTTGCGCCGTCGGGTGGGGCGCGCGGGTCTACCGCGGGCTGCTCGGGCGCGCGCAGGCCGCGACGACGCGCCCCTGGATGGCGGGGGCGCCGGCCTCGCTGGCGCTGTTCGCCGCCGGCGCCGGCTGCCAGATCGCCAACCGGGTGGTGTTGCCGCGGCTCTACCCGTGGTTCCACCTCACCCTGGCGGCGGCGACGCTGCTCGCCTTGGTGCTGGCGATCCGGTTGCTCGCGCGGGGCGGACGCCTCGCCGGGGTCGGGCTCCTCGCCGCGGCGACAGCGCTCGCCTGCGTTGCCTCGATCTTCGGCCTTGGCCGCAGCCAGGGGCTGCGCTACGCCGCTTACGAACGGACGGCGCTCGCCGGGCTGGCGCTGCGGGCGTTGCCGGCCACGCGCGGCGCGCACCCCGTCGCCGGGGGCGGGACCCATGCAGACGGTGCCGATCCGTCCAGTCTTGCACCGCTCCCGGCCGGGCCGCGCCGCCCGCAGGCGGACGTCCTGCTCATCACCATCGACGCGCTCCGCTACGATCACGTCGGCGCCTACGGGTACGCCCGCAACACGACGCCCCACCTCGACCAGCTCGCCGCCGAAGGGACCCGCTTTTCTCGCGTCTATTCCCAGGCGCCGCACACCTCGTTCTCCGTCTCCTCGCTGCTGACCTCGAAGTACTTCCCGACGATGGCGCGCCTGGCGCCAGGGGAGCGGCACGACACGCTCGCGGCGGTGCTGCGCAACTATGGCTGGAAGACGGCGGCCTTCTATCCGCCGGCCGTCTTCTACATCGAGTCGAACAAGCTGAAGACCTTCGCCGAGACGAACTTCGACTTCGAGTACGTCAAGTTCGAGTTCATCGACGCCCAGCGCCGCGTCGATCAGCTGCTCGCCTATTACGACACGGTCCAACCGAAGCGCTCGTTCGTCTGGGTCCACTTCTTCGAGCCGCACGAGCCCTACGTGGCGCACGAAGGGTTCCCCTTCGGGTCGGGCGACATCGACCGCTACGACAGCGAGATCGCCTACACCGACGCCGCCGTCGGGCGGCTGGTGAAGGAGGTGCGGGCGCGGCGGCCGGGAACGATCGTGATCGTGGCGGCCGACCACGGCGAGGAGTTCGACGAGCACGGCGGGCGCTACCACGGCTCGTCGCTCTACGAAGAGCAGCTCCGGATTCCCCTCATTATCTCGATCCCCGGCGTGCCGCCGCACGTGGTCGACGGGCAGGTGGAGCTGTTCGACGTGACGCCAACGGTGCTCAACCTGCTCGACATCTCGGTTCCGGTGCGGATGCGGGGGACCGACCTCGGTCCCTGGCTGGCGACGCCGCCGGCGCCGGCCGCGCGCCTGCCGCCGGCCTTCGCCGAGCTCGAGGACAAGCGCATGGTGTCGGTCGCGGGCGAGAAGCTGATCTGCGAGATGCGCCTCGGCTTCTGCGCCTACTACGACCTGACGAGCGATCCGCACGAGCGCCACAACCTCGCCGAGGAGCGACCCGAGCGGGTCGCGTACCTGCACGGCCTGCTCGACGGCTGGCTGGACGCCCACCTGGTGCTCGAGCCCGCACCGCCCGAGACCTCGGCCGGGAGCGGGGCGGCGGGCGGGGGCGCCCCCGACCGGAGGGCGCCCAGGGCCATCGAGCGCGGGCGCCTCGGGGATCTCTCCGCCGCGCCCGAGCTGGCGGCGCTGCTCAACGGCGCCGCCCCCGTCGCGGAGAGGCGAGAGGCGGCCGAGCTTCTGGTCGGTCTCCCACCGCAGCCGGCGACGGCGGCGGCGCTCGTGCGCGCGGCGGCGGATCCCGACGGCGTGCTCGCCGACTGGGCCGCGGTCGGGTCGGTCCGCCTGGGAGACGCGACCCACCGCGCGCGGGTGACGGCCCTCGTCGGCGACCCGAAGACGGCCGTCGAGCTTCGCACGCGGGCGGCGCTGGCCCTGGCGACCGCGGGCGACGGCGGTGGAATCCCCGTCCTCGCTCAGGCCCTCGAGCGCCACGACGACATCCTCCTTTGCCGACTCATCATCGTGACGCTGGGAAAGCTCGGCGATCGGCGCGCCGTCCCCGTCCTGCTCGCGCACCTTCCGGAGGTGCAGAACCGGCGCGAGATGGTCGAAGCCCTCGGCGCGCTCGGCGATCCGGGCGCCGTCCCGGCGCTCGTCGAGTGCCTGCAGCACGACGCCTACGTGCCGGTCCGGGCGGCGGCGGCCACGGCGTTGGCCCAGATCGGCAACGGCCACGGCGACGGGAACGGCAACCGCAGAAGCGACGGCGTCGCCCGGCGCCACCTCATCGCTGTCCTCACCGAGGCCGCCCGCCACGACACCGAGCCGATGGTGGTCGCGGCGTCGCGTGCCGCGGCCGAGAGCTTGAAGGCCCGCCCTTGAACGGCGCCGCGCCGGCCTCCCCGGAGCCCGGCGCCGTCCGGCGCCGGCGCGCGCTGTCGGCGGCCCTGGCGTTCGGGCTGGGCGCGCTGTTCATGGAGCGTCTCAGCCAGCAGACCGG
The DNA here is from genome assembly GCA_963847705.1 of uncultured Pseudomonadota bacterium. Classification (GTDB taxonomy): domain Bacteria; phylum Myxococcota_A; class Polyangia; order Fen-1088; family Fen-1088; genus JADGRB01. The sequence continues at coordinate 194,382 of CAWKBC010000029.1, read as the reverse complement.
TTTCGATCCCGACGGGTTTCATCAGATGGCGCTCTTCCGCGAATGGCTGCGAACGGGAACGCTGCCGCTGCACGACACTTTCGCCTTCACCCACACCATCGTGCCGGCGGTGCAGCACGAGTGGGGCGCCGGGGCGCTCCTCTTCGGGATCGCGACCACGCTCGGCGCGCCCGGGATCATGCTGTTTCGGTGGCTGGTCTCGGCCGCGGTGGCCTGGGTCGCGACGGCCGCGGCCCGGCGCCGGGCCCCCGCCGTGGTCGTCGCGTTCTGCGCGCCCATCGCCATCCTGCTGGGGCAAGTGGCGTTCACCACCATCCGGGCGGGCCTCTACACGATGCTGTTCCTGGCCGTGCTGCTGGCGGAGATCGATCGCGATCGCGACGACCCGCGGCCGCGCCGATTCCTGCTGATCACCCTGCCGGTCGTCGCGCTCTGGATCAACCTGCACGGCGGATGGGTGGTCGGCGTGGCGGCGGTGGCGCTCCACGCGCTCGAGCAGCTGCTGCGCCGCCGTCCGGCCTGGCACCTCGTCGCCGCCGTCGCGGCGACGCCCGGGCTGATGGCGCTCACCCCCTACGGGCGGGCCTACTACGTCGGCTGGTGGCGCAGCATCACCTTCCCACGCGATCGGATCGGCGAGTGGGCGCCCCTCGTCCGGAGCCCCTACGTCATCGGCCTCTCAGCGTTCGGTCTGGCGGTTCTGTTCGTCGTCTATGCCGTCGTGCGCCGCGGGCCCCGGCGATTGCCGGGCCTGGCGTTCGTGGTGGTCGCCGCCTGGGCGGCCTGGCGGCACGAGCGGCACGTGGCCCTGTTTGCCCTCGCCTGGTTCTGCGCGGTCCCCGGCTATCTGGCCGCCACGCCGCTCGGCGAGCTGCTCGCGTCGGCGGTCGCCCGCCGGCGCGTGGCCGACACGCTGATCGTCGTCTGCGCGGCGGTCGGCCTGGCGCTCCTCGCCGTGGCGCTGCCGCTGCATCCGTTTCGCCTGCGAATCCCGGCCCAGGGGAGCGACCTTGCCTCGGGAGCGGTCGTCTATCCCGCGGGCGCCGTGGCCTACCTCGCCGAGGCGGGCTTCCACGGCAAGCTGGTGACGTCGTTCGTGAACGGCGGGTTCGTGATCTGGAAGCTCCACCCGGCGGCGCGCGTCAGCTTCGACGGCCGGTACGAGGTCGCCTACGCGCCCGAGGTGCTGGAGGAGGACCAGACGATCCACCGCGCGCGCCCAGGCTGGGACGGGATCCTGGCGCGCTACGCACCCGACGCGGCGCTGGTCGCGCGGAACGAGCCGCTGGCCGGGGCGCTGCCGGGCGGGTCGGGCCTCGGGCGCGTCTACCGGGACGACGCCTATGAGGTGTGGGCGCGCCCGGCGCTGGGGCTGCCCGCGGTCGATCGAACGGGCGCGGTCATTCCGAGCCCCTTTCCGTGACGGCCACCGAGCCGTGCAGCCAGTCGATGTAGGCCTTGCTGCTGTCGTGGACCTTGAAGGCGAGGATCTCGGGGACGTCGTAGGAGTGCAACTCCAGGATCCGATCGCGCAGCCGCTCGAACAGCGCGGGGTGCGTCTTCATCAGACAGAGCACCTCGTCCTCCTCGTGGACCTTGTCCTCGAAGCGGTAGATCGACCGAACGCCCGGCACGATGTTCACGCAGGCGGCCAGCTCCTCGTCGACCAGCGCCCGCGCCAGTTTCTGCGCCTGTTCGACGTCCGGCATCGTCACGTGAATCTCCAGCGCTTCAGCCACGGCCGAGGTTTACCATAAGGACACGATCGCGTGGACGGAGCCGGGCTTCCATCCACCCCCCGGGAGGCGGACCTGCGCGGGGACCCCGGGCCCCGCGGAGTCCGTCGGGGGGGCGTGGGGACCTCCCAGGGTCCCCACAACTCTTGACGAGGCGGCCCGGGGAGTGGAAATTGTCGCGCCTTGCTCATCGTTCAGAAATACGGCGGGACCTCAGTCGGCACCATCGACCGGATGCGCGCGGTGGCGCGCCGTTGCCTGGCCACGCAGCGCCAGGGACACGACGTGGTGGTGATCGTCTCGGCGATGTCGGGCGAGACCAACCGCCTGCTGGGCCTGGCCAAGCAGCTGGCCGAGGTCCCCGACGAGCGGGAGCTGGACGTCATCGCCTCGACCGGCGAGCAGGTGAGCGTCGGGCTGGTCGCGCTGGCCATCCAGGCCGAAGGGGGGAAGGCGGTCTCGCTCCTCGGGCATCAGGTCCGCATCCTCACCGACAGCGCCTTCGCCCGCGCGCGCATCCAGGAGATCGACGCGCGCGCCATCACCGACGCGCTCAAGGACGGCAAGATCGCGGTCGTGGCCGGGTTCCAGGGGGTCGATCGGAGCGGCAACATCACCACGCTGGGGCGGGGCGGTTCGGACACCTCGGGGGTGGCCATCGCGGCCGCGCTCAAGGCCGACGTGTGCGAGATCTACACCGACGTGGACGGCGTCTACACCGCCGATCCCAACGTCGTCCCCACCGCGCGCAAGGTCGGCCGCATCAGCTACGAAGAGATGCTGGAGCTGGCCTCGCTGGGGGCCAAGGTTCTGCAGATTCGCTCGGTCGAGTTCGGGATGAAGTTCGGCGTCCCGATTCACGTGCGCTCGAGCTTCAACGACAACGAAGGGACGTGGGTCGTGCCGGAAGAAAAAGCGATGGAATCGATCATGGTCTCCGGCGTCACCGCCTCGCGCGACGAAGCCAAGATCACGCTGCACGGGATCTCCGACCAGCCGGGCATCCAGGCGATGGTGTTTCGCCCCCTGGCGGCCGCCGGGATCGTGGTCGACGTGATCGTCCAGGCCTACGTCGAAAACGGGCGCACCAACCTGACCTTCACGCTGCCGTCCGCCGACATGGCGCGCGCCAAGGAGCTCTTGGTCAAGCAGTGCGGACATCTTTGTCCGGCCGATCAGATCAAGACGGAGACGAATCTCTCCAAGGTTTCGGTGGTCGGCGTCGGTATGCGGTCGCACGCCGGCGTGGCGCTGAAGATGTTCGAGATCCTCGCGCGCGAGAACATCACCGTGCACCTGATCTCGACCTCCGAGATCAAGATTTCCTGTGTGATTGAGGCCAAGTACGCCGAGCTGGCCGTCCGCGCGTTGCACGACGGTTTCGACCTCGACAAGGCTTGAAAATCGCCACCCGCGGTTTTGCATTTCGCGGGTCCTGCGGCTGCGAATTGCAGGTGTCGGCGGATGTTAACAAGGTGTGTCGCCGTAAGTTGCTGTAGTTACGGAACTAGGTACATCTGGAAATAATTGCGAAATGCAAAGCCGCCATGATGTCCCCCAGGCGCCCAGATGGCGTCGAGAAAACTAGGAGGGACATCGTGATCAAACGGTTCATGGACGGGATGAAGACCTCTGAGCGAAGGCGTGTTTTCTACGCCCTCCTCGGTGGCAAGGCGCTGGGGCTCGCGCTCCTCTTTCTGATCATTGCGGGAGTTCCGCACTACTTCGGGCACAAGGCCTTGGCGGACGACGCCGCGGCTCCCGTGCCCCTCTACGTCAACCCGATCAACAACATGTGGGTGCTGGTGACGGCATTCCTCGTGTTCTTCATGCAAGCCGGGTTCATGTTCCTCGAGGCCGGGTTCGCCCGGACGCGTGAGACGGTGAACGTCCTCCTCGAGGGGATCGTCGACACCTGCCTCTGCGGGCTGCTCTTCTGGGCCTTCGGCTTCGCGTTCATGTTCGGCGCGGGCAACGGCTTCATCGGCCACCAGTACTTCTTCCTGCATGGCGCGCCCGACACCTACGGGTCCACCGGCGTGTCCATCCTGGCGTTCTTCCTCTTCCAGTACGCCTTCGCCGACACCTGCTCGACGGTCACCTCGGGCGCCATGATCGGCCGCACCGGGTTCGTGGGCGACCTCGTGTACTCATTCTTCGTCTCGGGCTTCATCTACCCGATCTTCGGCCACTGGGCCTGGGGTCCGGACGGCTGGTTGAACACCATCCACCCGGCCGCCTTCCACGACTTCGCCGGCTCGACGGTCGTCCACACGATCGGCGGCATGGTGTCGCTCGCGGGCGCCATCGTCCTCGGACCGCGCCTGGGACGTAAGTTCAAGCGCGACGGCGGCGGGGCGATGCCCGGCCACGACATGACCATCGCGGCCGTTGGCGGCGTCATCCTCTGGTTCGGCTGGTACGGCTTCAACCCGGGCTCGACCCTGTCCGCCATGGACGCGGCCGGCATCGGGCGCGTTGCCGCCAACACCACGCTGGCCGCCTGTGCCGGTGGTCTGGGCGCCATGTTCTGGATGTACCCGAAGAACAAGGTGTGGGACTGCGGCATGACCATCAACGGCTTCCTCGCCGGCCTGGTGGCCATCACCTGCCCCTGCTACTGGGTGTCGCCCTTCGGCGCCATCGTGCTGGGCGCCATCGCCGGCCCGGTCTGCGCCCTCTGCGTCGACCTGCTGGAGTACCTCCGGATCGACGATCCGGTTGGCGCGGTTGCCGTCCACGGCGCCGCTGGCATCTGGGGCACGCTCTCGCTCGGCCTCTTCGCGACCGGTCAGTACGGCGCGCCGACGCCGACGGGGGCCGACAACTCGGCGGCCTCGGTCGTCACCGGCCTCTTCTACGGCGGTGGCGTCAACCAGCTCATCGGACAGGCGATCGGCAGCGCGGCCATCGGCGGCGCGACCTTCGTCGGTTCGCTGCTCATGATGTACTTCGTCAAGATCACCGTCGGCCTCCGCATCTCGAAAGAGGGCGAGCTCGAAGGAATGGACCTCCACGAGCACGGTGGCGGCGCCTACCCGGAGCTCGTGGGTTCGTCGCACGGGTTCGTTCTTCCGGAAGAGGCGACTGGCACCGCGACGGCGCGGGCAGTTGTCCCCAGCCCGGCGACCTAAAGGCACGGCGTTTCAAGCGAGGGTCCCGGGTTCAGCCGGGGCCCTCGCGCAAAAAGATGGTGCCTGCCGGGCTCACAAACCCGGCGGGGGCCACGCGACACGAGGGTGGTTCCTCGGTCGTGTTGGGGTGGACGGCGCCCCCGGGCAACCGGGGGCGCCATCCCTTACGCTCGCTTCGCTCGCTGCGCGGGCCCACCCCGGGATCGCGACGAGAGCCGAACCCAGATCTTGCTCGGCACATAAGTCTCCGGCGGGCAAAGCCCGCCTCCGATCAACCTGGGCCCAGACGGGCCCTTTTTTCGTTTCTACCGAGGGCCCAGACGGGTCCTTTTTCGTTTTGCCGGCCCCTGTCCCCAAAATGGGCTGCTTCCGAGGGTGCCCGGGGTCAAGTGTTCCTGGTACCTCCGGACGATTCTTAAAGTCTCTGATGAGGTCTGTTCCTTGCCGCCTGCCCGATGGGGGCGGTGTGGATTGTGGGAGGGGGTGGGCGAGGGGCGGGGAGTTGTCTGGCGGGGACCTGGGAGCGCGCTCCTCGCCGTCCGCGGCGAGGATGCCAGCGCGAAGAGGAGCGGCCACGTGACCGGTCCGCCGGTCAGTTAGGCCGCGTTCCCCGCCAGGCAACTCCCCGCCCCGAAGCAGGCCCCGACCAGCCGAGCGTCACCGTCGCCGTTGGCCTTTGCCGTCAGTCCAGGAGCTGGCGGATCTTCGCTTCGAGGTCCGCCGCAGCGACCGTGAACTGGGTGCTCCTGGCGAGGTCCTTGACCGTGAGGTTGCCGGAGGCGACCTCGTTGCCGCCGATGATGACGGCCACCCGCGCCCGCAGCTTGTCCGCGCGCTTGAGCTGGGTTCCCACCTTGCCGCCCCGGTGCTCGATCTCGACGCTGATCCCGGCTGCGCGAAGGCGGTGGGCCAGCGGGAGGGCATAGGCGAGCGAGGCCTCGTCCATCGAGGCAAAGAAAGCGTTCACCGGACGCTCGTAGCTGTCGGCGGGCTGGGTCAGGGCGAGGAGCGTCCGCTCGACGCCGAGCGCGAACCCGATGGCGGGCGTCTTCGGCCCCCCCAGCGAGGCGACCAGGCCGTCGTAGCGGCCGCCGCCGCAGATGGTGTTCTGCGCCCCCAGCTCGCCGGCGGTCGTCTTGATCTCGAAGATCGTGGCCGTGTAGTAGTCGAGGCCGCGCACCAGGCGCTGGTCCAGCGTGTGGCGCACGCCCAGCGCCGTGAGCAGCTCGCGCACCTTGGCGAACCGGGCCTGTGAGCCGGGGCTGAGCGTCTCCAGCAGCACGGGCGCGCTGGCGTTGAGGGCGACGATGTCGGGGCTCTTCGAGTCGAGGATCCGCAACGGGTTGGTCTCCAGGCGGCGCCGGGCCTCCTCGTCCAGGACCTCGAGGTGGCCGCGGTAGAAGGCCACCAGCGCCTCCCGGTAGGCGGCCCGCTCCTCGGGCTCGCCCAGCGAGTTGAGGCTCACCTCCAGCGCGCCGGCCGGGATGCCAATCTCCTCGATCATCGTGGCCAGCATGGCGATCGTCTCGGCGTCGGCCGACGGCTCGTTGACGCCGAACCACTCGGCCCCGATCTGGTGGAACTGGCGCAGCCGGCCGCGCTGGGCCCGCTCGTGCCGGAACATGGGGCCGAGGTAGTACCAGCGGGTGACCGGCTCGCGGTTCCACTGCGCGTTCTCGATGTAAGCCCGCACGGCGGAGGCGGTCCCCTCGGGGCGCAGGCTGACCGAGCGGCCGTCGCGGTCGTCGAAGGTGTACATCTGCTTCTCGACCACGTCGGTCACCTCGCCGACCGAGCGGACGAAGAGCGGCGTGTACTCGAGGACGGGCGTCCGCAGCTCCCGGTAGGCGAACGCTTCCAGGACGCCGCGCGCCTTCTCCTCGACGAACTGCCACTTCGAGACGTCCGGCGGAAGGACGTCGTTCATCCCTTTCACGCCGGGGGGGACATCAGCCATGGCCGACTTTTACCACGCAGCCGGAAGGTCACTCAGTCTTTGCGACGGCGTCTCCCAGGCGCTCGGCCAGGAAGGCCAGCGCGCCGTCCACGGCGGCCGGGTCGCGCCCGTCGAGGGTGATCTTCACGCGGTAATCGGCGGCGTCGAGGTGCGGGTAGGAGCCGACCTCCACCCCCGCGGCCCCGAACTGGGCGACCGTCTCGTCGAGCGCGCCGGCGATCTCGCCTTCGCCCGCCCGCGAGTAGAGCGCCCGCCCGTGAATCGGCGGCGCCCGGAAGAGCTCGCGCACGGCCTCGAACTTGCGCCGGAAGATCGACGGCACGCCGGGGAGTATCCAGACGTTGCGGACCACCACCACCGGCCAGGTCGCGCCGAGGGCGTCGGGTCCATGCTCGAGGCGGGCGCCCACGGGGATGTCGGCCATGCGCAGGTCGCGCTCCTGCAGGCGCGGGCCGTAGCCGTTCCGCAGCATCCGTTCGAGCTCCGCGTTGCGCGCGATCGGCATGCCGAACGCCTCTCCCACCGCCTCCAGCGTCACGTCGTCGTGGGTCGGCCCCACGCCCCCCGAGGTGAACAGGTGGTCGACGGTGCCGGCGAGCGCGCGCACCCGCGCCGCGATCTCGGCGACCACGTCGGGGATGACCTCGATGCGGCGGAGCGAGACGCCCAGCCGGCGCAGCTCGCCGATCAGATAGCGGGCGTTTTCGTCGGCGACTTTTCCCGAGAGGATCTCGTTCCCGATGACCAGGATCGCGGCGGTGGGGTCGGCGAGCACGACGGCTTCATCATTACACGGGAAGCTGGCATAATCGTCGCGCGACCTTATGAAGACCACTTCGCTTGCGGTGCCGTCCCTTCTGCTCGTGCCGCTCCTGGCCTCGACCGCGCTTTTCGGTTGTTCCAGTCCCGCGGCCGGCAGCCGGCCCCACGACGCCGGCATGGACTTCTCGCCGCCCCAGCGGGACGCGCAGGCGGTTGACTACTACTGCGCGGCCGACGCCATGGGCGGCGGCGTCTGTCCGATCAACTTCTGCGGCACGCTCCAGACCACCAGCTCGCTGCCCTCGAATGCCTACGCGACGTCGGGCGCCGATTCGATCTGCAACAGCGGCCGCGTCTGCATCGTCGGCGCGCCGGTCCCGGCCGGGAACGCCTTCCAGCTCACCTGCGTGGCGCCGGCCTCGGGCGCGCTGGCCTACGGGGCTCCCTGCTCGACCAGTACGGCAGGGATGCACTGTGCGGACGACTCGCTCTGCGTCACCTCTCCCGATGTCCCCGGCTCGTTCTGCAGCACCATGTGCCGCAACGACGCCGACTGCCCCACGGCGTCCAGCTGCCTCGAGTACACCACCGTGCCCGCCCCCGACGGCTCGACCGCCAAGGTCGGGTATTGCACGCCCTCGTCGAAGATCGCGGCCACCTCCTGCGCGCGCGAGAGCGACTGCCAGTCGAAGCAGGCCGATGGCGGAGCTCCTCAGGGGTGTGTGCCCTACGGGGCGCGCACGGCGCTGACCGTCTGCAAGGCCTTGCCGGCGGGCGGCATCAAGACGGTCGGACAGGCGTGCTCCAGCAACGCCGACTGCCTCAGCGGCGCCTGCTTCGACCGCCAGTTCAGGCTCAACGGCCTCACGAACCGGACCTACTGCTCGTCGGTCTGCGCGGTCAACAGCGACTGCGGTCCGGATCAGATGTGCACGCGCCTGGTGCAGAACAACAACGGGACGCCCTCGGATCCGACGGACGACGTGGTGGCTGGCGAATGCCAGACGCTGTTCGTCCCCGTCGCCGTGAGCGGCTGCGGGATCGACGCGGACTGCGTGGCGCTGGCCAACGGCTCCGACACCTGCGACGCCACCCACGGGCTCTGTTACGACAAGGCGGCGGTTCCGGGCTCGGCCTGCACGATGGATTCCGGCTGCATGCTGGGCGGCGTCTGCTCCGGCGGCACGCGCTTCCCCGGCGGCTACTGCCAGACCTTCGGCTGCGCGCCGAACCCCGGGCCCAGCACCCCCGCCGTCGATCTGTGCGTCGGCGCCGGCAGCACCTGCGTCCAGCGTGGCGCCCCCGACGCTCCGCTGCACGCCTGCTACGCCGGCTGCCAGATCGGGTCGGACGCCGGCGCGCTGATGTGCACCCGCCCGGGGTTCGTCTGCTCTTCGCCGGCGGGCACCCAACCTGCGAGCATCTGCCTCGGGCAGACCGGAACCTAAGAGGCGTGCAGGCGACGCACCGAAGGCAGGGGATGACGGGCGCAAGGCGGGTGGGGCTCGGGTCGCTCGCGGCCCTGCTTCTCTGCGCCGCGCCGCTGCGCGCGCAGCAGACGGCGCCGCCGCCGGTCACCGCTGCCCCCACCACGCCACCCGTGGCGGCGGGCGTCGCCCCGCCCGAGACGATCGTCGCGCCGCCCGCGCCGCCGGCGGCGGTGGCGGCGCCGACCGTCGCGCCGCCCAGCGCGGAGGCCACCGTCGGCGCGGGGCCAATCCCCACCAGCGACGAGACGCCCGCCGCGTCCGATCATGACGCCGTGGTCGGTCGTGTCGGCGTGACGGCCCGGCGTCTGGATCCGGGGCCGCTGCCGCTGGCGCTGCGGCCGGGGCAGGGATGCGCGGCCGACCTGACCACCACCCCCTGCACGGTGAGCCTCGGGGCGCTCGGGGCCCGGTACTGGATGAGCCGCAACGTGGCGCTCAACGGGTACCTGGTGCTGGGGACCGGGGGCGGCTCGCTCGGCGGCCAGGACCTCGACACCTATCTCGGCGTCGGACCGATCGTGGGGATGACGCTGCTGCTCGCCAACTGGAAGCACCTGGCGATCGGGGCCAGCCCCGAGCTGGCGGTGGTCTGGTTCCGTCCCGCCGGGAGCGACACCGGCAGCACGACGCTGTTCCAGCTGCGCGCGTCGATCGAGGGAGAGCTGCACTTCGGGTTCATCGGTGTCCCGGCGCTCTCGATCAGCCTCCAGGCGGGCGCCCAGGTCCTGTACGAGCGGGCGCCCGCGGGGCATCTCTGGTCGGTCGGCGTGCTCGGCGGTGGGAGCATCTGGGACGCGCTCTCCACCATCGACGTGCGGTATTACTTCTGATGAGGAAGCTTCATCCATGACCCCACGTTTGCCGCCTCCCGACAGCGACCTCCTCGAGCGCCGTGAGATTCTCGACGGCGCCGGTCTGGGGCGCACGCTGCGGCGCATGGCGCTGGAGCTCGCCGAGCGGATCCCCCAGGAGGAGCGGCCGCTCTATCTGGTCGGTGTGCGGACCGGCGGCGCCTACCTGGCCCAGCGCCTCTGCGGCCTGCTGGCCGAGGCGGGCGAGCCGCGGCCGCTGCTGGGCGCGGTCGACATCTCGCTCTACCGCGACGACGTCTTTCGCGGGCTGCCCAAGCCGGAGATCGGCCCCACCGAGCTCCCCGAGCCGATCGACGGGCGCACGGTGGTCCTGGTGGACGACGTCCTCTTCACCGGCCGGACCATCCGCGCGGCGATGGACGTGCTGGCCGACTATGGCCGTCCGCGCGCGGTCAAGCTGGCGACGCTGGTCGATCGCGGCCGGCGCGAGCTGCCGATTCAGCCCGACGTCGTCGGCGTGGTCGTCGACACCACGGCGAGCGAGTCGGTGCGCGTGATGCTGTCCGAGCGGAACGAGGGGGACCGGGTGGTCCTGCGCGAGCGGCGCTCGTGACCGGGTTCGCGCACCGGCACCTGCTGGGGATGGAGTCGCTCAGCGCCGCGGAGATCGCCATGCTGCTCGATCTGGGGGACCGGTTCCTGGAGATCAACGAGCGCCCGATCAAAAAGGTGCCGACCCTGCGCGGCAAGACGGTCATCAACCTGTTCCTCGAGCCGTCGACCCGCACGCGGACGTCGTTCGAGATCGCCGCCAAGCGGCTGTCGGCCGACGCGGTGAACATCTCGGGCTCGGCGTCGTCGACGGTCAAGGGCGAGACGCTGCTGGACACCGCGCGGAACCTGGACGCGATGGCCCCCGACGTGGTGGTGGTGCGCCACGCCCAGGCCGGCGCCGCCGAGATGCTCGCCGCGCGGCTGCACGCGGGGGTGGTCAACGCGGGCGACGGCGCGCACGAGCACCCGACCCAGGCGCTGCTCGACTGCTCGACCATCCGCAAGCACAAGGGGCGGCTCGAGGGGCTCGACATCGTCATCTGCGGCGACATCCGCCACAGCCGGGTGGCGCGCTCGAACATCTGGGCGTTCACCAAGATGGGGGCGCGGGTCCGGATCGTCGCGCCGCGCACGCTGCTGGCGCCCGGGCTGGAGGCGATGGGCACGCCCGGAAGCGTGTCGATCCACGAGCGGCTGGAGCCGGCGCTGGAGGGGGCCGACGTCATCATGATGTTGCGCATCCAGAAGGAGCGCATCGGCGGCGCGCTCTTCCCCAACACCCGCGAGTACTCGCGTTACTTCGGCCTCAACCCGCGCCGGCTGGCGCTGGCCAAGCCCGACGCCATCGTCATGCACCCCGGCCCGATCAACCGCGGCATCGAGATCGACCCCGCGGTGGCCGACGGCCCGCGCGCCGTCATTCTCGATCAGGTCGCCCGCGGCGTCGCCATCCGGATGGCCGTCCTTTACCTCCTGGCCGGCGGCGACGCCGGCCCGTCCGAGTAGACCGCGCTCACCAGAGCGTCGGAACGGCGTACTGCGTGATCAGCGGATCAGGCGTGAGCAGCGTGAGCCCACCCATGATCGTCTGACAGATCAGCATTCGATCGAAGGGATCTCGGTGGAGGCTGGGCAGCTGGGCGACCGCCAGCGTGGCCCGTTCGTCGAGCGGGAGCGATTCGATCTGGTGCCGCGCCCGCAGGTCGGGAATGAGCACCATCGGAGGTCTCGGCAACGGCAGCTTTCCGAGTGAGTGTTTGAGCGCGATCTCCCAGACGGAGATCGCGCTCAAATAGACGGCGTTCTCCGGATCGGCGAACGCCTCGCGCGCGGTGCGCGAGAGCGCCCGGTCGGCGGTGGCGATCCAGAGCAGGGTGCAGGTGTCGAGGAGCAGCTTCATTCGCCGTGGAAGCCGGCCACGACCTGGTCGGGAAGCGGCTCGAAGAAGCTGCGCGGAATCTTGAATTCGCCGCGCGCCAGGCCGACGGGTCGCGGTCTCGTCCGGGCGCGGGGGAGGGGGCGGAGCTCGGCGACGGGGAGATTGCGGTGGCAGATGACGACCATCTCACCACGCCCGGCAGCCGCGATGTACTTGGAGAGGTTGGCCTTCGCCTCGTGAATGTTGACCTTCAACATGGTCATAATTATGGTCATGTACTGGTCCCTTGGCAAAGGCGTCGAGCGGTCGAGTCCAGCTTCTCCAGGACGTTGTCGTCGATCGGCCGCGGCTGTTGCTGGTCGGGATCAACCCCGGGCGCCGGTCGGGCGCGGTGGGGCACCACTTCGCCGGCAACGGGAACCCGTTCTGGCGGCTGCTGCATGCGGCGCGGCTGACGCCGGTGCTCATCGACTACTCCGAGGATCAGCGGCTGGCGGAGTTCGGCATTGCGCTCACCAACCTGTGCCCGCGCACGACCCGCACGGCGGCCGAGCTGACCCGCGCCGAGCTCGCCCGGGGGCAGGTCGTGCTGGAGCGCAAGATCGCCGCCTGGCGGCCGGCGGTGGTGGCGCTGGTCGGCGTCAGCCTCTACCGGACCTACTTCGGCATCGCGGCCGGCCCGGGTCCCGGCGCGAAGCGCGAGACGATCGCCGGGTCGCGTGTCTTCGTGGTCCCCAACCCGAGCGGGCTCAACGCCAGCTTTCCGGGCTTCGAGAGCAAATTGATCTGGTTCAAGCGGCTGCGGCTGTTCGTCGACCGCGCATGAGGAGAAGGAACATCGCGTGGACGGAGCGCCGCTCCGCCGCGCGAAGTCCGTGGGGCGGGGGCACGGGGACCCTCTCAGGGTCCCCGATGGATTGAAACCGGTTGACTGAGGCGCGGTAACCCCCTAACAAGGGGACCCGGCAAATGGATCTCTGTCTGCGCGGCGGCCGGGTCCTCGATCCTCGGCGGAGTTTTGACGCCGAGGCGGACGTTCTGTTGAAGGACGGCGTCGTCGCCGAAGTCGCCCCCGGGATCGCCGCCCGCGTCGGCTCGGGCGTTCGGGTCGTCGACGTGCGCGGGCGCTGGGTCATGCCCGGGCTCATCGATCTGCACACCCACCTGCGCGAGCCGGGGCAGGAGTACAAAGAGGACATCGCCACCGGGACGCGCTCGGCGGCGGCCGGCGGGTTCACGGCCGTCTGTGCGATGCCGAACACCACGCCGCCCAACGACAGCCGCGCGGTGACCGAGCTCATCATCAACCGCGCCCGGCAGGCGGGCGTGGTGCGGGTCTACCCGGTCGGCGCCATCACCAAGGGCCTCGGCGGCGAGCAGCTGGCCGAGATGGGCGAGCTCAAGGAGGCCGGCTGCGTCGCGGTCTCGGACGACGGCAGGCCGGTGATGAACGCCGAGCTGATGCGCCGGGCGATGGAGTATGCGCGCACCTTCGATCTCACCATCGTGCAGCACTGCGAGGATCTCACCCTGTCGGCGGGCGGGGCCATGAACGAAGGGGCGGTCTCCACGCGGGCCGGCATCCGCGCCCAGCCCTCCTCGGCGGAGTCGGCGATGGTGGCGCGCGACCTCGAGCTCTGCGCGCTGACCGGCGCGCGCTACCACGTGGCGCACGTGAGCAGCGCCGATTCGGTGCGCCTCGTGCGCGAGGCGAAGCGGCGCGGGCTGCCGGTCTCCTGCGAGGTCACGCCCCACCACCTGACGCTGACCGATGAGGCCTGCGCCCACTACGACACGCACGCCAAGTGCAACCCGCCGTTGCGCGCGGCGGCCGACGTGGAGGCGCTGCGAGCGGCGCTCGCCGACGGGACCATCGACGCGGTGGCCACCGACCACGCGCCCCACTCGCCGGTCGAAAAAGAGGTCGAGTTCGAGCAGGCGGCGTTCGGGATCATCGGCCTCGAGACGGCGGTGCCGCTGGTGCTCGACCTCGTCCGCGCCAGGCTGCTCACGCCGGCGGCCTTCGTGACCCGGCTCTCGGCCGCGCCGGCCGCGCTGTTCCGCCTGCCGGGGGGCTCGCTCGGCGCCGGGGCGCCGGCCGACGTGACCGTCGTCGATCCGGAGGCCGCCTGGACCTGCGAGCCGGCGGCGATCCGCTCGCGCTCGCGCAACACCCCTTTTGCCGGCCGCGCGCTTTTGGGACGGGCGGTGTTGACCATCGTCGGCGGTGCTATCGTCTACTCCGGGGAGAACATCTCGTGACTGTCGACGCCTCGAACGATTCAACATCAAGTCTGCCGCCGGCGCTGCTGGCGATGGAGGACGGCACCGTCTACCGTGGCTTCGGCTTCGGCGCCGCGGACGGCGGCGACGTCTCGGGCGCCGGGGAGATCGTCTTCAACACGGCGATCACCGGCTATCAAGAGGTGCTGACCGACCCGTCGTACCGCGGGCAGATCGTCACCATGACGGCGCCGGAGATCGGCAACGTCGGCATCAACCCTACCGACTTCGAATCTTCGCGCCCCTGGTGCGCGGGCTTCGTGGTGCGCGAGCTGTCACCGGTCGTCTCCAACTGGCGCGCCTCCGGCTCGCTGCACGAGCTCCTGGCCGCCCACGGCGTCGCCGGCATCACCGGCATCGACACCCGGGCGGTCACCCGGCGGATTCGGCTCTCGGGCGCGCAGCGGGCGGTGATCACCCGCGCCGTCGGCGATCCGGCCGCCGCCGTCGCGCGCGCGCGCAATCATCCCTCGCTGGAGGGGCGCGATCTGGTCCGCGAGGTCACCTCCGCGTCGGCCTATGAATGGGACGAGCCGCTCTGGCAGGGGCCGCGCGCGCCGGTCCGCGGCCCGGTGGTGGTGCCGCCGGTGCGTCACCACGTCGTCGCCTACGACTACGGCATCAAGCGCGGCATCCTGCGCCACCTCCGCTCCTCCGGCTGCAAGGTGAGCGTCGTGCCGGCGGCCACCTCCGCGCGCGAGGTGCTGGCGATGAAGCCCGACGGGATCTTCCTCTCCAACGGCCCCGGCGATCCGGCGGCGGTCGACTACGCGGTCGAGGCGGCGCGCGAGCTCTGCGCCAGCAAGCTCCCGGTGTTCGGGATCTGCCTCGGCCACCAGATCCTGGGTCTGGCGCTGGGGGGCCAGACCTACAAGCTCAAGTTCGGGCACCACGGCGCCAACCACCCGGTGATGGATCTCGGCACCCGCAAGGTGGAGATCACCTCGCAGAATCACGGCTTCGCGGTCGACGTCGACTCGCTGGCGGGCAAGGCCGAGCTCTCGCACGTCAGCCTCAACGACAAGACGGTCGAGGGGATGCGCCACGCGACGCTGCCGGTGTTCAGCGTGCAGTACCACCCGGAGGCGTCGCCCGGGCCCAACGACGCCGGTTACCTCTTCGACCGCTTCCGTGTCGCGATGGAAGAGCGCCGCCGGCGCTGAGCATGATCTACGCGCTGCTCGACCGGCTGACGGAGCGCTACAGCGAGAAGGAGTTTCGGCTGGAGGCGATGCGCGCGCGCGAGGAGTACTTCGACCGCGCCGGCAAGGTGTTCGACGACGACGCTGAGCTGTTCGAAGGGCGGATGGCGTCGTTCCTGGAGTGGTACGTGCTGGAGCGGCCGTCGATGGGCCTGGGGGGCAAGGTGCCGATCGCGCACGCCGTCGAGTCCGCGGCAAAAGCGCCCGCCGAGGAGCGCCGCGCGCTGGCGCACCTGGCCGCCAGCCACCGGAGCCTGTTCCAGCTCGCCTCGTCCGCCGATCGCGTCCTGGAGATCGACGATCTCCTGGGCGGCGCGCGCTTCTCGGTGCTGGAGCGCCGCAACACCGCCGGGATCTCCGACGGGGACGTGTTCGAGGCGCGCGTCATCTGGGACGGCGAGCGGGCGATCTTCGGGCGCACCTTCCTGTTTCATCCGCCCGACGCGCGCGACGTGGCCATCGAGTGGGTCGACCGGGTGGTCGAGCAGGGGATGAGCCGCGACGAGATCCTGTTTCATCTGTCGCGGCAATATGTCCGCTGGCACCGCCTGGGGCACATCGGCGCGGCGAAGGTTTACCGCGATGCCGGCTGACGCGCGCCCAGCGGAAGCGATCCCGACCGAGGCGGGGAAGGCCGGGCAGGGGCGGTGGGGGAAGTGGTTCGCGCTGGCGGCCGTCCTGCTGATCGCGCTGGTGGGCGCCGCCAACGCCTCTCTCATCGCGGGCAGCCGCGACGCGATCATCGCCGACTTCAGCCGCATCCCGCCGCGTCCCTACGCCCTGGTGCTCGGCGCCCAGGTCCTGCGAGGCGTCCCTTCGTGGGAGCTCGCGGCGCGCCTGGAGACCGCTCTCCAGCTCTATCGGTCGGGGTTGGCGCGCCGGATCATCGTGTCCGGAATGGTGCGGCCGCGCTACGACGAGCCCGACGCCATGGCCGCCTGGTTGGAGAGCCGCGGCGTCGCGCCGGGCGACGTGGTGATCGATCGCGGCGGCTTTCGAACCGCGGCCAGCATGGCCGATGCCGCAGCGACCGGCGTGCGGTCCCTGCTGGTCGTCTCGCAGCGCTACCATCTGCCGCGGGCGCTCTACCTGGCGCGCCACGCCGGCCTGGAGGCGATCGGCGTTCCGGCGCCCGAGCTCAGGCGGGTGCTGGGTGACAGGATCTTCCTCTTCATGCGTGAGACGACGGCGCGCGCCGAGATCATCCTGGAGGTCGCGGCGCGGGGCGTGCGCGGTCTGCCGCCCGACCAGATTCCGACCGCGCCGAGCGGCTGAACCGGGCTGGCGCCGGCGGCGCCGGGTGGGTCCCGCGACATTGCAAACGGCCCCCCCCTTGGTTAGAAACGGCCGCATGCGCACTCTGGCGATCCGGTTGGCGGTCGTGCCGATGGTGTTCGTGCCCATCGTGTTCGTCCATGGCGCCTGCGTCGAGCAGGACGCCGACAAGCCTTCCACCGACGATCTGGCCGTCGCCAAGCAGAACCTCCTGCCGTCGCCCCCCGCCCCCCGCTACGCGGTGAACGCCGATCTCGACGGGAAGGTGGTCTTTCTCGGGCTCGACGTCGACCCGCTGCCGGCCGAAGGGGGCAAGGATCTGAAGCTCACGCAGTACTGGAAGGTGGTCGCCGCCCCCGGCGACGGCTGGAAGACGTTCACGCACCTCGAGGGGCCGGGCAAGCAGAGCTACATCAACGCCGACCACACGCCGATCCAGGGGAAGTATCCGGTCAGCGCCTGGAAGGCGGGGGACATCATCCGCGACATCCACACCGTCAAGCTGCCCGACAGCTGGAGCTACCCGGTGGTCGAGGTCTACGTCGGCCTGTGGCGGGGAGACACCCGGATGCCGATCAAGAGCGGGGCGCACGACAACGAGGGGCGGGTGCTGGCGGCGTCGATCCCGGTGCGCGCGGCAGCCGTCGCCGAGACCCGCAAGCGCTACCTGGCGCGCTTCGTGGCGAAGGGGCAGGCGCCCAAGCTCGACGGGAAGCTCGACGAGGCGGTCTGGGCGGCGGCGCCGTCGACGGGCCCGTTCGTCAACACGATGACCGGCGCACCGGTGCAGCCGTTGATGCACACCGAGGCCAAGCTGCTCTGGGACAAGAAGAACCTCTACGTCGGGTTCGAGAACACCGACGACGACGTCTGGACCGACCTCACGAAACGCGACGACAAGCTCTGGACCGAAGAGGCCGACGAGCTGATGATCGACGCCGACGGCAACGGCCGCACCTACATCGAGCTGCAGGTGGCGCCCAACGGGAACATCTTCGACACCTACCTGCCGTCGCCGCGGCGCTACGAGGACACGGTCGACCCCAAGCTGAAGCCGTTCTCCTGGAACTCGAAGATGATCGCCAAGGTTCACGTCGACGGGACGCTCAACAAGCGCGACGACCAGGACAAGGGGTGGACCACCGAGCTGGCGATTCCGCTCGAGGACGTCAAGGGGATGGACGACAAGTCGGCGGTGCGGCTGCCGCCCGAGCCGGGCGACGTCTGGCGCATCAACATGTACCGGATGGACCTGCCCAAGGGGAAGCCCCAGCAGGCGGCCGGATGGTCCCCGCCGCTGGTCGGTGACTTCCACGCGCTGGCGCGGTTCGGCGAGCTGGTGTTCGCCGACGCCGACGGGAAGATCGCGCCGCCGGTGGCAACCGCGGGCAAGCCGGCGGCGCACGGAAGCGCGCCCGGGCCGAAGACTGTCGCGCCGGCGCCCGATCGCAAGACGCCCGCGGCGGCCAAGGGCGGCGACCTCCACGACAAGAAGTAGTCCCAGGCGCGCCGGTCGCTCCGGCCGCAAGGCGGGGTCGGCGTCGGTCTGCGCCCTGGCCCTGACCTTCGCCGTCGCCTGGTCGGCGCAGGCGACGGGAGGGGGGCGCGCGCCCTCCCCGGCGCCGATGATCCCCGGCGCGGCCCCGGTCGGCGCCTACACGGCGGCGGCCTCGACGCGCGGCGGACCGCCAGGCGATCCGTTGCGCGACGCGATCGTCGAGGACGCCCGGGCTGCGGCCCGGCGGGCAGGGCGACCCCTGCCGAGCGCCGACACGCGGCTCGACTGGGCGATGACGGATCTGGCGCGCCACCTCGGCGGCGACCAGCTGCCGTCGCTGGAGGCGATTGCCTTCCTGCTTTCGCACTACGGTCTGGTCGAGCCGTCACCGCACTTCTTCTTCGCGCGCGCCACCCCGGGGACCGACGCCGAGATCCGGGCGCGCGCCCGGGAAGAGTTCGCGGCGGCCCTGCGCGGCGGCCCCGTGGGCCGGATCGGCGTGGGGATCGATCGCAGCGGCCCGGAGGTGCAGGTGGTGGCCGGATTCCAGGAGACGCCCGTCGTCCTCGGCGCGGCGATCGCCCGCCGCCTTCGCCTGGGCGACCGGGCGCGGGTGGCGGCGCGCATCGACGCCGCCTACCGCGATCCCGAGCTGGTGATCACCTCACCGGACGGGCACGTCCACGAGGCCCCGCCGACGCGGGGGCGCGAGCTCTCCGGCGAGATCCGCTGCCGGGCCAGCGGGCGCTACCAGCTCGAGATCGTGGCCACCGGCGCCGTCGGCCCGACGGTGCTGGCGAACTTTCCGGTCTACTGCGGCGTCTCGCCGCCGGCGGTCTGGCGGGGCGGGGTGGGGATGCAGCAAGGCTCCACCGATCCGGTCGTCGCCGAGCGGGAGATCGTCGCGCTGGTGAACCGCGATCGGGCGCGCGCCGGTCTGCCGCCCGTCACCGCCGACCCGCGGCTGGCGGCGATCGCGCGCGCGCACTGCCACGACATGCTCGACCACGACTTCGTGGGGCATCTGTCACCCCGCACTGGCACGGCGATGGATCGCGTCCGGCGCGCCGGCCTCAACCCCGACATCGTGTTCGAGAACGTCGGCCGCGCCTACAGCCCCGAGCAGGCGGAGAGCGGGTTCGTCGGCAGTCCGGGCCACCGCGGCAACCTGCTCGATCCGCGGGCCCGCCGGCTCGGCGTCGGCGTGGTGTTCGGTCCCGAGGTGACGGGGACTCGCCCCCTGTTCGTCACCCAGCTCTTCACCAGCTGAGGGGCACGGGCGCCACCAGCACCACCGGGCCGGCGGGCGTGCGGACGAAGGCCCGCCGGCGGGCCGCGGGCAGACGGTCGAGGTGAGCGGCGAGGGCGGCGCGCTCGGGCGGGGTGAGCGCGGCGAGCGGCTGCGGCTCGCCCTCGATGACCTCGTACCAGATGGCGCGGCGCTCGGCGTCGAGCCGGAGCAGACGCTGGATCTGCGGTCCACCGGCGGCGGCGACCTCGCGCAGCTCCTGCAAGGCCGCGCTGTCGAGCGGCGAGGCGTGCTCCTCGACCAGCACCTCCCGCGCGGTCCGCGGATCGCGGCGCGAGACCAGGCGCGCCTCGCTGGTGCGCCACAGCTCCCGTTCGATGGTGGCGGTCTCCTCGGCCCTCTCCGTCGGGGCGGCCGCGGCGGCGGCGCGCGTCTCGGTCGCCGTTCCGATCGCCGTCGCCTCCGTGGGCCAGGCGACGATGGCCTCCGCCATCTCGATCGCCGAGGCAAAACGTTCGCCGGGCGCCTTCGCCAGCGCGCGCAGCAGCACTTCGTCGTGCAGGGGGGAGAGCCCCGGCCTGCGCTCGGAAGGGGGCGGGGGAGCCTCGCCCAGGTGTTGGGCCACCAGATCCGGCCCGAAGAACGGCGGCTTTCCGGTGAGCGCCTCGACCAGCGTCGCGCCGAGCGCGTACAGATCGGCCGCGTATCCGATCGGCGCGCCGGTGATCTGCTCGGGCGACATGTACGCCACGGTCCCGAAGAAGCCGCCGGTCTGGGTCTGACCGAAGTCGGCCAGGTGCGCGCTGCCGAAATCCCCCAGCTTGGCGTTGCCGGCGGCGTCGTAAAGGACGTTCGCCGGCTTCACGTCGCGGTGGATGATGCCGCGCTCGTGGGCGGCGCCCAGGGCCGCCAGGAGGTCGAGCGCCAGCCGCCGCGCGCCCACCAGCGGCAACGGCCCCTGGGTGGCCAGCCGGTCGGCCAGGGTCCCGCCGGTCATCAGCTCGAACACGAACAGCCCCGAAGCCGGCTGCGCGTCGGCCAGCGCGACGATGTTGGGATGGCGCAGCCGTCCGGCGGCCTCGGCCTCACGCGCGTAGCGCAGGTAGGCCTGGCGCTCCGGATCACCGCCCCCGCCGCCGCCCACCACCAGCAGCTTGAGCGCGACCGGCGCCCCCAGCAGCGAATCGAACGCCTCGTAGACGCGGCCCACGGCGCCCGCGCCGATGAGGCGCCGAAGGTGATACCGGCGTCCCACGTCGCCGCCGTCGTTGCCGTCGCCGCCCTGGCGTCCGGTCTCGGCCGCGGCCTCCTCCAGGAGCGCCAGCTCTCCCGGGGCGCGCGGCAACGACGCGTCGGCGGCGTGCAGCCGCGCGGCGATCTCGGCGGCCGCACCGGGCAGCCCCAGCGCGAGCAGCGGCCCACACAGCGCGCGCCAGGCCGCCGTCCGCGCCGACGGGTCGCGCGCGGCGATCTGCAGATGCCGGACCGCCTCCTCGGCGCGGCCGAGGCGCGCCAGCAGCCGCCCGAGCGCGAGGCGGGCCGAGGTGGCTTCGTCGCCGACCGGGTGGCCGCCGCCTCCTTGCCCGATCAACCGCTCATAGATGAGGCCGGCCTCGCGCAGCGCGCCGGCCCGGGTCTCCGCGCGCGCCTCGTCGAGCGGCGCCCCGGCGCGGCGGTACCAGGCCGCGGCCCGGGTCCAGGCGCCGGCCCGCTCGGCCGTGCGGGCCGCCTCGAACGACCGCCCGCGGGCGGCAAACGCCTCGGCCACCGCCAGCAGCCCCTCGGGCGGGGTCGCTTCGGCGATCTCGGAAGCTTGCGCCGGCAGGTTGGCGTCCAGCGCCAGCCGCACCGCCAGCGCCCGATCACCGAGCGTCAGCGCCAGCGGCCAGGCGTCGGCGAACCGCCAGACCCGCTCGTAGAGCGCGATGGCGCGGGCCAGCTCGCCGCGCCCGACGGCGGCGCGCGCCGCCTCGGCGTAGGCGCCGTGCGCCACCAGATAGTCGACGAAGTCGCCGTCCGCCATGGGCCGCCTGACATGCTCCCACAGCTTGCGGGCGCGTGTTAGAAGCATCGACTCCTTGAGCGGAAGCATGATCCTCGGCGTTCTCGGCGGCAGCGGGCTCTACGACATCGACGGTCTCTCCGACGCACGGTCGGTCGAGGTCGCGACGCCCTATGGGCCGCCCTCCGGGCCGCTCCGCAGCGGGCGGATCGGCGAGGCGCGGCTGCTGTTCCTGCCGCGGCACGGGGCGGGGCATCGCCTCTCACCGTCGGAGATCAACTACCGGGCGAATGTCTTCGCGCTCAAGGCCGCGGGGGCGACGCAGGTGCTGTCGGTCTCGGCGGTGGGGTCGTTGCGCGAGGGGATGCCGCCGGGGGACCTGGTGCTGGCCGATCAGTTCATCGACAAGACCTACCGGCGGGCCTCCACCTTCTTCGGTGACGGGGCGGTGGGCCACGTCTCCTTCGCCGAGCCGACCTGCGCGGCGTTCAGCGCCGCGGTGGCGGCCGCCGCGGCCGAGACGGGCGTGCGCGAAGCGCCGGCTGCCGCGCGCCTCACCTCCCGCGCACCGGCGGACGGCAAGCGCCTCCACCGCGGCGGCACCTACGTCTGCATGGAGGGGCCGCAGTTCTCCACCCGCGCCGAGTCGCTGCTGCACCGGAGCTGGGGTGCGGATCTGCATCGGCATGACCGCGGTGACCGAGGCGAAGCTCTGCCGCGAGGCGGAGCTCTGCTTCGCCTCGCTGGCGCTGGTCACCGACTACGACTGCTGGCACGCCGAGGAGGAGGCGGTCACCGCCGCGGGCGTCGTCGCGGTGCTGGCGGCCAACGTCGCCGGCGCCAAGGAGATCGTGCGCCGGCTGCCGACGCACGCCTCGTTTGCCGCGGACTGCGGTTGCGCCCGGGCCGCCGCTCACGCCATTCTCACCGCGCCGGAGGCGATCACGCCCGAGGCACGCCAACGCCTGCGGGCACTTCACGGGAGAGAGATTTGAACATGTCGTCCTCTGCATCACCTCTGTTGGTCGTGGGCTCGGTCGGGCTCGACACGGTCGAGACGCGCGCCGGAAAAAAGACCGACGTGCTGGGCGGCGCCGCCTCGTACTTCTCGGTCGCGGCCTCGTTCCTGGCGCCGGTGCGCCTCACGGGGTGGTCGGCACCGACTTCCCCGACACGCACACCAAGCTGTTCGAGGCGCACGCCGTCGATCTGGCGGGGCTCGAGCGGGTGCCGGGCAAGACCTTCCGCTGGTCGGGCGTCTACGCGCCGGACTTCTCGACGCGCACCACGCTCGACACGCAGCTCAACGTCTTCTCGGACTTTCGCCCCAAGCTCCCGGCGGCCTGGACCGACTCGCCCTATGTCTTCCTGGCCAACATCGACCCGGTGTTGCAGCTCAGCGTCCTCGAGCAGACGGAGAAGGCCGGCCAATAGCCGAAGTTCGTCGCCTGCGACACCATGAACTTCTGGATCGAGGGCAAGCGTCCCGACCTCCTGCAACCTCCTCAAGCGGGTCGATATGCTGCTGCTCAACGACGAGGAGGCGCGCCAGCTCTCGGGACAGGCCAACCTGCCGGCGGCGGCCCGCGCCATCCGCGCGCTCGGCCCGCGCGCGGTGGTCATCAAGCGCGGCGACGCCGGCGCGCTGCTGTTTCACGAGGGGGGCGTCTTCGCGGCGCCTGCCTTCCCCATCGAGAACGTCGTCGATCCGACCGGCGCCGGCGACTCCTTCGGCGGCGGCTTCATGGGGTGGATCGCCCGCCAGGGGGACACCAGCCCGGCCACCATCCGCACCGCGATGATCCTCGGCTCGGTGCTGGCCTCGTTCTCGGTCGAGGACTTCAGCCTCGACCGCTTCAAGCGCCTCGACCTGAATCAGATCCGCGAGCGCTTCGCCGCCTTCGCCGATCTGGTCCACTTCGAGAAGATCGAGATCTGACCCATCATCTGACCATCTACGTGTTGACCATCTACGTGTGACGGCCCACGAGCGATGCCGCAGGCGCTGACCCTCACCGCGACCACCGCCGCCGATCTGCAGGCGATCGGCGAGCGGCTCGGGCGCGCGCTGGCGGCCGGCGACGTCCTGGCGCTGGTCGGCCCGCTGGGCGCCGGCAAGACGACGTTCGTGCAGGGCGTGGCGCGCGGGGTGGAGGTTCCCGCCGAGCGGCACGTGGCCAGCCCCACCTTCGCGCTGGTCAACGAGCACCCGGGGCGCGTCCCGCTGGTCCACGCCGACCTCTACCGCATCAACGACCCGCGCGAGCTCGACGAGCTGGGCCTGGCCGACGCCTTCGATCGCGCCGCGGTGGCGATCGAATGGCTCGACCGCTTCCCGGAGGCCGCGCCGGCGGAGCGGCTGACGATCGAGATCGAGATCCTGCCAGACGGCGGTCGGAAGCTGACGTTCCGGGCCAGCGGCGCGCGGGCGGCGACGCTGGTCCGGGCGCTCGGCGGCGCCTAGGCCGCCTTAGGCCTGCCTTAGGCTGCCTCTCACGATTCGTCACATCGCCGGTGCCGAACTCGCGTTCCGCGCCCCCCTTTTCGGTCGATTGCCACTTCACGAGCGTTGCGCGCTCCCATTCCGGTCGATTGTCACTTCACGAGCGTTGCGCGCTCCCATTCCGGTCGATTGTCACTTCACGAGCGTTCCACGCTCCCATTCCAGTCGATTGTCACTTCAGGAGCGACATCCGCCGAATCAACCCTTCGCGCCCTGCGAACCCTTCGCGCCCTGCGAACCCTTCGCGCCCTGCAACCCTTCGCGCCCGGCGCAACCCTTCGCGCCCGGCGAACCCTTCGCGCCCTGCGCAACTCGGCGCCTCCCGCGCCGAAGACAGAACATGCGCGCAATCAAGTCGGGACGGTCTCGACAGCTGGGGCTGCCCATTCCGGCGGCGAGAACGTGGGGCGGGGCTCGTAAAGGCGCCGGCCGTAAGCCGCGCGGCCGACCGTCGATGCCGCACGTCACGCGACCCAAGATCGACCCGCGGTATCCGGTGCAGCTCACCATCCGGGCCACGCCCGGGCTGCCGTCGCTTCGCTCCCCCCGGCTGTTCGGCGCGCTCCGGCGGGCCATCGCCCGCGCCTCGATCGATCGCTTTCGAATCGTCCATTTCTCGATCCAGCAGGATCACGGACACTTCATCGTCGAGGGAGACGAGCCGCGCCGGACCCGCGGCGGCATGCATGGCCTCGCGATCCGCCTGGCGCTGGCGGTGAATCGCGCGCTCGGCCGCCGGGGGAGGGTGGTTGGCGATCGGTACCACGCCCGCCCGCTCACGACGCCGCGGCAGACGCGGGCGAGCATGGTGTACGTGCTGCTCAACTTCCGGAAGCACCTGCGTGCGCCCCCGTGCATCGACCCACGGAGCTCCGGGCCACACTTTTCGGGGTGGCAGCGAGGACCGGAGCCCACGGATCTGGCGCCGGCCACGGCCCTGCCGTCCACCTGGATGGCGCGCGTCGGCTGGCGGCGCGCCGGCGGGTCGTTGCGGGTCGAGGAACGGCCGGCCGCAGCTCCGCGACCGCACCCCACTTGATTAGGCGGATGTTGCGGGGGACAGCCGCGCGCGCCCAACGGCCTGCCCCGAGGCCCAACGGCTCGAAACCCAACGGCGCGAGGAGTCGCCGACGGATCGCCAAGACGTGACGAATCGTGAGAGGCGGCCTTGTCCTCGCGCCTCGTCCCGCGGCCGACGGCTCGCGCTCAGGCGCGGGGGAGGGTGAAACAGGAGGCGCTTCCCTCGCCGGAGGTCTTGTCGACCCAGAGCTTGCCGCCGTGGGCCTCGACGATGCACCTCGAAATGTAGAGTCCCAGCCCGAGCCCGCGTCGGGAGATGTTCGTCCCCTGGGCGAACGGTTCGAAGATGCCGCGAACGTCGCCCGCGACGCCCGGGCCGGTGTCCTCGACCGTGAGCCGCACCTCCGGCTCGGTGGAGGGGACGCGGACCAGGACGCGGCCACCGGCGGGCGTGAGCTTCACGGCATTTCCGATGAGGTTCTCCAGAACCTGGAGGACGCAATCGTGGTCGAACGGGCGAGCAAGGGAGGGCCCGTCAATTCGGCCGACAGGGCGATCCCTTCGCCGACGCGGAGGGCGCCATGTCGGCGATCGCGTCGCGCACGACGGCGATCGCGTCGTGAGGCGCGCGAACGACGGAGAGCTTTCCCGCGTGGATCCCGACGACGTCGAGGAGGTCGTCGACCAGGCGGTTGATCCGCCCCGTGAAGCGCTCGATGGCGTCGACGCGCTTGACGATCCGCCGTCCCCGCTCGTCATCGACGACATCCCTCACCAAGAGGGCCAGGTTCAGGCCGATCCCCCCCACCATGGTTCGCAGATCATGGTTGACCATCCCGAGGAACGCTTCCCGCGCCGCCACCGCCTCGTCAGACGTGACCCGCTCGTGCGCGAGGCGGAGATCGGTGGCCTCC
Source organism: uncultured Pseudomonadota bacterium (assembly GCA_963847705.1). GTDB lineage: Bacteria > Myxococcota_A > Polyangia > Fen-1088 > Fen-1088 > JADGRB01. Next base: position 168,612 of record CAWKBC010000029.1, on the reverse strand, counting down.
CGCTCTCGCCGAAAGATCTCGCCGAGCTCTCGCCGGCGTTGCTCCCGCTCGACATCGAGCTCGGCGTCGGAGATCGCTCTCTCACCGGCCAGCGCCGCGACCTCCTCCGCGCGCTGTTCCTGCCGGGCGCCTCCGCGACCTCCTCCGCGCGCTGTTCCTGCCGGGCGCCTCCGCGTCCTCCTCCGCGCGCTGTTCCTGCCGGGCGCCTCCGCGTCCTCCTCCGCGCGCTGTTCCTGCCGGGCGCCTCCGCGGTCGCGCTCCGCCGCGCTGGCGACCGCCAAGCTTTGATCGTAACCAGGATCTTCACTACCGCAGACGGCGCGCTCCAGCTAGACTGCCGCCCCAAATGAGCGAGCTTCCGGAACCAATTCTCTCCCAGGCGGCCACCATGGCGCGGGGTCTGGCGATCGACGCGGTCGTTGCGAGTCAGAGCGGCCACCTGGGCCTTCCGCTCGGCTGTGCCGAGATCGGCGCCGTGCTCTTTGGCCACGCGCTCAGCTACGACCCGGCCCAGCCGGGGTGGTTGAACCGCGACCGCTTCGTGCTCTCGGCCGGCCACGGCTCGATGTTCCTCTACGCCTGGCTGCACCTGAGCGGCTACAAGGACATCACGCTCGACGAGATCAAGCGCTTCCGTCAGCTCGGCTCGAAGACGCCCGGTCACCCGGAGGTCACCCACGCGTCGAGCGGCGTCGAGGCGACCACCGGTCCGCTCGGCCAGGGGATCGGCAACGCGGTCGGCATGGCGGCCAGCGCCAAGATGGCGGAGGCCCGCTTCAACACCGCCGAGCACACCATCTTCGATCACCACATCGTCTGCCTGGCGGGCGACGGTTGCATGCAGGAGGGGGTGGCGATGGAGGCGGTCGCCTTCGCGGGCCACCAGAAGCTGGACAACCTGATCCTCATCTACGACTCGAACGCCGTCACGCTGGACGCGATGGCCAAGGAGTCGCAGAGCGAGGACACCGCCAAGCGGTTCGAGGCGCTGGGGTTCGACGTGCAGACGGTGGACGGCCACGAGATGGAGGCGTTCTTCGCGGCCTTCGTGCGCGCCAAGCGGGCCGGCAGCGGCAAGCCGCAGCTCATCATCGCCAAGACGCTCATCGGCCGGGGGATCCCCGAGGTCGAGGGGACGCAGAAGGCGCACGGCGAGGGCGGGGCCAAGTTCGGCGCGGCGGCGCGCAAGGGCCTGGGGTTGCCCCCGGAGCCGTACTTCGTCTCGCCGGAGGTGCGGGCGTTCTTCGGGGCCCGCGAGAAGAAGCTGGCCGCCGCCCACGCGAGCTGGACCAAGATCTTCGACGCCTGGAAGGCCAAGAACCCCAAGCTGGCCGAGGAGCTGGCGAGCTCGCGGGCCGAGGTCCGCAATCTCCCCGAGAACACCGCCAAGCGGACGCCCGACGTGGCGGCGCTCTTCGCGGCGCTCCCCGAATTTCCCGCCGGCACCAAGATCGCCACGCGCAAGGCAGGGCAGGACGTGCTGCAGCCGCTGGCGGCGCAGGTCCCGCTGCTCATCGGGGGCAGCGCCGATCTGTACGGCTCGACGCTGAACTACATCGGCGATCTCAAGGCGGGGAACGACGACTTCAATGCGAGCCATCGCACCGGGCGCAACATCCGGTTCGGGATCCGCGAGCATGGGATGTGCGCCATCCTGAACGGCATCGCGTTGCACGGGATCTTCCGTCCCAGCGGCGCGACCTTCCTGGTCTTCGCCGATTACTGCCGGGGCTCCATCCGGTTGGCGGCGCTCAGCCACCTGCCGGTCATCTACGTCTTCACCCACGACAGCGTCGGCGTCGGCGAGGATGGCCCCACCCACGAGCCGGTCGAGACCATCCCCGGCCTGCGTGTGATCCCCAACCTGGACGTCATCCGTCCGGCCGATCCCGAGGAGACCGCCGGCGCCTTCGTGGCCGCGCTCGACCGGACCGACGGTCCGACGCTGCTGGCGCTCACCCGGCAGAACGTGCCGCTCCTGGAGAGCATCCCGGTGAAGGCGCGGCGTGAAGGGGCCCTCACGGGGGGCTACGTGGCGAAGAAGGAGACCGCGCCGCTCGACCTGATCCTGCTCTCGGCCGGCAGCGAGCTGCAGCACGCGCTGGTCGCCGCGGAGAGCCTGGGGCCGGGGACGCGGGTGGTGAGCCTGCCGTGCTTCGAGCGCTTCGAGCGCCAGCCGGCCGCCTACCGCGAGGAGGTGCTCCCCCGCGCGTGCCGCCGCCGCGTCTCCATCGAGGCGACGGTCACCTCGACCTGGGCACCCTACGTCGGCCTCGACGGCGCCAGCATCGGGATCGACCGCTTCGGGCTGTCGGCGCCTGGCGCCGAGGTCATGAAGGAGCTGGGGATCACCGCGGCGCACGTGGTCAGCGTGGCCAAGGCGCTGGCCGCCAAGTAGCAGCGCGGGCGACCGCGGCTCGTGCGCGCGGCTCGCTCTCGCCTCTGTCTCTCGTCTCGCTCTCGCTCTCGCCTCTGGGCGACGCGGTGCTATGGTCTGCCGCGTGTTGACCGGAGCTCTTTCATTTTTGACGCTGGGCGCGCTGGTCGCGCAGGCTGCGCCGCCCGTCCCCGCGCCGCGGGTGGTGGCCCGCACGTTCCCCGCGATGGGGACGGAGGTGACGTTCTCGGCGTACACGTCCGACCCGGACAGGGCCGAGCATGCCTTCGCGGCGGCCTACGACGAGATCCGGCGGGTCGAAAAGCTGATGACCGACTGGGAGCGGCCGGGCGAGCCGGAGAGCGACATCGTCCGCGTCAACAAGGCGGCCGGGAAGAAGCCAGTCAAGGTCAGCCCCGAGACGCTCGAGGTGATCGAAAAATCGCTCGAGATGTCCCGCCGCTCGGAGGGGGCGTTCGACATCACCTTCGCGGCGATGCACGGCCTGTGGAAGTTCGACGAGGACATGGACAAGTCGATCCCCCTGCCCGAGGAGATCGCCGAGCGCCGCAAGCTCATCAACTGGCGCGACGTGCTGGTGAACGCCAAGGCCGGGACGGTCAAGCTGCGGCGGGTCGGCATGCGGATGGGCCTGGGGGGCATCGCCAAGGGGTACGCCGTCGATCGCTGCTCGGCGGTGCTGCGCGCCGCGGGCCTGGAGAACTTCATGGTGCAGGCGGGCGGCGATCTCTTCGTCGCGGGCCGCAAGGGGAGCGCAAACTGGATGGTCGGCGTGCGCGATCCGCGCGGGGGGCCCCGCGACATCATTGCCCGCATGCCGATCCAGGACCACGCCTTCTCGACGGCAGGCGACTACGAGCGCGGCTTCGTGTTCAACGGCCGCCGCTACCACCACATCATCGATCCCAAGACCGGCTACCCGGCCACCGCCTCGCGCGAGGTGACGATCTTCGCGCCCAGCGCATTCCTGGCCGACGCGCTCGACGATTCGGTCTTCATCCTGGGCCCCAAGAAGGGGATGGAGCTGGTCGATTCGTATCCCGATTGCGCGACGCTGATCGTCGACGCGCAGAACAAGGTCTGGATCTCCAAGTCGCTCGAGGGGAAGCTGCAGCGCACGGCCGCCCCCACGGACGGGATCTGATGAACCAGACAGCCGGCGGCGTGGCCAGCGACGTCGCCATCATCGGCGGCGGCATCATGGGCTCGGCGATCGCGCTGCGGCTCTGCCAGCGCGGCCTCGGCGTGACCGTCATCGAGCGCGGCATCCCCGGCGCCGAGGCGTCGAGCGCCGCGGCCGGCATCCTGGGCCCGCAGATGGAGGCCGAAGGGCCCGGGCCGCTGCTCGAGCTCGGGCTCAAGAGCCGGGCGCTCTACCCGGCGCTGGCGGCGGAGCTGCGTGAGCTGACCGGCATCGACGTCGGCTACGACCGCTCGGGCGTCCTGGCCGTGGCCTTCGACGAGGCGGGTGAGGCGGCGCTCTCGGCCCGGCGCGCCTGGCAGCTGGCGCGCGGGCTGCGCGTCGACAGTCTTTCGGGCGAGGCGGCGCACGCGCGCGAGCCGGCGCTCGGTCCGGCGGTGCGGGCGGCGCTGGCCTTCACCGACGACGCCCAGGTGGTCGCTCGCGAGCTGGCCCGGGCGTTCTCGCAGGCGGCGGCCGGCGCCGGCGCGCGGTTTCTCACCGGACGCTACGTGCGCCGCGTGCTTGTCGACAAGGAGGCCGTCACCGGCGTCGAGCTCGACGGCGATCTGCTGCCGGCCGCGGTGGTGGTGGTCGCCGCCGGCAGCTGGTCGGGGCTGGTCGAGGGGGCAGGGGTGCCGCCGACCGTCGTCCGCCCGGCGCGTGGCCAGCTGGTGTCGATCGAGACCCGCCCGCCGCTGTTTCGCCACGTCGTCTCGGCGCCCGGGGGCTACCTGGTCCCGCGCCGCGACGGAACGGTCCTGGCCGGCAGCACCGTGGAGATGGCCGGCTTTCGCAAGGAGGTCACCGTCGGCGGCCTGGCCGCGATCCTGACGCTGGCCCGCACGCTCATCCCCGGGCTCGCCGACGCGCCCGTCACCGCCACCTGGTCCAACTTCCGCCCCTTCACCGAGGACCACCTCCCGGTCCTGGGCGCCACCCGCGTCCGCGGCCTGGTCCTCGCCACCGGCCACTTCCGCAACGGGATCCTGCTGGCCCCGATCACCGCCCAGGCGATCGCCGATCTGATCGCCACCGGCCAGGCCCCCATCGACCTGGCGCCCTTCGCGATCGAGCGCTTCGCCATGCGCACCACCTGGGACTGATCCCCGAGGCCGGCGCCCGGCGCCCTATTCGTCCGAGGAGGGGGTGGTCCGTTCGGAATCGCTGTCGCCCGATTCCTCGTCGGACGGCTTGTGCCCGCGCCCCTTGGGGTTGGGCGGGGGTGGCGGCGGGGCCTCCTCGTCGCCGCCGGCCTCGTCCTTGGGGACGCTGCTGCCGCCGAGCAGGAACGCGATGCGCCCGGTGAAGGCGAACGATTGGTCGGTCGCGCTCCCGGCGATGAAGGTGTCGCCGGGCTGCGTGTTGAGCGCGAACCAGTAGCGGCGCCATTCCAGTCCGGCGCGCACCTGGAACCAGGGGGCGATCGCGTACCGGGCCTCGACCTCGGCGTCGGCGCCCGCCACGTTGGAGCGTGGGAAGAAGTCCGGCGAATGGAACTGGGCGCCGGCGTGGTTGAAGACGTCGCGGTACCCCGCCCCCAGCGCGACCGAGAAGCCGCCGGCGATGGCGAGATGGGCGCCCAGGCCGGGGCGAACGTAGTGGTAGATGGTGTCGGGGCTGTCGAGGACGTTGGTGGCGCTCCGCCCGGTGAAGGTGAAGGCGTCCTCGCCGGCGGTGGCCGAGAGGTAGACGTCGTCGGCGGCGGCAAACGGGAAGCGGTAGCGCAGGCCGCCCGCATAGTCGTGCACGACGCTCTCGTACTTGGTCGACGTCCCGTTGCTCGTCTGCGTCGACGAGATGGCGAAGCCCTGCTGGATCTCCGCCTCGAGGCCGATGTTGCCGAGCAGGCCGCCCACCAGCGGATCGAACGGGTAGACCACCACGTTGGCGACCGCGATCGGTCCCGCGCCGAGCTTGAAGGAGAGCAGACCCGGGGTGGTGCTCTGATTGAAGGTCAGGCTGCGGTTCAATCCGCCCATCCCGAGCTCCAGGTCGGCCCAGGGGCGCCCCGAGGGGACCGACGGCGCCGAGGGCTCCTTGGGCGGCGCCTCCGTCTTCTCGTGGGGCGAGGGCGCCGTCGCTTCGGAGGCTCCCTCCCCGGCGGCAGACGAGGCGCCCTTGGGCTTGGACCCCCCGGCTTCGCCCTCTTCACCTTCTTCGCCCGCCTGTCCCTTCTCGGCCTCCTCCTCTTCCTCGGGCGCCGCGGTCTTCGACGGCTTCTTGGCACCGGACGGGACATGCCCGCGGCCGACGTCGGCGCCGAGCTTCTTCCAGAACGTCAGCGACACCTCTTTGGCCAGCTTGTGCGGGTTGGCGCCGCTGAACGAGGCCTCGCCCAGGACCGACCCCTCGGCGCCGTCGTGGACGACGAGCTTGGCGCGCTTCGGTCCGACCTTGCCGGTCACGATGGCCGACAGCGACAGCTCCTTGGCCACCTTCTTCAGACCCTCGTCGGAGTCGAGGTCGGCGCCGGTGCTGCTCATCCCGTAGTCCATCGCACGCGGGCCCACCGGCTCGTAGCCGTGCGCCTTGAGCAGATGCACCACCTGCTTGCGGATCAGCGCCTCGTGCGGCCCCTCGAACTTGGGAACGCCGATTCGCTGGCCCGCCGCCTGGGCGGCCGCCGAGGAGAGCAGAAGCCCGATGACCACCAACGAAACCCGCGCCAGCGCCGGCAGGGGGCGGCCCACGAACCGATCCCTTCCGCCAGCGGGTTGCTTCCGAAGCTCGATTCTGGACGAGACCATGGTGCCTTTCGTCGAGGGTGTTGGGGGATGTTGCCACACGGCCTCCGCGTGCCCTAGGGGCGAGTGGCCCCGCCCCCGACGGGGGGTCAGCGCTTCTGCCGGCCGATCTCGTCCGGCGGGGGAGCGCGCAGCATCGGATCGTCGCGGGTGCTGGCGGCGACGTCGCCGGTGGTGATGGCGGCGGTGCCGAAGCGCCTGGTGATCTCGTCGAGGGCGCGGTTGAGCGTGTCGGCGGCGCGCGGCGGCGGCGCGAAGAGGCCCAGCTGCGGGGCCGCCGCCGGCACCAGGTTCTGGGCCGACACGCCGGAGAGACGGGTGGGGCGGGGCGGCTCGCGTTCGAGCAGGCGCGCCGCCTCGCGGTAGAGCGTCTGGCCGTCGTCGGTCGGCTCATCCAGCGTCACCCGCCGGGTGACCAGCGTGAAATCGCTGCGTTTGAGCTTGAGCTGCACGGTGCGGGCGCGCAGCCCGGCACGCCGCAGCCGGTGCGCCACCCGCAGCGCCTGGGCGTGGACGCGCGGGCGCAGCGCCTCGGTCCCGGTCAGATCCTCCTCGAAGGTCTCCTCGGCGCCGACGCTCTTGGCGTCGCGATCGGCGATCACCGGGCGCGGGTCGAGCGCCTGCGCGCGCTCCCAGAGCTCGCGGCCGCCCGCCCCGAACCGTTGCTCGAGGAACGCCGCCCCCTTGGCCGCCAGCTCGCCGACGGTGGCGATCCCCATCGCGTCGAAGATCTTCGCGCTCTTGGGGCCGATGCCCGGCAAGCGCGCCACCGGCAGCGGGGCCAGAAAGGCGGCGCCGGCGCCGGCCGACACCTCCAGCTGACCGTTCGGCTTGGCCAGATCGGAGGCGATCTTGGCGACCAGCTTGCAGTCCGCGATCCCGGCCGAGGCCGGCAGACCCAGCTCGTCGGCGATGCGGCCCCGCAGCTGGCGCGCGATCTCGGCCGGCGGGCCGAACAGGCTGCGCGAGGCGGTGACGTCGAGGAAGGCCTCGTCGAGCGACAGCGGCTCGTAGAGCGGGGTCACCGTCTGCAAGATGTCGAACACGCGGCTGCTGACGTCCGAATAGACGTCGAAGCGGGGCCGCACCACCACCGCGTCGGGGCAGAGCCGCAGCGCCTGGGCCATCGGCATCGCGCTCCGCACGCCGAACGGGCGGATCTCGTACGACGCCGCCAGCACGACCCCGCGGTGGGCGTGACCGCCGACGATGACCGGTCGGCCGCGCAGGGAAGGGTCGTCGCGCTGTTCGACGGACGCGTAGAACGCGTCCATGTCGAGGTGAATCAGCGCGCGCGGCACCCTACTCGACGGACGGAGCCGTCCCCGCGTCGCTGTCGCCGCCCGAGTCCTCGTCGGACTTGCTCCCGCGCCCCTTGGAGGTGGGGGGCGGCGCTGGCGGCGGTGCCTCCTCGGCGCCGGCGCCCCCCTCGGCCTTGGGGACGTTGCTGCTGCCGATCAGGATCGCGAGGCGCGCCGTGAAGGCGAACGACTGATCGACCGCGCCGCCCGCGATGAAGACCCCGTTGCTGTTGACGTCGCTGGGCAGGGAATGCATGGCGAACCAGTAGCGGCGCCACTCCAGGCCCGCGCGCACCTGGAACCTCTCGGAGATCGCGTAGCGGGCCACGAGCTCGGCGTCGGCGCCGGCCACGGTCGAATGGGGGAAGAATTGCAGGAACTGCGGGCCGGCGTTGTTGAGGACCACCCGGTATCCGCCGCTCAAGGCGAGCGAGAGTCCGGAGCCAATCGCCATGTCGACACCGAGGCCGGGGCGAACGTAGTGGTAGATGGTGTCGGGGATGTTGAGCATATTCGTCCCGCTTCGCCCCGTGAACGTGAAGGCGTCCTCGCCGCCGGTGAACGAGAGGTAGAAGTCGTTTTCGGCGCCAAACGTGAAGCGGTAGCGGCCGCCGCCCGCGTAGTCGTGCACCACGTCCTTGAAGCTGGGGCCGCCGTTGGACAGCGTCGAGGAGATGCCGAATCCCTGCTGGATCTCCGCCTCGAGGCCGATGTTGCCGAGCAAGCCGCCCCAGAGCGGGTCGAGCGGGTACATCACGATGTTCGCCACCGCGATTGGTCCCACGCCGAGCGTGTAGGAGAGCAGGCTGGGGCTGAGGTTCTGGTTGAACGTCAGGCTGCGGTTGTAGCCGCCGATCCCCAGCTCGAAGTCGAGCCAGGCGCGTCCCGAGGGGATCGCCGGCGCCGCGGCCTCCGCGGGCGTCTCCTCCATCTTCACCTTCGACTTCTTCTTCTTCGCCGCTGAGGCCGCCTCGTCGGATGCGGCGGCCGCCTCGGAGCCCGACGAATCGTCCCTGGGCTTGGCCTCGGCTTCGCTCCCCGGAGCGCCGGTCTCGTCCTCGGCCGCCGCGGCCCCGGAGGGCTTCTTGGCGCCGGACGGGACATGCCCGCGGCCGACGTCGGGACCAAGCTTCTTCCAGAACGTCAGCCCCACCTCGGTCCCCAGCTTGCGCGGGTTGGCGCCGCTGAACGAGCCGTCGCCCAGGATCGAGCCCTCACCGCCGTCGTGGACGACGAGCTTGGCCCGCTTCGGTCCGACCTCGCCCGTCACGATGGCCGACAGCGCCAGCTCCTTGGCCAGCGTCTTGAGGCCGTCGTCGGCGTCGAGGCTGGCGCCGGTGCTGCTGATGGCGTCAGCCATGGCGCGCGAGCCCACCACCTCGAAGCCGTGCGCCTTGAGCACCTTCATCACCTCCTTGCGGACCAGCGCCTCTTGCGCCCCCTCGAACTTGGGGACGCCGATGCGCTTGCCGGCCGCCTCGGCTGCGGCCGAGGAGAACAGAAGGGCCAAAGGCAGCAGCCAAACCAGCCGTGAAACCCGCGTCGCCCCTCTCATCGGGCGGCCGCCCAGACGAGACCTTCCGCCGGTTGTCTGTGGGACTGCGAACGACCGACGGTGCGCTGCTGCGGGGACTGGGTTCTGGAGACCATGGTGCCTTTCATCGCGCTTTTCATGGCGAGGTCAGCGTCGTCGCCCACTGGGTGAGGCAGCTCTGCTGGGTGGGAGTCAGAAAGAATGCCGAGTCCGCAGGCATCTGGGCGCCGCAAGGGCGGCTTGGCTTGAGCTTGTCGAGCAGGAGACCGGTGGCCGGGTTCGAATGGGCGTCGAGGTACGGTCCTTGTCCCATGCACATGGAGCCGTTGTCCGCCGTCCCCACCGACATGACGCCGACCAGGCGCGAGGCGATGTTGGCGTCGGGGGTCAGGTCGAGACCACCGGCCACGCCGTCGTTGGCCGAGCCCGGGATGTGGCAGTTGGAGACGGCGCAGGAGTTGGTCAGGATGGCGGTGCCCTCGTTACCGCCGGTGCAGTCGAGGGCGGTTCCCCCGGTGCCGGGCACTCCGCCCGTCGGGCCGCTGCCGCCGGTCCCGCCGCTCCCGGTGCTTCCCCCCGTCCCGGTTGGGAACTGATTCGGGTCGAGCGTGCCGGGGCAGCCCGACAGCATCAAGAGGGTCACGAGCGCGCCGGCGGCGCCGGCGAACCCAACGCCCTCCGGGAACGGCCCGCGCGTGGGTGATTGAGGGTCGGTCATCATCACGGCGACGTCAGCGTCGTGGCCCACTGTATCAGGCAGCTCTGCTGGGTGGAGGTCAGGGGAAACGGCGAGTCGAAGGGCATCTGGGCGCCGCAGGGTGGGTGGGTCATCGTGAACTTGTCGATGAAGAGACCGGTGGCCGGGTTCGAGCCTGCGTTCAGGTACGGCGTGGAGTTGCCCACGCACATCGATCCGTTGTCCGCCGTTCCCACCGACGTGACGCCGACCAGGCGCGAGCCGATGTTGGCGTCGGGGGTCAGGTCGAGGCCACCGGCCGTGCCGTCGTTGGTCGCGCCGGGAATGTGACAGGAGGAGGTCGCGCAGTTGACGTTCAAAATGGAGGCGCCGTCATTGCCGCCGGTGCAGCTGACGGAGGTCCCGCCGGTGCCGGGCGTTCCGCCCGTCTGGCCGCTGCCCCCGGTCCCATTCCCGCTCCCCCCGGTTCCGTTGCTTCCCCCCGTGTTCTTGAACATCGACGGGTCGAGCGTGCCGGGACAGCCCGACACCATCAAGACGGCCACCAGCGCGCCCGCGGCGCCGGCGAACCCGACCCATCCCGAGACCTGACTGCGAAGAGGTGACTGCATAGGTGATTCCTTTCGTCTTCTTAATGGGGGGCTCGGACGAAAAATGAGTGCCGGGGCGCGCGATATTTTCACTTCCCGCCATTCGGACGCAGTTTTCTGGCGGCGGTCGGCGGTGGCCAGTCCTCAGGACCCGGTCATCGAGCGGGCGTCGAGAAGTCGCGCCAGCTCGTCGGGGGGGAGCACGTTTTTCTCCAGACAGAGCTCTCGCACGGTCTTCCCGGTCTTGACCGACTCCTTGGCGATGGCCGCCGCCGCGTCGTAGCCGATGCGCGGGTTGAGCGCGGTCACCATGGCCAGGCTCTGCTCGATGAGCTCGTTGCAGCGCTTCTCGTTCGGCTCGATCCCCTCGACACAGCGCGCGGCGAACAGCCGGCAGCCGTTGGCCAGGATGCCGATGGAGTGCAGCAGGTTGTAGGCGATCACGGGGATCATCACGTTGAGCTCGAAGTTGCCGGCGGCGCCGCCCCACCCGACGGTGGCGTCGTTCCCGATGACCTGCGCACAGATCATCAGCAGCATCTCGGACATGACCGGGTTCACCTTCCCCGGCATGATCGAGCTGCCGGGCTGCAGATCGGGCAGGTGAATCTCGCCGATCCCGCAGCGCGGCCCCGAGCCGAGCCAGCGGATGTCGTTGGCCACCTTGGTCAGGCTGACCGCCGCCGAGCGGAGCGCCCCCGACGCCTCCACCAGGCCGTCGCGCGCCGACAGCGCCTCGCACAGGTTGGGCGCCTGCTTGAGGTGAATGCCGATCTCCCGGGAGATGATCCCGATGACCTTGGGGGCGAACGAGGGCTCCGACCCGAGGCCGGTGCCGACGGCGGTGCCGCCCAGCGCCAGCTCCGAGGCCGCGCCGGTGGCCGCCTTCACGCGGCGGATGGTGTTGGTCAGCATCTGGGCGTAGCCGGCGAACTCCTGCCCCAGGCGGATCGGCACCGCGTCCATCAGGTGGGTGCGCCCGATCTTCACGATGTGGTCGAAGGCCTTGGCCTTGGCGGTGAGCGCCCCCTCCAGCGCCTCCAGCGACGGCAGCAGATCGCGCTCCATCGCCTCGACGGCGGCGATGTGGACCGCCGTCGGGAAGACGTCGTTGGAGGACTGCCCCATGTTGACGTGGTCGTTGGGGTGCACCGGCTTCTTGCTGCCGACCACTCCGCCCAGGAGCTGGATGGCGCGGTTGGAGATCACCTCGTTGGTGTTCATGTTGCTGGAGGTGCCGGACCCGGTCTGGAAGATGTCGACCACGAAGTTGTCGTCGTGCTGGCCGGCGGCGACCTCGTGGGCGGCCTTGATGATGGCGTCGGCCAGCTTGGCGTCGAGCTTGCCGCTGTCGCGGTTCACCTCGGCGGCGGCCTTTTTCACCAGCGCCAGCGCGCGGATCACCCGGCGGGGGAGGCGCAGCCCGCTGACCGGGAAGTTCTGGTGGGCGCGCTGGGTCTGCGCGCCGTAGAGGGCGGCGGACGGAACCTCGACGTTACCGAGCGAATCGGTTTCGATACGGAACTGGTCGGACATCGGTGGTCACTCCTCGAACATGATGTCGGCGGTCAAATCCTCTGCCCCCGCCTCCAGTCGCGCCCCCGATAATTCCGCCGTGGTCTTGCGCAGGCGGTCGGCCAGCACCTGGGTGAACGCCCAGAGCAACTTGGTCGACAGCTGTGGCTCCTTGCGAATGATCTCGTAAAAATCCTTGCGGGAAAGCGATAGCACACGCGAGCGCTCCTCGGCGGTGGCGCTGGCCGAGCGGGGCTGGCGGCGATCGATGAGCGCCATCTCCCCGATGTGCGACCCCGGCTCGAGGTGGGTGATGAAGGCGTCGTTCTTGTGGAGGCGAATCTTGCCGCGCAGGAGCACGAACATCTCGTCCCCGGTCGTCCCCTCCTTGAGGATCTCCTCGCCCGGCGCGTACTCGCGCACCTGGGTGACGTTGAGGACCCGCAGGATCTCCTTGTAGATGAGGTGCCGGAAGAGCGGCATCTTCCGCAGGACGTCGACCTTGCGCGCCAGCTCCGCGGCGCGATCGTCGGCCGGCGCCCCGGCCACCGCCTCGGCCCCCTCGACCCTGATGACGATGGCGGTGATGTTGTCGTGGCCACCCCCGGCGTTGGCCAGATCGATGAACTTCTTGGGGAGCAGCTTGACGTCGTCGCCCTTGAGCGAATCGATGATCCGCGTGTCGTTCAGGTAGGCGTGCAGGCCGTCCGAGCAGAGCAGGAACTGATCGCCGGGGAAGATTTCGAAGTCGATGGTGTCGGGCTGGACCGTCTCGTAGACGCCGACCGCGCGGGTGACCGCGTTCTTGTACTGCTTGTAGGCGGAGGTCTCGAACCCCTCCTTGGTCACGCGGCCGCGCTTGATGAGCTCGTTCATCAGCGAGTGGTCCTCGGTCAGTTGAACCACTTGCCCGGCCCGCAACATGTAGATCCGGCTGTCGCCGACGTGGGCGATGAACCCGCGGTCCCCGGCGATGAGCAGCGCCGAACAGGTGGTCCCCATCCCACGCTTCTCCGGCTCGGCGACCCCCTTTTGATAGATGGTCTGCCCGGCCGTCTGGATGGCGTTCTCCAGCATGGCCAGGATCTCGGTCGGCCGGGTCTTCCCGTCGGCCTTGGCGTAGTGCTCGAGCAGCTCACGCCCCGCGTCAGCCGCGTTGCGGAACTCGTGCACGGCCAGCTGCGAGGCCACTTCGCCCGAGGCATGCCCGCCCATGCCGTCGGCCACCACGAAGAGCGACAGCTTCTTGTCGACGAGGAAATTGTCCTCGTTCGCCTCGCGCTTCTTGCCTACATCGGTGGCAGCCCAGAAGGATAGCTCCATGCGGCGGGTCTCTCCCGAGCCTTCGATCGCTATCATGAAACCGGGGAACCACCAAACCCGAATCGCCGACAGATTTCGCGGGCTTGACAGGCGGGCCCCGCCTCTTTAGATATGTGCGTCCCGCCTTCCGGAGCGGCGGGGGTACGTGATCGGGGATCGTCTAATGGCAGGACGCCACACTCTGGATGTGGCTATCAAGGTTCGAATCCTTGTCCCCGAACTCTGAAAACTGAATAGCGGCCCCATGGTCTAGCGGTTAGGACGTCGCCCTCTCACGGCGAAATCTCGGGTTCAATTCCCGATGGGGTCACACTTTTTATCCAGCGGTTCCGACCTTTTACGTGACCGGTAGCAAACGCGGTAGCAAAGGCTTTGCTACTGCCGTCGTGAACTCCGTCGGATCGCAGTTCGATCTTCAGCTTCGCGATCTCGGCGCAGAGCGCCGGCCAGGGGAAGGTGGTGTACACGGATACGATGTCTCCCCGAGGCCCGTGGCTCATCGTTTCGAGGAGATCGCGGCGTGCGCCATCGACCTGAGCGAGCGTGACGAACGTGCGACGAAGGTCGTGGCCACGACGCTCGCGCAGCCCGAGCGTTCTGAGATCACCGTGCAGCTGCTTCGGCGTCTCCTGCGCAGAGCGCTCGGTGAAGTTGCGCGTCGGAACGACGAGATCGATCGCGGTCGGCGCTCGATCATAGGTCCTCTCGAAGCCGGCTGACTTCCACTCGCTGAGGACGCGGGCCAGGGTAGGGTGGACGGGAACACGTCGCGGCACCTGCGTCTTCGTTTGCTCGAGAGACAGGCCGCCGAGCGGCTCCAGCGTCTGGTCGTACTGCCGCCAGCGGAGACCTGCCGCCTCTCCGTGACGAAGGCCGCCGAGCGCCTTGAGCGCATACAGGACGCGCCGGTCCTCCGGGATGCGCCGATCGGAGATCAACTTCTCGATCTCTTCTCGCGTGTAGATAGCGGTGACCCGCCAGGTTGGATCCTTGTCGACCTTCTTCGGAAGAACGCCACGCTGAAGCACACAGGGAGTGGCATCGATCAGCTCTTCTGCAACCGCGGTCCGGAACAGCGTCGCCGTCAGATGATAGACGTGGTGGATCGTTCGAGGCGCGAGTTTCCCTTTCTCTCGGAGTCGCAAGACGAGCTCGCGCAGGTGGCGGGGACGAACCTCGTGCAGCTCCATGCTGCCGATATGTGGAAGCACGTGCAGATTCATCCGGGACGTATCGTCAGGAATGGAACGCAGGCCGAGACGTTTTCGATCGGAGAGCCAGCGATTCACGTACGCCGCCACTGTCAGCGGCGCGCCAGGCTCCACGTCCGCCTTTGTCTTCGCCTCCGTCATGGCCTTCACGTGCGCTTCCACCGCGGCGAGGTGCCGCAGGGCTCGCTTCTCCTCACCCGGCCTCGACTGTGTCGGCGCACCGACCCACTTGCCGGTCTCGTCCTTGTAGCGAATCCAGAGCTTGTCCCCTTTGGTGTAAAGGCTTCCCATGGCTCACCTCCTAGTCTGCCGATCTTCGTCGGCGTTGTCGTCGATGGAGATCACCTTTGCGACTCACGTCGCTCGCTTGCGCCGTCGCTGAAGGTAGACGGCCGCTTCCTCTTCGGGCGTCATCCGGTCGCCCTCGGCGCCATCCGACTTCTTGGGCGGCTTGCGCATCAAGCTGGCCAGCTCTGACCAGAGAACCCGCAGTTCCCGTCCTGCGTGGTAACGACCAAGTCTTCCTTGGGCCATCCATGTTCGGATCGTCGCTGGCGCGACGGCCGCTCGGCCTGCTGCTTCGGCAACCGGCAGGTATTCACCGTCATTGGCCGGTCGCCTGTACTCGCCTCTTTCTTCGCGCAGGACTCGGCGGAGCTCGTCGGCCACGATGTCTCGGAGCACCTTTTCGTCGAACAGGCTCACCGCGAGACCTCCAATCCCTGCCGAATCTGGGGATCGGTCGCGCAACCGGCGCCGCCCGTCGCCGATAGAAGAACATGCTCGCGATTCAATGTCCGCAGCTCCCACCGGACGGCATCGCAAGTCAATCCCGGTGGAAATGCCGCAAGTGTCACAGCGGATCCCCGTCGCCTGGCTTTGGCGTGGCGAGTGACCGACCGTCGCGGTCGGCGTCCTCTCGGTCGGTGGTGTTCTCCTGATGTCGGCTTGCCGCGAGCCGATGTTTCCGCGAGGCGTGCGTTGACGGTAGGGAGACGGAATCGCTCGTTTCGATGGCGGCCCGGAGGGTGGCAAGTCCCTCGGCGTGCAGGCGCGAGGCCCACGAGCGGCCATTCCCCATCTCAAGGGCGGCCCCTGTCAGGGTCTTGCCGCGGTAGTAACAGAGATGGAGGACGCGCCGCTCGCGTTCGGGCAGGCGTCGGAGCTCGGCGACGACGAGCACCTCTAGCGAATCGTCCTCAGCGACTGGGAGGTGAGCCATTCGGCGGCCGTTCCAGCGGGCGTCGTGGCAAGCCTCGCCTGGTTCGGTTGTCTCGGCGCGCCGGGAGTCACTGTCTTCCTTCGCGGGGAGATCAGGTGTCAGGAGGACCTCGGTCCCAGTATCGTTCGCTGGGCGCGCCTGTTTGGTGCGAAGACGCTCGTAGGCGCGGCGGCTAAGAGGGCTGTGGGCGCGGATCCCGTCTACGATCGATCCTTCAACACGGCGCCACGCAAATGCGCTGAAAGGAACGCCCTTGGTGCAATCGAATCGGGAGGCCGCTTCGACAAGACCTTTGTCGCCATAGGCGACAAGATCTTCAAGCGCCACACACTTTCCGATCGAGGAGTGGAGAGTACGAGCGAGCGATCGGGCGATGTGCAGATGAGACGTGATCAATTCGTCACGCACGGCGTTCGTCTTGGGTTTCATGGCTGTTCACCCCGTCTCACGAAACAACGGATGAAATGGCCCCGACCCTGCTTGGATGGGCCGTCGTGATCGTCCTTCGGGCGAGATCGAGCTGGGTTGCCGGTCCTCATGGGAATCTCCTTCCACCGGGGGTTCTCGGCCAACCGCAGAATTTTTGACCTAGCGGGGTCGCAAGCCTCCGAGAGCCTCGGCCGGCAAGGCCTCGTTCTGCGTCCTGCCGTTCATCCGGGCGAGAGTGGTCGCAGCCGCCGTGCCGAGGATTGGGTCGGCTTGCGGTCAACAGGAATGCCGGGTTGGCGGCGGAAAGCGGCTTTCCCATTTCTTTTCCAGTGTTTCCCCTTCGAAAACCTTGGAAGAGACCGATCAGACCGGTCCTATTCCTGTTTCTCATGAGATCTGGTCCTTCAAACGGAGTTCTCGACAACTGAACAGCGAAAGCGACGAACTCTTTTGGGGGGGTGAGGTCTTCGATCGCCTTTGTCCAACTTCTCGGCAACTCGCAGGAAATTGAGCCGCTTGTTTTGCGGGGGCTCCCGATTTCCGCCGGGGCTATCGGTGCGCGGCTCCTAGCCCTTCGACCCAGGCGTAGTGCCCGGCCGAGATCGGAAGACGCGACGGGCGTCGGCGGTAAAAAGCGGCATGAGCCTAGACGTCCCTGTTGTTCCGTCGCCGCAGGCTTCATCACGGACCCGCGACAGTTCTGTCGCGTTGTGCCGGCGCTTGTCCGGTTGATCTCGGCGCCGGGCCCGGAGTTTCGGGGGGGTTATCTCGGGTCCGGTTGTTGCTTCACAATCGGAAATGGCTAATTCCGTGCCGGGTCGCCGATCGTTCGAACGCGGTCCCCGTGGACGCGTCGTCCATCTCGCGGCGCTCCTCTTCACCATCGGGTGCGGAAGCTCTTTGTCGGGCGGAAGCGGCGGGAGCGGCGGCTCGAGTGTCTGCCCTAAGACCCTCCTGTCGAGCGTCTGCTGCCTGGCGCTCGTAGACCACGACCCTGTGACCGAACCTTACATTTGCGCGAGCACAGGGACCTGGGTCTGCCCCGCGGGCACGATTGAGGAACCGTCGATATCCCAGTGCATCATCGGCGGCACCGGAGGCGCGACCGGCGGGAGCGTCGGTTCCGGAGGCGGCGGCGGGATTGGTGGGAGCTCAGGGTCCGGAGGGGTCGGCGGCCTCGGGGGAGCGACCGGCGGTGCCGCTGGGCTCTCCGGCTCTTCCGGCGGGGACGGTGCCGCCGCGCAGGGGACGCCTTACGCGTGCGCCGGCGGATTCGGCTTCACGGCGGACGGGGGCATGGTGGCCGCCCCCGACGCCGGCTCGCCGCCAACCTGCGTCGTCGGGCAGACCTATTGCTACATCGCCCTCCCGCATCCGAACACCACCGGCCGAGCGACTGCGTCATGCAGAGCCTTTGAAACCGGCGTGGAACCCGCTTGCGCACACGATCCAACTTGCGCTTGCTTCTGCAATTCTGGGTTCGCATGCGGGGAGCAGTGCCAGTGCAGCGAGACGAGTGGCTTTGCAATGATTGCCTGCCAAGCAATCTGACCCGAACCAATCCTTCGGACCAGGTGTGGCGCGTGGGCGGTATCGGAAGACCGGCGGGCACTCACCGTCTCGCGGAGAAAGCCTGAAACAGGGCGGGGCGTCGTCCCGCGGCGGTTGCGCCGGGATCCCCGCCAGCGCACAATCGGCTCATGCGTAACTTATTGTGGCTTGTCCCTATCGCGGCCTTCTTGCTCAATCCCAACCTCGGTTGCGCCAGCCCTGACGAGCCGCAGTTTCAGTACGGCGCGACCGAGATGGTAGCGGCGATCACCGGGAACTGGACGTTCACCATCACGCCCAACGGTGGTACGTCGACCGCGATGACCGTTCGGTTCGACGAGGCGGACAACCCGCCGGGTGCGACTGCACAGGCGTCGGGGCGCTCGTTGATCCGCGCGGCCCAAGCCTGTGGTAGCCGGACGCTGGTCAAGAGCGCAGCCGCCTGCGAAGACATCAGCTCGATGCCTCTGGCAATCACCTTCATCTCCGGCGATCCGTCGCTGATGAACGCTCCACTCTCCGGGGACTTCATCGTCTTCGGGACGACGTTCGACGGGGGCTCGCTTGAACTGTGGGTTGATTCTTATCAAATCGAGGCGTCGTTGCTTCGCGATGGAACGGTCATGAATACCTCCCTCTATGTCACCGGTCAGGGCGTGACCGGGACGGTGACCGTCACACGCTCATAGAGCGTCCGTAAACTCGACCCACCGCGGTCTCATTCTCGAGGATCCGCCGCGGTTAGGAAGCACCGGCCCGATCTGCGCGAAACCAGCCCGGCGTGGTCCGCTGGTACTCGCGGCGAGAGCCTTCGACGAGTCACCCGCCCAAGCGGCGCTCTAGCTATTGGTCGGGGGAGCCCGCGGGTAACCGCCAGCCGTGCGTCTTATTACTCGGGTAGCACATTCCCTCTCGCTCCACCCATCCGTGGCCGGAGCACGTTGCGAGTTCGCGGAGGCCGCCTCCCTTCGCGAGCCCGTACGCGAGCCGTCCTTCCGGGGTGTTCGCCCACGACGCTATCGCAGCGGCATTCTCGTATTTGTCTCTGGCTGCCTCGTACCCGACGGCGTACCCCGCCCGATGACCCCTGCCGTGTGCCCACCAACCGATCGTCGAGATGCATCCCAGCGCCGCCAGGAAGCAACCCGTGGCCCACTTCAACATCTGCGCTCCGGCTGCCTTCTTGGCCGATGCAGTGGCGGCTGCCGCCACCGCGTGCGCGAGGGCCTTAGTCGTCTCCGCCGTGGCGGCGCGAGCTTGCGCCAGAGCCGTCTCTCGGACGTCCTTGGTGATCTCCTTCGCAGCCGCCACCATGTACGCGGGATATTGGCTGTAGCGCGTGTCGTAGTGTTCGAGCGCCATCAGCAGCAGCCATACGGCGTCGTTGTTCTTGAGCTTCAGAGCGTCGCGGACCCGGTAGAGATTTTGCCGCTCGCGGTCGCTCGGTTGCCTCCCCAGAAGCGCCGCGAAGCTGTCATCCAACTCACTCACGGATTGCCTCCGTGAGCATCACCCTGCATTCCTCCCGCCACCGTTCCAGCTCCATCCGATCCCCCAGCGACAGCTCCACAGAGGCCTTCGCGATCGTCAGCCGTCCTTTGTTCATCGCGTCCGTGACCCGATCCGCCAGCTCCGGGAAGTTCAGTGACTTGCCCCCTGACTTCTCGATCGTCGCCTTCATCTTCGAGCCGTTGTAGAGCTCGAACTTCCTTTCCGTCCCTAGGTACATGTTCCGGACGACGTGCATCTCTGCCTCCGGGAGTGCCTCCGTGAAATCCGCCAGCAGTTCCAGGCTCTCCCGTTTTCGATCTATCAGCCAGAGGACGACGAGCTTCCTCTTTAGCTGCGGCAACGCCTTCCCGAGGGTCCTGCCGAAGTTGCTGATGCCGGTCTGATTGCGTGCCCCCGTGTTGATGACGATGGTGCTTTCCGGCTTGCTCTCGACCAGATTCACCAGGTCGATCCAACCTTCGCGTTCATCGAGGTTCACCAACTCGCCACCGACAGCGTCCTTGTAAGTCTTGTAGACGTCGGGGACGGAGGTATCCGTCTCGACCAGGAATGGTCCGCTTCCGGCGCCATCCAGGTAGTCCACGACGGTCATCGAGAGCAGCGATTTGCCGACTCCGCCCTTGCCACCGCCGACCAGAAGGATTGATTTCGACATGTCCGATCCTTTCGTTAGTAGGTGTCTTTGTCCTTCACGAGGAATGCATCCTTGCCGCTCCGTTGTGCGGCCCCGTCGGCCTTCGGCTCCGTCACCGCGGGTGCCGGCGTCTCCCGCTCGCGCGTCGGCGGCGTAGCCGCCGACACGCGACGGCTCTGCCTCTTGGGCGCGTCGGTGCCACGCCGTTTCTTGACCCTCTGCAGATAGCTCTTCAGCGTCGGAGTGGTGATCTCGAGTCCGATGCCGTGTAGGCATCCGACGATTTTCTCAATGGTGTATCCGCGGGTTTGCAGGGCTGCGATCTCCCGTGCCAGGCGTTTGACCACCGCCTGTTTGGTCAGCCTGCGTGTCGAGCTGTCCATCGCCGGCAGAGCGCGGAGCGCGCTCACCATTCCCTCGGTCTGTTCGAGCGTGTACGTCATGGGTGTCTCCGGTTAATTCCTCGAGCCGCAGGACAGGAATCTGCGTTTCGGCTCTCAATGACTTATCGGCCAGACGACGAGCAATGTTTCCTCTCCGATGTGGATCCGGCCACCGGAGCGACGTGACGAGGGTCGCCACTGCGGATCCTTTTCTCCTACCGCCGATCCGTTAGCTGCGTTCAGCCCTGCCACCGAAGGCCAAGAGCCACCGCTGGCAGAAACATCTCGTTGCATCTGGCCGATTAGAAGATGGTGACGAACGCGCATTCACCGCTGCCATCACCGAGTGGGGGGAGGCGGATAGCAGGATGGGGGCTTGTCCGGACACATGCGGCTGGCGCCGCACGTGTCCTCCCAAGCCCCGCGACGCCCCGACCGCTCGGCGCTTCGCTTCTCTCGTTCGAGGCGCCGTCAGAGGCGGCCCCGGAGCTGCTCGGCGCATTCGCTTCTCGCAGCAGTCAGATCGGAAGCGACGCCGATGCCATTCGCTAAGAAGGGTGCCTCCGGGCTCACGGTGCGTCTCGACGTGCGCGTGGCGCCCGCCGAGAAGGCCAGGCTCCGCGAGGTAGCCGATACCGCGGGCGTTGCGGTCGCGGAGCTCGTGCGGGCGCGCGCTTTGGGCCGGCCCGTCGTATCGCGTACCGACGCGACGACCATCCGTGAGCTGCGGCGCCTGGGTGGCCTGCTCAAGCTGGTCCACGGCGAGAGCTGTGGCGCTTACAGCCGTGAGACAGCTGCCGCACTAGCCGGCTTGCGCGCCGCCATTGCCCGCCTCGCGGTCGGCGACGGAGGCGCGTCCTGATCGTCAAGAAGGTCGCGCGATCGAAGGTCGGGGCGCCCAAGAGCAAGGCTGCCCACGTGCGCGCCCTGGCCGACTACATCGCCGGCCCCGGTGCCGGCGGCGCTGGTGAGAAGGTGGAGCACCGGGGCTCCCTGAACCTCCTGAACCTCGATCACGAGGAACAGGTGCAGGAGATGATCGACTTGGCGGACCTGGCCATGGGCAGCCCCCAGCCAGTACAGCACTGGATCATGAGCTGGAAGGAGGGAGAGCAGCCGACGTCGGCCCAGGCTGATCAGGCGGCGAGGATGTTCCTGGATGAGATGGGCTTGGCCGAGCACCAGGCGCTCTACGGGCTGCACCGCGACACGGAGAACTGGCACCTCCACATGGCCGTCAACCGTGTTCACCCAGAGACCGAGAAGCTAGCCACCGTGAACAACGGGTTCGACCACGAGGTCGCCCACCGGGCGATCGCTCGCATCGAGAACTCTCAGGGGTGGCAGAGGGAGGACCGCGGTCTGTTCCGGGTGCAGGAGGACGGGCGCGTTGAGCGCGATCGACCGCGCGGCGAGGAAGAACGCAAACCGTCCGCCCGAGCCCGCAATTTCGAAGAGCGGGTGGGCGCGCGGAGCGCCGAGCGGGTGGCCATCGAGGACGGAGCGCCCGCTATCCGCGCGGCTCGGAGCTGGAGGGAGATGCATGAGGTCTTGGCCGAGAAGGGAATGCGCTTCGAGAGGAAGGGCTCGGGAGCGATTCTGTGGGTCGGCGATCAGCCGGTGAAGGCCAGCAGCGCCGGCCGCGACTGCTCGATGTCGGCGCTGCAGAAGCGCCTCGGAGAGTTCGAGCTGACGAAGGATGCCGCCAGGGTGATGACACCCCTCCGAACTCCAGAGCCGATCACACCGAGCGCTTATGGCTGGAAGCAGTACATCGAGGCGCGTGGCCGTCACTACGGAGAGCGTGGGGCTCACCGGGAGCAGCAGCGGGAGGACGGGAGACGCATGGCCGCCCGGCATCGGCGGGAGCGGACCGAGATCTTCCGCGGGTCGTGGAAAGGTCGTGGGGCGCTCCTCAACGCGGCCCGGAGCATGCTCGCCGCCCGTCAGGCGCAGGAAAGGGCGGAGCAGCGTGATCGCCAAAAACTGGAGTGCGGCGAGCCGCAAAGGGAACTGGGACGGTTCCCGAGCTACGAGGAATGGCTGCGTCACAGGGACCACGAACTCGCGCAGGAGTGGCGACATCGAGAACGACAGCCGGCCGGCATAGAGGGGCTGACCTTCGAGCGCCCGGCGCCCCAGGACATCCGGGCGTTCGCTGCGCTCGCTGAAGGTTGGCACGTCCACTATCATCGCGTCGGCGAGCGCGCCTCCCCGGCCTTCACGGACAGGGGTAAGAAGATCGACATCTATGACAGCAACCGAAGGGAAAGCGTCCTCGCCGCCCTTCAACTGAGCGCCCAGAAGTGGGGTGCCTTCACCGTCCGCGGAAAAGAGCTGTTCCAGAGAATGTGCGTCGAACTGGCTGCAGAGCACGGCTTCAATATCGCGAACCCGGAGCTCCAGCATGCCCTTGCCGCGGAGCGGGAGCGGATTCGCACACCCGCAAGAGAGCACCGGACGGATCGCGATCGCCGACCGGCCGGGATAGCGGAGACTCGCACGGCGGCGGCGGTCTATCGGCGTCACCTCGCGGATGTCACCCGGGAGCACCCAGGTCAGCCCATCCACCCGTCGCGGGTCGATGCCGAGATCGCTGTCCGCATGCGCCTTACTGGCCACCACCGGGGCGAGATCGTGCGGGCGATCAAGGAGGCCGCGCCTGCTGTTCGGCCAGACGAGATGCGCGATTGGGATGCGTACGCGAAGCGGACGGCGGCCGTTGCGTTTGGTGTGCCAGGAGACCGCCTCGCTGAACACCTCAGACGGCAGGACGACCGATTGCGCAGGCTCGAAGGGCGCCATCGCGACGAGCCAGAACGCCTACCGCTTGGCGACCCTCTCGCGCGGTTTGGCCCCGGACGCTAGCAGCGTCGCCACTGTACCGGGCGCGGGACCCATTCGGGGCGGTACCGCGGCCAAGGACGAAACCTTGGTCGGCTCGCTTCCGATGAATCGGGGTGGCCGCGCCTGGTGCCGCGCCGAGGGGCGCCTCGTCTCCCTCCTGGCAGCTATGACCGGTACCGCCCCAGAAGAGATCGTCCTCTACACCACTTTGCAAGCGCACTGGAGGTCGTTCCTGGCCGAGACGCGCCATCCCGACCGCCCGACCCCTACCAAGACGCTTCCTCTTCACCCGTATGCTCGAAGAAGGAGAGTCTTGCCTGCCGAGGATTTCATCGAAAATCGGGGTCTTTGTTTTCTCCCAAGGCGCGCCGGGTAACGGCGGCCAGGTAGCCGTCAAGTCATACGTCTATACGCCGCTGGGTGATTTGCAAGAGGTTGACGAGTGCGCCGACGGCACCTCCTTCGCGACCTCCTACCAGTACGACGGCTTGGGGCGGCAGAGCTTGATTCGTTACCCTGTGGTGAACACCAGCCAGCTTGCGGTCGGCTATCACTATACGAGCTCGGGCTACCTTCAGTACCTGACCGACGAGTCGACGGACTATTCGGTGCTGTGGCAGGCGAAGGCCGAGAATGTTCTCGGCCAGGTCATCGACGAGCAGATGAAGAACGGCGTCGAGATCGCTTCAACGCGCAACTCGATCACCGGATGGCTGATGGCATCGACAGGGACGGCCCACGCAGACCACGACAACGTGATCCAGAGTCAGGGGTACGGGTACGACGAGATCGGCAACCTGTTGAATCGAAACCGGAACGACGCCGCCAGCGGAAACATCTCGCAAGAGAGTTTCGCTTACGACCTCACGAACCGACTCACGAACGCCGTGACCTTCACGTCTTCGGGGCCCGTCAGTAAATCCTATGTCTACGACAACGTGGGCAACCTAACCCAGAAGGACAACAACAACTACACCTACGGCTCGGGCTGTCAGGCAGGAGGCCGCACGGCCGGACCACACGCCGTCTGCACCGTGGGAAATGGCACGGCCTACGCCTACGACGACAATGGCAACCTGACTTCGAACGGGAGCCGTTCGGTGGGCTACAACCCGTCGAACAAGGTGACGACCATCGAAACCGTCGGCAGCGGCGGCGCCAGCGTCGGTTTCGCGTACGGCGCCGACGGGAACCGCGTCCTTCAGACCGCGACGAGTGGAGGGGTCACGACGCGGACGGTGTACGTCGGTCTGGGAGCCACGGGAAAGAGTCTCTACGAGCGAACGACGACTCCCGGTGCCACACCCAAGAATGTACATTTCATCTACGCGGGCAACCTCCACAACGACAATGCTTTCGCGCTCCGCGTTCTGGACGATAACGGGCAGCCGACCGACAGCAAGTACTACAGCTTCGATCACCTCGGCTCCGTGTCCTCCATGAGCGACGACAATGGCCGGGTTGCCAGCGTCCAGTCCGCTGGAACCAGCGCCACCGTCTTGAGCTATGACGCATGGGGGGCCCGGCGGAATCCCGACGGGACGCTCGCGGATCCGGCGTCGTTCCCCCTGCCGCCCGGAGACCGCGAATTCACGGGACAAGAGCAGATCCCGGACGTCGGCCTCGTGAACATGAATGGGCGGGTGTATGACCCCGTGCTCGCTCGCTTTCTCTCACCAGATCCGAATGTCCAGTTCACAGACGACCTTCAGAACTACAACCGTTACAGTTACGTCGGGAATAACCCCCTCCGGTACAACGACCCGACGGGCTACTTCTGGAGCAAGCTCGGCAACTACTTCGAGTTTGTCTTCGGCAATCCGCTCACCGATATTGAGGTAGCCGCGTCCATAGTGGCGTGTGCAACCACCGAGGTCGGCTGCTTGGCCCTTGGACTGGAATTTGCGGCACTCAATGCCGCTATCGCAATATCGGATGGGGCGGGAGTTGCCCAAACGTTGTTTACGACTGCGCTCGGGCTCGGCCTGGGATTCGTAGGCGGCGTAGAGTTCGGGGGGCCTGGCGGCAGCCCACTGGCCAACCTTATTTTCGGGTCGGCGTCGGCCGCGTACGTGACCGCCTGGTCCGAGGGGCTGTCCGGAAGAGACGTCTCAGGTTACGATCTTCTGGGGGCCGCGCTCCTTAGCGCTGGGGAGGGGGCCGCAACGCTGGGCCTACAGAAGGTGATTCAGCTGTCGCAGGGCAACGGCGAGGGGGCCGACGCGGCGAAGAAGCACGACGGCACGTTCATAGCTTGTAAGACCGGTGACCCAGCTTGCAACGGCCTTATCCCGAGGACCGGCACTGCGCTCTTGATGTCGCGCCAGATCGACTCGTCCTCGTTCGTGTGGTGGAAGCAGCTCATCGTCTCGTTCTTCGACGCATCACACGCCGGCTGGATAATTGAGACGGACGATGGCACAGCCGTTCTCATCGAGGCCGGATGCTCCGGGTGCGACAAGAACGGGCAGGGGGGCACTCTCTATGCTACTGCCAACAAGTATGATACAGTGGGAGATGCGGCCAAACATTTCGTTAACGAGAACCCCCCAGGCACACCGGTCTTCTTTCACGGATCCGCGCCCGTTGTGCTCCAGGATTTTCAAGCACTTATCGATCCGTTCAATGCCCAGAAGCTGACGTACGATTGGTCGGGAACCAACAGCAACTACTTCGCGCACTGGTTTGCTACAGCGGCGGGGATTCCCATGAACTACGATCCGGCTGCGTCTTATTGGGGGTTTGGGCCCCTGCTGTTCAGTTGGAACTACCACCCAGCCAAGTGATGAGGAGGGCTAATGGAACTGCATGTCGCTATTCTGCTCGGAGCGGCAGTGATGATGTCAGGGACGGCCGACGCGGGCGTTGCAGCCAACCGGGCGTTTTTGATGCTGAGCAATCATTCGGTCGAATTCATCGACGGTGTGCCGGCGCTGCGGCGCTGCGGGCATCGATGGGACGCAAAGGAGCAACGCGCGGTCGAAGTCGTCGATGGCGTCGAGTTCCTCGACGACCAGAAGTTCTGGAAGATGATCAAAGAAAACGATGCTGCAAAGTCTGCGAGAAGCGACGTTCGTGTTGAAAGGGACGGACGCCTCTTTTACCGTGGCAAGCCCGTCGAGCTCGGCCTCGGGGTTGGACTACTCGACTCTGTGCTGCGATGGCAGGGGTGGATTGTTGCGGTCGGGACCGCCGCCGATAAGACCCGATCAACAATCAAGGGCCCGATCTGGTATCTGTTTTGGTTCGGAGAAAGCAGTCTGAAGGGTTCTTATCGCGAGGTCTCGCAGGCCTCAGCACCGCCGTTACGCATCTACAGCAAGTAAGGCCGAGGGCGCGCGAGCCACGATGCGACAAGGTTCGGATCGAGTCTGACAGGAAACGAGCTGATCAGGCGTGTTTGGAACACGACCGAGGCGAACGAGCACCTCGAAAGAAGAGAGCGGCTCGGAGGGTGGCCGCGCGCGATCTCGCGGAGGCCGACAAGTTGCTCACGGCGTTGGAGGGCGAACTCGACGGCGCCTACCGCGCCCTCGTCCTCCGCCGCGGCTGGGCCCGGACCCGGCTGGACGTGGTCGCGCGTATCACGCCGCACTGAGATCGCGTCTTCCACGCGCGCGCGGTAGAGTTCTCGCGTTGCGCTCTCTTCGGGTCGCCGTCGTCGTTGTCTCGGCGCTGCTGCCGTCGTGCATGCCGCCCTCCTGGGCGGCGAACGCGTTGCTTCACCCGCCGCGGCGACCGGTCTCCCAGGTGCCGGTAGCGAAATACGAGAACGTCGACCTCGACGTTGGGGTCCACCTGCGCGGTTGGCTGTTTCGCACCGAGCGGCCGCGCCGCGGCCTGGTCGTCTACCTGCACGGCGTCGGCGATAACCGCGCCTCGGGGATCGGCGTGGCGGCGCACTTCACCGCGCTCGGGTTCGACGTGCTCGCTTATGACAGCCGCGCCCACGGCGAGTCGGGCGGCGATGCCTGCACGTATGGGTTCTACGAGAAGAAGGATCTGAGCCGAGCTATCGACAAGGTGGGGGGTGGGCCGGTTCTGGCGCTCGGGGCATCGCTTGGCGCGGCGGTCGCGCTGCAGGCCGCAGCCGACGATCCGCGGATCGCGCTGGTGGTCGCGGTCTCGGCGTTCTCGGACCTGCGCACGGTGGCCGCCGAGCGCGCGCCCTTCTT
This sequence comes from uncultured Pseudomonadota bacterium, assembly GCA_963847705.1. Lineage (GTDB taxonomy): Bacteria > Myxococcota_A > Polyangia > Fen-1088 > Fen-1088 > JADGRB01. The sequence continues at coordinate 141,363 of CAWKBC010000029.1, read as the reverse complement.
CGCCAGCCGCGGCAACATCGACGAGGCGTTCCGGCTCGCCGAAGCGGAGGCGAGGTTCCGCGCCGATGAGGTGAATCCCGCCGCGGCCGCCGCCCGGATTCGGGTCCCGGTCCTGGTCATTCACGGCGCTAACGATCGGGAGACGCCACCCGCCCACTCCGAACGCATCACCCGCGCGCTCGCGGGACCGAAGAAGCTACTCCTGGTGCCGGGCGTCGGTCACAACGACGCGCTCAACGCCGATGCCTGGCGCGAGATCGACGCCTGGGTAGCCATTCACTGGCCGGCGGCCTGAATCGCACGGCCGCGCTGGCAGAGCCGGGGTTCGCGCTATAGATTGCGCGCCGTGTCCCGATTCTTCGTCACCTGCGCGTGGCACCGAGGGGGCTCTCCGGCGCGTCCTTGAAGGATTCTAGCAACCGGATCGCGGCCTTCAGTGCCTTCAGCGCGATCGCCCTTCGCCGAGCCGCCGCAGCTCCTCTAGTACCTCGATTGCCCGAGTCAGATCGTAATTTTCTACAGCATTTCGCGCAATTGCAGCGATTTTTGCTACTTTGCTACCGCTCAGCGCGACGAGGCGCCTTTTCGACGACCTCGTTCCTCGGTTTTCCGTCGGAGATGACAGATCCTCGCTCCGTTTCGTGACGCTTGGGGTGCTTTCAATTCCCGATGGGGTCACAGAGACGGGGCTAGGCTCGCCCGCTTCTTCAGCGATCCTGCTTCGGTGTCCCGAGATCTGGCGGCCTGATCCGCTCGACGAACACAGCCTGTCTTGGCGCGACGCGGCTGTAAACGAATGGCCGTAAGGATCGCGATCTGAGGCCGCTACCTTCAGTGGCACGCGCGCAGCAGCGACGCCCGCTACGAACGAGTACGGGGGCCACCATCGGGCCAGCACGTCGAGCCTCAGCGAGGCTTGGGACGCCTATATTAGTCACAGCCGCAGGTAGGACTAACGGTGCCGTCGCAGCCCTTGTCATGACCGCTATCGCACCCGCACTCGCCGCCGTGGTGTGAACAGCAGCCCCGATGCTCGACTGGAGGAGGCGAGGGCTTTTGAGTACGTCCCTACCCTGACCCGAACTGCGAGAGCCATCACGCCCGAGATCATGATTCGTTTCAAGCTCGCCCCTTTGGCTGCGAGCCGCAACTGATAGCCAAGCGCATCGTATCACGTCTGGGGATTGAGTCTGGGAGGTGTCCGGCCCTTGGCCAAGAGGCAGGAAATGCGCGGGCCCGAAAACGCGCAAACCGCCGCCTATCTCTTGACCAACGAGCAAGCTATTGATGAAATGTAGCGGGACCCGCAGCTCAGCCCGCCATTTGAACGGCGCTCGGACGAGTCTATCCACCTTAGGAATCATCTCCTCCGTCCCTAGCCCCTGGGAGGTCACGTTGAAACTTGTAATAGTTCACCTTAGCGACATTCATCTCGCGACAGAGACGGATCCCGTCCTCTCGCGTCGCAAAGCAATCGTTCAAGCAATTCAAAACACCGAATATGGTCTGGATGCGGCTGTCCTGGCGATTACAGGCGACGTCGTACAGGCTGGCCGAGACGAGGAGTTTACCGTCGCCGAGGAGCTTGTCGATTGGCTGTCCAAGGAACTAGCCTCAACATTGAGTGCGAAGCCGGGTACAGGGACGTCGGTCCCTGTGTCGGTGATTGTGGTGCCCGGCAATCACGACTGTGTACTCCCAGAAGTTGATGGAGCTCGTGGCTATGTCGCTGACGCAATGTTGCGGGAGTCGTCTAGCATAAATGATCCGTCGATGTGGCAGGTCCTTCTGAAAGCCCAGGACAATTTCTTTGAGTTTCTCGATTCAGTTCAGTCGCCCGCAAGGCGGCCGAGCGGGCCCCTTGATCCACGTATCGCATACGAGATTGCCGTTGAGGCCGGTGGGGAATCGGTGCGCTTTCTGTGCTGCAATACGGCCTCGCTGTCCCGGCGCCAGGAACGACCCGGCTCTCTGTTTTTCCCTCCTCACGCTGTCGCCGAAAAGGCAGGGGAAGATGTCGTCGTAACGCTACTCCACCATCCGATGAACTGGCTCGAACCGTCGAATGCCCGCGTCGTTCGTTCGCAATTGGAGCGTATCTCCGACGTGATTTTGACCGGGCACGAACACGAGCACTCGCATCGGAAGGTCGAGACAGTTTCGGGGGACGTCTCCTACGTCGAGGGCCACGTGCTGCAGGATCGCGACGATCCAACACGAAGCGCCTTTAACCTCATCCTCGTAGACACCACAGCCCAAAAGCAGAAGGTCCTCAGCGTCAAGTGGAACGGCGAGCGGTACCTCGCGGCTTCCGCCAAGGACTGGGAAGGCTTTCGAACACGGCACCGAAAGGGAAGCGAGTTTCAGCTCAAGCCGAAGACGATAGAGTTCATCGAATCCCCGGGGGTGGACCTCACTCATCGCGACCGGGGTGTGCTGAAACTCTCAGATGTGTTTGTGTTTCCGGACGTTCGTGAGATTCGACTGCTGACTCAACAGCAAGGCGAGTTAGTAAAGGCAGACGGGATTATTGGTTTGCTAAAGCAAAAACCAAAATTGCTCCTCTCCGGTGAAAGTCAGTCGGGACGCACCTCGTTGGGGAAAATGCTCTTCTCGAGGCTTCTCGACCAAGGAATCGTGCCCGTATGGCTACGAGGCCAGCGCCGCCCGCCACAGAGCGACGGGCTTTCGCGCTACGTCGAAGGAGAGTTTTCGGAACAGTACGAACCGGGATCCCTGGATCGATATTCGCAGCACGATCGGCGAAAAAAGGCCATCATCGTGGACGATTTCCATAAGATCCCGCTCAACGGAAAGGCGCGACACGCTTTTGTGTCGAATTTGGCAATGCTGGCCGACACCGTCGTTTTGCTGGCCGATGACGTCGCCCAGAATCTAACCGACGTCATGCGCCCGTCCGGCGACGCGACGTTTTCTCACTATCACATTCAGCCGTTCGGGCGCGTTCAAAGAAATGAGATGATCGAGAAGTGGTTCTCGCTGTCAGATAACTACGATGCTGACGGTCCTGAAGTTGCTCGACGTCTCGTTGAAATCGATCGGCAGCTAGATGTCATCCTGGGCAAGAACTTTGTTCCGCCATTCCCGATCTACATATTGGCGATCTTGCAAGGCGCGGAGGCGGCCACGCCAATTGATACAAATGCTAGTACCCACGGCTATTTCTTCGAGCTGTTCGTTCGGCTGGCGCTGTCGAAGAACAGGTCGAAGGGCGACTACGATATCGCAGTCGGGTATTTGTCGTTTTTCGCGCATCGTCTGCATGGCATGGGAGTGACCGAGTTAGCTGAAGACGAGTGGCGTCGAATCAATGCGGAGTATGTCGAACGGTATGAAATTGAGCGTCCGTTCGAGCGGGTTCGTGATGAACTGATGGATCAAAGAGTGATAAGCAAGTCGGGTGAGAGATATCAGTTTAAGCATCGCTATCTCCTTTACTATTTCACCGCCAACTATATGCGCGACCACATATCGCGATCGGATATCCAGGTCGAAATAAAGACGATGGCACGTGCGCTCTATCGGACGCGCTATGCGAATATCATGTTGTTTTTGGCCCATCTGTCGAAAGACCCGTCTATCGTTCGGGAAATGTTGAACGCGGCACGTGACTCATTTAGCGACATTGATTCGGCTCGCTTGGCGGACGACGTTGGGTTCATAAATGACCTCGAGGCACTCGTTGGTGACTTGGTCTATGAAGAGAAGGCGGTGTCGGACGCGAGGCGCGAACTTGCGCTTGCGAGAGACGAGCATGTGCAAGGGACGGAGGCGGAGGACGACCGCGACGGAGATGCAATCGATCCGGCGCGCGCGGCTGTCGACCCGATAATGCGGATGAACGGAGCGCTGAAGACTCTCCAGGTCCTCGGGCAGAGCCTCAAGAACTTTCCTGGATCGCTCGAGGCGGATACGAAATTCGAAATCGCCAAGGAATGTTATGGCATCGGGCTTCGGGCGCTGGGGATGGTGTTTCGTCTGCTTAAAAACAATGAAGAGGAGATAGTCGCGGACGTTATCGCAATGGTACGTGAACGATTTCCAACGTTCAAAGATGATGAGGTAAGAGAGCGGGCGCAGGCCACGCTGGTAATGCTCGCGAGGATGGTGACATTCGGCCTGGTCAAAAGAGTTGCATCGTCGGTGGGATCGCCGGCGCTGACTACAACTTACGAACGTCTTCTGTCTGATTCGCCGACGGTGGCAGTGAGGCTTATCGACGTGGCGATCGCGCTGGAGAATAATGGGACATTCCCCGAAGGTCTGGTTAAGGAGCTTGCTCGGGATCTCAAGGACAACGCTCTTGCGCGTGACGCTGTCGGGCGAATTGTAGTCGAACACTTTTACCTGTTTGGAGGAGACAGGGCGCTCAAACAGCGAATGTGCACTCTTCTTGGCGTTGAGTATAAAGCGCTCCAGGTTCCAGACGTGCGCCGCCTGCTTACGAGTAACTAGTTCGTGAGACCGAAAGTTCCTGACCGTCGGGAATAGAATCGAGGCGAGATCGATCGCTGCGGTATGGCAAGACCGCAGCAAGGTCGGCTGAAGGTGACGCGACAGCAGCGAAAGGCGCTGATGGCGTTGGTGCGCGGCCAGCGGGTGGAGTATCGGACTGGCCTACGGGCGCGGATCATCCTGATGCTGGCGTCGGGGATTTCGGTGGCGGAAGTGGCTCGGCGGCTCTCCACGACGCGGGTGACGGTTCGCCAGTGGCGGGATCGGTTCATGGGGAGCGGGGACCTCGATGATCTGTGCGACATGCCTCGTAGCGGGCGCCCGTCGAGGGTGCCGATGGAGGTGCGCCTCGAACTCGTGAAGCTGGCTTGCATTCGGCCGGACGAGAAGCGCATGCGGTTTCGGGATACGTGGACTTACAAAACGCTCCGAGAGGCCCTCCGGCGCGAAACCGGGCACACGCTCAGCGTAAGCGAGATTGGCAGGATTCTTCGAACCGAGGGAATGCGACCGCATCGGGTCAGCTTGTGGCTACACAGCCCAGACCCAAAGTTCCGCCCGAAGGTGCGCCGAATCTGCCGCCTGTACACTTCGACCCCCAAAAGGGGCGACGGTCCTGTGCGTCGACGAGAAGACCTGCATTCAGGCGCTGGGCCGCCGGTTTCCGATGCGTCCCGGGCGGCCAGGCCAACCCAATCGATTCGAATGTGAGTACGTACGGCGCGGCACCCGGACGCTGATCGGGGCGTTCGACATCCGCACCGGCGAGGTCTTCGCGCATGTTCGCGCACGTCGAACTGCAGCGGACCTCTTGGCCTTCATGGAGGATCTTGCCCGTCGCTACCCGACCGGCGACGTGTATATCGTCTGGGACAACCTCAACATTCACTGCGGCGCAGAGTGGGCCCGTTTCAACCGCCGCCACGGGAATCGCTTTCATTTTGTGTACACACCCATCCACGCATCGTGGGTGAACCAGATCGAAATCTGGTTCGGGATTCTTCAGCGCCGCGTGATTCGCTTCGGAGACTTCCGGACGCCTGGTGAACTGGAAAAGCGCCTCCTGTCGTTCATCGAACATTGGAACCGCCAGGAAGCCCATCCGTTCCGCTGGACTTTCCGGGGCCGGTTCGATCAGCATCAACGTCCGCGCCTCGCCGCCTGATGTGGCTCGGCCGGCCCTGATGCCCAAAGCCACGAGTAAGAAGCCCCCCGCCACCCTTGCCGACGATGCCGCCGGAATCGAGCGGCTGCTGCATATCCTGGGCTACAAGCACCTTCGCGCGCGCGTCGTGCGAAACGCCGTCTTCGTAGAGTCCGGCCCGACCACAGACCCCGAGGTCCGGCTCCGCTTCCGCCTTCTGGAACGCGACAACTGGCGTGTCGACGTACGCACCCACTCCAACCGCTGGGAGCCCATCCCCTTCGTCGGTCCACGCGGCAACATGGTCGCCTGGCTCCACCAGGACTTCACCTGGCTTCTCGCATCAACCCCTTAGCCTGGATAGGAACTTGGGATCTCGTGTACTAGCCATAGTGTGCCGACAGTGTCAGAGGCTGTCGAAAGACAGAGCCCGGCCGGCGCGCTCGATGTTCTAATGTGACGGCACTCATGAAACCGAGAGTATTCGTCGCTAGTTCAATTGAAGCAAAGAAGGCTGCCGAGCAGGTAAAGGGGGCGATCCGTGAGTGGGCGGACTGCGAGATATGGACCGATGGATTCTTCGTACCCGGAAATATGACAGTCGAGACCATCGAGCGCGGGCTGCGGCGCTATGATGGCGGGCTTTTCTTGCTCTCTCCGGATGATCTCTTGTTCTCGAGAGACGAAGTGGGTCATTTTCCCCGCGGCAACGTACTGTACGAACTGGGTATGTTCGGCGGGGCCCTGGGCATGGCCAACTGCCTCCAGCTCGTCCTGAAGGCGGGGTCGGCTGGGTGGGATCCCGCGATGGGTGCGAGTATCGCGGTGCCGAAGCCTTATTCGATCTCACCACCCAGAGAGCCTTGGAAGATGCGGTCGAGCGGTGCGCCGATCAGCGATCTCGAAGGTATTACGTGGGTCGGCTTGGATGCGGAGATGACGATAGTCGGCAGCCGTCGGGCGTTCCACCTGACTGCAGACGGCGTCCGTGGGTTGCAGAGGCATATGCAACGTGCCGAAGGGAAGCTCCGCAGGCGGTGGGGCAGGACAATCGGAGGTGGGGATGGGGAGATGCGTTGCGTGTGGATCGAGGGTTCGGTTCGGCACGAGCAGCCCGTCAAAATCGCCGTGTTCGGCGACCGGCTGCGTGGTCGTTACAAATGGAAAGAGGATAACCGCCACTACGAGGTGTGCGCCCGTCTCCAAGGCGGGCGCTTGGTAACGGGGCACTGGTGGGATCCGGCGCAAGTCGGCTATGAAGGGCTTGCCCAGTTCCAGTTGCGACATCGGCCCCAGTACCTACTTGGGAAGTGGCTCGGCTGGTCTTCAAACGGCGGCGTGAAAGCGGGCAACTACCTGATTGCTGAGAAGCGCGTGCTTGCAGAGGCGGAAAAGGACGCCAAGCGCGTCTGGCACGCGCACGAATCCGGCGACCCAGCCAAGCCACGGATCAGTCGCCGCAGGGGAGCCCCAAGACCGTAGGGCGCTCCGCTGGCCGCGGCGGATGAGCTTTCGGTGCACCCTCTGGCGGGCGCCGAAGGCGTGGACGTCGAGACCGTTTCGCGAGGACGGGCCGAAGCGAACGACCAGCTGGAGCTCTGGACGGGGAATCACGACGCCGGGGCTGTCGCGGTCGCAGTCGTACGTGAACAGCGCCGACTGAACTTGATCCGATCCGGTGGACAGGTTGATTACGCAGTTGCCACTGCGGCTCGCGCAGCCTTCTCGTACCTGGCTGGCGTGACGTAGTCGCCGACGTCGCCCAGGCCGTCGCCCGCCTGCTCGACGCCCCGTCGCCCGCGCATCGCATCTATAACGTGGTCGACGACGAGGCCCCCGACCTCGCCACGCCGTTCGCCTCCGTGGGGGCGCCGCCGCCGGACGGGTCGAACGCCGCCGCCGCGCGCCCCTTCGACGTGCTCCTCGACGCCCGCCGCATCCGCGAAGACCTCGGCTTTCGGCCCCAGTTCCCCCGCCTGGCGGATGCGATGGCGGCGGGCGCGTAGAGGTTGGCCGCGCCCAAGCCCGGCGAGCGTCAGAATGTCCACGATCCCCATGGTGCTCTGGCGTCGAGGATCTACCTTGCACATTCGTGAGTGGTGCAGGGCGGGGGCGGTTCTTGGCGGTGGTGCTCGGCCTGCTGCTGTCGGTGTTGGGCGGAGGCGCGGAGGCAAGCGCCAAGCCGGCTTCCAGAGCCGCAGTGCGCCACCGGCATCGCGCCCGACTGAGAACCGGCCACCTGGTGGCACACCGCCGAGGGCTGACGCGATCTCGGCTTAGGGGGAGCCGTCACCCTGGGCGCGCGGCACCGGCGCAGTTCGAGGGGAATGGGCCGCCGGAGGTTGCCTTCGTTACCCTCAGCACCGCCGCGCAGGGAACCTCGTTTTACGTTGATAGCCGTCCCATCGGGACGGGCTCGACGGTGCACCAGTCGCTGCCGCCGGGGTACCACCAATTTCAGGCCGTGCATCCGAGCGGCGCTCGCTGGCAAAAATTTCTGAGCTTCGAAGCGGGCGATGATCGCGAGTTGATCATCCATTGGTGATCTCAGCGCTCGGGCAGGTGGTAGAGCCGGAGCGTGGCGCCGATCCGGGCTATCGGCTGGTAGGCCTTGAGCCAGTCGAACGAGTCTCCGGGAGCCATGTTGAAACTGTAGTGGGGCGAAGCGCAGGATTCGCGGCGGAAGCTCACGAAGAAATCGGAGCGGTAAAACTGTTCGCTGAGCACGATCCACCCCGTCACAGGCACCTTGGGGACGAGCGGTAAGAGCTGCGGCCCGTCGGAGTCACAGGGGTTCACGGTTCCGAAGAAGCCGTAGTGCACCGACGGGATCCGGCGCGCGCGAAGCTCGCGCTCGAGCAGAAGGAAGTCTTGGCCCCAGTCGAGGTCGGAATCGATGAGCGCGCGCCCCGGCTCGCGCCCGGCGAGCGGGTTGAAGTAGGCCATGAGCTGCGGGCGGGCCCGCTCGACCGTGACCACGCCCGACACCAGCAGCGCGCCGAACGCGATCGCGGCGACGATCCGAGAGCGGCCTGCGAGGTCCTCGAGCCAGGGCGTCAGGGAGCCGGCGGTGAAGATCGCCAGCAGCGGCACGACGATCAGGAGATGGCGCAGCCCGATGTTCACGGGGAGCCGTGTCGACAGCGCCAACGCCGCCAGCGCGGCCAACCCGCTGCCGAGCGCCCGCGCGTCGAGAGGGGCGCGGCCTCTGCGCAGAAGGGCAGGTAGGCAAGCCGCCAGCAACAGGAGAAACGGGAGCGGTGACTTCAACAACAGGCCGACCAGATAGAAGTCCCAGAACCCGCCGCGATCGTGGACCCGTCCGAACAGAAAGGCCGAGTGCCCATGGATTTCATGGGCTTTGAGAAAGAAGAAGCCGTGCCAGAATTCGGGCATTGGCAACCGCAAGCGGCAGAACCAGGCCAAGAGCGCGGACCGCTGTCCCAGAGGCGGTAGGACGGGCGTTCCGAGGTAATCTATGGGCGGCAGATCGTCGAGACGTCCGACCGAGAAGCGATAACCCGCCCACACGACCGTGAATGCAGCGGCGCCTGCGCTCGCCACCTGAGCGAGGCGCGCGCGCCATCGTGTGGCCGGGCCACCGGTCCACATGCCGAGCGCCCAGCGCCGGGCGCCGATCCAAGCGACCCCCAACACCAGGCAAAACGCTGGCGCCGTCAGCTTGCAGAGCGTTGCCAGCGCAAAGCCCGCGCCCACCCCGGCCGCGCGTGCGGGTGAGGGATGGTCGGCCCAGCGATCGAGGCAAAACAGAAACAAGAGCACGGTGGCCACCGCAGCCATGTCGGTGGTGGCCAGTCCCGCGTGCCCGAGGAGGGGCGGGTAGGTGGCCACCAGGGCGGTGGCCGCGAACGCCGACAACAGGCGCTTGCGCCCGCCCGCGAGCGCGAACGTCAGCCCCAAAGTGAGCAGCAGGAAGCTCGCCGTTCCCAGCCGGGCCAGCATGAGGGCACGCTCGTAGCTGGGGGCGTTTTCGAGCAACTCGATGCCCGGAATCCACGGTCGGCGATTGAGCGCCGTCGGGTTGGCCGGCAACCGCATGCCTGCGAGATACGGAACGAGCGCCGTCACCACCTTCGGCAGCGGCGGGTTCTCGGTCCACCACCGATAGGTGCCGAACTGCCACCATTCGATCCCGGTCGCCAGATGATGCGGCTCATCGAACGTGTGCGAGAGCGACGTGGCCGAGCCGACCGTCCAGGCGACGGCGGCCACCACGATGGCCGCGGTCAAGGTCCCCAGACACGCGCGCTGCCGCTTGCGGGTCATTGGCTTGGCGCCGACCGTATCACCTTCTCCTGACGGGGCAGAAAGGCCTCGGTGACGCCTGGGACGGTGTGATCGATCGGGCGCTTCGCGGAGGTGCGGCTGGTCCTCATGTCCTTCTGTAGTTCGGGTTGACACGTATCATGCGCACACTTATCCCGTGTACACGATGAACGTGACGATCGCTCTCTCCGACGACCTGGTCGCTCGCGTGCGCGAAATTGCGCAGCGCCAGGGGACGACGCTCAACGAGCTCGTCCGCCGACAGCTCGAGCTGGTCGCCGGACGCCGGACGGGTGAAGCGCTCGCGGACGAGCTCCGAAAACTCTGGGCCCAATCGGCCGGTCGCTCGGGGGGCAAGCGAATCCGTCGATCGGACGCCTACGATCCCCGGCGGTCCTGATGGCCCGCGCCTTTCTGGACACGAACATCCTCGTCTACGCGGACGATGCCGACGCCGGAGCGAAGCGAGCGAAGGCGCAGGCGCTGCTCATCGGCGCGCTGGCGAACGGGGATGCGGTGATCTCGACGCAGGTGCTGCAGGAGTATTTCGCAGTTGTCACGCGGAAGCTCTCCGTGGCGGCCGAGGCGGCCCAGAAGAAGGTCGAGGTTCTCTCCGTGCTCGTCGCCGTCACAGTCGACGCCGACCACATCATCGAAAGCATCAAGCTGCATCGGCTCTACAGTCTCAGCTTCTGGGACGCGCTCATCGTCCATGCCGCCCGCCGTGCCGGCTGCGATCGTCTGATCACCGAGGAGCTGCAGGCGGGGCAGCGAATCGAAGGCATCGAGATCGTCGACCCGTTCGCGTGAGCCCCTCACGGGCTCGCGCTCGCCGCCTTGCGGACAAAGACCGGACCCGCGTTGGTCAACCAGGTGGTGGTGGCGTCGCCAACGACCACCGACGGGGAAGGGCTGCCAGGAGGTTCACACCTCCCAGGGCGCCACGTTGAACCTCTGTATCCTGAACACTTGACTGCCGACCCGACCTCTTTCGCGTCGGCTGCTGGGTCGTTCTACGCTAGGATCGCTGGATGGTTAGCCTGCGTCGTTCATTCATTGTCGCGAACGCAATTGTCGTCGTGGGCGTGGCTGTGGCCGGATGCGCCTCACGCCTCTGCGCGCCGGAGGGCCTCACCACGAGCGGAGAGGTCCTGTCGGCGACCATCGTGGAGCCGTATACCCCGAACGGTGATTTCACCTACGATCCGCAGGTGGTGTATGGATTTGGGTTGACGAGCCCCTGTCCGGGCAACGATGGATTGGTCCAGGGCGCTTCGGTCGAGTTCAGGACCGCAGGAACGGTCGACAACGGGACGAAGAACTGTCAGTTGATCGAGGCGAAGACCATCGCCGTTCCAGCACCGATCATCGCTGTGTCCGACTCTACCGATCCGAGCGTCAGCGCGCAGGTCGCGCGCGACCAATCGATCATCTATTCGGCGGAGAACGTCTCGGTGAATGGCTGTGACGGGGCCTATGCCTTCGCCCTCATTTCGGGCGGCGCGCCGTCGGGCATCTTTTCGACGCCCGTGCCAGGAATGCGGCCACCCACCATCCTCTATCGACTCTTCCTTCCGACGAGCAGCGCGTGCCAGCTCTGTTTCGACAGCTTCGTCGTGCAGCTGGCCAAAGGGACGTAGTCTCGGTCCGGAGAACCACGCCTCGGTTTTCGGAATGAGCGCGGACCTCGGGTTGCGGGTCGGTCGCCGCGCGCGGAAAGAGTTCGACCGCCTCGTGCACGAGACCGCAGCGGCCGCAGCGAGTTCACGTCACCCGATCGCCGCCGCCCCTCATGGTGCTGGGGTGTCGAGGATCTAACTTGGAATTTCGTGAGGAGTGCAGGACGGGGGTGGTTCTTGGCGGTGGTGCTTGGCCTCCTGCTGTCGATGTCGGGCGGAGGCGCGGAGGCGAGCGCAATGCCGGCGTCCAGAGCCGCGGTGCGCCACCGGCATCGCGCCCGACTGAGAGCCGGCCACCTGGTGGCACCGCCGAGGGCTGAGGCGATCTCACCCCAGGGGGAGCCGTCACTCTGAGCGCGCGACACCGGCGCAGCCCGAGGGGAATGAGCCGCCGGAGGTTGCCTTCGTACCCCTCACCACCGCCGCACGGGGAACCTCATTTTACGTTGATAGCCGTCCCGTCGGTACTGGGTCGACGGTGCACCAGTCGCTGCCGCCAGGCCACCACCAACTTCAGGCGGTGCATCCGAGCGGCGCTCGCTGGCAGAAGTACCTGAGCTTCGAAGCTCGCTGCCCCCTCACGGACTCGCGCTCGCCGCCTTGCGGACAAAGACCGGACCCGCGTTGGTCAACCAGGTGGTGGTGGCGTCGCCCACGACCACCGCGTTGTCGAAGACCGTCGCGTCGGTGTTGTCGCGCACCGAGGCGGGCGCGTCGGCGACCTGCGACCAGCTGGTGCCGTCGAAGTGCGCGATGTCCTTTCCGGCCGCCCAGATGTCGTTCGGCGCGCGGCCCCAGAGCGAAATGAGGTCGGCGCCCGCCTCCCAGTTCGCGATGGTCGTCTGCGTGACCGTGTCGTTGGCGAACGCGACAATCGGAAACAGCTGGCTCGAGGCCGCTGGAACCGCGACCCACAACGCGTCGGGCGAACCGGCCGGCCAGAGCACGTTCACGGTGATTGGACCGACTGGCCCGTGAACGGTCCAGGTCTGACCGTCGAAGTGAAAGAGAAAAGCCGGTGGCATCGTGTTGGCGTTCTGCTCGGCGGACCCGCCGATCCACACGTCGTTCGCGTCGAGGATGGAGATGGCGCTGTACGCGAACGCGATGGGGGGGACGGAGGGGTCGGCCGGCGGCGGCGCCGGGATCTCGGTCGTGGTCACCTGGCCATTCAAGAAGTGCACGATCATCCCCGAGGTCGTGAACCAGACGTCGTCGGGCGTGCGCGCCTGGACGTCTTCGAGAATCAGCAGGTTGCCGGGCGCGGGGGCCAGCGCCGCGTTCAGTTGCGCGGCGGGCGACCAACCGGTGGAATCGCGGTGATAGATGGCGTCGCCGGTGGTGATCCAGACATCGTTGGGCGAGGTGCCCGAGATCTGTGCCGGTGCGTCGAGACTGCCCGTGACGGCGAGCTCGATCGTCCAGCACCCGCCCGACCAGTGGAGGACGCGACGAACCGCCGACGGATCGCCGATGGCGTCCGCGGGATCCGCGCCGACGAAGAAGAGGTCGTCGGGGCCGGCTGACCAAGCATCCGTCGCAAAGAATCCGCTGGGGAGGCCCGCAGGCGGCGGAACATCGGTCCAAGTCGCGCCGGGTGGCAGCGCTGCCGGACAGGTGCGCGCCGGCGGGCTCATTGGCGGGGTGGAGCTGGCAGCAACGCCGCCGTCGACCGCCGGTGCCTGCCCGCCCGCGACAGGACCGGCCCCGGTTTCACCGCCAGTCGCGACCGCTCCCGCATCGTGGCCGGCCGGCGCTGCCTCGTTGCGCCCGCCGCAGGCCGGGGCTGATAAAAGAAGACCGACCACCGCTCCAGCCATCCCCCGTCCGGTCATCTCTGTACTCCCTCCGTCACACCCGGAGAAACCTGGATCTTGGATGTGCGCGGTCAATCTACGGCGGACCCTGTATCGTTGCCCTTTCCCGTGCTGCCAACGGCAACGCGACATCGAGCTCGGCTCCGCCGACGCCGCCTCGCGCGGCAAGTAAGATCGGATGTCCACAGCCGAGCAAGCCGCTCACGTGAGTCATTGGGCCGCTTCTAGCTCTGACGTCCTGCGCTCCACGATCGTCTGGAGGCGCTTGGACGGCACCTTGCGCGTCCAGCTCCTCACCTTCCCGAAGTCGAAGTCGTCGGGCAGCTCGACCTCGGGCAGCGACGAGAAGGTGCGCGGCCTCGTCCCGGACAGGTAGAAGACGTCGAAGAGGGCCTTCTCCGGCGAGGCGATGAGCGCACCTTCGGGGGTCGCCACGAATCCTCCGAAGACCTCGGGCGCCACGGTGTGGAGGGAGAAGTCGCCCAACGACGTCTCGACCTCCTGGGGCCTGCCGAGCGTCACCACGTACGTCGAGCGCGGGATCTGCGGAGATCATCCCGTGAAACCTCAGCGCCGACAGGAGAGAGAGGTAGCTGGGGGAGGGCGCGGCCAGGTAGCGCGACAGAACCTTCGGATCGAGGTCCCGGCCGAGGGCCCACAAGCCCCTGGCGAGCGGCTTGACGACGCCTTTGGTCGCCAGCCTGCCGAGCATCTTGTTCGCTGAGTCGACTCGTCCTCGCATGAGGACGGCGACCTCGGAGGTCGTCACCACCGGAGAGGGGAAGTCCTTCAGCAAGAGCGTGAGGTCGAGGGCGCTCATCGGCTGAAGATCTCCAGGCCCTGGACGACGAGCGCCTTCTTCTCTTCCCAGCTCTGCCGGCTGCCGTGCTCCTTCCTCTTGGACTTTTCGAGGTACGGCAACACTTCGGCCTTGTACGCGTCGAAGGTCATCCCCGACGCTCTCTTGAGGGCGGCGCGCGCCCGTTCGCTCGGTGGGTGCAGGGCGGTCACCGAACCCACGTCCTTTGCGTAGCGCTCCAGGAGCATGGCCAGGTCGAAGAGGTCGCGCGTCCTGTCCCGACCCGCCATCGCCGATACCTTCTGGGCGATGCTTTCGGTGAGCCCGTAGTGTGAGGCTGAGAAGGGGCTCGCACCGTAGGAGTCTGCTATCGGCTTGGCCACCGGACCCAGCACGGCCTTCCCGGTGGACGCTCGGCGTGAGAATTCGATCCTGGTGTGAACGGGCTCGCGCAGACCCTTCACTTTCAGGGTCATCTTCCACCGCTGCGTGGTGTCGGTCTGCTTCGGCGTCGAAACCTGCTCGATCCCGATCCCGTAGAGCAGGAGCGCCGTCCTGAAGCGCGGCGAGGCCAGGATCTTGTCGACCTTCTTCTTGAGCGTCTCCTTCGACGTGACGGACACATCCATGTCGAGGTCGTCCGAGTGCCTCACGCTCTCGAAGAAGAGCCTGAGGTTCTGCCCCCCTTTGATGACGGCCTTGCTCGGGTCCTTCGACAGGTGTGCGAGGAAGGTCAGGTGGAAGGCCTCTATGGCCTCGCTCGGCGTCGAAATCATGACTGTAAAATAATGACGCCAACGTCAGTAACTTGCAATCATTCCGCTCTTGACGCTGAGGAGGGAGGCCCGGGCACTCCTGCTACCGACTGCCTGAACCGCCGCGGAGCCTTTCGACCGACGGAACGAAGTAGTACGCGCCGCTGAGCGGGGTCGTGTACCGGGTGAGGGAGTCTCGCACGCCGGTCACCAGCCCCGCCATGCTGTCCAGCATCTGGGAGAGCCGCCGCTGCTCGGAGCTGAACCCGACGAACATGGTGCCGTGGTTGGTGACCGTTCCGTACGGCATGTTCCGCCGAAAGATCTTGCCGAACCGATCTTGGTCGGTGCTCGCCACGTGGGAATCTGGCGCTTTGTTCTCGATCTCCACGCTGTCGAGCTTCTTCCGGCCGATCACCGCCTCTTGTGCCGCCACCGAAAGGGACTGCCAGAGCGGGGTTCGGTGCGCCCATTTCTGAAGCAGCAAGACCGTGCCTCCGGCGCCAGGGTGTCCCTCCGCAATCACGACCACCTCTGGAGCGTCGACCAGAGTGGGGTTCTCCGAGCCGTCGACAAAACCCGTGAGATCGCGATCGCGCTGATACGGCCAGCTCGAGGTCTCGTCGGCCACGACGGCCAGTCCGGTCAGCTCGGCGATCACCCTTCGGGCCACGTCGAAGACCACGTCGTACGCGCTCCCCGATATCCAGAGCACGGCATCGTGCTGAGTGGCGGGCATGACGAATCCATCCGCTCCGACCAGATCGCGATTGAATCCCACCATCGCGGCCGGTGCGTCGTCAGGCGCCACCTGGGCCCACAGCTCGGGACGGAATCCGGCCACCAGGTTGACGCCTCCCATGGTCGTCCTCGGCTCCCGCAACGACGAGACCGCCGCGACCAGAGCGTGCCCGTCTCGGCCATGCGCCAGATCGAATTCCAGATAGGCATGAGACGCCGTTCCCAGGGCAAAAATACCTGCTTGAGGGTTGCTCATGGCGGGAGCGTAGCCAATGCCGGTCAATCGGTCGATGCCTCCGGCCCCTCCGATCTGCTCAGCCAACCATGGGCGCCGCCCCCATCTCCGCAACCAGCGCCCGCGGCGTCACGCCCGCGATCGCACGGAACTCGGCGATGAGGTGCGCTTGATCGTAGTAGCCGGCCGCGGCGGCGATGCTCGCCCAGCCCGCGTGAGCGTCCTGCCGCGCGGCGCTCAGCGCGCGATGGAAGCGGGCGAGCTTGGCGAACGCCTTCGGGCTCACGCCCACGGTTTCGTGGAACACGCGACGGAGGTGCCGCTCGCTCACGCCGAGGTCGGCGGCGACGGCGTTCACGCTGGCGCTGGTCAGCCTGTCGGCGGCGGCGCGGGCGAGCTGCGCGCGGGCGGGGCGGCCCTCCGCGGTCGCCAGGCGATCGGCGATCGCGCTCTCCAGGATTGCAGCCGCAGCGGCGATGTCGCGCGCGTCGGCCAGCCGGGCGCACAGTCGGCGCGTGTCAACGTCGCCCCACAGGTCCTCGAGCGCGACGATGCGCCCGGCCATCGCGGAGGCGGGCACGCCCAGCACCGCCTCCGGCGCGCCCAGCCGAAGGCGCGCCGTCAAGGAACGCTGCCCGCGGCGAATGAGCTTTCGATGCACGCTCTGGCGGGCGCCGAACGCGTGCACGTCGAGGCCACTTCGCGCCGACGGGCCGAAGCGAACGACGAGCTGGATCTCCGGACGGGGAATCGCGACGCCGGGGCCGTCGCGATCGCAGTCGTAGGTGAACAGGGCCGACACGGCGGGCGCGGTCGACGCGCTCGGCGCAAGGCGGTCGCGATGGACGGCGCTGGCGTACACGAGATGAGCTTGATTGCGCCCGCGACGTCGCGCAACCCTCCGGGCACGCTTGTCCGTTTTATCCAATCGCCGACCAGCGCCGGTGGCTATCTTCGGCAGATGAAGATCCTCGTCACGGGAGCGACCGGCAAGGTGGGAAGCCGACTCGCCAAACGACTTGCCCAGCGGGGTGACGAGGTGCGCGCCCTGGTGCGCGATCGGGCGCGCGCCGCCGGCCTGCGCGAAGCTGGTCTCGAGCTGGCCGAGGGCGATCTGCTCGAACCGGCATCGCTCGCAGCGGCGGTGCTCGGCGTCGAGGCCGTGGTCCACTGCGCGGCCTTCTTCCGCGGCGCGACGCCCGAGCAGGCGCAGGCGGTCAACGATCTCGGCACGCAGCACCTGGCGCGGGCGGCCCAGGCCGCCGCCGTGAAGCGCTTCGTCTTCACCAGCACCGGCCTGGTCTACGGTTCGAATGGCGGCCGCCTCGCCCAGGAGGACGACGCCTGCGCGCCGACCGCGGCCTACCCGGTGAGCAAGCTCGCCGCCGAGCGCTTTCTCCTGGCGAGCGAAGGTTTCGATGTCCGCGTGCTTCGGCTGCCGTTCGTGTACGGCGACGGCGATCCGCACATCGCGGAGGCGATTCCGATGATGCGCAGCTTCTCCCCGACCCAGCGCATGTCGGTCGGCCACCACGCCGACGTTGCGCAGGCCGTGGCCCGCTTGCTCGACGCCCCGTCGCCTGCGCATCGCATCTACAACGTGGTCGACGACGAGGCCCCCGACTTCGCCACGCTGTTCGCCTCCGTGGGGGCGCCGCCGCCGGATGGCTCGAACGCCGACGCCGCGCGCGCTTTCGACGCCCTCCTCGACGGCCGCCGCATCCGCGAAGACCTGGGCTTTCGGCCCAAGTTCCCCCGCCTCACAGACGCGATGGCCGCGGGCGCATAGACCCGCGGCGCGGTCTCATTTTCCGTATCCGGCCGCGGCGATGTTGGCGTGGACGGCGTCGTCGGTCGCGTCGGACGGCTGGCCGGAGGTGATGGCGCCTTCGTAGAAGGTTCCCCACGACGAATTGCTGTTGTCGCCGCCCGTGCCGAGGAGGACCGCGCCCTGCAACTGCCACTTGGCGGGGGCCGCTCCGCTGTAGGCGGTCGTGAGGGTGCTGGCCGTGGCGTCTCCAACCTTGAGCACCCAGGTCGGCATGCTGTTCGTGGTGCCGGTCTTGAGAATGCCGAACGCGTACGGGAGCGCCTTCATCGAAGGGTTTTGAGGGTTGGGCTGTCGACCACTGCAGGTGAGCTGGCCCGAACCTGGCGTGCCGCACGACGAACCTCCAGCCCAGACTCCCGCCTCGAAGTCACCCTCGAACCAGGGGGAGCTGCCCGCGCCTGTCCCCCAGTAGGAGGTCCCGAGGTTCAGCGCCGCCATGGCTCCCGTGGGTCCACTCCCATTGTTGGTTTCGGCGTTGCCAAAGTCGAAGCAGCATCCGTTTCCAGAGTGAGTGCCGTCGGCGACCATGTAAACGCCCTGCGCGCCGTTGCTGCCCGTGGCCATACCGGAGGTCTTGTTGTTCCGGTACCCGTAGCCGGAGGGCGCGGAGCCGGACGGCAAGGAAGGTGGGTTTGGGAAATAGGCCGAGTACACCTTGTGGCCGCCGACCATCACCGCGTGCGTCGCCGGCACCTCGTAGTCCGGTCCAAGCTCGTACTGCCCTGCGGGTGACTGCGTGAGATTGTTGCCCTTGCCCGACTGGTCGTAGAGGACGGAGAAGGTGCAGGTCGCGGTGCCGCAAAACGCGTCTTGGGACGCGGAATCGGCGAAGCCGTCGGCGGTGGCCCCGATGTCCTGGGTCGTTCCACCTGTCGTACCGCCCCCGGTGCCGATCGGCTGGTTGCCCTTGAAGACGTTGTTCGTCCCCCCTTTACGAACCTGGTACAGCGGTCCCTTGTAGGTGCTGAGAAGGACCCTGACCGTGCTGAACGCGGCGACGCACGGGATGTTCGCCGTCGCGTACAGGTCACAAGGTCCCGCGTTGTTCGAGCTGGAGCCCCCCGAACCCGAGGTTCCGGCCGAACCAGTCGTCCCCCCGCTGCCGCCGTTGGCCCCTCCGGCGCCGGTCCTGCCGCCCGATCCGCTGACGCCGCCCGTGGACACCTGGCCGCCTGTCCCCGGTGCACCACCCGTCGAGACGTTCCCCCCAGATCCGGTCGCTCCGCCGGTCGAAAGGTTGCCACCAGTCCCCGTTTCACCGCCCGTCGAGACGTTGCCGCCCGTTCCGAGCGTGCCGCCCGTGGAGGCGCCATCTCCGGCGCCGGCCACACCGCCCGAGCCGCCGCCTCGACTGCCGCCCGAGCCCCCAGACTCGTTACCGCCCGTTCCGCTCGCTCCCTCGATGGGGGAAGTCGAACACGCGACAACACCCATGCTCCAGAGCGCCGTGAGCAGGACGCGAGGCAAGAGAGATTTGGTCACGAAGGCCTTCCGCGCCGAGGGTTGGTGCGGCCCACTCGAATGAGAAGGGCGAAAAAGGGGCGACAGAATGACGGGGAGCGACGAGTTCGTGGACTTGAGACTCACGGGTAGAACTGTCAGAGCCGTCCGCCGTGTTGCCAAGATTCGTCACAGCCTGCACGCCCGCCCACGGATCCCCGCCGGGCGGCCAACCCGAGCGTCCGCCCGTGTTGATGCAGGCGATGATGGACCAGTTGAGCTGGTTCGGGGCGATTCACCCGTTCGGTGAGCGATCCGCGCGCGCCCGGACCGACCGTCACCTGGGCGACGTCCGTCAGGAGCCTTTGCGGATGGCGAACGTCTCCAAGAACACGAAGCCCTGGCCGGGGCCGCTGGCGGTGATGACCGCCGTTCCGTCGCTGCTCACCGTGCCGTCGCTCATCTTGGACCACCCGGCAAAGGGCGCGTAGGTCTGGCCGACGTCGGTGGTGGTGACCCAGAACTCCACGGCCGTCCCCGGCGCCCAGCCGAGATCGTTGTACGCCGTCGCGGTCTGATGCGGCAGCGTGACCGCCACCGAGACCGCCGGGCAGAAGATGGTCTCCGCCGGCGCCACGCCGTAGACCAGCGCGAAGTCGGCCACCGTCCCGGCTTGCCCCAGATTCGGCGCCAGCTTGCCGACCGGCATGGAGACGGTGCGCAGCTTCTGGCTGTCTGCGGTGTCGTACACCAGGGGGTCGATCTGGACGGTGCCGCCGGCCGGGACGGTGACCGCCACGTCGCCGGAGATCGCCGTCGTCCCCGGCGTCAGGGCGACCGCCGGCTTGTCGGACAGCTTGCCCGTCAGCAGCGTCATCGTGCCGCCGGCGGTGTAGTCATTGGTCCCGTTCGCCGCCATGACCGTCAGCTGCGCGTAATTGATGCTGTCTCCGTACTTGAAGACCGGGTCCGTGAAGGTGAGCGCGGTCGAGATGGTCACCGCGCCGGTCGCGCTGGTGGTGGCGGGCGCCGAGCTGATGTTGATGCCGGTGATGTACGCTGGCTGGCCGGCGACGGGCGCCCCGGTCTCGTCGACGATGGTGGCCATCGCCGAAAGCGACGTCGCCATCCACACCGGCGCCTGCTGTATGTTTCGCGGGCCGCAGGCCCCGGCATCGGGCGAGGTCCCCGCCGCGCCGGCGCTCCCCGCGCCCGCTTCTCCGGCGCCGGCCTGCCCGCTGGCGCCGGCTCCCCCGCCACCACCTCCGGTGCTGCCTCCGCCTGGCGACGCCGAGTTTCCGCCGCCGCAACCGACCACCGCCGCCATCAGCGCCAGCGCCGGCAGCGAAATCCACCACGCCCCCTGCGCGCGCTCCGTCTTCACGGCGTAGGACCTTATCGCAGATGCGCCGTTCAGTGGGCGATGAGCTGGTGGTCGGCGCGCGGTTTCAATGACTGACGCCGGCGACTTCACGGAGATCACCCTGGTGAGGCGGCGGGGGTCTTCACCGTGGAGGCCCGGTAGATCTGCTCGATCGCCGCCGCCAGGGCGGCGTCGAACTCCGCGTCGCTCATCGAGCGGCGCAGATCCTCGAGGAGCACCCGGGAAAAGCTGGCGATCATGCCGTGATTGCGGGAGAGGCGTTCGCAGGCGACCTGACGCGTGTAGCCGCCCGAGAGGGCCAGCACGCGGGCGACCTTGGGGTGTTCGACCAGCGGCAGATAGTGATCCGGCGCCTCAGGGATCGTGAGCTTGACCAGGACGGGCAGGCTGGACGTCCACCCGTCGAGGGCGCTCAGCAGCTCCTGCCGGAGAAGGGCCTCCGCCCCGGCCTTGTCGGGACTGGTGATCAGGATCTCCGGCTCCAGGATCGGCACCAACCCCTGCCGGGCGATCTGACCGGCCACCGCGAGCTGCTGCGCCACGATGGCGGCGACGCCGCTCTTCGAGGGGAGATTGATCGTCGAGCGCATCTTGGTGCCGAAGATGCCCAGCTCGAGCGCGCGCCGGAGGAGCTGGTCGAGCCGGGGGATGGGCTTCATGAGCCGCACGCCGTCCTTCTCCGCCTCCAGCCCCTGATCGACCTTGAGGAACGGAACCACCCCGCGCTCGTCCCAGAGGCAGGCCGGGACGGGCTTGCCGGCGGCCTGGCCCTCCATCGTGTTCTCGAAGAGGATGGCGGCGATGACCTTGTCGCCGTCGAAGGCGGGGGCGGTCATCACGCGCACCCGCATCTCGTGCATGCGCTGGAACATCTCGGCGTCGCCGCTGTAGGCGCTGTCGGGAACGCCGTATTGCCGGAGGGCGCCGGGTGTCGAGCCGCCGCTCTGATCGAGGGCGGCCAGGAAGCCCTCCTTCCTGGAAATCTGCGCCATCATTCGATCGTTGCTCATACCGTCATCTCTAGCACCGCCATCCGCACGAATTGAGCTTGGACTCGCGCGACCTTCGGATGACCGGGGCGTTGCCAGAGGTCCGACCCGCCCGCGACACGCGCCGATGGGCGGCAGCCCGCCGATTCCCATCGACCATCCAAGCTCGTCGGCCTGCTGTGGCAGATGAGCACGCCCGTTGCCTCGGACTGCAGGACTCGACGATCGCTACGCACCGGTGGTCCCGGGCGTGACTCGGAACATGGGGAGGCGCGGCAAGTCAGGGCTTGGACTAGAAGACCGCCGCGCCAACCAGCTCCAGGCCACGCTCGGGGCCGATCGCTGGCGCCAAGACCCAGTCGCGGTGCTTGCGGCGTGGCGCCGCGGCTGCCGGGACCCCCTCGGGCGGCAGCGCGGGCAGGCCGAGCCGGGCGCGCAGCTCGGCGTTGTAGCGATCGGCGATGTCCACCGCCTGGGTGGCGGTGCAGGGAAAATGATCGAACACGATGAGACCGGTCGCCACCGAGAGCACGCCGATGCCGCTCACCACGAGCGGCGCGGTGCTCGGTCCGTGCGCGTTGTGCCTTTCCAGCTCCCAGATGATGCCGCCGAACGCCAGGGCGGTGCCGCCCCACAGCAAGATCCGCATGGGGATGCTCTGCTTCTCGAAGTGGTCCCAGAGATCGGGCCGGCCGGCCGTGAGGAGAAAATCCTCGAAGCCGATCGCCTTCTTGAACTTTCCCTTCGTGGGATCCCAGCGCTCGGAGACGATGTGGCTGGTGTTGGCCTGCATCACGACCCTCACGGTGACGCCGAGCGTGTTGCGTTCATAGGTGTCTTCGGCATCGTCGCCGGGCTCGAGCGGTGTCACGGCCGCCGTGCTCACTTCGGCGTCCGCGGCGCGCGCGCCGCGCGGCCAGAGCGCCGCCGACAAGAGCAAGAAGCCGCACAGGATGCGAATTGCATTCATCATCGGAACCTCCCGCCGTGATATCGTCCAACGCCGTCGTGAGAGTTGTGAGGGGGCCGGCGCTGATGGTGGGTAGCATATTGCTATTCGGTCTGGCGGGAAATGGCGCCCGCGCCGAGGGGCTGGCCCCGCTCGGCAAGGCCGAGTCGCCGGCCGAGGCCTGGGAGCTCGGCTACGTCGGGTTTCGAGAGATGATCGAGCTCGACTCGAATGGCCGGCGGACGTGGAGCGCCTACCGTGGGAAGTACCGGCAGACGCTGGACGGCGCGGATTTTTACGACGCCGTCGATCGCCCGGACCTGGCCGCCTCCTACCGGCGCCGTCACGCCGCCAAGCTGACTCTCTTGACCGGCGGGCTTGCGGTGTCGGCCGTCGGTCTCTTGCTGGCGGTGCAGGGGCACTCGACGGGAGACGTCTTGCTGGCAGGTGGCTTGGTCCCCGTCGGGGTGAGCCTCCTCATCATCGACCTCGATCCGGTGGGTGAGACCGAGGCCCGCATGCTGGCCGATCAGCACAACAAGGCGCTGCGCAGGTCGCTGATCGCGCCGCCCCCCGTGGTTCCCAGCGTCGTCTCCTGGCAGGTGGCTCCGCTGGTCGGACGATCGGCCGGCGGCGTGTCGTTGTCGGCCTCCTTCTGAAAGACCTTCGATTCGGGGCAGGCGCCCTCTCTCACGGGCTTCATGGCGGGCCGGCGGGGTTCCGACCGGGCGTGGTGCCCGACGAGCCCCCCGACGGCCTGGCGGCCGGGAGGTCCTAGACGATTCCGTGGCGGCGGCCGGTGATGAGCCGGTAGATCCCGAGCAGGGCCATCGCGCCCAGGATCGAGGCGATCACGCCCGGTCCCACGTCGCCTGCATGATAGAAGCCGAGCGAACGGCCGATGAAGGCGGCGAACATCGCCCCCGCGATTCCGATCAGCGCCGTGACGATGATGCCGCCCGGATCCTTGCCCGGCATGAGCAGCTTGGCGATGGCGCCGACGACCAGACCGACGATGAGAGACCAGAGAATGTGCATGGCGTTTTCCTTTGGAAAGAGTTGCTGGTGGGCGTGGAGCTAGGCGAGGAGATGCGGGTTCTGCGTAGGTAACTTCCCTTAAGCGACAATCGTGCCGCAGCAATCGGCTGACTTTCGACGGACTTGCTGAGACGACAGTTACCGCCCGGTGACAGGAATGCCTGCGTCGTCACTCCCCGGCGAGCGAGAAGCCGCGATCGGCTCGCAGGCGGTCTCATCGACGGCCCCTGGCCGAAGTCCTTGCCAAGCGCGACTCAGCCGTTAACGTGCGACGATGAAAACGAAAGCTGCCAAGTCTCCCAGACCTACGAAGTCCCCGGCGAAGAAAACGGCGGTCGGGACGGTCGGCAACGCGCTCGCTTCGACGGCTTCCTTTGCCGCCGGGGTCGTGCGCGAGACGGGAGAGCTGATTCGCGACCTGGCCTCCTCGGTGACGAAGAGCACCGAGCTCGGCCCGTCGCCGGGCGCCACGGATCTGTTGGTTCATCAGCATCGGTTGGTCGAAGGGCTCTTCGAGCGCCTGGAGTCTTCGAAGAAGGGCTTCGACGGAACGCTTCGCGAGCTGGCCGACGATCTCCGCGGCGCACATCTCGATCGAGGAGCATCTGTTTTATCCAGCGGTGCGCAAGATCAAGCCCGACCTGATCCTCGAAGGGCTCGAGGAGCACGCCATGGGACGCTTCGCGCTCCGCCGACTCCTGGGCACGAGAGCGGGCGACAAGGAGCTCAAGGCACGGCTCGAAGCCCTCGAGGAGTTGATGACGAATCATCACCACGAGGAGGAGCACGATCTCTTCCCCGCGGTGCGCCGGCTGATGCCGGACGTCGCGCTCCAAAAGCTTGGCGCGAAGATGCAGGCGCTCTTCGCCCGCAATCTGAAGATCGGTCACGAGGCCGTTCTGGCGACGTTCGACGACGAGTTGAAAAAGCCCGTGCGGGCCAAGACGTCCGCGCGCGCAAGGACAGTCGCGCGCTCACGACGGGCCCCGCGCTGAACCCTCCCGCGAGACCGAGCCGAGAGCGGCAAGTCTCGTCAGAAGCGGGACGGCAGCTGCGTCGGGTCTTCTTCTCGAAGTGCCCTCAGCCCGCGCTCACACCAGCGGAGCCGAAGAGCAGGGGAGCGAGGGTGGGCGTTCGACGAAACCCTTGGCATGAGGGTGGACAACAACGTAAGCGCTCCGGCCCCGGGTCGGCCCTGCCGGTGCGAACATTCCGCTCGCGCGCCTCTGCAGGACTCGAGTGATGTCGGTCACGAGAGATTCTCGACGACGCCCAGGTTCGAACGCCCGGAGACGATCTCGGCACCCTGCCGCGGAAGGCGCCCTCCCGGGAGACCCCTTCGAACGCCCGCCCAACGAACGCGCGCCGCCCCCCGTTGTTTTTTGGGGGGAGTCACCGCCAGGCGTCACCTCCCGAGGACGCATCTCGTGATATGGCTGGGGACATGGACATGGGCATGGGGAAATTCGGTCGGATGGCTGTCGTCTCAACGCTGGCGCTCTTTGCTTGCTCGTCGTCGTCGAGCAACGGAACAACGGGATCGTCGGGCGGCGCCGGGGGAGGTGGCGCCACCGGCGGCGCCGGGGGAAGTGGCGGCACCGGCGGCACCGGGGGAAGTGGCGGCACCGGCGGCGCCGCCGCCGGAACGCCGCTGACGGGGGCCACGGCGATCACCGCCGGGGCCGACTTTGCCTGCGCGTTGCTCGGCGACGGCACCGTGCGCTGCTGGGGGCAGAACGACAACGGCGAGCTGGCCAGCGCCGTGAACGACTCGTCCCTGCACTGCACGTCGATCAAGTGCAGCCCGCCGGTCGCGATCGCCGGCGTCACGGGCGCGACGGCCGTGGCGGCGGGGCTCGGGGGGGCCTGCGTCGTCCTGGCCGACATGACCGTCTCGTGTTGGGGCGACAACACCAACGGGCAGCTCGGCAATGGGTCCACCACCAGCTCCACCACGCCGGTCAAGGTCACGGGCCTGTCCGGCGTCGCGTCGATCTCCGCGGGTGACCAGCACATGTGCGCCCTCACCACCACCGGCGGCGTGCTCTGCTGGGGGACCAACGTCAACGGGCAGATCGGCGACGGGACCATCAAGACCGCCCTGACCCCGACGGCGCCCACCGGCCTCGGGCAGACGACCTGGCTCTCCGCGGGCGACCAGCGCACCTGCGCGGTGACCGAGCAGAGCGCGGTCGCGTGCTGGGGCGACAACAACCTGGGCGAGCTGGGCGTCGGAACCTCGGGCAACTACTCCAGCATGCCGGTGGCGGTCATCGGCCTTCCGGGCGCGGTCAGCGCGGTGTCGGCGGGCGGCTTCGTGACCTGCGCGCTCGGCACGAGCGGCGCGGTGACCTGCTGGGGCGACAACAGCGCGGGCGAGCTCGGGACCGGCGCCACCACCCCGACCCTGGTCCCCATGCCGGGCGATCCGGTCTCTGGCATCACCACCGGCACCGCCATCTCGGCAGGGCGCGAGGGCGGCAACTACGTCTGCGCGCTGCTGGCGGGCGGCACGGTCACGTGCTGGGGCGACAACAGCCGGGGGCAGCTCGGCAACGGCACCACCACCGGCTCGCCCACGCCTGTGGCCGTCGCGGGGCTGACCGGCGTCACCGAGATCGCCGCCGGCGACTATTTCGCCTGCGCCTTGCTCTCGGGCGGCGCGGTCAAGTGCTGGGGGGACAACAGCAAGGCGCAGCTCGGCGACGGCACCACCACCGACTCCACGCGGCCGGTCTCGGTGATCGTCCCGTCGTCCTAGCTCGCGCGTGGAGCACCGCTCGACGCTGGTCCTCTCGCCCAGCAGCCCTGGGTGGAAAGCTTGCCGCCAGCGACGCAGCGGCCTATCTTCGACTATCCTCGACTATCCTCGGGCATCAGGAGACAGTGCCATGACGACTCGCCGAACTGTGAGGTCGCGTCTGTGGTCGTTGGCGGCCGGTGCGGTGATTGCAATCGCGACATCGGTGATCGGGTGTCAGCCCAAACAGAGCTCCGAGCATACGTGTGCCTGCATCTGCTACAAGGAGGCCGGAAACACCGTGTACATGCTCAATCAGTCGGTCTCCACGACAAATGAATGCGGCAACGTCAACGGATCGGCTTGCAGTGGCGACGTTGGCGGGCAGCACATCGACGGACAATACGCGAATTGCGGCCCCAACGACAAGGTCGCCATCACGTTCTACAACGCAATCACCTCTGCGCTCGAGGCAAAGAGCGCCATCGGGAAGGCGAGCGGGTCGGGCGGCGGTCACGGTGGCGGGACGGGAACAAGCGCCGCCGCAGGCGGCGGCCAGTAGGCGGGCTCGCGAATGAGGGGCCGATCCTCGACGTCCAGGGGCCGGTGAGCGAGGTCGCGGCGACCACCGCCGCTCCGGCCAAGCCAGCGCGCGGGACGGGCAGGGCCGCCCTCCTGGTCGCGGCCGGGATCTTGCTCAGCCGCCTGGCAGGGTTGGTCCGCCAGCGGGTGCTGGGCCATTACCTCGGCATCGCGGCCGCCGCTGACGCGTACGCGGCCGCGATTCGCATCCCCAACTTCCTGCAGAACCTCCTGGGAGAGGGAGTTCTCTCCGCGTCCTTCATCCCGGTTTATGCCAGCCTGCGGGCGGCAGGCCAGGAGGAGGAGGCCCGCAAGGTGGCGGGGGCAGTGGCGGGGCTGTTCACGCTGCTCACCGGGGTGGTCTCGCTGATAGGCGTTGCCGCCACGCCCTGGATGATCGACGCCATCGCGCCCGGTTTCCACGGCGAGACGCGCGCGCTGACGATCGTGCTGGTGCGGATCTTCTTCCCCTCCATCGCGCTGCTCGTGCTCTCGGCGTTTTGCATCGGCGTGCTCAACAGCCACGGTCGCTTCTTCCTCAGCTATGCGGCACCGGTGGTCTGGAGCGCGGCGATCATCGCGGCGCTGATTCTTGGCGCGCACACGGGAGCTCGGCACGACCAGAACCGCATCGCCCTCTGCGCGGCCTGGGGCGCCGTGGCGGGAGGCGCGCTCCAGTTGCTGGTTCAGGTCCCCGCGGTGCTGCGGCTCCTCGGCAGGAGCGCTCGGCTGTCGCTGGGGCGTGGGAACGCGCACGTCGCCGAGGTGATCCGGAACTTCCTGCCGGTCGCCGCCGGACGCGGGGTCGTGCAGCTCTCTGCCTATGTGGATACGTTCATCGCCAGTTGGCTCCCGGGTGCGGTGGCAGCATTCGGATATGCGCAGGTGATCTACACGCTGCCGGTCTCTCTGTTCGGCATGGCGGTCAGCGCCGCCGCGTTGCCATCGATGTCGGCCGACGCGGCTGTTCGCGAGCGCCTGCACGCCCAGACGGAGGCCGGGCTGCGGGCCATCGCCTACCCCGTCGTTCCGACCATCGCCGCGTTCCTCGCGCTCGGCGACGTGCTCTGCGCGGCGCTGTTCCAGACCGGCCGCTTCAACGCCAATGACGCGCGCTACGTCTGGATCATCCTGGCGGGGAGCACGGTGGGCTTGCTGGCGGCGACGATGGCGCGTCTCTACGCGAGCGCCTTCTATGCCCTGCGCGACACCCGCACGCCCCTGCGGTACGCCGTGATTCGGGTCGCGCTCACCGCGGCGCTCGGCGTGTTCTGCGGCCTCTACCTGCCCGGTCTGCTGGGGCTGCCTCGCCGTTACGGCGCGGCCGGCCTGACGGCCTCGGCAGGCGTCGCGGCCTGGGTCGAGTTCGCGCTGCTTCGGCGCGGCATCGCGCGGAGGATCGGCGCTTGCCACATCGCCAAGGGCGTCTTGCCCAGGCTCTGGGGCTCCGCAGCGCTGGCGACGGCGGTCGCGCTGGGCATCGAGCACCTGCTGCCGCCGCTGCATCCGATCCTGCGCGCGCTGCTGGTGCTGGCGCCGTTCGGCGTCAGCTACCTCGGCGCCACGCGAGCGCTGGGGGTGGCGGAAGCCTCCGTGGTGCTCGGCCGCGCCCGCCGCCTGTTGCGACGCTGACCTCGGTCACCGCAAGCGGGAGACGCGCCTCGGCGCCTCCGAATCGTGCGGTGACCCCGGAGCGTGGTCGTGGGTGGGGCGGCGCCACTTGAAGTAAAAGTCCAGTGATGGCCGTTCACGTGGGGATCGACTTCGGAACCACCAACACCGCGCTCGCGCTCGCCGAGGACGAGGGGCAGGTGGGCTTGGCCGACCTGCCGGGCGCGGCCTGGGGAGACGAGGCGGCCACGGCCAAGACCTGGAGGACGGTGCTGCATTTCGATCCGGACGCCCCGCCGCTGGCGGGCGCGCCGGCCATCGCCCGCCATGTGCAGAACGAGGGGCAGGGGCGGCTCATCCAGTCGATCAAGTCGCATCTGGCCAGCGCCTCGTTCACGCGCACGATGATCGGCGGTCGCTTCTGGACGCTCGAGACCCTCATCGCCACCTACCTCAAACAGCTTCGCGGCGCCGTGAAGCGCCCCTTGCCCGCCCGGGCCGTGGTGGGCCGGCCCGTGCGTTACTGGGGCGCCGATGATGCCGACGACGACGCGCGCGCCGTGGGGCGCATGCGCGCCGCCTTGGCGGAGGCAGGCTTCACCGAGGTGGTCTTCGAGCTCGAGCCCATCGCGGCCGCCCTTCGCTATGCCGCTCGCCTCGACCACGAAGAGTTGATCTTGGTGGCTGACTTCGGCGGCGGGACCAGCGACTTTTCGCTCCTGCGGGTCGGGCCCAGGCTGGCGCCCGGGGACGCCGGCGTGATCTTGGCGACCGGAGGCGTGGCCCTCGGCGGCGACAGCTTCGACGCGCGGATCATCGATGCGCTGGTGGCCCCGGCGCTCGGGCGCGAGACCAGCTACCGCGACGCCTTCGGGGCCATGACCCCCGTGCCGCACTGGCTGTTCCTGCGGCTGCGGCGCTGGCACCACCTGTCGTTCTTGAAGGAGGCGAGCACCCTCGAGCTGCTCGATCACATCCATCACGGCTCGTCCGAGCCGGGCCGGATCGCGCGGTTGGTGCGGCTGGTGGAGGACGATTTGGGGCTCCCGTTGCATCAGGCGGTCGAGCGCTGCAAGCTGGCGTTGTCCGCGCGCGACGACGCGGAGCTCGTTCAACCCCAGCTCGACCTCGCCGCCCGGGCCACGCGCGGTGCGTTCGGAGAATGGGTCTCGCCCGAGCTCGACGACATCGACGCGGTGGTCAGCGACGTCCTCGGGCGCGCCGGGGTCAGCGCTGCCGACGTGGACACCGTGTTTGCCACCGGAGGTTCCGCCCTGGTTCCGGCCGTCCGAGGGCGGCTGGCGGCGCGGTTCGGCGAGGCGAAGCTGGCCGGCGGAGAGGAGCTCACCTCCGTGGCGTGGGGCCTGGCGGCGCGGGCGCGGCAGCTGTTCTCAGGTGGGTGAGGAAGCTGCGCCAGCTCGGCGGGGGGACGGCGCCGATCGGGGTGACGCGCCGCCAGCGTCTCGACAAGGTACGGCCCGAGCCCGAGGGCGAAGGCGGCGTAACGCGAGCGCATCAGCGCCTCGGGACGCGCCGCCACCGCCTCACCCCGGTGCAGAGGTCTGCAGCAGGCGTGGTACCGAAGCCCCGAATGGCAGGGGCAGTCGCGCGATCCCGTCGTGGCTCCATACCGGGAACTTACCCGCTGAATCCCGGAACCACGAACCGGTCGCGCTCACCGCCGCTCCGGATCGGGGGTCTGTCGGAAGGCGCAACGCTGCCTAGCATTTGAGGCCATGAGCGCACAGCTGAAGATGTGGGTGGGGGGCCGCTGGATCGACGCTCGCGGCGGACGGACCCGCGCGGTGGTGAACCCGACCGATCAGTCGGTCCTGGCGACCGTCCCGGAAGCCGCGCGCGAGGATGTGCGCGAGGCGGTGGCGCAGGCGCGCGCCGCGTTCGACAGGGGATCCTTCTCGAAGTGGACGGCGCGCGAGCGCGGGAGCCTGCTCTACAAGGTCGGGGAGGCCATCCGCCAGCGCGCGGCCGAGCTGGCCGAGACGGAGACCCGCAACATGGGCAAGCCGATCGTCGAGGCGGAGTTCGACGTGGCGGACGCGGCACATTGCTTCGAGTACTACGCCGGCCTGGCCGGCAAGATCGAGGGCCAGACCCTTCCGGTTCCCGACGACGCGCTGTCGATGGTCCTGCGCGAGCCGGTCGGCGTGGTCGGGCAGATCATCCCCTGGAATTACCCGCTGCTGATGGCGGCCTGGAAGCTGGCGCCTGCGCTGGCTGCCGGTTGCACGGCGGTGCTCAAACCGGCCGAGCAGACGCCGCTGTCGGCGCTCCTGCTGGCGCAGATCTTCGAGTCGCTGGACCTGCCGCCCGGCGTGGTCAACATCGTCACCGGCGATGGGCCGAGCGCCGGCGCGGCCCTGGTCGAAGATCCGCGCGTCGACAAGATCGCCTTCACCGGCGGGGGGGAAGCGGGGCGGAGCATCATCAAGAGCGCCGCCGACACCATCAAGCGGATGTCGATCGAGCTCGGCGGCAAGAACCCCAACCTGGTGTTCGCCGACGCCGACTTCGAGCAGGCGGTGGACGGTGCGCTGTTCGGCGCGTTCGCCAATCAAGGCGAGGTCTGCTCGGCCGGTTCGCGGCTGCTGGTCGAGCGCGCCATCTACGATCGCATGCTGGCGGCGCTGACCGAGAAGGTCGCGCGGGTCCGGCTGGGTGACCCGCTGGCGCGCGACACCAAGATGGGACCGCTGGTGACCGCCGAGCACCTGGCGAAGGTGCTCGGTTACATCGAGATCGGGAAGGGCGAAGGGCGGCTCCTGGCCGGCGGGGGGCGCGCGCGCGGGCGGGGCCTCGGGCAGGGGAACTTCGTCGAACCGACCATCTTCGCCGACGTCGACAACCGCGCGCGCATCGCCCAGGAGGAGATCTTCGGACCGGTGCTGGCGGTGATCCCGTTTCGCGACGAGGAGGAGGCCGTCCGCCTCGCCAACGACACGCCCTACGGCCTGGCGGGCGCGGTCTGGACGCGCGACGCCACCCGGGGCATCCGGGTGCTGAAGCAGATGCGCGCCGGCATCCTCTGGATGAACACCTACCACCCGACCTACAACGAGGCGCCCTGGGGCGGCTACAAGCAATCCGGCTTCGGCCGCGAGCTCGGGCCAGGCGGGCTGGAGCAATACCTCGAGACCAAACAGATCAACATCAACCTGAACGACGCCCCGCTCGGCTGGTACTGACGATGGGCCGGTACATCCGGATCGCGGGACCGATCCCCGGCCCCAAGAGCCAGGCCCTGATGCAGCGGCGCCAGAGGGCGGTGATGGACGGCGTCGCCACCGTGCACCCGATCTTCGTCGCGCACGCCTCGGGCAGCACCCTCACCGACGTCGACGGCAACACCTTCCTCGATTTCACCGGCGGCATCGGGGTGCTCAACCTCGGGCACGCGCGCGCCGAGATCGTGGCCGCCATCCAGCAACAGGCCGGGCGCTGCACCCACGCCTGCTTCCAGGTGGTCGGCTACGAAGGGTACGTGGCGGTCGCGGAGGCGCTCTGCCGGCTGATGCCGGGGGACTTCGAAAAGCGCGCCTTGCTGATCACCACCGGCGCCGAGGCGGTCGAGAACGCGATCAAGATCGCGCGCGGCTTCACCGGACGGGGCGGCATCCTCTGCTTCGAGCACGGCTACCACGGCCGCACGTTGCTCACCCTCACCCTGACCGGCAAGGCGCTGCCCTACAAGGCCGGCTTCGGTCCTTATGCGCCCGACATCTATCGGTTGCCCTTCCCCTACGAATACCGCGGCCAGGGGCCGCGCAACGGGATCGAGACCGCGCTCAAGACCCTGGTGCGCCCGCAGGATCTGGCGGCGGTCATCCTGGAGCCGGTGCTGGGCGAGGGGGGATTCCTGGTGGCGCCGGCGAGCTTCGTCGCCGAGCTGCGCGCCTTCTGCGACCGACACGGGATCGTCCTCATCGCCGACGAGATCCAGTCCGGCTTCGGGCGCACGGGCACGATGTTCGCATCGGAACGATTGGGCCTGCGGCCGGATGTGATGACCGTGGCCAAGTCGATCGCCGGCGGGTTGCCGCTGGCCGCGGTGGTCGGCCGCGCCAGCATCATGGACGCCGTGGCGCCCGGCGGCACCGGCGGAACGTTCGCCGGCAATCCGATCGCCTGCGCCGCCGCGCTGGAGGCGATCCGCCTCCTGGAAGCGGAGCTCGAGAGCGGCCGTCCCCAGGCGCTGGGCCGGCGGATCGAGGCGCGGATGCGGGCCCTGGCCAGCGCGATGCCGCTCATCGGGGAGGTGCGGGGCCTGGGCCCCATGCAGGCCATCGAGCTGGTGCGCGACCCGGTCACGCGCGAGCCGGCGGCGGCCGAGACCCAGCGGACGATCGCCGAGGCGCGCGCGCGCGGCGTGCTGCTGCTGTCGGCGGGGACCTACGGCAACGTCGTGCGGTTCCTGGTGCCGCTCACGGCGCCCGAAGATCTCCTGGAGGAGGGGTTGGCGGTGATCGAAACCGCTCTGCGGGCGTCGTTGCCGCTGCCGTCGTCGCCGTGAGGTCCCGGCTGATCTGCGCCGCCACCGCCAGACCGCTCTCGGCCGCGCCGTTGGAGTGACCGCTCAGCGTGTAGTCGCCCGCCAGGTAGAGACCGAGCTCAGGCTCCCGCAGACTGCGCGCGCCCTCATCCAGCGGCGAGCGGCCGGGCGGCCAGACCGGGAGCGCCGCCGGATGATAGGTGAACACCTGGCTCGAACGGACGTGCGCTGACAGGCCGGGCCACAGCTTGTCCAGCGCGGTCAGGATCTCCCGCACCTTGATCTCGCGCGGCACCATGTGAAAGGCGCCCGCCGCGGCGCCGTGGATCAGCAGCGAGAAGACCTCGAGCGGCTGGGAGGCCGGGCTCTCGTGCATCACGCCGTACACGACGCCGAGGGGGCCGTCGGTCAGGACCGGAAAGGGCGACCGGCCGTGCACCATCCAGATCTGTCGCGCGCGCTTGTCCACCAGCAGGTGCACCACGGTGTACTGGCCGCGGCCGAGCGTGAGGATGGCCTGCCACTTCTGGTCCGACAGCGGGGGATCGATCTGGATCTGGTGCAGGCGATAGAACGGAACCGCCAGGATCACCTGGTCGGCCTCCACGGTCTCCAGCCGTTCATCGCGCATGTACGAGACCCGGGCGCGCGTGCGCCCATCGGGGGTCTTCCAGCGCTCGATGGCGGTCACCGTGGCCAGCAGCGTCTTCGGGCCCTGGATGGCGCCGACCAGCGCGGCGATGAGACGCGCGTTGCCGCCGCGCACGTGGTAATTGGGCTCGCCGGGACCGAGAAAGAACCGAAATTCGATGAGGCCGATCAACCCGGAGAAGCTCTTCCAGTCGGTCGCCAGCTCGCACTCGATGGTGAGCCGGATCCACTCCGAGACCCGCGGCGGCAGACCAAACGTTCCCACCCAGTCCGCGAACGACACGCTCTGGAGCTGCTCCAGCTCCGGGCTCAAGGGCCCGGCCGCGTGCGCCGCCTCGCCCAGCGCCGCCGCTCTTTGCATGAAGGCCGCCAGCGCCTTCCGTTCGCCGGGATCCAGGAACGAGGCCAAGAACTTCTCCGCCGTCGGTTGGACGAAGGGGAAGAGCTTGCCGTCCAGCACCACGCTCGAATACGGATCCTCCACCTTCTCGTCGAGCGGCACCGCCAGCTCGCGGGCGATGCCGAGCAACGGGTTGTCCGCCCAGATCTCCTGCATCCCGTACTCCGCGTAGTTGCCGTCGGCGTAGGTCGCGGTGGCCACCCGCCCGCCCCAGCTCTCGCTGGCCTCGAGAAGCCGGGTGGCGATGCCGCGCTTGCCGAGCGCGTAGGCGCTGACCAGACCGGCGATTCCACCGCCGACGACGACCACGCGAGGCGCCACCTCGGAGGCGGCCCCAGGCGCAGCGGGCGCGGCCGCCTCGGGAGGTGACGCCAACGACGATCCGGCGGCCGGCGCGTGGCAGGCCGCCAGCAGCAGCGTGGCGACGCAGATCGAGATCCGGCGCATGGCCCATCATTGTTGAGGCTGCCGTCCCCGAACGGCCAGGGGGTTGCTACATCTTCCAGAATGGCCCAGGCGGACGATCCGGGAACCGGCGCCGGCGCGAGCGAGGAACGCTACCGGCGCGCGCTGCGGGCGGAGCTGGAACGTCGCTTGGCCGAGCTCGCCGCGGCCTCCGACGAGGCGTTCGGGCGGATGGGTCTCGGCGACGCGCTCCTGGTGTTCATCCTCTGCCTGCTCGCGCCCGCGCTGGCGATCTGGATCTGTCGATGAGAGCTGCCCCCGAGCCGGCGCCTGAGTTCGCGGCCCGGCTGCGTGATCAGGCGCTGTTCGGGCGGCTGCCCCTCCTGCGGGGCGAGCGCGAGTACTCGACCCGAGGGATCCTGGCCACCGGGTTCACCTACGCGGTCGCGGCCTGGTGTTTTCTCATCGGCGGCTACGCGGCCAACGTGGTGGGGGCCGTGCAAGGGGTGGTGGCTCTCATCGCCGGCTGCGTGATCGGGGTGACGCTGTCCGCCGCCGGCTCGGCGCTCGCGTGCAATCGGTACGGCCTGGAACAGATCGACTTCACCAAGTCCTGCTTCGGCCAGAGCGGCGCCAAGGTGATCCTCATTTTCTACGTCATCAACCAGGTCGGCTGGACGGGAATGATCCTGGTCATGTTCGGCCGCGGCGCCGCCAACGTGATCGGCGCGGTTGGAGGCCCGGTGGGCCCGTCGAGCCAGTGGGTGGTGCGCATCGCGGTCGGCGCCGGGATTGCGATCGCTTACCTGATCGTCATCCGGGGGGTCCACATCCTCAACGTTCTCAACTCGGTCGTCACGCCAGGCCTCCTGGCGGTGACCGGACTTCTCTTCTACGTCATCTTCCGCCACGGAGGTTGGGCGGCGCTCGTGCGCCAGACGCCGCTGGCGCCTGTGGCGGACGCGCGGCTCGGCTACGTGATCGCGCTCGAATACGGTCTGGGCGCCGGATTCTCCTGGTGGCCGGGAATCGGCTTTCTCTCGCGCAACACCGACACGCAACGCAACAGCCTCTATCCACAGGTGCTCACCCTGGGGCTGGGGATGGGTCTGGTCTGCTGCACCGGTCTTCTGGCCGGACTGCTCTACCGTTCGTACGATCCGACGATCTGGATGATCCGCGCCGGAGGGCCCATCCTGGGTGCGCTGGCGCTGGCGCTGGTCGCGATCGCCAACGTCTCCGCCTCGGCACTGATGATGTACACGGCGGCGCTGGCCTGCCGGCACGTGCGCCCGCTGCGGCAGCTGTCGTGGCGCGCCCTGACCGCCTGCAGCTTCGTTCCGGTGTTGATCTACGCCGTCGCGCCCGAGTGGCTCTACGCCCGGGGCTCGGCCTTCCTGGCGTACAACGCGACCATGTTTGCACCCATCTCGGGCGTGGTGCTGGTCGACTACCTGCTCATCAGGCGGGGGCGGCTCAACGTCTCGCAGATCTTCGAGGACGCCCAGGACGGGCACTACCGATTTTTCCGCGGCTTCAACCTTGCCGCCCTCGGCTGCGTGCTGCTCGGCCAGCTGGTCTACCTGTGGCTGCTCGATCCCGTCAGCCTGGCGGCGCGGGGACCGGTCCGCCTGCTCACCGCCTCGGGTCCGGCGGTGCTGCTGCCCATGGCGCTCTACTTCTTGCTCGTGCGGCTCTCGCTGATCCCGGCCGGCCTCGGGGGATACGGCGCCGCGCGCGCACCCTTGCCGCTCCGTCGGCCAAACATCTGAACGTCGCCCGCGCCGACGGGTTTCGCCGGCCGGCCGACGACCGTCGCCGCAACCGCGCTCAGCGCGTCCGACGGCGGTGCACACGCATGCCGCGCTTGGCGAGCTCTGCGAAGAACGGCGCGACCGGGATCGCCTGTTCGGGCGGCAGGACACCGCGCGCCGTGATCGCCCCCGCCGCCAGAAGCTGCATGGCGATCGAAGGCGGGCATCCGGTGTCGACATCCACACCCAGCCCCCAGGCCGCGATTCCGTGGGTGCGGCAATCCAGAACCTCCTCCACATCCTTCCCCTGTCGCGCGCCCCGGACCACCACCCGCAGGACCTCGTGCTCGTCGGGCGGACCGCCCGGGGCGGGCCTCGGGAGACGCCGGTGGAGGGCGGTCAGCAGCTCGCGCGGCGCCACCCGGCGCTTTCCGACCGGGATGGGGATGGTCGAGGTCATGCCCAGCGCGTGCAGGAACCGCAACCGATCGGCCAGCGCGTCCGGAAAGGCGATCCTGAAGCTGACCTCGCGCACCCCTTTGGCCCGATAGCTGAGCGGCAGCGTCGCCACCTCGGAGTGGAGTGTTCGTGCCGGATGGCGAAGGCCCACCGGCGCGGGAAATCGCACCGCCTGGGGATCGCTCATCGGCGCCACGAAGGCGAACTTGCCGCCGGTGAAGATGGCCGCCGGCAGCGAGGCCTCATCCAGGATGGTCTGCAGCGAATAGGAGGCGCCAAAGACGCCGGGCTGCCGCCCCGGCGTGCGATCGACGTTTCCCACCAGGATGTGGATCTCATCGACGCGCTCCATGTCGTCGGCCGCGGCGCGCGCCAGCAGGTTGACGATCCCGGGCGCCGCGCCGATCCCCAGCAGCGCCAGCAGACCGGCCCGCCGGAAGCGCGCGTGCAGCCCGAGCTGCCGGCGGGTGAGGTGGAACAGCCCGCCGAGGTCGCAGTAGTGGGCGCCGACGCGCAGCGCGGCCTCCATCACCGGCAGATTGAATTCGTGCTGGCAGCAGTTGATGATCGCGAACGCGCCCGCGAGCGCCCGGGCGGTCGGGGCGATCTGGGTGACGTCGACCTTCATCGCGCGCGCGCGCGTGCCCAGCGCGCGCGCCAGCTGCCCGGCCGCCCGCTGGTTGGAGTCGGCGATGACGATCTTCACCGCCGGCCCGGCGGTCTCCGCCAGATCGCGCACGACGATCCGACCCATCGCGCCCGCCCCGCCGACGACCGCGATGCTGACCGCGGGGACCGAACGTCGGCTCACGCGCGGACGCCCGGCCGTCTTCCGGCCACGATGGCGACCTTGTCCGCGCGCGCGAGGCCCATCCCGAAAAGATATCAGACGCCGCCCGGGGGGAAGTCGAG
Organism: uncultured Pseudomonadota bacterium; assembly: GCA_963847705.1. Lineage (GTDB taxonomy): Bacteria > Myxococcota_A > Polyangia > Fen-1088 > Fen-1088 > JADGRB01. The sequence goes on along the minus strand of CAWKBC010000029.1, from coordinate 103,778 downwards.
GCACGCCAGACGGCTGTGAGGAACGGCGTGAGGATCGCCGCCGGCCCGTCCGCCGTCCGCGAAAAAAGATTTGCGCGAAATCGGTGGCTCGGGGGTTCTCCTGGTGACGTTCGCGGCGACGCCGTGGGGCGTGACCAAACGCGGAGGACGACCGACCATGTACGTGCGATCGAGGGAGACGCCGTGAGGCGTGAGGGGACGGTGGCGCAGGCCCGAAGGAAGTCGGGAAGTCCTGAAACGCCGAGAGTCGTGACGCCACCGCCGTCGGTGCGGGGGCCAATTCCGAGCTTGCGTCAGTGATCTAGATCACTGATTCTCCGCGCCACCCTGTGCTGGCGCGGGCAGCTTCACGCCAGAAACGTACGCGGTCCCGGAGGACATCAGAATGTTTGGATTCGACTGGAAGGTTGGTAAAGGGCTCGCCCTCATCTCACTCGCCGTTCTGGCTGCATGCCAGAGCCCCACCGAGGTCGAGACCCGGCGCGACGCGCTGACGTTCGCTGACACGCTGGGGTTCGAGGCGCTCGGCGGCTGGACGGTCACGCAGGGGCAGGTGCAGAGTGTCGCGCTCACCACCACCGCACCCAGGGCGCGTCGGCGCTGGCCCTGACGAAGCCGTCGGGCAACGTGCGCATCGACAGCGCGAAGCTCGCCTCGAGCACGCCCGAGCTGATGAAGATCGATCGGGGCGCCTACGCCGCCCTGGATTTCATGATCCCGACGGAGCAGGTGAGCCCCTACTGGACCGGCGCCCTGCAGATGTACGTCAGCGTCCCGTCCCGGAACCTGTACAACGCCTACCTCGGGCAGGTGGAGCTGACCGGCATGCGCACCGCGGTCTACTCCACCTTGCGGTTCAAGATTCCCGACGCCACCGCGGACGTCATCAAGGGAGCGACCTTCAGCGACCTGACCTTCGGGATCGCGCTCACCGTCCCCACCAACAGCCCCGGCGTCTATCGGCTCGACAACCTGCGGATCAAGGGAAAGAAGCCGCCGGCGCCGACCGACGAAACTCAGATCACGCCGGGGCAGTCGATTCTGCTGGTGGCCTCGAAGGCGTATTCGCCCGCCGCGACCACGGTCGCGCAGCAGACCTTCACGCAGGGGATCATCCAGATCCCGGCCAGCTTCCACGCCGTCACCGGCGCCGTCGGCACCGGCAGCGCGACCTTCGAGTACACGCTGGGCACAGCCGCGAACGTGGTCTGCCAGTACACCGCTGACGCCAGCACCGGGCACGACTACAAGTTCGCGTCGTGCGCGGGCGGCGCGCGCGCCGGCGACCTGGTCCCGGCCAGCTTCGTGCGCCTGACCATCGTCAACGGAGCCTCCGCCGCGGGGACGACCAAGGTCCGCGCCCAGATCGCGCTCAACCCGGTCGAGGACGATCTCTTGGCGGGACTGCCGCCCATCCCGACCTACTTCGGCACCAGCGCGGCCGACGTGGCGGCCTCGCTGAACGGGTTCGTGCAGGCGCAGCGCAACTGGCAGGTCTCCGGCTTCGTGCGGCTGCACCTGCCGACGCCCGCCATCCCCGTGCAGGACTCGGTGATCCGCAACGGCACGGCCCTGCCGCCCACGCGCAGCTCCAACACCGATCCGCCCTTCGGCCTGAGCGGACGTCTGACCGGGAGCGACCTCGCCGACGCCGGCTGGCACGCCAACGGCAGCATCGACGCGCCGATCGACACCAATGGCGCCCGAAACACCAGCTTCGATCTCGACGTCGGCGCCGACATCTGGCTGCTCGGCGGCCAGACCTCGATCGTGAGCCTCACCGGGCACGCGGAGAGCCACACCCCCGCGCCCAGCGCCGGGTCAATCCCCCCCTCGAACGGCACCGCCCACTTCTGCTACAGCTACTTTGGCATCGACCAGGTGTGCCAGGATTTCAGCGGCACGGCCGGCATCAACCAGCCGATCGCCAACGTCACCCCGCACTTCGCGCTCCCCAGCATCAACTACTGGATCTTCAGCATCGCCGCGTCGATCGACTTCTCGCTGCAGGCGACGTTGACCGGCGGGTTCACGCCCAGCGGCGTCGGGCTGGCGATCAACCCGACGGCCAGCATCAGCGCCACCTTGCGCGGCGGCCTGAGCGTCGGCGGCTTCGTCGGCGCTGGCCTCTTCGTGACCGCCAAGCTGATCGGCCTCAGCGTGCCGATCAACGTCGGCATCTCGGCCAGCCTCAACCTGCAGCCGGGGTCTTGCTCGGTCCAGGTCAACGAGACGCTGACCGCGCAGGCGATCCTCACCGCCGGCAGCGGCACGATCGGTTACTACGTCGAAGCCGGCATCTGCTGCGGCTGCTTCGTCGAGCTCTGCTGGCGCGACGAAGGCGACATCTATTCGTGGCCGGGCTACAGCCAGACGTTCGACATCCTCCCGGCGACGCCGCTGGCCACCCAGACCATTCCGCTCGACACGGCCACCGTCTGCCCGGCGGTCACCAGCGCCCCGGGGCAGATCGACTACCCGTTCGAGGGAGAGACGTTCAACCAGAACGACAGGTCGTTCATGAGGTCCACGTTCACCATCCCCTTCAACTCGAGCGGCGGCAACCAGACGATCGAGCTCGATCACCAGGTCTGGACGTCGGACTGCGCGGGCGACCTCATCGGCGCGACCGGAAACATCTGGTATGGCGATTGCCCGACGCGCACGCTGACGGTGGTGGCGACCAGCACCGCCTACCCGACGGCCGGCAGCGGTACGGCCAGCGTGCACATCAACGTCAACCCGAACCCGTCGTCCACCGCCATCACCCCGATCCTCCTGGCCCCGGGGGTCGACCAGGAGTTCTTGACCAACTGCCAGGGTGCCGCCAGCGTCATCGCCATGGCCTCCTACAACAACCCGGACGGCGAGACGGTCTCTCTCACCTGGTACTCCGACTCCTTCGCCCGCCAGGGCCTCGATCCCAACAACGATCGGGGTGCCCAGCTCGGCACGGGTCTCACCGCGCCTCTCCTCCTCGATGAATCGATCAAGATCATCCGGCTGGTCGGCGGCGATACGCTCGGGCACACGGGCCTGACGGAGATCCCGATCGACGTGGCCTCGGGCTGCCCGATGTGAGCAGCCGGTGAAATCCACCACCTCCACCACGAGCCCCCGGCGCGTTCGCCTGGCGCTGGCTGCTGCCGCCCTCCTGGGGACGGCAGCGCTCGGGCTGGCGGCCGCCCGGGCCTCACGGCACCGGCGGCCGGGCGCGGGCCAGACCGCCAGCGTCCTCGGCCCGTTCCGCGTCGGGGAAGAGGTGCGCAGCCGCGCCCAGGTGACGGTGCTGCTCGAGCTCGGTGGCGGCGCGCCGCCGCAGGAGATGGAGCTGGAAGGCGAATGGCGCGCCACCGTCACCGAGGTGAACGATGGGCTGGCCACGGTCGCCTGCGAGCTGGCAGAGCTGCGGGCCAGCGCGGGGGAGGGCGTCGACGCTGCCGCGCGCCAGGCGGAGACGGGCGCCGAGCTGGCGAGCGAGCTGGGGCGCCGTTTCTTCGTGCGCCAGCGCGCGAACGGCGCGGTGTTCGAAGTGTGGCTCCCGCGCGGGATGAAGCCGGCGATGGCCAACATCCTGCTCACGCTGGTGGGCGAGGCGCAGCTGGTGCGGCCGGCGCAGGCGCAGGCGGCCTGGATCCTCGAGGAGCGCGACGTGAACGGCGCCTACCTGGCGGCCTACCAGGAGACCGAGCCCAACCGGTTCCACAAGCAGAAGGCGCGCTATCTCGACGACACCGCCGGCGCTCGCGCCGCGCCCGGAGCGAGCGCCGCCGGAGCGAACGCAACCACGCCTCCGCAGATCCGGATCGACCGGTCAGACATCGATCTCGTGGCCGACCCCCGGGGCCGCCTGCTGGAGCTGCGCGCCGACGACAGCACCACCATCGCGCTCTCCGGGCTCTCCTTCACCGTGAGCCTGCGCTTCACGCTGGAAGATGGGCGGCTGCTCGGCAATCCCGCGCTGGCCGGCGCCTTCGCGCGGGAGCAGGCGCAGTTCGAACCCCACCCGATGGCGCAGCTCGGCCTCGATCCCGCCGCCGAGGCGGCGCGCCGGGATCGCACGCTGCTGGCCGGCGCCTCGGCGGAGTTTCTGATCGCCGAGCTGCGTGCGCTGCCGGTGGTCGAGCCGGGTGAGCGCACCGCCGCCACGCTGGTGGCACGCTGGGAGGCGCTGCTCCGGCTGGAGCCGGGCACCGCCGCCCGCCTTCCCAGCCTGGTGCGCGGCGAGCCCGCGGACCGGGGCAAGCTGCTGGTCGACGCGCTGTCGGGGGCAGGCACCGCCGAGGCGCAGGCGGGGCTGGCCGCGATCGCGGCAGAGCCCGCCGTGGACCCGAGGGTGCGTCTCTCCGCCGTTCAGTATCTCGGCTTGCAACCCTCTCCCACGTCCGCCGCGGTCGCGGGGTTGCGCGCGCTGCTCGACGACCACGCGCTCGGCCAGGCCGCGCTGCTGGCGCTCGGCGCCTGCGCCCGCGGTCTTCGCCCGACGGCGCCGGACAAGACGAGCGAGCTCGTCGGCGAGCTGAACACCCGGCTCGCGCGCGCCTCCGACCTGACGTCACGGCAGGATCTGGTGGTCGCGCTGGGCAACGCCGGCGATCCCAGCAGCCTCCCGGCGCTCCGGGCTTTCATCGACGAGAAGGGGGGCGCCTTGCGAACGCCGGCCATCGAGGCGCTGCGCTTCATCGCCGATCCCGCCGTCGATCCCTTACTCGGCTCTCTCCTGGTGCGCACCGGCGAGACGAGCACGCGCTTTGCGGCCATCTCGGCGATCCGGTTCCGTGACGTCGGACCGTTCGCCGTGCGGCTGGCCGAGGTGGCCCGCCACGATCCGATCGAGACCGTCCGCCGCGCGGCCATCGATCTGCTGGGCAGCCACCTGGGCGACCTCCCCGCATTGCGCCCCCTCCTGGAAGAGGTCGCGCACGCCGACCCGGCAGGGAGCAACCGCCAGGTGGCTGAGGGCTATCTCGCCCGAGGCTGACGGCGGCGGCCGTCATTTCAGCTGGAGGCCCCGGATGGACCGGTGATCGTCAGCGAGGAACGGACCGAGTCGAGCTGCGGCGAGCGCTCGCCGCACCCGAGCAACAGGAGGGCTCCCGTCAAGGAGCCGATTTCAACGCGACGGCGCGCCCGCTCGGCCGCGCTTCAGAAGTGGAAGCTGAGACCAGGTCCCCAGGCGACGCTCCGATCGGTGCGGATCGGCGCTGGGCCGAGCGCGAATCCCGTCGGCAAGCCCAGGCGCTCCGCCAGCGCGTGGTTGTAACTCTCGCTGGCAAAGTAGGCGTCGATCGGGCTGTAGATGAAGCCGCCCAGGGCCATGAAGATCCCCAGCGTCAGCTCGGTCGAGTTCCGGCTGGTGCCGCTCGAATACCCGTAGGGGTCGGTCGTGTTGTGGACGCTGTTGGCGGCCAGGACCACGCCACCGAGGATCAGGGCCCAGGTGATGACCGCGCCCATGGCGTGATCCGCGTAGATGTTGCCCACTCCTGGGACCAGAATGGACAGCAACAACGCCACCGCGGGGCTCTTGCGTTGCTCGGCGTAGAGGAAGATCGCGTTCGGATTGGGCCCCTCACTGTAGGCCCGTCCGCCGCCCCAGCTGGATCCGTAACCTGGCGGCGGCGCATAACCTGGTGGCGGCGCGTAACCTGGTGGCGGCGCGTAACCGGGCGGCGGCGCGTAACCGGGCGGCGGCGCGTAACCTGGTGGCGGCGCGTAACCGGGCGGCGGCGCGTAACCTGGTGGCGGCGCGTAACCGGGCGACGGCGCCGGCGGTCCGTAGCTGGGTGGCGGCGTGTTCGGTGGCGGCGGCGCCGGCTCGTAGCTGGGTGGCGGCGCATCCGCGGGCACGCTTGCGGGGGGCGGCGGGGTGCTCGGGTCGGCCCAGGCGCGGCTGCTGGCCAGAGTCAGGAACGCGAGCACCATTCCCGCCGTCAGTCGCATGACGGCGATTGTAGTACAGGACCGGCCAGACGGGCGACCAGCCCGACCGAGCGCTCGTCGCGCCGTCTGGGCCAGCGTGATCCCGACCGGGACGTTCCTCACCCGGCATCGGTTTGAGCAGGTCAGGACCGGATGATCAACAGCAACCCGATCGAGCGCTCGTCGGTGCGCGACACCCCCGGCAGCGTGTGCCCCAGCAGGTTGTCGAAGCTGAATCGCAGCCCGAGATCGAGGTGCGCGGTCAGATTGGCGACGACGCCCAGACCGAGCGGGACCTGGTAGGTGTCACCCAGCGCCGAGAGCTGTCCGGTGACCCCGGAGAGGAGCTTCAGGGACACGGCGACCGACGCCTGGAGCTGCAGCTCGAGGGGGATGAACAGCTGATCTTTGTAGAGGTCGCGGTGGGCCAGCATGATGCCGACCTGGGGATCGAAGTAGAGCGCGACCAGGTTGGTGAAGTGGACCTTCCCCGCCAGACCGATGGTCCACATGACGCCGGCAGGCTCCGCGATGGGCACCAGAAACAGCGACGAATGCAGGGACAGGTGGAAGTCCCCGTAAATCAGCCCGTACATGAAGTCGAGGCCGACGTTGTCATAGACGTGCGGGCAACCCTTGCTCGGACCGGTCAGGCACAAGCCGGCACCCGGCAGCGTCTGCCAGCCCATGGGGAGCGTGTGCAAGAGGCCGAGCTGGACGGTGTCCGTGAACGAATAATAAAGATCGGGCGCGAACGAAGTCGGCTTGCCAAAGGAATCCTTGCTGGCGTCGACCAGCAACGACAGGCGCGCCGTGAACAACCCGGCCGGGCCTTGCACGCCGCGCCGAACCGCCACCTCGCCCATGGGCGCGCCGCTGACCGGGGGAACGTTGCTGCCGCTCTCGACCACCTCCGCCGCGCGCGCCCCTCCGCCCGCGGGCAGAACCGCCAACAGGGGAAGTGCCAAGATCAATCGCAGGGACAGAGATCGCATGAGGGCCTTTCGGTGTGAGTCACGGCCCGACGACGGAAGACGACGGCGGCGTCCCGCCACGCGGGCGCCGCTGGCAGCGCCCGACATCAGGGATGCGCGAAGGTAGGTCCTTTCATCACGGGCGCAATGGCGCCGCTGTCGTTCCTCACACAAGACGATGAGCGCGGAGTGGCGGATGAGGCCACCGCGACGTCCCCGCGCTTCGTGTTACCGTCGAGTGAGCAGAGTTCTGCCGACGGAGGCTCCCCCATGCATCACCGTTCGAACGTGACAGTCGCCGCGATGGTCCTGGCCGCCGCGATCGCCGCGCACGCCGCGTCGCCGGCGCCCGCGGCTGCTGACGAAAAGAGCGAGTTCAAGCTTCAGGACACCCACACGGCCAAGGAGGCGCACGGCGCCACGGCGTCGAAGATCCGGCCGACCAGGACCGAGGCGGCGATGAAGCTGTTCGTCGTCGACAAGGACAAGGGGCCGGTCAAGGGGGTGGTCATCTTTCTGACCGGGCCCGACAAGACGAAGTACTACGCCGAGCCGACGGACAGCGAGGGGTACGCGGAGCTGCTGGTGCCGGTGGGCAAGACCTACGACATCACCTACCTCAGTCTCGGCCGCCACGAGATCGCGGCCACGGTCCCGGTGGCAGACGAGCCGAGTCAATCGGTCAAGCTGACCCTTCGTTACAAGCGTGAGGTCGCACCGAAGCCTCTGATTCTGGAGGGGGTCAACTTCGACACCGCCAAGGCTACGATTCGCCCGGAGTCGTTCTCTCACCTCGACGCGGTGGTCGACTTCATGGTCCACAAGCAGAGCGCGCGCGTCGAGATCTCGGGTCACACCGACAACGTGGGGAACGCCCAGGCCAACAAGACGCTGTCGGAAAAGCGCGCGCAAGCCTGCCGCAACTACATCGTGTCGAAGGGCATCGACAAGAAGCGGCTGGACGCCATCGGCTTCGGCGACGAGCACCCCATCGCCCCCAACGACACCGACGAGGGTCGCCAGAGGAACCGCCGCATCGAGGCGAAGGAGCTGTAGCGCGCGTCAGGTTCCCAGCGTCCCGACCACCACCCGGCGCAGAGGACATCGATCTGGGAGATGCTCGGCATCACCGCGCGCGCAACGGCCGACGAGCTGAAGCGCGCCTTTCGTCAGCGTGCTCTCGCCACCCATCCCGATCGGGGCGGCGATGCGGAGGCCTTCCGCCAGATTCAGCGCGCGTTCAAGGAGGCCCAGCGCCGGATCGCCCGCCGCCGCTCCCCGGGCACCCGGGCGCGTTGAAGGCCTGGCGTCACCCCCGCGCCGGCTCGACGATCCGCCACTTCTGCCCGCTGAAGCTCTCCGGCGTCCCCTCGTCCTCGACACCGCCCGCGTGAGGCCCGGTCAGCCAGAGCGCGCGCACCCGGCCGCTGCCGCTGATGCTGGTGATGACCACCATCCCCTGCGGGCCGACACGAACCTGACCGACCTTGATCGTGCCCATTTGTCGAATACCTCGGCAGTGTTCCTGCCGTTCTGAACGAGGAACCCGAGCGTCCGCGGCGGTCGGTTCAAGGGCGGACGGTCTTCCGCCGAGCTCGTCCTGCAGAGGTTCCGATGAACAGACCGCTGCTGACCGTCCTGGCGGCGACGCTGCTCGCCGCCACCGCGTGTGGCGGCGGCAGCGCCGGCGAGCCGCTCGTCTCCAGCACCTTGACCGGCCAGTTCAACGGCCAGTCGTTCACGCCCGCGTTCGGCGTGGCGACCGTCTACCAGGGGTCGAACGTGATCGCGCTTGGGGACGGACCGCTCACCTGCGCCTCGGCGCAGCAGAACGATCCACCGATGGGTACGACCGCAGAGTTCTCGGTCCCGGCGCTGGACGTCGGAACCTACTCATCGGTCTTCGTGAGCATGATCCAGTACGAAGCGCGGAACCTGGACGGCGTCGGCTCGGGTGACGCGACCGTGATGCTCACGGCGGCCAGCGCGACCTCGGTTGCCGGAACCATCGCCTACAGCTACACGGAGGGCAGCACCGGTGGCACCTACAGTCTCTCGGGCAGCTTCGAAGTCTCGCGCTGTCCGATGTAGCTCATCGCGCCGCCAGTGGACTGGGCGCGTGCGCTTCGCGGGCCTGCTCGGCGGTCCGTGGTGGCGGCCGAGAACCCGGGTCGCAAAGCGACGCCTCGGGCATGCACCTGTCACGAGGGGCGCGACTACCCTCGCGTGGAGGGAGCGGCGGCGAAGGCGTACGTCGCGGCGAGAAGAATCGCGACGGCCGGAATGGCCATCGAGCGGGCACCCCAGGCCGGCGCCACCAGCGCCCCCAGCATTCCGCCGGCGGTGAACGCCAACGCGACGGTCAGCAGGAGAAGCGAGCGGGTCGGGGCAGGGCGTGCTGCCGGGTTGCGCCCGGGGCTCGCCAGCCGGCCGCCGAATGCCCTCGACCAGGTCCAGCGGGCCCAGCGGGCGAGCTCGATGCCGAGGTCGGTGACGACGCCGGTGAGGTGGGTCGTTCGAACCACGGAGCCCGAGAGACGGGTGACCAGGCTGTTCTGCATGCCCATGGCGAACGACAGGAGGCTCGCCGCGTCCGTCACGACGAACGCAGACAGCAGCCCCCCCTGGACCAGCAACGCCGCGCCGTAGGCGCTCGAGGTGCGCCGGAAGAGGCTGGTCTCGACCAGGAGGCTCGCCGTCACGGCTCCCAAAAGGAAGACCGCGACGAGGACGCCAGCCTGTGCTGCTCCCGCGATGTCGCCCCGGGCCACGCTGGCGCTCGCCCGGGCCACGTTGCCCGTCACGTGCGAGGTGAAGGCGCCGAAGAGGATCAAGCCGGAGGCGTTGGCGAAGCCGGCGACGAACGCCAGGTAGCCCGCAAGGACGCTGTTGCTTCTCGCGTTTCGCGCCGGCCCTTCGTGGCTGAACATCGATGAGCACCCAGCGTAGCAATTGAACGATGCCGCCGCCGGGAATGGCGAGCGGGGCCACCTCACCCACCGATTGTCCGGGCTGACCTTGCGCCTCCCCCTGGGGGATGCACCCTACACGAAGATCATCGATCTCGTCGGAGAAGCAACCCGGCCGGCGGAAGCGAACGGCAAGGGCGGGCCAGAGCTGAGGATGCACCGGCATCGAGGACCGGCAGTCTGTCAGATCGCCCGAGCCACCTCCGGGCGGACGAAGCCCGAACGACGCCGACGAGATCAGATATGGTCGACGGCGTGAACGACCGAGGGGCCCCCAAGATTCGCCGCGGCACCATGCCCGACCTGCCGCGAGTCGCCGAGCTGTTCGACGCTTACCGCCAGTTCTACGGCCAGGCGCCCGATCCCGACGGCGCGCGCGCCTTCTTGCGCGAGCGCCTGCAGTCCGGCGACTCCGTGGTGCTGATCGCCGAGCACGACCGGCGTTTTCTGGGGTTCGCTCAGCTCTATCCGTCGTTCTCCTCTCAGTCGATGAAGCGCCTCTGGATCCTGAACGATCTGTTCGTGGCGCCGGTCCACCGCCGCGGCGGCGTCGGCCGCGCCCTGCTGACCGCCGCCGAGGATTTCGCGCGCGCCACGGTCGCCAAGGGCCTGGTGCTCGCCACGCCGAAGACCAACGCGACCGCCAAGGCGCTCTACGCGGCGTGCGGCTGGAAGCTCGACGACGTCTACGACCACTACCTCCGCACCTTCTAGCGGAATCGCCGACGCGCGCTGGAGTGGCGGGCAGAAGACGGCTGGGGGACTCTCCGTGGGGCGCTCGACGTCGAGATCCCCAGCGAGCGGGGAGGGGGGACGTTGTCAGGGTTCCCGTGGATAATGAGGCGTGGCCCCGAAGCTCTGCGGTATCGCTCCGATCGCGCTCCTCCTCGCGGCGTGGGTCGGCTGCTCGAGCGGGAACGACAGGCCCTCGGTGGCGGGCGCGGGAGGGCAGGCCGGAATGACCGCGGACGGTGGCCCGGGCGGTGACGCGGAGGGGACGGCAGGCAGCGGACCAGGCGCGGGGGGCGCCTCGATGCTCGGTGGCGCGGGAGGGGTCCCACCCGGGTGGACCTGCGTCGGCTCGGCGTACGGGGACGGCCAGTGCGACTGCGGCTGCGGCGCGGCCGACGTGGACTGCGCACAGCAGGACCTCGCACACTGCCAGGTCTGCAACAGCCCAGGCAGCTGCGACCTCGCCGACTGTCCGGGCCGCATCAACGCGGCGGACGTGACGACCTGTCTGGCGCCGCCTGCGGGCTGGACTTGCACCCCCTCGAGCTACGACGACGGTCATCAGTGCGAGTGCGGGTGCGGGATCCAGGACCCGGACTGCAAGAACGGCGACGCCACGAGCTGCGACAACTGCCTCGCGGCGGGCTCGTGCGCGACGGGGCTTTGCCCCTCCTCAATCTCCCCGACTGACAACGCCCACTGTGCGATCCCTCCTCAGTGGGCGTGCCCGGCATCCTTGTACGGAGACGGGGTCTGCGACTGCGGGTGTGGTGTGGTCGACGTCGATTGCCCGGATGCCACGGCCGCTTCGTGCCAGGTGTGCGATCAGTCCAGTTGCTCGCCGCTCGAATGCGGCGGGGTCGAGGCGAACGACAATGCGCACTGCGCCACGCCGCCCGGCACCTGGCTCTGCTCCCCGCGGCTCTACGGTGACGGCAGACGCTGCGATTGCGGCTGCGGAGCGGTCGATCCGGATTGCGCCTCCGTGGGCCTCGGCGCCTGCGACACGTGCAACGATCCCGGCTCGTGCTCGGCCCAGACGTGTCCGGGGCTCATCGACGCCACCCTCAATGCCCACTGTGACCTGCCCGTGACGCCGCCCGGGTGGACCTGCGGACCTGGTACCTACGGCGACGGCACCTGCGACTGTGGCTGCACGATTCCCGACGTTGACTGTCGCACCGCCGACGCGACCAGCTGTGTCCGGTGCCTGGAGTGCGGGGGCAACGGCACCTGCGGGAGCACGATCGAGACGACGGACCCGACCCAATGTGCTCCGCCGCCGACCGGGTGGTCCTGCTCGGCGGCGGCCTATCGCGACATCGCCTGCGACTGCGGATGCGGCATTCCGGACCCGATGTGCCAAGGGATCGAGACCCTTTACGTGTGCGAGGACTTCCCGGTCGAAGGCTGCTCCGGCGGCAACCAGTTGCACGTCGATCCAAACGACAACGCCCTTTGCATCATCAGCATTCCGAACGCGTGGACCTGCAATCGGAGCTACTACGACGACGGAGTCTGCGATTGCGGGTGTGGTGCCGTCGACCTCGACTGCCCCTCGAATGACGTCGCTGATTGCTGGGTATGCAACGACAGCGGCAGCTGCTCGGCCGCCGCATGTCCCGGCACCATCGTCCCGAACGCCACCGGCCAGTGTTCGAGTTGAAGCGCCGAGGTGCTGGCGGCGACCGTCACAAGAAGGGAGCCACCTCGGGGCGACGAAGTCCTTCAAGCAGACGGACGCACCGCGCCCGGAGCCGAGGAGTACGATGCACCCGTGCTGGCGTCAGCTCTTTGGTTGTCGTTGTTCGTGGCCGACTGTTCGACGGCTGCCCAGGATTGCCCGGCCGGACAGCTGTGCACCGCGCCCGGGACCCCCGAACATTGCCCCGCGCGCGGGCAGTGCCAGCCGTTCCCCGCCCCGGCGGAGATTGACCTCTCGCTCCCGGTCGCCAAGGGTGAGAGCGTCTACTGCGTCAATGATGACCTCCGCCACCCGAGGCTGCGCATCAACAACGCCTGCGCCCCCGGGGAGCGCTTTGGATTCTCCCTGGCCTCGCCGGCGTTCGAGGCGCCGCACGTCGTGGTCGCCAGCGCCGACGGTGTCGCCTACTTCTGGGGAGGCTGCGCGAGCGCGAGCCTGACCGACGGTGCGGGCGCTTCGTTCTGCAACGCAGGAGATGGAAATTACGTGCGAGTCCAGCACGGGCCCGATCTCTACACCCAGTACCTGCACCTGTCGGCCATCCTGGTCGACTGGGGCCAGGTGGTCAAACGCGGCCAGCCCCTCGGCATCGAGGGGAACACGGGCGGGCCGGGGGCAAAACACATTCACTGGAGTGTCCACCGGGGCAACGCGCTTCACGGCGGGCCATCAATCCCGATGAGTCGGATTCGGTTCGCCGGCGGAGCCGCGTCGTCCGCCGAGCTGAAGTGCGGCGACTGGACGCACGCGCCTGCGCCCGACCCCGCGACGGCGTACCTCTCCGACAACGAGCCGGTGGCTCCGCCGGAGCCGGCGCGGTTCCGCTTCGCGCCGTTCAATCCCGACAACCAATCCCCCCAGGCTCTGTTCTGGCGCGCCGCCCGGAGCCCGAACGGTGGGAACGCCGAGCTCACGCAGCTGCGCGCTCTGCCAGACGTGGGCGTCAACCGCTACTGGCTGGGCGCCGCCCTCCAGGAGCTGAAGAAGAACGCCGAAGCCGAGCGGGTCTTGCGCCAGCAGCTGGGGCGGCCTGGCCTCGACGCCACCTACCAGCAGTGGATCGCGCTTCGCCTCGCCGAGCTGGCGGCCGCGCGCGGGTCGAACGCGGAGGCCCGCGCGCTGCTCGAGAAGTGCCGCGCCGCAACCGTCGATCCGCACTTCAAGGAGCGCTGGGACCTGGTCTGGACGCAGATCGGCGCAGATTCAAAGTGAAGATGGGCTCCCGCGCGGGCCGCATCGAGGATGGTGGGCGGCGGTTGGCCCAAATTGCTCGAAAAACCCGAACGGATTTTCCGCGCCGGCGACACTAGGAGGGCTGACGGTCCATCCCCAGATAAGGAGCTCCCCATGGCCACCACGCCTTTCGCTTCGCCCCGTGAGGTTCGCCGCCTGCTCACGGCGCTGGTCCTCGGCCTCGCCGCCGCGTCCGGCGCCTGTGCTGGCTCGAATCCTGGAGAGGGGATCCCGAACACGTCGAACGGGCCCGACGGGGGGCTCTTCCCGGGGAACGTGTCGCTCAACCCCCCGAACTTCGACACCTCTCTTTCTGCCGCCGATCCGCCGCCGGCCATCAGCGGAGGGACCCTGGCGATCTTGGCGGACGGCGTCACGGCGGTGGCCTCCGATCCCGACCGCGACACGATTGCCGTGGCCAACCTCACGACCAACGTGTTGACGGCCACCATCGCGCTCCAGCCGCACGACGAGCCGGGCCGATTGGTCGCCGACGCGGCGGGGCACGTCCACGTCATCCTCCGCCGTGGTGGCGCGCTCGTCACGATCGATCCGCTCGCGGGGACGATCCTGGCACGCCGAACAGCCTGTCCGATCCCGCGCGGGGTGGCCTACGATCCAGCGACCGATCTGGTGCACGTGGCCTGCATGGGGGGCGAGCTGGTCTCGTTCCCGGCGGCGGGCGGGGACGCCACGCGCACGCTGCAGCTGCCGCGCGATCTGCGGGACGTGGTGGTGGACGGCGACACGCTGCTCGTGAGCCAGTTCCGGTCCGCCCAGGTGCTGGTCGTTGACGGCACCGGCGCGGTCACCTCGACGATCGTGCTCCCCACCTACGTCGATTCGTCGGCACGGCTTGGCGATCCGTTCACCCCCTCGGCGGCCTGGCGGATGCGCGCTCAACCGGGCGGCGGCGCGGTCCTCTTGCACCAGCGCGGCACCACCGGCACGGTGACAGTGGGCAGACAAGGGAACCCTGGGGTTGGGGGGGCCATCGGGACCGCCAGTGGCTACGGCTCGAGCGATCCCTGCGCCGGCCTGGTTCATCCTGCGCTCACCCCGATCGCGCCGGGGATGTCGGCTCCGCTCACGCCGCCCATCCCGGGGATGGTGCTCCCGGTCGACTTCGCGATCTCCAGCGACGGCAGCACGGTGGCGGTGGTGGCGGCGGGCAACGCCCACAACGTGTTCGTCGAGTCGTTGTTCGTCTCCAACTACGCGGACCTCACCGATCATGGCCATCTCACCTGCTGTCCCGACGGCGTCCACGGGCCGTCCCCCATCGGCGCGATGGTCGACCTCGTCAATTGCCCGCCCCAGACCGCGTCCCCGGCGACGTGTCCCCAGCCGAGCGGTGAAGCCGAAGCGGTCGGGTTCGACGGTGCGAACCGGATCATCATTCAGACGCGCCAGCCGGCCACCATCCAGATCCCGGCGGCGGGCGTGACCATCTCGCTCTCCGACGTCAGCCGCGCCGACGTGGGTCACGAGATCTTCCACGCCAACACCGGCAACGGGATCGCCTGCGCCTCCTGCCACATGGAGGGGCAAGAGGACGGACGGACCTGGAACTTCGACACCGAAGGGCCACGCCGCACGATGACCGTCGCCGGCGGCATCAGCGGACGCGCGCCCTACCACTGGGACGGCGATCTCGCGTCGTTCGGCGATCTGGTGACCACCGTCTACAACCAGCGCATGGGCGGACCCGGTCTGGCCACGGACCAGGTCACGGCCACCCAGTCGTGGATGAACGCCATCCCGCCCCTGCCGGGGGTGGTCAGCGACCCTGACGCCGTGGCGCGGGGCCAGGCCGTGTTCACCGACGGCACGCACGGCTGCGCGCTCTGCCACAACGGGGCCCAGTTGACGAACGACAGGACCGGCGTGGACGTCGGGACCGGTGGGGCGTTCAAGGTCCCGTCGCTGGTCGGGCTGGCCTACACCGCTCCGTACCTCCATGACGGCTGCGCCGCCACGCTGGCCGACCGCTTCGGCTCCTGCGGCGGGGGCGATCTGCACGGCGTCACGTCGACGCTCACGCCGGATCAGCTCTCCGACCTGATCGCTTACCTCGACTCGCTCTGAGCTTGTCTACGGTGAGGTGACCGTGAGCGTGTAGGGCTGGGTCGCGATGTCGGGCAGGGTTCGCCCCTCGCCGACCAGCGGAACGTCACCGAGGTGCGGCTCCGTCACCAGAACGTAATAGGTACCGGCTGTGGACGCGCTGTACATGACCTGCGCGTCGGCGCCGGGCGTTTCGTTGGCCGAATCGG
Source organism: uncultured Pseudomonadota bacterium (assembly GCA_963847705.1). Lineage (GTDB taxonomy): Bacteria > Myxococcota_A > Polyangia > Fen-1088 > Fen-1088 > JADGRB01. The sequence goes on along the minus strand of CAWKBC010000029.1, from coordinate 87,967 downwards.
CGGTGGCGAGCGACCCGCCCGCGGAGTCGTAGAGCGCCACCTCGCCCCGAAGGCTGGCGCTGATGTCGGTGACGGTCGCCGACAGCGTCCCCGCCGCGGGCAGCGTGATCTTGTAGTAGTCGGAGGGAATCCGTGATCGTCGTGTCGTCGACGTACCCTCGAAAGAAGAGGCCCTGGATGGGCGTCCCCAGGGCCAGCGGCGTCGCGTGCGCGCGATCGTTGTTGGGCTCGTTGGCCTCGACCGCGGGCTGGAAGCTGGCGGTGAAGGTGTAGGCGCCGACCGCGCGGCTGTCGGCGTTGACCCCCGAGACCGCGATGTTGAACGGCGCGCCCGCGGCGGCGGCGAGCCAGGTGTAGACGCTCGCTCCTGCGTTGGAGCCGTCGTTGGTGTGGATGAGCCCGTTGGTCGAGGCCGAGTAGAGATCGGTCCTGAGCGACGCCGTCTGCGCGACCGCGGTCAACCCGATCGTGAGGTAGCCTCCCTGACCCGTGGACGGGACCGTGACCGTGTACCAGTCGACGTCGGTGGGGGTCTGGATACAAGCGGCATATCCGACCCCGATGGAGAGCACCGTGGCGTGGTCGCGGTCGTTGTTGGGCACCGCTTCGGGGCCGTAATACCCGCCGTCAGCGGGCGCGCCGCAGGGATCGCCGATCACCGTCCCGCCGTCCATCCCCACTCCCCCCTGACCGGCTCCGCCGCCTTTGCCTGCCGCTCCCGCGCTGCCCGCCCTTCCGGCGGCTCCGCCGCCCGCAGCTCCACCCGCGCCCCCGGTGGCGCCTCCGTCGAGGGGACTGGTGACGACCGGAACGTCGTTGGTGCCGGGGCTCAGCTGGGACGAGAGCGCGCAGACTTTCGAGTCGGTGCAGACCTGCGGGGAGACGCAATCGGCGCTGGTCACGCACTCATTGCGGCACATCTCGTCGCGCGCGCAGACGAGCGGCGAGCACTGGCTGTTGTAGACGCACTTGCTCTCCACGGGGAGCTGACAGACGTTGAGCGAGGCGACGCCGCCGTCTGCGACCGACCCCGACTTCACGCAGAGCTCGCCCAGCGGGCAGTCGGAGCTGACCGCGCACGCCGCATGACAGAGACCGAAGGTGCAGACCAGGCCCGTGGCGCACTGGCTGTTCAACGAGCACCCCGTGCCGGGAGCGGGCCTCACGGAGCTGCCGCAGCTGGCCAGCAGCGCCACCGAAGCCAAACCCAGACCTACCGCGATCGATCGCAACGAAGAATCCATCCGTCAGCCATCCCCTGATGAAGCAAAGCCGCACCATAACAGATGCGGCGGCCCTCGGTCTGGGACCCGCCGACGCCGCCTCACTTTTGTCGCAGCGGGATCTCGTTGCCGAAGCCGATCGACCGCTCGGCGGTTCCATGCCTCGTCGGTCCGGGAGGTCATTTTGGCGCGCCTGGCGGAGCTCGGGTCATGAAGGCGCCCCCAGGGCCTTGACGAGGCGGGTTGGCGGCCCGAGCTTTCGCGCAGGCGGTTTCGCCTGGCCGCAAAGGAGAGCTCCATGGCGCGAGAGACCCGACGGAGAGACTTCATCGCGATGGGGGCCGGGCTGGCGGCCGGCGCGGCCGTCGGTGTCGGCGGCGCCGGCCAGGGCCAAGCCGCCGAGGTCCCCAAGACGCCGCAACCGGGCGCACCCCGCCCCGAGGACATCAAGCTGCCGGCGGGCGGCAAGATGCCGATGCGCCGGCTGGGGCGCACCGGCGTCGAGGTGTCGTTGCTGGGGCTGGGCGGTTTTCACCTCGGCCTTCGTGACGAGGCGACCGCCACCCGCATCGTCCGCACCGCCATCGATCACGGCGTCACGTTCATGGACAACTGCTGGGACTACAACGACGGCGCCAGCCAGCTCTGGATGGGGCGCGCGCTGCGCGACGGTTACCGCCAGCGCGCCTTCCTGATGACCAAGATCGACGGCCGCACGCAGGCGGCCGCCGCCGCGCAGATCGATCAGTGCCTGAAGGCGTTCGGCACCGACGTGATCGACCTGATGCAGATCCACGAAGTGATCCGGCCGACCGATCCCGAGCGGGTGTTCGGCCCCGACGGCGCGCTGGCGGCGCTGCTGGCGGCGCAGAAGGCCGGCAAGATCCGCTTCATCGGCTTCACCGGACACAAGAGCCCGGAGATTCACCTCAAGATGCTGGCCGCCGCCGACGCCCACCACTTCACCTTCGACACCGTGCAGATGCCGGTCAACGTGATGGACGCGCACTACGACAGCTTCACCACCCGCGTGATCCCCGAGGCGAAGAAGCGCGACATGGGAATCCTGGGCATGAAGCCGCTGGGGTCGGGGCTGTTCCTCAAGAGCCGGCCCTTCATCGACGGGAGCGTGACGCCGGTGCAGTGCCTGCACTTCGCCATGAGCCAGCCGACGTCGGTGGTGATCACCGGCTGCGACACGCTGGGGATCCTGATGCAGGGGATCGACGCCGCCTATCGGTGGAAGCCGCTCGGCGGGACCGAGCTTCAGGCGCTCTTGGCGCGCACCGCGCCGGTGGCCTCCGCCGGCGAGTGGGAGAAGTACAAGACCTCCCAGGCGTTCGACGGCACCGCCCAGCATCCCTGGTGGCTGGAGACGGCGGCCCTGCAGGGATGACCGCCTCGCCCTGCGATCCGCGCGTCAACCCGCGGACGTCGGCGAGGCCCGCCACTCCCCGTCCACCGCTGCCGTCCGCCCCGCGCCCGCCAGTGGGTACTGCTTCTCGATGAACCGGACGAAGCGCCGTTTGAATCTGCGGCGATTGTCGGGCTGCTCGAACCAGGCGCGGTGCAGGGCGTTCTCGGAGGCGATGATCGGATACCAGGTCTCGCGCAGACGGCGCTTCGACCAGCCCTGGCAACGGTCGAAGATGGTCTCGACGAAGTTCCAGACCATGAAGGCGTAGGCGCCGTACTGGTTGGCCTTAACCGGATCGGGCGAGGCGGGCGAGGTGGGCGACGCGGGATAGGTGAGCAGCTCCGGCCGCTCCAGCCCGATCTTCAGCAGCTCGAAGTACACGCGGTCGATCTCGGCGTAGTAGGCGTCTCGCAGGGTCGTCTTGAAGCTCCACACCGAGTAGAACAGGGTGCAGACGATCCCGATCGAGCCCAGGGCCTCGGCGATCACGCCGGCCTTGCTCCAGGTCATCATGACGGCGGCCCCACTTTCCATGTCGGTTCTCCTTGTTCGTTCAGTCGAGCGGTACGGGATCGGGCAGGCCGGACAGCATCTGCGTGAGGCGCGGATCGTCCGGCGGGCAGTGATACACCTCGCGATAGATGGTCTCGAGCCAGCGTTGGATCTCGCTTCGCGGGACCCCACTGCGCGCCAGACCGCCCGCCGGTTCTCCCGGGTAGACGAGAAGGTCCATCTCGGGCGGCGAGCCCTCGCCGGGCAGCGGCATGAGGTAGCGCAGCCCCCCGAGCCGGAGGCAGCCGAGGCGCCGGTAGAAGCGCTCCCGGCGCGTCCGGAGCGCGCGGTCGCTGGCGTCTTCCCGGTCCGAGTCGACCTCCAGAACCACGGGGAGCGGGCGTGCCTCGGGGGTCACGGCCTGCTTCATCGTCTGCCGGAACAGCTCGGCGCCGAGGCCGTGATTGCGCTGGTCGGGGGCGACCGCCATGTATTCGAGCAGCGCAAACCCCCCGGCCGTCGGCACGAACAGGATGCTGAAACCGCGCACCAGGCCGCCGGCCTTCGCCACCCAGACGCGATAGTCGGCAGCGTCGATCATGTCGGCGATCCAGCTCTCGCGTTTCTGCTCGCGAGCCGCGATCGACGCCGCGTAGATGGCGTAGAGTTGGCGAAAGGTCTCTCCCTCGGAGGATGCCAGTTGCTCCAGCTTCACAGGCTCGGCCATAGCGCAGTTTCCGGTCGCCAGGATACGCCATGAGCGCGCCGCCGGAGGTCCTCATCATCGGCGCCGGGGTCGCGGGGCTGACCGCGGCGCGCGATCTCACCGCGGCGGGCGTGCGCGTGCTGGTGCTCGAGGCGCGCGACCGGCTGGGCGGCCGGGTCCTGACCCACCACACGCCCGACGGGCCCGTCGAGCTGGGGGCCGAGTTCGTGCACGGCGCCGTCGAGGAGACCCTGAGCGTGGCGCGCGAGGCAGCCTTGCCGCTGCGCGAGACCGACCGCGGCGGGCCGCGCGAAGATGCGAGTCGGGATGAGCCGGCCGACTTCTTCTCGGCGATGGACGTGGTGCTCGCCCATGCCTCCGCGGACGGACCCGACGAATCGTTCCGGCATCTCGTGGATCGGGTGGACGTGGCGCCCGAGCTCAAGGCGCAGTGCCTGGGGCTGGTCGAGGGATACCACGCGGCCGATCCGGACCGCATGAGCGTCCTCTCGTTGCTCAAGAACACGGCCGCCGACGAGCGTCCGGGGGCCAATCGCCAGTTCCGGTTCGCCAACGGGTACGACGGCCTGGTCGCGGCCATCTTCGAGCGCATCGACCACGGGCTCTGCGAGGTGCGGCTCGAGAGCGTGGTCAGCACCGTCAGCTGGGGACGCCGGCGCGTCGTCGTCCGGACCTCCGCGGGCGAGGAGCTCACCGCGCCGCAGCTCATCGTGACGGTCCCCCTCGGCGTGCTCAAGGCCGGGACGATCGGGTTTTCGCCGCGGCTCACCGACAAGGAAGAGGTGATGGGCCGTCTGGAGATGGGCGACGCGGAGCGGGTGAGCCTCTGTTTCGCCAGCGACGCCTGGGTGGCGCCCCAGCGCTTTCCCCCGGGTGGCTTCCTGCTCACGGGCGAGCCGCCGTTTCCCGTCTGGTGGGTCAGCCGGCCGCCGCCGTTTCCGGTCATCACGGCCTGGGCCGGAGGCCGCAACGCGCGGGCGCTGGCCCAGCGGGACAGCGCCGCGCGGGTCGACGCGGCGGTCGCCGCCCTGGCAGCGGCCCTGGGCGCCGACGCGGGCCAGCTGCGGCAGGACTTGCGCGGCGGGTTCAGTCACGACTGGCTCGCGGATCCCTTCGCCCGCGGCGCCTACAGCTACGCCGGCGTCGGCGGCAGCGACGCGGGGACCGAGCTGGCGGTTCCGCTCGAGGGAACCCTCTTCTTCGCGGGCGAGGCGACCGAATCCGACGGCCAGAACGGGACCGTCCACGGCGGCATCGCCAGCGGCCACCGGGCGGCGAAACAGGTGCTGGGCCGCCGAAACGATTCCTGAACTTCAGGGTCTGGTGCCGAGCGGCGTCGCTGGGCTCTCAGGTCTCTGAAGGTCGCGTACGCGCCGTTTGATCTGGAGGCCGTGGGTGGCTGCCCTGACGCGTGACGGTCGCGGAGACTGGAGCCGTTCGAAGAACGGACCGTCAACCGTCAGGGGCTGGTGACCTCGCGGAAGAAGTGTGGTCCCGTCGTCACCAGCCAGACCGAACCGTCGTCGCCGGTCACCAGCGTGTTCTTGGCGTCGGCCTCGTCGCGCGCGGCGGCCGGCACATCGGAGACCAGCGACCAACCCTGACCGTCGAAGTGCGCGACGTCTGCCCCGGCGGCCCAGACGTCGCTGGCGCCGCGCCCGAAGAGGCTCGAAAGAGGTGGCGGATCCTGAGTTGGATCGATGCCGGCGACGTGGACCCCCAGCGCGTTGGTGCCGTCGAACGCGAGCAGGTCTGTATGAAAGGTCTCGCCGGGGTTCACCGCGATCGTCGGCTGCGCCAGCCACAGCACGGCGCCGCCGCGCCAGATCGCATAGATGCTCTCCAACCCGGTCCCCTGGTTGGTCCAGGTGGCGCCGTCGAAGTGGTGCACGAACCCTTGGCCCATCGTGTTGCCGATCATCTTGCTGAAACCGACGACCCACACGCTGCTGGTTGAATCGATCCAGATGTCGTCATAGCTGAACCCGACCGACTGGCTGGCCTGGGGAAACCCCGGGTCGTCGAGGTCGTACGACGTCCAGGACCCTCCGCTCCAGTGCAAGACGTTGCTGGTCGCCGCGACCCAGAAGTCGCCCGCGGCGGCGGCGCGCACCCGGTAGAGCTCGGTGTCCCCGAAGAACCCGGACGGCTGGGGCACCATCCCACGCCAGGTTTCATCGGCGAAGGCCGTCCACCCCGCCGCGTCGCGGTGGTAGATGAGATCGCCGGCCGTGGCCCAGATGTCGTTCGGCCCGGTGCCGTGGACGCTGGGGGAATCGGGCGAGGTGGTCGACGTGGGGAAGGTCAGCTCGACCGTCCAGCAGCCCTTCGTCCAGCGAAGCAGCTGCGCATTGCTCGACGGCGCCGGGCTGGTCGGATCCATCGTGCTGCCGGCGAACAACAGATCGTTCGTGCCGACGGCAAAGGCGTCGGTCACCTTGAAGTTGCTCAGGTCGGAGGGGGCTGCGACCTCGACCCAGCTGCCCGACGGCCCGACGGGGAGTGGGCAGCTCGTCTGCCCCTGGCCGCCGGTGCCGCTGCCCGGCGCGCCCGCTGCGCCGCCCGCGCCAGGACCGCCCGCCGAAGCACCCGTGCCTGTGCCACCCACGCCGCCCGTGGCCGGGCCGGACCCTGCGTCCGCGGGCGCGCCGGATTGACCACCGCTGGCGCCCGGACCGGCGATTCCCCCGAGACCGCCGGTTGATCCCGGCGGATTGCCCGATGAATTGCCGGGTGAGCCGCCGGAACAACCCGCGACGGACACGAAGAGGGCCACCCACGCCACCGCCACCATCGACACCGATCGCATCGCCCCGTCCTGTCTCATCGCCCCACCGCCCCTTCGTGGCGAAGATGGGGTTCACAGACAGGGTTTCAAATACGGGCTCGCAAAACGGGGAACAGCCCCGAGCCGGTCTTGTTGGCAAGCGAAGGTACGCGAGGCCCTGTTACGTGACGGCGGCGATCGGCGCGCCGGGTGGTCCTTGGCGTGATTTTTGTCTCGGTAACAATTCTAAGTGGAAATGCGAAATTGTTCTCTGGGCCACCGGTTGATACCGAATGCGAGGACGCAATTGCGCAGCGGGTGCGGCAGATCACTTTTTATCTTCAAGATTTCGTTACACGAAATGAAAGGTTTCGAAGTCGCTCGCCCATTTAACTTCAACCACCCAGCTGTGGGACTCGGGATTGTCCTCTCCCAATGGTGTGGCCTGGTTCGGGCCGATGGTTCGATTGTCTCGCCGTGCCGCCGGCAGAAGGGTAGAGCGCAAATGAGGTACTTCATTCGCACGAGTCTTGCGGGAGTCCTGTTGGCCGGCGCGGCCAGCTGCACGGGAACCATAAGCGCCCAAGGCCCCAGCGGTGCTGGCGGGAGCTCCCGCTCCGGGGCCGGTGGCGTGACGACCTCCGGCACGGGCGCCAACTCGAGCACAGGCACGGGCGCCAGCTCGAGCACAGGCGGCGGTAACAGCACGGGCGGGGGCGACTCGAGCTCGGACGGTGGCACCAGCACCTCAACCATCGCTTGCTCCCCGGGCATTCCGGCGACGACCCAGTTCCGGCGCATCCTGAACACGCAGTACGACAACACCGTGCGCGACCTCCTCGGTGTCACGTCGGTGACGGCGCCCGAGGGGACCGGGGTCCCGTCCTCCGTGCTGTATGCGGACTTCGACGGCGCGATGAACTCTGATGCCTGGCGCATCTACCAGGATGTCGGCGCGGCGATCGCGGACCAGGTCATGGCCAGCACGACGCTGAAGACCAATTTCATCACCTGCGATCCGTCGACGTCGGGCTGTCTGCAGACGACCATCCAGACCTTCGGTCGCAAGGCCTTTCGCAGGCCGCTGACCACCGCGGAGGTGTCGAATTTCATGGCGCTCGGGACGGGGACGCCGACCTATACGCCAACGCAAGTGGCCAACACGATCCTCTACGCCTTCCTCGTCGACCCGTCGTTCATCTACATCGAGGAGACCAACACGACGGCGGCTCCGTCGCCGGCCCCGTCCGGCGCGCTCCTGCTCTCCAGCGATGAGGTCGCCGCGAGACTCTCCTACATGATCTGGGGCTCCTGCCCTGACGCCACCCTCAGCACGGCGGCCGACAACAATCAGCTCCAGACGCAGGCCCAGATTCTCGCCCAGGCCCAGCGGATGGTGGCCGTCTCGAGCAAGACCGCGCCGCAGCTCTCCGCGATGCACGACAAGTGGGTGCAGATGAACAACTCGGGTCAGCACTGGTGGAAGATCGACCACGACCCGACGGTGTTTCCGCTCTATCAGGGGGCCGACGTGGCGACCTACAAGGGGGAGATGGATAGCTTCTTTGCCGCCGTCGCACAGACGGGCACCTACAGCGATCTGTTCTTGAGTAACGTCGGCTTCGTCACCAGCGACACCGCCCAGATCTACGGGCTCAGCAACGCCTCGAGCTACGGGACCACCCTGACCAAGGTGCAGCTCGACGCGAACCAGCGCCCCGGCTTCATGAGCCGCATCGGGTTCCTGCAGTCGTACTCGCACTACACCAACACGGCGCCGATCCTCCGGGGAGCCTTCATCGCCATCTACATGCTGGGGATCAACGTGCCCCCGCCGCCTCCGGGCGCTGCCATGACCCCGATTCCGCCGGGCACCTACGCCACCAACCGCGATGCGACCGTCGCGCTGGTGACCCAGAGCGGTACCTCGTGCGTCGGGTGCCACGCCAACGTCATCGATCCCTTCGGCTTCGCGATGGAGAACTACAACGGGATCGGTCAATGGCAGACGGTTGACCAGCTGGGTGGAGCAATCGACGCGACCTCCACCGTGAACTTCGGCTACCCCATTGACGGTGGCGCGACGGAGAACGTGACCACCCCGCTGCAGCTCATGCAGGGGATCGCGGGCTCGGCGGCCGGACAGGCGACCTACGCCCAGTACTGGGTCTCCTTCGCCTACGGCCGGGATCCGAATCCGCAGGATCAGTGTGTTGCGAACCAGATCGCCACCAGCATCGGCGGCGGGTCGTACCCCATCATCAACATCCTCTCCGACCTAACCCAAACGAGCTCGTTTAATACACGGGTCGTTGCAACTCCCTGAAGCCGACGAGGAGCCCAGAACATGAGCACGAGAATGCATCGAAGAATGTTCCTCCGGGGCGTCGGTGGCGCCGTCGTCGCCGCGCCGTTTCTCAGCTCCGTCTGGGAGCGCCAGGCAAAGGGCCAGGCGGCCACCCCCCCCAAGACGTTCATCGCGATGTTCACGCACTACGGCTGCATCACGACCAAGTTCTTCCCTGCGAAGACCAGCGGTGCGCTGTCGGCCTCCGACTTCACGAACAGCATCGCCCCGCTGGCGTCGTACGCCAGCAAGATCCTCATTCCCCGCGGTATTCGCGCGATGAACGAGTGGGAGCAGGGCAACAACAACGGCGCAGGGCGGGGACAGGGGAACGACCCGCACCTCAACCCGTGTGGTTCGTACTTCACCCTGCAGCCGGTGACGCCGAACAGCAACGATCCGTTCAGCTTCTCTCAGGACACGAAGTTCAATGCCATGCCGGTCGGCAGCTCGCTGGATCAGGTCATGGCCCAGCAGCTCAGCCCAAATGGGCAACCGCTGTTCATGCGGGTCGGCAACTCGGGCGGCACCAACGGCGAGTCACCTCAATCAAACGTCTCTTACCTGCTGCCAGCTGGTGCCGCTGCAGGTACGGCCGCGAACATCGTTCCCGGCCTCGGGACGCCGGCGCAGGTGTTCAGCGCGCTGACGGGGCTGTTCGGCGGCAGCACGATGACAGCCGCCACCTATGCCTCGACGAGAGGGCAGAGAGTCTCCGATCTCGTGAAGAGCGACCTCGATGCCTTGAAGCGCTTCAATATGAGCGCAGCCGACATGGACAAGATCAACGCCTGGGAGGCGTTGATCAACGACACGGGGACCATGGTGATGAACACGGCGGGCCAGTGCACGTCGGCTGAGGCAACCATGCTGGGGGCGACGCAGGCGAACGTCACCGCGGCGAGCACCGGAAGCGCCGCCAGTGACATCTCCGCGACGGTGTCGGGCAGCCTCGACGGCGCGGACATGTATTCGCTGATGGCCGTGCTGGCGACGCTCTGCAACTACAACCCGATCATCTTCTTGAAGTACCCCCCGAACTACTATTTCAAGGGTCTCGGGATCACCGACGAGTCGCACAACCTTTCCCACCGGTTGTCCAACGCCAACATGTCCGGGTCGTGCGTGCAGGGCGCCCTGACAAAGCTCGAGACGATCGACACCTACTACGCCACGAAGTTCGCCAAGTTGGTCGGCTGGCTCAACGGGGTCACGAACCCCGATGGGTCGACGGTTCTCGACAACACCGTCACGACCTGGTTCAACGAGATGTCGGACGGCGATGCCCACAACCTGAACAACCTGCCCATCATCCAGGCAGGCGGCTGCGCAGGCTACTTCAAGGTCGGTGCGACGGTCCAGGTCGACACCGCCACCGCCTCGACCAGTGCGACCGCCGCCTCCTGGGCAGGCAACAGCGAGTCGCAGTGCGCGGACGGCGGAACGGATGGGATGGCCAACGGCCTCACCCAGCAGACGGGGACCGACGAGACGATCGCCAACGCCCCCATCAACAAGTACTTTTACAACATCATGAACGCCATGGGGGTGAAGGCGGACTCGACCGGGTTCCCGGTGAAGGGCGGCACGATGCCGGTGACGAAGTTCGGCTACTCCGACCTGACCACGGACTTTGCTGGTGGGGTAGGCGCAGTCAAGAGCGCGACCATCCACAATCCGGGTGAGTTCACGACGCTCAAATCCGGCTCGTAAATCCGCCCGATTGAGGCTCCCGGATCTGCTGCGGTCGCAGCGATCCGGCGAGCCTTTCGTCGTGGCTCAGGGCTTGGATTTCGGTGGTTTGGTCTTGGCCGGGACCGGCGCGGCCGCGGATGCGGCGAGAGCTTGCTTCTGGCCGTCGGCCGCGCGCTGGAACGCCATCACTTCATGGAGCAGCTTTATGTAGAGCTGACCGATCTGACGGCAGTCGCTGGACGCCTTGTCGATCTCGTTCGAGACCTGCTGCAGCTCCGCGTTGTGTCCCGAGCGTAAGGCCGACTCGAGGTGGCCGGAGATGATGTTCACCTTGGCGTCTGTGACGCCTCGGACCTCTTCGACCGCGTAGAAGTGGGTGCGCAGCTGACGGTAGCCCGGGATGTCGGCCGGAATGGCCTCCAGGTCCTTGCTGAGATTGGAAAAACTCTGTTGGAGATCGCTGAACTGTTTCTTGAGCGTCGCGAAGGACTGTTTGACCAATTCCGGGTTCGGCCCGGCCTGCGCCGTGTTGTCGGCTGAGGTTCGGTGGCACCCGACCAACGAGCCGCCGCCGGCGACCAGACCCAGCGAGAGTGTTACAACCAAGCCGCGATGACGTCGCAAACGAGATCCACTGGGGGCATGCATCGCCACAGTTTACAAGATGACCGATTGAGAAAGGAGCCGTTTGCGGAGCTTGCCGCTCAATTGCTGAACGAGGCCGAGGGATAGGCCGCGTAACTCACGCCGGGCGTATCCACGGAATTCGTCTGAAAGGTCCAACTGCCACCGGCTGGAACCACGCTGGCATCGCTCCCGCTCACGATGCCGAGCGGACGCCCGACGCAGTTGAGCGGGAAGATGGCGATCGAGGGGCCGCTCACCATCATGTCGAGATCGTTGACGACCGTGCCGGTGTACGCGGTCCCTGCGGTGGTCGTCACAGGGTTCACCTCGCTGACGGTGAGGCCATCGATGAGAACGGCGTCGAGAGCAAAGTACGAGTAGTAGTAGACGACGGAGGCCACATCGCCGAGGGCGATGTCGTCGGACGCGGGGATGGCAATCTCGGTCATCGTCACATCGCCAGGGCTCGCACAGGCGGCGATCTCGGCGGCCGATCCATCGGTGGGCGTATAGAGATAGAAGTGACTCGTGTAGAGGCCGTTGATGAAATCTCCCAGCGGGTTCCCCGCCGCGTCGTAGAGAAAGACCTTGAGCGCGGCGTCGCAGGCCGGAACATCGCCGTCGTTGTTCAGGGCGGCGTAAAGCTCGAGGCCGTTTGGTCCTTCCTGGAGGGTGAGCGCGAAGAGGTCGAGAACGCCGGCGCCGCCGGCCTCCAGGCTCACGTTGAGACCTGCCGGAACGATCAGCGCGTGGTCACTGTTCGGCCCACAGGGGGCTCCGCCGGCGTCGCCTCCGTCCGGCGCGGCGACGCCGGCGCCTCCGTCCGGCGCCGCGGCACCGGCGACGCCAGCAGCGCCGACGCCGATGGTGCCGGCGCTCCCTCCGGTCGAGCCCGCAGGACCCTCCGGCGCGCCGCTCGAACAGGCGAGGGGGAAAAACAGAGCGACGGCAAGCACGAGAAGAATCTTCGTCAGCATGAATCTGACCTCGTTTCTCGCCAGATCCCTCCAGCGACGATCGCGCCGTTGTGAACCATGCGCTCGAGCGTTGAACCATGCGCTCGAGCGTTGAACCATGCGCTCGAGCGTTGAACCGTGCGCTCGAGCGTTGAACCGTGCGCTCGAGCGTTCAAGATAAAATGTTCCACGCCCGGTGTCGAGTCATCCGAGGAGCTCCGGGATAGAGTGGGCCCGATGATGAAGCTGGTCGTTGCTGCGTGGCTCGCCATGCAGGTCCAGGGCGCGGGCAGCTGCCCGGCGCCGGGAGAGGTCGAGGAGAAGCTGGCGCCGCTGCTTCCGGTCGGCTTTGCGTCCAGCTCCGGCGACCTGGCGGCCGTCGTCGAGGAGGCCGACGGGACGTTGTCGGTCTCGCTCGCGCGCTCCGACGGCAAGACCGTCGCCCGCCGCCGGTTGCCACGCGCCGCGACCTGCGGCGAGCAGGCCCAGACGGTGGCGGTCGCGCTCGCGGTCTGGGAAGCGCAGATTCACCCCGAGATCTCGTTGCGGCTCGATTGCTTGGCGGCCTCGGCCACGCCGGGAAGCCCGGCGCCCCCGCGCGCGGCGGAGGACGACCTCGTGATCCAGCGCGCGCCGGCAAAGGCGCTCCCGCGCCCGCTCGAGCTGGGCCTGGGGGCCGCCGCGGTGGGCGCCTGGCAACCAGGATCCCTCGCGCCCGGCGGTCGGCTCGACGCCCTGCTCGGGAGGGCGAGCGGGGCCTGGCGCGGCCGGCTTTCGCTCGTAGGCCTGGCAACGCACTCCGAGAGCCTGCCTCCGGGAGAGGCCCGCTGGTGGCGCCTCTACTTCGCGCTCGGGGCGGACTACCTCCTTCCGCTGGGCCGGCGCTGGGATCTGGCCCTGGGCGCGGCCGGCGTCCTGGGGGTGGCGACGGTGGAAGGGGTCGGCTTCACCACCGATCGCACCGCCCGGACGGCCGATCTGGGCGTCGAGGCCATGCTGCGGGTCGATCTGCGGTCGGGTGGCACCCGACCCTGGCTGGGGCTGGCGCTGGTGACCTGGCTGCGGCAACAGACCGTGGACGTGACCGGGACGGGCGGCTCGCTGGTGCTCCCCCGCGCGGAGCCGATGCTCGCGCTGGGAACGGATTTCTACTGGCAGCCGTGAAACCTTTGGCCGGCTCGGGACACAAAGGCCTGGTGACGCTCCGTTCGGTCGATCCAAGCGCCCGGATGGCGGAGGAGTCGCAGCCACTGGAGTTCGATGCCGTCTACCAAGCGCACAGCCAGACCGTCGCCCGCTGGGTGGCGCGGCTCGGAGGCTCCGGCGTCGACGTGGAGGACCTCACGCAGGAGGTGTTTCTGCTGGTGAACCGCCGCCTCCCTGAATTCCGACGGGAGAGCCGGCTGTCGACCTGGCTGTTCAGCATCACCGCCAAGATCGTCGCCAACGATCGGCGGCGCCGGAGGATTCGCCGCTGGTGGACCCGCTTTGCGCCCCATGCGGTGGAGGGCGCCAGGGCCGCCACCGATACCCCGCTGGAGGAGCTCGAGAGACGTGAGCGACGGACGCAGTTCTATCAGGCGCTCGACGCGCTCAATGAGCGTCAGCGGCGCGTGCTGGTCCTGTTCGAGCTGGAGGAGATGTCCGTCGCCGAGACAGCGGCCCTGACCGGGCTGCGCCCGGGCAACGTCCGGGTGCTCCTTCATCGGGCGCGCGCGGCCTTTCTCAAGCGCATGACCGAGCGTGAGCTTCGCGAGACGCTGACCCGGGCAGAGCTCGCCGACGAGCCGGCGTCGACGGAGAAGAAAGCATGAAGCCGGTTCGCTCACACGATCCCGTGCGGTGGCGCGAGCGCGACGTCGATGCCCACGCGCTCGAAGCGCGCGCCGCCGTGTTGACGGACGCCGCGCGACAGGTGCAACCGCTGGGCTCCCAGGCGATCTCCCGGATCCGGGCAGAGGTCCTGCAACAGGCTGCTGCTCGCCGCGGGTTCTTCGATTGGCGACGGTTTCCCCTGGTCGCGCGGGTGGCCCTCGGCCTGGCGCTGGTCCTGCTGTGCGCCGCGACGGCCGACGGCGCCGGCATCCTGTGGCGCAGGCATCTCCGGATGGTGCGGACGCCTGGACCGACGGTGCCGCCGCCGGCGCTCGAGCCGCAGGCGCGTCGGCCGCTTCACCGGGCGGTGGCCTCGAAGGACGAGCGCCAACCGGATCCGGCGTCAGAGACAGGACCGGCATCCGTTCCAGCGCTCGCTTCGGACCAGGCCGGGACGAACCAGCCGTCGCACCAGGTTGGCGTTGGCGCCGGCGCACGGGCGCGTGCCGGCGCTTCGCTCGCGCCCGCGCCGGCGCCTCTCGCGCCGGGGCCGACCCAGCCGCCTGCCGTGCTGCCGGACCCGCCAAGGAGCAAGGCCACCGAGGCGGGTATGGTCGCCGAGGCGCTGTCCCAGCTCCGCCAGCAGGGAGATGCGCGCGCTGCGCTGGTGACGCTCGACGCGTACGCCCGGGCGTTCCCTCACGGTGTCCTGGAGACGGAGGCGCTGCGCACACGGCTGGAAGCCGTCCTCCGGCTCGACGATCGGAAGGCGGCGCTCGCCTTGCTCGACGCCATGCCGGGACTGTCGGATGACCCGGGGACGGAGCTGCTGCTGACCCGGGCGGAGCTGCGGGCCGCGGCCGGTCGCTTTCGCGAAGCGCTGGCCGACTTCACCCAGGTCGTGGAGGGGGAGGGTGGGGCTCCCGCGGCCAGCGAGCGCGCGCTCTACGGGCGCGCCGTCTGTCTCGGGCGCCTGGCCCAGGACGACCGCGCCCGGGCGGACCTGCTCGCCTACCAGCGGCGATTTCCCAACGGCCGGTTTGCCACCGAGGTCCGCCGCCTGTTGTCCGGTCCCGCCGCCCCGGTGCAGCGCCCGTAACCTATTCGCGGCTCGCGACACCAAGCAGGCCAAGGAGACCCCAATGACCTCTTCGCTCCCGCGTTGCTTATCGTCCGGCCTCACCCTCGTCTTCTTGATGGCTGCTGTCGGGGGCTGTTCGACCCGCTCCGTCATCGGCCAGCAAACCGGGCAGGGGGGCTCGCCGAGCACAGGCGGGGCCTCCGGCTCGGGTGCCGGCGGACTGATGAACCCGGGGGACACCGGGGGGACACCGGGAACGGGGGGGATCGTCAATCCGACCGGCACCGGGGGGATCTTCGGCGACGGGGGGAGCCCGATGCTGGACGGAGGCGGGAGCTGTCCCACTAGCGCGGGCAGCGCGGGCTCGTCCGGCAGCGGCCTGTCGTTCGGTCCGGCGGTCGAATATCTCACCCACGCAGGCTCGTTCCTCGTGGCGCTCGGGGATCTGAACGGTGACGGCAAACCCGATCTCGCGGTCGCCAATTACTCGGTCCCGCCCAGCACCGTCGACGCGGGCGGCGTGGGCGGTATCGGCTCGGGGACGGGAGGCTCCGGGACCGGCGGCACCCCAGGAACCACGCCGGGCAGCGTGAGCGTGTTCCTGAGCGCGGCTGCGGGCTACGGCCCGCCTCAACTCTACGCCGCCGGCATCAACGTGCAGTCCATCGCGGCCGGGGATCTGAACGGCGACGGAAAGGCCGACCTGGCCGTGGTGAACGATCAGGGCGTGAGCGTCCTCTTCAACGGCGGAAGCGGCACATTCTTGACGCCGGTGAGCTTCGCGACGGGCACCGCGCCGGCCTGGGTGGCGCTCGGGGATCTGAACGGCGACGGAAAAAACGATCTGGCCGTCGCGAACCGCGGCTCCTACAACGGCTCCGAATGGGTCGGGGGCGACGTCGGCGTCCTGCTCAACATGGGCGGCGGAACGTTCGTTGCCGCCAACTACCCGGCGGGAGCCAGTCCCGTCTCGGTGGCCCTGGCCGATCTGAACGGCGACGGGAAAGCCGAGCTCGCGGTCGCCAGCGGGACGGGCGTGAGCGTCCTGCTCAACAACGGGAACGGCAGCTTCGGTGCGCCGGCCGGCTATGGCTCAGGGACCAATCCCTTTTCGGTGGCCGCGGGAGATCTGAACGGCGACGGGAAGATCGATCTGGCGGTCGGCGGCACGGACCGGGCGAGCGTGCTTCTCAATCTCGGGAACGGCGCCTTCGCGGCCGCCGTCAACTACGGTTATGCGTCGACCCCGTACAACGGGTCCGGGTGGGTGGTGCTCGGAGATCTGAACGGAGATGGCCGGCCCGACCTGGCTGGCAACACGCTCACCGATCCCTGCAGCGCCGTGGCCGTGCTGCTCAACCAGGGGAGCGGCGTCTTCGGCGCCCCTTCTTATGTTCCTGCCTCCAACTCCAGCCCCTCCTCGCTCACGCTCGGGGATCTGAACGGAGACGGCAAGCTCGACTTGATCGTTCCGAACGGGGACGGCGTCGCCGTCCTCCTGAACACGATTCCCTAGCCCGACGCCGCGTCGCGGGCGGGCCCCGCGCGCTTTCCAGTCTAGGGCGTGTAGGTGACGGTGGCGATCGCGCGCGAGGGGAGCGCGATGCTGCCGTCGCTCTCGGGCGCGACGACGGTGGTGCGTTCGCTGTCGCCCGAGCTGCGGTAGACGGTGAGCGTGCCGAAGGGGAAGGCGCCGGGGCTGACCGAGACCAGGTGGTCCTCGCTGCCGGTGTTGAGGAGCACCAGGGTGAGGCTGGTCCCGTCGGGGCTCACGAAGGCCGACGTTCGAACGGCCGCCACCGAGGAGGTCGCGTCCACCCGGACCCAGCCAGGGTCCGTCCAGCGGGCGAAGTGCTTGAGCGCGTAATAGAGATCGTTGATGGTGTACGGCGCGCTCGGAGAAGAACTGGCGATCGACACCAGCCCGGTCGCCGGCGACGAGTCGGTCCAGACCAGCTCCCAATACAGGTAGGCCGAGACGTTCTCGACGGTGAGCGCGTTGTTGATGAGCCAGGCGGTGTCGAACATCGTGGGGACGTTGGGCGAGTATTCGGTCATGAAGGTCGGCAGCCCCGCCGCCGCGCCCGCTCGCGCCAGGTTCTGCAGCGACCCGTTGAACGTGTCGGGCCCGGGATTGTCGCCGGGGCTGCCGTACAAGTGATGGGCGATCCCGCCCAGCTTGGACGGGTCGAGACCGTCCAGGTACTGCTGCACGATGTTGCCCTTGAACCCGGTGGTCTCCGGCCCCAGCAGGACGGGCGGCGAGGCCAGGCCTGCCGCTTGAATGGCGCCGGAGACGGCATCCAACGCCTGCCCGTAACCCGCGGCCGCGATGCCGGCCACGGCGGCCCCCTCGGTGGGACCGAAGACGCACGTCTCCCACTGGCTGGTATAGAAGTCGGGTTCGTTCTGGATGCTGACCCAGTCGGGCACCACCCCCTCCGCGGCGTAGGCCTGCAGAGAACGCGCCCACCAGTCGCCGAAATCGGCGTAGTCATAAGCGCCGCCGTTCTGGACCAAGGTGCCGGCCGGGGCGCTCGAGCCGCTGCCGAACGGAGGCCTGGTCACGCCGTTGCTCTTGAGGTACGCCGGGGGCGTCCAGGAGGACATGAGGATCTTGGGAGGTGTGCCCCCGCGCGCGGCGGTGGCCTTCTGGACGATCTGCACCTCGTCGTTGTCGTCGAAGGGGGTGGTGGCGGTGTCGGTCTGACTCTGGTTCTGGTACCAGTTCCCCAGGCGCAGGATGTCGAGACCGGAGTCGACGAACAGGACCTGGAAGATGTCGTCGGTGCGATCGGCCAGGAGATAGGCCTGATACGCGGTGGCGGCGCCGAAACCCTCCAGCGTCTGGTGGGTCACGGTGGTGTCGATCGCCACCGACACGTTGATCGGATCCTGGCTGCCCCCGCAGGAGCCGGTGGCGAGCGCCGCGCAAAGCACGACCGCGCGCAGCGAACATGAGCGGCGCGGGCGACGTTTCACGGCGCGTACATTAGCACTCGAGCACACGGTGTCGCGGCGGGCCGCAGGCCTTTTTTTTCGCGCAGGCGCGGCGGACGCGCGTCACCGCCGGGCGCGGGGCCTGACAGGAATGTCGCGACCGACGGCCCCGGGAAGCGCCGGCACGGCGGAAGGGCGCAGGTGGGCGCGGCAACCGGAGGTATGCAACTTGCTACGTTCGTCGCCATGGCGAATCGAGCGCACGCCAGCGCGGGGCGGCGGTGGCTTCTGCTGACCGCGCTGGTCGCTCCGGGCTGTTATGTGAGCGCCCCCATCAAGCCGTCGGAGCTGGTCCTTCTCGATGGGTATCATGATGGTGCGCCCAAGGGCGGGAGCGCCTCGGTTCTGTCGACGACCAATCGGCCGGTCGAGGTCGTCAAGGACTCCGAGCTCTACCTCGACGTGCCGGAGGGCACTTGCGGCGGAACGTTCAGAATCGATCCAGGTGAGCGACGGGGTCTTCCGCGGCGTCACCGAAGACGGGCAGACGATGCAGGTGCCGTTGACGTCCATCAAGGCGGCGCGGGTGCGCGAACCGAATCCGGGGATCTGGGTCCTGGTGGGTGTCGCGGTCGCCGCCAGCGCGCTGTCGGCGGTCGTCTACCTCGCCTTGCACTCACAAAGCGGGGTCGAGAACCGCGTGCCCTAGCGAGCTCGACGACGTCACTTGCTGGTCGTCGTCACGTTGGCCACCGGGAACTGGGAGACAGCGCGGGAGCCGCCGCCGCGGCTCAGGGATCGTGGCGCCGAATGGCAGTCGGGCGGGGCTCCGCCGAGTCGGCCTTCGCCTCGGCGGGATCGAGCAGGCGCGCGCGTGCAAGCAGGCGCGCCGCCAGAGGTGACGTCGCGTGGGCCTGCAGAAACCGCTCGATCGCCGCGCGCGCCTCGGTGGTGCGGCCGAGATCGGCCAGCGCCAACGCGCGCTCCGCCTCGCGTTCTTCGGCCAGCACGCCGTGCGGATACTGGCGCGCATGCAGGTCGAACAACACCAAGGCGCGGGCCGGCTGTCCCGACCGCAGCGCCATGATCCCGTCGTGGAACAAGCTGGCCTCGTCGGCCACGTCGGCCACGTCGGGCGCGGACGGTCGTGGCGGGGGCGCGGCGCGTACGCCAGCGCCGTCCCCGGGACCCTCCTTGGGCGCCGGCACAATCGCATGCGCCACGTGCAGCTTCTGCTCCAGACCCGAAACGCTGGGACGCCCGTCCAAGGGGTCCATCGTCGTGCTCCGTGGGATCGAGGCGCTTGCCGGGGCCACCACCTGGGGCCGCGCCGCGGGAACGGCAACCGGCGCCGCGACCGGCAGAGCGACCGGCAGAGCGACCGGCGAGGCGGCCGTCGGTTTGGGGCGTGGGCTCGGCGGAGACGCCTGCTCGGCGACGGCAACGCGCGCGACCGAGGCGCGCCGCGCGTGATGGACCGCCGCTGCGCCGGCACCCAGCGTCGCCGAGACGACCAGCGCCGCACCGATCAGCTTCAACGCCCCGGCGCCGGCCCCGACCGCTCCCACCGTCAACCCCGCGCCCGCGCCGGCCGTCGCCGTGGTCACCGTCGTCTTGGCGGCCGCGCCCAGCCCCGCCGCCAGCCCGAGCCCCGCCGCCACGCCGATCCGCGCCGCCAGCGCCGCGCGCACCCGCGCCCGATCGTCATCGCCGGGATCGTGGGCGTCGCGCGCGAGCTCGATGAGAGTGCGGGCTTCGTCGCTCAGGTCGATCATGGGGTCCTCCGCTCGTCTCGAGCGCGATGGCGCGCGACGGCCTTCCCGAACTCGATCCGCGCCAGCCGGAGGCGCGAGTACACGGTGTTGACGGGCACGCCGAGCACGGTGGCGATCTCCGGGGCGCTCAGCTCCTCCAGCTCGGCCAACACGAAGACATCGCGCTGGTCCTCGTTCAGCTGTTGCATGAAGCCATCCACGAAGCGGGCGGCCTCTCGCTTGGCGGCCGATTCTTGCGGGCCGTCGGCGCCGTCGGTGAGAAGAGCCGGGTCGGCGCGCCGCTCTGCGTTCAGCGCGGCCGGATACTTGGCGCCCAGCTCGCGCCGGTAGGCGCGGACGACGTTGAAGGCGATCCCATACAGCCACGTCTTGAGTGAGGAGCGGCCTTCGAAGTCTGCGCGCCGCCGGAAGGCGACCATGAAGGTCTCTTGCACGACGTCATCCAGATGGGACTCGGGGACCCCCAGACGGCGCGCCGTTCGCCACACGAACACGAAGTGGCCGTCGAAGATCTCGGCGAACGTCGGCGCCGGGAGCATCGCCGGGAGATGCTCTCGCGGTTCCTGAGGGATCACCGAACGCTGCGCCATGTCCTGATCTCGCTGGTGCCGAGAATGGACCACATCCGTCACTCAAAGCGAAGCTCGAGTCCCAACGCAGGCGAAGGGTCTGCCGCGGAGGCGAAGACGATTCGCGCGGAATCTTTGACGGATGACGTCGATGGTCGACACCAGGCAACAGACTCGACAGGAGATGCGATGACCGACTCCAGCTTCCGCCTGCTCGCCCTCACGATCCTGTTCCCGGTCCTCGTCATCGTGGCCTTGGCCGTGGCCCTGGTCGGCTGCGACGCGCAGCCGAAACCGGCGCAGGTGCTGGCGACCGTCAAATCCCCGTTCGGGATCGCGGTCGACTCCACCACCGTTTTCGTGTCCCAAATCAACCCATCGCCGCTGATGACACTCCCCGTGGGAGGCGGCGCCGCCTCCCCACTGGGCGTTCTTCAGGCAGAAGGGGGGCTGGCGGTCGACGAGCGGCGCCTCTACTGGAGCGACGGGCGCTCCCTCCTCGCCTGCGAGAGGTCGAACTGCACCGGCAGCACCGTCAGCCTGGCCGCGGGGCAATTCGGCGTCACGGCCATCGTCGTCGATGCCAGCAACGTTTATTGGACGACCGCGGACGGGAGCCCCGGCCAGGGGCACGTCATGAAGGTGGACAAGAACGGCGGCACGCCCCTCGACGGCGGCACGTCCACTGGCGGCGGGGGCCCGGCCGATGGCGGCGGGGCAGGCGACGGCAGCGTCGCCTCCGTCGACGGAGCCTCGCCCGTCGAGATCGCGGCCGCCAGGTGGCCCTACAACGTGGCGGTCGATGCGACGAACGTCTACTGGATCGACCAGATGCAACCCAATTCCGGCGTGCTGAAGGCCCCGATTGCGGGCGGCCCTGCCGTGCAGCTGGCGGTCACCGACCCGGTCGAGCCGATGGGGATCGCTCTGGGCGGGGACAACGTCTACTTCGCCAACGGTGAGGGGACGGTCTTCGAGGTGTCGAAGAACGGCGGGCCGACGCAGGTGGTGCTGTCGAACCTCGGCCAGTTCCCGGCGGGGCTGGCCACCGACGCCACGACCCTGTACGTGGCGGCCTCCACGAAGGTGGTGAGCATTCCACTCGGCGGCGGCGCCGCGCGCACGCTGGCGACCGGCATCGCCGGGGCGGGCGGGATCGCTCTCGACGCCACCAGCGTCTATATCGCCGACGACGACGGCGATGCGGTCGTGAGGGTGGCGAAATGACCGCCCGGCGCTCGGGCACGGTTCGCTCCGCTCACCGTCGCCGTCCTGCGACGCCCTACGGGCGGTGGCTGGCCCCGTAGACCGGGTGCCCCTCGAAGCGGTGGCGCGTCTGCAGGAAGCGAACGCTGCCGGAGCGTGAGCGCATGACGATCGAGTTGGTGTCGGCGCCGGTCGCGGTGAAGCGGACGCCGCGGAGGAGAAACCCGTCGGTGACGCCGGTCGCCGCGAACATGACGTCGCCCCGCGCCAGCTCGTCGATGGCGAACACGTGATCGAGGTTGGCGATCCCCATGGCGATGGCCCGATCCCGCTCCTCGACGTTGCGCGGCCTCAGCACCCCCTGCATCTCGCCGCCCATGCAACGCAGGGCCGCCGCGGCGAGCACCCCCTCCGGCGCTCCGCCGACGCCGAGCAGGAGGTCGACCCCGGTCGAAGGCTCAGCGGTCGCGATCGCCCCGCCCACGTCCCCGTCGGAGATGAGGCGGATCCGCGCGCCTGTCATTCGGACCTCTTCGATCAGCTGGGCGTGGCGGGGGCGATCGAGGATCACCACGGTCAGATCGCTCACCTCGACGCGCTTGGCCTCGGCGACGGCCGCCAGGTTGTGCGTGGCGCTCCGGCGGATGTCGATCGCGCCGCGCGCCTCGGGGCCCACGGCGATCTTGTCCATGTAGGTGTCCGGCGCATTGAGGAACTGCCCGTGCTCGGCCATTGCCACCACGGCCAGCGCGTCGGTCGACCCGTTCGCCACCAGGTTGGTCCCCTCCAGGGGATCGACGGCGATGTCGACCTCGGGCGCGTCGCGGGCGCCGTCGCCGACCGGCTCGCCGATGTAGAGCATGGGGGCCTCGTCGCGCTCCCCTTCGCCGATGACCACCTGCCCGCGCAGGTGGACGAAGCCGAAGGTCTTTCGCATCGCCTCCGTGGCGGCGCGGTCGGCCCCCTCCCGATCGCCGCGTCCGACGAAGCGCGCGGCCGCCAGCGCCGCGGCCTCCGTCACCCGGACCACCTCGAGCGCCAGGTTCCGATCCACACAGACATTGTGAGGCCTGCGGCGACGAACGGATAGGGCCACGGGCTCACGCGCCTCATTGGGCGGGCCGGCGGTCGTCGTGCGCCCCGGGGCGCGCGTACCAGTAGAGGATCGCGTCGGCGGCGATCGAGGTGTCCGACCAGTGCCAGATCTCCAGATCGAAGCGCAGCGATCGCTCGAACGGGACGGGGTCGAGCACGAGGAAGCGGTTCATTGAGAACAGACCGCCGAAGCCGCCCGCCGGCGCCCGCGTCTGGGCATGGTAGGCGTGCGCGAAGGTCTCGGCCTGCGACCAGGCATAACCGAAGTAGTCCTCCGTGCCGGTGCCGAACAGACTGGGGAACGACTCGCCGTCGACGAAGAGCTTCTCGTCCCCTTCGCCCCACCAGCCGGTGCCGGGCGGGTTCTCCACGTCGAGCAGGGTGCCGACCTGCTGCCCTGTCCCCTCGAGCGTCGCGATGTGCCAGTCCTGAAACGGCCGGGTGCGAATCACCGCCCGCGGTCTCCAGGTCGCGCGGAAGAGCATCGTCGACCTGTCGAACGGCGCCGCGTCGACAGTGACACTGCCGTGGAGCTCGGTGGACCCGCTCCCCGCGCGGGAGATGCCGACCACGGCGCGCTGGCGAAACGGCATCGGGAATCGGCAGACCAGCGTGCCATCCGGCTCGATGATCATCGGCAAGGACCGGTAAGGAACGATCTCGGGACCGGTCCCGAAGAACGCGACCAGCGGGGCGGACACCGTCTCCTCACCGTCGAAGGCGAGCGTGAGCGTCGTCGAGCGGAGCTTGTCGGGGGCGCGCTCGCTCGTCGCCAGGCGCAGCTCGGTCAGGCGCCCGCCACCTTCGGGCGCGGGCACCGTCAGCGAGACCGGGTGCTGCTGATCGAGCGTCGCCGTCGGCAACGCGAGCGTCCGCCGGCCAGGCCGGGGCCCGGGGGGCGGCAGCCCGTCGCGCAAGAGGACCGCGGTCCGCGCGAGCGCGCCGCCGGCCCGCACGAGCTCGGCCGGTGCGTAGGGGCGCAGGCCGCCGGCCGCCGCCGGTCGATAGGTGCGGGTGCCGATCTGATAGTAGAGCTTGGCGGTCGGTCGTCCGTTGAAGGGATCGGGCGAGACGATGCTGTCGACGGTGACGACGCAGCGTGTGCGGTAGGGAATCGGGAAGTAGAGGCTGTAGCCGCGCGCCGTCACCTGGCCGAACGGCGCGACGAGCGGGGAGATCTCCCCCGACAGCAGCGCGGCCATGGGCGCCTCGAGCGCCGGTCGAGCGTCGCCATCGATGTAGACGCGCAGCGTCCCGGTGGGGTTGGCGCTCCACACTCGGACCACCGCGCCCGGTCCGGCGACGTCGAGCAGCACGTAGCGCTTGCCGCCGTCGGGGGTGGCCTCGATGCGGACCAGGTTCGCCTCCGTGTCGGTCACGAAGTCGTCGTTGGCGAACCACCCGTCCGCGTCGGTGGGCCGCTTCGAGCGCCGGTCCGTGCTCGCCGCCTGACCGGCCACGAATCGTGCGCCGGGGAGCCGCGCGAGGTGGTCGAGATCCACCATCTCGTGGAGCAGCGTCAGCACGCTGATCTCGCCCGCGGCCGGTGTCGGCGCGGGCCCGGGCGGGGGCAGGGCAGCGGCAGAAGGCGGCGTCGGTGGCTCGAGAGGCCGCGTGGGCTGCTCCTCGGGCGGGCCTCCGCGGGCGAGCCACAGGATGCCGCAGACGCCCGCGGCGGCGAGCAAGCCGATCGCCAGGTTGCGCTTCCGCACGCGCCGATGGTCGTCCCGAGCCGACGTGGGGTCAAATCGCTGCCGCGCCCGCTCGATTTCGGATTTGGTGGATGTTTATCCGAGCGAACGCCCTGGCCCGGGGCCCCGGATGGGCTTCAAAGTGAGGCCCTTCGTCCCGTTGACACGGCTGTAACGAGGATTAACCGATCAACGTTGCACGTTTCACGTTGGACGTTGGTCGTCCAATTCGGGGAAGGGGAGCATGGTCCCTGAAGACGAGGACGGGTACGCGGCGGCTCGCGCCCAGGAGTCGAAAAGCGAGGCGGATGCGGAACGGCGGGCCAGAGAGCTGCTCCGCACCGCGAGCCATGATCTGCGTTCTCCCCTGACCGCGATCCAGCTGCTGGCGCAGAGGCTGGCGCGGCTTCGTCAGGCGGAGAGCGCCGGCGGCGACGCGGACTGGGCCAGCACTCTGTCGCGGCTGTCGCGCGTCGCCGATCACGCGCTCGCCCTCATCGAAGATCTCCTGAGCTCGGATCGCATCGAGCCGCGCCAGCCCGAGGCGCGCACCGCCGAAGCGCCG
This sequence comes from uncultured Pseudomonadota bacterium, assembly GCA_963847705.1. Classification (GTDB taxonomy): domain Bacteria; phylum Myxococcota_A; class Polyangia; order Fen-1088; family Fen-1088; genus JADGRB01. The sequence continues at coordinate 62,979 of CAWKBC010000029.1, read as the reverse complement.
GTCGACGTCGAAGCCGTGATTGCGGAGGCGATCGCCTTGCAACAGGAGCTGCTCGAGCGGGCGAAGTGCGCAGTGACGGTGAGCCGCAAGTCGGGGTTGGACCGCGCTCGAGGAACCTGGGACAAAGGCTGCCTCCTGCGAATTTTCTGTAACCTGCTCCAGAACGCCAGCAAGTACGCCCCGGCCTCGCCGATTCACGTCCAGCTGGCCCGCGCGGGCGACAGATTGCGGATCGCCTTCGCCGACCGCGGTCCCGGCCTCCGGTCCGGTCTGGAGATGACCGGCAAATACCTGGATGACGGGGTGGCGCCGATCGGAGCCCATGGCCTGGGGATCTGGATCGTCCGGCGCGGCGTCGCCGAGCTGAACGGCAGCCTGAAGATCCGGAACGCCCCAGGAATGGGGCTGGCGTTCGCCATCGAGCTCCCCGGCTTGCAGTCTTGACCGGTCGAGATCAGGCGGCGACTTTTCGGACGCTGCGCGCGCCGAGCCAGACGAGGACGATGGTCATCCCGACGAGCGCGGCGACGTGGGGCCAGAGGTCGACGACGCTCGCGTTGCGGAGGACCACGCCGCGCATGATGGCGATCATGTGCGTCACCGGAAAGAGCAGGCCAATCCCCCGCAGCACCGCCGGCATCCCCTCGAACGGGAAGATGTAGCCGGAGAGAAACACGCCTGGAAGAAACAGCAGCTGGCCCATCTGCTGCGCCTCCATCTGCGTCTTCGCCCGGGTGGAGATGAGCAGGCCCAAGGAGAGCAGGGCGCTCAGATAAAAGAGGGCGATGGCGTAGAGGAGCAGGATGCTCCCGCGAATGGGGACGCCGAACCCGAAGCGCATCGCCACCAGGATGAGGGTCATCTCGACGAGGCTGAGCACCAGGTAGGGGCAGAGCTTCCCCATCATCAGTCCGACGGGATCGATCGGCGTGACCAGGAGCTGCTCGAGGGTTCCCCGCTCTCGTTCGCGCACGATGGCCCCCGCGGAGAGGACGATGCCCACCAGCTGCAGCAGCACCGCCACCAGCCCCGGGATGATGTAGTTGGCGGTCCGCCCCTCGGGGTTGAAGAGGATGATCGGCTGCGCGGCGATCGCCCCCTGCCCGGGGACCACGGTCTCGAGGCGCGCCAGGTTGTCGCTGGCGGTGAGCCCGTTGACGCTGGCCAGGGCCTGCGCGCTGGCGGTCGAGTCGGAGCCGTCGATCAACACCAGCACCTGCGCCGTCGTTCCGCGCACGCGGTTGTCGTGGAAGCGCGGCGGGATGACGATGGCGATCCGCGCCCGACCGGAGCGGATCTCCTGGCGCGCCTGCCCGGGATCGGTGGTGACGTCGATGATCTTGAAGGTCTTGGTGGCGCGCAGCTGATCGCGGAAGAGGCGGCTGTCGACCGAATGATCCTGGTCGACGATGGCGGTCGGCAGATCGTGGACGGTCTGGTCGATGAAGCCGAACAGCACGAGCTGCATGACCGGGAGCATCAGCGCCAGCCGGAGCGTGCCGGCGTCGCGCAGGATGTGCAGGAACTCCTTCCGAAACACCGCCAGGAAGGACCGCCACATGGCTAGGCCGCCGATTCGCCGCGCGCCCGGGCGGCGTCTTCGGTGAGCTTGACGAACACGTCCTCCAGCGAGGGATGAATCTCCCGGATCTCCGCCTGCGGAAACCCGGCCTCGCGCGCCTCGACCAGGATGACGGCGTCGGACTTCTCGCGGGGGATCACGGTGTGCACCGACTGGCCGAAGATCGTGGCGCCCAGACACCAGGGCTGCGGCCGGATCCAGGCCAGCGCCTTGGCCGGCTGCGGCGTCTCGATCTCGATGCGGCGCGTGTTCGGCTGGTTGACCATCGGCAGCGTCTTCAGCTTCTCGGGCGTCCCGGTCACCAGGAGCTTCGACAGATAGAGGTACCCCACCTCGCCGCAGCGCTCGGCCTCGTCCATGTAATGGGTGGTGACGAGGAAGGTGATCCCCTGCGCGGCCAGCGCGAACAGCAGGTCCCAGAGCTCCCGGCGCGCGACGGGGTCGATCCCGGCGGTCGGCTCGTCGAGGAACACCACGCGCGGCTCGTGCAGGAGCGCCGCCCCCAGCGCCAGCCGCTGTTTCCAGCCGCCCGAGAGAAGCCCGGCCCGACGATCCAGGTAGGGGCCGATGTGGGTCAGCGCGACGACCGCCTCCCGCCGTTCGCGCAGGCGCTTGCCCCCGAGGCGGTAGACGCCGGCGAAGAAGTCGAGGTTCTCGCGCACGGTCAGATCTTCGTAGAGCGAGAACCGCTGGCTCATGTAGCCGATGTTCCGGCGGATCGCCTCACCGTCGGTGGTGACGTCCAGGCCGAGGACGGCGGCGTGGCCGGAGGAGGGGGCCAGCAGGCCGCACAGGATCCGGATCAGGGTCGACTTGCCTGAGCCGTTCGGTCCGAGCAGGCCGTAGATCTGGCCGATCGGGACGGTGAGGCTCACGTCGTCGAGCGCGACGAAGTCGCCGAACTTGCGCCCAACCCCGTCGACCCGGATGGCGAGCTCCGGGGCGCCCGCGGATGGCGCGCCCGAGCGCCCACTCGTCTGCTCGGTCATCTGGGCACCCGCACGAAGGCCGCCATGCCCGCCCGAAGGACGTCGGCCCCGTCCTCGATGCGGACCCGCGAAGCGAAGACCTGGTCGGCGCGCTCGTCCGCGGTCTGGAGGTTCCGCGGGGTGAACTCCCCCTCGCTGGCGACCGACTCGACGCGCCCGTGGAAGGCACGGCCGGGGAACGAGTCGACGAAGATCGGCACCTCGAGCCCCGGGCGGATGCGGCCGATCTCCGTCTCCGGGACGTAGATCCGCACGAACAGCTCCGCCGGCTCGAGCAGCTTGGCGGCGGGTGCGTTGGGGGCGAGGATGTCACCCGGTCGCAGATCGAGCGACTCGACCCGCGCTGCCCGCGGCGCCCGGACGACCAGCTCGTCGAGCATCACGTCGATCTGTTGCAGGCGCCCCTGGGCGGCCGTGACCATCCCCTCGCCGGAGCGGACGTCCTCCGGCGTCCCGTGCAGCAGCGTCTCCTTCTGCGCTCTCTGGGCCGCCACTTGAGCGCTCGCCGTCCGCAGCGCCAGCGTCGCGTTGTCGGCGTCCAACCGGGTCCCAGCTCCGCTGCCGTAGAGCTTCTGGGCCCGCTCGTCGTCGAGCTTGGCCTTCGCCTCCAGCGCCTGTTGCGCCTGCAGCCGGGCCTCCGCCTCGGCCAGCTCCGCGCGGCGCGCGGTGGGGAGGGTTCGGCTGGCGACCTTCTGCAGGACGCCCTGCGCCTGTTCGAGCTGCCCCTCCGCGATCAGCCGCTGGGCCGGAAGGTCGCCCTTCTCCAGCGTCACCAGCGGCTGTCCGGCCACGACGTTGTCACCTTCGCGGACATGGACTTCGAGGACCCGGCCGCCGACGCGTGAGCCGACCTCCATGGTGTGGGCCTCGACCGTCCCGCTCCACTCCAGAGGCGCGTGGCCTCGACGGATCCGGAATCCCACGTAGGACCCGAGCGCGAGGACCGCAATCACGAGAACGACCAGCCGTCGCCTCAAGGTCATTTCTGCATCCCGGACCTTCCTCACCGCGGAGCTTACACTCGGTCAACGTCTGGCAGCGCGCTTGCCGGTGCGTTTGCCGGACGGTTTGGCGGGGCGCTTGGTCGCTCGCTTGGCGGCCCGCTCCTCGGGGGTCGCGCCCTCGAAGCGCGGCTCACGCGGGTGGCGCTTGTAGATCAGGATGGCGTGCCCGACGATCTGAGCGATGTTCACGCCGGGAAGTGCGCCCAGCCGCTCGGCCACCGTCAGGCGATCGTGGGGGCTATCCGTGTCGACCTTCAGCTTGACCAGCTCGTGATCGGCCAGCGTCTGCTCCACCTGCTTGATCACGGCGGGCGACAGGCCGCCCTTGCCGACGTGAACGAGCGCCGACAGCGCGTGCCCGTGTGCCCGCAGCGATCGCCGCAGCTTGCTCGACGGCATCAGGGAGCGCTTCTTGGGGCTGGTGGGTGAAGTCATCGCGACTCGCATATCACACCCGCTCGGTCCCCGGGGGGCATCCGTGGCGCGGCCCGCGTCTCGCCGGGCCTCAGCGCGCCGCGCGGGCGCGTTCGATTACGCTCACCAGCTCGGTCGCGCCGTAGGGCTTCGCCAGGAAGCCCTGGAACTCGCCGGGCGGCAGGCGCCGCTCGACGGCGACGTCGAGGTAGCCGGACGAGACGACGACCGGCACGCGCGAGCCGGCGGCGCGCAGCCGGCGCAGCACCTCGGCCCCGTCGAGATCGGGCATCGTCATGTCCAGTATGACGACGTCGACACCGCCGTCGGCCTGGGCGGCCCCGGAGGCCGGAAGGAGCGCCGCCAGCGCGGCGTGACCGTCGGCGGCCTCGACGACCGTGTAGCCGCGCAGCTCGAGCGACCGGCGCAGCTGACTCCGCACGATCGCCTCGTCGTCCACCAGCAGCACGCGGCAGGGGCGGGTGGTCGGTCCCGGCCGCAGCGCCGCGCCGACGAAGGTCGGGGTGTCGCTCGCGGGCAGCAGCACGGAGAAGCGGCTGCCGCGCCCGAGCTCGCTCTCGACCAGCACGGCGCCGCCGTGGGCCCGCACGATGCCCAGGCAGGCCGCCAACCCGAGGCCGTGGCCGCGCTCCTTGGTGGAAAAAAACGGCTCGAACACCCGGCCGCGCGTCGGCTCGTCCATGCCGATGCCTGTGTCCTCGACCTCCAGGAGCACCCAGCGTCCGGGCCCCACCGTCGCCCCCTGGGCCTGGTCCCACCGGGCGTCGACCTCGCTCACCCGCCGCACGCGCACGGTCACTCGACCGGGGCTCTCGCCGAGCGAGTCCGAGGCGTTGGTGAGCAGGTTCATGACGACCTGGCTCAGGGTGACCCGATCGCCCAGGACCGCAGAGTCGGCGTCGATGGCCAGCTCGAGCTCCGCCTTCTTCGACAGGGTGGCGGCCAAGAGTGACCGCAGCTCGCGCACGAGTTCCCCGAGGTCGACGGGCTCACGCCGACCGAGATCCCGTTGCCCCGCGTAGGCCAGCATCTGTCGCGTGAGCGCCGCCGCGCGCTGGCCAGCCGTGATGATGGCCGCAGCGATCTCCCTGTCCTCGTCGGTCGCCGCGCGATCGAGCAGCAGCTCGGCGTTGCCCAGCACCCCCGCCAGGAGGTTGTTGAAGTCGTGCGCGATGCCGCCGGCCAGCACGCCCAGGCTGTCGAGCCGCTGCGCCCGCTGGACCTGCTGCTCGAGCCCCCGCCGCTCGGCTTCGAGGCGCTGGACGGCGCGCATGTCTCGCACGCCCGACACGCGCACCGGGCGCCCGTCCAGCGTCCCCTGCACCACGACCGCCAGCGTGGGCACCAGGTTTCCCGCCGCGTCGACGGCGGTGACGTCGATGAAACCGAGCCGGTTCTCGCTCACCATCTGCCGCACCGCCGGGATGGTCGAGGGGGCCATGAACTCGAAGATCGAACGCCCGACGAGCTCGGCGCACGGCCGCCCGAGCACGCGCTCGGAGGCGCCGCGCGCGTCGACGATGACGCCGTCATGGCTGAAGATCGTCATGTCGAAGGCCGCGTCGGCGAGCTCGCGAAACCGGGCCTCGCTCTCCCGCAGGAGGGCGTGCGTGCGCTCCCGCTCGGTCACGTCGCGGATGGCGCCGATGCGCACGGGCCGCTCGCCCAGGCGCCCCTGCTTGGAGAGGACCTCCGACCGGAAGCGCGAGCCGTCCTTGCGGATCCCGGTGACGATGTACTCGCCCTGGAACCCGCCGCGCATGTGGGCGAGGACGCCCGGCACGTCTTCCGCGGCGACGCACATCCGCAGGATGTCCCCGCTCAGAAGCTCATGGCGCTCGTAGCCGTGCATCTCGCACAGGCGGTCGTTGACGTCGATGACCTTGCCGTCCAGGTGGATGAGCAGCCCCTCGAAGGAGGCCGACGACAGCAGGTCGGTCCGCTCGCGCAGTTGCAGCTGTTCGTCGCCGATCTCGGCGAGCAACGCCGCCAGCGCGGACCGGGTCTCGGTCCGATCACTTCGCGCCATCGCCTCGTCGACGCGCGCGAGCCAGTCGGGGGCGGGGGGCGTCGCCACGGGAACATGGTAGCGCGTCGGCGCCGCCAGGGCATCGAAGGAACGACACGAAAGAACGCGGGCTCCGTGTGGGGGGGCGGGAAGTCGGGCCGGAGGCCGCGACGGGGTCGGGCGGTGCCCCGAAAAGGCGCGGCGAACGGGCGGGAGGGGCTGTGTTGCGTTATCCGCAATACAGACTGGCAATAATGGGCTCAAACGCAACGTTGGCGCGGCGGCCGCGGCGATCTATTCTCAGGGAAGTCGATGCCCCGAGGCATCAGAACCACCGAGGAGCCCACCATGTCCCGACAGAACTACTTCAATACCCTCACGATGGCGCAGAAGCTCGACCAGCTCGGCCGCTGCCGGTTCATGGACCGCAGCGAGTTCAACGGGGTCGAGAAGCTGCGGGGCAAGAAGGTGGTCATCGTCGGCTGCGGCGCGCAGGGGCTGAACCAGGGCCTCAACATGCGCGACTCGGGCCTCGACATCAGCTACGCGTTGCGCGCCGACGCCATCGCGCAGAAGCGGGTGAGCTTCACCAACGCCACCAGCAACGGCTTCAAGGTCGGCACCTATGAAGAGCTCATCCCCACCGCCGACCTGGTCTGCAACCTGGCGCCCGACAAGCAGCACGCCGACGTGGTGCAGAAGGTGATGCCGCTGATGAAGAAGGGCGCCTGCCTGGCCTACAGCCACGGCTTCAACATCGTCGAAGAGGGGCAGCAGATCCGCAAGGACCTGACGGTCGTCATGGTGGCCCCCAAGTGCCCGGGGACCGAGGTGCGCGAGGAGTACAAGCGGGGCTTCGGCGTGCCGACCCTAATCGCGGTGCACCAGGAGAACGATCCCAACGGCGACGGCCTGGAGATCGCCAAGGCCTACGCGGCGGCGACCGGCGGCGATCGCGCCGGTGTGCTGGAGTCGAGCTTCATCGCCGAGGTGAAGAGCGACCTCATGGGCGAGCAGACCATCCTCTGCGGCATGCTGCAGACCGGATCGATCCTCTGCTTCGACCGGATGGTGGCCCAGGGGATCGATCGCGGCTACGCCAGCAAGCTGGTTCAGTTCGGCTGGGAGACCATCACCGAGGCGCTCAAGCAGGGCGGCCTCTCCTTGATGATGGATTGGCTGAGCAACCCGGCGAAGGTCAAGGCCTTCGAGCTGGCCGAGGAGCTGCGGGGCCTCATGCGCACGCTCTACAAGAAGCACCAGGACGACATCATCACCGGCGTGTTCAGCACGACGATGATGAAGGACTGGGACGCAGGGGACGTGAACCTGCTCGGCTGGCGCGCCGCCACCAGCGACACCGCCTTCGAACAGACCCCCGCCGGGGCGATGAAGATCAGCGAGCAGGAGTACTTCGATCACGCGGTGCTGATGGTGGCCATGGTCAAGGCCGGCGTCGAGCTGGCGTTCGAGTGCATGGTGGAGGTGGGCATGAAGCCCGAGTCGCGCCTACTACGAGTCGCTGCACGAGGTGCCGCTCATCGCCAACCTGATCTCGCGCAAGAAGCTGTACGAGATGAACAAGGTCATCAGCGACACCGCCGAGTACGGCTGCTACCTGTTCAGCCACGCCGCCGTGCCGCTCTTGAAGGCGTTCATGAGCCAGCAGTCGACCGAGGTGATCGGCAAGGCCTTCGCGCCCGGCAGCCAGCAGGTGGACAACCGGCGCTTGCTCGCCGTGAACCAGGCCATCGAGAGCCACCCGGTCGAGAAGGTCGGCGCCACGCTGCGCGGCCACATGACGGCGATGAAGCAGATCTCCGTCGGTGGCTGAGCGCGACCGAGACCCCCTCTCCGACCTCACCTTCAGCGGGCCGGGGCTGACCCTGGTCACCGGCCCCAACGGATCGGGTAAATCGACCGCCGCGCGCGCTCTGGGGGCGCGCGTGGCGGGGGCGCAGCTGCTCTCGGCCGAATCGCAGCAGGCGTTCTACGAAGCGCAGCTGGCGGCGGACGAGAGCAACTTCAATCAGGGCGTCGACACCAGCAGCAGCGTGCGCCAGCTGCTGGGTGAGCCGGGCCGAAGCCATCCGCTCTTTGCGGCGTTTCGGCTGGAGTCGCTGTGGGAGCGCGGCTATCGGCTGCTCTCCACCGGCGAGGCGCGCAAGGTCCTGCTGCTGCAGGCGGTGCTCCGCGCCCCGTCGCTGCTGATCCTCGACGACCCGTTCGACGGCCTCGATCGCGCCGCCTGCGCCGAGCTGGCCCGGGCCATCGTTCAGGTGGCCGAGCGCCTGCCCGTGCTGGTGGTGGGGACGTTCGGCGCCGGCGAGCTGCCGTTCGCGCCGGAGGCGCTGCGGGAGGTGGTGGTCATCGCCGAGCGCCGGCTGGTCTTCCGCGGGACGCCGCAGGCCTTCGTCGCGCGCGGCCCCGACCAGTCGCACCGGCGAAGGCCACCGCCGGTGGAGCTGGGCAGCTGGTACGAGCCGCTCGATCCCAGCCTGCCGCTGGTGGAGCTGCGTGGCGGCCAGGTCCGTTACGGCGAGCAGGTCGTCTTCGAGGGGCTCGATTTCACCGTCTCCGCGGGGCAGCACACGTTGATCGAAGGCCCCAACGGGTCAGGCAAGTCGAGCTTGCTGGAGATGCTCACCGGCGATCACCCGCAGGCTTACAGCAACGACCTGCATCTGTTCGGCCGGCGGCGCGGCAGCGGCGAGACGGTCTGGGACATCAAGAAGAACGTCGGGCTGGTCTCGGCGCGGCTGCATCGCGACTACCGGGTGGGCGGCAGCGTCGAGGAGGTGCTGCTGAGCGGCCTCTTCGACAGCATCGGGGTCTACCAGAAGCCGGAGCCGAGCCACCGGGCGCGAGCGCTGGCCTGGCTCTCCTGGTTGGAGCTGGGCCTCGCCCCCAGCGCCGCCTTCCGCGAGCTCTCCTTTGGCCAGCAGCGCCTGGTGCTGATCGCGCGCGCGGCGATCAAGGTGCCGCCGCTGGTGGTGATGGACGAGCCCACCTCCGGGCTCGACGCCGAGAACCGCCTGCGCGCCCTGGAGCTGGTCGAGTCGCTGTGCACCCAGCGAAGAAGCACGCTGCTGATGGTCACCCACCGCGCGGACGAGCGCGCCTTCTGGCAAGAGCGCATCGGCGGCGCCATCCTTTCGCTGACCGGTCGGGCGACTACGTCGCGTAGGTGATGGTCCACTCCCGCGGCTCGCCCTGGACGGTGACCTCGACCGTCTCGCCGACCTGGCGGCCCATCACCGCCTTGCCCACCGGCGAAAGAGGCGTGACCACGGAGAGGAACCCGTCGCCCCCGGGGCCGGTGAGCTCGACGCCGGCGCCGACGGGCGCCAGGAAGAACGTGCGGCCCCTCCCTTCGTCCTCCACCTCGACGATGGCGCCCAGCGCGATCCGCGCGCCCCTCGGCAAGGGGCCGGGCCGAAATGATTCCAAGGTCGAGATCTCGGCCTGCGCCCGGCTGGCGCGCGCCGCCTGGCCCCGCGCCAGCCCGGCGTATTCCTGCGCGACGCGCGCGTTCTCCCGCTTCTCGGCGGCGGTCGCGCCGTCGCGCGCCTCGTCTGCCGCCGCTTGCCCGGCCTTGCGCGCCACCGTCGCCGATTCGCGGAGCTTGTCCGACAGCTGCTCGATCAGGAACCGCTTGTCCATGCGGACAGCGTAACGGCGCGGTGAGGCCGGGGCAAAAAATGGCCTGCCATGGACGACGAGCGCCCGTCGAATCCTGGTAGCCTCGTATCGATGCGAGGGCGCTGGGACGTCACGGGCCTGCGCATGTGCTTCGGACCGATCGACCTCGATCTGCGGCGTGCTTGCCCGACGGATTGAACGCGTCGGGTCTCAGAGCTTGGAAAAGTCCGGCGGTCGTTTCTCTTTGACCGCCGTGAGAGCTTCCCGGGCCTCGACTGAATCGAGCAGGCGCGCGAACGCGTCGAGCTCCCGCTGGTTCGCTTCGGCGACGGCGGCCGCGAACGGTCGGCGAATCAGCGCCCTGGTCAGCATCAGCGCCTGCGGCGCCCGCTGGGCAAGGAGGTGCGCCTGCGCGGCGGCGTGTGCCTGCACCTTCTCGTCATCCACCGCCTCGGTGACCATTCCCAGGCGCGCGGCCTCCTCGCCGGAGAACATGTCGCCGAAGTACAGCAGCTTCGTCGCGCGGGGCAGGCCGATCGCCGCCGGCAGGAGCACCGTCGACCCGGCTTCAGGAACCAGCGCCAGATTCAAGAAGGGGAAAGAGAGGCTGGCGGTCCGGCCCACGTAGACGAGGTCGCAATGAAGCAACATCGTGGCGCCGATGCCGACCGCCACGCCGTTGACCGCCGCAACCATCGGCTTCGTGGCCTGCGCGAGAGCGGCGATGAACCCGGTCGCGGGCGTCAGATCCCGACCTGCGCCCAGAAAGTCGTTCAGATCGTTCCCCGCCGAGAAGGCGGCGGACCCGCCGGAGAACAGCACCACGCGGATCGCGGCGTCTGCTTCCGCTGCGGCCAGCGCCGCCGAGAGCGTCAGGTACATCTGCCGGGTGAGGGCGTTTTTCTTGCTCGGCCGGGTCAGCGTGACGCGTAAAACCCGGTCGTCCCTGACCACCTCGACGTCGCCTGGCATGCCCCCACGATAGCAGCAGGAGGGGCACCTGTTGTCAGTAGTGAGGGGGCTTTTCGTTCGTGAGAGGTTCGCTCAGCTGAGCGAGGTCGGCCTTGGTGGAGCTGAGCTGGCGGAGCAGGCTGTCGATGGCCCGCTGCTGCTCGAAGACGACGTCGCTCAGCTCGGCGACCTGGCGCTCGAGATGGGTGTAGCGGACCTCCAGGTCCACGAGTCGTGATTCCATGGTGCCCGAAGGCTACCACTGCCTGGCTATCGAACGAGCGCGAGAAGCCCGATCAACCGTTCGGCTCGCGGCGTGAACACCGCGAGATCGGGCGACAGGCGATCCGACTGCTGCTCCATCTCTTCGACGAGCCCGGCCAGGATCTCCCGCTCACCTCGGCTGACGAGCGGCGCCGCACGCTGGACCTGGTCGCGGACCACGGCGACGACCTTGCCGATGACGTGCTGCTGGCCAGCCGTGGTCAGCGTGTCGAGCGTCGCCACCATGTCGCCGAGGACGGAGACCTGCCACGAAAGTGACGCGCGGTCGTCGGCCTGCAGGAGGTCAATTGGGATTCCTGGTACGCGGATCGTTAGACTCATCCGTAGGCTCTAGTGTCGGCAGATGCGGACACAGCTTGAGGAAGAGGGTCGACAAGACGACCTGGTTCGACTTCGACCGCCTGGTGTTCCTGACCGAGAGCGCGGACATCGATTTTCCCAAGTCGCGATCTCAACTCGAAAATGTGGTCGCCATCCTCGAGGCCTACCCGGCCGTGAAGTTGAAGATCGGGGCGGGCCTACACCGACGCCGGTCCGGCCGCCCGCAACAAGAAGCTCTCGACCGACGGGCCCAGATGGTCCGGACGGCGCTCATCCGGATGGGCGTGACGCCGACCCGGCTCGAAGAGGAAGGGTTTGGGGCGGAGCACCCGATCTGTCCGGCCAACGACTCCGAGTTTTGCCGCGCTCAGAACCGGCGGACCGCCGTGCACGTGACGGCAAAGTAACCGCGGTCGTTGCGGGGCGCGCGCTAGAACTGGCCGAGCAGCATCAAACCGCCGCTGCTTCCGGTGGCCCAGCCCAGGAGGGTGGGGTGGCCGGACGACGCCGACTTGTGATCGTAGCGGCCGGGATCGTCGCCGGTCAGAAGGACGACGGCGCCGACGACGGCGGCGGCCACGCCGACGCCGCCCACGATGTAGCCGACCGTGATCCGGGTGTTGGCGTTGGAGACGCGCTGGTTCGCGTTGTCGAGGAGCGCCGCGCACATCGCCTGATCGACCTGCTGCGATTGGTCGCAGGGTTTCCCGCTCCCGCGCACGAACTCCTGATCCACCGCCGTCAGATTGTCGTTCGCGCTGTTGAGGGCGCTGTGACCGGTGACGAGGAGGACCACTCCGGTGGCCAGCGCGGCGACCCCGACGCCCGCGGTGGCCCAGCCCCAGACCCGCCGCTCGTGGATGCGGGCCAGGTAGGCATCTCGGGTGTCGGCCGTGGCCTGCAGGTTCACGGTGGTGTTGAAGGTCGCGCCACGCGCGATGGTGACGTCGAGCTCCGACGGCTCGAAGCCGGCGCGGGTCAGCGTCAGGTGGTGGGGACCGACCGGCAGCCGGATGGGGCCCGCCAGCGCCTCGGCCGGATGACCGTCGACGGAGAGGAGCGCGTCCGTCTCGCTGACGGTGACGATCAGATTTCCACCGCTGCTCGCCATCTCGGCGGGGTCGACCTGAGGATCGAGGGTCACGTCGGCCACCGCGCCCAGATCCAGCTTGATGTCGGCGATCGCCGGCCGATACCCTTCGCGGCGCACCTCGATGTGGTGCGGGCCGGGGTTGAGCGCCAGCGTCGCGGCCAGCGGCGTACGCCCGCTCTCGGTCCCGTCGATCCAGATCGCGGCGGCCGGCAGCGCGCAGTGCAGGGCCAGGTGGCCGAGCGCGGCCTCGCCGGGCACCAGCTCGAAGCTCAGCTTCTGCGTCTCCCCGCCGGCGATGTCGATGGTCTTCCGCAAGGGGGCGTAGCCGGCGGCGACCGCGCCCACCACGTGATGGCCGGCCGCCAGGCGCAGGGGGGCGGTGAGCGGCGTGTGCGAAGCCTCGACGCCGTCGACCTCGATCATGGCCTGCACGTTGCTGCTGATCTCCACGAAGGAGACGAACGTCCGCTGCTCGGCCCGGACCCTTTCGGCCTTCTGCCGCTGCTCGGGCCCCAGCTTGGCGGAGCTCTTGAGCAGCATGTCGAGGGCATCGACCGCCTCGACGGGACGCTTCAGCTCGGCGTAGACGAGCCCGATGTTGAACAGCGTCGAGGGATCGCCGGTCAGCTCGTAGGTCCGCTTGAACTCGACCAGAGCGCCGGCGTTCTCCCCTTGATTGAAGAGGCGCAGGCCCCGATCGAAGCGCTCCGCCGCTTCTTGTCGGGCCGCGGGTGAGAGCATGGGTGTCTGGGCGGCGGCGCGGCCCCCGACGAGCACCACGCAGAGTCCGATCGAGATGAGTGAAACGGGCGAAGCGAGAGAGAAATGACGCATCAGTTTTTGCGGAAGGGGTTTTCGTCCATGAGTCCGTGCTCCTCGGCGCGAGAATGTTTGATGGTGGGGGCGTGCGCCGGCGCGCCGGCAGCTTCCGTATCGGACGCCCGCACCAGCCCCGAAGCGTGCCCAGCTTGTCGATGTCCCCCGGGGTGCGACGCCTCCGCCACGGGCGGCAGAGAGACCGACAAGGTGGCGGGCGCACCGGCGATGATCGTCACCGGGCTGTTTTGGGTTTCGCGCCCGGCCGCGTCGATCGTCACCAGATGCGCGCCCGCCGCGACCTCGCCGAAGTCGACGACGCTGACGGCCCGCGCGATCTCGTGCCCGTCGAGGCTGACCCGATCGGCCGGGCCCCCCTCGATCTGCAGCTGCAGGTGCGCGGTCGTCGGCGCTGGCGCCGGGGTGGGCGCCGCGGCGACGGGCGGCGCGGGTGCCGGCGAGGCGACGGGTGCGCGGGTCGTCGCGCTGTTTCTCATCAGCAGAAATCCGCCCACCACGACGACCAGCGCCGCCGCGCCCGCCGCCGCCAGCGCGGTCCCGCGTTTCCCTGCCCGTGCCGGGGCGACCACCACCTCGCCGATCGACTGTCCCATCGTGGTGCCGACCGCGGCCGAGGGGCGGGGCGTCAGAACGGCGGTCCGGAGCTGGGTGACCGGCTCGGTCCCCTCGTGCACCACGAGATCGAGCAGCCTCCCCAGCTCCTTGGCCGACTCCGGCCGCTTGGCCGGATCCTTCTCCAGGCAGGCGAGGATGATCCGCTCCAGCTCCGGGTCCATCGGGCGGTGGCGCGAGGGGGGCTCGGGCGGTTCGGACATGTGCTGGTAGATGAGCTCGCCGAAGGACTCGCCGCGAAAGGGGACGATCCCCGCGAAGATCTCGTAGAGGATCACGCCGAGGGAATAGATGTCGGCGCGGTGGTCGACAGGGCGCCCCATGCACTGTTCGGGCGCCATGTAGCGGGGCGTCCCCATCGCCGCGCCCGTCTGCGTGCTCTTCCCCGCGGGGTTGTCCAGCAGCTTGGCGATCCCGAAGTCGAGCACCTTGGCGAAGGAGTCCTCGTGGGCCGGGGCGGCGACCCAGATGTTCTCCGGCTTCAGATCGCGGTGGACGATCCCCGCCCGGTGCGCGGCCTCGAGCGCGCCGCAGATCTGCCGCAGGAGGCGCCGCGTCTCGCTCGCGGTCAGGTCCCCCTTCTCCAGCCGCTCGGCCAGGTTCGCCCCCTCGAGGAACTCCATGACGAAGAACGGCCGGGCGTCGGCCAGGGTCCCGAACGAGAAGATGTCGATGATGTTGGGGTGGCCGATCTTGTTGACGGCGCGCGCCTCCTCGACGAACCGGCGGACCAGGTCGGGGATGTGCGCGCACTGCGCGGAGAGGACCTTGACCGCCACGCGCTTGCCGATGACGGGGTGGTGACCGGCGTAGACCGATCCCATCCCGCCTTCGGCGAGCTTGCGATCGACGACGTACTCGCCGATCTTCGCGCCCGGCTCGAGGTCGCTACCAGCCGTCTCGCCCACTGCGCGTGGACTCTATCACGTCAGGGGCAAGTGACCTGATTGCCGGACATCGAGCCGGCCACCCAGAGTTTGTCGTTGGCGTCGAGGTAGCACTGGCGGCCAATGACCGTCTCACCCGAGACTGGATTGCTCTGGGCGTCGACGAGCGGCGTCGCGAAGACCCCGCCGGCGCTGCCACCCCCCCAGCACCAGACGCTGAGATCGCTCCGCTGGGCGCAGAGCTTGTAGCCGGACATCCAGTCGATGACCCTGGTCACATTGGTCAGCGGGGTCGCCGCCGCCGTTAGCACCTGCGTCGGCACGATCGCCATCCCGCTCATCAATCCGTTGCCGAGGCCGTCGTAAGAGTTGGCGCCCCAGCAGTAGGCGCTGCCGTCCGAGGTGGTGGCGCACGAGTTTCCGTACGGCTCGTCAGCCGCGATCACGTCGAGCGCCGAGGTCTGCAGGTTGGTGACCTGCGTGGGGTAGAGGATCGCCGTCGCCGTGCTTCCGACGCCGATCTCTCCGTAGGTGTTGTCGCCCCAACACCAGACCGTCATGTCGGTCTTGTACACGCAGGCGTGGACGTAGCTGACCGAGACTGTCTGCGCGCCGGTGAACTGCGTGGCGCTGGCGTCGGTGAGGACCGGCGTGGCGTAGGAGGAGTTGTTCTTGAACCCGTTCCCCAGCTGGCCGTAGCCGCCGTAGCCCCAGCACCAGACGGCGCCGGAAGCGCCGATCGCGCAGGCGGTGTAGCCCGAGTCGGAGACCCCGACCGAGGTGATGCCCGTCAACGCGGGGCCGCCCGCCGCGGTGACGACCTCGACCGGCGGCGTCGAGCTGGGGACGGTGGTGTCACCGATGCCGAGCGCGCCGTAGGTGTTGGTTCCCCAGCACCAGACCGTCCCATCCGCCTTCACGCCGCAGCCGAAGGAGCCGTTGTACGAGACGGTCGTCACCTTGAACAGCGTGTCGTCCAGGTTGGTGATGGGCGTGTTGCTGATGAAGACCGAGCCGTCGGTCTTCAAGACGGCCGTTTCGTCGCAGGCGACTGCGCAGCCGCAGCGGATCCCGCCGCAGACGAGACCGGTGTTGCAAGTCTTCCCGCTGCAGCAGTTCTGTCCTGCGCCGCCGCAGCTGCAGACGCCCGCCACGCACTGAAGCCCGGTGCCGCAGGTGGTCCCGGTGCAGCAGGCCTGATTGACCCCGCCGCAGGTGCAGGTGCCAGAGACACAGGTCAGGTTCGACTGGCAGGTCGCCGTGCTCCCGGTGCCGCAGCAGATGGCGCCCGAGGTTCCACAGGCCTGGCAGGTGCCGGAGGCGCACTGAAATCCGAGGGCACACGCCGGCGAGCAGCCTCCGCTCGCGCCGCCCGTGCCGGTGGCGCCGCCTTTGCCAGTCGACCCGGCCAAGCCGGTCGAGCCGGCCGTGCCTGCCGTTCCGCCGGTCCCGGTGGCGGTCCCGCCGCCCGAGCCGCCGGTGCCGGTGGCGCCTCCGCCGGCCGCGCCGCCCGTGCCGAGGACACCCGTCCCGGCGGTTCCGCTCGCGTACATGTCGGCGCCGCCGTCGCGGCCCGTCGTGACCAGCGTGACGTCGTTTGTCCCGGCCACGATCTGCGACTGGTCCGCGCAAACGCCCGAGGAGGTACAGATCTGGCCGGTGACGCAGTCCACGCTGCTCTGGCACTGGTTGCGGCATTGCTCATCGCGACCGCAGACCAGCGGTGCCATGCACTGACTGTTGTAGTAGCAGTGCGCCTCCGTCGGGAGCTGGCAGACGTTGAGCGCGCCGCCCGCGTCGCCGAGCGCGGTCGACTTCACGCACATCCCGGGCGAGCAGTCGACGTCCTTCTCACACTGGTCATGACAGAACCCGAAGGTGCAGATCAGACCCGCCGCACACTGGCTGGTGAGCGAGCAGCCCATGCCGGGGGCCGGTTTCCCGGAACCTCCTCCGCAGCCGGACAGCACCGACGCCGTGACCAGAACCAAACCCGCAGCGACCGATCGAAGTGAAAAGCTCATCCGTGCGCATCTCCCCCGTTAAAAAAAGCGAGCTGGACCATATCAGAAACACCAACTCAACCACAGCTCCGAAAAATGAAAGCTGCACCACCCAAAACGACGGGAGAGGGACGTATTCCAGGAAGCAGTCGCGGTTTTTCGGCCCGCCGGTGCGTAATTGCCAGGACGTTTTTGTGGCCTCTGTCGACAGATGCTGCGCCCCTCGGGGTCTGTTTTGTCAGCTCGAACGCGCCCGAAGCTGGCGGGCCAGCCGCGGGAGCACCAGGGAGGCGGGCGCCGAGATCTTCGCCTGCACCAGATCGTCGGCGCGGGTGGGGCCGATGTTGATGACGGCGATGGGGAGCGCGAGCTCCTGGGCGCGCCGCACGAATCGGAAGCCCGAATAGACGGTCAGGGACGAACCGATCACCAGCAGCACCTCGCCCTCCGCGAACAGCTCCCAGGCGGCGGCCAGGGTGGGCGCCGGGACGTTGCCGCCGAAGAAGACGACATTGGGCTTGAGGTCGCCGCCGCAGCCCCGGCACCCGACCAGCCGGAAGCCGGCCACCAGCTCGGCGGGGAGCTCGGAGTCGCCGTCGGGCAGGGCGTCGGCGCCCAGCTCCAGCCAGCCGGGATTCGCCTCGAGCAGACGCTGTTGGAGTTGGTCGCGCTCCTCGGCGGCGCCGCAGCGCAGACAGCTCACCTCCGCCAGCGCGCCGTGCAGCTCGACCACCCGACGGCTTCCGGCGCGGTGGTGCAGGCGATCGACGTTCTGGGTGATCACCCCGGCGAGGAGGCCTTCCTGTTCGAGCGACGCCAGCGCGCGGTGAGCGGCGTTGGGCTCCGCCGCTCGAAAGCGCGCCCAGCCGAGGGTCGCGCGTGCCCAGTAGCGGCGCCGCACGTCTTCGCGCCGCAGGAAGGCGTCCTGCTGGATCGGGTTCCGCGGGCCGCTCCGGCCATTGCTTCGATAGTCGGGGATTCCCGACTCCGTGCTGCAGCCGGCCCCGGTCAGCGCCACGATCCGCCGCCCGGTCAGCAGTGGGAGCAACGGCGCGATGAGCTCGTCGCCGTGGTCTTCGTGGTCGTCTTCTTCGACTCGGCCAACGCCTCGGTCAATGGACGTGGTGGTGATGGACATCCTCGCTGTGCTCGTGGTGGTGGCTGAGAGGATCGTGGTGGTGAAGATGAGAGTGGGGGCCGAGCGGCATCGGGTCGTGGTGATGCCCGTGGTGTCCGTCGTCGTGCACGTGCGCGTGGTCGTGGTCGAGCGCCAGGTGCGCGTGCGCGTGCTCGTGATGCTCCGTGGTGTGCAGCCAGATGCCAGCGGCCATCAACCCCGCCGAAAGCGCCACGACCGCGCCGGGCCAGGGGGTGCCGGCCAGCATCGCCACCGCGACGCCGACGAAGGGCGCGGCCGCGAAGACCGACGCCGTGCGCGCCGCCCCGACCATCCGTTGCGCCCGCAGGTAGAGCTGCAGGCTCAACCCATAGCCGACGGCGCCGACGGCCAGGAGCCGCAGCGCCGCGCCGACGTCGATCGTGACCCATCCGGCGGCGAAGGCCACGCCGAGCGACAGGGAGGCTCCGCAGAGGCCCTTGGCGGCGACGACCGCCAGCGGATCGCGCTCGGCCAGCTTGCGGGAGATGCTGTTGTCGAGCGCCCAGGCGAGGCAGGCCAGGACGACGAAGAGGTCACCTGTCGTCTGGCCGGGCGCGGCGCGATGAGCCAGCGCCGGATAGGCCAGCGTCGCCGCGCCGACGCTGATGAGCGTGACCGCGAACCAGACGCGCCGTGAGACGTACTCGCCAAACAGGGCCGCCGCGAGCAGGGCGGTGAGCGGCGCCTCCAGGGTCAGGAGCAGCGACGCACGGACCGCATCGGTGTGCGCGAGGCCGTACACCAGCAGCGCCGGGCCGGCGAAGCCGCCGAGCAGCGCCACCAGCAGCACCCGCGGGAGGTCGCCGCGGGTGAGGGCGGCTTCCTTTCGCACTCCCGAACGCCGCGAGACCGAGTGCCCGTCACGCCCGAGCTTGGTCACCAGCGCCAGCACGCCGGCGCCCAGGTACAGGAACGCCGCCGCCGCGACCGGGTTGAGGCCGCGCGAGGCGATCTGGAGGAGCGGCGCCGTGGCGCCGAACAGCAGCGCCGCGAGCGCGGCCAGACCGATCCCCCGCGCGAACGGACGCGTCGTCTGCAGGCCGCTGGCCATCCCCCATTATCTGACAGATCCACGTCGGACGCGCACAAGCTGCTCTTTCACGCGCGGCGTTCGGGGCCTGACCAACGGCGTCGTCAGCAGCGTGCTGGCGAGCTACCTGACGGGCCTCGGTTTTGCGTCGGTCGCGGTCGGCGCCATCGTGGGGACAGTCCCCGTCGCTCAGGAGGTCGGCGCGGCGCTCGGGCCGCCGGGTTGGGGCGGCGGCGTCGGCGGAGCGTAGGGAGGAGGCAACACCGCGGTCTGCATCAGCGCGGCCAGGAACCGCCGGTCGGAGAACATCAACCGCATCGCGTCCATGAAGGCAGCGTCCAGCGCCACCTTGGCGTTCTCGCCGCTGAACATCTGGATTCCGTTGTTCTCCCCGACTCCCTCGAAATGGCCCAGGAAGATGGGCGGCCCCGCGCCCTCGGGACCCACCGGGTAGGCGCTGACGTCGAAGATCACCTCGGCCGTCGCGTCGCCGCTCATGAAGCCGAGCCTGAAATCGTTGAAGTACCTGCGCAGGTCGACGTTGACGACCAACCCGGTCTGGCCGACCGTGAACCCCCGGCGCGCCAGCTCCAGAGCAACGTTCGCCCGCACGAACGCGGCAACGTCCGTCGCCGACACGATGGGCGCCATCTCCATTCCGTAGCCGTTCTTCTTGACACCCACGCGGGCGCGATCCCTCCGCAGGTCTCGCACCTCCACCCGCACCGCCACCTGCTCGGCGCCATTGACCCGCCTGGCCCAGGGTTGCGGTTGGTAGCCAGGCGCCAGGGTGTCGGTGGTGAACGCGCAGGCCTCCAACGTTGGACAAATGAGCGCCGCCAGCAAAGCGAGCCTTCGAACAGAGTGCCAGTTCACGCAAAGATGATCATTGTGCCTCGCAAACGTGTCAAGCGACCCCGTTCAGGCTTTCGCGGGCGTTTGCCGTTCCCCTTCCTTGCGAAGGATCAACGCTTTGGGAAGCGCGGGCACGAACAGCAGGACGGCGGCGGTGGTGCAGGCGTTGATGAGGACGAGGGTGGTGAAGGTGAAGTGGGCCTGGTCCATCAGCATCGAGCCGCCGACGTCGCTCATGGCGATGCCGAAGTTGCGCACGCTCATCATGAGGGCGAAGCCGAGCCCTTCGCATCCTGGCGGGGTCGAGCGGACGGCCAGATCCATGAGCGCCAGCTCGGACAGGACGCTGAGCGCGCCGGTCACGGCGTGGACGGCGTAGGCGTCGGAGGCCGTGTAGCTCAGAAACAGCAGGGTGCCGGCGGCGTTGGCGGCCATCGAGAAGACGATCAGCGTGCGCAGGTTGAACCGGCTGCAGACGACGGCGTAGACCAGCGCGAAGACGACGCCCGCCGCCCCCTCGATGCTGGCCACCCGCCCGATCAGCTCCTTGCTGAAGTGCAGCTCGTCGCTCTGCCGATAGGTGAGGGCGGTGTTGAACCCGGGCACGACGTAGACGAGGAACAGCATCCCGGCCGCCAGCCAGAGGGCGCGCGAGCGCAGGATCTGCGACAGCTGCCGCTGGGCCTGCAAGAGCACCGGATTGCGGACGCGGGTCATGGCCAGCGCCAGGACGAACAGGAAGACGGCCAGCATGGCAAACAGCGAGAGGCCGACGTTGAGCATCCCGTGGACGAGCACGCTCCCCGTGCCGGCCGCCAGGAGGATCCCCACGCCGATCCAGGTGGTCGTCGACGGGCGATACCGTGGGCCTTCGGCAGGCGCAGGGTCGCCGGCGGCGCGTTCGGGCGGGGGAGGGTGGTGGCCGTCTCCTTGAACCCGAAGAGCGCGAACGTCACCAGCGCCAGCATCACCAGCGTGCCGACGCCGGCGGTGTAGCCGAACGCCTTCTTTGCCAGCCACCCGCCCAGCAAGGGTCCCGCGACCAGCGCGATCGACATGACCACCTGCCGGAGGGACGAGATGCGGCCGGAGAGGCCGAAGAGCTGTCCCGCCTCGACCTGCAGGCCGCCCATCGCCGTGCTCGCCAGGACCAGGCCGACGTTGAGCAGGATCGAGACCAGAAGAAACAGGTGATAGTTGCCGGTGACGACGCTGAGCAGCGCCCAGCAGGAGCCGCCGATGAGGCCGCCGAGCAGCAGGTAGGCGCGCCGGCGTGAGCCGCGGATGGGGAAGGCGTCGGTGAGGACGCCGGCCAGCGGCTTCATGCTCCAGGCGAAGGTGGCCCACATGAAGAACTCGGCGACCTGTTCCCGGCCGAAGTGCAACCTCTCCTTGAGGAGAAAGAGGATCGGGTAGTTGCCGAAGGTCGACCGCTGCTGCGCGAAGGTGGTGGCGAAGGCGCCGATGGCCACCATCAGCAGATAGTCGCGCCGGCGGGCAGCCGGGGCGGGGACGGTGGCGTGTCGCTCTGGGGTCGAGATCATTCGAGGGTCCATCCGGCGGGATCGGCGCCGAGCACCCGCAACGTCTTCTGCCCGAAGGCCAGGGCGGCTGCCAGCAGGAGCGAGCGCTCGGTGGTCATGCGCTGGACGATCTCGACGTCGTCGGTGCAGATGGTGGCGATGTTCACGCCGGCGGCAACCGGCAATCGCCCGAAGGCGAGATCCCGGAGCGCGGCGTCGCGCTCGTGCCGCAGCGCAAACGCCCGGCTGAGGAGCGGGTTGCCGGGCGCGCAGATCCGGTCGAACAGCCAGCGCATCATCCGGCCGGCGCGGGGGCGGCGGTAGGCGAACGGACGCGTCAACAGCACGAGGATGTCGGTGCAGCCGGCCGCCACCGCGTCCGCGATGGGAAACGAGTTGACCAGGCCGGCATCGAGGAAGCGGCGTCCCTCGACGGTGACGGGATGGTTGTAGAGGAAGGGCGCCGCGGTGGCGGCCCGCAGCGCCGACAGCAGCTCGGCCTCGCCGCCGAGCGTCTGCGCGTCGAAGACCCGTCCCCTGCCGGTCTTCGCCTCCAGCGTGGCGATGTGGAGCTTCGAGCGCGCCGCCAGGATGGTGTCGAGGCGCAGCCGCTTGGCGCTCAGGATCGTCTGGGCGAACAGCCGGTCGAGATCGAGGATCTTCCAGAACCGGTACGGGTTCACGACGGCGCGCTGGTTCATGTCCTCGTAGTAGATGCGGATGCCGAGCCGCGCCTGCCCGGTGACGAAGTAGCTGGCGTTCATCGCGCCGGCCGACGTGCCGTAGACGTCGTCGAACACGTCGGTGAGGCCGAGGTGCTCGAGCGCGACCACGCCGCCCGCCGAGGAGACGGCGCGCAACGCGCCGCCCTCCACCACCAGCGCCAGCTTGCGCCCGTCGGGAGCGCGGTCACCGGCGGCGAACCGGGCGCCCCGCGCCCGGATGGCCGCCAGCGCGGCCTCCGGATTGACACCCCGAACCTCGGTCAGCACCTGCTCATCCGACATTGCACTGCGACCGACATTGCCACATCGGCTCCGTCGCCGGGGCGCCACACCCGCCTTTCTGCCCCGCGCTCACCCGCGCCGATGGCGCCTCTCGCGGTGGCACAGAACCTGAACAACAGCCGCGGATGCTGCGGACCCATCGAGGCTTTGGGCGCACCCCAGGGGCGTGCGTCAGCGTCGTGACTCTCGCTGCGTTCCTTCCCCTGGCGGTCGGGTGCACCTCGAATGAATACGTGATCCCGCACGAGGAGCTGGCCCGGCTGGCGGCGACGCCGCCGCCGGAGCGTGGGGCGCGGGTCCGCGTCGTCCAGGATCTCGGCGAGCGGCGGAGCGAGCCGGTCCCCCCGACGACCGAAGACGATGCCGCCGACCTGCGGGTCGACCTCTCGGACGGCCGACGGCCAGCGGGGCGCGGGAGCGCTTCGATCCACGGCGGAGGCGGCGGCCGGAGCGCTTCGGGCGGCCACGTCGGCGGAGGCGGCCACGTCGGCGGGGGCGGCCACGTTGGCGGAGGAGGCCACATCGGCGGGGGCGGTGGCGGGGGCGGCGGCAACGGAGACGCCGTGCTGGTGGCGATCGTCGTCGTGGTCGCCGTGGTGGTGGCGATCGGCCTCGTCTCCAGCGAGGGGGTTCGCTTCGACGGCTACGTGGCGATGTCGCCGGAGCAGCCGGTTCACCTGCGCGCCGCCAACGGCCAGCAGGCGACGATCTCCGTGGCCGAGCTGTCGCCCGGGTGGGTCGCCGGGACCGTCGAGGCGAAGGTGATGGACGACGAGGGATTCGGGCTCCAGCGGCTCGAGCGGCTGCCGCTCGATCGACGGGGCGCGACGTTCAAGCTCGACTCGGGGACGATCGCCTTCGACTTTGCCGGCGCGACCCTGGCCGGACCGGCCATGAACGTCCAGGCGGGCTACTTCTTCACCCGGAAGCTGGGACTCCTGGCCGACATCGGGCTTGCCGGGGGCTCCGGCCTGGCCGGCGGGGTCGCCACCGGTGGCCTCGTGCCACGGCACGCTCTCGGTCTCGAGCTGCAGGGGTTTCCGGTCGGGTGGGGTCGGGTCCACCTGGGCGCGTTCGGCAGTGGCGGAATGGCGATCACCGAGGTGCTGGTCGGGTCGACCCCGACTTACGTCAGCGGGCCGTCCGTTGGCGGCGGCGCGCTCGCCGAGGTGGATCTGACGTCGCGCCTCGCGCTCACGCTGCGCGCCGGCGGCAGCCTCGCCAAGCTCGACCAGGTCTGGACGCCGGCCGCTCAGCTCACCGCAGGCGTCGCCATCTATTGAGCAAAGGGCCCTGAGCTACGGCGTCAGCTTGAACCCGAACGAGACGGCCAGGAGCAGGGCGGCCTCGGGCGGGATCGACGCGCCCCGGACCTGGTTGGTGGCCGGGTCGAGCAACAGAATCCTGCGCGCCGGCGAACGAGGCCTTGCGGAGATCGCACCGCGCGAAGCGTGCGCCGGTCAGCCGGCAGCCGTCGAACCGCGCCTCGGTCAGATCGGCGTCGACGAAGCTCGCCTCGACCAGGGAACAGCGGACGAAGGGGGTCTTGCGCAGGCGCAGCGAGGTGAACGAGCAGTAGTCGAGGTTGCAGTCGGCGAAGCTGAGGTCGGGATACTCGCCGACCCCGCTCCAGTCGATGCCCATCATCTTGCACCGGTTGAACTGCGCGCCGCGCAGCGCCATCTCGGCCGGGGCCAGGCGGGTCAGGTCGCAGGCCTCGAGCAGGCAGTCCTCGAGTCGCGCGCGCGCCCAGCGGCTCTCCGGCAACTTCACGTTCCGAAAGGTGCAGCCTGTAAACGCCTTGCCGCTGAGGTCGGCCCGCGCGAGATCGAAACCGGCGAAGGTCTCGTCGTCGAACGACTCACCTTCGAGAAGCTGCTCCAGCGTCGTCGTCATCGCCGACCGAGGCGTCGATATTGTCACATGGTGGGCGAAGCGCGGCGTTCGTTCCCGGGCGGTAACGCCGGCGGCGATTCGTCGCCCCTCCGGCGGGCATCCCGCTTGCTGTTGGTCCCCACGAGGTGGGCATGGGCTGGCGTTGGTGGTCGGTGGTGGTGGTGGTGGCGGTGGGGACGCTTGCGGGGTGCGGCTCGAAAGGGGGAGGCAGCGCCGGCGGCACGCCGTCAACGGGCGGTGGTGGCGGCGGCGCCAGCGGCGCCGGCGGGGGGACCTCCGGCGCGTCGGGCGCCACGGGCGGAACGTTCGTCGATGCATCGGCGCCGGTGGGAGGCGGGCCGGCCTGTGCGGACCTCTTCGATCCGAACATGGTCCGGACCTACTCCATCGACATCGATCCGAGCGAATGGGCCAGCGTGATGAACGAGTTCAACCAGGTGGCGACCCTGACGGCCTCGGGGAACGACTTCGTGGTCCGTCATCCGGTCGTGTTCCACATGGGGAGCGAGACGGTCAGCGACGCGACGCTGAAGCTGCACGGCCAGTCGTCGTGGGCGCAGGCGGCGACGCTGGACGGCACCCGCGCCAAGATTCAGTTCGACATCTCGTTTCACGAGAGCGACCCCAACGGAAAATTCCACGGGATCGAGAAGCTGGTGTTCGACATGCCCCGCAGCGACTGGACCTTCATGCATGATCGGCTGGCGCACACCTGGCTGCGGCAGGTGGGGATCGCCGCCGGCTGCGCGGCCAACGCCCGGGTGGAGATCAACGGCGCCTACTACGGGATGTTCGTGGCCGAGGAGAACACCAACAAGCGCGTCATCGCCGAGTTCTTCCCCAGCAACCCGAGCGGCGGGCTCTGGAAGGGGGCCATCCAACCGGAGACCGGCCTCACGTTGCAGGCGGCCAACCAGAGCCGGAAGATGGCCTTCGCGCAGGCGACCGACCTCGCCAGCCTCTCGGCGATCGTCGATCTGCAGTCGTCGGTCGTCGAGTGGGCCAGCGAGGCGCTGCTCAACAACGCCGACGGGACCTACGGCGGAACGCACAACCTCTACATCTACGACCAGGGGGCGCAGGGCTTCGTCTACCTGCCGAACGACACCGACTCGACGTTCGACTGGCTGAGCCTGTTCGACCTCACCCCGTTCGACGACCACCCGATCTACTGGTGGGTGGGCCGCGCCGCGCCGGCGCCGGCTCCCGGCGTGGCCTGGCTGGCGGTGATGAACGATCCGACCTGGCGGAGCAAGTACGTCGACGCCATCGCCACCCAGCTCGGCAAGTGGAACGTCCCGCAGATTCAGGGATGGATCGACACCTGGTCGCAGCAGATCGCGGCCGACGTGGCGGCCGATCCGCACACCTGGGCGTCGCCGGCGCAGTTCCAGATGGCGGTGACCACCGCGCACGACGTCGTGGCGGAGCGGGCCCAGTTTCTCCAGACCTTCGTGGACTGCGAGCGGAACGGCACGGGCGCCGACCAGGACGGTGACGGCTACCGCTGGTGCGAAGACTGCAACGACGACAACGCGGCCGTGCACCCGGGGGCGACCGAGATCTGCGGCAACGGGATCGATGACAACTGCAACGGGACCGTCGACGAGGGGTGCCACTAGCCTCGCGACGTTCGTCCGGCACCCTCGTCGACGAGGGGTGCCACTGGCCTCGGGACGTTCGTCCGGTTACCCTCGTGGACGAGGGGTGCCACCGGCCTCGCGACGTTCGTACGGCACCTCCCGCAAGTGGGCGCCCCCGCTTCCCCCATCGGCGAGACGCCTCACGATGGAGCCACCGCCGTGCTGCTCCTCGCGACCCTTCTCGGCGCCGCCCTGCTCGTGGTCGAGCCAGGCCAGGCCCCGACGCCGACGCTGGGGCCAGCACACATCCCGCAACCGTCGGAGGTCCCCGCGGGCGGCCCGGCCGAAGAGGCCGACATCGCGGAGGAGCCGGAAGGGGGAGCCGGCGTCAGCCCGGTCGAGCTGATCCCCCGGCTCGAGCTGCGGCAGACCTTCACCAAGCTCGAGGGTGGGGTGTCGATTCACGACACCACGGCCGAGATCGACATCCAGTTTCTCCGCCGGCTGCTGCTGCGTTACCAGGTTCCGGCGCGGCTGATGGAGACACCCGCCGGCCAGGTCTCGGGCATCGGGGATCTCCAGGTCGGCCTGATCGGCATCGTCGCGTCCAACGCCCGGGCGGTGGGGGCGCTGCTTGCCGGCACCATCCTGAACACCGCCACCCAGCCGACGCTGGGGGCCGGCAAGCAGCAGCTGGAGCTCGGCGTGGGGGCAGCCTTCAAGCCCTATCGCTGGTGGCTCGCGTACGGTGTCGCGCAGGACCAGTTCTCCGTCGCTGGCGACGCCGGCCGGCCCAACATCAACCAGCTGGCCACCGACTTCGGCAGCATCCTGTTCGGCAAGCAATACAACTGGCTCAAGCTCGACCTGAACACCACCGTCGATTTCAGGAGCAACAGCGGCGCGCGTTTCTATGGCCTCGCCGAGGTCGGGAGCCTGGTGATCGGTCGGGTGGGCCTGTTTGCCAGGGCCGGCACGCAGCTGCTCGGACCGCGCCTGGTCGACTACACGATGGTGGCGGGCGTTCGATATCTCTTCCGCCTGGAGACATCGCGGCCCAAGCCCGACTGAGCGGCGCCCGCCGGCCGGGCCAGCCACAAGATGTGGCGCCGGTCGGTGCCGTCGCCGGCCAGCACGCGCATGGTGCGCGCGGTGAAGCCCGCCTCGCGCAGGCGCGCGGTGAACCTGGCGTCGGCGAACGTCGACCAGACCGCCAGCACGCCGTCGCTGCGCAGCGCCTGGCGCGCGCTCGTCAGGCCGGCGACGGTGTAGAGCCGCCGGTTCGTGAAGGTCGACAGCGCCGTCGGACCGTTGTCGACGTCGAGCAGGATGGAGTCGAATCGCGCCGTCTCGGTCGTCGCCGCGGCCGCCCGTTCGATCACGTCGCCCACGTCCCCTTCGACGACGGTCAGGCGCGGATCGCCGAGCGGCATCCCGGCCAGCTGCCCGAGGAGGCCTGGGTCGCGGTTCCAGACGATCACCTGGCCGACCGCCTCCACCACCACCACCTCGGCGTCGGAGGCCACGCGGTCGAGCGCGGCGCGGGCGGTGAAGCCCATGCCCAGCCCGCCGACCAGGACCCGCGCCTGCGGGCGCGTGGCCAGCCCGGCACAGCCGTGGACCGCCAGCTTCTCCTCGGAGCCGTGGCTGTTGCTGTGCATCAGCTCCTGGCCGTCGACGCGCAGGGCGAACCGCTCGGAGAAGTGATCCTCGAACCAGCAGAGCGTCAGCTCACTGCCGTCACTGGTGAGCGCGCGATCGAGGGTCTGCCAAGAGGACGTCATCTTCACTCCTTAACCGAGCCAGTTCTGGTCGAGCCAGTCGAGCGAGACCGGGGCCTCCCTCAACGTTCGATCGAGCCTGCGCACCCCCTCGTCCGGCTCGGACGAGGGGGCCGCATAGGCGCGCGCATAGAGGATCCAGTTCGAGAGCTGGTAGTGGTGCAGCAGCGGCGCGAACCGGTGGCCGGCCAGCCCCTCCAGCGCCGCCTGGGCGGCGGTGGCCGTCTCACAGGCGACCAGCGCGCAGGCCGCGTCGAACAGCAGCGCGCGAAGATCCTCGAAAGCACGCTCGGGAGCCCGCGTGACCTCCTCGAGCAGCGCGGAGAAGCCAGCCTCGGGGAGCCCCGCGCTGTCGGCGCACTCCGCCATCAGCGGCACCTGCGTGGCGAGGAAGTCGGAGTCAGCGGCGCGCGGCAGGAGGCGGCCGACCAGATAGAGGTCGAACGCGCTGGCGATCGATTCCGCGAAGAAGAGCCCGTCGCTGCTGGGCGACCGTCGCGGGGAGCCCGGCGGGGGGGCAATCCGCCGCGTGGCCAGCTCGTGCCAGGCGACATGCGCGACGACGTCGGCGGGGATGTGGTCGTCGCAGAGCACGTCGGCCCCGGCTTCTGCGTTCCAGTAGGTGAGGTTCAAGAACAGCGCCCGATCCCAGCTGGCTTGCTGGCCCGCCTCCGGGATCAAAAAGCGGTGCCCCGAGCCTCGCAAGAACGCCTCCAGCCGCTGATAGATCGCCACCCCCACGGCCGGGGCACGATCGTCGATGGTCAGCTCGTCGAGCGTTGCCGGGCGGAATTGCATGGTGGAGCGCGGTGGGACGCCAGCTCGTGGCGTCAGTCGGATGGCGCCGCGGCGGAATCTATTCTTCGGGCTTGTTGGGAGCGCGGCCGCGGGGGTTGCCGTGAATCGGACGGGTCGCGGCCCAGTTGGTTCGTGGCTTGCGTGGTCGCGCAGCCGGTGAGGTCGAGGGACCCTTCAACTTGCGCTCGGCTTCCTCGCGTTCGGCCTGCCGGGCGACAATCGCCGCCCGCTTTTCATCACCCGTCGCCATTGCGCGGGAGACTACCACGGACAGGTCCTCCGCGCCGACGCTCATGTGGCCAGCAAGGTAGGTTGGAGGTAGGGAAAGGACGGGAAAAGCGGCGCCACCAGGCAAAGTTGGCAACAATTCGTGCTCCAGCCTTGCGCCAACCCGCGCCAGCGTGAATAACCTGATCACGATGGGCTTCCGCGAGATCACCGCTCCCGTCTACAGTGAGAGCACGGTTCACCGCGTCGAGCGGGTCCCCGAGTGGCTCACGTCGGAGGAGGGTCCGCAGTGGAGGGCGCTGTGCGGCGTCCGCATCGGCGAAGCGGGACGCGGGGGCGTGTTCGAGTTCGAGGTGCCGGTGGCGCTCGATCCCGAGTCCTGGCGCCTGGCGGCCAACTGCCCGGCCTGTCTGGCCGCCACCGAGCGCCGCGAGCTCGGCGCGCTCGGCTGAGCGCGACCGGCTGACACTCCGCTTGGCGTCAGAGGACGCCGAAGAAGTGGGCGCCTTGCGTGGGCCGGTCCCCATGCGATATTGCGCGGCGCCCTTCAGCGAGCCACCCATGAGCGCCGATCCCGAAATCCTGGCGGAGGTTCCGCTGTTCCAGTTGCTCGACGCCGACGAGCGGGCGGCGCTGGCGGCCAAGGTGGAGGCGATCAGCGCGCCGGCGGGCAAGATCCTCTTCAGCTACGGCGATCCGGGCGACTCGCTCTACATCGTCCGCGAAGGGGAGGTGGAGATCTTCTTCAAGAACGACACCGGCCAGCGCATCGTGCTGGAGCGGGCGGGGGCGGGCGATTTCTTCGGGGAGCTGTCGCTCATCGACGCGGGCCCGCGCACGGCCTCGGCCCTGGTGACCCAGGATCTGCAAGGGGTGGTGGTCGATCGGGAGGACATCGAGGCGCTGCTCAAGCAGCACCCGGCCGCGGCGATGGATCTCCTCACCGCGACCGGCAAGCGGCTGCGGGAGGCGTCGCGCCAGCTCCGCCACGCCGCCTCGCGCGACATCAACGAAGAGGTCGAGGACACGCGCACGACGGTCATGAAGATGGCCGACTGGATCTCGGAGTTCAGCGGCAGCCTCCCGTTCCTCTTCATCCACTGCATCCTGTTCGCGCTCTGGATCGTCCTCAACACCGGCCCGCTGGCGCGCACCGTCCTGGGCGGCTGGGATCCCTTTCCCTACGGCTTTCTCACCATGTGCGTATCACTGGAGGCGATCATCCTGTCGGTGTTCGTGCTGCTCAGCCAGAACCGCCAGGTCGCCCGCGATCGCACCCGCAACGACATCGAGTACCAGGTCAACCTGAAGGCGGAGCTGGAGATCGCGCACCTGCACGAGAAGGTCGACGAGATGAACGCCGAGCTGCTCGAGCGGCTCAAGAAGCTGGAACGAACGCACGTTCGTTGAGCGACGGCGTCGTCGCGGCCGGCGCCTATCGCAGGAACCTGGCGAGGCCGATGTTCTGCCACTCGAGCGCGCTCTCGACGAAGCCGGCGATCTTCGCGGCGCCGGCGGCGTGGGTGTGCGTCATCTCGGTGCCAAGCGCCTGATACTGCTGCCGGCGTGGCGCCTTGGCCTTGGCGTCCTTCACCATCTGCGAGATGTTGGCCCGAAGGAGCGACCAGGGAGACCAACCAGGGCGACCCGCGTCCGCTGCCGAGGGGCGCGCCCGTCGACGTCACCGCCAACGACGTCGGCTCCGCCGAGGATGACCGAGCGCCTCTGCCGGTCGCGCGCTGGCTAGGTCGCCGGCCGGCGCTGGGCCGCCAGGGAGAAGATCATCAGGGGGCAGGGGGGCGATGACGCGAGGGCCAGACGGCCTTGGGGACCGCGGAAGCTCGGCTCGCTGGGATCGAGCACCGTCTGTTTGTACCCCACGACCATCACCGGATCGCCGCTGCGCAGGCTGTGGATGTGCCAGCCGGAGTTGGTTGCGCCGGAGGGGACGCCGAGGTCTGCGTAGAGATGACGGAGCTCATGGCTGTCGAGGGCGACGTTGGGTTTGCCGAACATGCGCCCTTCGGAGGCCTGGATGAGGATCGCTCGACCTTCTTCGTCGACGAGCTCGAAGTCGTGCAGCGATTCGAAGACGCCGGGGAATTGATGCTGGCAGGGCAGCGCCACGCCAACGGCCGGCTCGCCGCCGATCGGTTTGCCGAGGTACTGGCGCCCGCGCACCCATCCGACGGCCGAGACCACGGTGTCGTTGGGCGCGCTCTCGAGGGCCGCCCAATCATCGGCCGCGACCTCGTTGGCCTGCCGCCGCAGGAGGCTCTCCAGGCGATCGTTCTTGACCCGCAGGATCGAGCGCCTGATCCCCGGGGCCATCAACGCGGCCAGACCGCCGACGATGACCAGCGAGATGCGGCCCGAGAAGAGCGGCGTGACCAGGGTGAAGATCGCGACGTGAACGATCTGCCGGACCACGAAGGCGATCACAACGAAGGCCGTCCACAGGACCCAACCGAGGGCATCGATGCGCATCTTTTCGCCGATCGACAACCACGCCAAAGCGGGGTCGTCGCGGAGCGGGGTCATGCGATGCAGCGGGCGGACCGTCGGTTCCGACCCCCAGGACCCGAACATCCCCACAGGACCATGATACCCGAACTAGGAGTTGGGGTGGGCGCGGAGTCCTTTGGCGAACAGACCCAATCCGCCGGCAATGAGACCAAACATGACGATCGTCGCGAACAGGCTGGTGGGCTGAAAGTAGATGTCGAGGTTCATGAGCACGCCGGCCAGGATCAGGACGACGCCTCCGACCGCGAGCAGCCAGCCGAGGAACGACTTGCCGTTGAACGCCAGAAATCCGACACCGGCCAGCAGGGGAAGCAGCGTGACGCCGAAGCTGGTCTGCGCCCCGCCGAAGAACCGCCAGAACGAGGTGTGGACCGTGACGCGGTCGAACACCATGTAGATCCCCACGCCCATCATCACCAGACCGGCGAAGAACGCCCCGCCGCCGCCGGGCGTGCCGCCGGGTTGGAACTTCGTCTTGCCCCCGAAGCTGCCGCCGGTGTCAGGCATGCGCCCAGTCTATCCCGACCGAGATCACCCGTGGCAAGCGCCGCATGAGGCAACCTTGGGCGAGCTTGTTTGAAACGCCGTGGAAATCGTCGTTATGCTCTCGCACACTTCCATGGCGAAACGGCTGGGTGTCGGGCTTTTGGTGTTGGGGTGTGCGGCCCTGTTCGGATGTCGGGCGAGCGCCCCGCCAGCCGTCGCCACCTCGCCCGCCGGCCCGGCTCCCGCCGCCGCGCTCGACGGCCTCTGGCTGGGGACGCTCCACGCCGGCGTCGTCAACCTGAGGCTTCTCCTCAAGATCAAGCGAGCGTCCGGGGGTTGGTCCGCCACCGCCGACAGCATCGACCAGCACGTCGCCGACATTCCGGTCGACAGCGTGACCGTGGAGGGCGACAAGGTGAAGTTGCTCCTGTCGACCATCAACGGCAGCTACGAGGCGCGGCTCGACGGTGACAGACTGATCGGCATCTTCACTCAGCACGGCCTGGCGCTGCCGCTGGATCTCGAGAAGACCGCCCATCCGCCGGTCGTCACGCTGCGGCCGCAGACCCCCCGCCGTCCGCTTCCCTACGACGAGCTCGAGGTCAGCGTCGCCAACCCGGCTGCTGGCGTGACGCTCGCCTGCACGCTGACCGAGCCGCGGGCCAAGGGGCCGTTTGGCGCCGTCGTGCTGGCGACCGGCTCGGGGCCACAGAATCGCGACGAGGCGCTGATGGGACACCGCCCGTTTCTGGTTCTGTCGGATGCGATCACCCGCCAGGGGGTGGCCGTTCTGCGCTGTGACGACCGGGGCGTCTTCAAGTCGACCGGCGTGTTCGGCACGGCGACGACCTTCGATTTCGCCGATGACACCCTGGCGGAGGTGGCCGCGCTCCGGGCGCGCCCCGAAATCGTTCCGGCGCACGTCGGTGTGCTGGGGCACTCGGAGGGGGGAACCGTCGCCACGATCGCTGCCGCCAGATCAAAGGACGTGGCGTTCATCGTGCTCTTGGCGGGGACCGCGTTGCCGGGTGAGCAGATTCTCGATCTGCAGCGCGGCTTGCTGGAACAGTCTTCGGGAATGAGCGCCGCGGAGATCGCCGACAGCAAGGCGAACTGGGACAAGGCGTTCGCCATCATCAACGCCGAGAAGGACGACGCTGTCGCCACCCAGAGACTGCGCGCGCTCTACGACGGGTTGCCGGCCGCCACCCGCGCGCAGTTCGAGCAGGCGGGCGGGTTCGACAGGCAGGTCAAGCAGGTGCTGTCGCCTTGGTTTCGAACCTTTCTCCCGCTCGACCCGCGGACGTTTCTCGCGCGCGTCGAGGTTCCGGTGCTGGCGATCAACGGCGCCCGCGACTGGCAGGTGCCGCCGAGCGCCAACCTGCCCGAGATGAAGAAGGCGCTGGCGCACGACCACGATGTCACCGTGCAGGAGATGCCGGGCCTCAATCACCTGTTCCAGACCGCCAAGACCGGTTCACCGACCGAGTACGGAGAGATCGAAGAGACGATGTCTCCTTCGGTGCTCGCGCTGGTGAGCGACTGGATCGCCCACCACGCCAGGTGACGCGCGGCCGGCGCGGCGCTATTGCTCGGTCGCGCGGAGGTCGATGGTCTTGTGGCCGGGCGCGACGATCAGGTCGACCTGGGCCTTCTCCTCGCCGGGGAGCGCCACCAGCTCCAGCGTCCAGACCAGCGTCACCAGCCGGCCGCGGAAGCTGTAAGGAGCCTCGGGGAGCGTGAGGATGAAGGGGCGGCGTTCGGTGGCCGCCGGGGCGGGGAGAGGGAGCGTGTCGGCGATCCGGAAGTCGCGGCCGCCGCGGCCGTGCATCGACCAGCTGAGACGGAGCTCCATCCCCCGGGGGGCGGCTGCCGCCGACCAGGCGGCCACGCCGGTCAGGCGCGCGCCCGGTTCGAAGCTGGTGCGTCCCTCCTCCAGCGTCAGCTCGAGGGCGATGCGGGGGGCGCTCACCGCGGCCTCGGGAGGACGACGACGGGGAACTGGCCGCGCCAGATCGGTTTGGCCTGGTGGGCCGCCTCGATCACGATGGCCCAGGAGATCTCGTTCAGCGTTCCCGCCACGCTGGGGATGGTCGACGGCGGGACGAGCACCGAGCCCCGGCCGTCGGCGAAGCGCGCCGACGGCTCGGGCATCTTGCGGTCGATCATCAGCTCGACGAAGGGACGGGTCTCGGTGACGATCGAGATCCCCGTGCGGGCGCTGATCCGCTGGCGCGCCACCTCGGTGGCCACCAGCGTGACCGAGACATTGGTGACGTCGAGGCTGCCGTAGTCGATCCGCCAGGAGACGTCGAGCTGACCTCCGAGCCGCAACTCGGGCGCCGCGATCACCTGCGCCCGAGGCATGGCC
This sequence comes from uncultured Pseudomonadota bacterium, assembly GCA_963847705.1. Lineage (GTDB taxonomy): Bacteria > Myxococcota_A > Polyangia > Fen-1088 > Fen-1088 > JADGRB01. The sequence continues at coordinate 29,087 of CAWKBC010000029.1, read as the reverse complement.
CGCCCGAACCTGCGGCGCACCCAGGCGATGAGCCCGCCCGAGGTGGTCTGCTTGAGGGGGCGTCGCGGGGCGGGGGAGGGCGCCGCGCTCATCTCTTCAGCGACGCTCATCGGCACGCTTGACGTCACGCTCGACGGCGGGGCGCCGGTGCGCCGTCGCGGCGAGCTCGTCCGCCGCGGAGACGGGGACGGCGCCGGTGCCGAGCGCGAGAACGAGGACGCCGAACGCCACCAGGATCGCCAGCCCGCCGACGATCGCAATGGTGCGCCTCTCGGCGAAGGTCGAAAGTCGAGGCTGGATCGTCTCGAGCGGATCGAACGCGTCGTCGCCCTGCTTGTCCGCCATTGAGGCGAGCATGTCACCCGGACGCGATCGATCCGTCAAGGCCCCAGCGAGAAGATCCGGCGCGCCGCCGCACCATGTCGTGGGCTCAGCCGAAGGTCCCGCCGTCCCAGCCCCAGAGATAGCCGACGGCATCGGCGAACTCGATGTAGATGCGATCGCGCGCGACCTGGAGGCCGGCCGCGAGACGTTCGCAGAGCTCGCCCGACAGCGTCTCGGTGTCGGTGGCGGTCATCTTGCCGACGTTCTTGACCGCCACGAAAGCGGCAGGGGTGGGCGCGCCTCCGAAGGTCATCGCCAGTCCGGGCTGAAGGCAGGTCATCACCCAGCGCTCGGGCTTCCCGAAGCGGGCGGCGAGGAGCTTCGACAGATCGGCGAGCAGCGCCTTGTGGCTGTCGCCGGCCGGGGCCGGCGCGGAGGTGAAGACCTGAATGAGCGGCATCCGCCGTTCCTATCGCGGCGCCGTTGCCCCCGCAACGGGGTGGCGCCGACGCCCCCGCAGCGAGGCTTGTGAGGGCGGTCCCACCCCCGAGGTCGGGGCCCTGTTGTCCGGCTCATTCCTGTGCTACGAGGGGCGAATGAAAACCTGGAAAAGTCTGGCAACGGCCTCAATTGCCGTGGCCGTGGTCGGATCGTTGGCGATGTCTGGTTGCAAGCGCCTGGGCGGCGGCGGTGCGACGCCGTCGAGCGAGGACGACAAGACGCTCTATACGCTGGGGATGTTGCTCGGCCGCAACCTGGGGACCTTCAACCTGACCGCCGACGAGCTCGAGCTGGTCAAGTCGGGGCTCACCGACATGGTCCTCAAGAAAGAGCACCAGGTCGACCTCGACAAGTACGGCCCCAAGGTCGATGCCCTCGCCCGCAAGCGCGGGCAGGAGCGGGTGGAGATCGAGAAGGCGCACGCCAAGACTTACCTCGAGCAGGCGGGCCGTGAGGCAGGCGCCGTCGTGACGCCGTCGGGGATGGTCTTCCGCACCGTCACGCCGGGGACCGGCGCGACCCCCACGCCGACCGATCGCGTGAGCGTGCAGTACGAAGGGCGGCTCACCGATGGGACCGTCTTCGACAGCACCAAGAAGCGCGGCGGCGTTCCGGCGACGTTTCCGCTCAACGGCGTCATCAAGTGCTGGACCGAGGGTGTCGGGCGGATGAAGGTCGGCGAGAAGGCCGTCCTCACCTGCCCGTCGGCCATCGCCTACGGCGACAGCGGCCGTCCGCCGACCATCCCGGGCGGCGCCACGCTGATCTTCGACGTCGAGCTGGTCAGCATCGCGCCGCCGAACCAGACGCCCCCCATGGGGATGTCGACGCCCGGTGGCGGTCCGGGCGGCGGCCCCCCCAAGCCGGGGATGCCGATGCAGCTGCACATGGGCGGCCCGGGCGGCCCGCAGAAGCTGACCTTGCCGCCGCCCTCTCAGAAGCCGGCCGCGTCGCCCAAGTAACGCGCCACCAGCAACGTGACGTCGTCGTCGAGCTTCTCGGCGAAGGCGTCGAGGGCGGCCAGGAGCGCGTCGCGCACCGCAACCGGTGGCGACGCGCCGTGCGCCTCGATGAGCGCGGCCAGGCGGTCGGTGCCGAAGCGCTCGCGGCCGTCGCGCCCCATCGCCTCGATGAGGCCGTCGGTGTAGAGCACCAGCAGATCGCCGGGCAGAAGCTCGATGTTGCTCTCCACCGTCCCCGCCTCGATGTCGCGCTTGGCGCCGACCCAGGGGCCCGGCGTGGGGAGCCGCTCGCAGCGTCCGGTGGCCGCGCGCAGGATGAGGATCTCCTCGTGCGCGCCGGCGAAGGCGATGCGACCGTCCCGCCGGTAGCGGAGCAGGGTCAGGGTCGCGTGCTCGCGCTGGCCCAGCCGCATCCGCACGTTGTCGACCAGCATCGCGTTCAGCGCCAGCAAGAGCTCGCGCGGTGAGGCATCGGGCAGCTTGCGGCAAAGCGCGCCGATCCCGCTCTGCATCATCAGCATGACCAGGCCGGTGCCGAGCCCGTGCCCGGCCACGTCGCCGATGCCGAGCCAGCAGCCGCCTTCGACCGGAATGACGTCGTAGTAGTCGCCGCCCACCTCGGTGGCGGTCCGCATGGTGGCGGCGATCTCCAGCCCGGGGACGGTCACGTCGCGCGGCAGGATCGAGGTCTGGATGCGGGTGGCGATCTCCATCTCCTTCTCCAGCCGCTCGCGCTCCGCGACCTGGCGGCGGGTGGCCTCCTCGACCAGCCGCCCGACCAGGCGCGCCCCCTCGAGCGCGCTCGAGACCTGCTCGGCCAGCGACTCGTACACGATCCCCTCGCGCGGCCCCATCTCCATCACCAGGCAGCCGAGCGTGCGATCGTGAAAATACAGCGGCTCGACGATCACCGAGGCCCGGCGTCCGAGCGGCTCGATCACCGCCGGCAAGAGCGCGGCGGCGGCCAGCTTGGTTCCGGGGGCCGGCTCGCTGCCGCCGGGCGCGCGCTCGATGTCGTGCGCCAGGACCACCTCCATCTGGGCGGTCGCGCTCGCCGACGCGGAGGCCGGGTCGGTGAGCGTCATCCAGGCGCCCGGGATCCCCAGGCGGGGCAGTTGCTTGCCGACGGCGTCGGTCAGCGCCGCCACCTGCTGCGTCGCCAGCAGCGCCGCGCCGCTGACGGTGAGCGCGTGGGCCAGCCGCTCGGTGTGCAGCCGGTGCTGCGCCTGGGCGCGCTCGGCCAGATCGGCGATGAGGATGCGCGCCTCGTGCCAGAGATCCTCGGCCTGCACCCAGCGCAGCGGCTCGCTGGGGAGTGCGGGGAGCAGGAGCTTGCGCAGCGCGGAGATCATCCGCTGCCAGGCCGAAACGTCGTCGCCCGAAGCAACGACCGTGGTGAGGAGGCGATTGAGCGTGGAGGCGAAGAGACCGGCGCCGGCGCCCCGCAGCTCGGCCTCGAAGGCGTCGAGCAGCTGTCGATCCCATCCCGGCTGGAGCGCCGTGTCGGAGCCGTGCACCGCCCGCGCGATCTCCCGCTGCAGATCTTCGCCGTGCTCGGCCAGCAGACTGTCGACCGGCGTCTCGATCATGGTGACGGGTCCGGCGCGTCCGGGCCGGACCAGGCCGGAGAGGCAGCCGCACGACTGCCGCACGACCAGCTCGGTCGGGGCGCTCGCGCGCAGCTCCACCTGGCGCCCCTCGAGCTGCGCCAGGACCAGATCGAGCGCCGCCTCCCCCTGCTGGTACAGCGGCTGCCGGATGGTGGTGAGCGGCGGCGTCGAGAACCGCGCCTCCTCGATGTCATCGAAGCCGATCACGGCGATATCGGAGGGGACCTGCAGGCCACGCTCCTCGAGCGCACCCATCGCGCCCAGCGCCATGTAGTCGTTGCAGGCGACCAGGCCGTCGAACTGCACCCGGCGTTCGTCGACCAAAAGCTCGATGGCCGCCTCACCGGACCCCTTCTCGAAGGTCCCCTCGCAGATGAGCGCTGGATCGATGGGGAGACCCCGTTCGGTGAGGACCGCGCGGTAGATGGCGTACCGCCGCTCGGCCTCGGCGTTCACCGAGGGGCCGCGGATAAAGGCGATCCGACGGCAGGCGTGGCGCATCAGCAGGTGCTCGAGCGCCTGCCGCATCCCCGGCTCCTCGTCGAGGGTCAGGCAGGGGACGTTGGGGGGACCGAGCGCCAGGCTGGCCATCGGCAGCGGCGCCAGCCGCGCGCAGAGCGCGTCGACCGCCGACGGTCCGAGCGCGTTGCCGAGCGCGCCGCCCAGGATGACGGCGCCGTCGATGCTGTCGGCGTCGCACAGATCGAACACGAAGTTGCGGTGCAGCCCCTCGGTGCCGGGCGCGCCGATCACGCCGCCGGCGAAGATGGCCAGGCTCACCTCCCGCCGGCTGGCGGCGTCGGCCAGCCCGGCCAGCAGCGTCGTCTGGTAGGTGCCGCGCACCGAATCGAACAGCACGCCGATCACCGGCCGCCGGTCCTTCCCCTTGCCGCCGCGCGCGCGTGTCCCTTCGCCGGCGGGGGCCGCGCGCGTCGATCCGGTCTGATCGCGCCAGCGCATCATCGCCGGCGCGGTACGCGACCCCGCATCCTCCATTCGTACCACGAGCCGACGCGAGTTGAAAAAGCCCGGAGCCGGGTTGAAAAGGCCCGGGCGCGAACAGGCTGCTGGCGCGCGCGGCGCGGAAGCGTATTCTTGCGCCATGAAGTCGCGAGGCATCGAGTCGCGGCGCTCGCCGGCGCGGACAGCCGGCGCCCGACCGGCGTGACCAACGGCTTGAAACGTTTCGCGGTTCCACGGCCGGGCTCGCGCCGGGCGATGGTGATCGGATGCACCACCTTGATCGCGGCGACGCTGGTGACCGGCATCATGATCGCCCAGCGCACGCGCCGCGAGATCCGCAGCGAGGAGCTGGAGATCCTGCAAGGGGTGCGCAAGGTCTGCAAGCTGTCGACGGCGGAGATCTCCTTGGCCGACTACGCCAAGAAGACGGTCCCCAAGACCGTCGATCTGCCGTTCACCAAGGAGCCGACCGCGTATCTGTTCTATTCGGGGATCGTGTCGGCCGGGTTCGACGTCTGCGACGGCATGGCGACGATCGACGTCGTCCACGCCAAGCGTGAGGTGCGGATGGTCCTGCCCCCGCCGCGGATCCTGTCGGTCGACGTGCTGCGCTTCGAGACCATCAACGAAGACTCGGGGTTCCTGAACGAGATCGCGCCCGCCGATCGCAACCGCTGGTACGCCGAGGCACGCGCGGCGCTCGAGCACGGGGCGCTGGCCGCCGGAGCGCTGGCGCGAGCGACGACCCACGCGCGCGAGCTGTTCGCGGGCTTCGTGGGGACGCACGGCTACACCCTGACGTTCACCGTGGCGGACGCCGAACGATGAGGGGGGGCCGTGACGCTCTGCTGGCGGCGCTCCTGCTGATCGGGGCCGGCGGTGAGGCCCAGGCGCGGGCCAAACACGCGACGACGCCCGCCAGGTCGACCGCCGCGGCCCCCGGCGCTTCCGCCTGCACCGACAGCGACGAGACGGCGCTCTGGTGGTCGCCGCTCGCCCCGGCGGCCGGCGCGACGATCAAGCTGCTCGCCGTCGGCGAGGAGAACGGCGGTGGTGAGCTGTCCGTGACCGATCCGGCCGGCCAGCGGCACGCGCTCACGGTGGTGCGCCACCCGGGCGTCCCCGGCAGCCTGGCGGCCGAGCTGACCGCGCCGCGCGCGGGTGCCTACCGGGTGAGCTGGACGCGCGGCGATCGGACGCTCGCCTGCCGGAGCATCGAGGTCGCCGCGCACGCGCCCAAGCCGGACACCAGGGTCGGCAAAGTCGTCTGGACGGCGACCCACGCCTGGGACCGCCGCTACGAGAATTTCTTCTCCGCCTGGATCGACGTGCTGTTCGACGCGCCGCCGGAGGCCTCGCTCGACTTCCGCCCGTTGCACCAGGCGCTGAGGGATCCGGCCCGCAACTTCTTGATGAGCTTCCTCGGCCTCCGCGAGGACGATCCCAAGAACAAGGCGGCCATCGTCGCCACGCCCGACTGCGCCGACCTGCCCTACTTCCTGCGCGCCTATTTCTCCTGGAAGCTGGGGTTGCCGTTCGGCTTTCGCGACTGCGATCGCGGCACCGACGCGCGTCCGCCCCGCTGCACGGGCTTCTTCAGCAACGAGGATCCCCCCTCGGGCAAAGACACTCTCGGTGCCATGCGGGTGTTCCTGCGCCTCATGGGAAACCACGTCCAGTCGGGCAGCGCGCGCACCGCGCTCGACGACGACGCCACCGACTATTATCCCGTCGCGCTCGAGAGGAAGGCGCTGCGCCCGGGGACGATCTACGCCGATCCCTACGGACACGTGATGATGGTGGTGAAGTGGGTGGCGCAGACCCCGGCGCGCGGCGGTCTCCTTCTGGCGGTGGATGGGCAGCCCGACACCTCGATCGGACGCAAGCGCTTCTGGGAGGGGACATTCCTCTTCGCCAACGACGTCAAGAGCGCAGGGCCGGGCTTCAAGGCCTTTCGCCCCGTGGCGCGCGGCGCCGACGGAAAACTGGCCTCCGTTCCCAACCAGGCGATCGGCGGCGCCGGGGATCCGGCCCACGCGCCGTTCTCCGACGAGCAGGCCAAGCTGACCCAGGACGCGTTCTACGCGCGCATGGGCAAGCTCATCAACCCGCAGGGGTTGGAGGCCGAGGCGGCCTACCGCGAGACGCTCGACGCGCTGGCGGAGCAGCTGACCGTGCGGGTCGGCTCGGTCGACAACGGCGAGAAGTTCCAGAAGGAAAAGGGGCCGGTGGTGATCCCGATGCCCGACGGCGCCAAGATCTTCGAGGCCACCGGCCCGTGGGAGGACTACGCGACGCCGTCGCGCGACATGCGGCTCCTCATCGCGATGAACGTGCTGCTCGGGATCCCCGACCGGATCGTCAAGCACCCCGAGCTCTTCAAGCTCGGCGGCCGGAAGCCCGAGGTGGTGCGCAGCGAGATCGCCAAGCTACACGCCAGCCTGATCCCGACCCGCGGCATCACCTACACGCGCAGCGACGCCTCGCCGCAGAAGCTGACCGTCGCCGACCTGCTGGCCCGCCGGGCCGCGCTGGAGATCGCCTACAACCCCAACGACTGCGTCGAGACCCGCTGGGGCGCCGCCGAAGGGACACCCGAGGCCGCCACCTGCACGCGCCACGCGCCCCCCGAACAGAAGGCCAAGATGGCGGAGGTCCGCGTCTGGTTCCACGAAGCCCGCCGCCCGTCGCGCTGAGCGGGCGAGCTCGCGCGGCGGGGGCCTCGAACGTCAGCGGCGCTTGACGTGCTGGAACCCGCCCGCAGTCCCTGGACGAAGCGGATTCTCGACGGTCCGAGGTAGCAATGGGCACCGTCCGCGTTGTACGCTGCCGGGCCATGAAGGTGGGTATCCCGAAGGAGATCTATCCTCACGAGTCGCGCGTGGCGGCCGTTCCCGAGACGGTGCACAAGATTCGCAAGCTCGGCTTCGACGTGGTCGTCGAGGCGGGCGCCGGCGACGCCGCCGCCTTCGCGGACAGCACCTACGTCGAGGCGGGCGCCACCGTCGCGCCGAATGCGGAGGCGCTCTACGCCGAGGCGGACGTGGTGCTGAAGGTGCGGCAGCCGATCGGGATCGCTGGCGGCAAGCACGAGGTCGATCTGCTGAAGGAAGGGGCGACGCTGATCAGCTTCGTCTGGCCAGCACAGAACAAGGAGCTGCTCGAGCGGCTGGCGGCGCGCAAGGTGACGGTCCTGGCGATGGACGCCGTCCCCCGCATCACCCGCGCGCAGCGGATGGACGCGCTGTCGGCGATGGCCAACATCGCCGGCTACCGCGCGGTCATCGAGGCGGCCTCGCACTTCGGCCGCTTCTTCCCCGGTCAGGTGACGGCGGCCGGGCGGGTGAAGCCGGCGCAGGTGTTCATCGTCGGCGCGGGCGTCGCCGGGCTGGCGGCGATCGCGGCGGCGCGGGCGCTGGGCGCGCAGGTGCGCGCCTTCGACACGCGCCCCGCGGTGCGCGAGCAGGTCGAGAGCCTGGGCGCCACCTTCGTCGAGTTCAAGTTCGACGAGGCGGGCGAGGGCGTGGGCGGCTACGCCAAGGAGATGAGCGAGGCTTACCTCGCAGCCGAGCAGGCGATGATCGCGCAGCACACCAAGCAGTCGGACATCGTCATCTCGACCGCGCTGATCCCCGGCAAGCCGGCGCCCAAGCTCATCACCTCGGGCGCGGTCGTCTCCATGGAGCACGGGTCGGTCGTGGTGGACATGGCGGCCGAACAGGGCGGCAACTGCGCGCTCACCGAGCGCGACAAGGTGGTCGAGAAGTTCGGCGTCACCATCGTCGGCCTCACCGACCTGCCGAGCCGGATGGCGCGCCAGTCGAGCGAGCTTTACGGGACGACGGTGTTCAACCTGCTCAAGGAGGTCGCGCCCGAGGGGAAGGTCGCGCTCAAGCTGGAGGACGAGGTTCAGCGCGGAGTCCTGGTGCTCAAGGACGGCGAGCTGATGTGGCCGCCGCCCAAGCCGCCACCCCCGCGCGCGGGCGGCCCGACCGGGGCGCACAAGGTCCTCGGTCCCCAAGGCGGATCGGCGGCGCACCCGACCCCGGCCCCCGTGAGCGGCGGCGGCGGGAAGATGCTGGGCGCGCTGGCGGCGCTGGCGCTGGGCGCGGCGGCCATCTTCGGTCCGCCCACCTTGATCCAGCACCTGACGGTCTTCCTGCTGGCCTGCGTGGTCGGCTGGCACCTCGTCTGGAGCGTCACGCCGGCGCTGCACACGCCGCTCATGAGCGTGACCAACGCCATCAGCGGCATCATCCTGATCGGCGGCATGCTGGCGCTGTTCGGCGGCGGCTCCGGCGCGCTGGCGCTGGGCGGTGTCGCGATCCTGGTCGCCTCGATCAACGTGGCGGGCGGCTTCCTCGTGACGCAGCGCATGCTGCGGATGTTTCGGAAATAACGGCAACGGGCCCAACCATGGTCATCACGATTCGCTCGGTCGCCTACCTCGCCGCCAGCCTGCTGTTCATCCTCAGCTTGCGCGGCCTCTCCACCCAGGAGAGCGCGCGCCAGGGCAACCGGTTCGGCATCATCGGCATGCTGGTCGCCGTGGTCATGACGGCGGTGGCGCTGTTGCTGTCCGGCGACGGCACGTCGGCCGTGTCGGACACCACCGTCGTTGGCGTGCTGGCCGGCGCGCTGGGGATCGGGTGCGTGATCGGCGCCTTCCTGGCCATGCGGGTGGCGATGACCTCCATGCCCGAGCTGGTGGCCATCCTGCACAGCTTCGTCGGCGCGGCGGCGGTCCTGGTCGGCATCGCCACCTACCTGCAGCCGGCGGGCGTCGAGGCGGCCGACCGCGGCGCGCACCTGGGGGAGATCTACGTCGGCATCCTGGTCGGCGCCGTCACCTTCAGCGGCTCGGTGATCGCCTTCGGCAAGCTGCGCGGCAAGATCGGCAGCAAGCCGCTGCTCTTGCCTGGCCGGCACATCCTGAACGTCATCGCGCTCACCCTCTGTGTCGCGCTGGGGGTGATCTTCCAGCGCGCCGAGGTCGCCTGGCCATCCCCGGGATGAGCCTGTTCGACGCCGGGATGCCGGCGCTGCTGATCATGACCGGCATCGCGCTCCTGCTGGGCGTGCACCTGGTGATGGCCATCGGCGGCGGCGACATGCCGGTCGTGGTGTCGCTGCTCAACAGCTACTCGGGCTGGGCGGCGGCCGCCGCCGGCTTCATGCTCTCCAACGATCTGCTGATCATCACCGGCGCGCTGGTCGGCAGCTCGGGCGCCATCCTCAGCTACATCATGTGCAAGGCGATGAACCGATCGATCTTGAACGTGATCCTGGGCGGCTTCGGCGCGGAGAGCGGCGCCAAGCCGGCCGCCGGCGGAAGCGCGGCCCCGGCCGGCAAGGTGAACGAGACCACCGTCGATCAGGTGGCGGAGATGCTGCTCTCCTCGCGCAGCGTCATCATCGTGCCCGGCTACGGAATGGCGGTGGCGCAGGCGCAGCACCCGGTGAAGGAGATCTCCTCGCTGCTGATCGAAAAGGGGATCAAGTGCCGCTACGCGATCCACCCGGTCGCCGGGCGGCTCCCCGGGCACATGAACGTGCTGCTCGCCGAGGCGTCGGTCTCCTACGACATCGTCAAGGAGATGGACGAGATCAACGAGGACTTCCCCAGCACCGACGTGGTGATGGTGATCGGCGCCAACGACATCGTGAACCCCTCGGCCGAGGAGGATCCGGGGAGCCCCATCTACGGCATGCCGGTGCTGCAGGTCTGGAAGGCGGCGCGCGTCGTGATGCTCAAGCGCGGGATGGCGGCCGGCTACGCGGGCGTCGACAACCCGCTCGTCTACAACGACAACACGCTGATGCTGTTCGGGGACGCCAAGCAGAGCGTCACCAAGCTGCTCACCGCGCTGCGCGCCGGCGGCTGAGCGACCGTTCGCTCAGAAGCGAACGGCCAGAAGCGGCAGGTCAACGGTCAGTCCGGTCGGCGCCGCCAGCGGGCGCGCCCGCAGCTCGGGCCAGGCCGCCAGCGCCGCCGGCGGTGGCAGAGGTGGCGCGGAGAGCGACACGGTCACCCGGGCCTCGTCGCGCAGGCGCTTGCCGAAATACCAACCGATGGTGGCGCCGGCCGCCGTCCCCACGGTGCCTCCCAGCACGGCGCCCAGAAGGAAGGCGATCGGGTCGTTGCTCTCGCCGTCAGGTCCGGACCCGAGGGCGTGGATCGAAGCGAGGTAGAGCCCCAGGCCGCCCCCGGCGATGATCGCGCCCAGGTAGCCGCCCACCAGCGCGGGCGCACAGCTCCCGTCATACGAGCGGCTCCATCGCCCCACCGCGCAGACGGTCTCGCTGCCGATGGCCGGGGTGACCGCCAGTCCGAGGTAGACCAACGGTACGACGTCCAGACCGCCGAAGAGCAACGTGGTGGTGGCGCCCGTCCCGACGGTGGCGAGCGTCCCGAGCAGGATCTGCGCGACCATCAGGCCGCCTTCGCCAGCCGGGGCCGGGTTCGGCGCCGGCGTCGGCGTCGGCGCGGGGACGGCCAACGTTCGCGAAGGCTGCGACGCGGCCTCGCCAGGCAGCAGGCTCGTGACGGACGGCTCCTCCAACGGCTCGTCCGCGGCGATCGCAGGGCGAACGGCGAACAGGAGCAACGCGGCCAGAGCGATCGCGGACGCCTTCATCCTGCGGGCAGATAGCAACGTCCAAGCCAGCCCCGAAGACGAGCGGCGCCCGGGCCGGACCACCGCGGGGTGTTCGAATTCTGACGGCCGCCTGACGAGCGGTCACCGCCGGAGACGTTCGAGCTCGGCACGCGCGCGGGCGGCGGCGGGATGCTGGGGCGCCAGGACGAGAAAGGCGCGGAACGCCGCGATCGCCTGGGAGGTCCGGCCCAGCGCCTCGAGGGCGAAGCCCAGCGCCAGGCGCGCCTCGGGCTGGTCGGGCTCGGCCGCCAGCGCGGCGGAGAGCTCGACCTCGGCCTCGCGCGCGCGCCGCAGCGCCAGCAGGGCCAGGCCGCGGTTGGCGCGGGCGCGAGGCTCGGTGAGGCCGGCGTACGCCTCGACGGCGGCGGACGCGTCGCCGTTCTTGAGCGCCAGATCGCCGCGCGCGATCGCGACGGCGGTTCGCGCAGCGGGGTCGAGGCAGCCAGGGACCTGGGCAGCGGCGACGTAGGCCTCGCGGGCACGGGCCTCGTCACCGAGGTCCAGGAGGACGTCGCCGCGACGTTTGTCCCAGACGCAGCCGGCCACGGGCGATCCGGCCGGACGCGCCTCCATCGCCTGCGCGGTGACGCCGGCACCGCGAGCGAAGGTGAACGTCATCGGAATCTCATCGCCCGCGATGAGGGTCGCGAAGTCGGGAAGCCGGGCCGCGAAGACCAGCGCCTCGGCGTCACGGTAGACCAGTGCCCAGCGCGCCGGATCGAACAGCGCCGCGCGCGGGTTGAGATCGGGATAGCTGACCAGCGCCGTGGTGACGCCGAAGCCGGTCAGGAACGCCTGCCATTCGGCGCGCGACAGATCGTCGCGGCGAAGGGTCGCGTGAAACGCCGCCGGATAGCTGTTGATGCGGGGGTCCTGGAAGACTTGGTGGCGAGCGCCCCAGTGCCAGGTCAGGTAGGAGCCGACCTCGAGGTCGTTGTACATCCGGCCGCCGAGGCCGTTGTCGTCGACGAAACGGATCGCCGCCGCCGGGATCAGATCAGGCTCGAGGCCGAGGTCGAGGAAGGGCTCCCCCTGGCGGGCGGCGGCGATCCGGGGCGTCAGCGTCAGACCGAGCAACGCGGCTGTGACCGCCACGGTCGCGTAGAGTGCGGCCGGCGGCCGCAGCCGCGCGGTCGCGCGCCGCGCGAGCTCGGTCAGCGCGACCGCCACGATCGGACCGCCCAGGATCGAAAATTCAGCGACGAAGCGGATGCGCCGCGCGCCGAGGAGCCCCAGCGCCAGCGCCGGAAGGACAGAGCGCCAGCGCCGACCGGGGAGCGCCGTCGCCAGCAGAACGCCGGCGGCGACGAAGAAGAACGGCCCGTCGAGCGGCCAGGTCGCCGCGCGATATTCCTGCAGCGGCCGCAGCCAGGGCATTCGCCAGTGGTTGGCGATGTAGGAGAGGGCGCCCGCGCCCGAGGGGGTGGCGAAGATGAACGGCACGAGCAGCAGCGCGAGGAGCGCCGCGCGCCTGGCCTCGACCGACCGTCGATCGATGGCGGCGCCGGCCGCGTAGAGCGCGAGCAGGGCGGGGGCCAGGAAGAAGCAGGAGTTGGCGTTGGCCCAGACGAGCGCCAGCGGGACGAGCGCGAGGAGCGCCCGCGGGCGCCCGGCCTCGGCGCGCTCCAGCGCCAGCAGCAAGTAGGCGAGACCGAGGAAGGTGCAGAGGTGCGGGCGCTCGACGAAGCGCGGCTCGGCCGCCCAGGCCGCCAGCGCCAGCGCCGCCGCGGCCGCGGCCGGGTGCGCGCCCCGCCGGAGCGCCACGCGAAAGAGCAGCGCCCAGGTCGCCAGCACGAACGTCGTCTTCAGCAGCACCGTCCCCGCGATTCCGCCCGCGCGGTAGGCGAGCGCGAGGACGATCTGGAACAGCCAGGCCAGGTTCAGATCGCGCGCCTCGGGGCAGGTGAAGGAGAGCAGGTTCGTGCGCGGAACGGCGTGCTGCCCGAGGATGATGTCGCCGAGCCGCAGGTTGAAGAAGAGATCGGTCTCGTCCATCGGGACCAGGCAGCGGCCGGCGACAAACAACAGCAACGCGGCCAGCGCCGCCAGCTCCGGGCCGCGCCTGGCGGTCACGGCGCGATCCCGTAGACGCGGGCGTCGGGCGAGGCGTAGCGCAGGTGAAACTGTGCGGGGTGGGCGTCGGCCCAGGCGCGCTCCACGGGGAACCCGTCGCCGTCGGCGGCGACGTTGCGGGCGACGATCTCGTCGAGCGCGGCGACGAACAGCACCTCCGCCTGCGCCGCGCGCAGGTTGCGCCACCAGACGTCGAAGCTGGCGCCGTCGCGGTAGGGGGCCGACTCGGGGTTGGCGGCGCGCCCGGGCGGCGGCAGGCGCCGCCCGAAGTCGTGGAGCCGATCGCCGGGGGCGCCGGCGACGTTGACATAGGTGACCCGGTTCGCGAGCTCGCGTCCGGCCAGCGGAAAGGCGAGGTTCGTGCCGGTGTAGGCCACGCGCGCGCCGTGCACGTGGCCGCGAAACCAGACCCAGGCGTCGTCGAGCCCGCTGCCGACGGCGTAGCCCGGATCGCGCGCGCGGTGACGTTCGAGCCCGAGCGCGAGCGTGACGCCGGCGGCCACCAGCAGGGTGCCGAGCGCGAGGGTCGGCAGCGAGCGGCGCGGCAGCCGCGAGGGCACCGAAAGCTGGCGCCAGCCCGCGGCCGTCGCCGCGCCGAGCGCGCCGAGCGGAACGATCAGCCATCGCTCGGGGGTCGAATACTCGACGAGACCGATCAGCACGACGCCCAGGCGCCAGTCGAGCGGTGCCGATGGCGGTTCGGTCGCCGGTTCGGTCGCCGGCCGGGTCACCCGGCCAGACGCTCGCCCGAGCGCCACCGCCGCCACGCCGAAGGCGGGGAACAGGAACCGGCTCTCCTGATAGGGAATCCAGAGCCAGAAGACCGCGACCAGCGCGAGCAGGAGCCCGGCCTCCAGCCGCAGGCGCCACCAGAGCACGGTCACCGCCGCGGCGAGCACGAATCCGAACCCCGCCGCGCCGATCATCTCGCCGAGGGCGCCGAGCTGTCCGACCGGCAGGTGATAGATCCAGCCGCGCATCGCCGCGCGATCGGTGAGGCCGGGAAACCCGAGCGTCGCCACCGGATAGAATGGATTGCCGGTCGCGAGCGCGTTGCGCAGGTACCAGAACCCCCCGGTCGCGAAGACGACGGCGACCGCTGCCGCCCAAAGGGCCCACGGCGACTGCCACCACGACGTCGGGCCTGAGGGCGAGCGCCTCTCCGTTGCCGAGAGCGCGGCGACGAACGCGAAGGGCAGGGCGAGCGGGAGGCCGACGTACTTCGTCCCCACGGCGAGCCCGAGCGCGGCGGCCGCAGTCGTGAGCTCGCCCGCGCTGGCCCGGCGCGCGGCACGAAGACTGAACGGGAGCGAGGCCAGCAGAAGCGCGGCAAGGCCGAGATCGGTCATCGCCGTTCGCGCCTGCTGCCAGACCTCGGGGACGAGAAGGAAGGCAAGCGCCGCCGCGAGCGCCGCCGTTCGTCGGCCGCCCGCCTCGCGCACAGCGGCCACGATGGCCAGCCCGGCGAGCGCGGCAAAGGCGACCTGGCCCGTGCCGGCGAGGTCATCGGAGTGAAGCGGCGCCATCAAGAACGCGAACCAGAGCTCGAGGTTCGAAGGCGCGTAGGCCGAAGACGGATCGCCGAAGACGGCCGGGACGATCTCCAGCCGGTGGTCGGCGAGCCAGGTCGCCGGTACGTGCAGATGGTACGAGAGCGTGTCGTAGAGGAAGGTCGTCTTGCCAACCCCACTCCAGGCGCGCAGCAGGACCAGGGCCGCCAGAGCGAAGCCGCAGGCGACGTCGAGGACGCTCGACGGCTCGCGCCCGGGCCCGGCGTCGGCGCGCCCGGGCCCGGCGTCCGCGCGCCGGCGCGTTCCGATCGCCAGCGCCAGGGCGATGATCGCCAGCGCGGCCAGCGTGCTCCACGCGTCGAGCCGTCCACACGCCCCGAGCGTTGCCTCGACGATGACCAGGCTCGCGAACGCCCAGAGGATCACCCGGACCGCCCGGGTGGCGCGCGATTCGTCCGGCGAGCCGGTGGCGCGTGCGAGGCAAAGGCCGGCGATGGCCAGCAGGCCGAACGAAAGACCGAGGACGATCATGTCGGCACCCCGGGCGGTGGGAGGGCGCGGCCCGCCGAGCGCGCAGCGACAACCGTGGCGACGATCAGGGCGGCGCCCGCCAGCGCCGGCCAGCCCTCGACCGGCGCCGGCAGCGCGACGGCGATCCAGGCGACGGCCACCGCGGCGGCGGGCCCACGCGACAGGCGCCCTTCCCGGACCAGCCTGGCGATCCCCGGCGCGAGCGGCAGCGCCAGCACCAGCCCCATCACCCACCCCGCCGGCGAGGTGACGACGCAGGCGACGGCCGTCGCCCAGAACAGCAGCGCCGCCCTGGTCGCCTCATCACGCGCGCGCAGTCGGCGGGCCATCAGCGTGAGCCCGCCGATCGCCAACAGGAACGGGAGGCGCGCGCTGGCGGGCGTCGGCGCATCGGGCGCCAGCAGACGCGGCAGGCTGGCCGCTGCCGGCGCGTCTCCGATGGCCGTCCGGTAGCGCCGCCCGTCGAGGCAGGTGGTTCCGTCGGCTTCGCTCACCCCAGGCTCCTGGTTCACGGCCTCGAAGCGCGCCGCCGGCAGCAGCATCTCTTCGGTTCCCCCTTCGCCGTAGAGCGCGGCCCGCGGCAGCACCTCGCGCGCGTACTCGGCGACGCGAGCCGGTCCGTCGACGAGCTCGGTCAACCCGACGAGCGCTGCCCCCGCGCCGAGGGCCGCCAGAACGACCCGCCTCCGCCCGCCGGCCCAGACCACGGGAAGGAGCCCTGCGAGCGCCGGTTTGAACGCCATCGCCGCCGCCAGCGCTGCGCCCGCCGCCCAGGGTTGTGCCCGCTCCCGCGACCGCCAGGCGATCGTCAGCAGGAGCAGGAGCAAGAGATCGATCTGGCCGCGCTCGAGGTGCCGGTAGAACGGGAAGAAGAGCGCGCTGGCCAGGAAGAAGACGGTGCGCTCGTGCCGGGCTTCCGATCTCCCCCGGTTGGAAACGAGCAGCCCGGCCCCGACCCAGGCGGCGAGCATCGCCGCGGTGAAGAGCCCCTTCGCCGCCAGATACGGCAGCCGGGCCAACGGCCGAAAGAGATCGGCGACCAGCGGCGGATAGAGGAACCGGCTGTGGCGGAAGAGGGCGACGCCGTCCCAGAGCGTCGGGGCGAGGGCCGACCCGACCTGATTGACGTACGGATCCAGCCCCAGCCGGCGCGCGCTGGCCGCGATCCAGTAAGCGGCGAAGTCCTGTTGCAGCGAACGCACCGTGAACCAGGCGCCGGCCGCGACCGCCGCCGCGACGGCCGCGGGAGCCCGCTTCATGGCCCTCAGCGGGTGCGGCCGAACGCGCCCAGCGCCGCCTGATCGTTGCGCTCGAAGGCCACCTCGGCGTCGAGGCTGGTGAGGTCGCGTCCGAGCGTGACGACCGCCAGCGTCTGTCCGCCCCGGCGGTAGGCGAGGGTGGCGTCCCGCTTCGCGAGGTCGCCGGCGACGTCGATCCGGTCCCAGCTCTCGGCGTGGCCGACGTAGTTGATCGTCACGTCGAACTGGGTGCTCCAGAAGAAGGGCGGCGAGACGAAGGGAAGGTCTCGTCCCAGAATGTTGAGCGCCGCCAGCCGCCCCATCCGCTGGGCCACGGCCCAGTGCTCGATGCGCACCGCCTCGCCGGTCGGTGCGTAGGGGAACCGGGCGATGTCGCCGGCGGCGAACACGCCGGGCGCGCTGGTCCGCAGCCGATTGTCGACCACCACCCCGCGGTCGATGGTGAGGCCGGCCGCCTGGGCCAGGGCGACCGCCGGTTGGACGCCGACCCCCAGCACCACGAGATCGGCGGTGATCCGCTCGCCGCTCTCCAGCACGACGGCGCTGGCCTCGATGCGCGCCACCCGCTGACCGAGGTGGAAGCGGACGCCGTGCTCCTCGTGCACGCCGCGCAAGAGGCCACCCAGCTCGGGCCCGAGCGATCTCGTGAACGGGATCTGCTCGGGCGCCACCACCTCGACCGTGAGCTCGCGCGCCCGCAGCGACGCCGCCACCTCCATCCCGATGAAGCTGGCACCGATCACCACCGCCCGCTTGGCCCGGCTGGCGCCGGCGATGATGGCGCGGCTGTCGGCCAGCGTGCGCAGCGTGTGGACGTGCGGCAGCTCGGCGCCCGGCAGCGACGGGCGGAGCGGATCGGCGCCGGTCGCCAAGAGGAGCGCGTCCCAGGAGACCTCGCGGCCATCCTCCAGCGAGAGCTTCTTGGCGGTCGGATCGATCGCCGCCACCCGGGATCCGAGCGCCAGCGCGATCTTCTGTTCCCCGAAGAAGGAAGGGGGCCGCAGCGGCATCCATTCCTCTTGAGCGCTGCCGGCCAGGTAGTCCTTCGACAGGTTGGGCCGATCGACCGGCGGGGCCTCGTCGGCGCCGAAGAGCAGGATCTCCCCGTCGTAGCCCTCTCGACGCAGCGTCTCCGCCGCGGACTCGCCGGCTGCCCCGGCGCCCACGATGGCGATGGTCCGCAGCGACGATTCACGCCGCAAGCTGAGCGGATCACCGCGCCGGCCGGCGACCCGGATCTTTCCGCCGGCGCGCTCGACGTCGTAACAGGGGAGGGGATTCAGCGGCGGCGAGCGCAGCACCGCGCCCGTGCGGAGATCGAAGCAGCCGTGGTGCCAGGGGCAACGGATCGTCCCGTCGACCACGCGTCCCTCCGCCAGCGGACCGCCGTAGTGGGTGCAGGTCGCGCCGACGGCGAAGATCTCCTCGCCGTTCCGGACCAGCAGCACCGACTCGCCGTTCGCCTGGCCGAGCAGCGGCCCCTCGGCCGGAACGTCGGTCTCTGGAATGCCGGCCGCCAGAATCTGGACCCGAGAGCTTGGTTTCTCCACCCATGGGCGTTGACAGGTAGAGTTGCAGGGACCGGCCGAGGTGACAAGGCCCCCCGCCATCGTCTGGCCGGCGATCGAGCTACTGGCGGAGCGTTCGGCGGCCGCTGGCCGCCCCCGGCTCGCGCCGCCGGCTGGCGCTCTCCGCCGGACGCCGCTGCGTGGGCGTGGAGACAGGGCGGTCCTCGCGCTCGTTGTCCCCGGCCCGCGCCGACAATTCAGCCTCGGCCTGCAGCCAGTCGTCGGTTTCGTGCCCCGGCACCGAGCCGCGCTGAAGGAAAAGCTCGTACGCCCGCCGCGCGATCTCGTCTTGGCCCGGACGCGCTCCGGCGCCAGCTCGATTGGACTTCGCCATTGAATTCCTCCAGGCAGCGAAGCTAAGCACCTGGCGTTTCTCTGCAAGCCCGATGGCGCGAGTCGGCAGCCCCGACGGCGCGCGCCGACCAGATCGCCACGGCGCGCCCACGAGCCGGTTCCTCGATCTGAATGACCCGGGACTACCAAGTCCGACGGGCTTGTGTAATATGCGCCCATGCTGCCCCGCCGAAAGAGGTCCCACGGGCCTCGGGTAGGAGTTGGCCTGGCTCTTCTGGCCTCCATCCTGTTGATCTCCGTTGGAACCCCCTGGTCGGCCCGTGCCGCCGAGGACGACGAGGCGCCGAAGGCGGCGGCCCCCGACGCGCCTCAGGTGGAGGACACCGACAAGCCCAAGGACAAATCGCTGCTGGCTGCGACGCCAGCCGATGCTGCCAAGAAGAGCCAGGCGGGTGACGAGGCCTTCTACCAGAAGTGGCAGTTCTGGGCGGTGACCGGCGGCATCTTGGTCGGCGCCGCGGTCCTGTTCTTCGGCGGCACCGCGCTCTATCACTCGCTCAACGGCGGCGACGTTCGCCCCTGCAACCCGTCGTTCATCCAGTGCTACGGACAGGGGAATTGACGATGAAGCTCTTTCGATTCTTGCGCACCATGCCGTTGCTGGCCGTCGTTCTGGGGGGGCTCGCCGGCGGATGTAACACCTACCACTACTACGACATCGACGTGACGTTCATGACCCCGGTCACCGAGAACCAGGCCAGCGTGATGAAGCTCTGTCTGGTTGAAGTGTCGGGTGCGGCCTCCGAGACGCTCACCTTCCCGGGCATCGACTCGCAAAAGCAAGTCTGTCCGCCGACCACCAACTTCCCCGATCTCGGCACGTTCGAGTACTCGACCTTCGCGGATTCGGGGCCGATCACCTTCACGTTCAACGGCTACTACGATGTTCCCCCGTCGTCCGGCAACCAGTGTACGTCGAGCGCCACCACGCTGACGGCGAGCGACGAGATCACCCAGACGGGCAGCATCACGTTGAACGCCTTCAACACGACGAACTGCCCGCTGATGATCTCGCAGTAAGCGCCGGCCACTCCGCTCGAATCTCCGAGCGGGCGGCCGGTCCGCTCCGGGTCAATCCAGCGCGTCGTCGATCTGGACGCCGTCGCCGAGCTCGGACATCAGGTACTGCCGGAGCCGCTTCTTGAGGCGCTCCTCGATCTGACGGACCCGCTCGCGGGTCACGCCGAAGCGCTCGGCGATCTGGACCAGCGTCGCCGGCTCGTCGTTGAGCAGGCGGTCGCGGAAGATCTCCAGGTCGCGGTCGCGCAGCGTGGCGCCGAACTCGTGCAGCTTGTCGCGCAGGATGGAGCCGAACTCGCCGGCCTCCACCTGCAGATCCGGGCGCGACGACGGGGCGGCCCGCACGAAGTCCCCCTGCGTCCGGTCCCCCTGCTCGTCGGAGCGCATCGGGGCGTCGAGCGACGTCTCGGAGGCGTTGAGCCGGCGCTCCATCTCGATCACCTCTTGCTCGGTGACGTCGAGGGCCGCCGCCAGGTGCTTGGCCTCCACCTCGAACCCCTGCTTCTCCAGCTTCTCGCGCTCCTTGCGGAGATTGAAGAAGAGCTTTCGCTGCGCCTGGGTGGTCCCCACCTTCACCAGCCGCCAGTTGGCCAGGATGAACTTCAAGATGTACGCCCGGATCCACCAGGAGGCGTACGAGGAGAGCTTCACGCCGCGGTACGGATCGTACTTTTGCACGGCGTGGATGAGGCCGATGTTCCCTTCCTGAATCAGGTCGAGAATGTTGCGGTGGGCGCGCCGGTACTCCTGCGCGATCTTCACGACCAGGCGCAGGTTGGCGGTGATGAGACGCGCCGCCAGGCGCTGCTCGGCCGTCTTCGAGAACTGGACGGCGACCTCATGCTCCTCTTCGCGGGTCATGAGCGGGTAGCGCCGCAGCTCGTGCAGGTAGGCCCCTATGGTCGAGTAGTCGGTGGGGGTCGTTTCCAACCCCGCCGCAGCCGCCGAGGTCGGCGCGGCGCCACCGTCCTGGTCGGGGCCGGCGTCGATGGGAAGCCCGGCCACGTCCGGGGCCGAGGCGCTGGCCCCCACCTCCACTTCCGACTCGGCGTCCGACGGCTCCGTCTCCGGGTCCTCGGCGTCGACCGATTTGAGGTGACGGCCCTGCTCCTTGCCCTCGTCGAGGGTCTCGGGAGCTTGCGTTTCCGCGGAGTCAGGCTGACGCCGGCGGCGGGCTGTGGCGCGCTTCGAAGATGAGGTTGCGATGCTGAGCATGCGGCACATCATCGCAAGCCTCGTGCCACAACCTCGAACCGCTATACCAAGAGTTGCCGGCAGTTAGAGCCCGCCTCAACCGCCCCTGTTACGATCCGGTAGCGTCCGACCCCTGGCCCTTGATCCTTACGTAACCACTTCAACCCACGGCGTCCAGCCCCTAGGGAAGATCACGGGCTATCGTCGTAATGCTCGGCACGTCCGAAGATGTCGTCGTGGTAGCGAATGAAGTAGTAGAGGGAGACCGCGCCGAAGAGCGCGGCGGCACCGAACGAGATGTTGGCCGCCAGCGCGAAGTGGCGCTTCTGCTCGAGATCGTCGTCCGCCGCCGCCCGGGTCGAGCCGTTCGGCTGAAGCTGCGACAGCTCGCCCAGGAACCCGCCCGCGGCCAGAGCGGCGCCGGCCGCGATCGCCGCGCCGTAGGCGGCGTAGGGGGGCCAGGCCCGCCGCCGGGGCAGGTTGACGGAGCTGAGTCGGATCTGCAGCTCTTGCCCCGGCAGAACCTCGACCCGCGACGCCCAGGGGAAGCGGCCGTCGGCCTCCACCCGGACCGCGTGCTTGCCGGCCAGCAGCGTCCCCGAGATGAGCGGCGTGACGCCCAGGTAGGCATTGTCGATCGAGACGCGGGCGCCGTCGGGCTCGCTGGCGACCTGGATCTTCCCGGGCTCGACGTGGGGCCGGAAGAGCTCGCCCGAGGCTTCTTGAACGGCCCGGATCAGAATCCTCGACCCCTCCTTCGACCAGGCGGAAGACGCGGCTCTCGACCTTGCCGTCCTCGACGTTGTCGAGGTTCAAGTTGAAGAGGAACTGCTTGCCCCGCGTCCCGACGGTCCCGGCGACGATCCGGCGCACGCCGAGCGAGACGCCCGCGCGTCCGAGGCAGGAGATGTCGTCCAGGCAGCTCTGGGCCCGCTTTTCGTTCTCGACGCCGAGCCGCGCGCGAAACTCCTCCTTGCCGGCGATCTCGAAGCCTCCGTGTTGCGCGACGTAGGCGATGAGGACCTCGGTGAGGTTGTCGGCCAGCTCGGCCTCCTTCTCGGAGGACCCCAGCACCAGCACGGCGATCTTCTCACCGGCCTGGGCAGGGCGGGGCGTGGCGCCGAGCGCGGCGGCCAACGCGACCACGGTGAGACCCGCCCGGACGGCGGTCACTCGGCCGCTCCCGCGCAGGTTCCAGCGGATGAGGCTCCGCCGTCGGGCGTCGTCGAACAGACCTTGGACGCGCACTGATTGTTGGTCTGGCAGGCCTCTCCTCCGACCAGCAGCGGGGCGCAGACGCCCAGGGAGGCGCAGTACGACTGCCCGGCCGTCCACCGATTCGCGTTGCAGTCGGTGTCGGTCTGGCAGAGGGTCGTGCAGTTGCCCGAGCCGGGGACCCCGGCCTTCGCCCCGCGGCAGGTGAGGGCGCCGTTGCCGACGCAGTTCGCGTCGGTGTTGCAGGGGTAGGGGAAGAAACCTGGGTAGCAGGCGGTCGCCTCCGCGCCTCCCGGCGTGTAGAAAGGCAGGCAGGTCTGTCCGAGCCCGGCGCGCGGGCTGCAGTCGGGCGGCGCGCCGGCCGTCGTCGTGCACGGGCGCAGACAGTTTCCGAGGTCGGTGGCTTTTTCCGGCGGTGATTGGAACACGCAGACGGTGCCGACGTCGCGCGTGCAGTCGTCGTCGGTGTGGCAAGAGTTGCCCCGGTAGGCGTTGGGGGTCTCGCAGTGGCCGCCGATGCAGGAGAAGATCCCCTGCTGGCTGTCGAACACCGAGCAATCCGTGTCGCTGTTGCAGGCGATCGTGCAGAGCTTGAGGCCCTCGGTGGGGGTGGGATCTCCGTCGCTCAGACAGCTGCCAACCAGACAGTTGATGTCCGTCGCGCAGATGAACCCCAGGAGCCCTGGGATGCAGATGGCGGGGTTGGCTGGCCCCGAGATCTTCTGGAAGCAGGTATGGTTCGGCGGGCAGTTGCCCTGCGAGTCGCAGTTGGGGACGCAGATGTCGGGGGCGTGCGCGCCGGCGGGGACCAGCAGAGGCAGGCACGACTGTCCGGGCGAGCAGGACGACTGGCCGCTCTGGCAGTTCTTCTGCAGACAGTAGAGGTGATCGGCCGAGAGCGTCGGGGCGGTCGGATCGTTCGCCGCGATCGCCGGGTTCGAGGCGTTGGCGTAGAGCTGCGTGAGAAAGGTGGCCGCGCAGGTGGAGCGGACGGGATCGGTGCAGTCCTTGTCTTCGGTGCAGGGGGGCAT
Source organism: uncultured Pseudomonadota bacterium (assembly GCA_963847705.1). Classification (GTDB taxonomy): domain Bacteria; phylum Myxococcota_A; class Polyangia; order Fen-1088; family Fen-1088; genus JADGRB01. Next base: position 6,312 of record CAWKBC010000029.1, on the reverse strand, counting down.
GGTGGTGCAGACCCCCTCGTCGGTCGTGACGTCCGTGCGCAGGCAGCCGAGCGCGCTCTGCCCGCAACTGTTCGGCACCGATGGTTTGCAAAAGGCGAGCTCGGCGCCCCCTTCGACGCACTGATTCTCGCCGTCGGGCGACATCCCCGGGGCGGGGCAAGAGGGGGCACAGTAGTCGGTGCCGTCGAGCAGGCTGGCCGGGTAGCAGACCATCGGATCGCCGTTGGACGTGGTGCCGCAGCCCGGATCCTTGGCGGAAGGGTCGCAAGCGAAGATGCGGTTGTCGAAGGCGGCCTGGTCGACCTTGCAGCCGGCCAGAAACGCGATCCCCAGCAGCCCCGCGCGAGCCAGTGAGCGGCGGGGGATCACTTGATCATGCTCTTGACGAACGGGGCGTCGGAGGCGTTGGGAGCCAGCTCGAGGTACTTCTTGTAGTTGTCGTTGGCTTGCGGCGCGCGGCCGGCCCGCATGTAGCATTTGCCGAGGAACTTGTAGACGGCGGGGAGCTTCGGGCTCAGACGCTTGGCCTCTTCCCCGTGGCTGCAGGCGTCGGCGACCTCGCCCTGGCCGAGCAGCTTGTCGGCCTCGGCCAGCACCTCGATCGCGCCGCGCGGCGGAGGCGCGGGCGCGGGGGGCGGCGCGACCAGGGGCGCTGCGGCCGGGACCGTCGTCGCCGGCGCGGTGGCCAGCGCGATCGGTTTCATCGCCGGGGCGGGGGGGTGGTGGTGCTTGCCACGCTCGTGCGACGCGGCTTCGTGTCCGGCGGCGGGCGGCGCCTCGGCCGCGACGGCCAGGGCCGGCGGAGCGGGCCCGGCCGCCGGGGGCGCGGGTAGCGAAGGTTCGGTGGTGGGCGGCGGCGCGGGGTGCTTCGCGGCCGCCGCCATCGAGGGAAGCGGCGTGGCGCGCGCGGCTTCGATGGCCGCGATGTTGGCCTCTTCGGTTTGCTGCATCTGCTTGCGGGCGTGGACGGTGTAGATCGCCGCGGCGATGGAGACGCCCGCCAGCGCGAGCAAGCCCGCCACGAGGATCGGCGTCTGCGCCTTGGGCCGCCCCGTCAGGTTGGTGGTGGTGCCGAATCGCTGCGACGGCGACTGCGCCGGGATCGTCCCGGTGTCGGCCTGCATGGTCAGATCGTGGCCCGAGATGTCGCGCACCGTCGGCTGCGCGGCGCGGGCGCTGGGGAGCACCGGCGTGGCCGGCCCGCTGGTCGCGCCGAGGACCCCCTCCAGCACCTCGCGAAAGGCGACCGCCGTCGGGTAGCGCATCTCGCGCTCCTTCTCCAGCCCCCGCAAGACGATGTCGTCGATGATCTTGGGGAGCCGCAGGTCGGGCCGCCGTTTGCTGGGAGGCGTCGGGGCCTCGACCAGGTGGCGGCTGACGATCGCCATGGGGGAGTCGGCCCGGAACGGGATGTCGCCGGTGACCATCTGGTAGAGGATCACGGCGGCGGCGTAGAGATCGGCGCGGCCATCGAGCTGCTCGGCGCGCGCCTGCTCGGGCGCCATGTACTCCGGCGTGCCGCAGACGAGGCCCTGGATGGTCAGCATCGCCGCGCGGTCGTCCGCCTCACTGAGCGTCGCCTTGGCGATGCCGAAGTCGCACACCTTGACGAAGTCCTTCTCGTCCCGCCGCTGAATCAGCATGATGTTGCTGGGCTTGAGATCGCGGTGGATGACCCGCTGCGCGTGCGCTTCCTCGAGCGCTGACAGGACCTGCGAGAGGATCCGCACCACGCGCGGCAGTGGCAGCGGGAAGTCGTCGCGGATCACCTGCGCCAGATCGCGCCCGGTGAGGAGCTCCATCGCGATGTAGAGCGTCCCGTCGCGGTCCTGCCCCGAGTCGATGATCTGGATCGAGTTGGGGTGATTCAACAGCGACGCGCTCTTCGCCTCGCGCTTGAACCGCCCGACCAGCTTCTCGTCGCCCATGAGATGCGGGTGCAGCACCTTGATGGCGACCTGCTTGGCGAGCGAGAGCTGCTCGGCCTTGTAGACGTTGCCCATCGCGCCGCTGCCGATGAGGCCGTCGATCCGGAAGTTCCCCCCGATCACCCGGCCCGGCAAGGGGTCGAGACGCTGCGGGGCCGGGTCTTGATCCTCTTGCGGGCTCATGGGCGGAGGTATGACCGCGCGATGATACCCCAGCTTCCTGGTTTGTGAACAGACGCGGCTGAGCTCGCGCGGGGGAGGGCGCGTCGGCCTTTGGGCGCCGCTAGTCGCCCAGGCAGATTCCGAGATCGCGCGCGGTCTGAACGGTGTCAGAGTCGAGCGGGACCGTCTTCATCACGGCGATCGCTTCCTCCATCAGAACCGGCACCATGTGCGGCGGTTGGTAGGCGACGATGTGGCCGAACTTCCCCTGTTCGACCATCCGCACCGCGGCGGCGCCGAAACGGAGCGCCAGCAGTCGATCGCGGTGGGTGGGGCTGCCGCCGCGCTGGAGGTGTCCGAGCACCAGCGAGCGCGACTCGAACCCGGTCTTCTCCCCCAGGTAGTGACCGATCTTCTCGGCCAGGCCACCGAGGCGCACCTCGCGCCCGAGCTCGGTGCCGATGGTGCTCAGCTCGCCCCCCTTGGGGATGGCCCCTTCCGCCACGACCACGATGCAGTAGCGCCGCCCGGAGGCGTAGCGCTTCTTGATCCGATCGACGACGCGGTCCATGTCGTACGGGATCTCGGGGAGCAGGATGACGTGCGCGTTGCCGGCCACGCCGGCGTGCATGGCGATCCAGCCGGCGTAACGCCCCATCACCTCGACGACCATGATCCGCTCGTGTGACTCGGCGGTGCTGTGCAGGCGGTCGATGGCCTCGGTCGCCACCGTCACCGCGGTGTCGAACCCGAAGGTCGCCTGGGTACAAGAGAGGTCGTTGTCGATGGTCTTGGGGACGCCGACGATGGGCATCCCTTTGGCGATGAAGCGGGTGGCGATCCGGAACGCGCCGTCGCCGCCGATGGCGATCACCGCGTCGGCGCCGATCTCCCGATAGCGGCGCATGATCTCGTCCGAGACGTCGATGGTCGTCTTCTTGCCGTCCTTCTCGGTGATGAACTCGAACGGGTGTCCCTTGTTGACGGTTCCGAGGATGGTCCCGCCCAGGTGGGCGATGCCGCGCACCTTGTCGCGGGTCAGCTCGACGAGCCCGACCTCGGGCGCTTCCAAGAGGCCGTGGTAGCCGCGGCGGATGCCTGTGACCTTCCAGCCCCGGCGGAGCCCCGACAGGGTCACGGCTCGAATGACGGCGTTGAGCCCCGGGGCGTCGCCTCCCCCGGTATTTACGAGAATATGCATTTCCTAGAGGCCATATCCCGGCTGAGGCCAGATGGCAACTGTCACGCGATCCAGGGGCGCGACCCCTCGAGGGTCCCCGACCGTGTCACCTAGGTCCTGTCGCCGTCGCGAATGGAGGAGCGGAGGGTCTCGAGCTCGGCGGCCAGGGCGACGGCGGCCGTCACGGCGGAGGTGGTCTTGTCCTCGAGCCGGCGCTGGACCCGGTTCTGGACCCGCAGCTGGCGGAGCTGCCAGTCGAGCCGGGCCTGGGAGTCGTCGGAGAGCGCCAGCGCAGGGCGCTCGTAGAAGGGGTTGTCGCAGGTCTCCCCGCGCACGACCGCGATCGGGTGGGTGCGCAGGACGTCCTGAACCCGGTTCGCCGGCACCACCGTCCGCGGATAGCGGCAGAGGCCGGTGAAGGGCAGGCGGGTGAAGTTCTCGTTGATCTGGGCCTCGTACCAGACGATCTGCCGCCAGAGCTCGTCGGAGGGGACGTTCATCAACTCGCCCGTCGCGCAGAGCCCCGTGAACCCGTCGGCCAGGGCTTCTTTGAGGTAGCGGTCGATCTTGGCCAGCACCGCGCTCGGGTCGAAGACGCCGTTCGTCAGATACTCGTCTTCCTTGGTGCTGAAGAGGAGCGCGCCGCGGGATTCGGCCCGAAGCGAGCAGAATCCCTTCCTCTTCCAGATGCAGCCCCAGCTGCTCGTACTCGGCGCGGGTCCCCACGAACAGGCAGCGCTTGCCGTGGGCCAGCCCCTCATGGACGAAGGAGAGGACGGCGGCCTCCTTCTCCGACTCGGTCTCGAACGGAAGGCAGATGTGCCGACCGCGGTGAGCGCTGTCGTTGGCTGCGTGTTCCAGGTGGCTCATGATTCTAAGGAAAGGTCTTTGGGAGCGACCAGTCTACACGTTCACGCAAATTGCTGTGTAGTTTTGTCTCTCCGTCAAGGCCGGCCAGGCTCGAGAATCGCGACCGGAAGCATGGAGAAGATTCGCCCGAGCGGCAACCCGGTTTTGCGGTCGGCGCTGGATGTGACCTCACTGTCACTGATGACCTCCCGATAGGCGCCGCGGACCAGCTCAGCCGGCAGCCGCAGGCGCGTCTCATCCCAGAGCGCCGCATCGGCGGGGGTCTGCGCGGCCCCTTCGCGCGTCGCAAAGAACCGCCCGGTCACGGTGATGGCGGCCCGTCCGTCACCCGCGACCCGGGCGAAGGCGACCACATGGCGCGCCCGGGGACCCTCGGCCACGAGCGGAAGGTAGGCGCCGGCCTCGTAGAGCTCGCGACGGCGACGCCGGTGGGCGAGGGCGCGCATCATCACCAGCAGCTTCAGCGTGCCGTCGGCCGGCCGCGCGCGGGCCTCGGCGATCCGGGCGTGCAGCGCCTCACCGGCCAGGGGGGCCAGCTCGGCCAGACGTGCCTGGCGCTCCGCGTAGTCGACGGGGCGCCGGTTGTCGGGATCGACCAGCGCGAAATCCCAGAGCTCGGTCCCCTGGTAGAGATCGGGGACGCCGGGCGCCGTGACCTTCAAGACCACCTGGGCGAGCGAGTTGTAGATCCCGGGGAGCGCCACCCGCGGCAGAAACCGCTGCAGATCGGCGAGGAACGGGTTCTCGGCACCGTTGCGGTCGAGCAGGTGGCGGAGAAACTCGGCGCAGGCCTTCTCGTACGGCTCGTTGACGTTGATCCAGCTGGTGTGGAGCTTCGCTTCCCGGAGGGCCTTCATCAGATAGGCGCTGACCCGCTCCTCGAGCGCCTGGTGCTCCGCCTCCGAGAGCTGGCGGTCGAGCGCCTCGAGCGGCCAGACGCCGAGCAGCGTCTGGTAGAGCAGATACTCTTCGTTGGTGCCGGGGACGCGCACCTCGTCGACCACCGGCTTGGCGCGGCGGTTCATCCGTTGCCAGCGCTTGACGGCCTCCATCCACTCGCGCGGGATCTCGGAGAGGACGTCCAGCCGGGCCCGCGTGTCCTCGCCCCGCTTGGTGTCGTGGGTGGCGGTGGCGGAGAGGGCGTGCGGCCACCGCTCCCAGCGGCGCGCGCAGAAGACGTGAAAGCGCTCGATCTCGGTGGGTCCGGTGGTGGGCCGACCGCCCACCTCGTTCAGCGAGGCGAGCGGGTAGTAGCGATAAAAGACGGTGTCCTCGAGCCCCTTGGCCATCACCGGGCCGGTCAGCTGCTGCAGGCGCATCACCAGCTCGCGCCGCTCGGCGCGCTCGGTCTCCGAGAGCCCCTCTGGATCGCGAAGCAGCATCAGGTCGCAGAGGAAGTCGAAGATCGACTCGTTGGTGGTGCGGTTGCGCCGCTTGGCCTCCCGGACCGCGCGCAGGACGTGCAGCCGATCGCCGTCGCTGATGGAGATGGTGTCGGCCTGGGCGTAGGTCCGGTAGACCGGAAAGCAGGCGATCACCTCGCCGAGCGCCTGGTGGAGGCTGCTGGCCGTGAAGTCCCGCGACCAGCGGTGCTGCTCGGAGATCCGATCGAGGCGGCGCGCCAGCACGTGCAGCTCGCTCGACATCGCCGTCCGCAAGATGAGCTTCTTGGCGCGGTAGAGGAGATCGTCGAAGGTGCCGCTCCCCTCCCGGAGCCGGCGATAGCCACGCTCGATGAGGCGCAGGCCGAGCGCGTCGACGTAGAGGCCGTTGACCACGTTGAGGAGCTCGTAGCCGGTGGTCCCCTGGACCGGCCATTCGATCGGCAGCTCCTCGGCGCCGGTCAGGATCTTCTCCACCACGACGTAGAGGTGTCGGGGCCCGGTGGTCGCGCCGGCGTCGGGCTCGCCGTCACGCGGGCGCTGCAGGTCTTCCAGGTAGCGGAGCGGGTCGAACAGGCCGTCGACGTGATCGATCCGCAGGCCGGTGACCTTCCCTTCACGCAACAGCTGGAAGGCCTTCTCGTGCACCGCCTCCAGCACCTTCGGCTCCTCGATCCGGATGGCGGCCAGATCGTTGATGTCGAAGAAGCGCCGGTAGTTGATCTCCTCGGCCGCGACGCCCCAGTAGGAGAGGCGATAGGCTTGCCCTGCCAGCAGCGCCTCGAGCGCG
>CAWKBC010000028.1:0-21766 GCA_963847705.1 uncultured Pseudomonadota bacterium | reverse complement strand
CTTGCCTGGCTCGCCGTTGATGGCGGCCAGGCTTCGCTCGAGCGCGTCCCGGACGGCGGCGCTCCCGGCCACCAGCGCGGCCAGGCGCCGCTTGACGATCTCCTTCTCGCGCTGCCGTTCGCGGATCTTCTCGGGCTCGACCTCCCAGCGGGTGGGGAGGTTCTTGGTGGCGGTGACGATGCTCTCCATCTCCAGCACGTCGGGGTGATCGTCGGGGTGGTTGCGCCGGAGGTCGGTGACGATCGGCTCGAGCAGCGGCAAGATGGTGCGCGGCCCGATCGGGAACGACGAGGTGCCGTAGTGGGCGCGGAAGGCGCCGTCCGCATACCCGATCGAGATCTCGCTCCCCTCCAGCACCCGGCCGTACTGCCGTCCCAGGACCGGCAGCAGGATCTTCTCGTCGAGCTCGGCTTTGGGCGGGTGCCAGTCGACGTCGAAGAACGGCGCGTAGGGGGAGCTGCGGCCGTTTTCCAGCACGTCGTTCCACCAGTGGTTGGCGTCGCTGGCGATGCACATGTGGTTGGGGACCACGTCCATGAGGAGGCCCATCCCGCGCGCGCGGAGGGCAGCGGCGAGCGCGTCGAAATCGCTCTCGGTCCCGATCTCCGGGTTGAGCCGGCTGTGGTCGACCACGTCGTAGCCGTGCATGCTCCCCGGCCTCGCCACCAGGAAGGGCGAGGCGTAGAGATCCGTCACCCCCAGCGCGTCGAGGTAGCCGACCAGCGCCGTGGCGTCGCGAAAGTTAAAGTCCTTGTTGAACTGCAGTCGGTAGGTACAGACAGGAATTCGGAGCGGCATCGTGATCGTCGTCCCAACGTAGTCGCCGGGGCCGGGAAGGCAAGCCGGCGGCGCGCGCCGCGGCTCACGGTCCCTGGCCTCAGAAGGTAGGCGCCATCGGTTGGTCGGCTGGGGCCTTGGTTCGTGGTGCGGCCGGCTGGCCCGCGGGCGAGTTGGTCCGCGGCGCCGGCGGGGATGGCGTGACGGCCGGACCGGGGTCGCGCTCGGGCTCGGCTGGCGGGACGAGATCGCGCGACGGCGAGTCCTCGGTCGGGGCGGGCGGCGGGATGGCGAACTGGTTTTGCAGCGTGCCGGGCGGCGGCGCGGCGCCGGGCGGCTGCAGGAACGGGTTTGGCCGCGCGGACGGCGGCGGCGTGGCGGTGGGCGGCGCGGCGCCGGACGGCGAGCCGTTTGACGGCGGCGCCAGCGGGTTGAACTGATCGTCCACGGGCGGCCTGGCGGGGAGATAGACACTCCCCGGTCGGTTGACGATGCGCGGTTGTTCGTCCGGCAAGCGGTGGTGGTGGGAATGGGCCGCGGGCGCCGGGTGCTCGTCGGCCGTCGCTGACCTGGCTGGTTTCGGCCGCTCGGGCGGGGCCTCGGCCGGCGTCGCCTTCGTCGCGGCGGCGTCCTCCGTGGTCGCCGGCTTGGGCGTGGGGGCCGCCGCGGGCGTGGCGACCGCCGGGCCCGGGCCCGCGCCCTGGTTTTCGACCGGCGGCGCCGGGTTGACCGGCGCCGGGGGCGCGCTCTGCGCCGGCGCCGGACGGGCCAGCCCGAGCTCGCGCCGCGCGCCCGAGATGATGTGACGGTAGATGCCGGTCACGCCCACCACCCCCACGACCGCCAGCAGCGCCAGGACCGCCAGCGCCACCCGATGATGCGTCACGGGCAGCTGGTCGCGGAGGTACGGGTCCTCCCAGGCCGCGCGGCGGGGCAGCGACCCGTGCGGCATGGTCGCCCCTGCGTCGAGCTCGAAATCGCGGCCGGGGCGCTGGGGCACCGCCGGTCCCGGGGCCGCCAATCTGATGGGCTGGCTGATGGGCTGGCTGACCGGCTCGCGAGATGGCTCTCCCACCAATCGAAATGGCTCTCCCGCCAACTCGGGCGCGGGGGTCCGGATGGGCGGCGCGGAATCCTCGATCTCGCTCGGCTCGAACGCCGATCGATGTGCCTCCGCGGGGGCCGCCGCCGGCGTGCGCGCGGGGCGCAACGGCGGCGGCGGGGGCGCGGCGATCAACGTCGCGCCCAGATTGACGGTCCCCCGCTCGGCGATCTCGTGCGAGAGGGTCTGCTCCGACGCCGCCTCGAAGGCGCGCGCCATCTCCATCATGCCGCTGAAGCGCTGCGCCGGCTCCTTGGCCAGCGCGCGATCGAGCACCGCCTGCAGCGCGCGGGTGTCCCACCAGGCGGGCAGCGTACGGGCCAGCCGCGGCGCCTCCTCGTGCACGACCTGATAGAGAAGGGACGCGATGTCGTCGCCCTGGAAGGGCTCGAAGCCGGTCAGCATCCGGTAGGTGATCGCGCCGAGCGCGAACTGATCGCTCCGCCCGTCGATCTCGTCGCTGGCGCCCCGCGCCTGCTCGGGTGACATGTAGGCCGGCGAGCCGATCATGTCGGTCGGCGACGACAGCAGCGTCCCGGCCGCGCGGATCTTGGAGATGCCGAAGTCGAGCACCTTCACCAGCTCGTCGATCTGGCCGTCGATCGCCACCAGGAAGATGTTGGCCGGCTTGAGATCGCGGTGGACGATGCCGTGCGCATGCGCGGTCGCCAGCGCCGAGGCGACGGCGTCGACCACCCGCACGGCGGCCGGCAGCGGCAGCGGGCCCGACTGGGTGAGCCGCGCCTCGAGGTCGCGCCCCTCCAGGTGCTCCATCACGAAGTACGGGCGCCCCTCGGGCGTCGTGTTGAAGTCGTAAATCTGGACCACGTTCGGGTGGCGCAGCTCGGACATCACCTCCGCTTCGCGACAGAACCTGGCGAAGGCCTCCCGGTTGCCGAGCAGCTCGGGGCGGAGAATCTTGACCGCATAGCGGCCGGGGAGGCGCGCGTGCGTCGCCTCGAACACCTCGCCCATGCCCCCGAGGTTGATGCGCTGCCCGAGCAGGTAGGTGTTGCCCAGCAGGATCCCGCCGGCCCAGGACCCCCGGTGGCCCTGGCCGCCCTGGCCACCTTGGTGCGAAGCCGAGCTCACTCCCGGAAGCTAAGGCTGCCCCGGCGGCTCAGGAAGGAGGCTTCAGGCCTGGGCTCAGCCGAAGACGATGACCGGCTTCACGTCGGTCGGCCCGCGCACCAGCGCCTCCGGCCAGCGCTCGAGCGGGACACGACGCGAGATCAGCCGCTCCAGCCAACCCCGGTCGGTTTGCGCCAGCGCGGCCACCGCGGCCCGGTAGTGGCGCAGGTTGGCGTTCACCGCCCCGAAGACGACGTTGTTCTCCAAGACCATCTGCTTGTTGAGCGCGGTGAGGTTGATGGGGATGGCCCGCGCGCCCGACGACACGCCGGTCAGGCAGACGATCCCGTCGGGACCGACGTTCTCCATCACGTCGAAGACCAGGTCGCCGACGCCGGTGCACTCGAGCACGATGTCGGCGAGTGGGACGTCGGTCACCTTCCCGGTGTGGTAGGTGGCGCCGAGCGCGGCCACCAGCGCCGGCTTCGGGCCGTCGGTCACCCGATCGAGGACATGCACCTCGAGACCGCGCTGCCGGCCGAGCAGCGCCGCCAGGAGGCCGATCGGGCCCGCGCCCGTCACCAGCACACGCGACGGGCTCCAGCTGGCGCGCGCGCCGATCCGCTCGATCTGCTCCCAGGCCTTGGCCAGGATGGTCGTCGGCTCCACCAGCACCGCCAGATCGCCGACCGACGCCGGGACCGGCACGGCGAAGGCCGTCTCCAGGCGGTAGCGCTGGGAGGCGTAGCCGTCCCGACCGGTGATGCCGCGCTCGGTGAACTGTCCGTTCTTGCACATGTCCCACTCGCCGGCCGCGCAGCTGGCGCAGGGGACAGGGTCGGGGCGGCGCACGACGCCGACCACCAGATCGCCGGGGGAGAAGGCGCTGCCGGGCGGCGCGGTCCGGACGCGCCCGACGTTCTCGTGCCCGATGACCAGCCGTTCGCGGCCGGGTGGGGGCTTACCGTAGGCGCCGCTCAGGATCTCGAGATCGGTGCCGCAGACCCCGATGGCGATCGCGTCGACCAGCAGCGTGTCCGGCGCGTCCGGGGCCTCGGGGATCTCCTCGAGGCGGGCGCTGTCGGCGGTTCCGGGGATGGTGGTGATGGCGCGCATCGCTCGCTCCCAGGCTTTTACAACTTTCGGAGGGCCTTGCGCTCACCATCGCCAGATCGCTAAATAACGCCCATGAAGATCGCGTGGGCTCGCTCACTTCGTCTCGTCGGTGGCGCGCTCGCGTTGGCGTCGTTCGTCGGCGGCGCCGGCTGCCGGCAGCTGGCGGAGCGGTTGAACCAGCACGAGCCCGCGCCACCGCCTGGGGCAGCGAACGGGACCTCGTCCCCACCTGCTGCTTCCCCGGGGCCAGGTCCCGCCGAGCCCCCGCCCCCCCCGCGCTGCAGCCGGGGGGCGCGGTCACGCCCAGGACCGAGGCGCCCAGCGAGGCGCGGGTCCTGTCGTCGGCCTTCTCGGCGGTGGCGCGCGCGCTGCGTCCGTCGGTGGTGCGCATCGACGTGGAGATCGCGCCCTCGCACGGGGGCCAGAACGGCGAGGGGGGCGAGGACGAGGACAGCCGGATGGCGCCGTTCCTGCGTCGCTTCTTCGGCCCCGGGATGCCGGAGCCGTCGCCCGGCCCCCAGCGCGGAACCGGCTCGGGCGTGGTGATGGACGCGCGCGGCGACATCGTGACCAACCGCCACGTCGTCTCCAACGCCACCAACGTCAAGGTGACCTTCAGCGACGGGCGCGAGTTCACCGCCAAGACGCTGGGGATGGATTCGGAGACCGACGTCGCGGTCATCCGCCTCGACGCGCCGCCGCGCGATCTGGTGGCGGCGCGCCTCGGCGACGACGACAAGCTGGAGGTCGGCGAGTGGGTGCTGGCGGTCGGCAGCCCGCTCGGCCTCGATCAGACGGTCACCGCCGGCATCGTCAGCGGCAAGGGGAAGGTGGGGCGGCACGTGCAGATGTCGGGCGGCCGGGTGCGCCACTACATCCAGACCGACGCCAAGATCAACCCGGGCAACTCGGGCGGGCCACTGGTGAACCTTTCTTCTGAGGTCGTGGGCATCAACACGCTCATCAACACCGGCCCCGGCGGCGCCTACGGCTTCGCGATCCCGATCAACCAGGTGCGGCGGGTCGCCGAGTCGTTGCTGAAAGAGGGGCGCGTGCGCTACGCCTACCTCGGCGTGCTGGTCGGCGATCTCGGCGAGATGGATCCCGCCGCGGCCAAGGCGGCCCCGGCCGGCACCAGCGCCTTCGTCAGCGAGGTGACGCCTGGTGGTCCGGCGGCCAGAGCGGGCCTCCACCCGGGGGACTTCATCACCGACATCGACGGCAAGAAGATGGACGGCGCCGGGGACGTGATCGACTACGTCTCGACGCGCGGGATCGGCGCCCAGGTGGCGGTGGGCGTCTGGCGCGGAGGCAAGCGGCAGTCCGTCGAGGTCACGCTCGGCGAGTTGCCCTCGCAGGACGGGCACGGCGCCGGGCCCTCGCCGAAGGTGGGCCTGGCGCTGCAGACGTTGACGCCGCAGCTGGCCGAGTCGCTGGGGCTCGACCCGCGGACGCGCGGCGCGGTGGTCGCGGAGGTCGCGCCGGGCGGGCAGGCGGCGGCCGCCGGAGTGCGCGAAGGGGACGTGATCCTGGAGATCGATCGCCAGCGGGTGACGACCTCCGACGAAGCGGTCGCCGTGCTGGGCGCCCCGCGCAAAGGGGGGCACCTGGTGCGCCTGGCGACCGCGGGTGGGCTCCGCTACATCACGCTCGGCGGTCCGTGAACGGCGCCGCGGCGCTGGGCGGGCTCGCGGCGCTGCTGGCCACCGGGCCGTCGTCGGGCGCCCCCCTGGTGGCGGAGAAGTTCTCTTCACCGGCGGCGGCGGTGAAGGCGTTTCTCGGCGATGCCTCCGGCGTGGTCGCCTTCGGCGAGCTGCACCAGACCGTGAAGACGGCCGGCGTCCGGTCGTCGCTCGCGCGCTTCACCGAGGAGATCCTGCCGGCCATCGCGCCGCGCGCGTCGCACCTCATCGTCGAGACCTGGGTCTCGCGCGGCACCTGCGGCGAGACCGAGAAGCAGGTGACCGGGGACGTCGCCCGCACCACCGAGCGGCCGGCGGAGACCGAGAACGAGATCGTGCGCCTCCTGCGGCGCGCCAAGGAGCTGGGGGTCGCGCCGCACGTGCTCGACGTCGACTGTCACGAATACCAGTCGCTGGTCGGCACGGGCGGCGCCGTCGACTACGACCGGCTGCTGGCGCTGACCGGCCAGCACCTCGGCCGCGCGATCGAGCAGGCCCTGGCGCTTCCCCGCCCGGCCGAGCGCCCGCTGGTGCTGGTCTACGGCGGCGCGCTCCACAACGATCTCGCGCCCGACCCGGCGCTGGCCAGGTACAGCTTCGGGCCGGCGACCGACGCCCTCACGCAGGGAAATTATCGCGAGGTCGATCTCTACGTCCCCGAGCTCATCGCCACGCTCCCCGCGTTGCGGAGCGAGCCCTGGTACGCCGCCTGGTACCCCAGGCGCGCGAAGCCAGGGACCACGTTGATTCGCCGCCAGCCACGCGCGGCGGTCCTGGTGTACGAGGGCCAGCGCCGCTCCGGCGCGGCGCCGGCAAAGACCGTCCGCTAAGCCGCGAGCCGGTGCTCGAGGCGGCGCACCCGGTGGAGGGCACGGACCGCGGTGACGAACGAGCCGACCATGAACGTCATCGGCACCAGCGGAATCCAGGGGAACAGAGAAAACTTCTTCGTCGTTCTGATACGCATGTGTGCGCCTCCTCCTCGAATCTGCCCACCCCAGGGCGACTGGCAAGCAGAGCCCGGGGGCGGCGATCAGCGGTAGACGATCTTCGCGATGGTCAGCTCGCGCAGACCGGCGTGCCAGCGGGCGATGACCGTCTCCCCCTTGGCCTTCCCGAGCAGCGAGCGCCCCACCGGCGACTTCCAGGAGATGTCGCCGGCGTCGGCGTCACTCTCGTCGACGCCGACGATCCGGTAGGTCGCCTTGTCGCCCTCTTCGTCCTCGACGGTGACGGTGGCGCCGAAGAAGACGCGATCGCGGCGCGGCTGCGTCGCCGGGTCGACGATCTGCACGTCGTCGAGCCGCTTGGAGAGGAACCGCAGCCGCTTGTCGATCTCGCGCAGCTGCTTCTTGCGATAGATGTACTCGGCGTTCTCCGAGCGATCTCCCTCCGCGGCGGCGTCGCCCAGCGCGCCCACCACCTCGGGGCGCTTCTTGCTGCGCAGGAAGGTCAGCTCGTCCGCCAGCCGCTTGAAGCCCACCGGCGTGATGTAGTTGATCTCGGTCGGCGCCGGCTTCTTTTTGATGACCACGGGCGCAGCGTAGCCCGGACCCGCCCGGAGCGTGAAGCGTCCGTCACGCTCGAGCCGTTCGCCGCGGTGCGCGGACGAGCTCGAGGAACCATCGGAGCAACCGTCCAAAAACAGGCCTGGAGGTCGCGCGCGGAGAACCGGACCCGCGATCCCGTGGTATACGGACTCCCTCGATGGCTTCGAGAAAGATCGCCGTTTTGACCAGCGGTGGGGACGCGCCCGGGATGAACGCCGCCATCCGCGCGGTCGTCCGCACCGGGATCGCCAAGGGCTGGGAAGTGTTCGGTGTCCGCAACGGATACGCGGGCCTCTGCGACGGGCACATGGAGGTGCTCGGTGCGCGCGACGTCGGCAACATCCTGCAACGCGGCGGCACCTTCCTGGGGAGCGCCCGGCTGCCGGAGTTCAAGGACGAGGCGGTGCGCGCGCGCGGGCTCGCGCAGCTGAACGCGCGCGGGATCGACGGCCTGGTGGTGATCGGCGGCAACGGCACCCAGACGGGGGCGCTGGCGCTCTCGAAGGCGGGGCTCCCGGTGGTGGGCGTCGCCTCGACCATCGACAACGATCTCGCCGGGTCCGAGATGACCATCGGTGTCGACACCGCGCTCAACATCGCGCTCGAGGCGATCGACCGGCTGCGGGTGACCGCTTCCTCGCACAAGCGGGCTTTCTTGGTCGAGGTGATGGGGCGCAACTGCGGCTACCTCGCGCTGATGGCCGGCATCGCGGGCGGCGCCGACTCGGTGGTCATCCCCGAGGCAGACGTGGAGCCGGAGCTGATCGCTCAGAACCTGCAGGCAGCCTGGGAGCGCGGCAAGCAGCACGCGATGGTGGTGGTGGCCGAAGGGGCCAAGCACAACGCCGTCAAGCTGGCGCAGCACTTCGAGCGCGAAAAGGGGCGGCTGGGATTCGATCTGCGCGTGACCACGCTCGGCCACGTGCAGCGCGGCGGCGAGCCGGGGGCGTTCGATCGCCTGCTGGCGACGCGGCTGTCGGCGGCGGCGACCGAATGTCTGGATCGCGGCGAGCACGGCTGCCTGGTGGGTCTCATTCGCGGCGAGGTGCGCACCACCCCCCTCGCCGACGTGGTCGGCGCCGGCAAGGTGATCGATCTCAAGCTGCTCCAGCTCCAGAAGGTTCTGGCGCAGTGATCGCGTGGGCGTAGGCGAGCTCTGCTCGCCGGAGCCCGTCGCGGGGGCACGGGCCCCTTGAGGGTCCCGCGCAGATCGCAGGCCAGCTTCGCTCGCCGGAGCCCGTCGCGGGAGGGGGCGGGAACCCTCTCGGGGGTCCCGCGAAAGTGATGGCGGCCTTGGACCGTCTCAGCGAGCGGCAGATGGCGCTCCTCGTGATCCTCTTCGGCCTGCTTCTCTACATCCCCTTCGCCGGCAGCTACGGGCTCTGGGACCCCTGGGAGACCCACTACGCGGAGGTCGCCCGTCAGATGACCCATCGGGGCGACTACATCAGCCTCTGGTGGCCCGGCTCGCCGCGCGACGCCGACGTCTTCTGGTCCAAGCCGGTGCTGTCGTTCTGGATGATGAGCCTGGCCATGCACCTCGCCGGCATCGGATTGCCAGGCCATCCAGCGGGCGAGATGGCCCTCGGGCACCGCGCGGAGTGGGCGGCGCGCGTTCCGTTTTGCCTGACGGGCGTGCTCGGGATTTATGCCGTCTACCTGATCACCGCGCGCTTCGTGTCGCGGCGCGCGGCTGTTCTGGCGGCGATCGTCGTCGCCACCGCGCCGATGTACAGCCTGGTGGCGCGGCAGGCGATGACCGACATGGCCTTCGTCGGCCCGATGGCGATGGCCTTGGCGCTGGCCGCTCTGGCGCTCTTCGATGATTCCGACGAACAGCTGCCGCGGCGCGGACGGGGCTGGCGCAGCTGGCCCGACAGCGGCCTCTTCTACGGCACCGTGGCGCTGTTCGCGCTGGCGGTGCTCCCACAGCTGATCGTCAACTCGATCCAGCTGAAGGTCGAGATCCCCTGGGGGGGCCAGGTGCTGCTCCTCTACGGGGTGGTGGCGATGATTCCGTATTACCTGGGGTTCGTCGCCTTCCTGTTCCTGGCGGCCCGAACGCGCACCCGGGCCCCCCTCTATCTCTACCTGGCGGCCATCCTCTGCGCGCTGGCGGTGCTGGCCAAAGGGCTGGCCGGACTGGGGCTGCCCCTCATCATCTTGCTGGCCCACCTCGCCTTCACGGGAGGCTGGCATCGGTTGCGGCGCCCGCAGATGCTGTTCGCCGTCGTCGTGGCGGTGATCGCCTTCGCGGTGGTGGCTGTCCCCTGGCACCACGCCATGCTGATCCGCCACGGCATGCCGTTCTGGGACGAGCTCTTCGGCGACAACCACTGGCGCCGGATGGTCATCGGCCGGCACGGCGATCGCGGCACCTTCGAGTACTTCCTGCGCGAGCTCGGCTATGGCATGTGGCCCTGGGTGGTGCTGGCGCCCGCCGCCCTCGGGTGGGCGGTGCTGCGCCGACCGGGCACGACGACCGGGCCGGGGGGCGACGCCGCCGCGTCCGGCAAGCAGCAGGTGATCTGGCTGGGCGCCATCTGGTTCGTCTCGTCGTACGCCGTCGTCTCGCTGTCGATGACCAAGTTCCATCACTACGTGCTGCCGGCGATTCCGGGGCTGGCCATCGTCATTGGCTGCTTCCTCGACGAGCTGCTCGCGCGCAAGGCCTGGCGCACGGGCGCAGCGGCGCTGGTGGTGGGGCTTCCGCTGCTGTTGTTGATCACGCTCGATCTGACGGTGAGCATGAACGCCGCCGAGCGGTTCCTCTGGCTCTTCTCCTACGACTACGTGCAGAGCCCGGTGGGGCGACCCTGGCCGCCGTCGCTCGATTTTTCGACGGCGCTGATCGTCTTCGCCATCGTGTTCGCCATCGGCTCGGCGCTGCTGGTCTGGCCGCGCGCGCAGCGGGTCGCGCTGTGGGTGCTTCCGGCGTCGGCGGTGGTGTTCACGTTCTACCTGCTCGATGACTTCATGCCGAAGGTGGCGCCGTTCTGGTCGCAGAAGGGGCCGATCGCCACCTATTACCAGCGCCGCAGCTCCCCCGACGAGCGTCTCTGCGCCTACATGCTCTACTGGCGGGGCGAGACGTTCTACACCTCGAACGAGATCTACCAAGGGCCGGCCGAGGAGCGCACCGTGTTCGATCAGGAGGGGGCGGACGATCACCTGAAGGAGTGGGTCGCGCACCACCGCGGCCGGCGGGCGTTCTTCATCTTCGAGCGCCACCAGCAGGCCCGGGTCAGTCAGGATCTCCCCCCCGAGGTGCGGCCGTCGTTCCAGATCGTCGACGAGACCAACAACAAGTTCAGCCTGGCCCAAGCTGATCTCTGACCTCAGGATCCCCGTCCATGTCGCAGAGCGCGAAGGCACGGCGGGCGCGGTTCTTGGAGCTGGGGGGCGTCGTCCCGGCGGAGGGGGAGGGGGCCGCGCTGCTCGACGCCATCGTCAACAGCGGCGAGTTTCTTCCCGAGCTGTTGCTGGCCGACGTGGGCGGGCTGGGGACCCTGGCCAGCGATCCCTACCTGCGGCGCCCGAAGCCGGCCGAGGTGATCGCCGAGGAGGTCCGGACGGCGACGGCCGGGGTGCGCGATTTCGCCGATCTCCAGCGGCGGCTGCGCCTGGTGCGCCGCACGGAGATCTTGCGCCTGGGCGCGCGCGAGCTCGGCTGGGGGACGACGGAGGAGGTGGCGCGCGAGCTGTCGGCGTTCGCCGACGTCTGCCTCGACGTGGCGGTCGCCTTCTGCGACGCCGCGCTGACCCGCGAGCTTGGACCGGCCCGGGCTGACAGCGGCGCCCCCACCAGCTTCGTGGTGATGGCGATGGGGAAGCTGGGCGGGCAGGAGCTGAACTTTTCGTCCGACATCGACGTCTGCTACTTCTATTCGACCGACGCCGGGGCGGCGGGCGCGACCGGCCAGCTGACCTTGCACCACTACTACGCTGAGCTCTCGCGCCGGGTGACGGCGGCCATCGAGGAGCCGACCGCCGACGGGATGATCTTCCGGGTCGACCTGCGGCTGCGGCCCGAGGGACGCAGCGGGCCCATCTGCAACGCGCTGCCGGCGGCGGAGCGCTACTACGAGACCTTCGGGCGCACCTGGGAGCGGCAGGCCTGGCTGCGCGCCCGCCCGGCGGCGGGCGATCGCGCGCTCGGCGACGAGCTGCTCGCCGCCCTCGACCCGTTCATCTACCCGCGCAGCGTCGAGCCCCGCATGGTGGAGGAGGTGCGGGGGCTGCGGGCGCTCTTCCGCGATCCGGCCGACGCCTCCGGGGCGCTCGGTGACACCGGGTTCGACGTCAAGCTCGGCTCGGGCGGGATCCGCGACGTGGAGATGGTGGTGCAGGCGCTGCAGCTCCTGCACGCCGGCAAGCGGTCGGATCTCCGCGAGCGCAACACGCCGCGCGCGCTTCCCCGCCTGGTGGTCGCCGGCCTGCTCGGGGATCGCGAGGCGCAGACGCTGCTCGACGCCTACCGGTTCTGGCGGCGGCTCGAGCACCGGGTGCAGGTGGCGACCGGCGCCCAGCGCCACCGGCTGCCGGCGACGGACCAGGCGCGGAGCGCCTTCGCGCGCGGCCTGGGGTTCCCCGATCTGGCCGCCTTCGATGCGGAGGTCGCGGCGCGGCGGGCGGCGGTCGAGGCGATCGCCGCCACGCTGGGGGAGCCGCCCCCCGAGGCGCACCTGGCGGCGGCGCGCCTGCTCGACCCCATGCGGGACCGCGCAGAGCTGGAGCGACGGGTCACGAACGCCGGATTCCGCGACGTCGAGGTCGCGGTCGACACGCTGGAGCGGATCGGCGCCCGCATGCCGGTGGCCTTCCTCGAGGAGGCGATCGCCTCGCCCGATCCCGACCGCGCGCTGGCGCATTTTCGCGATCTGGCGCTGCGGGGCTCGGTCGGCCTGATGGCGCTCCTGCGGGATCATCCGCGGCTCGTTCGCATGCTGGGGACGCTGTTCGGCACCAGCGATCGGCTGGCCGAGCTCCTGGTGCGCCATCCGGAGATGTGGGAGCCGTTCCTCGATGGGCTGGGCGAACGGGTCCGCTCGCTCGCCCAGCTGTCCGAACGGCTGGCGGCGCGGCTCGCCAAAGCCGAGATCAGGCCGGAGAACGAGCGGGACGAC
Organism: uncultured Pseudomonadota bacterium; assembly: GCA_963847705.1. Taxonomy (GTDB): domain Bacteria; phylum Myxococcota_A; class Polyangia; order Fen-1088; family Fen-1088; genus JADGRB01. The sequence goes on along the minus strand of CAWKBC010000028.1, from coordinate 9,342 downwards.
GGGGAGAGGGGCGAGGAGACCGTGTTGCGCGCGATCCGATCGTTCCAGGCGGAGGAGCTCCTGCGCATCGGTCTGCACGACGTGGCCGGGAGCCTGCAGGCGCAGGAGGTCTCCGCGCAGCTGAGCGATCTGGCGGAGGTCTGCCTCTCGGCGGGGATCGCCGCGGCGCTGCCGGCCCTCGAGGCGCGCCTCGGCAAGCCTCGGACGGCGCTCACCGTGCTCGGCCTCGGGAGCCTGGGCGCGCGCGAGATGCGTTATGGCTCCGATCTGGATCTGGTCTTTCTCTACGGCGGGGGCGGGGAGAGCGATGCCGGCGTCGATCACCGGGAGTGGTTCGCGCGTGCCTCCCAGCGGTTCATCGCCACCATGGAGGCGATGCTGGAGGAGGGGCGCCTCTATCAGGTCGACACGCGCCTCCGCCCCTCGGGCGAGCAGGGGCTGCTGGTGACCTCCTGGGCGTCGTTCGAGCGCTACCACCGCGAGGAGTCCGCCGCCTGGGAGCGGGTGGCGCTCCTGCGCGCGCGCATCGTCTGGACCGACGAGCCGGCGGCGGCGCGCGACGCGCGCACGCGGGCGCTGACCTCACTGGCGTTCGACTTGCCAGTCGACGACGACCGTTTTCGGGCCGAGCTCCGCCGCGTGCGAGGGCGGGTGGAGCGCGAGCGCGGGCAGGTGCCGGACGGCTCGCGTCACCTCCAGTTCGATCCGGGCGGAATCATGGACGTCGAGCTGCTGGTGGCGCTGGGCCAGCTGCGCCACGCGGCCGACCCGGAGATCCGCACCACCTCGACGTCGGCCGTGCTCGAACGGCTGGTGGCGCTCGGGTGGCCGGCCGCGTTGCGCGACGACTTCGTCTTGCTCCGGCGAACGGCGCTGCGGCTCCGGCTGCTGCTCGACCGTCCGCAGGCGGTCGTCTCGCCGCGCGACCTTCCGGCGCTGGCCCGCAGCCTGGGGACGACCCCGACCCTGCTCGGCGCCGAGCTTGACGAGCGGATGGCGCGCGTCCGCGCCGTGTTCGCGAAGTACTTTTGAAGGAGGAGTCTCCGCCTACGCTTCGGCTGGTCTTCGTCTGGTCTTGGCCTGCTCTTGGCCTGCTCTTGGCCTACTCCTCGGCCTCGGCCTCGGAGGCGATCCCGTGCAGGCGGAGCTTTTCCCAGAGGTTCTTGCGGGAGATCCCCAGGATCTCGGCGGCCTTCATCTTCTTGCCGTTGGACTGGGCGAGGGCCCGCATCAGGTACTCGTGCTCGAACTCCTTGAGCGCGGCGCTCAGGGAGCGGAGCGAGCCGGCCGGCGTGCTGACGGCGCCGTCGAGCGCGCCGGTGATGCCGCCGGGGAGGTGCTCGACCTCGATCTCTCCGCCGCCCGCCAGCACCACCGCGTGCTCGATGGCGTGGGCAAACTCGCGCACGTTGCCGGGGAAGTGGTACTGCGACAGCACCGCCCAGGCGCGCGGCGAGATCGTCGAGGGCGGCTTGCCGGGCTGGGTGAACTTGTTCAGAAAATATTGCAGCAGGAGCGGCAGATCCCCGCGCCGCTCGCGCAGCGGCGGGATCTCGATGTCGAGCACGTTGAGCCGGTAGTAGAGATCCTCGCGGAACCGCCCCTCCTTGATCCGCTCGCGCAGGTTGCGGTGGGTGGCCGAGATGATGCGCACGTCGACCCGCGTCGACTCGTTGGTGCCGAGCGGCTCGACCGTCCCCTCCTGCAGGACTCGCAGCAGCTTGGCCTGCGCCGGCAGCGGGACCTCGGCGATCTCGTCCAGCAGCAGCGTCCCGCCGTCGGCCGCCTTGAAGCGCCCGTCGCGCCGCTTGACCGCGCCGGTGAAGGCGCCCCGCTCGTGGCCGAAGAGCTCCGCCTCCAGGAGCGTCTCGGGGAAGGCGGCGCAGTTGACCGCGATGAAGGGCTTGTTCCGCCGTGAGCTCCGATCGTGCAGCGTGCGCGCCACCAGCTCCTTGCCGGTGCCGCTCTCGCCGGTGATGAGCACCGGGGCGTCGCTCTGGGCGATGGTCTCGATGCGATCGGAGAGGCGCAGCATCGGTGGGCTGCGTCCGATGATCGCCCCCGGCCCCGGCCCTGTGCCGTTCGACTTGCGCTGCGACAGCTCGGCGCGCGCCTGTTCCAGCTCCCGCTTGAGCGCCCGCTGGGTGGCGATCCGCTGCAGCTGCAGGACGATCTCGTCGAGGTCGAACGGCTTGGTGAGGTAGTCGTAGGCGCCCTCCTTGAGCGCGGAGACCGCGTCGTTGATCGCCGCGTGGGCGGTGATGAGAATGACGTCGGTCCCGGGCGACTCCTGCCGCACCCGCCGGAACAGCGTCAGCCCGTCGACCTTGGGGAGCCGGATGTCGCAGATCATCACGTCGAAGACGTTCGACGAGATCTGGGTCAGCCCCTCGGCGCCGTTCGCGGCCAGGCTGACGCGATGGCCGGCGTCGCGGAGTGCGTCGCCCACCAACACCCGAAAATCGGGTTCGTCATCAACCAACAGGATGTCGAGCATTTCGCTTCGAGACTCTACAGCGGATTAACTGGAGCTGTCCGGGGTCGTCGTCAAGGCGGCGACTGCCGGAATGTAGCCGACCTTCGGTCGGCGGGCGACGGGCGCGCGCCTGGGTCGGAGCGGGGCGGTGCGGCGAGCACGCGATCACGCCCCGCGGCCTTGGCCGCATAGAGCGCCGCGTCGGCGGCGGCATGGAGTGACAGGAAGGTGGGGAGCGTGATGTCGTCGAGGTCGGCCACCCCGATGGAGACCGTCACTTCGGGCGGCGGCACGGTTTTCTCTCTCCCCGCTTCTTTCTCGTTCCCCGCGGCCCCCAGGCGGCGGACCGTCGCACACACCCGGTGGGCGAGCGCCAAGGCCTCGCCGGCACTGGTGTTCACCGCGAGGACCAGGAACTCGTCGCCGCCGGTCCGTGCGGCCAGATCGGTGGCCCGGCAGCTCCGGCGCAGGCTCTCGGCCACCAGCTGCAGCGCGCGATCCCCCTGGGCGTGCCCGCGCCGATCGTTGATCTCCTTGAGGCGATCGAGATCGATGAGCAGGAGGGCCAGGGGGGTCCCGTAGCGGGCGCTGCGATTGAGCTCGTCGCCGAAGGCGGCCAGGAGGCGCCGGCGGTTGGCCAGCCCGGTCAGCGGGTCGGTGACCGACAGCGCCTCCAGCAGATCCTCCTTCCGCCCGACCACCCACCCGAGGACCGTGGTGAGCGCCACCGTCGCCGCCAGCAGATAGCCGTAGACCAGCGGCTGCCGGCGGAGCTCGTCCGTGACGCGCCAGGGGCGTCCGGGGCTCGACGCGCGGTGTCCGACCCCGTCGACCCACACTTGCAGCGCCAGGAGCCCCAGCACCAGCCCGACCGACAGCAGGACGCCAATGGCCGGGTAGACCAGGCGCCGCGGGCGGCGCGCGCGGTTAGGCATGGCGGCCGTCGCCGATCGCGTGCGGCTGCGCGGCGGGGGCCAGCGCGCGGTCGAGCGCGCGCAGGAGCTCGTCGGCGGTGCCATCCCCCTTGCGCACGACGCTGGCGACCGCCGGGCCGAGGACGCTCCGCTCGCTCCGGGTGATGTAGAGGGCCGACAGCACCACGAACGGCAGCACGGCCAGCCGCTCGTCGGCGCGGGCGGCGCGCAGCACCTCGAGGCCGCTCATCCCCGGCATCACCAGGTCCAGCACCACGGCGTCGAAATGGCCGTCGCGCAAGAGCGCCAGCCCCTCGCCGCCGGACGACGCCGCCGTCACCGCGTAGCCGCCCTCTTCCAGCCGGGCGGTGACGTGCGACCGCTCTGCGGAGTCGTCATCGATGAGGAGGATCCTGGCTCCCGCCGCATGCCGGGGGCGCGCCGCGTCCGGCGAGACGCGCGCGCCGGCCTCGGCCAGGGGGACCGCCAGCTCGAGGCTCAGCCCCTCCTCGTTGCCGGTCCGGACCCCGATGGGAAGCCCGATGCGCCGGGCCAGGCGAGCGGCGATGGCGATGGGCAACGGCACGGAGCCTTCGTCGCTGTCATCCCCATCTTGCCCGTCCTGATAGGCGAGGGCCAGGGTGCGGCGGGCCGATTCGGAGAGGCCGTCGTGGGTGTTCCGCACGCGGACCACGGCCTTGTCCGCCGCGTCGTCGACGGCGATCTCGACGTAGCCGTGCTCGGTGGTCGACAGCAGGTATTCGACCATGCGTTCGAGCAGGTGGCGGAGGCGCTTCTCGTCGGCGGACGCGGGCAGCGACTCGCGCCGCAGGCTCACCTGGATGGGGATCCCCTTCTCGCGGCCGGCGGCCTCGTGGCTGTCGGCGACCTGCCGCACCAGCGCCGGCAGGTCGAGGGTGTCGACGTCGATCTCGCTCCGGCCCGACTCGACGGCCGCGAGATCCAAGATGTCATCGACCAGCCCCAGCACCGACTGGCCGCTGCGGCGGATCACCTCGACGTACTGGCGCTGCTTCATCGACAGCGGGCCGGCGTCCCCCTCGACCAGCAGCTGGCAGAGCGTGACCAGCGAGCCGAGCGGGCTGCGGAGATCGTGGCTCATCCGCAGGAGAAGGAGATCATGCGACAGATCGGTGCCGTTGCCGTCCTGCCCGCCGTCGTTGTGCGCCGCCGGGGGGGGGACCGCGCCGGGCTTGGGCTGCGCATCGTCGGTGCGGTTGTGCTGGTCACGCGAGGTGGCCGCGCGTTTGACCAGCACCAGCACGATGACGGCGGTCCCGGGAAGCAGCGCGGCGATCCAGATTGCAGCGAGAGCGGATGCTGTCATGAAGTTGGGGTCGCACGTCCGGCGATCCTCCCCTGGTTGTGCGCACGACAAGAGGCTCCGTCAACCGGCGCCGTCGACCGGGTCACCGTCGGGAAACGGTCTCAGTGAAAGTCGTGTGACACGTCGATGGCGGCGGCGCGTCCGCCCAGCGGCTCGAAGCGATCGGCCTTGATCGACACGACGCCGTCCTGATTTTGGACCACCCCCTCGATCATCAGCGCGCTCACCCCGAGGATGATCTGCCGGTGCTGCTCGAAGCGGTCGGGGGTGACGATGGCGTTGGCGAAGCCGGTCTCGTCCTCGACGGTGATGAAGACGAACCCCTTGGCGGTCCCCGGCCGCTGGCGGACGATCACCACGCCGGCCACCCGTGCGCGCCGCCCTCCCGGCACCGTTCCCAGATCGGCGGCGCGCGTGACCCCCTGACGGTCGAGGGCGGCGCGCGCGAAGGCGACCGGGTGCTGCCCGATGGTCAGGTTGGTGCCGGCGTAGTCGGCGGCCAGCTCTTCCTCGGCCGACATCTCGGGCAACGGCGAGCTGGGGTTCTCGTCGGCCGTGGCTGCATTGCGGAACAACGCGCCGGAGCGTCCCAGCGCCTCCACCTGCCAGAGCGCCGCCCGCCGCTCGCCGCCCAGCTCGGCCAGGGCGCCGATCTCCGCCAGGCGAGAGAGTGCGCCGGCGTGAGCATCGGCGCCGCTGCGGGCGGCGAAGTCCGCCAGCGAGGCAAACGGCGCCACGCGGCGCGCCTCCTCGATCTTCCTGCCGAGCTCCTCGTGAAGGCCGCTCACCGCGCGCAGGCCGAGCCGCACCGCGCGCCCGCCGTCCTCCAGATCGGCGAGCCACCCCGAGCGGGTCACGTCGATCGCGCGGACGCTCACGCCGTGGCGGACGGCATCGCTGACCAGCGTCGAGGGGTGATAAAAGCCGAGCGGATAGTTGTTGAGCAGCGCGCAGAGGAACGCCGCCGGGTGATGGGCCTTGAGGTAGGCCGAGGCGTAGGCGAGGAGCGCGAACGACGCCGCGTGCGACTCGGGGAACCCGTAGAGCGCGAAGGATTTGATCCCCTGGACGATCTCCTCCTGCGCCGGGCCGGTGATCTCGTTCTTCGTCATCCCGGCGCGCAGATCCTTCTCGATGGTGTCCATCCGCTCGTGCGAGCGCTTGAAGCCCATCGCGCGGCGCAGCTCGTCGGCCTGACCGCCGGTGAACCCGGCCGCCACCATCGCCATCCGGATGAGCTGCTCTTGAAAGAGGGGGATCCCCAGCGTCCGTTTCAAGATCGGCTCCAGCGACGGGTGCGGGTAAGTGACCTCCGCGCGCTTGTTGCGCCGTTCGAGGTAGGGGTTCAGCATCTTGCCCACAATTGGGCCAGGACGAATGATGGCCACCTCGACGACCAAGTCGTAGAAGCGCTCCGGCTTCATGCGCGGCAGCGTCGCCATCTGGGCGCGCGACTCGACCTGGAACACGCCGACGGTGTCGGCGGCGCGCAGCATGGCGTAGACCTTGGGATCGTCGGCCGGCAGCTTGGCGCAGTCGAGGGCGATCCCCTCGTGGCGCGCGACCAGCGGAAAGGCCTCGGCCAGCACCGCCATCATGCCGAGGCCGAGGAGGTCGACCTTGACCAGGCCGAGCTCGGCGCAGTCGTCCTTGTCCCACTGGACGACCACGCGATCCTTCATGGCGGCCGGCTCCAGCGGCACCACCTCGTCGAGAAAACCGCCCGAGAGCACCATCCCGCCCGAGTGCTGGCCGAGGTGGCGCGGCAGATTGCAGAGCGCGGTGGCGGCCCGCGCGGCGAGGCGCGTCCGCCGCTCGCGCGGCGAGAACCCCGCCATCTCGAAGTAGTCGGTGAGCGGGCGATCCTCGCCGGCGATCCAGCCGGGGAGCAGCTTGGAGATGCGGCCGAGCTGCTCCTCGGAGAACCCCAGCGCGCGGCCCGCGTCGCGCACCGCCATCCGCGGGCGATAGGTGATCACGTTGGCGGTCATGGCGGCGCCGCGCCGCCCGTACTTGGCGTAGACGTGCTGGATCATCTGCTCCCGCGCCTCGCCCGACGGCAGATCGAGATCGATGTCGGGCATGCGGTCGGCGATGTTGCCGGCGTTCCGTACGCGCTCCTCCGACAGGAAGCGCTCGAACAGCAGCTCCATCCTCACCGGATCGACGGCGGTGATGCCGAGGACGTAGCAGGCCGCCGAGTTGGCCGCCGAGCCGCGCCCCTGGATCATGATGTTCTTCTGCTGGGCGACCTGCACGATGTCCCAGACCAAGAGGAAGTAGCCGGCCAGGCCGAGCCGCCCGATGATCCCCAGCTCGCGCGCCAGCTGCGCGCGCACCTTCGGGCGCAGCGGATCGTCCGCGGCGTAGCGGTGGCCGACGCCGGCCTGGCACAGCTTCTCCAGGTAGCTCTGCTCCGTCTCGCCCGCCGGCACGTCGTACCTGGGGAAGCTGTAGCCGAGCTCGGCGAGCGAAAACTGGCAGCGCTCGGCGATGGCGCGGGTGGCCCGGACGGCGGCGGGGCGGTCGGCGAACAGCGCCGCCATCTCGCGCGGCGACTTGAGCCAGCGCTCGCCGTTCGGCAGGAGCCGGCGGCCGATCTCGTCGACGGTGCGCTTTTCGCGCGCGCAGGTGAGGACGTCGTGGGTGAGGCGCGCCCGCGGCGTGGCGTAGCGGACGTCGTTGGTCGCCACCAGCCCCACGCCCGTCGCCGCCGCCTGCGCCGCGACCGCGCGTTCATTCCAGGCCTCGTGCGCGTCCAGGTGGCGCTGCACCTCCAGGTAGACGTTGGCCCGCCCGAACGCCGCGCAGAGCCCCGGAAGATCCGCGCGGGGCGCCGCGCCGCCGAGCGCGATCAACCCCGCCGCGTGCTCGGCCAGGAGCTCCCGGGTCACGCGCGGCGGCTCGGCTTTGCCGAGCCCCTCGCGCGCGCGGGTCAAGAGGCGGCAGAGGTTCCGGTAGCCGGTCTTGTTCTCCACCAAGAGGAGCAGCGGCGGCCCGTCCGCCAGGGTGACGTCGGCGCCGACCAGCGGGCGAATCCCGGCCCGGCGCGCCGCCGCGGCGAAGCGGGGCGCGCCGTAGACGCCGTCACGATCGCCGAGGGCGAGCGTGTCCATCTCGGCTGCCGCCGCCGCGTCGGCCAGATCCTCCGGCAGCGATGCGCCGTCGAGGAAGCTGAACGCCGAGCGGCAGCGCAGCTCGACATACTCGGAGACCGCGGCCATGATGGTCGTAGTCTGAACAAACGTTCAGGTCATGGCAAGGCCGGCCGACGTCGTTTGAGTACGCGCAAGCGGAGGAGATCCGCGACGTCTTCGCCCCGTTACGGCGTTCGCTGTCGGGCCGCGAACCGGGCGAAGGATCGAGAGTCGCTACCTAGGCTCGTTGCTTTTCGCGACTATTGGAAGTCTCCGCGCCGCTGAGCTCACTCGAGGTCGATCTCGTCGACGTAGATCGTGCCGGTGTAACCGGAAGTGGAGAAGGCTTCGATCGCCAGCTTGTTGGTGGCGCCGGCGCCGGCGACGGTCGCCAGCGAGGCGGAGACCGTCGTGAAGTTCGAGGTGACGGCGTTGATGCTGAGAGCGACGGGCGAACCGCTGGTGGTGTCGAGGATGACCTTGAGCCTCAGAATCCTCGCCGCAGACCACGGGGCTGGCCGAGACATGGACGGTGAGGGTCTTGCCGGTCAAGTTGGCCGTGCCGCCGTCGACGCCGAGGGGGATGTCGACCTCGCCTTTGGTGGTGGCACCGCTCGTGCCGCTGAAGGTGGCGGAAATGGCCAGCGAGCCAGCGCCGCAATAGGTGTGAGGCGTCGTCCCTTGCGAGACACTGGTGAAGGCTTGGCTCCCGGCGAGCAGGGTCGCCCCCTCGAGGTTGCCGGTCCCCTCGAAGTTGAACATCGCGCTGCAGGTGGTGGTGGAGTGATCGAAGAGGGCGTCGGTCACCAGGCTGCAGCCAGCGTCGACGTTCGAGCCGCCGCTGCCGCCGCCCTTGCCGGTCGAGCCGCTGCTGCCGCCGCTGCCGCCGCCCTTGCCGCCGGTGGCGGTGGAGCCGCCGCCCGAGCCGCCGAGCGCCGGGAGCCCGCCGCTGCCGCCGCCGGTGCCGGTCTCTTCGGAGGGGGCGACCATGCCGCGGTTGGCGCAGCCCACCAGAAAGCAGCCAGCGAGAGCGCTCGCCAGGACATTGGCAAGGACGAGACGCACGAGGAAGGGACGCATCAAAGGAGTGCGGAAATCATAGTCGAAACCGCTCAGTCGTAATAGCCATCCAGATAAAAGCGGCCGGAGCGCCCGTCGCGATGCAGCCGGTAGACGGCGCCGTCGGAAGCGTGGACGTCCCAGTAGTCGCGCGCCCAGCTTCCCCCCTCCGCGGCGTCTCGCCACCATTCGCCCGACAGACGGTACGGCCCGGCGGCGACCAGGATGCGGGCCGTCGTCTCGGCGCCGCGCAGCGCGGCCGGCCCGTCGCGGTCCATCAGCACCTCGATCTCCTCCGGCGGACGGCGGTGGCGGAGATAAAGACCCGGCTCTCCGATCGGCTGAGCTGACCCGGACACGCCGTCCGAAGATCTGCGCGAAGCTCCGCCAGTTGTCGGATACGCCGCC
>CAWKBC010000027.1:0-943287 GCA_963847705.1 uncultured Pseudomonadota bacterium | reverse complement strand
CTTCGGCCACCGGTCCTTCGGCGATGGCGGCCCGAAGGGCCTCGCTGGCCTCGGCGTCCAGCGCAGATTCGCGCAGCTCGATGAGCGAGGGGGTGCGGCCCACGCAGAGGATATAGACGTAATCGCAGGTCTCCTCGGGCCCACCGGGACGGTAGAGCGTCGCGGCGTGGAGCCGTGCCGCGGCGGCCGCCGCCAGCGCGTCCCCCTCCCCCGCCCCCAGGCCGGCGCCGAACCCGGCGGCGTCGTCGCGCTCGTCCCAGCGTCGCGTCGGGTAGAGGCGCGCCAGGGCCTCGTCGATCTCGCCGAACATCTCGTGCTTGCGGGAGTCGCACCCGCCCTTGTTCCCACAGTTCGTACAGCCGTCGCTCATTGGTGCTGGGGACCCTCGAAGGGTCCCGCTCCCCTCGCGATGGGCTCAGGCGAGCAAAGGTCGCCCTCCCCCGACGCGATCATGGGTTGGCTCCAGCCAGCGCGGCCGCGCGGGCCTCCTCGATCATCCTGGCCTGCTCGGCCGGATCGGCCCAGCGGGCCTGCCCTTCGGGCGGCAAGAGGTCGATGGGGTCGAAGTAAAAGTAGACCACCCCCGGGTGGACCGCCGGCGCCGTGTAGACCGAGATGCCGGTGGTGCGGTCGTAGTGCTCGTAGGAGTGGGCGTCCCGCTTGCCGCCGCCGCCCGGCGCGTCGACCACGACCGTGGGGGTGTTGAACCCGGCCGTGGCACCGCGGATCTCCTTTTCGATCTGCAGGCCGGTCTGGAGGGTGGTGCGCAGATCCTCCACCCCCTTCACCAGATCGTGCATGTAGACGTAGTAAGGGTGGACGTTGACGTAGCTGAGACGCCGCACGAGCAGCGTCATCGTCGCGGCGCTGTCGTTCACCTTCCGCTGCAGCACCGTCTGGTTGCGCACGGTGATGCCGCGCTCGGCCAGCCTGTCCATCGCCGCCCGGGTGATCTCGGTGATCTCGCGCGGGTGGTTGAAGTGGGTGTGGATCACCACCTCCTTGTGGCGGCGGCGCCCCTCCTCGACGACGCGGGTGAGCGCGTCGACCCAGGCGTCGTCGGTCAGGATCTTCTGCGGCATCACCGCCAGACCCTTGGTCGCGTAGCGCATCCGGCGGACATGGTCGATGTTGAGCAGGGTCTCGCCGATCTGGGTGATCTGCTCGGGGCGCAGCTGGTAGGCGTCGCCACCAGAGATGACGATGTCTTCCAGTTCGGGGCGGGAGCGGATGTAGGCGAAGGTCTGGTCCCAGCGCTCGGCGTTGACCTTGAGCTGGAACTTCTCCACCTCCTCGGTGTCGATGCCGACCGCGTAGCTGCGCGTGCAGAAGCGGCAATAGACCGGACAGGTGTCGAGCGCCAAGAAGAGCGCCTTGTCGACGTAGCGGTGGGTGAGGCCGGGGACCGGCATGTCGGCGCGCTCGTGCAAGGAGTCGAGGTCGAGCCGCGGATGATCGGGCAGGAGGCGCGAGCCGAGCGGGATGAACTGCGTCCGCAGTGGATCCTCGTAGGGGCTCGTCCAGTCGATGAGCGACAGGAGGTAGGGGGAGACACGGACCGACATCGGCGCGCGCTCGAAGCCGCGCTGGGCATCGGCGACGAACGCCTCGGAGACCAGCCCCGAGAGCGTCGCCAGGAGCTTGGGGATGTTGGTGATCGAGTGCTTGGCCTGCCACTTGTGGTCGAGGAACTCGGCGGCGCCGATCGCGGCGTAAGCGGGGATCGCGCGCCAGAACTCGCCGCCCAGCAGATCCCGGTGCGCCAGCGTCGCCGGATCGACCGGCGGCTTCTGGGCGAGCGGCGCCGGTACCGCCGCCGACGTCACCGCCTGGGCGAGCTCAATCTTGGGGGCCATCGTTCCCCTGATCGTAGCGCCTGATCACACTGACGAGCAACGGGTGCCTGGGACCGGAGCGAAGCGCGGTGCAAAGACCGCCGCGGCCGTACGCCGCGCCGGCGATTCCGAGGCGATCGGGCGCCTCGCCCGGCAGACCAAACACCGCGACCTCGTCCCCCTCGCTGAGCCGGTCGGCGTTCACCAACCGCCCCCCTTCCGCCAGCACGAGCGTGGCCTTCCCGCCCTCGCCACGCAGCACGAAGTCGTTCCCCTCGTCGACCGCCCACAGCCCCGCGTCATCCTCGACGACCGAGGCGCGCCACAGCTCGCCGCTCGGGCCGTCCGGCAGCCGCGCGCAGGTTCCCCGAAGCTGAACAGGCCCCTCTCCGTCGGGGAGCTCGACCGTCGTCGTTCCTCCGGTTGGCGTTCCTCCGGTTGGCGTTCCTCCGGTTGGCGCTCCTGCGATTGGCGCTCCTGCGATTGGCGCTCCTGCGGTTGACGCTCCGCCGGTTGGGGGGTCGGCCCCGAGAACGCGAAGACGCTGCCGAATGATCCGAGCCGTACCGGCCGATGCCCGCCGCGGCAACGGAAGCCAGTCCGTCCCCACGACCGCCGCGAGCGAGCGCCAGGAACCGAAGCGGCCGAGGCCCCGGGCGAGCGGGCCATCCGAATCGATGGCGGCCACCTCGACGAGCAGCGCGCGCACGCGCTCGAGCGCGTCTCGTCCCGGGAGTTGCCGCCGGGAGGTCACGGGCGGCGCGACGCTCTAGCCGCGGTAAACGACGATCCCGCGCGTCGGGTCGTAGGGCGTGAGCGCCACCGTGACCTTGTCGCCGAGGACGACGCGAATGCGGTGCTTCCGCAGCTTGCCGCCGAGATGCGCCAAAACCTGATGGCCGTTTTCGAGCTCGATACGAAAATTTCCAGCAGGCAACACCTCGATGACGCGCCCCTGAAATTCGATATGCTCTTCACGACCCATTGGCGGCGAGACCTTAATCGCTCCGAAGGGCCCGGTCAATGACAGCCTCCCCTGATCCGTCGCCATCGCTCCAGGCCCTCACCCGCTACGTGGAAGATCCGCGTGTGCTGGTGGCGGGGAATTCCGTCAAGTTGTTGCGCAACGGAGCCGAGGCCTTCCCCGCCTGGATCTCGGCCATCGACAACGCCAAGCGGCGCGTCTCGCTGGAGATGTATATCTTCAGCGACGACGGCATCGGCCGGCAGTTCTCCGAGGCGCTGGCCCGGGCCGCGCAGCGCGGGGTCGAGGTGCGGCTGCTCTACGACTTCGTCGGCTGCCGCGAGACGCCCGCCACCTTCTTCCAGAAGATGCGCGGCTTCGGGGTGCATGTGGTCGGCTACCACAAGTATCGTTTTTGGCGCCCGCGCCTCTGGTCGCTCATCCGCCGCAATCACCGCAAGACCCTGGTCTGCGACGGCGGCCTCGCCTTCACGGGCGGGATCAACATCTCGAACGAGTGGGTCAGCAAGGTCGAGGGGGGCGGCGGCTGGCTCGACGCGGCCGTGGCCGTGGAGGGGCCGGCCGCGGTCCAGATCGAGGCGACCTTCTTGCGGACCTGGAACCGGCGCGCGCCCAAGCGGATGCGGCTCGATCCCGACCGGCTGGCGGTTCCCCGATCGGCGGGCGCGGTCGCGCTGGCGGTCGTCTCCAACTCCGAGCTGCGCGACCGCTTCGTCATCCGGCGGGCGGCGTTGCACGCCATCCGCCAGAGCCAGCAACGAATCCTGCTGGCGAACCCCTACTTCGTCCCCGATCAGGGCGTCCTGCGGGCGCTGCAGAGCGCCGCCCGGCGCGGCGTCGACGTGCGCCTGCTGGTTCCGCTGGCCAGCGACTCGCGCCTGCTGGACTTCGCCACCCGGGCCATCTTTCCGCAGCTGCTGGCGGCGACCGCGCGGATCTTTCGCAGCCCGGTCGTCACCCACACCAAGGCGGTGATGGTCGACGACGCGTTCTACTCGATCGGCAGCTACAACTTCGACCACCGCTCGCTCGCCTACAACCTCGAGCTGGTGGTCAACGTCGTCGATCCCACCACCGCGGTCGAGGTCGGCACGATGCTGATCTCCGACATGGCCGCCAGCGAAGAGCTGACCGCCGCCGTCTTCGCCCGCCGCGGCTGGATCGTCCGCCTCATCGAACGGATCGCCTACGGCCTGCGCCGCTGGCTCTGAGCCTCCCTCTATTTCTTCTTGGGGGGCTTCTTGGCGGCCGGCGGTTTGGCCGCCGGCTTGGCCGGCTTGACGGGCGCCGGCTCGGCTGGCTTGGCAGCGGGCGCCGGCTCGGCTGGTTTGGCAGCGGGCGCCGACTTCGGTGCTCCCGAGGGCGCCCCCGCCCCTTTGCGCTGCCAGAGGCCCAGCACGTTGCCGTCGGGATCGGCGAAGAGGCCGATCTCGCCGCCACCGGCGAACGGGAGGGTCCGGACCAGGATCCGTCCGCCGGCCTCCTCCACCTGGGCCAGCTTCGCCTCGAGGTCGTCGACCGGAAGATAGGCGACCGGCCCCGGCGACTGGACGAGATCGGCGCGGAACCAGCCGGCGCTCGGCCCCTCACCGCCGGCCAGCTTCATGTAGCTTCCCGAAGCGTTCTGCTCCATCTGCCAGTCGAACAGCTTCGCGTAGAACTCCGAGGTGCGCGCGAAGTTGACGCTCTTGAACTCGATGTGGGCGATCTCGGAAGGCATGGGCGACCGACCGTAGCGCTCGCCGGGAGGAGCGTCAATTGGCGCGCCTCCTCCCGCTTCAGGAATCGGCCAGCCGGCCAGGAATCGGCCCGCCAGCTAGGAATCGGCCTGGCGGGCCAGGCTGGTCAGGTTGGGGACCACGACCAGAACCGGGACGCGGGTCGCGCGGATGAGGCGTTCGTTCTCGTAGCCGAAGAACAGCCGGTGCTGCACGGCGCGGTTCTCGGTCCCCAGCACCACCAGGTCATAGTTCCCTTTCTCCACCGCCTCGGCGACGGGGCTGGAGCGCGGGTCGAAGGTCAGGTGAACGATGCTGGGCTTCACATCAGAGGCGCGGAAGACCACCGAGATCCGGGCCAGCTCCTCGTCGCCGGTGGCGGGCGCGTCTGCCAGGACGTGCGTGCCGCTCAGGTCGGCGTAGGCGGCCGCCTGCGGGCGTCGCTCGGTCAGCACGGCCAGCGTCAGGTCGGCCCCGGTCGCCTCCGCGTAGCGCACCGCCAGCTCGACGGCGAGCCGCGAGCCGATGCTCCCGTCGACGGGAACCAGCAGGCGGCGGTACTGCTGGGCGGGGGACGGCGTCTTGAGGATCGCCACGTGGCAGGGGGCGCCGCTCACCACCTGCTCGACCACCGCCCCGCCGATCGAGGGGCTCTCGCCCGAGCCGATGAGGATGAGATCGCACCCCCGGCGCGCCTCCTCGCAGATGGCGTCGGCGATCTTGGCGCCGCGCACCCTGGCGATCTCGGGGACCCGCTCACCGCCGAAGCTGCGCATCTTCTCGATGTGGTCGTTGACGCTGGCGGGCGCTCGTCGAGCGAACGAGCGAAACAGATGCCGCCACCAGGCCTGCTCCGCCTCGACGTGCAAGATCTTCACCGCGGCGCTGCTCTTCCTGGTCAGCCCGAACGCCAGCGGCGCCGCGGCCAGCGCATTCGGGCCGCCCGCGGTCGCCAGCAGCAGCCGGACGTGCACCGGATTGAAAGCCCCGGTCGACTCGGAGGCCAGGATGCGGCGCGCTTCCTCTTCGGTCATCCGGACGCGCGGCACCGTGAGCCGCAGGCCGATTGGCGCCAGGAGGGAGGTCACGATCGCCATGACGACGATGATGGAGAACATCTGTTGCGTGAGAATCCCCAGCGCGAGACCTATCGTCGCCACCACGATCCCCATGGCGCCGCGGGCGTTCATGGCCACGGCGATCGAGGCCGCTTCCCAGAAGTGCAGGCCGCCCCAGTAGGCGCCGAGCGCGCAGCCGACCAGCTTTCCGAGGCAGGCCACGATGATGACCAGCGCGAGCATCCACCCGCCTCCCAGCGCCCAGAGGTTGACGTGGAGCCCGACGATCCCGAAAAAGACAGGCGCCAACACACTGAAGGTGAACGACTCGAGGCGGGCGACGGTCTCCTTGCTCAGCCGCGGCACCTGGTGGAGCACCACGCCCGCCACGAACGCTCCGAACACCGCGTGGACGCCGATCCGTTCGGTCACCGCCGCGCAGAGGAACGTCACCACGATGACCAGCACCAGATCCGAATCCCCAGCCCTGAAGCGCTCGGACGCCACCCGGATGGCCAGCCGCAGGATCGGCAGCAGCACGAAGGCCGCCACCACGATGAAGAACGCGAGCCACAGGATGGTCAGCCCCAGATCGGCGGCGTGCACGACGCCGTGCGTGGCGGCGCCGGCGATGAGCGACAGGATCAGCCAGCCGACCGTGTCGTCGACGACCCCCGCCGACAGGATGACCAGGCCGATGTTGCGCTTGGTGAGGTCCAGATCGATGAGGATCTTGGCGATCACCGGCATCGCCGAGATCGACATGGTCGTGGCGAGAAAGAGACTGAAGAGGATCCGATGGCCGGGATCGGTCAGGTACCCTGCCGGGATGAGGTAGCCGAGACCGAAGCCGAGCGCGAACGGGAGTGCCATCCCCATCACCGAGGCGATGAGCGCGGCGCGTCCGAGATTCCGGAGCAGGCGGAGGTCGGTCTCGAGTCCGGTGAGCAACAGGAGCAGGCTCATTCCCACGATCCCGAAGGCGTCCAGCAGATGCATCTGCTCGGCGCTCGCGGGGAAGACCGCGGCAAACGCCCCGGGCGCGTAGTGGCCGAGCAGGCTGGGGCCGAGGGCGATGCCGCCGGTCATCTCGCCGACCACCGCCGGCAGCCCGATCCGCTTGGCGAGCTCGGCGCCCACGCGCGCCATGCCGACCAAGAGCGCCAGCTGGACGAGCAGCAAGAAGACGGAGTGACCCGGCAGGCTCGGCTCGTGCACGCGACGCCGACGCTAGCACGGCATGTATACTCCCGCGCGATCGTGGCCGACGACGACCTAGGCAGGCGGGTCCGCACGCGCGTTCTCGTGCGAATCGTTCCCTACCTCCTCCTGCTCTACTTCGTCGCCTACCTCGACCGGGTGAACATCAGCTACGCCGCGCTGGAGATGCGGCACGAGCTGCGCCTCACCGACAGCCAGTACGGGTTCGGCGCGGGGATCTTCTTCTTCGGCTACTTCCTGTTCGAGATCCCCGGGACGCTGATGGTGGAGGCCTGGAGCGCGCGCAAGTGGATCGCCCGGATCCTGGTGGGCTGGGGCCTGGTGGCCTGCGCGATGGCCTTCATCGAGACGCCGCGCCAATTTTTCTGGTTGCGGTTCCTGCTCGGCGCCGCCGAGGCCGGTTTTTTCCCGGGTGTGGTCGTCTATCTGTCGCACTGGTTCCGGGTCGAGGATCGCGCGCGCGCCTTCGCCTTCTTCATGCTGGCGGTGCCGATCTCCAACATCATCGGCGCGCCGGTCTCCGGGCTGCTGCTGGGCGTGCACTGGGCCGGGCGGGCCGGATGGCGCTGGCTGTTCTTGCTGGAGGGCCTGCCCGCCATCGTCCTGGGCGTGGTGACCCTCTACTTCCTGACCGACCGGCCGCGCGACGCGCGCTGGCTGACGGCGGCCGAGAAGGACTACCTGCAAGAGGCGCTGGCGCGCGAGAGCGGCGCCACGCCGGCGCACGGACCCGGGGGCTGGTCGCTGGCGCGCGCGGTCTTGCGCCGGGAGATCCTGCTGCTGGTCCTGGCCTACTTCGGGATCGTCACCACGTCCTATGGCTTCAGCCTCTGGATGCCGACGGTGGTGAAGAGCCTGACCGGCCTGCCGAACTTCACGGTCTCGCTCCTGGCCACCCTCCCCTATGTCGCCGGTGGAATCTGCACCGCGGTGACGGGCCTCTCCTCCGATCGCACCGGGGAGCGACGCTTTCACGCCATCGTCCCGATGCTGATGGCGGCGGCGGGCCTCTTCATCGGCGTCGCCTCGCACGCGCCGGCGGTCCGCCTCCTGAGCTTGGCGCTGGTCGGCGCCGGCATCTACGGCTTCATGCCGCCGTTCTGGGCGATGCCGCGCTGGTTCCTGTCGGGCTCGGCCGGCGCCGCGGCGGTCGGGCTCATCAACTCGGTCGGCTGCCTGGGCGGCTTCGCCGGGCCATACTTGATGGGAAGAATGAAGACGGGAGCGACGGGGTACGGGCCAGGTTTGGTGGCGCTGGGCGCGACGGCGACGTTCGCCGCGGTGATGGTGTTTTTGGTGCGCCCTCCGCGCCGGATTGCAGTATGAGAGTCAGGTCGTGAAGAAGATTTACGCTGGCAGCGATCACGCGGGATTCACCCTGCGCCGAAGGCTCGTGGACCACCTCCGCGGGCGCGGGTACCTGGTCGAGGATCTGGGACCCGCGACGGACGCCTCCTGCGACTACCCGACCTTCGCGGCCGCGGTCGCGCGCGCGGTGCGTGACGACGCAGGCGCCTTCGGGCTGCTCGTCTGCGGAACCGGCCTGGGCGTCTGCATCGCCGCCAACAAGGTTCGGGGCGTGCGCGCCGTCGACGTCTGGAACGTCGAGGGGGCGAAGCAGTCGCGCGCGCACAACGACGCCAACGTCTTGTGCCTGGGCGAGCGGCTGGTGCCGGCGGCCGAGGCGATTGCTGTCGTCGACACCTGGTTGGCGACGCCGTTCGAAGCCGGACGTCACACCCGCCGGGTGGCGCAGATCGCCGCTCTGGAGACGGAGGAGAATGACCTCCACCCCGAGCAACACACCGACCTGCCGCCACAGATTGCGGCAACAGACGTGCAACAACAGTAGCAACAGGAGACAGAGCCATGGCCAGCCCAAAGTCGAAGACGACCCTGCATCAGGCCCACGAAGTGGGACAGAGCATCTGGTACGACAACATGCGCCGGGGGCTTCTGCGCTCGGGCGCGCTCCGCGATCTGGTGGAAAAGGGTGTTCGGGGACTGACCTCGAACCCGACCATCTTCGAGAAGGCGATCGTCGCCTCCAGCGACTACGAAGAGGCGCTGAAGCAGCTGACCGCCGAGAAGAAGTCGACGCTGGAGATCTACGAGGCGCTGGTAATCGAGGATCTCCGCGGGGCTTGCGATCTCCTGCTGTCGGTCAACGAGGAGAGCCAGGGCGTGGACGGGCGCGTCTCGCTGGAGGTGCTGCCCCAGCTGGCCACCAACACCGAGAAGACCATCTCCGAAGGGGTCCGCCTGGCCAAGCTGATCGGACGCCCCAACATCATGATCAAGGTGCCGGCGACTCCGGAGGGGATCCCGGCCATCCGCGCGCTGACGGCGCAAGGGGTGAGCGTCAACATCACGTTGATCTTCGCCCTCGACAAGTACGAGGAGGTCGTCGACGCCTATCTCTCCGGGCTCGAGGACCGCAAGGCGGCCGGCGGTTCGTTCGCCGGGCTGGCCTCGGTGGCGAGCTTCTTCGTCTCGCGCGTCGACTCGGCCTGCGACAAGCTGCTCAAGGAGAAGGCCGCGGCTGCGCCGGCCGAGGCGGCGCGCTGCCAGGCGCTGCGCGGCAAGATCGGGATCGCCAACGCCAAGAACGCCTATGCCATCTACCAGCGCACGATCGCCTCGCCGCGCTGGAAGGCGCTGGCCGCCGCCGGCGCGAACCCGCAGCGGCTGCTCTGGGCCTCGACCGGGACCAAGGATCCGAGCTACCCCGACACCTATTACGTCGACGCGCTCATGGGACCCGACACGGTCGACACCGTCCCGCCGGCGACGCTCGACGCGTTCATCGACCACGGCGATCCGGGATCGCGCCTGGGCAGCGATCTCGAGGGGGCCAGGAAGGCCGTCGCCGAGTTCGGCGCGCTGGGGCTCAGCCTCGAACAGGTCTGCCAGGGGCTCCTGGCCGACGGCGTGAAGTCGTTCACCGCCTCGATGACGGCGCTGACCAACGCCATCGACGCCCGCAGCAAATAGCGCGGCCCCTACGAACGAAACAGACGACAGGAGCGCCGTGGAGAAGATTCTCAGTCCCGTCGTCTGCGCTGCCCAACCCCTTGCGCGAGGGGTTGGTCGAGGAGCGCATCCCCGAGCCGGCCACCATGGTCATCTTCGGGGCCTCGGGCGATCTGGCCCGCCGCAAGCTGCTGCCGGCGCTCTACAGCCTGACCCGCGACCGGTTGTTGCCGGCGCGGTTCGCGGTCCTCGGCTTCGGGCGGCACGCGCAGGACGACGACGCCTTTCGCGAGGAGATGCGTCGCGGGTGTGACGAGTTCGCGCGCCGCCGCCCGGTCGATGCGCCGCTGTGGGCCGCGTTCGCGCGCAACCTCTTCTACCAGCAGGGGGCCTACGACGATCCGGCGGCGTTCCAGCGGCTGAAGCTGCGGCTCGAGGAGATCGAGCGGACGCTGGGGCTCCCCGGCAACCGGGTCTTCTATCTGTCGACGCCGCCCTCGGCGTTCGCGCCGGTGATCCGCAGCCTGGGCCAGGCCGACCTGGCGCCCAAGCCGGCGCCCGGCAAGCCGTTCGCGCGGGTGATCATCGAGAAGCCGTTCGGCGTCGACCTGGAGACAGCGCGGGCGCTCAACCGCCAGGTCCACGAGATCCTCGACGAGCGGCAGATCTACCGCATCGATCACTACCTGGGAAAAGAGACGGTCCAGAACCTACTGGTGTTCCGGTTCGCCAACGGGATCTTCGAGCCGCTCTGGAACAACCACTTCGTCGACCATGTCCAGATCACCGGGTCGGAGACGGTCGGCGTGGAGGGGCGCGGCGGCTATTTCGAGCAGGCCGGCAGCATGCGCGACATGGTCCAGAACCACCTGCTCCAGGTCTTGAGCTTGGCCGCGATGGAGCCGCCGGTCGCCTTCGAGGCCGACGAGGTGCGGGACGAAAAGCTCAAGGTCTTGAAGGCGCTGCGCCACATTCCCGAAAGTGAATTCGAGCGTCAGGTCGTGCGCGCGCAATACGCCGCCGGCTCGATCGCGGGGCGCGCCGTCCCCGGCTACCGCGCGGAGCCGGCCGTCAACCCGCAGTCGACCACCGAGACGTACGTGGCGCTCAAGCTCTTCATCGATTCGTGGCGCTGGGCGGGCGTGCCGTTCTACCTGCGCTCGGGCAAGCGGCTCCCCAAGCGGGTCACCGAGATCGCCATCCACTTCAAGGAGGCGCCGCACCTGCTGTTCGGCCAGAAGAAGGGGCAGGCGATTCGCCCCAACGTCCTCAGCATCCGGATCCAGCCCGACGAGGGGATCGCGCTCAACTTCGGCTCGAAGATGCCGGGGCCGGCGATGGAGATCGCGCCGGTGAGCATGGAGTTTCGCTACGGGTCGTCGTTCGGCTTCGAGCCGCCCGAGGCCTACGAGCGGCTGCTGCTCGATTGCCTCCTCGGCGACGGGACGCTGTTCACCCGCGGCGACGAGGTGGAGGCGAGCTGGAGCTGGGTCTCCCGGATCCACCAGCACTGGGCCGCCGAGACCGCCGCCGGCAAGACCACCCTGCCCGCCTACGCGGCCGGCAGCTGGGGGCCGGAAGAGGCGGACCAGATGCTGGCCGCAGACGGACGGGCCTGGCGGCTGCCATGACCGGCGACGATCAAACGCAGAACCCTGGGAGGGTTCCGCACCTCCCGCGAGGGACCTCGCCGGGCGAAGCCCAGCTCGGTCCACGCGACGCTGACAGCGCGCGCGCCAACTTCGAGCGCTTCGCGCGCGGCGAGCCGATCGCCGTCGACGTCGGCGAGATCGAGCGCGAGCTGGGCGCGCTCTGGCAGGCGGCCTCCCACGCCGGGGGCGGACAGACCGGGGCGGTCTCGCGCGCGGCCCTCTGGAATCTGGTGATCCCGACCCGCGGCCGCCAGGAGCTGGCCACCACCAAGGCCCTGGTCGACGCCATCGCGCCGGCGGTCCCGGTCCGGGCCATCATGCTCTGCCTCGACGATGCGGCCGGCAGCGGTGAGCTGGCGGCGACGATCGAGAGCAACGTGGTCTCGCAACCGGGCGGCGGCCGCGTGGTCTACTCGGAGGAGATCACCCTGGTCGGTCCGACCGGGGCGGAGGCGCACTTCGGCGCGATGGTGCGCGCGCTGCAGGTCCCTGGGGTCCGCACGGCGACGCTCTGGATGGACGCCGCGATGCCCTCGACGCTTCTCACCCGAGAGCTCATGCCGGTGACGCGTCGCCTGATCGTCGACACCGGGACCTGCACCGGGCCGCTCCAGCTGCAGGATCTCGAGCGGCTGGCGGCCCGCATGTTCCCGCGGCCGGTCGCCGATCTCGCATGGTTGCGGCTGGCCAGCTTTCGCCTGCTGTTTGCCGGCCTCTTCGATCCACCGGTGGGTGGTGGGCCGTTGCGCAGCGCCACCCGGTTGGCGATTCGCCACCGACCGAGCGGTGACGTCAGCGCGTTGCTCGTCGTCGCCTGGTTGGGGCAGCTGCTCGGATGGCGGCCGCTCCGCTGCGGCGAGACCTCGGACCGAGGGCTGCGGTTCGACTTCGACCGCCCCGACGGGGGCAGCCTCGAGGCGTTCGTCATTCCCGGCGCCGGCGCTTGCGATCAGAGCGCCATCCTCTCCATCGAGCTGGCGAGCGGCGGCGACGAATACGTCGTCAGCCGCGAGGCGCTGGATCAGGCGCGGCTTCAGCTGCCGATCGCGCCGGCCCGGGCGGTCAAGCTGGACACCTACTCGGACGCCGACATCTGCGTCGCCGCGCTGGGTCCGCGCGGCCGCGATCCGCTGTTCGCGCGCTGCCTCGAATACGCCGGGCGTCTCTGGGCCCTGGAAGCGAAGAGCGTGGGAAGTCGGCGATAGAGCGTCAGCGGACGCGGACGACGTAGTTGTTGCGCTTGCCCCGGCGCAGGACGACCAGCCGACCGTCGATGAGCTCAGGCGCGGTCACCCGCGTCTCTGCCGATCCGGCGACCAGGGGCACGCCGTTGACCGCGATCGCGCCGGCGGCGATCTGGCGACGGGCGTCGGACTTGGACGGGCAGGCGCCGACCTCGGCCAGGAGATCGACGAGCAGCGCCCCCTCTCCGTCGAACCGCGCGCGCTCGACGGTGATCGCCGGCGCGGCGCCCAGCGCGGCGTCGAGGGTGGCGCCGCTGACCGCCCGCAGATCGCCGCCACCGAACAGCGACGCCAGGGCCCGGAGGACCTCGGCCAGCGCGTCGGCGCCGTGGACGCGGCGGGTGAGATCCTCGGCCAGGGCCCGCTGCGCGCGCCGCTCCGCTCCCGGCGCCGCCTCGAGCGCCGCGATCTCCTCCTTCTCGCGCACGGTGAGCCAGCGCAGGAATTTCCCCACGTCGGCGTCCGCGCTGTTGAACCAGAACTGGTAGAAGTCGAACGGCGAGGTGAGGCTTCCGTCCAGGAACACCGCCCCCTTCTCGCTCTTGCCGTACTTCTTCCCCTCGCTGTTGGTGAGGAGAGGCGCCGTGAGCCCGTAGACGGTATTGCCCGAGAGGCGGCGACAGAGGTCGACGCCCGACACGATGTTCCCCCATTGGTCGGAGGCGCCGACCTGCATGCGGCAGCCGTGGCGGCGGTTGAGCTCGTGGAAGTCGTAGGCCTGCAGCAGCATGTAGGAGAACTCGGTGTACGAAATCCCGCTCTCGCGCGACTCGAAGCGGTTCTTCACCGAGTCGCGCTGGATCATCTGGTTGACCGCGAAGTGCTTGCCGACGTCGCGCAGGAAGTCGAGCAGCCGCACCTGCCCGAGCCAGTCGAGGTTGTCGACCACCTTCACGGGCGGCCCCTCGTCGTTGGCGAAGAAGCGCTCGATCTGCGCCCGGATCTTGGCGGTGTTCTCCAGGACCTTGTCGCCGTCGAGGAGGGTGCGCTCGCTGGTCTTGCCCGAGGGATCGCCGATCATTCCGGTCGCGCCGCCCACCAGCGGCAGCGCCTGGTGTCCGTGGCGCCGCAGGTGGGTGAGCAGCATGAGCGGCACCAGGTTTCCGGCGTGGAGGCTGGCGGCGGTCGGGTCGAACCCGGAGTAGACCGCCAGGGGCGTCCCCAGGATCTCGGACATGTTCTCGGCGGTCGTTTGCTGGACGAGGCCGCGCCAGGAGAGCTCTTCGAAGGCGCCCATGTGACGGTCTCAACTAGCACCGTGCGTCGGCCGAGACAAGACGCGCCCTGCGCGGTAAGTTCCGCGGCGCCGTGCCTGGTCAACCAAAGATCGTCGTCGCCACCACCCTCCCCGAGCTCGTCGAGATTGCCGCCGCGCACCTTCGCGCCGCCGCCAGCGCGGCCATCGCCGCGCGCGGACGGTTTCGGATCGCGCTCGCCGGCGGCTCCACGCCGCGCGCCCTCTATCCGGCCCTCGTCGCAGGCGTCGACTGGACGCGCGCGCACGTGTTTTTCGGCGACGAGCGCGCGGTGCCGCCCGGTGATTCGAAGTCGAACTACCGGATGGTGCGCGAGACGCTGCTCGATCCGGCGCGCGTCTCGCCGGCCAACGTGGTCCGCTGGCGCGCCGAGGATCCCGACCTCGACGCGGCCGCGCGCGACTACGAGGCGGCGCTCCGGGCGGGCGCCTCGGCCCCCTGGCTCGATCTGGCGCTGCTCGGCCTGGGCCCCGACGGACACACGGCGTCGCTCTTCCCGGGGACCTCGGCGCTGGCCGAGGAGGATCGCCTGGCCGTGGCGGTCGACGTCCCCGAGATGGGGACCCGCCGGCTCACCCTCACCTACCCTGCCCTGTGCGGTGCGCGCGAGGTCTGCTTCCTGGTGACAGGACGCGAGAAGGCGGCGGCCCTGGCGACGGTCGTGGAGGTCGGTCATCTGCCGGCCGCGCGGATCGTGCGCCGGACCAGCGGCCCCGTGACCGTGTTCTGCGATCGGGAGGCCGCCAGCGCCCTCACCACCGGGTTCCTCAAGAAATGACCGTCCTGGCAGGAGACATCGGGGGGACCAACGCGCGGCTGACGATCTACCAGGCCGGCGCCAACGGCGCGGTGGGCGCGGTGCTCTACGAGAAGACCTATCCGTCGCCGGCCTACCCGTCGCTCGACGTCATCGTCGACGAGTTCGCGGCCGCGGCCACCGCCAAGATCGGCGCCGCCGCCAAGGTGGCGCAGGCCTGCTTCGGCATCGCCGGCCCGATCGAGAACAACATGTGCCGCGCCACCAACCTCCCCTGGATCGTCGACGGGCGGACGCTGGCCCAGCGGCTGGGGATCGCGCGGGTCACGCTGGTCAACGACTTCTACGCCGCCGCGCTGGGCGTCACCGCGGTCGGGCCCGGCGAGCTGGTGGCGATCGGCGGCGGCACGCCCGTGCCACACGGGCCGATCGCGGTGCTCGGGGCGGGCACCGGGCTCGGCCAGGCCTTCTTGCTCTGGTCGGACGCCGACAACGCCTATCAGGTCGTCCCCTCCGAGGGGGGGCACGTCGACCTGGCGGCGCGCACGCCACTCGAGCTCGGCCTGGTGCAGTTCCTGATCACCAAGTACGGGCGGGTCTCCTGCGAGCGGGTGCTCTCCGGCCACGGGCTGGTCGACGTCTTCACGTTCCTTTCGGAGGAGCCTGCTTGCCGCGGGCTCATCCGGCCCGAGACCACCGCCGCCCTGGCCACGCACGGGGGCGATCCGGCGGCGGCGATCTCGCAGCGGGCCCTGGCCGGGACCGATCCGATCTGCGAGATGGCGCTGTCAATTTTCTGTTCTGTCCTGGGCGCCACGGCCGGGAACCTCGGGCTCATGGTGCTGGCGACAGGCGGTGTCTTCGTCGCCGGCGGGATCGCCCCGCGTATCCTGAGCTACCTGCAGCGCGGCGCGTTTCGGGAGGCGTTCGACCGCAAGGGGCGCCTGCACACGCTGGTCGAACGGCTGCCGGTCTTCATCGTCACGAACGCGCAACCGGGCCTGCTGGGCGCCGCGAAGATCGCCCTCGCGCACTGAGCGTGCCGAACGCGGCGCGGCACCGTCGGCGACGAATTGCCCGCATTCGGTCAAGGAGACTGTTTTACCGGTCGATGTCTGAACCGTGGGGAACGGTCACCAGGAGGCTCGTGCTGCATTCAGCGTAGGCAGCGGGCCCATCCGTTCCGAGAACGCCGATTCGGGCCGCGTCCGCGCCGCGGGCGGTGCCGGCGCAGGCAGTGCGGGCGGCGAAGACCGTTTCGGCCGCATGCTCGGCCGCTCGTCGGCGATGCAGGTGGTGTTCGACGTCCTCGGCAAGGCCGCTCCCAGCGACGCGACGATCCTGCTCGAGGGCGAGACCGGCACCGGCAAGGAGGTGTCGGCCGAGGCGATCCACCTCGGCAGCCCGCGCAAGGACAAACCGTTCCTGGTCGTCGACTGCGGGGCGATCCCCCCGGCGCTCCTGGAGAGCGAGCTGTTCGGCCACGAGCGCGGCGCCTTCACCGGCGCGGTCTCCTCCCGCCAGGGGGTCTTCGAGGCGGCCGCGGGCGGGACCGTGTTCCTCGACGAGATTGGCGAGCTCAGCATCGATCTGCAGCCGAAGCTCCTGCGGGTGCTGGAGCGGCGCGAGGTCCGGCGGGTGGGGACCAACAACCACGTCCCGATCAACTTCCGGCTGGTCGCTGCGACCAACCGCAGCCTGCGCGACCAGGTCGCCGCCCAGAAGTTTCGCTCGGACCTCTATTACCGGCTGGCGGTCGTCGAGGTGAAGTTGCCGCCGCTGCGCGAGCGGCTGTCCGACCTGCCGCTCCTGGTCGACCACGTGGTCCGGGCCTTCGGCGCGGTCGATGCCACGACGCTGGCGCGGGTCCGTGCGCCCGAGTTCCTGGAGGCGCTCGGGCGCCACATCTGGCCGGGCAACATCCGCGAGCTGCGGAACTACCTGGAGCGCTGCGTGGCGCTTCGCGACTTCTCCCCGCCCCGCGCCTCTACCGGCTCGATGCCGGCGGTCTCGGGCCCGGAGAGCGCGGTCAACATCGGCCAGCCGCTGCGTGAGGCGCGCGAGGCCTGGGTGAGCGCCTTCGAGCGGCGCTACCTGGAAGAGCTGCTGCGGCAGCATGAAAACAAGGTCAGCGCGGCGGCGCGGGCGGCGGGCGTCGATCGGATCTATTTCTATCGCCTGCTCTGGAAGCACGGTCTGCGGACCCGCGAGCCCTCCGGACGCGAGCCCGAAGATCTGGCATGAGACGCGCGTGATCTCGGCGTGAATCTCGCGGCGCGGGTGGCGGTCACGGTAGAACCTCGGCCGGTGGAGATCTCGCCGCGCCCCGAGCTGACCGCCCGCGCGCTCCTGGTGGGGGGCGCGATCGGCGCGGTGCTGGCGGCAGGGAACGTCTACACCGGCCTCAAGATCTCGATGATCGACGGTGGCAGCATCACCGCGGCGCTCCTGGGGTTCATGTTCTTCGCCACCTTCACCCGGCTCGGGCGCCGCCCCTACAGCGCGCTCGAGAACAACATCACCCAGACCACGGCGGCCTCGGCGGCCATCATGGGTTACGTGGCGGGCGTCGGCGGACCGGTCCCGGCCATGGCGCTCCTGGGGCGCGCGTTTCCCGGCTGGGCGCTCTGCGCCTGGGGTCTGGCGGTCGCGCTGGTGGGAATCGTCGCCGCCGCGCTGCTGCGCCGCAAGCTGGTGGTCGACGAGGCGCTGCCGTTTCCGACCGGGAACGCCACCGGCGATCTGATCGAGACCATCTTCGCGGCGCGCGCCAGCGCGGTCCGCCGGGCACGCTTCCTGATCGGAGGGGCGGTGCTGGCGGCGGCGGTGACCTGGCTCCGCGACGGACGGCCGCACCTCATCCCCGACAGCACCGCCTTCGGCGGCGTGATCGGGGGCGTGTCGATCGGGGCGCTCACGGTGGGGATGAGCTGGAGCCCGCTCATGCTCTCCACCGGGGTCATGATGGGGATCCGGGCGGCGGCCAGCATGGCGCTCGGCTCGGCGATCGCCTGGCTCGGCCTCGCCCCCTGGCTGATCCGCACGCAGATCGTCAAGGAGGCGTCGTTTTCGGCCTGCGCCTCCTGGCTGGTCTGGCCGGGTCTCGGCCTCCTGCTGGCCGGCAGCTTCCTGCCGCTGATTCTCGACTGGCGCTCGGTCGTGCGCTCCCTGAGGGACCTGGGGGGCTTCGTCCGGAGGAGCGCCGGAGGCGAGGTCCCCGCGCCGCCGAGCGAGGGAGCGGGGAGAACGGGGGCAGCGTTTCCGGCGGTGGTTCTGGGCTTCGTGGCGATTGCCACCGTGGGGCGCCTGGTCTTCGGCCTGCACCCGCTGGCCGCGCTGGTGGCCGTCGTGGCGGCGCTCATCCTGGCGGTCGTGTCGTCGCGCGCCACCGGCGAGACCGATCTGGCGCCGGTGGGTCAGGTCGGGACGCTGACCCAGCTCCTGTTCTCCGGCTACGGGCCCATCGTCTCGATCTTGGCCGGCTCGGTCTCGATGGGGACCGCGTCGCAGGCGGCGCAGACGCTCTGGGCCTTCAAGGCCGGAGAGCGGCTGCGGGGGTCGCCGCGCGCGCAGCTGGCGGCGCAGCTGCTGGGCGCCCTCATCGGCGGCCTCGTCGTCGTTCCGGTCTATCTGGTGATCGTCAAGGCGTACGGCATCGGGACCGAGAGTCTGCCTGCGCCCTCGGCGATCTCCTGGAAGGCGACCGCCGAGGCCGTGCGGGGGGGCTTCTCGACGCTCCCGCCTTACGCGACGGTCGCAGGCGCCATCGGTCTCGGCGTCGGCGTGTTGCTCTCGGTGTTCGGCCGCCGCACCTGGGGGCGATTCCTGCCCTCACCGGCGGCGATGGGGATCGCGATGCTCATGCCGGCGTCGCTGTCACTGGCGGCCCTGACCGGCGCGATGGCGGCCGCGCTGGTGATGCGCGTGCGCCCCAGCGTCGATCAGGAGTCGCTGACCTCGCTGGCCGCCGGCGGGATCACGGGCGAGTCGGTGATGGGCGTGGTCATCGCCATCGCCATCGCCACCGGCTTGCTCAAATAGTCGGGGACCCTGGGAGGGTCCCCGTGCCCCGCCGCGACGGACTCCGTCGGGCCAAGCCCGACTCCGTCCAGGCGATCTGGTCGGGGACCCTGGGAGGGTCCCCGTGCCCCCCCGCGTTGGACTCCGTCGGGCCAAGCCCGACTCCGTCCAGGCGATCTGGTCGGGGACCCTGGGAGGGTCCCCGTGCCCCCCCGCGTTGGACTCCGTCGGGCCAAGCCCGACTCCGTCCAGGCGATCTAAGTCCAGCTCTCAGGCGCGGGCGGCGTCGGTGAGGTGGACGCCCGGGACGTTGTCGTGCGGCGCCCAGTCGGCGGTCGACATCACCTCGCCACCGACGATCTCCTTGCCGCCGGGGGCCTCCGCCGAATCCTTGACCGAGGCCCCGCCGACGTGGACCGTGACGTTGACGTGCACGTCGGCCACCGCGGAGTCGCGCGCGGCGAGCGCCTCGCAAAGGCCGGTGGCGATCGCCACCACCTCGGCGCGCTCGGCGGCGGCGGTCGGCGCATCGTCCGACAGCAGGCGGGCGCCGATGATGGCGCCGCCGGTCTGCAGCGGGAGGCCCAGGCCGGCGCCGCGAAAGCTCTGCTCGGCCGCGTCGAGGATCGCCGAGGTGTCGTCGAGGACCTCGTCGCTCTCGGCGTCGGCGCCCTCGGCGATGCGGATCTCCAGGTAGATCGCGGCCGCGCGCGCGGTGATCTCGGCCTCGGCCGACTTCGTGCCGACGGCCTCGCGCAGCGCCGCCAGGAAGGCCTTGGCGCTCTGGTACCGGCGCTCCGGCGTCTTCTCCATGCAGCGCAGGACGACGGCGTCGAACGCCGGGGAGACGGGCGCGGCCTGGCTGGGGCGCGGCGGCGGCGCCTCCAGGTGCTGCCGCTCGATGTCGGTCATCGTCTCGGCGCGGAAGGGATACTGCCCGGTCAGGAGGTGGTAGAGCACCACGCCCAGCGCATAGATGTCGGTACGCGGGTCGACGCCGTCGCCGCGGATCTGTTCGGGCGCCATGGTGTACGAGGTCCCCAGCCGGGTGCCGACGACGGTCAGGCCGGCCTCCGAGGCGTCGGGATGCATCAGCTTGGCGATCCCGAAGTCGAGCAGCTTGATGGTGCGCCTCTCGCCGGAGGTGGCCATGAAGATGTTGCTGGCCTTGAGGTCTCTGTGGACGATGCCGTGCTCGTGCGCCACCTGCAGCGCGGTGCAGACCGGATCGAGGATCTCCAGCACCTCCGCGGGCGAGAAGCGGCCGCGGTCGTTGAGCATCGAACGCACGTCGGTGCCCTCGAGCAGCTCCATCACGTAGAACGGCCGCCCGTCGGGGAGCGTGTCGAACTCGTAGATGTCGACGATGGCCGGGTGCTTGATCATGTTGACGGCCTGCGCCTCGCGCACGAACCGGGTCACCATCTGGGGAGAAGCGGCCAGCTGGCGCCGGAGCACCTTCACGGCCGCCTTGCGCCCAAGCACCTTGTGCTGCGCTTCGTAGACGGTCCCACCGCCGCCCGAGGCGATCTCCCGCTTGAGGACGTAGGCCCCGGCGATCGTGCCCGGCGACAGCGCGTCGGCGTCCACGGCGGCCGCGACACCCATCGGCGTCTGATTGGGGCCGAGCGCCCTGGTCTTGTCCTGGTCTTCTGGTTTGGGAAGCACGTTCGTCCTCGGCGCGGTCGAAACCCGCCGCTTCCGGTAGAATCGGAGGCTCTGCTACAAACATTTAGCTCATGATTGACTCACATTGTCATCTAGATGGTGCGTACTACGGTGAACAACGGGCCGGGGTGCTGGCGCGCGCCCGGCAAGCGGGCGTGACGGCATTCGTTTGCGTCGGGGTCGGGCGCGGGACTGCGGCCGCCGAGGAGGCCGCCGCCATCGCCGCCGCGGAGCCCGACGTCTTTGCCACCGTGGGCGTTCACCCCCATGACACCGCCGAGGTGACCGAGGAGCACTGGGCGACGTTCGCGCGGCTGGCGCGCGCCCCCCGCGTGGTCGGGATCGGCGAGACCGGGCTCGACTACCACTATGACCACGCCCCCCGGGACCTGCA
The DNA here is from genome assembly GCA_963847705.1 of uncultured Pseudomonadota bacterium. Taxonomy (GTDB): domain Bacteria; phylum Myxococcota_A; class Polyangia; order Fen-1088; family Fen-1088; genus JADGRB01. The sequence continues at coordinate 922,506 of CAWKBC010000027.1, read as the reverse complement.
GCAGACCGCCTACCGGCGCTCCATCGCCCTGGCGAAGGGCGCGGGGCTGCCGATCGTGTCGCATGTCCGGGACGCGCACGCGGACGCGGCGACCATCCTCGGCGAGGAGGCCGCGGGGACGGGCGGGGTCATCCACTGCTTCACGGGGGGCGTGGCTGAGGCGCGCGTCTACCTGGACCTCGGCCAGCACCTCTCGTTTTCGGGGATCGTGACCTTCAAGAACGCCGCGAACATCCGCGAGGCGGCGGCCTTTGCCCCGCTCGACCGCATCCTGATCGAGACCGACGCCCCCTACCTGGCGCCTATCCCACACCGGGGCGCGCGCAACGAACCGGCCTACATCGTCGAGACGCTGAAGGTGGTGGCAGGGCTGCGCGGCCTTCCGGCGGACGAGCTCGACGCCGCCACCAGCGAGAACACCCGCAAGCTGTTCCAGCTGTCGGCCCGCTCGTGACACGAGCAAACAGGAGCAGGCCCGCGCGAACGCGCGCGAGCGACCAGACGCCGCCAAACAGCGTTTTTACAGCCGTTGCGTGATTGACGGGATGGGAGCGAACGGCGGATACTGAAGCTCCTCCGTGAGCTCCGAACCGTCCGGCCTGCAGCCTCCATCGTCCGCGACGCCGCCGGCTGCGCCCGTTCGCGTGAGGCTGCGCTACGCGGCGTTCGAGACCTTCATCGAGAAGTTCGCCCCCAACGTGACGCGCGGAGGGCTTTTCCTGGCCAGCCGAACGCCGCGGCCGATCGGCGAGGTGTTCCAGTTCGAGGTGCAGCTGGCCGGGGGCGAGGTGGCGCTGGCCGGCGACGGGAAGGTGACCTGGGTGCGGGAGTTCGATCCCGCGGCCCCCAACAAGCCGCACGGGATGGGCGTGCAGTTTCTGAGGCTCGATGCCCCCTCGCGCGAGGTCGTCAACCAGATGCTGGCGCGCAAGGCCGGCAACTCCGGCTCCACGACCGGCTCGGCGAGCTACTCGGGCGCGATCCGGGCGCCCATGGCCGCGGGGGGCTCGGGCCCGGCACGCAGCGGGGCCAACGGAACGAGCGCGCCCGCCGCGCGCGTCGACACCAGCGTCGATCTCGGCGTCCGAGATGGGAATCGACGAGGTGCGCCTCAAGCGGGCGGTCGAACGGAGCTGGATCGGGAACGGGCGCGCCTCGGGCGAGGCCGACGAGCTGGAGGCGCTGTTGCGCCCTGAGCCGCTGGAGTCGGTGAGCTTGGCGCAGGCGCTGGCCGAGCTGCCGCGCCTGCTCGATCCGCCCGCCCGGCGGATGAGCGGCGCCTTCCGTCCGCTGGCGGATTCTGTCGGGCAGCCAGACGCCTCCGCCCAAAACCGGCGAATAGAGACCGGCGAATAGAGACCGGCGAATGGAAGAGCGCGGCGGCTAGCGCCGGCGCGTCCTGCGCGCGCCAACCAGAGCGAGGAGACCGAGCAGCAGCGCGCCACCGCGCGGTGTCCCGTCGCTCACCCGGCAGTCGCAACCCGCCCCGCTCCCGGGCGTGCTCGGGGCGCCGGCGTCGATCCCTCCTGATGCGCCCGCCGCGCCGCCAGAGCCTCCCAGCGCGCCGGCGATGCCGCCCGTGCTTCCCGGTGCGCCAGCGACGCCGCCTGTGCTTCCCGGTGCGCCAGCGATGCCGCCCGTGCTTCCCGGTGCGCCAGCGACGCCGCCCGTGCCTCCCGGCGCGCCAGCGACGCCGCCGCTTTCACCGCCCCTGCCGTCGCCGCCTGCTTCTCCCGACTCCGTCGCGGCGTCCTTGCTCCCTTCGCCCGCTTGGCCGGCCTGTCCGGTCCCGGCGCCCTCGACACCTCCCGCTCCAGCCCCGCCGCTTTCGCCAGACGAGCCGCCCTCCCCCGTCTCGCCGGCACCACTGCCGCCCGTCGTGCCACCATCGGGGTTCACGTCACCGCCCGCGGCGCCAGCGCCCGTGGCGCCGGCGGAGCCGTTTCCGCCGGTCGAGCCGCTCGTGCCCGCGGCCCCGCTCCCGCCGCCGCCGCTCCCGCCCGAGGCCCCGCCCGCCCCTGCAGCTCCGCCGGTGCCGCCCGCGCCGTAGTCTGGATTGCAGGTGGTGAGCGACAGCGTCACCGACTGGCCGGCAGCCAGGGGGAGATAGGCGATCGTCTGTCCGCCGTAGCTCTCGGCGCCGGGGATACAGAGCCCGGTCACCGGGACGGTGGCGGCCGCGGTGACGCTGATGGTGACGGCGGTCTGAGGTTGAATGGTGGCCACCACCCCCGAGGCGTTGAAGGTCATCCGGCTGGTCACGCGCGTGGCCAGGTCATCCATCGTCGGGCTGACGAGCGGAAAGCTCGCGGCTGCCATGTACTTTCCGAAGGTGGCGGTCAAGAGATCGGACAGCAGGCTGTGCCCGGCGCCATCGTAGTCGCGCGTGTTGGCCTGGTGGAACATCCAGGGATCATTGTTGCCGTTGAGCAGATCCTGCAGGAGATCGGTGCTCGTCTGGTCGATCATCGTCGGGTAGTCGACCGTCGCTCCGCCGCTCACCGTCGCCTCGTACTCCGGGATCCACTCGGAAGGTTGAGAGGCGTCATAGTCGAGATTGGTGGGGATGCGAGGGATCTCCAGCACCGACGGCTGGAGCGCGTTCCAGATGCCGGCGTTGGGCGAGGGGTTGTCCTGACCAGCGACGGAGGTGTCGCTGACGATCTGACGAATCCCTGCGTCGTGAATGGCTTGCATGGCGTCGGCGCTGGCGAGCCCGGAGATGCTCGGCGTCACCGCGTTCGCCGTGGTGTAGGGCGTCAGGCCGAGACCGCGGAGGTAGCTGTCGTTGCGCGTGAACTCCGTCAGGACGTCGGCGTAGCTGAGCCCGTCGAGGATCGGGTGATCCCAGCTGTGGTTGATCCAGGAGAACGTCGGCCCCAGCGCCTGCGCCTTGGCCGTCAGCGGATCGCCGGGCATGGACTGCGACCCCTGCCCGTTCACCGCCCAGGCGAGCCGAAAGTTCGCTGTCTGGGGCTGCTGCCGGGTCAGGTTTTGCCAGTCGGCCAGCGACTGGAGGTCGGCGTCGGTGATCCGGTAGGTGCCGCCGGTGAAGATGTCGCTGGCCAGAAAGAGGTCGTCGATCTGCGGCACGGCGTAGACGTGGCGCTCGCCGACGAACAGGCCGCGCGTCGCCCAGCTGACGAGTCCGTAGGCGAGCTGCAGATAGGGCGTCAGGTAGGTCGCCTGCGCGAAGGTGAGCGCCAGCGCCTCGCGCCCGTCGCTGTAATCGACCACCACGCCGTAGACGTTGCCGGCGGCGTCGACCAGCAGGGGGGTGACCGTATCGGAGGTCGCGGTCACCGTCGCCGGATAGGCCCAGCCGTCGGTCATCACGATCGGGTTGGCGCAGTTGGTCCCGACGAAGACGGGAGCGGCCGCCGCGGTGCAAGTCAGGGTGACGGGCGTCTGGGTCGGATCGATCTGTCCGTTGTCGGCGAGGTCGTACATCGCGCTCGGCGAGGTGTAGAGCGCCACGCGGCGGACGTTGAACGCCGCCTCGTAGTTCTGCAGGGCCGTCCACTCGTCGGTGGTGAAGGCGCTGCCGCCAGAGACCTCGAGTCCGCCGAGATCGAGGAAGACGGCGTCGTACTTCCCATGCGTGCCGGTGGCCAGGGCGTCGGCGGTGAGGGCCGGACCGGCCGTCGCGTTGAGCACGTCGTAGGGTGCGCCGAGATACTGGAGGGTGCTGGTGATGGCGGCGAACGCCGCGTCCGTCCCCTGGGCGGTGATGACCAGGGCGCGGGCGTCGACCAGGGCGCCGGCGATCGGGCCCACCTCGGCCGCGGGCGGCGCATGAACCACCGCGCCCAGGGAGAGAGGCTTGGCGACCGGCTGCCGGCGCACGCTCGCCGGCCGGACGTGACGCTCCTTGGCCACCACCGGCTGGCTGCCGGCGGTGGTGGGGTTGCAGCCGAGAGCGCCCATCGCCAGGCCACCGGTGAGGGCGACCGTCCAACAACCGAACTGGATTTTCACGCCGGTCATCTCCTGCAAGATCGCCGACACAAATAGGCGGCGAACCGAAGACGACAGCAGCTTTCATGCCGCGCGATCTGCGCGGATTTCGGGCGCGAGCGCTACCGTTTGGGATCCGAGCGCCACCTACGGGCGATTTCCCGCCGGGGTGCGTCGCCGCGTGTCGAGGGCGCCCCCTACGGGGCGAGCTTGAGGTTCCGACGGATGCGGGCGATCGGCTCGTCGGTGTCGGGGACGAAGGGGCGGCCGGTGAGGAGCTCGCAGACCTGAATGTACCGGCGGGCCGCCTCGACGCGGAGGTCGTCGGAGAGCTTGGGCGCCGGGCCGTCGCCCTTGAACCCCTGGTCGGCCAGCGCCCGGCGGACGTACTCCTTGTCCAGGCCGCGCGGCTCTTCGCCCTTGGCGAAGCGCTCTTCGTAGTCGTTGGCGTACCAGTAGCGCGACGAGTCGGGCGTGTGGATCTCGTCGATGAAGCAGAGGGTGCCGTCGGGGCGGCGGCCGATCTCGTACTTGGTGTCGACCAGGATGAGGCCGCGGCGCAGCGATTCGACCTGGCCGAAGGCAAACACCCGCGCGCACATCTCGGCCGCGCGATCGAAGTCCTCGGCCGAGAGCAGCCCCATCTCCAGCACCTCGGCGCGCGAGACCGATCGGTCGTGATCGCCCTTCTCGGCCTTGGTCGACGGCGTCAGGATCGCGGTGGGGAGCTTCTGGTTCTTCTTCATCCCCTCGGGCAGAGCGTGGCCGCAGAAGCTGCGCGCCCCGTTCTTGTAGGCCGTCCAGATCGAGGTGGAGGTCACGCCGGTCATGTAGGCGCGCATGATGAGCTCGACCGGAAGCAGCTTGCACTCACGGGCCACGGTCACCGAGGGGTCGGGGACGCTGATCACGTGGTTGGGGACCAGGTCGGCGGTCGCCTCGAACCAGAACGATGCCATCTGGTTGAGCACCTGCCCCTTGAAGGGGATGGTCCCGAGGACCACGTCGAAGGCGCTTATCCGGTCGGTTGCGATCAGCGTGCGCTTGCCGTCGCGGACGTAGCAGTCGCGCACCTTCCCTTCGTACTTGTCACCGAGCTCGGGAAAGTCGGTGGCCTCCAGCGTCTTGGTGAGCTGTGCCCGAAGCACCTTTTCGTCGATCTGGGTCATGGCAGGTGTCCCTTTCCCTGGTCTGTTTAGGCCGGCGAGCTCGTGTCTGCGAGCGCGCGATCGATGATCGCGCCGGCGTGGCGAAGGTGGTGGCCGAGGTCGAAGGCGCGATCGATCTCCGCGGCGGTCAGGCGCTTGGCGATGTCGGGATCGGCGCCCAGGAGCGCGCGGAACGTCCCCTCGCCCGCCACCGCGCGGAGCGCGTTGCGCTGGACCAGCTCGTAGCCGGCCTGGCGGGCCATCCCCTTGCGCACCAGCTCCAGCAGGATCGCCTCGCTGAAGAAGAGGCCGCCCGACAGCTCCAGGTTGCGCTTCATCCGGTCGGCGTTGACGATGAGGCCGTCGATCAGGCCGGCCGCGCGGCGGACCATGAAGTCGCAGAGGCCGGTGGCGTCGGGGCCGATGACCCGCTCGACCGACGAGTGCGAGATGTCGCGCTCGTGCCAGAGGGCCACGTCCTCCGCCGCGGCCGAGGCGTACGAGCGCAGCAGCCGCGCGATCCCGCACAGGTTCTCCGACAGGATCGGGTTCTTCTTGTGCGGCATCGCGGAGGAGCCCTTCTGCCCCTTGCCGAACGCCTCGGTCGCCTCGCCCACCTCCGTGCGCTGCCAGTGGCGCACGGTGAGGGCCAGCCGCTCCACCGCGGTGCCGATGCGCGACAGCGCCGCGAAGTAGGCGGCGTGGCGATCGCGCGCCACGATCTGCGTGGGGACGGTCTCCGGACGAAGGCCGAGCGCCGCCAGCGCCTTGACCTCGATGGCCGGCTCCAGATTGGCGTAGGTCCCCACCGCGCCGGCGATCTTGCCGACCGCGATCTCGGCGCGCGCGGCGACCAGCGTGGCGCGCGCCCGCCCGAGCTCGGCGTAGAACCCGGCGAAGACCAGGCCGGCGGTGATCGGCTCGGCGTGGATGCCGTGCGAGCGGCCGATGGCGGGCGTCGCGCGGTGCTCCTCGGCCCGACGGCGGCAGGCGGCCCGCAGGAGGTCGACGCCGGCCAGGATCTGATCGGCCGCCTCCACCAGCGTGAGCGCCAGCGCCGCGTCGAGCACGTCGGACGAGGTCATCCCCAGGTGCAGCCAGCGCGCCGGCTCACCGGCCAGCTCCTCGACGTGGGTCAGAAACGCGATCACGTCGTGCTTGGTGCGCTCCTCATGCTCGAGGATGCGCGCGGGGTCGAGCTTGCCGGCCGCCTTGGCCTTCACGGCTGCGGCCGTCCCCGCGGGGACGCTGCCGGCCGCCTCCATCTCGGTGCAGGCCGCCAGCTCGACCCGCAGCCAGGTGTCGTAGCGGTGGTGGTCGGACCAAAGCTCGGTCAATGCCGGACGCGTGTAGCGGGCGATCATGCGCGCCTTCTTCTAGCGAAATCGGTGGAGCGGTTCAAGGCAGGAGGACCGTCGAACCGGTCGTCTTGCGCCCCTCGAGATCGCGGTGCGCCTGCGCCGCGTCGCGCAGCGAAAAGGTCTGCCCCACGTCGATCCGCACCGCGCCCCGCCCCACCAGATCGAACAGCCGCCCCGCCGACTGGACCAGCTCCTCGCGCGTGGCCACGTAGTGACCGAGCGAGGGGCGCGTCACGAACAGCGAGCCGGCGGCCGCCAGTCGCGACAGGTCGAACGGCGGCACGACCCCGGACGACTGCCCGAACAGCACCAACATCCCCCGCGGCGCCAGGCACTCGAGCGATCCGGAGAAGGTCTCCTTGCCGATCGAGTCGAACACGAACCGGACCCCGGCGCCGCCGGTCATCTCCTTGACGCGCGCGACGAAGTCCTCGCTGTTGAGGTCGATCACCTCGTCGCAACCGTTCTGGCGGGCGCGGCCGATCTTGTCTTCGCCGCCAGCGGTTCCGATGACCTGCAGGCCGAGCGCCTTGGCCCACTGGCAGGCGATGCTCCCCACGCCGCCCGCCGCCGCGTGAAAAAGAATGGTGTCGCCACGCGCGACGCGCGCGCAGCGCAAGAGCAGGTACTCCGCCGTCATCCCCTTCAGCATCATCGCGGCGGCCGTCTGATCATCGATCCCGGAGGGAAGGCGGACCAGGCGATCGGCGGCGATGACGCGCGTCTCTGCGTAGCCACCGTTGACGCCGGCGTAGGCCACGCGATCCCCGATCGCCAGCCCGCTGACCCCGGGACCGACGGCGTCCACGACGCCCGCCCCCTCCTGGCCCGGCGTGAACGGCAGGCTCGGCACCTTGTAGAGCCCGGTGCGGTAGTAGACGTCGATGAAGTTGAGGCCGATCGCCGTCTGGCGGACCCGCGCCTGTCCACGGGCCGGCGTCGGCTCGGGGACGGTCTCGAAGAGGAGCTTCTCCGGACCTCCCAGCTCGTGGACGACGATCGCGCTCGACATGCGGGACCGATATACCGCGAGTTGTCGCGGCTGCCACGCGCAAATGCGACGCAGCCGGGCCCGCCAAGGTGGCGCCCGAAAGCCCCCTAGGCGAGGCCGAACAGGACGCGCAGCTTTCCGGCGACCCGGTGGCCGCCGCCGGCGCGGCGGGGGGCGACGAAGACCGTGTCGTCGCCGGCCAGCGTCCCCATCACCTCGTTCAGGCCAGCCTCGTCGAGCGCGCGCGCCACGGTGGCCGCGGTGCTGGACTTGGTCCGCACGATGACCAGAGCGCCATTGCTCTCGACGCCGTCGACCAGGCGACGAACCGGGTCGAGCGGCAAGGCGCCTCCGTTGCCCTCGACGAGGTAGCGCGGGCCTTCGGGGCCGACCGCGCGCCGCACGCCCAGCATAGCCATGTCCCGCGAGAGCGTGGCCTGCGAGGCGCGAATGCCGCGCGCGCCCAGACGTCGCAGGAGCTCCCCCTGGTTGGCGATCGGCCGCCCGCTCAGGATCTCGCGGATGGCATCTCGGCGACTGTCTGCGTCGGACGACTTCATGTGACGATCGCCCGGACGTAGCTCGGCTTTGCCGAGCCCGGGGTCCCCACGCGGGTCCGCCCGGGTGGGGTGGGTTGGGGGCCTTCGTGGGAGGGGACGGGAACCCTTTGAGGGTTCACGTGACCAACGTCCCTACGCCGTGGTCGGTGAAGAGCTCCGCCACCACGCTGTGGGGCGCGCGCCCGTCGACGATGTGCACCGCGCGCACGCCGCCGGCCAGCGCATCCAGGACCGACTGCGCCTTGACGTGCATGCCCCCCTTGATGCTCTTGCCGAGCTGCGCTTCGAGATCGGCCGCCTTGACCTCGCTGAGGAGATTGCCCTTGTCGTCGAGGATGCCGGCCACGTCGGTCAGGAAGATCAGCCGCTCGGCGCCGCAGGCCGAGGCGATCTCGCCCGCTGCCACGTCGGCGTTGATGTTGTAGCTGGCGCCGTCGAGGCCGAAGCCGACGGGCGAGATGACCGGCATGTAGCCGCGCTCGAGGAACATGTCGAGGAGATCGGCGTTGACGGCGTCGATCTCGCCGACGAAGCCGAGATCGGTCTTGCCGGGCGCCGTCTCCAGCTTGGAGGCGATGAGCAGCCGTCCGTCCTTACCCGAAAGGCCAATGGCGTTGCCGCCCAGGCTGTTGATGAGTCCGACGATCTCGGTGTTGATCCGCCCGGTCAGCACCATCTCCACGACGCGGACCTCCTCGGCGCCGGTGATCCGCTGGCCGTCGGCGAACTCCGACTTGCGCCCCATCTTCTCCAGCGTCTTGGTGATCTCGGGACCGCCGCCGTGGACGATCACCGGCTTCAGCCCCGCCGACTGCAAGAGCACCATCTCCTCGGCGAAGCTGCGCTTGAGCGCCGGATCGATCATCGCCGCGCCGCCATACTTGATGACCGCCCGCTTGCCCGCGAACTTGCGGATGTAGCTGAGCGCCTCGACGATCACCGGGCGGTTCACCGGACCGGTCGTGTGCTTCCCGTTGGCGGCGCCGAGGTTGCTCTTCGGCCCCGAGTAATACTCGGCGTTGATCTTGACGTAGTCGAAGGTCAGGTCACACCCGAGCGCGCGCGCCGACGCCTTGCCGAGCCCCAGGTCCATCCGGGCGGTGATCTCGGTCGACCGCATGCGCGCGGAGAGGTCGTCCTTGTCGAACGCCACTGGCCCCCCGTCCCCGTAGACGCGGACCCCCTGGACGTCCAGCGTCACGCCGGCCGGATCGATCGGGTAGTCGCGCGCGCCGATGCGGGCGCCCAGCGCGGCGAGGATCCGGCCCCACGACGGATCGCCGCCGAAGATCCCCGACTTCACCAGACTGCCACCCGCCACGGCGCGCGCCAGATCGCGCGCCATCTCGCGCTCCGGCACGCCGGCCACGTCGACGATGAAGAGCTTGCTGGCCCCCTCCCCGTCGGCGGCGATCGCCTTGGCCAGATCGGCGCACAGGCTGGTCAGGGTCGCTTCCAGGGTCTTGAAGGCGGCGCTCTCCGGCTCGATCGCCGGTGCGCCCGAGGCGCCATTAGCCAGCGCGATGACGGTGTCGTTGGTCGACATGTCGCCGTCGACGGTGATGGTGTTGAAGGTCTCATCGACGGCCGAGACCAGCGCGCGCTGCAGCGTCTCGGGGGCGACGCGCGCGTCGGTGGTGATGAAGCAGAGCATCGTCGCCAGCTGCGGGTGGATCATCCCCGAGCCCTTGGCGATGGCGGCGAAGCGGACCGTCTTGCCTCCGACCTCGATCTCCCGGAAGGCCAGCTTGGTCCGCAGATCGGTGGTCCGGATCGCCTCCGCCGCGCTCGCCACGTCGTCGCCCAGGGCCGCCACCAGCGCGGGCGCCGCGGCGGCGATCCGCTCCACCGGCATCCGGATGCCGATCCCGCCGGTCGAGGCGGTGAGCACGTCGTCGGCGCCGACGCCCAGCGCCTTGGCGACGGCAGCGGCGATCGCCCGCTCGTCGGCTGCCCCGACCGGGCCGGTCAGGGCGTTGGCGTTGCCGCTGTTGGCGACGATGGCGCGGATGCCGGTGCCCGGGAACCGCGTCGCCGAGTAGCGGATCGGCGCCGCGCACATCTTGTTGACGGTCACGACGCCCGCCGCTGCGCAGGGGATCTCCGAGGCGATGAGCGCCAGATCCTTGCGGATACCGCCAGCCTCCTTCACGCCGGCGGCCACGGCGCCGAAACGGAAACCGATCGGCGGGGCGAAGCTCTTGCTGCTGGTGGTGCTCTTCGTGTCGCTCAAGGTGCAGTCCCTCCGAGAAGCTCGAGCCCGGCCGTCTCGGCGAGCCCGAACATCAGGTTGGCGTTCTGGACCGCCTGCCCGGCGGCTCCTTTGACCAGGTTGTCGATGGCGGCGAAGGCGATCGCCACCCCGCGCTCCGGATCGGAGTCGGCCGCCAGGAGGACCCGGTTCGTCCCCACGACAGCGTGCAGGCGCACCCCCTCCGGCTTGGTCGCCCGCAAGAAGGGGCGGTCGGCGACGAACGTCTTGATGGCCGCCGCCGCGTCCCCGCCGGTCTTCCCGGGCAGAAGCCGCCCGTAGACCGTGGCCAGGATCCCGCGCCGCACCGGCAGAAAGTAAGGCGTGAAGGTGACGCGCAGCGCGCCGGCGCCGGCCAGCGCCAGCGTCCGCTCGATCTCCGGCGTGTGCTGGTGCTTGAGCACCTTGTAGGCCCGGAAGTCGCCGTCGAGCTCGGTGAACGACATCTCCTCGCTCGCCTTGCGCCCGGCGCCGGTCATCCCGCTCTTGGCGTCGATGACGATCCCTTCCCTGGCGATCACGCCGCCGCGGAGCAGGGCCAGCGTGGCCAGCGTGCTGGCGGTGGCGTAGCAGCCGGGGTTGGAGACCAGCCTGGCCTGCCGGATGTCGCCCGAGCTGCCCGCCTCCGGCATGGCGTAACAGGCGAGCGCCAGCAAATCGGCGCGGGGGTGGGTGAACCCGTACCAGCGTGGATATTCATCCGCGGCCAGCCGGAAGGCCCCCGAGAGGTCGACGACCCGCACCCCGGCCTCCAGCGCCTGCGCCGCCAGCTCCAGCGAGGCCTCGGCGGGCGTGCAGAGAAAGACCAGCTCGAGTCCGGGCATGGCCGCCGCAGCCTCGGCCTGGGGACGAATGCGCACCGTCGCCGTCGGGCCGCCGAACGGGAGGCGGTCTCCGACCGTGTCGCCCGCCCACTTGTCGCTCACCGCCAGCTCCAGCGAGAACCGCGGATGGCCAGCCAGAAGACGCGCCAGCTCCATTCCCGAGTAGCCGGAGACGCCGATGATCCCCACCGGGATTCTGGATGGTTCATTCGTCATGTGGATAAGTATTCACATGGCTGGCGTGGGCACAAGTGACAAAAGGCCCACCAGGAACCGCCGGGTTATCGCACGGACGGCCCGGTCAAGGAACGGGACGCCGGCGGCGTGGCCGTGGCCCTGCGGTCAGAGAACGCGAAGCGAAGAAGCTAGCCGGTGTGCCCGAAACCGCCGCCGCCGCGCACGGTGTCCGACAGCTCCGCGACCTCTTCCAGCTCCGCGATGACCACCGGCGCGATCACCAGCTGGGCGACGCGGTCTCCCGGCTTCACCACGAACGGCTCCGACCCCAGGTTGACCAGCAGCACCGCCACCTCGCCGCGGTAGTCGCTGTCGATCGTTCCCGGCGCGTTGGGGAGGCCGATGCCGAACTTGCGGGCCAACCCGGAGCGCGGCCGCACCTGCCCCTCGAAGCCGGGCGGGATCTCGAAGGCCAGCCCGGTCGGGACGGCGACGCGTCCGCCCGGCGCGATCTCGATCGCCTCGTCGGCGGCCGACGCCAGGTCGAGCCCGGCGGCCCCCGCCGACATGTACTTCGGCGCCAGCGCACCCGGTCGCAGCTTCACGAACCGGATGCGAGGGGCCGCGGTGGACATGCCTTCTGCCTTCTCTAAGAGGCGGCGGTGCGGAAGTTGTGGACGACGTCGGGGGTCTTCCCCAGCGTCTCGCGGCGGGAGAGGCGAATCTTTCCGGTGGCGCGGTCGATGCCGATCACCTTCACCAGCATCTCGTCGCCCTCCTTGCAGATGTCGCGCACCACGTTGACGCGCTTCTCGTCGAGCTCGCTGATGTGCACCAGGCCGTCGGTTCCGGGGAGGATCTCGACGAAGCAGCCGAAGTCGGCCAGCCGCTTGACCACGCCCATGTAGAACTCGCCCATCTCCGGCTCGGTGGTGAGCCCCTTGATGATGTCGATCGCCTTCTTGACCGCGATCCCGTCGGGCGAGGCGATGTGGACCGTGCCGTCGTCCTCCACCTCGATGGAGACGCCGGTCTGCGCGGTGATGCCGCGGATGGTCTTGCCGCCCGGGCCGATGATCTCGCGGATCTGGTCCGGCTTCACCTGCAGGGTGTGGATGCGCGGCGCGAACATCGAGAGATCCTCGCGCGGGGCGGCCAGCGCCTCGGCCATCTTGGCCAGGATGTGGATCCGGCCGTCGCGCGCCTGGCGCAGCGCCGTCTCCAGGATCTCCCGGGTCAGCCCCTGGATCTTGATGTCCATCTGCACGGCGGTGACGCCGGTCTTGGTGCCGCAGATCTTGAAGTCCATGTCGCCGAGGTGGTCCTCGTCGCCGAGGATGTCGGAGAGCACCGCCACGCGGTCCCCTTCCTTGATGAGCCCCATGGCGATGCCGGCCACCGGCGTCTTGATGGGGACGCCGCCGTCCATCAGCGAGAGGATGCCGCCGCAGACCGAGGCCATCGAGGAGCTGCCGTTCGACTCCAGGATCTCCGAGACGATGCGGATGACGTAGGGGAACTCTTTTTCGGTCGGCAGCACGCGGGCGATGGCGCGCTCGGCCAGGTTGCCGTGGCCGACCTCGCGCCGGCTGGCGCCCCGCAGCGGCTTGGTCTCGCCGGTGGAGAAGGGCGGGAAGTTGTAGTGGAGCAGGAAGCGCTTGTCGATGTTGCCGGTGAGCGCCTCGATGTGCTGCGCGTCCTGGCTGGTGCCGAGGGTGGTGGTGACCAGCGCCTGCGTCTCGCCGCGCGTGAACAGCGCCGAGCCGTGCGTCCGCGGCAGCACGCCCGCCTCGCAGGTGATCTGGCGGATGTCGGCGCCCGCGCGCCCGTCGATCCGCTTGCCGGTGTTCAGCACCAGCTCGCGCAGGTGCTTCTTCTTGGCCGATTCATAAGCCTCGCCGACCTCGGCGCCGCGGTCCGGGAAGGTCTCCGCCAGCGCGGTCTTGGTCTCGCCGCCGGCGGCGTCGAGCGCCGCGTAGCGCTCGTGCTTGTCGCGGATGGCCATCGCCGCTTCAATCTTCTGGTTGGCGATCTCCGCCACCTTGGAGACGATCACCGGATCCTTGACCGGCGGCACGAACACGCGCTTCGTCTTGCCGACCGCCGCGCGCAGCTTGTCCTGCAGGTCGATGAGCGGCTGGGCCTCTTTGTGGGCGAACATCAGCGCGTCGACGATGACGTCCTCGGTCACCTCGGCGCAGCCACCTTCGACCATCACGATGGCGTCGCGGCTGGCGGCGACGATGAGGTCGAGGTCCGAGGTGGCGCGCTCGGCGAAGGTCGGGTTGATCACGAACTTGCCGTCGAGGCGGCCGACGCGAACGCCGGCGTAGGGTCCGGCGAAAGGAATGTCAGAGAGGTGCAACGCCGTGGAGGCGCCGGTCATCGCCAGCACGTCCGAGCCGTTCTCGCGATCGGTGGAGACGACCATGGCGATCACCTGCGTGTCGAACCGCCAGCCCTTGGGGAAGAGCGGGCGCGACGGACGATCGATGAGGCGCGAGGTCAGTACCTCGACCTCCGTCATGCGCCCTTCGCGCTTGAAGTAGCCGCCCGGGATGCGTCCCGCGGCCGACGTCTTCTCGAGGTAGTCGACCGTGAGCGGCATGAAGTCGACGCCGGGGCGGACGCCGGTGGAGGCGACCGCGGTCACCAGCACCATCGTGTCGCCGTAGCGGACAACAACCGCGCCGTCGGCCTGTTTGGCCATGCGGCCGGTCTCGATGCTGAGCTCCTTGCCGCCGAAATTGACGCCTTCACGTACGAACATGGTGATCTCCCTGTCTGTGGCCTGCAGCGATGAAATCGTGGTCGAGCAGCCACGGCGCGCGAGCGCGCGCGTGACCGCCGCACGGCGCGCACTGGGTGCGCGGCCGTCCGGCTCGACGTCGCGACGCTCTACTTACTTACGGATGCCGAGCGACTGGATGACGGCGCGATAGCGGTCGACGTTCTTGGACTTCAAGTAGTCCAGGAGACGGCGGCGCTGGCCGACCAGCATGAGAAGACCGCGACGTGAGTGGTGATCCTTCACGTGGGCCTTGAAGTGCTCGGTGAGGTACGAAATCCGTTCCGAAAGGAGGGCGATCTGGACTTCGGGGGACCCGGTGTCACCGGGCTTCCGTGCGAACTTCTGCACGACTGACGATTTGCGTTCTGCTGCGAGGGACATTTACGATTCTTCTTTTCTTTTGAGGTGATTGAATGTCCTACATTCCAGTTCTACAGTCAACGTAAGTTGGCTCGTCAGGACGGTTTTTTAGCCACGTCCTGGTTCGTCTTGCTGCTCGTTTTGGCCGCCGTCTTGTCCACCGCGGTGGCGCCAAAAACCCGGAGCGTCTTGACCAGCCCGTCCGGGCGAGGCTCGGCCACGGCGATCAGGTCCCCGGTCGGATCGAGGAGGCAGACGCGGGGTGCCGTCGAGCCGCCGGTGGCGACCTGCCAGGCGACGCGCTTGCCGGCCCTCAGGTCCCTGGCCGTCGCCTCGTCGACCCCGTGTTGCGGCAGATCGCGCAGCGCAGCCGGGAGGGAGACGAGCAACAGGTCGGACGAGCTCGCCGAGCCTCGCGAGCCCTGCGTCAGAGCTTCGAGGATCTGGGCCAGCGGCCGCGCTTGCAGGAGCGAAAACGGACCCGACCGCGTGCGGCGCAGCGCCGTGACGTGGCCGCCCACCCCGAGGAGGCGGCCGAGGTCGCGCGCCAGCGCCCGGACGTAGGTCCCCTTGGAGCAGTGAACGTGGAGGCGAACGTCCTCGGGCCCGCCGAAGTGGGTCATCTCCAGCGCGTGGATGACCACGGCCCGCGGCGCCACCTCGATCGACTCTCCAGCGCGCGCGTAGGAATAGAGCGGCCGTCCCTCACGCTTGATTGCCGCGTAGGCGGGCGGCGTTTGCTCGATGGCGCCCCGGAACTGAGCCAGCGCATCGCTGACGACACTGGCTGTCACAGGCGCCAACGCTGCAACGTCGCAGGTGGCGGTCGTGGCACCTTCCGCGTCGTCGGTGTCGGTCTCGACGCCGAGGCGGATCGTCACGTCGTACTCCTTGTCGGCGCTCAGCAGAAAAGGCGCCAGCTTGGTGGCCTCACCGAGGCAGACCGGCAAAACGCCGGAGGCCAGCGGGTCGAGCGTCCCGCCGTGCCCGACGCGCCGGACCCCCGCCGCGTGACGGACCTGGCGGACCACCGCGAACGAGGTCGGACCGACCGGCTTGTCGACGATCAGGACGGCGTCGGAAACCAGCGCTACTCCTTGGGGTCCGGCTCGCCGTCGTCCGGCTCGTCGGCATCCGTCTCTTCGCCGTCGGCGTCCGGTTCGGTCGCTGCTTCTGGTTTGGCGACCGCCGGATGAATCTCGCGCAGGAGCTGCTCCACGTGCGCCGCTTGCTCGAACACCTGGTCGACCACGAAGGTGACGGCCGGCGCGACCTTCATCCGCAGGCGGCGGGAGATCGCCTGGCGGAAGTAGCCGCTCGCGTGGTTGAGCCCGGTGCGCACCCGCTCGAGCGCCGCGTCGTCGAGTCCGTGCACGGTGAAGGAGGCGCGCGCGTGCTGCAGATCGCCCGAGACGCGCACATGGGTGACCGTGATGAGGCCGGCGCCCCGCACGCGCGGATCCTCGATCTCGTCGCGCGCCAGGACCTCGCCCAGCACCCCGCGCACTTCGCTCGCCACGCGCTCCACCCGTTGCGACATCTGCTCCCTACCCCTCCCAGTGCGTGAAGTCGGGACCGTTGAGCGCGCCGCCGCCGAAGTCCTGCAGCTCGTGCTCGTCCTTGGCCACGTCGGCGTGGTCGCGCACGAAGCGCAGCACCTCGTCGATGGCCGACTCGGCGAAGCGTCGGTCGCTCCCCACCAGCGTCAGGCCGAGCACGGCGCGCTGCCAGTTGTCATGCGCGTCGACCTCGGCGATCGAGACGTTGAATTGGTTTCGCACCAGATCCTTGAGACGCTTCACGACCGAACGCTTGTCCTTGAGCGACCGCGCGGCGGCCAGGACGAGCGTGACCCGCGCGATGGCAACCGTCATCGCGCGGATCGGGAACCCTCCAGGGTTCCCGGGCGATCATGACGCCTTCGGAGCGTCGAGGGTGGCGGCGATCGTCTCGATCTCGAACGCTTCGATGATGTCGCCGACGCGGACGTCGGCGTAGCCCTCGATCGACAGGCCGCACTCGTAGCCCGCCGCCACTTCGGAGGCGTCGTCCTTGAACCGGCGCAGCGAGCCGACCTTGCCGGTGTAGATGACCACCGCATCGCGCACCAGGCGGAGGATGCGCCTTCCGGGTGATCTTCCCCTCGGTGACGAAGCTGCCGGCGATGGTGCCGGCCTTGGGGATGGTGAAGACCTGGCGGACCTCGGCCTTGCCGAGCAGCTTCTCCCGCGAGATCGGCGCCAGCATGCCGACCATGGCCTTCTTGACGTCATCGATGGCGTCGTAGATGACCTGGTAGAGCTTGATGTCCACGTCCTCCTGCTCGGCCAGCTGCTGCGCCTTGCCGGCGGGACGCACGTTGAACCCGATCACCACGGCCGAGGAGGCCTTGGCCAGGCTGACGTCGGACTCGGTGATGCCGCCGACGCCGGTGGAGATGACGTTCACCCCCACCGATTCCGTGGACAGCTTGGTCAGCGCGCTGGCGACCGCCTCGACCGAGCCTTGCACGTCGGCCTTGAGGATCACCTTCACCTCCTTGACCTCGCCGCTCTTGATCTTGTCGAGGATGTTCTCCAGCGTCACCCGGCCGGTGCCGGACCCGGAGGCCAGCTCCTTCTTGCGGCGCGCGTCGTGCCGGTGCTCGACCAGCGTCTTGACCGCCTTCTCGTCGGTGACGACGTTGAAGACCTCGCCCGCGTCGGGCACGCCGTCGAGGCCCAGCACCTCCACCGGCGTCGACGGTCCGGCCTCGGTGAGCGACTGTCCCTTGTCGCCCAGCATGGCGCGGATCTTCCCGGAGTACTCGCCGGCGACGACCAGGTCGCCCAGCCTCAGCGTCCCGTCCTCGACCAGAATCGTCGAGATCGGTCCGCGGGCGCGATCGAGGCGCGCCTCGATCACGTGCCCCTTGGCCTGCTTGTTGGGGTTGGCCTTGAGCTCGAGCAGCTCGGCCTGCAGGGCCAGCATCTCCAGCAGCTTGTCGATGCCCTCTTTGGTCTTGGCCGAGACGTTCACGAAGATCGTGGTGCCGCCCCACTCTTCCGACACCAGCTGGTGCTCGGCGAGCTTGTTGCGGATGAGATCCGGGTTGGCGCCCGGCTTGTCGATCTTGTTGATGGCCACGACGATGGGGACCTGCGCCTCCTTGGCGTGGTTGATGGCCTCGATCGTCTGCGGCATCGGCCCGTCGTCGGCGGCGACGACCAGGACGACGATGTCGGTCATCTGGGCGCCGCGCGCGCGCATGGCGGTGAAGGCCTCGTGGCCCGGCGTATCGAGGAAGACGACCTCCCCCTTCTCGCCCGCCACCTTGTAGGCGCCGATGTGCTGGGTGATGCCGCCCGCCTCGCCGGCGGCGACGTTCGCCTTGCGGATGGCGTCGAGCAGCGAGGTCTTGCCATGGTCGACGTGCCCCATGATGGTGACGACCGGCGCGCGGGGGACGACGTCCTCCGGGTTGTCCGGCGTCTCGGTGTCGGTGAGGACCTCTTCCTCGTTGAAGGCGGTCGACTCGATCTGGAACCCGAACTCGTTGGCGATGAGCGTCGCCGTGTCGAGATCGATGTCCTGGTTGATCGTCACCCCCATCATGCCGAGGGCCCAGAGCTTCTTGACGATCTCGCGTCCCTGCACGGCCATCTTCTTGGCCAGCTCGGCGACGGCGATGGTGTCGCCCATGCGGACCACGCGCTTGTGCTCGGCCGGCGTGGTGATCTGGGTCTGCTTCAGCTTCTTGCCGGCGGCGGCGACGCGCTTCTTGGGGAAGCTGCCGGGGCGCTGGCCGCCCGGACCGAACGACGGGCGGCCGAAACGGTCGCGGCCGGCCGGGGCGCGGTTGAGCAGGTTGCTGCGGCCGAGGCGGCGCAGCTCCTCGTCGCGGTCCTTGATCTCGACGCGCGGCGCGTTGGCGTCGGTGCCGCGCGGGGCCAGGCCGGGGAGCTGGATGAACGCGCCGGTGGCCGCGGAGCCGGTGACCACCGGCTGCGGGATCGTCTTCAGGCCCGCCCGCGACAGCGGCTGCGGAACCGGCATCTCGATCGGCTTCGAGACCACCGGCGCCGCGGGGGCGGCCGGGGCGGCGGCCTGCGCGGGGGGAGGCGGCGGGGCAGGAGCCTCGACGGGCGCCGAAGCTTCGACCTCGACGGGCGGCGCGGGAGCCGGTGCTGGCGTCGGTGGCTGGGCGGGCTCGGCCTTGGCGACCACGACCGGCTCGGGCGCACGGACAGGTGCCGGCGGTGGTGGCGGGGCGACCGGCTGGGGCGCGGGCGCGGCGGGTGCCGCAGCGACGGGAGCCGGGGCCGGCGCGGCGCTGACCACCGGCCGCGCGGGCGCGGGAGCGCCGGCGGCGACGGCCTTCGAACGGCGCCGGATGACGGTGCCGTCGACGGTCAGACGCTCTTCGACCAGGCTCTCATGCCGTTCGCGGTCGACGGCGCGCCGGATCCGGTCGGCGTCGGCCGGCTCGATCTGAGACATGTGGTTGGCGACGTCGATGGCCATGGCGCGCACCTTGGCGACCAGATCCTTCGGCTGCAGGCCGAGATCCTTCGCCAGCTCGTAGAGCCGCACGCGCGGTCCGACCGGCGCTTCCGGTGTTCCTGCTCTGTCTCTGTCGTATCCGCTGATCATGATGTCCCCTGGTTACGCGAGACCGTGGTCAATTGCCCAATTGGCCAGCAAGGCCAAGACTGCGAAGAAGGCGAGCCGAATCGGACGACATGTCGACCGGCTGTTTGAAGGCGCGAGAGAGCACGCCGGGGCGCAGGGCCCCCTCGATGCACTCCGCGCGCGGATGAAGCGAGGCCCCCCGCCCTGGTCCGCGCCCTGGTGACGCGACCTTCACTGTGCCCGTCTCGGTCGCCCGGGCGAGCCGAACCATCTCGCCCGCTGGGCCGCGCTTGCGGCAGCCAATACAGGTTCGGGTGGAAACAGGCATGGGGGCCCTGGCGCATCGTTACGGCGCCTCCGGATTGGGGGCGGCGGTGGCGGCTTCGGCAGCCGCTGCCGCGGCGGAAGCGGCGGCGGCCGCCTCGTCGGCGGCCTGCTGCGCGGCGCGTGCAGCCTCCGCGGCGTACCGCACCCGCTCCGCTTCCGCGGCCGGGCCGGCCGCCGTGATGATCGCCTGCGCCGCCTGGGCGCTGGCGATCCCGGTGACCGACGTCAGCTCCTCGGGCTTGGCGCCCGCGACCTCGCCCGCCGAGCGCCAGCCGGCCTTGAACATCGCCTCCGCCACCTCGGCGGTGACGCCCGAGATCGCCGCCAGCGACTGGCGGGCCCGGGCCTCCATCTCGGTCACCTTGGAGGCCGAGTGGATGTCGATGCGCCAACCGGTCAGCTGCGAGGCCAGACGCACGTTCTGCCCCTTCTTGCCGATGGCCAGCGACAGCTTCTCGTCGGGGACGATGAGCTGCATGGTGTGCGAGCCGACGTCCATCAGCACCCGGGCCACCTCGGCCGGCGCGATGGCGTTGCAGACGAACTTCACTGGATCGGCGTCGTAGGGGACGATGTCGATCTTCTCGCCGCGCAGCTCCTGGACCACCGCCTGGACGCGCGACCCCTTCATGCCGACACAGGCGCCGACCGGATCGACGTCGCGATCGCGCGAGTGGACGGCGATCTTCGAGCGCGCCCCCGCCTCGCGGGCCGAGGCCTCGATGCGCACGATCTTCTCGTAGATCTCGGGGACCTCCATCTCGAACAGCTTCTCGAGCAGGCCCTTGTGGGTGCGTGACAGGATGATCTGCGGCCCGCGCGCGGCCTTGTCGATCTCCACCACGTAGGCGACGATCCGGTCGCCGGCGCGGTACGACTCGCGCGGCACCTGATCGCGCACCGGGAGCACCGCCTCGGCGCCGCCCAGGTCTACGATGATGTTGCCGCGCTCGAAGCGGCGGACGATGCCGGAGATGAGCTCGCCCTTGCGCTCCTTGTACTGATTGAAGACGTTCTCGCGCTCCGCCTCACGCACCCGCTGCAGGATGACCTGCTTGGCGGTCTGGGCGGCGATGCGGCCGAACCCCTTCCAGGCGCGGTTCAGCTTGAGGAGCTCGCCGTACTTGGCGTCCTGCTCCTCGGCTTTGACCTGATCCTTCTCGTCGTAGAAGATCTGAAACAGGAGCTCGTCACCCGGGTCGGCCTTGAGGCCGAAGCGCTGGGCGTCGGCGAGCAGCACCTCTTTCCCCTCGTTGCCGGGGGTGAACGCCTCGACGATGACGATGATCTGGAACAGATCGACGCGGCCGATCTCCTCGTTGAACTTGGCCTCCATCTCCCGCTGCATGCCGAAGGCGCGTTTGGCCGCCGTCAGGATCGCCTGCTCGAGGGTCTCGACCAGCACGGTGCGGTCGATGTTCTTGTCTTTGGAGACCTGGTCGAGGACCAGGCCGAGGGCGGCACCTTCGTTCATGAGGCACTCCGATTATTGGATGAGGCGCCCTTCGAAGAGACCTTCGAAGGGACCTCGCGCCCCCCCGCGATGGACTTCTCGTTGGGCTTGGCGCCGGCTGGAACGGATCCAGGCTGCGCTTCGCCCGCACGAGCGAACTCCCGATCCCAATCGGGGATGAGGTTCGCGCGCACGATGTCGTCGATGGGGAGCTCGTAAGACCGGCCATCACAAGCGATCTCCACGCGGCCGTCCTTGGCCGCCTGGATGGTCCCGGAAAAGTTGCGCCGCCCCTCGACCCCCGCCTCGAGCCGCACGCGTGCGCTCTCCCCCACGAACCGCGCAAAATCCCGCTCTCGCCGCAGGGGCCGATCAAGCCCGGGCGAGCTCACTTCCAACAAGTACGTGTGTGAAATGTTATCGGCCACGTCGAGCGCCGCCGACACGTCGCGACTGACGCGCTCGCAATCGTCGACACCGATGAGCGCCTGGTCGAGCGTCTGACCTTGCTCGGAACCAGCCGGCCGATCGATGAAAAGACGCAGCACCGCACCCCGTTGCTCACGCGCAAACTGGACTTCGATCAGATCGAAGCCTGCGTCGCGAACGTAGGGCTCAGCGAGCGTCCACAAGTCTTGGAGGTCCTTTCGCATGATGTTTGGAAACAAAAATGTGTCGGGCAATAAAAAGGGCGGGCACGCGGCCCACCCTGTTACGGAGGCAACGTAATCTTTCGAGGCCGCGTTTTATAACATGGTGATCTGCAGTCCGCAAGACAGCCGCGCTTGGGCTAAACCTCAGGATCCTTGGGTTTTTTGCGGGTGTTTTTGTCGGCCGCGCGGCCGCGCGGGGCGTCGTTTGGTCGCGGTTTGCGCGGCCCGTGGTCCAGGTTGAAAGCCGGCGTGGTAGCCTAGGGCCGCATGTCGGACCTGGTCGTCGGCGCGGTTCAGATGACCTCGACCGAGAACGTGGAGGCCAACCTCGAGCGTGCGCGCGAGCTGGTCCGCCAGGCCGCCACCTCCGGCGCGCTGCTGGTCGGTCTGCCCGAGAACTTCGCCTTCCTCGGCAACGACCGGGATCATCGCCTGGCGATTGCCGAGACCCTTCCGGAGCCCGGGGCCGCGGCGACGAGGCCGGCCGGCCCGATTCTCAACGCGATGCAGGAACTGGCGCGCGCGACCGGAACCTGGCTGCTGCTGGGCGGCTTTCCCGAGCGGGGCGCGGGCAACAAGATCCGCAACAGCGCCGTGCTGCTCGACCCCTCCGGGGCGGTGGTGTCCCTTTACCGGAAGATGCACCTCTTCGACGTCGATGTCCCAGGTGGCAGAAGCTTCCGGGAGTCGGAGGCGATCGAGCCGGGTGGCGCGCCGGTGGTGGCCGAGACCCCCTGGGGCGGCCTCGGGCTCAGCATCTGTTATGACCTCCGCTTTCCCGAGCTCTACCGGGCGTTGACGGCGGGCGGCGCCCGGATCGTGGCGGTCCCCTCGGCGTTCACGGTGGAGACTGGCAAGGATCACTGGCACGTCCTGCTGCGGGCGCGGGCCATCGAGAACCAGGTCTTCGCCCTGGCCCCGGCGCAGTTCGGGGCGCACGGGTCGAACCGGAGCAGCTACGGCCACGCGCTGGTGGTCGATCCCTGGGGGGTGGTGCTGGCCGAGTGTGGCGACCACGAAGGCGTCGCCCTCGCCCGTCTCGACTTCGACTATCAGAATCGGGTGCGGAGCGCCCTGCCCGTCCTGACGCACCGTCGCGTCTAGGCCGGTGGCTCGTCCGATCCGGTCGAGCCCTGGGAGTCTTTGGGCGGGACGAGCAGCGACAGCAGCGCCGCGAAGATGAGCAGGCCGGCGACGACGAGCAGCGACACCAGGTCGGAGATCCGGTAACGATCGGCGATCAGCATCTTCCCGCCGACGAAGGCGAGCACCAGCGCCAGACCCACCTTCAGATAGCGCAGCCGCTGGACCAGCCGGGCGACCAGGAAGGTGAGCGCGCGCAGGCCGAGGACCGCGAAGATGTTCGAGGTGTAGACGATGAACACGTCCCGCGTGACCCCGAAGACCGCGGGGATCGAATCGACGGCGAACACCACGTCGGTCGCCTCGATCACCACCAACACGGTGAGGAGAGGCGTGGCGAACAGCTTGCCGCCGTGCCGGACCAGGAAATGCGCCCCGTCGTAGTCGGGGGTCGACCGGACGAAGCGGCGGAACAGCACCAGCACCGGGTTCTTCTCGGGGCGGACCTCCTCGTCGCCGCCGAACAGCAGGCGCAGCGCAGTCACCACCAGAAAGACGCCGAAGATGTAGGTGACCCAGTGGAAAGCGGCCAGCAGCGCGGCGCCCACCGCGATGAACACGCCCCGGGTGATGAGCGCGCCCAGGATCCCCCAGAACAGCACGCGGTGTTGCAGGTTCTCGGGGACGGCGAAGAAGGAGAACGCCGCCAGAAAGACGAACAGGTTGTCGACGGAGAGCGCCTTTTCGATCAGCCAGGCCTGAAAGAACTCCAGCCCGCGGTCAGATCCGGACCGGAAGTAGATGCCGAGGTTGAAGAGCAGCGCCACGCTGATCCAGATGACGGACCAGATCGCCGCCTCGCGCCCGCGGACGGTGTGCGCCTTGCGGTGAAACACGCCCAGGTCGAGCGCGAGCATGGTTGCGACGACCACGCCAAAGATCACCCACGCCATCGGCTCGCCAGGCGCGGTCATTTCATTTTTGGGGCAGGTCGTGCGGCTGCGCCGGAGACGGGTGGACTTCGAGGTGGTGGAAGCTGCCGCTCGGCTCCGGGGTCGGCGCCGGAGTGGGTGGCGCGACCTGCTGGAAGATCCGGTCGAGAGACAGACCCCCACTGCGCTTGATGGCGATGACGGCGACGATGGCGATGATCAGCAGTAGCGCGCGGCGCAGATTTCGGCGCGGCAGAAGCTGCCAAAAGCTCCGTTCCGGGGGTGGCGGCGGGGGCGGGAGCTGATCGATGAGGCGGCGAGAGCGCACGGCGGACAGGCCGGAGCTTAGTCGGCGTTTGGCCGGCGGGCGAGTTTGGTCACCCTCAGCCGTGTCCGGCGGGTCCCCCGGAAGGTGTCGAGCTCGGCGGTCGCCACCAGATCGAGCACCGCGCCCGGCCCGGGATCCTCGTCGCCGAAGCCAAAGGCGATCGCCTCGCTGATGGTCCCCTCGTGGTCGAGCGTCAGCTGCAGGTGCCCCTTCCCCACCACGCGGGTGGCGCGGGTGGTGACGCCCCGTAAGGCGAACAGCGGCTCGCGGTTGGCCGCGCCGAACGGCGCCAGGCGGGCCAGCTCTTCGGCAAACGGCAGATTGAGATCGCCGAGCGCCACCTCGGCGTCGACCTCGACCGTCGCCGCGGTCCGTCCGGAGAGCTGGCGGGCAGACTCGGCGGCGAAGGCCGCCCGAAAGGGGTCCAGCCGGTCGAGGGCGATGCTCATCCCGGCGGCTCCGGCGTGGCCCCCGAACTTGGTCAGATGAACGCTGCAGGCGCCGAGCGCCTCGAACAGGTTCACCCCCGGCACTGTCCGGGCCGAGCCGCGCCCCTCGCCGTTCTTGAAGCCGATGGCGATCGCCGGGCGGGCCAGCTGGTCGACCAGGCGGGCGGCGATGATCCCGACCACCCCCTGGTGCCACCCCTCGGCCCCGACCACCACGGCCGGCGCGTCGGACTGGTCGGCCGCCTGCGCGCGGGCCTCCATCCAGACCAGCTCCTGGATTCGTTGCCGCTCGGTGTTCTGCTCGTCGATCGCCTCGGCCAGGCGGGGCGCGTCGGCGGGCGACGCCAGCAAGAGATCGAGCGCCAGCTGCGCTTCGCCGAGCCGCCCGGCCGCGTTGAGGCGCGGCGTCAGCCGAAACGCCGCCTGGTGGGCGGTGATGGGCCCCCCGGTGAGCTCGGCCCGCTCCATGAGCGCGGCCAGGCCCGGCCGCTTGCGCGCCGACAGGATCTTGAGCCCGGCGGCGACCAGGATCCGGTTCTCATCGGTGAGCGGCACCAGATCGGCGATCGTCCCCAGCGCCACCAGATCGAGCAGCTCGCGGGGATCGAAGCTGGCGCCGAGGCGGGTGCGCAGCGCCGCCGCCAGGTAGAACGCCACCCCACAGGAGGCGAGCCCCTTGAACGGGAAGGTGTCGTCCGGACGACGTGAGTTGACCATCGCGTACGCCGCCGTTTCCCCGGTCGGCAGCTCGTGGTGGTCGATGACGATGACGTCGAGGCCGCGCGCGCGGCCGGTCGCCAGCGCCTCGTGGTCGCTGGTGCCGCAGTCGCCGGTGACGAGCACCCGGCAGCCCTCCGCGGCGAAGCGCGCCACGTCCTCGACGCCGAGACCGTACCCGGCCTGTCGGCTGGCGGCGCGCGCGATGACCTTGCCGCCGAACGCCCGCAGGGCGCTGGCCAGCGTCGCCGCGGTGGTCACGCCGTCGACGTCGTAGTCGCCGAAGACACCGATCGTCTGGCCGGCGCCCAGGGCGGCCACCAGCCGGTCGACCGCGCGCGGCAGATCCGCCATTCCGTCGGGGCGCCGAAGATCGCTGAGCCGCGGCTCCAGAAATTTCGAGACAGCGTCTGCCCGAATGATCCCCCGGCCCACCAGCACCCGCGCCGTCAGCGGCTTCAGCCTGGCCTCCGTCGCCAGCGCCGCGGCCACCTGACCGTCAATCGAAGGCGCACGCCAGGCGATGCTCACCTCGGCACCCTAGCACCGCAACCTGTGGATAAACCGACGAACAAACGGGGCGCATCGCGTGAGGGCGAGCGAGCTTTGCTCGCGCGACCTCTTCGCGGGAGGTCGCAGGAACCCTCCCAGGGTTCCTGTGTTAAACCTCCGGCTCGTCGTCGTCGCGGCGCGGTCGGCGGGCGTTGCGTCCCGAAGACTGCTGGCGCTTCTGGCTGACGACGTACTTGTCGTTGAGCCAGATGAGGATCGGGCTGGCGATGAAGATCGACGAGTAGGTCCCCACGATGACGCCGACGTTCATGGCGAAGGCGAAGTCGCGGATGACGCCCACGCCGAAGACGTTCATGGCGAAGGTCACGAAGAAGACGGTCGCGCTGGTCCAGATGGTGCGCGACAGCGTCTCGTTGATCGATTGGTTGACGACCCGGTCGAAGCGCCGGTCTCGCAGGCGGGTGGCGTTCTCGCGGATACGATCGAAGACGACGATGGTGTCGTTCATCGAATACCCGATGATGGTGAGGACCGCCGCCACGGTGGTCAGCGAGAACTCCTTGTAGGTGATCGCGAAGGCGCCGACGGTGATCACCGCGTCGTGCAACAGCGCGACCACCGTCCCCGGGCCGTAGCGCAGGTCGAAGCGGAAGGCGATGTAGACCATGATCAGCAGGATCGCGTAGAGCAGCGACCGCGCCCCGTCGTACTGCAGCTGCTTGCCGGCCTTGGCGCCGACCGACTCGACCGAGGGAATCGCGGCGACGGCCCCCTCGCCCAGCTTGGCGTCGAGCGCGTGGCGGATCTCGGTGTCGAGACCGACCAGCGTCACCTCGTAGGTGTTCTCATCGGCGCGGCCGAAGCTCTGCACCTGGTTGGTGTTCACGCCAATCGCCTTGAGCGAGCTCGCCAGCGACGACGGGTCGACCGGCTTGTCATAGCGGAGATAGACCTTGTCGCCTCCCTCCGACCACTCGAAGCGCTTGAGGGTGGCGTCCCCTTCGTGCGCGAGCGACTCCTGGATCTGCTTGGCCTGCTGCTCGGAGACCACCGAGACCGCGCCCACGCGGACCATGTAGTTCCACTTCTTGAGCCCGGACGGGTCGGCGTACTTGACCACGTCGGCGTCGGGGAAGCCGGCGTCGGCCAGCGTCTTGCGAATCTCGCCCGCCTCGACCGGCTTGGAGAACTCCAGGACGATCTCGCTGCCGCCCCGGAAGTCGACCCCCCAGTTCAGCATGTGCCCGCGCGACTTGAAGACGTAGGCGTTGAGCGGAAGCATGATGATCGTCAGCGTCACCAGGACGATGGACAGACCGATCCAGTACTTCTGCCGGCCGATGAACTCGTAGTTCGAGCCCGGCTTGATGATTTCGAAGAACTTCTGATGTGCGTTTGTCGCCGGCATCACGTCCTCAGATCGACAGGGTGGCGCGCGCGGCGCCCCGGCGCCCCACCACGCCGTCGAACATCCAGTGCGACAGCCAGTAGGAGGTGAAGAGGTTGGTGACGATGCCGACCAGCAAGGTCACGGCGAAGCCCCGGATCGGCCCCGACCCATACGAGTAGAGGACGACGCCGGCCACGAAGTTGGTCACGTGCGCGTCGAACACGGTCCAGAAGGCGCGGGCGAACCCGGTGTCGACCGCGGTGCGCACCGACTTGCCGAGGCGCAGCTCTTCCCGGATGCGCTCGTAGATGATGATGTTGGCGTCGACCGCCATGCCGATGGTCAACACCAGCCCGGCGATCCCTGGCAGCGTCAGCGACGCCTCGAAGGCGGCCAGAATCGCGATCATGTAGAGCAGGTTCAGGATCATGGCCACGACGGCGATGATTCCCGACAGCCGGTAGTAGATGAGCATGAAGAGGACGACGGCCGCGGCCCCGATGTACATGGAGAACTTGGCCTTCTCCACCGAGTCGCGCCCCATCGTCGGCCCCACCTGGGTCTCGAACGTCTTGCGCAGCGGCGCCGGCAGCGCCCCCGAGCGGAGCACCGCCACCAGATCCTTGGCCTCCTGCTGAAGGGCAAACGGATCGCCGAAGCCGCCCAGCGTGATGCGGCCGCGCGCCCCGATGCGCCCCTCGATGACCGGCGCGCTGTTGATCTTGTCGTCGAGGAGGATGGCCATCTTGCGGCCGATGTTGTCGCCGGTCATCCGCTCGGAGATGGCCGCCCCCTGGCGGTCGAACTCGAACGAGACCTCCGGGCGGCCAGTCTGCTGATCCCAGGTCTGGTCGGCGTTCGACAGATACTCGCCGGTCAGCGGGGCCCGCTTGTGCATGTAGTAGGTGCGCCAGTAACGATCGGGCGTCGCTTCGCCGTTCTCGTTGTGCCCCTGCGTCTCCTCGTAGCCGATCTCGTGATCGGGGGGGACGGCCAGCTCGCCGGTGAGGCCGTCGAAGAACTTCATCAGCGTGTCGCGGCTCTTCGAGCGGAGCGTCACGTCCTCGTGCGGCTTGCCCGAATCCTTCTCGGTCCAGGACTCGGGGACCACGTCGATGCCGGCGTTCTTGGGCACGGACGCCGCGACCTTCTTCATGTAGTCCGAGCCGTCGTCGACGATCTTGAACTCGAGCTGCGCGGTGCGGCCGATGATCGACTTGATCCGCTCGAAGTCGGCCGACTTCAGCCCCGGGAGCTCGACGATGATGTCGGTCCCCTTCTTGATGATGGTGGGCTCGGAGACGCCGAACTTGTCGACGCGCCCGCGAATCGTCTCGATCCCCTGGCGGAGGGCGTAGTCCCGCACCTCTTCCACCTGGTCGGGATCGAGGCGCAGCCGCACCACCCCGGTCGTGGCGTCGCGGCTCACGATGTCCAGCGTCTTGCGGTAGTCCTTGAGGATCGCGTCGTCCAGCTTGGTCTCGTCCGACGGCGGCTTGAAGGTGAGCACGATGTCGTCGCGCCCCTCGCGGCTGACGACGAGATCGTTCGTCCCCTTGTCCTTGTGCAGCCGATCCTCGATGTCCGAGGCCAGGCGGTCGACCTTGCCGGCCACCGCCTTGTCGACGTTCACCTCGTAGACCAGGTGCAGACCGCCCTGGAGATCGAGCCCCAGCTGAATCCGCTTCTGGAAGTGCTTCTGGATGAAAGCCGGCTGCTTATCGTCCGGGACGACCGTCGGGATCAGATAGAGGACGGCCACCACGGTGACGAACCCGTAGAGGGCCGCCTTCCACCACCAAGATCGTTCCATGAGATCGCTTGTCCGTCTGTGGCGAGCGTCGAGCTACGACGCTTTGACTTCCGACTTGTCGGTCTTGTCGGACTTGGGCGCGGGCACGTCCCCGGTGTAGACGCCGGTGATGGCGCTGCGGAGGAATCGGACGCGGACGCCCTCCTGAACCTGGAGCGTCACCTCGTTGTCCTTGATGCCGGTGATCCGGCCGATGATCCCGCCCTGCGTGGAGACGTCGTCCCCCTTCTTCAGCTCCGACAGCATCTTCTGGTGATCCTTGGCCTTCTTGGACTGCGGGCGCAGCACCAGGAAGTAGAAGATTGCGAAGATCGCGATGAGGGGAACGAACTGCGTCAACGGCGAACTGCCTCCACCAGGAGCAGCTTGCGCCAGACCATTTAGGAATTGAGTCACGAAGAGGGCCTCCAGCCGGGGCAAACGTCTAGCAGGGAAGCTAAAAACGGGCAAGGTTTATGCGCCTGGGTCGCCTGAGCGCCGATGGGCTTCTGCCCGATGGCGCTCGTCGCGGGGGATTCAAAAGGACCCTCCCGAGGGTCCTTCAGTAGAACGCCTGGACCTCCGAGATGTCGCGGGCGCCGGTCGCCAGCATGATCAACCGGTCGAGACCAAGGGCGATTCCTGCGGTGGGCGGCATCTGCGGCAGCGCCGCCAGCAGCGCCTCGTCGATCGGGTAGACCGCCTTGCCGCGGGCGGCCCGGATCCCGGCCTCCTCCTCGAACCGCCGGCGCTGCTCGACCGGGTCGGTCAGCTCGCCGAACGCGTTGGCCAGCTCGAGGCCCCCGGCGTAGAGCTCGAACCGCTCCACCAGGCGCGGATCGCGCGGGTGCGGCCGCGCCAGAGCGCCCAGCGGCGCCGGCCAGTCGAAGACGAACGTCGGCCCCGACCTGGCCAGCTCCGGTTCGATGCGATCGAGGAACACTTGATAGAAGATGTCGTCCCAGGCCGTCGCCGCGCCGACGCTGACGCCGGCGCCCTCCGCGGCGGCGCGAAGCTCCGTGGCTGTCTCGGCCCCCGTCAGCGAGAAGCCGGCGTGCCGCGCGAACAGCTCGCGCACGGTGGTCCGCGGGAACGGGGCGACCAGGCCGAGCCCCAGCGGATCGCGCCCCGCGGCCTGGACGGCCACCGCGAGCAGCGCCTCACAGTCGGCGGCCAGCACCTCGAGCGGTGCGTTCGCGCGGTACCACTCGAGCATGGTGAACTCGGTCCGGTGGTGCGGACCTGACTCCTCGGCGCGCCAGCACCGGCAGATCTCGAAGATGGGCGAGATGCCGTCGGCGACCAGACGCTTGAGGTGGTACTCGGGCGAGGTGATCAGCCAGTGGGCCTGGCCGCCGGTTTGGCCGGCGGGGATCGCGTCGAGGTGCACCTCCTGCCCCGGCGAGCGAACGCGCGCCGGCGTGGAGACCTCGAGGAACCCTTCCCGCTCGAACCAGGCGCGCACCGCGCGCACGATGCGACCCCGCGCTTCGAGCGCTGAGCGCGTCGCTGACATGGCGGGAGCCGCTAGGCGCGGCTGAGACGCTCGAGGTACTGCCCGGTGCGCGTGTCGATCTTGATGACGTCGCCGACGTTGATGAAGAGCGGCACGTTGACGCTGGCGCCGGTGGAGATCTTGGCCGGCTTGGTGGCGCCGGTGGCGGTGTCGCCGCGGAAGCCCGGGTCCGCCTCGACCACCGCCTGCTCGATGAAGTTGGGGAGCGTCACGCCGACGGCGCGTCCGTTGAAGAACAGCACCTCGACGTTGGTGTTCTCCGGCATGAAGCCGGCCGAGTCACCGATGGTGTCGCGCGGGATCTGCACCTGGTCGTACGTCGTCGTATCCATGAAGACGAACGAATCGGCGTCGGCGTAGAGGTACTGCATCGTCTTGGTCTCGACATCCGCCGGCTCGAGGCGCTCGCCCGAGCGCAGGTTGCGCTCGAGGACGCCGCCCGTGAGGAGGTTCTTCATCTTGGTGCGCGTGAAGGCCGCGCCCTTCCCCGGTTTGACGAACTGGAACTCGACGACGGTGTAAGGCGAGCCGTCGATCATGATCTTCAAACCCTTGCGGATGTCGGACGTGTCGTACATGAGGAGGTGGGGTTTAGCTCGTCAGTCGCCGCGCCGTCAAGGCGTCGGTGCCTCAAAGCGCGTTCGGGCCGTCGAGCCTTCGACGTCAGGCCTTCGACGTTCCTTGGCGGCCGTAGGCGTCTTCCAGGCGGACCACGTCATCGAGCTCGGTGGTCGACACCTCGAAGACGTCGGTGTCCTCGATGGCGATCATCCGGTGGCGCAGCCCCGGCGTGACGTGGAAGGCCTCGCCCGGGCCCATCTCCCGAACCTGCGGAGGTTGCCCCTCGACGAAGTGCTCGAAGTTCATGCGCCCGGACCAGACCATCACGGTCTCGTCCTTCTTCTGGTGGTACTGCAGCGAGAGCTTCTGCCCTGCCTTGATGTGCAGCACCTTCCCGACGTAACGGTCGGTCACCGCCCAGATCACTTCATGCCCCCAGGGCTTGTCGACTCGCTTCATTTTTGTTCGGGACCCTGAGAGGGTCCCGCTCCCCCCGCGACGGGCTCGGGCCGGCGAAGCCGTCCCTCCCCCCACGCGATTATTTTTCCTCTTGTCGTGGCGGATCAGGGACTCGAACCCCGGACCCGGCGCGTATGAAACGCCTGCTCTAACCAGCTGAGCTAATCCGCCAATTTCTACTCGGAACCCTCAAAGGGTTCCGAACCTCCCGCGATGGGCTCGAGCCGGCAAAGCCGTCTCTCCCCCGACGCGATCTATTCCGGAACCCAACGTGAGTTTCTTTCGGGGCGCGATTTTGCGCGTAGGGGCGTCGCTGTCAAGCACGGAGTCGCGTCCGTGTGGCGAGGGGTCACCAGGAGGCGCGGCGCGGAGGTGGAATGTACTCGACTGGTGCGGTGGGGGGGCCGCGGCGGGTGCGGGCGAGCAACCGCACCGTCCCGAGGCCGGCCAGGAAACCGCCCACGTGCGCCATCCAGGCGATGCCCGAGCCGCTCGGCACCGCGAACTGCACGAGGAACCAGCCGCTGAGGAAGATCCAGGCCGGCACCGGCACGACCGGCCAGAGGAAGGGGATCATCACCAGCGTCGCGATGCGCGCCCTTGGGTAGAGCATCAGATAGCCGCCGAGCACGCCGGCGATGGCGCCCGAGGCCCCGATCATCGGCTCGGTCGAGTTGGGCATGCTGTAGCACTGCGCCAGCGCGCCCACCGTCCCCACCAGGAAATAGAAGAAGAGGTAACGGATCGACCCCATCGCTTCCTCGACGTTGTCGCCGAAGACCCAGAGGAACCACATGTTGCCGATGAGGTGCATCCAGCCGCCGTGCAGGAACATCGACGTCCAGATCGAACCGGGGAGCGGCAGCAGGTTCTGCGGGTGGATGTCGACGTGGTGGACGATCTCGAACGGGATCGCCCCCGCCTCCAGGGTGAGCAGCTTCTGCCCGCGTGCGCTCAGGGACAGCTCGAAGAGAAAAGCGACCACGTTTGCCGCGATCAGCAAGAGGGTCGCCGCGGGAAATCGTGTGCGCGGATTGTCGTCACGGAGCGGAAGGAACACGCCGCCGGCGAGTTTGACACGATTTCATCGGGTCGCGAACCTTGACTGTCCTCGATGGCACCCCTATAAGGCGCTTAGAAGATGCGGCTTTACAGCGGAAAGATTCCCCTCATCGGGACGGAGATCGTCAAGAGCTTGGCCGAGGCGGGGGACATCGAAGTCACCGACCGTGGCGAGGCCGAGATGGACGTCCAAGCAGTCCTCAAGGAATACGTGCGTCTCGATCGCGAGATCACGGAGAAGGCCAAGGACCTCTTGCAGAAGAAGAACCTCCCCTACGAGCAATTCGGGAAGATCAAGCGCACGCTGGCCGGCGAGAAGGCCTTCGGGCTGGGTGAGGACGGGCTCGAGTGGATGACGACGCAGATGATCGAGTCGTTCATGCAGTCCCCCCACGTCGAGGAGATTTACGTCGAGGACACCGTCCTGCGAAAGCGGATGAGCGACATCCTCAAGAAGCACATGCAGGTCGACGAAGAGCTGGACGAAGAAGTGCGGCGCCGGATCAAGAACCTTGAAGAAGGAACCTCCACCTGGGAGGTCGAGTACGGCAAGGTCCTGGATCAGATCAAGCGCAACCGCGGCCTCGATCAGTAGTGGGACCCTGGGAGGGTCCCACACCCCCCGCGATGAGCTCCGCGCGGGGGAGCCGCGCTACGCTCGACGCGATACAATAACCTTCTAGCGCTTCGCCCGGCTGGGACCGGCGGCGAACATGGCGCGCACCAGCTGGTCGATGGCCCTGGCCACGGCCGGGAGATTGGGCTCCTCGGCCAGGAAGCCCGGCGTGGTGTGGACGCGCGCCTTCTGATCGCTGATCACGTCGTCGACGGTCGCCGGGCGCACGTCGGCCCCCATGACCGCGGCATGCTTGGAGAGCGCAGTCCCTTTCGGCCCCAGCGTCACGCGCACGCCGGCCACCGGACCGAGCACGCGCGCCGCCAGCAGCGCCGAGAGGCCGATGAATCCCATCGGCTTGTGCGCCGGCAAGAGCGCCCGCAGCAGCTTGGCCAGATCGGGATCGACCGTGCAGAGCTCGTGTTTCTCGGCGTAGTCCGAGAGCGTGATGCCGGCCCCGCCGCCGCCCGGAATCAGGAGCGCGTCGATGGCGTCGGGGCGCAGCTCCGCCAGCGGCAGCACCGGTCCGCCCGAGAGGCGCGCCGCCTCGACGCGCGCGTTGCGGGTGACCTTGTCTGCGCCGCCCCCGGTCAGGTGATCGACGACGGTCCGCTGCTCGCGGTCGGGCGCCACGCAGAGGATCTTCGCCCCGCCCCGCTCGGCGCAGAGCATGGCCAGCATCGTCTCCGCCGCGTCGCTGCCGTCACCCCACCCGCACCCGGAGAGCACCACCGCGACGCGCTTGCCCATGGCCCATCGTTTACCACGGCTGGCAGATAGGTCACGACGGCGGTCACGACGGCCAGGGGGTCGCGGGGAACGTGCCGGCGGCGATCGCCTCGCGGGCGCGGCGCGCGAGGCTCAGGTAGTGCTCGAGGTTGTGGATCGTCGCCAGGCGATAGTAGAGCAGCTCCTTGGCGTGAAAGAGGTGCGCCAGGTAGGCGCGGCTGTAGCGGACACAGCAGGCGCAGGGGCACCCCTCTTCGATCGGTTGCGCCTCGTCGCGGTGGCGCGCGTTGCCGATGTTCACCTTTCCTGCGCGGGTAAACAGCTGCCCGTTGCGAGCGTTGCGCGTCGGCATCACGCAGTCGAACATGTCGATTCCGGCGCCGATCGCCCGCCAGATGTCCTCGGGTGTCCCCACGCCCATCAGGTAGCGGGCCCGCTCGGCCGGCATCTCCTCGGCCACCTCGGCGATCACGGCGTGCATCACCTCGGGCGCCTCGCCCACGCCGAGGCCGCCCAGCGCGAACCCGTCGAACGGCAGCTCGCGCAGCTCGGCCAGGTGCGCGCGCCGCAGATCGACGTGCACGCCGCCCTGCCCGATCCCGAACCGCAGCTGCCCCGGCGCCGGCGTCGTCGCCAGGCAGCGGCGCGCCCAGCGGCTGGTGCGGGCCATCGCCGTCTCGATCACCGGGCGTGGCGCATCCGAGGGCGGGCACTCGTCGAAGGCCATCGCCACGTCGCTGCCCAGCAGCGCCTGAATCTCCATCGCCCGCTCGGGCGTCAGCCGCTGCGGCGAGCCGTCGAGGTGCGAGGCGAACGTGACGCCGTCGTCGTCCACCGTCCGCCGCTCCCGCAGGCTGAAGACCTGGAAGCCGCCCGAGTCCGTCAGAGATCGCCCGCGACCAGCCCATGAACTTGTGGAGGCCGCCCTGCGCCGCGATCCGCTCGGCGCCCGGCCGCAACGCCAGGTGATAGGTGTTGCCGAGGATGATCTGGGCGCCGAGGCGCTCGACGTCCTCCGAGGCCAGGGCCTTCACGCTGGCCTGCGTCCCCACCGGCATGAAGACGGGCGTCTCGATCGGCCCGTGCGCCGTCTCGAGAACGCCGGTGCGCGCGCGCCCGGCCCGCGCCGTCACCCGAAACGGGCTGTCAGTGCGAAATGGGCTGTCGTGCATCAGACAGCGTCTCCCGTGATCAGCATCGCGTCGCCATAGCTGTAGAACCGATAGCCGAGCTCCACCGCTTCGGCGTAGGCGGCCAGCACCGGCGCGCGCCCCGCGAACG
This sequence comes from uncultured Pseudomonadota bacterium, assembly GCA_963847705.1. Taxonomy (GTDB): domain Bacteria; phylum Myxococcota_A; class Polyangia; order Fen-1088; family Fen-1088; genus JADGRB01. Next base: position 887,614 of record CAWKBC010000027.1, on the reverse strand, counting down.
CCGCGACCAGCATGAGCAGCGTCGAGCGCGGCAGGTGAAAGTTCGTGATCAGATCGGTGACCACCTCGAACCGCGCGCCCGGAACGATGAAGAGGTCCGTGGCCCCCTCGCCCGCCACGACCGCGCCGCCGTGCGCCCGCGCCGAGGCCTCCAGCGTCCGCACCACCGTCGTCCCGACCGCCACCACGCGCCGTCCGTCCGTCCTCGCGCGGGCGATCGTCTCGGCCGCCTGGCGGGAGATCCGGAAGTGCTCGGCCTCCATCTGATGCTGACTGGGATCGGCGACCTCGACCGGCCGGAACGTCCCCGGCCCGACGTGCAAGGTCACGAACGCGATCTCGTGCCCGGCGGCGCGCGCGGCCTCCATCAGCTCCGGCGTGAAGTGCAGCCCCGCCGTCGGCGCGGCCACGGCGCCCGACTGGTCGGCGAACACGGTCTGATAACGGGCGCGGTCGTCGACCGCCGCGGCTTCTCCCCCGCGCCGGCGCGCCGCCTCGATGTACGGCGGCAGCGGCACCTCGCCGATCTGGTCCAGCAGCGCCAGCAGCGATTCACCCGGGCCGGTGGCGCGCAGGAGCGCGCGGCCCATGGCGCGCCGGTCGATGATCTCGACCTGCACCCCGGCCCCGACCGCGAGCGTCCGCGGTGCGCTCTCCGAGCCGAGCCCCCGCGTGAGCCCCTCCCACGTTTCGCAAAACGTGCCGCTCCCGGCCGTGTCGATCGACACGCGTCGCGTCAGGAGAAACTCGAACGCGCCGCCTGACGGTTTGCGCCCGCGCAGACGCGCCGGAAAGACGCGGGTGTCGTTGAGCACCAGGAGCGCGCGCGGCGGCAAATGTGCCAGCAGATCGCTAAAACGTGCGTGCTTGCGCGATCCTCGCCCGCGATCCAGCACCAGGAGGCGGGCGTCGTCCCGCTTCGGGGCCGGTGTCGCTGCGATGCGCTCGGGCGGCAGCAAGTAGTCGAAATCAGAAGTCTCCACGCAGCGCGTCTCTGCAATGCACTTTACAAAACTTCTCTTCTTCGTAATACGATAGAACCTTCAATTCCCCACATGACCATCCTCAAGGCGCACTTTCCGACCGGGGCCGCGTTTCTGGCGCGGTTTCTCCCCGAGCTCGAGCATGGTGGCGTCTTTTTCCCGACACGTCGGCTGCTGGCGATCGGCGAAACGGTGGCGGTGGCCATCCGGCTGGGACGGCGCCGGAGCCCCACCCTGATTCGCGGCCGCGTGGTCTGGCGGCGCCCGGGGAAGCACAGCACCAAGATCAAGGCCGGGATCGGCATCGAATTTCTGGAGACCGAGGCGCAGGCCCGCGACTACCTGCTGGGGGTCGCGCGCGGCGACTCCGAAGAGATGGTCGCGCGGCGCCACCAACGCCTCCCTGTCGAGCTCCCTGTGATGTGGCAGGTGGCGGGTGTGCTGGAGGACAAGGCCGGCGTCCTGCGAGACATCGGGCGCGGCGGAGCGTTCGTGAAGACCGAAGAGGCGCTCCCCTCCGCCCTCGACGTGGTCCTGATGGTGTCGCCGCCGGGCGCCGAGGTGGCGATGCCGCTCTCCGCGCGCGTCTGCTGGAAGGGACATCCGGGCGGCCAGAACGGCTTCGGCGTCGAATGGAAAGCGCGCGACGCCGGGGGCAACCGGCGGATCAAAGAGCTCGTGCGCCGCATCGAAGCCCAGGGCGCCCACGCCCGCTTCGCTTAGCCCACTCCGCGCGCGAGGCGAGCGTCGGCTCCGCCACGGCGGCCGCTCAGGAGGCGGATAGGTCGAGGGCGTAGAGGGAACCGCTGTTGGAGAGGACGTAGAGGCGCTGGCGCTTGTCGTCGAGGGTCGGGGCGGCGCAGACGCCGTGGCCCGGGTTGAAGAGCTCGAGGAGCGTGCCCGTCGTTCGATCGACGATGAAGAGGCCGGCGCGGCTGCCCGAGAAGATCAGGTAGCGCCCGACGACCACCGGTTGGGTCAGATCGCCTGCCTCGGTCAGCCCCTGGCGCCAGATGACGTGTCCGTCGAGATCGGCGGCGTGTAGCCCCTGCCGGGGCGCCACGAAGAAGAGGCGCCCGTCGACGGCGCTCACGTCGCCCACCCCCTCCACCGGGAGGCGCCACTTGATGGCGCCGTCGTGCAGATCGACGGCGCAGAGGCCACCCGAGTAGGAGGACACGTAGGCGAGATCGCCCAGGAGCGCGGGCGTGGTGTCGACGTCGACGAACTGCTCGGAGGCGGTGGCCAGCGAGCGCGCCCAGAGGACCTCGCCGTTGGCAGCGCCCAGCGCGACGAAGTAGCCGTCGGCAAAGCCGGCCAGGAGGTCGTTGCCGTGCAGGCGGGGCCCGGCGTAGCCGTGGATGGTGAACCCCTCTGGCATCTCGCGCTCGTACTGCCAGCGCCACTTCCCGGTTGCTGGATCGAGCGCGACCACGCGATCGGTGGCGCTGGCCGCGTAGACCAGATCGGCGCCCAGCTCCGGCGGGCGCTCGAAGGCCCCCTTGCCGTGATAGGTCCAGCGGATGGCGCCGGACGCGGGGTCGAAGGCGTAGAACGTACCGTCGTCAGCGCCGACGTAGACCTGCCCGTGCGCGCGGTCGAAGCGAGCCGTGCTGTCGACGCCGCCCGTGACACCTTTGACCCAGTCGATGTGGCCGGTGTCGGGGGCGACCCCCACCACGCTCGAGTCGCGCGAGCCGATCACCAGGTGTCCGTTGGCGAGCGCGCCGGTCGCGCACTCCTCGGGCGCCGGCTCGAACAGGCCGTGCTCGTGCAGCGTGGTCCGCCAGACCATCTGCAGCACGCCGGCCGGATGCGGGGGCGCCTCTGCCCCATCCACGGGACGGGCCGTCATCGCGGCGCAGCCAGACGCCACGGCGGCCAGCGCGAAAGTGAGAGCGAAAGTGAGAGCGATCGCGTGGACGGAGCCGGGCTTTGCGCGGCGCAGTCCTTCGCGGGGGGGCACGGGGACCCTCTCAGGGTCCCCGCTTCCAACGAAGTGGACGGAGCCGGGCTTTGCGCGGCGCAGTCCTTCGCGGGGGGCCACGGGGACCCTCTCAGGGTCCCCGCTTCCAACGAAGTGGACGGAGCCGGGCTTTGCGCGGCGCAGTCCTTCGCGGGGGGGCACGGGGACCCTCTCAGGGTCCCCGCTTCCAACGAAACAGGTCACTTCATCTCGAGCGAGGCGAGGCGATTGGTGATCTCCTCGCGCAACGAGGTGGTGGGGTTCTTATCCAGCACCTCGTGATAGATCCGCGTCGCGTCCGCCGGGTTGCTTCGAAGCTCCGCAATGCGGGCCTGGTGAAACAGCGCACGGTCCTTGTAGAACCCCTCCATGCCGCCGGCATCGCTCCCCAGCTTCACGAAGGCGGCCTGGGCGTCATCGAGCTTCCCGAGGCGCTCGTAGCCGTAGCCGAGCCCCTCTTCGGCCAGGAAGTGCAGCCGGCGATCCAGGTTGTCCGCCAGCAACGTCTGGTAGTTGGTGACCGCCTCGGCCGCGCGATCGAGGTTCAGGAGCAGGCTGCCGCGCACCAGCATCGCCTCGGCGTGCAGTGTGCCGTGAGGTCCGGAAAACGACCCGTCCAGCTCCTTGAGCGCCGCCTCGAGCTGCTCCTTCTCGGTCGCCAGGTGGGGGATTCCGTCATCCGCGGGCGGGGTTGCGCCCGGCGTCGCGATCTCGGCGCTGGCCATTCGCTGCACCCGATCCAGCGCCTCGGCGGCCTTGATCGACCGCCGCTCCGAAACCTGGCTGAGCGCCACCGAGCCGGCGATGACCGTGGTCAGCGCCGTCAGGGAGACGACCAGCGCCCGCATGTGCGAGGACATGTAGTTGCCCACGGCTGCGGACGTGCGCGACCAAAAGTCCACGAACTGGTCGGGACGCTTGAGCTCCTTCGGGCTGATCTTTCTCTTGGGCACTGCCGGGGGAGATAACAGAGCCTCCTCGGCCGGTCAAATGGGTCGGACCAAGGAAGCAAGAGAGACGCAGGCGGCAGCCAGCCAGGCCCGACCACTTTGCGACATCGCATGTATATTCGTCGGGCGTGAAGCCGGCGGTTGCCCTGGTGGCGGTCTGGGTCTCGGTGGTCTTGCTGTCTTGGGCGGCGCCGGTCAGCGCCGCGGGGGCGAACGAGTGGCAGCTGTCGCTGCGCGCCGGGATCGGGGTGGTGAACGTGGGGAGCGACCCCTGGGGCGTGGCCGGCGGCGCCGACGTCGAGTACGGGCTCACCGACGCCTGGGCCCTGCGCGGTTCCCTCGAAGGGTCGACCCGCTCCCTCTCGGCGGACAAGCAGGCCGGCACCGCCGCCGGCAGCGAGCACATGGAGGCGGCGCTGGTGGGGGTCACGTACACCATCGACGTCCTGCGCCTGGTGCCGTATGCCACCCTCCAGTTCGGCGTCGCGGAGATCGGCGGTCCCCTGGCGGCCCCGGTGACGATGTTCGCCTCAGAGCTGGGTCTCGGCGGCGACTACTATCTGACCCGGCAGCTGCGGGCGGGCCTCAGCTTCCAGTACCTCTATCGCCCGCAGGATCTGTTTCAGAACCCGGAAGGGCTGGGAAACTCGCCGTTCACTTTCTCCGCGACTGCGCGCTTCGGGTGGGTCTTCTAGCCGCGGCCGCCACGGCGCCCGGCGGCGCCGTCTTCTTTTGCCGGTGCGCGCGCAGGACCAGGCGGATGGGGGTCCCCTCGAAGCCGTAAGCCTCGCGCAGGCGTTTGATCAGGAACCGGCGGTACGGAAAGCCCACCTCGGGCGGGTGGTTGGTGCTGAGGAAGAAGGTGGGCGGCCGCGCGGAGGCCTGCGTGACGTAGTAGAGCTTCACGTGGCGCCCTCCCCGCCCCGACGGCGGCGGCTGCTGGGCGACGATCTGCTCCAGCAGCTTGTTGAGCTCGCCGGTGGAGATGCGGCGTGAGGCCTGGTCGAAGGCCTTGGCGGCCTCGGTCAGGATGGCGGTGACGCCGGCGCGCGTGACCGCGGAGGTGAGCAGGACCGGCGCGTAGCGCAGGAAGGCCAGCTGCTCGCGGGTCGATTCGATCTTGGCGTCGATGGCGGCGCGCCCCACCAGATCCTTCTTGTTGAGCACCACCAGCGCGCAGCGGCCGGAGTCCTCGATCAGGCTGGCGAGGCGCGCGTCCTCGGCCGTCGCCCCCTCGCGCGCGTCGATCACCAGCGCGGCGACGTCGCAGCGATCGAGCTGATCGCGCGCCATCTTGGCCGCCACGTGCTCGGTCAGCGTGTCGATGGAGCGTCGCCGCCGCATCCCGGCGGTGTCGACCAGCAGGTACTCGCGCCCGCCGAACGAGAACGGCGTGTCGATGGGATCGCGCGTGGTGCCGGGCTGATCGTGGACCAGCACCCGCTCCTCGCCGAGCAGACAGTTCACCAGCGACGACTTGCCGACGTTCGGCTTGCCAATGAAGGCCAGCTTGAGCAGCGGCGTCTCCGTCGACTCCGACGAGCCGTCGGCCTGCTCGGAGGGCTTGCCCGGCACCCGTGCGGTCTTGGGCAGTCGGGCGACGACCATGTCGAGCAGATCGTTGACGCCGCGTCCATGACTGGCCGAGATGGGGAAGACGTCGGGGAAGCCCAGCCCGAACGCCTCGGTGGCGGCCGCCTCGGCGCGCGCGGAGTCGACCTTGTTGGCGGCCACCAGCACCGGGCGGCCCGACTGGCGCAGCACCTTGGCCACGTCGCTGTCGACGCCGGTCACCCCCTCGCGCGCGTCGACCACGAAGACGACCAGATCCGCCTCATCGAGGGCACGCAAGGTCTGCTGCCGCATCGCCCCCAGGATCCCCACCGCCGAGGGATCGAGGCCGCCGGTGTCGACCACGCGAAAATGCTTCGGGCCCCAGTCGGCGACGCCGTAGCGGCGATCGCGCGTCACGCCGGGGATGTCCTCGACCAGCGCCGGGCGGCCGCCGACCAGGCGGTTGTAGAGCGACGATTTGCCGACGTTGGGCCGCCCCACCAGCGCGACGAGCGGAAGATCGGCGTCGCTCACTTCTGGTATCCAAGCTCCGCCATCGCCTCGGGCGAGGTGGTCCAGTCGGGCTCGATGCGGACCGTCAGCTTGATGTGGGCGGGGCGCTGCAAGAGCTCGCTGATGGCGACGCGGGCGCGGGTCCCGACGTCGCGGATCATCGTCCCCCCTTTGCCGAGCACGATCGCCCGCTGGCTTTCGCGCTCGACCACGATGCTGGCGGCGATGACCACGTCGGCCGGCCGCTCGTTCCACTCGTCGATGACGATGGCGATGGCGTACGGGACCTCCTGGCGGAGCGCGAGGAAGAACTGCTCGCGGATGAGCTCGGCCGCCAGAAAGCGCTCCGTGCGATCGGTCAGATGCTCCGGTTCGAAGAGAGGCGGTCCTTCTGGCAAGAGCGCCCAGAGCTCGTTCACCAGCCGGTCGACGTTGGTTCCGCGGCTGGCCGAGATCGGGACCAGCGCGCGCAGCCCCGGCTGCTGATTCCAGCGTTCCAGGCGCGGCAGGAGCGCCTCCTTGTTCTTCACCGTGTCGACCTTGTTGATGCCGAGGATGACCGGGCGCCGGGCCTCGGCCAGCGCGCGCAGGATCTTCTCCTCGGCGTCGCCCGGGCGGTCGGTCCCCGCGTCGACGATCAGCAGCGCGGCGTCGATGTCGGGGATGATCCCCAGCGCCTCGCCGAGCATGAAGCGGTTGAGCTGCTTGGTGGCGCCGTGGACGCCGGGGGTGTCGACGAAGACAATCTGACCGCGCGCGCTGTTGAAGACGCCGGTGATCCGGTTGCGGGTGGTCTGCGGCTTGGGGGTGACGATGGCCAGCTTCTCGCCGACGATCCGGTTGAGCAGCGTCGACTTGCCGACGTTGGGCCGGCCGAGGATGGCGACGGTGCCGGCGACAGTGGCGACGCCGGTGCCGGCGACCCTGGGGGTGCCGCCGTCTGCGGTTGAGTCTTTGCCGGCCTTTTCGCCGGGGGCGGTCTTCATGGGGGCTTCTATATAACGCAGATGTCGTGCTATCCCGAGACATGCGCGTTTTCTCTGCGCTGGCGGTGGTGGCCTCCTACGCTCTCCTGGCCGCGCCTCTGGCCCAAGCGGAGGCGGCGCCGGCCGCCGGTGGATTGCGATTGAACCCCACGCCGGACGGCGCGCTCGAGATCCGCAGCGGTGACGACCTCGTGACGCGACTCCCGCTCAAGACGCCGGCGTTGCGGCGCGGGACGCCGGCGCTTCGCGAGGTGACCGTCGAGGGGCATCATCTGGTCGAGCTGCGCGTCCCCGTGCGCGGCACCTCGGCCGAGGAGGTCTGGATCGGCGAGGTGGCGGGGCGTCCCCTGCGGTCCACCCGGATCGTCTGGTCGGGCATGACGGGCGCGCGCGACGCCGACGGCGAATCATTCCTCTGGATCGAGGCGACCCCCGGACGCGTCGTCGAGTATCAGACGGCGGCCGGGGTCGACCGCTGCGACGGAATCCCGCCCCGGCTGTTTCCGCGCGCGTACGACTTCGCCTCCGGGCGCTTCCGGCCCATCGTCTCGTCGCTGCCGCCGCCGGGAAGCGAGACGTTGATCGGGCACCGCGGCGATCCGGCCATGCCGGCGGGGCGTCCGGTCGCCGACTTCCATTTCGTGGCCGCCTCGACCACCCGGGGCGCTGGCAGCGACGCGCGCGGCCTGACCGCACCGCTGGAGCTCGACGATGGCAATCCCGCCACCTCCTGGGCGGAGGGGCTCGGCGGCGACGGCCGCGGTGAGTTCCTGACCGCGCGCGCCGCCGCCACCGGCTACCCCGTTCGGGGCCTGCGGATCCTGCCGGGCGACGGCGCCAGCCTGCAGGCGTTCCGGGCGAAGAATCGCGTCAACCGGCTGCAGGTCGCGCTCGGGCCGGCGCCCGGACAGCGCTTCGACGTCGAGCTGCCCGAGGACCCGGCTGGCGACGCCGCGCACTGGCGCGATCCTTACTGGGTGCCGTTGCCGAAACCGGTGACCTCGTCCTGCCTGACGGTGGTGATCACCGGGGTCACGCCCGGCAGTGAAGCGGCGCCGCCCAAGAACTACGGAACGACGGCGATCGGAGAGCTGGCGATCTTCACCGACGCCGACGGCCCCGACGGCGCCAACCGCCTGGTGAGCGATCTGGCGAGCGCGCCCGACTGCGCGGCGCGCCTGCCGCTGGTGGTGGCGCTCGGTGAGGCGGCGGTGCTGCCGACGGCGCAAGCGGTGCTGACGGCCAGGGGCCCCTCGCGGGAGTGCCTGGTGGAGGCGCTGACGACGCTGGCACCGGCGCCGAAGAACCCGATCGTCGTCGAGGCGCTGGCCGCGGCGGTGATCGGCGCCAGCGACAAAGAGGAGAGGCTCATCGCGACGGCGCTCGGACGGGCTGCCGTGCCGCCGGTCGCGGGGTTGTCGGCGCTGCTGGCCTCCGCTTCGGCCTCCGTCGAGGATCGGTCGCGCGCGGCGCGCATCCTCGCCGCCTTCGACGACGACGGTGCGGCGGCGGCGCTGCTGGCGGCGGTCGGCACCGGGCCGCCGGGCTTGCGGGCGGCGGTCGTGCAGGCCGCCAGCGGCGCGCATCGGGTGCGCGCCGAGGCGGTGCTGGCGGCGTTCGCGGCGGCGCCCAAAAACCAAAACAAGAACGACGACAAGAACGACGAGAAGTCGGCGGCGCGGGCCGCCGACCTGGTGCGCGTCCTGCCCGAGGCGGTCAAACGGACGCCGGAGCGCCGCCCCGACGCGGTCGCGGCTCTGCGCGGTGCGCTGGGCGCCGACCGCCCGTTCGAGCTGCGGGCGCGCGCCGTCGTCGCGTTGGGGACCCTGGGGGCCCAGGGGAACGCGAGCCTGGAGGCACTCGCCTCCCCGGCGGCCGTCGCCGACGATTCCGTCCTGCGTTACCTGGCCACGCGAGAGCTCGGCGATTTGAAGAACGCCGGCCCGGTCGCCGATCCGCGGCCTGCCCTGCGCGCGGCGCTCGACGATCAGGATCCCCGCGTGCGGGAGACCGCCGCGCTGGGTCTGGAGAAGCAGGGAGACACCACGGCGGGCAGCGCGCTCATCACGGGCGCCAAGCAGGAGCCCTGGCCGTTCGTGCGGCGCGCCGAGCTGCAGGCGCTCGGGCGCCTCTGCGTGGCGGGCGGGACCGATCTCATGATCCGGGCGACCGAGCGTGACGTCGACGAGGTTCGTCGGGCCGCCCTCCTCGGCCTGGCGCGCTGCCGAGATCCACGGGCGCGCGCCGTCTTCCTTCATACGCTGAAGCAGCACGACGAGAACGCCTCGCTCCGCGCGCTCTCCGCGGGCCTGCTGGCTCAATCAGGCGACCAGGGTGCGGCGCCCGAAATGGCGGCGGCCCTGCGCGTGATCGTCGGCGAGTCCGAGGCCGACCTGGCGCTGGAGGGGGTGGCGGTCGCGGTGTTGCGCGCGCTGGCCCACCTCGGCGGCCCCGACGCCGTGAACGCGGCGGTCACGCTGGCGGGCGACCGGCGTCACCCGTTTCGCGCGGAGGCGGCCGAGGCGCTCGGAGCGCTGTGCGATCCGGTCGCGGGGAGCGCGGCCCTGCGGTCGCTGAGGGCGGCCGGCGATCCCTTGCTGGCACGCGCCGCGGAGCGCGCTCAGAAACGCTGCGCCAGGTAGCCGTCGGAAGGCCTGCGCCCGACGGCTCGCCGTCTGGGGTGACGGCTCGCCGTCTGGGCCGCGCCGTCAGAGGCGGCGCGAAGGGCCCCTAACGGAGGCCGCCGATGGCGGCCTTCAGGTCGATGTTCTTGGGATCGATCTCCAGGCCGCGCTCGAACATGTTGCGCGCCTTGGCGGGCTCGTTGGCCAGCAGGTGCATGCGGCCGAGCATCAAATAAACCTCCGACTTCGAGACGCCGGCTGTCTTGTCGTCGAAGTTCTGCAGCAGCAGCGAGCGGTAGAACTTGCGGGCGGCCTCGAAGTCGCTGCGCCGGTAGGCCAGCCGCCCCAGCGCGGCGATCGTGGCGGGATGGCTCGGGTCGAGCTTGTAGGCGGCGTCGAAGCTGGCGGACGCCGCCGCGGAGTCGCCGCGCGCCTCCGCAATCGTCCCCAGCCGGGTCTGCCAGCGCGCGGTCTCTTTTCCGCGCCGCGCCTTGGTCAGCTCGGCGATCACCTCGGCGATGATGCGGGTGGCCTGCTCGGTGCGCCCCGCGGCCAGCAGCGCCTCGGCCAGCTGCTCGCGCCCCGGGATCTCCGTCGGATCGAGCGCCACCAGCCGCTCGAGATAGGGGAGCGCCGCCGTCGGCTGCGCCAGGGGACCGCTGTAGAGCCCCGCGATCTCCCGCAGCAGGCGGCCCCGCTCCGCGTCGTCCGCCGCGGTGTGCAACTGGAGGTCGAGGATGTTCGCCAGCCGCTCGTCGTCCTTGGCCTCTCGCGCCAGCTTCTCCAGCGCCTCCAGGGTCGGGCGGTGGCCCGCGTCGGCGTCGACCGCGCGCAGCAGCGCCGCCTCGATCTCGGCCGGCTCCGCCTCTTTGCTGCGAAGGATGGTGGCGTTGCGGAAGTGAATCTCCGCCACCTCGGACGGTTCGTGCGCGTTCGCCGCCGCCCGCTCCAGCACCTCGCTGGCGTCGTCCCAGCGCTCGTTCCGTTCGTGCACCCGGGCCAGCGAGAGCAGCGCGGCGACGTTGTCCGGCGCCACCTCCAGCACCTTCTCCAGCGCCTCGGCCGCGCTCTCCGGCGAATCGAGGTCCTTCTCCCAGACGTTGGCGATCGCCACCCGCAACGCCAGCTCCGACGGCTTGCGCCCGGCCGCCGCCTCGGTGTCGGCGTGCTTGCCGAGCACGTCGACGAGATCGTACCAGCGCTCGGCGGCGCGCAAGATCCGCTCGAGCTCGAGGTAGCCGAAGCCATTGCCCGGATCGGCGTCGAGCAGCTGGCGCAGGAACCCCACCGCCTGATCGACGTCGGAGAGCTTCTGCTCGGCGTTGCGCGCCAGCTTCAGCAAGACCGCGCCCTGATCGGCGCCGCTGGAGTTGCCGAGGCGGCGCAGCAAGACCTCCTGCAGCGTCGACCAGTCACCCCGGCGATCCTCGATCGACTCCAGCGCGGAGAGGGCCAGCACGTCGTCGGGCGCGCCGTCGAGCGCCTCACGATAAGCCTCCGCCGCGCCGTCGAGGTCGGAGAGCAGCGTGAGCCGCAGCTCGCCGACGCGTGACCAGAGCGCCGCCCGCTGACGCGGATCCTCGGTCAGCCGCGCGCGCTCGGCGAGCACCGCGGTGAGCTCGGGCGCCTGGCCGAGCGTCTCGTGAAGCCGTCCCAGCTCCTGGAGGGCGTCGAGATCCTCGTCGTCGGCGGCGCGCAATTGCTGCAACGCCGCCACGGCGGCGGGGAGGTTCCCCAGCCCCTCGTGAAGCCGCGCCGCCTCGAGCAGCCGGGACTTCCGGACCTGGGGATCGAGCTCGGCCGCCGACCGTCGCTCCAGCACCGCGGCCAGCTCGGCAGGCGTCGCCCCCGCCCGGTAAAGCCCCTCGAGCGCCGAAAGCGCCTCGGCGTTCTCCGCGTCGTGCTCGAGGACCCGGAGATAGAGCCGCTCGGCGGCCTGGCGGTCGCCGGCCTCCTGGTAAAGGGCGGCGGCGCGCAGGGCCAACTCCAGCGCGGCGTCGGGCTCCGCTCCGGCCAGCGCCTCTTCGATCTTTTCGGCGCCCGCACCGGGGAGCTTGGCGGCGCCGGCGATCCGCTCCAGATCATCGAGCGCGCCGCCAGGGGCCGGCTCTTCTTTGAGCGCCCGTCCGAGGGCCTCCAGCGCGAGCTCGGGCTGGCCCAGCTGATCGGCGGCCACGTCGGCGATCCGCCGCAACCAGTGCGCCCGCTCGTTGCGATCGTCGCGCAGCTCGACCCGCCGGCCGTAGAGCGCCACCAGCTCCTGGTAGTCGCCGCGCGTCTCCGCCAGCGGCTCGAGGACGTCGAGCGCCCCCTCCTGGGTCTCGGGGCGATCGAGCAGCGACACCAGCGCCGCATGCGAAGCCTCGTGCGAGGCGTCGCGTTCGACCGCGTCGCGGAAGGCGGAGAGCGCCCCGTCGGGATCGCCGAGCGGCCCCAGGCGCAAGGTCCCCAGCGCCGCCAGAAAATCGGCCTGCGCGCTCGGCTCGTTGGCCAGCTCCGCCTCGCGCGCCAGCACCTGCGCAAGCTCGTCGTGCTCGCCGAGCTTGCCCAGGATCCGCTCCAGCGCGGCCAGGACCGGCTCCTCGTCGCCGGGCAGGGACTGCGCCTTGCGCAGGTGGTCGGCCGCGCGGTTCAGATCGGAGAGCTCGTTCTCGTAGAGCGACGCCAGCCGCATGGCCAGCGTGCGCTGGAGCCCGGCGTCGAAGGTGGCGTCCATGCGCTCGGCGTAGACGTCGGCCAGCCGCGCCCAGTCCCGGTGAGCCGCCGCCAGGCGCTCCAGCGCCTCGCGCGGCTCGTCGACGGTGGCGTCCTCGGTCAGGGCCCGCGCCCAGGCGGCGAACGCCATCTGCACGTCGCGCCGCTCGGTCTCCTCGATCCGGGCGATCTCGGCGAGCAGCGCCAGGCGAGCGGGGACCGCGTCCTCGACGGCCAGGCGCAGCTCGAGAAGCTCGATCACCCCGTCCCAGGCCTTGCCGGCCCGCTCGATCGGCTCGAGGACCGCGACCGCGGAGAGCCGGTAGTCATCGCCGCGCGCGATCGTGTAGAGCGCGTCGCGCGCCCCGGGATGCTGGGGCGCCCGGGCCAGGATCTTGGCGTAGCGACCGATCGCCCCCTCGACGTCGCCCAGCTCGGTCTCGACCAGGCGTGCCGCGCGGAAGGCGAGCTCGTCGCGCGCGGCGGGGTCCTGGACCCCGGCGGCGCGCGCGTCCAGCACCTCGACCAGCTCGGTCTGGCGCCCTTCGGCGGTCAGGATCCGATCGAGATCGGTCAGCGCCTCCCCGTCGCCCGGGGTCTCGACCAGCAGCGCACGCAGCTGTTCGATGGCCCGATCCGGGTCGCTGAGGTTCTCCTCGTAGATGCGGGCGCTCTGCATGAAGAGCATGCGACGCTCGTCGGCGCGGTCGGTGATCTCGATCTTGCGGGCGTAGACCTCGGCCAGCTCACGGTAGGCCCCGGCGGCCAGGTGGAGCTGCGCCAGGGACTCCAGCGCCTCCGCCTCGTTGGGATCGATCTCCAGCACCGTCTCCCAGGCCCGCACGGCACGCTCGGACTCCTTGAGCGCGTCCTCGTAGAGCACGGCGATCCGCTTGGCGATGACCTTGCGCTCGTCGCCGTCGACGGCGAACTCCAGGTGGCGCTCGAGGATCTCCACCAGCTCGCCCGGGCGGCCGGCGCCGGCCAGCAGGCGCTCGAGCGCCAGGAAGATCTCCCGCTCGTCGGGCCGGGCGGCCAGGGCGGCGCGCCACGCCTCGATGGCCTCGGCGGCGCGACCGAGCGGTGACTCGAGCAGCTTGGCGGAGGCGGCCCAGAGCTGCGCCTGCAGGTCGGGGTCGACCGCTTCGACCGCCCCCCTTTGCAGCGCCACGACCAGCGGGGCGTGCAGCTTGGCGCCCAGGCCCAGCGACTCCATCGCGGCCAGCGTCTCCATCGACTCCACGTCGGCCAGCCAGGCCCGGCTGCGGCAGTCGAACGCCAGATCGAGGCGGCCGAGGCGCTGGTGAATCTCGGCCATCTCGCCGAGGATGCGCACGCGCTCGGCCCGGTCATCGGCCGATTCGAGCTGGGCGTCGAGCGCGCCGACCAGCTTGTTGAGGTCGCCGCTGCGGCGATAGACCGGCTCCAGGATCACCGCCACGCGGGTGCGCTGGTCGGCGTCTTTGGCCATCCCCTCGAGGGCGCTGACCGCTGCCGCGGTGTCGCGGGGGGCGGCCGGGCGGGAGAGGATCTCGGCGTAGCGATCGACCGCGCTGGTGGTGTCGCCGATCCGGTTGGCCAGGATCTCCGCCAGGCGCAGCGTGGCGGCGTCCTTGTCGGCCCCCAGCGGCTCGCGATCCAGGCTCGAGTTCAGGTGGTCGGCCAGGTCGGACCAGCGGCCCGCCTGCGACAGCAGCCGTTCCAGCTCGCTGGCCGCCTTGCGATCGGTCGGATCGACCTCCAGCGCCTCGCGCAGCGTCCCGACCGCGCGGTTCGCGTCGTCCAGCTTCTCTTCGTCGAGCTTGGCGCTGCGGCGCAGGAGCGCCACGCGCGCCGTGGGATCCGGCGCCCGCCCGGCCTGCTCGTCGATGAGCTCGCGCAGCTCCGCCCAGGCCCCCCAGCGCTCCAGCGCCGCTTCATAGAGCTGCGTGGTGGCGCGATCGTCGGGGCGCGCGTCGAAGAGCCGCCGGTAGTACTTCTGGGCCTCCGGGCGCTCTCCCAGGCGCAGATCGAAGATCTCGGCGGTGCGGCGCACGATGTCCAGCACCGCCGGCTCCTCGTTGAGCTCGTTGTCGAGATAGCTGGCCAGCAGGCTGGCCGCGTCCTGCCAGCGATCGAGCTTGTCGGCCAGGCGCAGCAGCGGCTCGGTGGCCTGCCGCTCGGTCGGCGCCTCCTGGAAGACCTTCCCGTACCAGCGGAGCGCGCTGTCGAAGTCCTCCAGCTGCTCCTCGTAGAGCCGGGCGATCCGCTTGGTCCAGCCCAGCCGTTCAGCCGGGTCCTCCACCTGCAGCAGGCGAATCTCGCCAATCTTGATGAGGGACTTCCAGTCGCCGCGTCCCGCGTAGACCGGCTCGAGCAGCGTGGCCGCCGCCCCTTGCACCCCCACGTCGTCGAGCATCCCCTCGAGCATGGCGATGGCACCGGCATGATCGGGCGTGTCCGAGAGAACGAGCTTCAGGTGCTCCAGCGCCGCCTCGCGATCGCCGCGCCGATCGTGCTCGATCTGCGCCAGACGGAAGCGGAGGTCGACCAGCTCCTTCTCCGGCCGCCGCCCGCGCTGCAAGAGCTCGCCGAGCAGGCGAATCAGATCGCTCCAGCGCTCGGCCTTGGTGTAGAGACGATCGAGCGCAGGGCCCGCCATGCGATCGGCGGGCACGATCTCGACCACCCGCTCGTAGGCGGAGATCGCGTCGTCGAGCCGCTCCAGCTTGGTCTCCGCCAGCTCGCCGATCTGCACGCGCAGCGCCCCCTCGATGGCCGGCTCCTTGGCCAGCTCCGCCCGCCGCAGGAGGATCTCGTAGAGCGCCTGCGCGTCGCCGTTGCCCCGGTAGATCGTGTCGAGCGCGGCGAGCGTCCCGTCGTCGTCGGGGACGCGATCGAGGATGCGGCGGTAGTAGTCGGCCGCCGTCACCGCATCCCCCTGCCCGGCCGCCGCGGCGGCGATGGTGCGATCGAGCCGGAGCTTGAGCGCCTCGTCGAGGACGTCCGGGCTGATGTCACGGTAGAGCGTGGTGACCTCGGCCAGCCGCTGGGGTCCGGCCAGGCGCTCGTAGGCGTCGAGCAACGCCGGGAGCTCCGGCTCGGTCAGGGCGTCGCGGATCGCCAGCGCCGTCGTCTGCAGCGCCCCCTCGGTGTCGCCGAGCTGCGTCTCCTCGAGCGCCGCCAGCCGCACCAGCTCGCCGAGGCGCGCCCGGACGTCGGCCTCGGCCTCGACGTAGATGCGAACGATCGCCGCCAGCGCGGCGTAGCGACCGCCCTTCTCGTAGATCGGCTCCAGCACCTGCGCGGCCGCCAGCCGCAGCCCCGCGTCGGTGCCGGGCGCCAAGAAGTGCTCCAGCGCCACCAGCGCCTCGGCGTCTTCGGGGGCCGCTTCCAGCACCTCGCGCCAGCGCTCGAGCGCGCCGGTCGGGTCGCCGAGCGGGCCCCCCAGCAGGTTGGCCAGTTGCTTGAGGAGCAAGAGCCGCTGCGGATCCTTCGGTGGCCGCAACGCCAGCCGGCGCTCGACGATCTCCAGCCGATCCCGGTGGCGCCCCTGCTGCTCGTAGAGCCGCGCCAGGGTCTCGAGGGCCTGATCGTCCTCGGGGTTCTCGTCGAGAATGCTGACGCAGGCGGCGATCGCCTCGTCGACGTCGCCCACGTCCTTTTCGAGCAGGCTGGCGACGCTGCGCCAGAGCTCCTGCCGCGCCGACGCGTCGCCGGAGAGGCCGATCCGCTTGCGAAGGATCTCCACCCGCTGGCGGTGGTTGGCCCCCGCCTCGAAGATCCGATCGAGCGTATCGATCGCCGTCCCGTCCTGCGGGTCGGCCTCGAGGATGGTCCGCAGCGTGGCCACCGCCGCCTCGATGTCGCCCAGCGACTTCTCCTCCAGCCCGGCGGTGCGGAACAGCAGCTTCTTCCGCTCCGCGCCGTCGGCCCAGCGCGCCTGCAGCTGCAGCGTCTTGACCAGGTTGGCGACGTCGTTGGTCTCGGCGTAGAGCGCCTCCAGCGCCGCCGCGGCCGGCACGGCGGTGGGGAGGTTGTTCTGATCGAGGTTGAGGACCAGCTTCCAGGCGTCGATGGCCGCCCGCCGGTTGTTGAGACGCCCGGCGTAGAGCTTTGCCGCGCGTGACAGCAGATCGGCGCGGCCGCTGATGTCGGAGGCGTCGCGGCGGAAGGCCAGCTCCTGATAGACGTCGACCAGCTCGGAGAAGCGTTCCAGCGTCGTCGCCAGACGCTCGATCTCGGGGAGCGCGTCGGGGTTCTCCGGGTCCGCAGCCAGCACCTGGCGCCAGGTGGTGAGGGCCACGGCCCGCGCCTGCAGCTTGTTCTCTTGCAGGTCGGCCACCCGTGCCAGCAGCGCGGCCGCCTCCGTGGATTCCAGAACCTCGCGCTGCACCTCGAGGATCGCGGCCAGCCGGGCCCAGGCGCCGCTCTTCTCGTAGACCGGCGCCAGGATCTGCGCGACCCGCTGGCGCTGGGCGGGGACCGCCAGCAGCTTCTCCAGCAGCCGGCGGGCGCCTTCGTGGCTGGGCGCCGCCTCGACGATCCCCTCCAGCAGATCGAGCGCGCCGGGCGACGTTGTCGAGCCGTGCCGGCGCGCAGATCGGCGCGGCGGAACTCCAGCTCCGGCACTTCGCTCTCCGAGGCGAAGCCGACCCGCGTCCCCAGCAGCGCCTCGAGATCGCTCCAGCGCTCGCGGGCCGCGTAGAGCCGTTCGAGCGCGCGGTGGGCGCGCAGGTCGGACGGATCGAGCTCCAGCATCTTCTCGTACGCCTCGAGCGCGTGGTCCGGGTCGGCGAGCGAGGCCTCGTCGAGCTCGGCGATCTGCGCCAGCAGATCCAGCCGCTCGCGCGCGTCGAGCGCTGCCAGCTGGCGGGTGTCGAGGAGCGCCCGCAGCTCCGGCCAGCGCGCGCCCTCCTTGTAGAGGCGCCCGAGCGCGCGGAAGGCGCCGGCGTGCATCGGCTCGGAGGCGAGGATCTGCGCGTAGACCTTCTCCGCCTCCGGCGCCCGTCCCGGCTGCTTCTCCTCGAGCTCGGCGACGACCACCAGCAGGTCGCGGCGCAGGTTGCGATCTTCCGTGGTGCCGGCCGCGGCCCGCAGCTTGTCGCTGAGCTCGCCGGTGACGCCGGCGCCGGCAGCGAACCCCAGCAGCGCCTCCCGGTTCGACACCTCGGAGGGATCGATCTCGAACAGCGCCAGGCTGGCCCGGTAGGCCTTGGCCGGATCGTTGAGCGGCCCTCCGTAGAGCGCCCGCAACCTCTCCAGCCGATCGACCCGCTCGCCCAGCGTGTCGGCCACCGAGAGCAGCACCTCGTTGGCGTCGGCCAGCTTGGCGGCGTTCTCGGTCCGCTCGTAGAGCGGCAACGTCATGCGGGCGATCGCCGCCCGCTCGGGATGGCCGGCCGCCGCCAGCCGCTCGAGACCGGCGATGGCCGGCGCTGAATAGGGGTTGGCCTGGGCCACCTCGCGGTACGAGGCGAAGGTCGCGTCGACGTCGTTGAGCCGCGTCTCCTGCAGGTTCCCGATCCGCAGCAGCAGCTCCTCGCGCTCCTTGACCTCCTCCTTCGAGGCGTCCGGCGCCAGTGCCCCGCGGCTGGCGAGATCTCCGCGCAGCGCCTCGACGACGCCGTTCCAGTCCTGACGCGCCTCGGAGACGCGCACCAGCGCGCGGCGGGCCCGCTCGTTGGCGGGCTCGACGTCGAGGATCGCCGCCCAGGTGGCGGCGGCGGCGGCCAGATCGGCCACCCGCTCTTCTTCGATCTGCGCGATGCGCAGCAGCAGCTTGATCCGCTCGGCCGCGTCGGGCGCACGATCGGCGCGGGCGTGCAGCAGCTTGGCCAGCTCGGGCCAGGCCTTGGCCTGGGTGAGAACGGTCTCGAGCGCGCCGTCGGCCTCCTCGTCGTAGCCGACCTCGGCCAGGATCTGCTCGGCGGCGCGGCGGGTGTCCTGCGGCTTGAAGAGCCGGGTGGCGGAGATGCGCAGCACCCGGCGCAGGAGCCAGATCCGCTCCTCGGCGTCGGTCGAGACGGCGAAGCGGGTCTCGTAGAGGCGCCGCCAGCGCGCCCCACTCGTCAGCTTCGCCCGCCAGCCGTTCGAGGTCGGTCCGGACGTCGGGGTTCTGGGGCGCCGCCTCGAAGGCGCGCGCGCACCACTGGAAGGCCAGCGCCTTCGAGCCGAGGCGCTGCTCGGAGATCCGGCGCGCCTCGGCGAAGAGCTCGAGCCGCTCGGCCATCCCCACGCCGTCGCCGGCCGCCGCCGGGCCGAGCAACACCTCGTAGGTCGCCAGGAGGCGCGGCCACTTCTGCGCCGCCCGGTAAAGCGGCACCAGCGCCAGCGCCGCCTTGCGGTTGCGGGGGTCGGTCGCCAGGATCCGCTCGTAGGCCTTGAGCGCGCGCTCCGGCTGATTCAGCTTCTCCTGGGAGAGCGCCGCCACCCGTTCGAGCAAGCGGGTGCGCGCCGCCATGTCGGCCGTGCGATCGGCCAGTGAGGTCAGCTGGTCGCACAGCTCGCCGAAGGCGCCCTGCTCGGCGTACAGCGCCTCGAGCGCGGTGTAGTCGCCGGCCTGCGCGTAGATCTCGCGCAGCGCGCGGGCGGCGCGGGCGTTCTTGGGATCGAGCGCCTGGATTCGCTTGAAGACATCGATGGCGGCCTCGGAGGCGGCCATCCGCTCGTAGAGCAGCGTGCCGCGCCGTTCGAGCAGGGCCAGCTCGGCCGCCGCGTTCCCCTCGGCGTTCTGACGCTGCCGCTCCAGGATCTCCACCAGCGCCGGCCAGCGTCGTTCGCGCTCGTAGAGCGTCGCCAGCCCGGCGAGCGCCCCCTCGTCGCGCGCCTCGATCGCCAGCACCTGGTTGTAAAGCGCGATCGCCTCGCGGGTGTCGTTGAGCCGCTCGCCCGCGATGCGCGCCATCTCCGAGAGGCGCGCGCGCCGGCCGGCCGCGTTGCTGTGCGGGAGCTCCTTGCGCAGAAGCTCGATGAGCGGCCGCCAGGCGCGGGCCTTGGTGTAGAGGTCCTTGAGCCGCGCGCCGGTCTCGGCGTCGGTCGGATCGGCCTCGAAGATCTTCTCGAAGCTGGCGACGGCGTTCTGGTGCTTGCCCAGCTTGTCGGCCCACAGCGAGGCGATGCGCCGGTGCAGCGCCACCCGCGCCGCCGGCTCAGCCGCCGCCTCGGCCTGGCGCGCCAGGATCTGGACCAGATCGCCGTAGCGCCCCTGCGCCTCGTAACGCGCCGCCAGCGCCGCCAGCGCCGCCGGGTGATCCGGCTTGAGCGACAGGATGTTGAGGTAGGTCGTCACCACCATCACATCGAGGTTCAGTCGATCGCGGTAGACGGCCACGATTTCCAGGTGACGGTTGATCTTCTCGTCGACGTCCCCGGCCGGGACGGCGTCGAGATCGTCCTTCAGGAGCTCGAGCAGCGCGTTCCACTTTTCGGTCGCCGTGTAGAGCTTGCGCAGCGACGCCACCGCCTCGGGCAGGTGCGGCCGCAGGCGGAGGAGACCCTTCCAGATCTCGATCGCCTTGTCGGCGTTCTGCGCCCGCTGCTCGGCGGCGCGCGCCATCTCGATCCCCATCGCGATGCGCCGGTCGAGATCGGATTCGGTCTTCTGGGCCTGCGCCAGCACCGCCAGGAGCTGCGGCATCTCGTTCCGCGCGGTGTGATACGCCCGATAGAACTCGACCATCTCGCGGTTGGAGGGGTCGAGCTTGCGGACCCGGCGGAAGAACGGCTCCGCCATGTCCTGCTGTTTGAGCTGATTGCCGAAGAGCAGCGCCAGCTCGGTGAGCAGCGCGACGTCCTGCTCCCCGCGCTTGGTCCGCGCCGCCGCCTCCAGCACCTTGGCCAGATCGGTCCAGGCCCCGCTGGCGGTCATCGCGGCGCGGACAGCCTGCAGCGCGCGGGGCTCGTACGGGTTGGCGTCGAGCGCCTTCCTGAAATGGGCGAAGGCCTCGGGGCCGCGCCCCAGCTGCTCGCACAGCTCGCCCGCCAGGATCTCGGCGGCCGTCCGCTCCTCGCGGGTCTGCGCGCGCTCAGCCCGCTGGCGGTAGAGCGCGAGCAGCTCGTCGCGCCGGCCGGTCTCGCGCAGGATCCGTTCGAGGTGGGCCGCCGAGCGGCGGTTGCCGGCGTCGAGCTCGAGGCTCCTGCGCAGATGCGCCTCTCCCTCCGGGCCCGCCGGCCGGTACTTGAGATAGAACTCCGCCACCGAGCCGTGCAGGCTGGAGGCGAGCGCGGGATCCTTGGCCTGCTCGGCCTGCTGCAGGTAGCGCCGCGAGATCGGCTCCCAGTTGGCGCGGACCAGCGTCATCTGCGCCAGCGACTCGGCCGACGCCTTGTGGTTGGGCACCGCCTCCAGCGCCTGCTGCACGGCCGCCTGGCCGGCCTCGTCGCGGAGCAGCTCGTCGGAGAGCAGCCGCCCCTTCTCGTGCAGCAGGTCGGCGCGCCGGGCGTCGCCGGTGGTGAACCCGAGCTCCAGATCGATGAGCTCCAGACAGAGCTCGAAGTCGGCGTGCTCGCGGTGCCAGCGGCGCGCGTCGGCGAGCGCCTTCGAGAGCGCGTCCGCCTCGATGCCGGCGCCGTTGCCTGGGTGAACGGTCTTGAGGGCCTGCAAGGCCTGCGCGTCGTCCGGACGGAGCTGCAGGGCGGCGAGGGCTGTCGAAACGGTGGTGGACATGGTGACGGGGCCCCGGCGAAGGGGAGACGAGAGAGAGAAAAAGACTAACGACTATAGATCCACGCCTTTGAGCGGTTCAATCGCGAAGATAGAGGAAGATCCGAATGCGATCACGGATACTTGCGCGCGTGTCGTCCCTCCGGCCTGCCTCGGGACCGTCCTTGCGCTCGAGGTTGCGGCCGGAGCTGGCCGGCCTCCTGCTGGGTTGCCTCTGCCTGGGCGCCACCAACGCCCTCTCCCTGACGATCCCCTGGCTGATCAAGGGGGCGATCGACGCCCTTCGCGGAGGGGCCCGGGCGGCCGGCGGGCTGCACGCGCTGGTGGTGCGCAACGCGGCGCTCATCGCCGGGTTCGCCGTCGCGCAGGCGGTCATCCGGACCTGGTCGCGCATCTTCATCTTCAATGCGGGGCGGAACGTCGAGTACCGGCTGCGGGGCGACGTCTTTCGCCACCTGCTGCGCCTCGACGCCGGGTTCTACCGCGCGCACCCGACCGGCGACGTGATGTCGCGGCTGACCAACGACCTCGGCTCGGTGCGGGCGATGTTCGGGCCAGGGTTGCTCAACCTCTGCAACACCGCGCTGGTCTACGCGACCACCGTCTGGCTGCTGGTGCACCTGTCGCCGCGGCTCACCCTGTTCGCGCTGCTCCCCTACCCGGCCCTCCTGGCCGGGGCGCGGCTCTTCTCGCGCAAGATGTACACCGCCAGCCGTCAGATTCAGGAACAGCTCGGAGTCATGTCGACGTCGATCCAGGAGGACCTGGCCGGGATCGCGGTCATCAAGCACTACACGCTGGAGCCGACCCGGGAGGCCAGGTTCCGGGCGCTCAACGACGAGTACCTGACCCGCTCGCTGGCGCTGGTGCGGGCGCGCGGCACGCTGTCGCCGCTCTTCGCCGTGCTCGGCGGCGCCGGGACGCTGATCGTGCTGTGGGCCGGGGGACGCGAGGTGATCCTGGGGCGGATGACGGTCGGCGGGCTGGTGGCGTTCAACGCCTACCTGGTCCTGCTGTCGTGGCCGACCATCGCGCTCGGCTGGATCATCGGGATCTGGCAGCGGGGGATCGCCGGCTGGGTGCGCGTGCGCGAGCTCCTGGAGACCGCCCCGCGCATTGCCGATGCGCCGGTGGTTCCTGGCGCCGCGGTGACCATCACCTCGCCCTCGATCGAGGCGCGGAATCTCTCGGTGGAGATCGACGGACGGCGGCTGCTCGACGGCGTTTCGTTCTCGCTGCCGGCGGGCGCGACGCTGGCGATCGTCGGTCCGACCGGCGCGGGGAAGACCACGCTGGTCGACGCGCTGGTCCGCATGCACGAGGTGGCGCCGGGTGCGGTCCAGATCGGCGGCCATGACCTGACGCAGATCCCGCTGGCCACCCTGCGCGGGCAGATCGGCTACGCGCCGCAGGACGCCTTCCTGTTCTCGGCGACGGTGGCGGAGAACATCGGGTTCGGTGTGCCGGCGCGCAGCGATGGCGCACCCGGTGACACCGTCGATCTCGAGCGCGTCAAGCGCGCGGCGGAGGCGGCCGGCCTGGTGCCGGATCTGGCCATCCTCCCCGACGGCTACGACACGCTGGTGGGCGAGCGCGGCCTCACCCTTTCGGGTGGCCAGCGCCAGCGGGTGGCGCTGGCGCGCGCGCTCGCGGCGGAGCCGAAGATCCTGATCCTCGACGACTCGCTGTCGTCGGTCGACGCCCAGACCGAGCGGGAGATCCTCACCCGCCTGCGGCCGATCCTGGCCGGGCGCACGTCGATCCTGATCGCCCACCGGCTGGCCGCGGTGAAGGACGCCGACCAGATCCTGGTGCTCGATCGGGGGCGGGTGGTCGAATCGGGGACGCACGCGCAGCTGATGGGCGCGGGCGGCCTCTACGCTTCACTCTATCGCACCGAGCTCGACGCCGAGGCGCTGGCGACCGCCGCGGGGGCCGCGTGAGCCGCGACGTCAGCAAGAAGCCCCTCACCCCGATCGGGAGCAAGAGCCCCGGCCGGCGCGCACACTCCGAGGAGCTGCTCGGGCAGGCGCTCGACCGGACGCTGCTCAGGCGAATCTTCGGCTACGTCTGGCCTTACAAGAAGGAGCTGGTCGTCGCCGTGGCGCTGCTGCCGGTGGTCTCGCTGTGCGAGATCGCGCAGCCCTACCTGCTGAAGAAGGCGATCGACGAGCACATCGCCATCGGACGGCTGGCGGGGCTCGATCGCGTGGGGCTCGCCTATCTCGGCGTGCTCCTCGGCCAGTATGCCTCCTCCTTCGCGCAGATTTACCTCACGCAGCTCATCGGCCAGCGCGGGATGAACACCTTGCGCATGCGCGTGCACGAGCACGTGCTGTCGCTGTCGGCGTCCTTCTTCGATCGAACGCCCGTCGGGCGCCTGATGACCCGGATGACCAGCGACATCGAGGCGCTCAACGAGATGTTCGCCTCCGGCCTGGTCAGCCTGCTCGGCGACATGATCCGCCTGATCTTCATCCTGGTGGCGATCTTCGGCATCGACTGGAAGCTGGCGCTCTTCTCGATGGGGACGGCGCCGGTGCTGTTCGGCATCGCGGCGTTCTTCCGGCGCTGGGTGCGCGACGCCTTCCGCGAGATCCGCACCAAGCTGGCCCGCCTGAACGCCTTTTTGCAGGAGCACCTCTCGGGGATCAAGGTGGTGCAGGCCTTCGCCCAGGAGGCGCGCATCGACCGGGAGTTCGACGCCATCAACCTCGACTACCGGCGCGCCAACGCCCGCGCCATCACCGCCGACGCAGCGCTCTATTCGATCGTCGAGGCGGTCGGCGCCATCGCCGTCGCCGGGCTGCTGTGGCACGGCGGCAACCGGATCGCCGGCGGGACGCTGACCTTCGGCGTCCTGGTCGCCTTCGTCGAGTACCTGGGCAAGTTCTTCGCGCCGATCCGGGATCTCTCGACCAAGTACACCGTCATGCAGCAGGCGATGGCGGCGGCGGAGCGCGTGTTCACCCTGCTCGACACCAACGAGCCCGACGCGCCCTCGGTCCCAGCGTCGGCGGCGGCGCCCTCCGCGGGCCCGCTCATCGAGCTGGACCACGTCAGCTTCGGCTACCGCGCCGATCGGCCGGTGCTCGACGACGTCTCGCTCTCGATCGCCGCCGGCGAGACGCTGGCCATCGTCGGGGCCACCGGCGCCGGCAAGTCGACCATCATCAAGCTGCTGCCGCGGCTCTATGACCTGCAGGGGGGGACGATCCGCGTCGGGGGCGTCGACGTCCGGACGCTCGCTCCCCGGGCGCTGCGGCGGAGAATCGTGGTGGTCAGCCAGGACGTCTTCATGTTCTCCGGAACCCTGCGGGCGAACATCGCGCTCGGCGACGACGCGCTCACGGATGAGCAGCTCCTGACGGCGGCCCGGCGGGTGGGCGCCGATCGGGTGGTCGCCAACCGCCCGGACGGGCTCGACGCCAGGGTGCTCGAGCGGGGCGTGAACTTCTCCAGCGGCGAGCGCCAGCTGATCGCCTTCGCCCGGGCGCTGGCGCGCGATCCCGAGATCCTGATCCTCGACGAGGCGACCGCCAGCGTCGATCCCGAGACCGAACGGGCCATCGAGCGTGGCATCGGTGAGCTGATGCTGGGGAGAACGTCGATCGTCATCGCGCATCGATTGTCGACGGTGCAGCGGGCCTCCCGCATCGTGGTCATCAACCGCGGCCACGTCGCGGAGGAGGGGACGCACGAGGCGCTGCTCGCCAGGGGAGACTCCGGCCTCTACGCCCGCCTCTACCGCCTGCAGATGGTCGGGCCCACCGCGGCGGTGCCCGAGGCGGCCGAATAGCCGGCGACCGAGCGAGCAAAAGCGGCGTTTTCCCCGTATCATTCGCGGTCCCGCAGCATGACAGTCCCGTTTCGAGATCTCCGCGCTTCCCGCCTCGCCGACGAGGTGGGCACGATCGACAAGCAGGCGGAGCTCCCCTTCGCGCTCTGCTACCCCAGCCCGTACGCGATCGGGATGTCGTCGCTGGGCTTTCAGACCATCTACCGGGGGCTGAACGCGCTGCCCGGCGTGGCGGCCGAGCGGGCCTTCCTGCCCGACGACGCCCGGGCCGCCCGCGCCTCCGGCGAGCCGCTGCGGACCTACGAATCGATGCGGCCGGTGGGCGACTTCCCGGTCGTGGCGTTCTCGCTCGCCTATGAGCTGGAGCTGGCCGGCCTGGCCGACTGCCTCGACATGGCCGGCATCCCGCTCTTCGCCGAGGAGCGCGCCGCCCGCCCGGACCGTCATCCCCTGGTGGTCATCGGCGGGCCGCTCACGTTTTCCAACCCCGTCCCCGCCGCCCCCTACGCCGACGTCCTGCTGCTCGGCGAGGCGGAGGAGACCATCGTCGAGCTGGTCGAGACGATGCGCTCGACGTCGTCGCGCGCGGCGCTGCTCGAGACCCTGGCCTCGCGTCCCGGCTTCTACGTGCCGCCCGTGCACGGCGAGCGACCGCCGGCGGTGGCCGCGGCCGACGACACGCTGCTGCCCGCCCACTCGCAGATCCGGACGCCGCACACCGAGCTGTCGGACATGTTCCTCATCGAGCCCGAGCGCGGCTGCCACCGCGGCTGCACCTACTGCGTGATGCGCCGGTCGACCAACGGCGGCATGCGCCTGGTCGCGCCGGCCAAGGTGGCCTCACTGATCCCGTCCGACGTGCGGCGGGTGGGTCTGGTGGGCGCCGCGGTGACCGACCACCCCGGGCTGCCGGAGATCCTGCGCCACATCGTCGACGGCGGCCGCGAGGTCGGCATCTCCAGCCTGCGCGCCGATCGTCTGAACGACGAGATCGTGGGCCTGCTGAAACGGGGCGGCTATCGGACGCTCACCACCGCCGCCGACGGCGCCTCGGAGCGGATGCGCGACATCATCCAGCGCAAGACCAAGGAGCGGCACCTGCTGCGCGCCGCCCAGCTGTCGCGCGAACATGGGATGTCACAGTTCAAGCTTTACATGATGATCGGCGTCCCCGGCGAGACCGACGCCGACATCGACGAGCTGGGGCGCTTCTCGCAAGAGCTGGCCAAGGTCGCCCGCAAGGTCGTCCTCGGGATCGCCCCCTTCGTCGCCAAGCGCAAGACCCCGCTCGACGGCTCGGCGTTCGAGGCGATCGACGTGCTCGACGATCGCCTGGCCCGTCTGCGCCGGGCGGTGCAAGGGCGCGTGACCCTGCGGCCGACCTCTCCGAAGTGGGCCTGGGTGGAGTACCGGCTGGCGCAAGGCGGGTTCGCCGCCGGGAGGGCCGCCGCCCAGGCCGCGCGGGCCGGCGGCCGCTTCGCCGACTGGAAGGCGGCGCTGGCCGAGGTCCCGGCCCCGCCCGTCCAGATCGTCGACAATGCCAGCGCCGGTGTTCAGGCGCCCAGCGCGGCGATCGCGTCGATTCTCGATCAGGGCGCCCTTGGGCAGACCGGCGGCCTGAACCGTGGCCCGCGCCGGCGGCTTGTCCGGGAAGTAGCGGGCGTAGATCTCGTTCACCGCGCCGAAGTCCTGCAGGTCGGCGAGGAAGATCGTCGTCTTGACCACCGCGCCGAACGAGGCGCCTCCGGCGACCAGCACGGCGCCGAGGTTCTCGAGCACGCGCTCGGCCTGCGCGCGGACGTCGCCGGCGCCGACCATCTCGCCCGTGTGCGGGTCGAGCGGGATCTGCCCCGAGCAGAACAGCAGCCGTCCGGCGGGCGCCACCACCGCCTGGGAATACGGGCCGATCGCCCTGGGGGCGCCGGCGGTCGAGATGATCTCTCGTGACATCCCGGGATGATAGCGCCGGCCAGCGCTCTTTGTCGTCCCTGGCCGGCTGGCGCCCCTTGCGCCGCCTGGGCCGCCTTTGCCGCCTTTGCCGTTGCCATCGCGCGGACGGCGCCCGTATCCTGCCCGGATGCCCGCGGACGCTCCTCGCTTTGGTTCGCGCCCCTACCGACGACCGCGCGCCCGCGGACCCGTGCGGCCCCAGGCACCGGCGCCCGTCACCAGCGACGCGCTCATGGGCGAGGTGCTGGCCCGCCTCGGCGGCAGCGGGCGGGCGCGCGAGTTCCGGGTGTTCGACTGCTACGCGCGCGCCGTCGGCGAGATGCTTCGCGCGCGCACGCAACCGGAGCGGCTGGCGGGGACGACGCTGCTGGTGCGGGTCGCCTCGGCGGCGCTGGCGCACGAGGTGGTGCTGATGCGCGCGGAGATCATCACCCGGATGACGGCTGAGCTCGGACCAGACGTGGTGACCGAGCTGCGAACCCGCGTCGGCGCCATCGGTCCGAGCAAGTGAACGCGGCAGGCAACGAGGGACGCGCGAAGCGCGGGGGACGGCGGATGCTGTGGCCGGCGCTCGGGCTGGCGTTCTGCCTCTTTCCAGCTGCCGCCTCGGCCAGTGGTGTCGTCGCGGGAACGGTGAAGCTGGCCGGCAAACCGCCGGCGCTGCCCACGCACGCCGTGGTGAAGGACAGCGCCGTGTGCGGCGCGAGCAAGCCGAACGAGGCGGTGCTCGTGGGGCCGGACGGCGCGCTCGCCAACGTCGTGGTGTCGCTGCGCCTGCCCAGGCCGACGTCCCCGCCGCCGCCAACCGCCGGGGCCGCCGTCGATCAGGTGGGGTGCACCTACAAACCGCACGTCCAGGCCGTCACCGTCGGAACCTCGCTGACGCTGGTCAACAGCGATCGCGTGCTGCACAACATTCACGGCAGCATCGGCCCGGTTCAGACCTTCAACGTGGCGATGCCGATCAAGGACCAGCGGCTGCCGACCAAGCTGACCCAGCCCGGCCTGGTGCGGCTGCAATGCGACGCAGGCCACTCCTGGATGAACGCCTGGCTCTACGTCTTCGAGCACCCCTACTTCGCCGTCACCGGCGCCGACGGAAAGTACGAGATCAAGAACGTCCCCGCCGGGCACTACACCGTCGAGCTGTGGCACGAGCCCGCCGACGGCAAGGGCGCAGGCGTGACGTCGACCGTCGAGGTGGACGTCAAGGACGGCGCCCCCACCCAGGCGGACGCCGTCTTCCCTCTCTAGGAGGGCCTCGCCGCCAGGCGCCGGTGAGCGCCGCGAAGCATGACCGACGACGTGGCGCCGAAGGCGTCCTGAAGGCGTCCTGGCTACCTCTTGCAGGTGTCGGTGCCGACCGGGATCCAGTCCTTCCCCATCTTCAGCTCGCCGGACCAGACCATCTCCTTGTCGCTCTTCTTGGTGTAGGTCTCGCGGAAGCTGATCTTCTGGCCGCTCATCTGGCCGTCGCCGGTGAAGGTCAGCTTGTCGGCCTCCCACCCGGGAGACGACTCGGTCACCGAGCCCCCCATGTTGTCGACGCCGAGCGAGACGTACTTCTTGGCCGCCGGATCGTACCCGAGATAGCCCTTGGCGATGATCGGCAGGGCGTGGGCCTTCGACTTCTTCTGGCTGTACTGGAAGGAGATCCAGAAGCTCTCGACGTCCTTCTTGCCCTTGAAGGTGGACTTGTAGTCCTGCTCCGGGCCCAGCGGGCCGGCCGGCTGCTTCCCTGCGCATCGCCAGGTCGCCTCGAACATCTTCAGTTGCTCGAGCTCGGCGGCCGGCTTCGGCGCGATTCTGCGACGCCGTGGCCGGCGCAGCCGCGACAGCGGGCTTGGCGGCGGCCGGGGCGGCGGCAGGGGCCGGCTTGGCGGCAGCGGGCGCAGGGGTCGGGGCGGCGACCGGCCTCGCAACGGCCGGCGCGGGGGCCGGCGCGGGGGCGGGCTTGGCCGGCATCGCCGCGGCCGGCGGCGGCGGCGGTCCAGCGGTCGGTGTCTGGGCGGCGGCGCCGCCGGTCAGGCCGACGACGCCGGCCAGCGCTGCAAATACGGCGGTTCCGATGGTTCGCAGGTGTTTCATGGGGACCCCTCCTGGGCGCGACGATAGCCGAAGGGAAAAATCACCCCAAGCAGAAACTCCCCCGCTTTTTGGCGGAATTACCCGCTGCCGCCGACCGCCTGGCGCAGCGAGCGGACGAAGGCGCTCATCTCGGGGACCGGATCGCGCTTCGCGGCGGTGGCCCGATTGATGATCTCCACGGCGGCGCTGCCGACCACCACCGCGTCGGCGAAGCTGGCGACGGCGCGCGCGGCCTCCGGCGTGCGGATGCCGAAGCCGACGGCGACAGGGACCTTGCCGCCGCCGCGCTCGCGGATGGCGGCCACCTTGGCGCGCGGCCCGTCGAGATCGGCCAGCGCGGTGCCGGTCGTTCCGGTCATCGAGACGTAGTAGACGAAGCTGCCGGCGGCGGCGAGCGCCAGATCGATGCGCGCGTCGGTCGAGGTGGGCGCCAGCAGCGGCACGAAGTCCAGCCCCTCACGGGCCAGCGCGGTGGGCAGCGCGCGATCCTCGTCGGGCGGATAGTCGACGCAGAGGAGACCGTCGGCGCCGGCGTCGCGCGCCTTGAGCGCGAAGACATCGACCCCCATCACCAGGATCGGGTTGGCGTAGCCGAACAGCACCAGCCCCACGTCGGGACAGGCGGCGCGCAGCTCGCTGCAGAGCCCCAGCGCCCGCCGCAACCCCCCTCCCCGCCCGAGCGCGCGGTGCATGGCCGCCTGGATGGCCTTGCCGTCGGCCGAAGGATCGCTCCAGGGAATGCCGATCTCGATGACGTCGGCCCCCGCCTCGGCGGCGGCGCGCATGAGCCGCAGGCTGGTCGCGCCGTCGGGATCGTCGGCGGTGAGATAGACGATCAGGGCGGCGCGCTTCTCGACGCGGGCCCGCGCGAACCGGGCCGCCAGGCGGGGCGCCGAGCTCACGCCGTCACCCCCAGCCGGGCCGAGATCGTCCCCATGTCCTTGTCACCGCGGCCGGAGACGTTGACGATCATGACCGCCCCGTCAGCGAGCGTTGCCGCCACCTTGGGAAGCGCGGCGATGGCGTGGGCGCTCTCCAGCGCGCAGAGGATCCCCTCGGTGCGGGCCAGCAGCTTGAAGCCCTCGATCGCGTCGTCGTCGGTGACCGCCAGGTAGGTGGCGCGGCCGGTCTCCTTGAAGAACGAATGCTCGGGGCCGACGCCGGGATAGTCGAGCCCGGCGGAGATCGAATGCGCCTCGGAGATCTGGCCGTCGTCGTCGCACAGCACGTAGGAGCGGGCGCCGTGCAGCACGCCGACGCGCCCGCGCATCAGCGTGGCGGCGTGCCGGGCGGTGTCGATCCCGTCGCCTGCCGCCTCGACGCCGTAGAGCCTGACCGGCTTGTCGGGGACGAAGGCGTGAAAGAGGCCCATGGCGTTCGAGCCGCCGCCCACGCAGGCGACGAGGGCGTCGGGGAGCTTCCCTTCGACCTCCTGGATCTGCGCGCGCGCCTCGCGGCCGATCACCGCCTGCAGCTCGCGCACGAGCAGCGGATAAGGGTGCGGCCCGGCCACCGAGCCGATCACGTAGTGCGTGGTGCGGACGTTGGTGACCCAGTCGCGCAGCGCCTCGTTCATGGCGTCCTTCAGCGTGGCGGTCCCGTCCTTGACGGCGTGGACCTGGGCGCCGAGCAGCTTCATTCGCAGGACGTTCAGCGCCTGGCGCTCGACGTCGACCGCGCCCATGTAGACCTCGCACGGCAGCCCGAAGAGCGCGCAGGCGGTGGCGGTGGCGACGCCATGCTGGCCGGCGCCGGTCTCGGCGATGATGCGCGTCTTCCCCATCCGTCGGGCCAGCAGCAGCTGCCCGATGCAGTTGTTGATCTTGTGCGCCCCGGTGTGACAGAGGTCCTCGCGCTTGAGATAGATGCGCACGTTGCGCTTCGCTTGGCGCGACACCTCGGCCGAGAGGCGCGCCGCAAAGCCGAGCGGCGTCGGGCGGCCGACGTAGTCGGAGAGCAGGCGGTTGAGCTCCTCGGAGAAGGTGGGATTGCCCGAGGCGGCGGCCCAGGCAGCCGTCAGCTCGTCGAGCGAGGGGATCAGGATCTCGGAGACATAGCGGCCGCCGAAGGTGCCGAAGCGTCCAGGAGTCGGTGCGGCGGAAGGGGGTGATGACATCGCGCGGAACTATATCGCAGCGCGCGCGGCGACGAGGAACGCCGCGAGCTTGGCCGGATCTTTCACGCCGGGCGACCGCTCGACGCCGCTGGCGACGTCCACCCCCTCGGGGCGCGTGGCCTGGATGGCGGCCGCGACGTTGTCGGGCGTCAAGCCGCCGGCCAGCAAGAACGGGCGGCGCGCCTGCCGCGCGATGAGCGGCCAGGGCGCCGCCAGGCCGCCGCCGCCGAACCCCTCGACGAAGGCGTCGTAGAGCCAGAGGGAGGGTTTCCATCCCGCCGCGGCGGCGAACGAGGCCGCATCGCGGACGCGAACGGCCCGGATCAACCTCGACGGGTCGAGATGAAGGTAGTCGCCCGGTCTCTCGTCGCCGTGCAGCTGCACGCGGTCGAGCCCGAGCTCGTCCATTCGAAAGGCGATCTCCTCTTCGGGCTCGTTGACGAAGACCCCCACCTTGAGAATCCCGGCGGGGATGGCAGCCAGGATCGGAGCGGCGTCGGCCGGGTCGACGTAGCGCTTCGACCCCGGCCAGAAGTTGAGGCCGATGGCGTCGGCCCCCAGCTCGGCGGCCATGGCGGCGTCGCGGGCGGTCGTGATGCCGCAGATCTTGACCAGGAGGTTCACCACGCCTTCAAGCCAAAAGGGCCCGGAGCGAGGCCGTCGGATTGGGCGCGCGCATCAGCGCCTCGCCGACCAGGATGGCGTCGATGCCGGCGGCGCGCAGCCGGCCCACGTCGGTGGCGTCGCGGATCCCCGATTCGGCGACGATCACCCGCTCGTCGGGGACGCGGGGGCGCAGCCGGGCGGCCAGCTCGCGGTCGACGGTGAAGGTCCGCAGGTCGCGGTTGTTGATCCCGATGATGCCGGCGCCGGCCGCCACGGCCCGCGCCACCTCGTCGGCGTCGTGCGCCTCGACCAGCGCCTCGAGGCCCATCTCGCGCGTGGCCCCCAGGAGCGCCGCCAGGTCGAGATCGCTGAGCGCGCTGACGATCAGCAAGATCGCGTCGGCGCCCGCCGCCCGCGCCTCCACGACCTGGTAGCGATCGACGACGAAGTCCTTGCGCAGGATGACCAGCTCCGAGGCCGCCCGGGCCGCCGCCAGATCGTCGAGGCTCCCGCCGAAGAAGGGTCCCTCGGTCAGGACCGACATCGCGCGCGCCCCGCCGGCGGCGTAGGCGCGCGCCATCTCGGCCGGCGCCGCCCTCTCCGCGATCCACCCGGCCGAGGGCGACTTGCGCTTGAACTCGGCGATGCAGGTGACCTCGCCCGGCCGGCGCAGCGCGCGCGCCAGGCTGCGGGGCGCCGGCCGGCGCACCGCCTCGGACTCCAGCACCGAGATCGGTCGCCGCCGCTTGCGCTCGGCGAGGTCGGAGCGGGTGCGGGCCACGATGTCGTCGAGGATCATGACGTTGACGCGGGCGTGGGGCGCGGCGCGATCCGGCGCAGCGTCTCCAGAACGGCCAGACCACCGCCCCCCGTCAGCACCTGGCGGGCGGTCGCGGTGGCGGCGCGCAGATCGGTCGCCGCGCCGGCCACGTAGAGCGCGGCGCCGGCGGTCATCAGCGTCGCGTTGACGGCCGCCTCCGGGCCGCCGCCGCGCAGGATCTCCAGCGCGATGCGCGCGTTGTCGGCCGGCTCGCCCCCGCGCAGGCCAATCGGATCGCTGTCGTCGAGGCCGAAGTCGGCCGGGCGCAGATCGTGGGTGCGCACGCCTCCGTTGGCCAGCTCGGCGACGAAGGTGCTCCCCGCCGGCGCGAACTCGTCGAGGCCGCCGGCGCCGTGGACGACCATGGCCCGCTTCGACCCGAGCGCGCCGTGCGCTTCGGCCAGGATCTCGCAGCGCTCGCGGCTGAAGATCCCGTTGACGTGAAACTTCGCACCGCAGGGATTGGTGAGCGGGCCGAGCAGGTTGAAGATCGTCCGGACCCCGACCTCCTTGCGGGGCGCGCCCACGTGCCGGGTCGCCGCGTGGTGCGCGGGGGCGAAGAGAAAGGCCAGCTTCGCCTCGCGCAGGCAGCGCGCCGCCGTCTCGGGGTTGGGGGCCGGATCGAGCCCCAGCGACTCGATGACGTCGTGCGAGCCCGAGCGCGAGGACTGCGCGCGGTTGCCGTGCTTGGCCACCACCACCCCGGCCCCGGCCACCAGAAACGCAGCGATGGTCGAGACGTTGACCGACCGTGAGCCGTCGCCGCCGGTGCCGCAGGTGTCGAGGATCGGGTCCGCGTCGAAGTCGACGCCGAGCATGCGGGCGCGCATCGCCCGCGCCGCGCCGACGATCTCGTCGACCGTCTCCCCCTTCATCCGGAGCGCCACCAGCAGGCCGCCGATCTGGGCCGGCGTCGCCTGTCCGTCCATGATCTCGCCCACCACCTCGGCCATCTGGTCGGCGGTCAGGTTGTGGCGATCGATGACGCGGGCGAGCGCCTCGCGGACGGTCATCGGCGCGGTCGTCCCGCTCATGGCCGACCTCGCCGCTCGATGAAGTTGCGCAGCAGGTCCTTGCCCGACGTGGTCAGGAACGACTCGGGATGGAACTGAACGCCTTCCACTGGCAACGTCTTGTGCCTGACCGCCATGATCTCGTTCTCCGCCGTCTGGGCCGTCACGTCCAGAGAATCGGGGACGCTGGCGCGCTCGATCAGCAGCGAGTGGTAGCGGGTCGCCTGGAACGGATTGGGCAGCCCCGTGAAGAGGCCCTTGCCGTCGTGGGAGATCGGCGACGTCTTGCCGTGCATGACGCGCGCGGCGCGCACCACCTTGCCGCCGAAGGCCTGACCGATCGCCTGGTGCCCCAGGCAGACGCCCAGGATGGGGATCTTCCCGGCGTAGGTCTTGATGACCTCCAGGCTGATGCCGGCCTCGTTCGGCGTGCAGGGGCCCGGCGAGATCACGATGTGCGACGGCGCCAGCGCGGCGATCTGCGCGGCCGGGAGCTCGTCGTTGCGCACCACGCGGATCTCCTGCCCCATCTCACCCAGGTACTGGACCAGGTTGTAGGTGAAGGAGTCGTAGTTGTCGATCACCAGCAGCATGGCTTAACGCCCTCGCCCTTCCGGCGTCGCTGACCCGCGCCGCGCGACCTCGACCGCGCTCAGCACGGCGCGCGCCTTGTTCACGCACTCCAGGTGCTCCTGGGCCGGCACGCTGTCGGCGACGATCCCGGCGCCCGCCTGGACGTGGATCGTGTCGCCCAGGGTCACCAGCGTCCGGATGGCGATCGCCAGGTCCAGGTTCCCGGTGTACGAGATGTACCCGACGGCGCCGCCGTAGATCCCGCGCCGCGACGGCTCGATCTCCTCGATGATCTCCATGGCCCGGATCTTGGGGGCGCCCGAGAGCGTCCCGGCCGGGAAGGCGGCGCGCACCACGTCGGCGGCCCGGATCCCCGGCGCGGCCGTCCCGCGAATGTTCGACACCAGGTGCATGACGTGGGAGTAGCGCTCGACGGCCATCAGCTCGTTGACCCTCACCGTCCCGGGCGCCGAGACCCGCCCGACGTCGTTCCGCCCGAGGTCGACCAGCATGACGTGCTCCGCGCGTTCCTTCGGATCGTTGCGCAGCTCCGTCTCCAGCGCCGCGTCCTCCTCGATGGTGGCGCCGCGCCGGCGCGTCCCGGCGATCGGCCGCACCTCGACCTCGGCGCCTTCCAGGCGCACCAGCGCCTCGGGTGAGGCGCCGGTCACGATGGCCTCCGGGAACTCGAGGTGGAACATGTAGGGCGACGGGTTGATCACCCGCAGCGCGCGGTAGACGTCGAACGGGTCGACGCCCCCGCGCGGCACCTGAAAGCGCTGCGAGTAGACGACCTGGAAGGCGTCGCCGGCCAGGATGTACTCCTGCACGCGCCGCACGCCCGCCTCGTACTGGTCCTGGCTGACGTTCGAGCGGGGCATCTCGGGCACCGGCGGCGGCAGCGGCTCCAGCACCCGCAGCGGGGGCGCCGGGCGGGCCAGCCGCTCCAGCACCGCGTCGATCCGGCTGCAGGCGTCGTCGTAGGCGCGTCCCGGATCGCCCTCGCCCACGTCGACCGCCGCCACCACCTTCACCGTCCCGCGCAGGTTGTCGAAGATGACCACCGTGTCGGTGAGCGCGAAGCAGATCTCCGGCACGCCCAGAACGTCGGGCTTGGTGCTGGGGATGCGTTCGAAGCCGCGGATGGCGTCGTAGCCGAGCCAGCCGACCGCGCCGCCGAAGAAGCGCGGCAGGCCCGGCGGCACCGCGGGCGCCAGCTTGGCCAGGTAGGCGTCGAGGAATTGCAGCGGCCGCTCGACGCGCGCCCGCTCCGTGACCCGCATCTCGCCGTCGACCGAGGTGAGCACCTCGACCTCCGCGCCGCGGGCCCGGACGACCGCGCGCGGCCGGACGCCGACGAAGCTGTAGGCGGCCCACTTGTCGCCGCCGACCACGCTCTCCAGCAGGAACGAGTAAGGCCCGCGGCCAAGCTTGGCGTAGGCGGAGACCGGGGTGTCGGTGTCGGCCAGAACCTCGCGATAGACGAAGGCGATCCGGCCACGACGGGCCAGATCGAGAAAGCCTCCACGGTCAGGGACGAACGGCACGGAGCCCGACAACATACCATGACGTTTTTGGACGGGGATCTTCTGAGATCCCTGGCGCCGAAACCGATGGCCCCGCCTGGCGCCAGGGGGCCCGGGGTGCGGTCCCGCACGCCCGTTCACGCCTGTGCTTACGGGCGTTTGGGTCGGCTCTTCTGTATCATGGCCGCGGCGAGCGCCGCCCCAACGTGTCCCCCGACTCCTTTTCACCCGCGCCCGGGCCCCGTACCCGCCGCTTCGTCGCCTGGACGCTTCGCCATGGCGCGCTGCTCTGGGCGATCGCGCTCTGCGCCGCGATTCCGGCGGTCTGGCGGACCATCTCCCTCTACGGTCATCTGCGCAGCGACATCGAAGAGCTCCTGCCCCGCGACGCCCCCAGCGTGGTGGCCATCCAGGAGCTGCGAAGTCGGATGGCCGGGCTGCAGTACCTGGGGATCATCGTCGACGTCGGCGCCCCCGACCACCTGTCGGCCGGCGAGCGGTTTCTCGAGGATCTCGCCGCGCGGGTCCGCCGCTACCCCAGGAGCGAGGTCAGCGACGTGCGCACCGGCTACGCGGCGGAGCGGGCCTTCGTCGAGAAGCACGCCGGCAGCCTGATGGCGCTCGACGATCTGAAGACGATCCGGGAGCGGGTCGAGGCCCGCCTTCACTGGGAGTACGCCAAGAAGACCGACACGCTGCTGGATGACGACGAGCCGGCCCCGGCGCTCGACTTCAGCGACCTCGAGCACAAGTACGCCGGCCAGCTGGGCGGCGGGGACCTCGAGGGGAACCGCTTCTCCAACCGCCAGCTCGGCCTGACGCTGATGTTGATCGAGGTCGGCGGCTTCTCCACCAGCGCCGCGCAGGCCGGGACTCTCATCCGTAAGGTGGAGGCCGATATGCGGGCGCTGGGAGGGACCGGCGCCTACGCCCCCGGCATGCAGGTCGGGTTGACAGGTGACGTCGCCATCTCGGCCGAGGAGATGGCGGCGCTGGTCCAGGACCTGACGCTCTCCTCGGTCCTGGTCGTGGTCGCCGTGCTGCTGGCCATCGTCCTGTTCTACGGCTGGACGCGCAGCATCCCGGCGCTGTTCCTGCCGCTGGCGCTGGCCGCGGTCTACGCCTTTGGCCTCGCCAGCCTGCCGCCGTTCCGGATCACCGAGCTCAACTCGAACACGGCGTTCCTGGGGTCGATCATCATCGGCAACGGGATCAACTTCGGCATCATCCAGCTGGCCCGCTACCTGGAGACGCGGCGCCAGGGGAAGACGGTCGAGGAGGCGCTGGTGGTGGCGCTGTGGGGGACCCGCTGGGGCACGCTGTCGGCAGCGCTGGCGGCCGGCGTGGCCTACGCGTCGCTGGTCGCCATGCAGTTCCGCGGCTTCCGGCAGTTCGGGGTCATTGGCGGACTCGGGATGGCGTTCGCCTGGGGGACGACCGTGCTGCTGATGCCGCCGCTCTTGAGCTGGCTCGACCGCGGGAAGCACGCGCCCCGGGTGCGGCGCGTCTCGGGGCGGCTGGTGGGAGCGATCGCCCGCGCGGTCGGGGCCCGCCCGCTGGTGTTCGCCGGTGCCGCTCTCGTCTTGACGCTGGGGGCGGTCTGGGAGGTGCGGCACTTCGGGCGCGACCAGCTGGAGTTCGACTTCTCGCGGCTGCGGCGGCGCGACACCTGGAAGTCGGGCGAAGGACACTGGGGGAGGCGGATGGACACCCTGCTCGGCCGCTACCTGACGCCGACGGTGATCCTGACCGACTCGGAGGCGGAGGCGCGGGCGGTGACGGCACGGCTGCGCGACCAGGCCTCGCACCCGCCGCTCGCTTCGATGATCGCTTCGATCCGGACCTACGACGACGTCGTGCCGCCCGACGAACCGGAGAAGCAGGTGGAGCTGGCCGTCATCCGCCGCAAGATGACGCCTCACGTCCGCTCCAACATGACGGACACCGATCGGAAGAAGCTCGACCGACTGATCGGCCCGGAGGATGCGCCGCCGAACCCCGCGCCCATTCGTCCCGACGAGGTCCCCGACGTCATCACGCGCGGGTTGCGCGAGCGGGACGGATCGGTCGGACGGGCGGTGCTGGTCTATCCCAATCCGGCCGAGAGCTGGTGGCGGGGCGAGACGATCGCCACCTTCGTCCGCGAGCTGCGCGCCGCGGCGCAGGCTCCGGTCGCGCTGGGCGGGCGGCCGGGGCGCGTGGCGGGCGGGCCGGCGCTGTCGTTCGACATCATCTCGTCGATGGTGCGCGACGGCCCGCTGGCGTCGCTGCTGGCGTTCCTGGGCGTGGTCGCCACGGTGCTCCTGATTTTCAGGAAGAGCCTGGCCACGCCGTTCGTCATCGGCTCGCTGATGGTCGGCGTCCTCTGGCTGCTGGCGATCACCATGAAGCTGGGGATCAAGATCAACTTCGTCAACTTCATCGCCTTCCCCATCACCTTCGGCATCGGCGTCGACTACGCGGTCAACGTGATGGCGCGCTATCTGCGCGACGGCGGCCGCGACGTGGTGGCCGCCGTGCGTGGCACCGGCGGCGCGGTCGGCCTCTGTTCGTTGACCACCGTGATCGGCTACTCGTCGCTGCTGGTGGCCCAGAACGTCGGCCTGTTTCTGTTCGGGCTCCTGGCGGTGTTCGGCGAGCTCTGTTGTCTGACCACCGCGGTCATCGTGCTTCCGGCGGTGCTGATGCTGGTCCGCCCCCGCTCCAGCCCCAAGCTCCCCGAGATCCCCTGGGACAGCGCCACCACGGTGGGCGCCAACGGAAACGGAAACGGCGACGAGACCCCCGGGCCGCCGCGCGTCGAGCTCGGCTCCTAGCCGGGTGCGCGACCGGCGAGCACCCGGGCGTTGTACCCTGCGGCTGTGGGGGCCCCCGAGACGATCCTGCTCACGCTGCTCGCGCTCGTGGCGTTCGCGGCGAACTCGCTGCTCAACCGGATGGCCCTGGCCGGCCATCTGATCGACGCCACCAGCTACACGGCCATCCGCCTCGGCAGCGGTGCGGCCATCCTGGCCCTCCTGGTGCGGGTCCGCGCGGGGGGCTGGCGGCCGCTGCGCGGGCCCGGCATCGTCGGGCCGCTGGCCCTGTTCGGCTACGCGGTCCCCTTTTCGTTCGCCTACCTGCGCATCGGCGCCGCAGCCGGCGCCTTGGTCCTGTTCGGTTGTGTGCAGCTCACCATGATCGGGTGGGGGCTGGCGCGCGGCGAGCGCCCCACCCTCCGCGTCTGGACCGGCTTGGCCCTGGCAGCGGGCGGCCTTGCCTGGCTGGTGCTGCCGGCGGCGACCCGCCCCGATCCGGTCGGAACGGCGCTGATGGCGGCCGCCGGTGTCGCCTGGGGCGTCTACTCGCTGGCCGGGAAGCGCGCCACCGATCCGCTGGGGCCGCTGGCGGCCAACGCGCGCAGCTTTCTTTGGGCAACACCGCTGGTGCTGGTCGTCGCCGCAACTCAGACGGGCGCGCTCCACCTCAGCGCCCGTGGGGCCGGACTGGGGGCGCTCTCGGGGACCGTCACCTCGGGGCTCGGCTATGCCGTCTGGTACCGGGCTCTGCGCGGGCTGACCGCGATGCAGGCGGGGATCGTCCAGCTGAGCGTTCCGGTGATCGCGGCCGCCGGCGCCGTGGTGTTGCTGCACGAGCAGGTCTCCCCCCGCTTGCTGCTGTCCGGAATGGCCGTGCTCGGCGGCGTCGCCCTGGTGCTGTCGCGCCGGGAGCGCCGACCCGCCGGCCGTGGGGCGGTCGTTGGGGTAGCCTCCGGGGAAACTGGAGGCGCGGAGCCTTTGCGCTAGAGCCAGCCGAGGGCGCGGCCGGCGAGGACCAGCGCGGCGCCCCAGACGCCGGCGGCCACGTCGTCGAGCATCACGCCGGCGCCGCCGCCCAGGCGCTCCGCCGCGCGGGCCGGCCAGGGCTTGATCTGATCGAAGAGACGAAACGCCAGCCCACCGACGATGAGCGCGCGCCAGGTCGGCGGCGCGGCGATCCAGGTCACGAGCACGCCGGCCACCTCGTCGACGCAGACGATCTGCGGATCCTTGTACCCGAGCCGGCGCTCGACGATGCCAGAGGACCAGATGCCGACCAGCGTGACCACCAGCGCCGCCGCGGCGACTGCCCAGGGGCCATGCGGGCGCACCAGCAGGTAGAGCGGGATCGCGCCGATGGTCCCCGCGTGCCCCGGCATGTAGGGCACGTGGCCGCAGCCGAACCAGACCGAGATGACGTGCGCGGTGGTGTCGCGCCAACCTTTCAATTGGGGGACCCTGGGAGGGTCCCCCAGCCCCCCCGCGACGGACCCCGCCGGGACGAGCGCGGCTCCGTCCACGCGATCGGCGTTCGGCGGGGGCGCCCGCTTCACTGCCAGAGCCGTTCGCGCTCGACGAGGTCGAACACCTCGCGCAGGATGGCGACGCCGTTCCTGGCCGTCGCCTCGTCGATGGTGAGCGCCGGCTGGATCCGGAAGCTGGCCGAGTAGGCCATGGTGAGCAGCCCCCGCTTGACCGCCTCGGTGAAGATCCGCTCGGTCACCCGGCGCGGCAGTGGCTCCTTGGTCTTCTTGTCCTTGACCAGCTCCATCCGGATGAGGAGCCCCTCCCCGTCGACGAAGCCGACGAACGGGTAGCGATCGACGAAGGCTTCGAGCTCGCGCTTGAGCGCGGCGCCCACGACGCGCGAATTCTCCGTCAGCTCTTCCTCGTCGATGATCTTGAGCGCGGCGGCGCCGGCGGCCGCCCCCAGCGGGTTGCCGCCATAGCTGGACGACGAGCCGGACGGATTCCCCCAGGGCTTGGCCTGGGCGATCTCGTCGGTGGTGAGCAGCCCGGAGAGCGGGAACCCGCCGCCGAAGGCCTTGCCGATCGTCACCACGTCCGGCCGCACGCCGGTGTGGTCCAGCCCCCAGCGCTTCCCGGTGCGCCCGAGTCCGGTGATCATCTCGTCGGCGATGAGCAGCGCGCCGACCTCGTCGGCCAGCGCGCGCACCGCCGGCAGGAACTCCTTCGGCGGGATGACGTTGCCGGCCGTCCCCTGCATCGGCTCCACGATCACCGCCGCGATCTCGCCGGCGCCGGCGGTCTTGACCTGCTTGCGTCCGATCTCGGCGCAGGCGACGCCGCAGCTCGGGTACGAAAGGCCGACCGGGCAGCGGTAGCAGTCGGCGTAGGGGATCTGATGGGACCCCGGCACCATCGGGCCGAGCTTGTCCTTGAAGGTCGATCCCATCAGCGAGAGCGCCCCCATGGTCTTGCCGTGGAAGCCGCCCCAGAAGCTGACCATCTCGTACTTGCCGGTGTGGCACTTGGCCAGGCGGAGCGCGCTCTCGACCGCCTCCGCGCCGCCCGAATAGAGCTGCAGCCGGTGCACGCCCGGCGCCGGCGGCTTGGCCGCCAGCCGCTCGCCGAGCTCGACACGCGCGCGCGAGGTGAACGAGCCGACCGACACCTTGGCCGCCTGCTCCTGCACCGCCTGCACCAGCGTCGGGTGGCTGTGCCCGAGCGCGTTCACGTTGATGCCGCCGATGAAGTCGAGGTAGGTGTTCCCGTCGACGTCGGTGACCGCGCTTCCGCGCCCCTCCTCGACGACGATCCCCGCCATGAGGGCGTAGCCCTGCAGGCCGGGCGCGGCGTGGAGGTCTTCTCGAGCACGGAGCGCTTGGCTCTCCGGTCCGGGGACGGCGGTGACGATGGAGGCCTTCTGGTTCTTGGGCTGGCTCTGGTTCATGGGGGGCGAGGGGGGCGGACGCTCAGGCGTTCTTGACCGCTGGTGGCGCTGAGAATACGAAATATCGCTGCATCGGGTAGTTCCAGACGTTGCTCACGATCACGGAGCTGATGACGCGGGCCAAGAGATACTCGATGTGAAGGACGTGCTGGAAGAGATACTCACCGGCCGTGTTCAGTCCCAGGCTGGCGCCCGACACGAGCGCGTAACGCCAGGCCTGGCTGGGGACCGGGACGTCGGTCTTCTTGTAAGTGAACCGCCGCCCCAGCGTGAAGTTGGTGACCGCGCCTGACAGCGCTCCCAGCGGCGTGGCCGCCACGGGGCTGAGGTGCAGGAGCTCCACGCAGGAGATCATCACCAGGTAGTCGGCGCCGGTGGCGGCGATCGCCGCCGCGTGGTGGCGCATCCATTGCCAGAACCCCTTCGGCGCGCCCTCCGCCGAGCGGTCTGGCGGTCGATCCGTCAAGCCGGCTCTAAACCATCCCGACGGGGACGTCGGGCTTCGTGGCCATGGCCTCGTCGTCGAACGCCGCCGCTGACGCCTTGCTCTTGGCCGCCGCGTCGCGCTCGCGGAGCAGCGTGGCGATGGCCAGCAGCCGCTGCACGACCGAGATGTTCGCCACCACCGCCACGATCGACAGCGCCAGCAGGATTGGCATCTCGCGCAAAGCCAGCGACGGCGAACGCGCAAACAACGCGCTCGCCAGCGGCGTGAAGGCCGCGCCGGTCATCAGGTAAGCGCCGCGCTCGCCCCGGCGCATGGCGCCGCGCGGGGCCGGGACGCCCATCGCCTCGGCCTTGGCGGTCGTATAGCTGACCATGAAGGACCCGATGATGGCGGCCAGGACGATGAACAGGACCTGATCGTGATCGCGGTAGTAGTAGACGAGGCCTCCGAAGAAGAACATCTCTCCGTAGCGATCGACTGCCGCATCGACCAGCTCGCCTGCGTCCGATGAGAGGCCCATCTTGCGGGCCAGCAGGCCGTCGATGATGTCACCGAAGGCCGCCAGAACAGCCAGCGTCGCCCCCAGACCGAACCAGCCACACCCGATGGCCACGCCCGCCCCCGCGGCCGGGATCAGTGAGCCCAGGGTGACCATGTTGGGCGTGATCCGCAGGGCGGCGATGAAGGAGATCATCGGATCGATGAGCCAGTAGACCATCTCCATCGTCGTCTTGTTGACGAACACGCTGCCGCCGTCGGCCTCGGTGCGCGCATGGCGGACCCGGCCGACCAGGGCCGAGCGGATCAAGTAGACGAGGAGAGCCGCGACGAAGAAGCTCGTCACGGCGATCGCGATGTAGAGGTCAGACACGCCCGCCGTCCTTTCGCAAAATCCGGTCCGAAACGTCGTCGCCGGCCAGCGCGGCCAGGCCGGAGAGCGGAAGCTCGCGGCTGCCGTCGCGGGCCGAGGCGTAGGCGGTCGAGATGAGCTGCACGCAGAGGAAGGCCTCCTCCGCCTCGCGGCCCACGAACTCACGCTTGGCGATCGCCGCCTTGAAGTCGTCGAACAGCGAGTTGAACCAGGTGACATGACTGGAGTCCATCCAGTCGGACGAGATCGCCTGCCGCTCGAAGGTCCAGGTCGTGGGTCCGGCGCCACTCGCGCCGCCCACGCCACGTTCTTGCACCGCCAGCTCGACGTCGTCGTCCTCCACGCGGATGGCGCCGTGCTCGCCGTGCAGCGTGTAGAGCACCTTGCGCACCCCGGCGTTCCACGACAGGTGCGCCGAGGCGGTGCCGGTCGGGAAGCGCAGGCTGCAGGCGAAGTCGTCTTCGGTGTCGAACGGACCGAGAGTGGCCGCCCGCGCGGTGATGCCGGTCGGGTACGACCCCAGCCACTCGAACGCCAGATAGAAGGTGTGGCTGCCGTGGTCCATGGCGATGCCGCCGCCCGAGAA
Source organism: uncultured Pseudomonadota bacterium (assembly GCA_963847705.1). Taxonomy (GTDB): domain Bacteria; phylum Myxococcota_A; class Polyangia; order Fen-1088; family Fen-1088; genus JADGRB01. The sequence goes on along the minus strand of CAWKBC010000027.1, from coordinate 844,593 downwards.
GCGGCGCTCGCGCCGCCAGTCGGTGCGCCAGCCGGTGACCCCCTTGGCGTGCGTGTTGCGGAAGGTTTGCAACGTCACCAGGTGGACCTTGCCGATGCGGCCGGTCTTGAGGATGCCGCGCACCGTCTTGATCACCGGGGCGTGCTTGTAGTTGTGGCAGGGGAAGATGACCCGCTCCGACTTCACCGCCTGGCGGAGCATCGACCGCGCCTCGTCGATCGTCGCGGCCAGCGGCTTTTCGCACAGGACATGGAGCCCGAGCGACAGCGCCTCGAGGGCGATCTCCGCGTGGTCGCTGGGCGGGGTGGCGATGTCGACGAAGTCGATCTCGTCGGCCTCGGCCGCCAGCAGCGCGCGCGCGTCACCATAGAGACGCGCGTTCGGCCAGGCGGCCTGGGCCACGGCCCGCTGGGTGGGGGAGATGTCGGCGATCGCCACGATCTCCACGTCACCACGCTGCTGATAGCCAGCCGCGTGCCCCTTCTCCATGATGAATCCGTAGCCGATCAACGCACCGCGGAGCTTTTGCATGTGCAACTGGACCATTAAATGCCGCATTTCTGGTCGAAATACCAGATTCACCTACATCTAACTACGAACCGGGGAAGAGCCATTGACGAACGACCCAAGGGGAGACTAGCTTCCGCTGCCATGATGGAAGCACTTTCCGCGAGTGATCCCGAGGTTTTCGAGCTCTGTCGTGCCGAAGAACGGCGCCAGGCCGCGAAGATCCGCCTGATCCCGTCGGAGAACTACGTCTCGAAGGCGGTCCTCGAGGCGTCGAGCTCCGTCTTCACCAACAAGTATAGTGAGGGATACCCGGGCAAGCGCTACTACGAGGGGCAGGAGTTCGTCGACCCCCTGGAGACGCTGGCCATCGATCGCGCCAAGGCGCTCTTCGGCGCCGCGCACGCCAACGTCCAGCCCTATTCGGGCTCGCCCGCGAACCTGGCCGTCTATCTGGCCTTCCTCAAGCCGGGCGACAAGGTGATGGGGCTGGCGCTGCCGATGGGCGGGCACCTGACCCACGGCTGGAGCGTTTCGATCAGCGGCAAGTACTTTACGTCGGTTCCCTACGGGATCCGCAAGGACACGGGCCTGCTCGACTACGACGAGATCCGGGATCTGGCCAAAAGAGAGCGCCCTGCCCTCCTCTGGGCCGGCGGCTCGGCCTACTCGCGCTTCTGGGACTTCGAGATCATGGGCTCGATCGCGCGCGAGGTGGGGGCCAAGTTCTGCGCCGACATCGCCCACATCGCCGGCCTCATCGCCGGCGGCGTGCACCCCTCCCCCATCCCCCACGCGGACGTCGTCACCACCACGACGCACAAGACGCTGCGCGGCCCGCGCGGCGGCATGATCCTCTGCCGCGCCGAGTACGCCCAGGCGATCGACAAGGCGGTCTTCCCCGGCATTCAAGGCGGGCCGCACGTGCACAACACGGCGGCGCTGGCGGTCGCGCTCAAAGAGGCCGCGCAGCCGGACTTCAAGACCTACGCCAAGCGCGTGGTGGCCGACGCCAAGGTGATGGCCGAGACGCTGATGTCCAAAGGGTTCGACGTCGTGTCGGGCGGAACGGACAACCACCTGATGTTGATCGACCTGACCAACAAGAACGTGTCGGGCAAGATCGCCGCCAAGGCGCTCGACAAGGCGGGCATCGAGCTGAACTACAACGCCGTCCCCTACGACACGCGCAAGCCGTTCGATCCTTCGGGGATCCGGCTCGGCTCGCCGTCGGTGGCCAGCCGCGGAATGGGCGAGACCGAGATGCGCCAGATCGCGCTGTGGATCGATCGGGTCGTCAGCGACCCGACCGACGCCACGGCGGCGAAGGTGCTGTCGGAGGTCCTGGAGCTGACCAGCAAGTTCCCGGCGCCGGGCATCTCGCTCTAGGCCCGCGCGGTCGAATTGCCGGGGACGACCATGACTTACGACAAACGATTCTCGGTGGTGACGGCCACCGCAAAGGCCGTTCTGTTGACGGCCGCTCTGTTGACGACCAGCCTCGGGGCGGCCTTCGCGCGCGCGGAGACCATCGAGCTGGTCGACAAGACCAAGCTGAACGCCAAGATCATCCATTACTACGACGGCGTCTACACCGTCGAGACCAACGGTCAGCCGATGAAGCTGCCCAGGGAGAAGATCCGCTCGATCTCCTTCCAGCTGGCGCCGCCGCGTCCGGAGTTCTCGACGCCGGAGAAGACGTTCGAGCGCTGGCGCAAGGCGCTGGTCGACGGCGCGGGCGAGAAGGCCATCGACTGCTACGCGCTCATGTACCAGGGGATGCTGGCCACGCAGATGGGCCTCGGTCAGGCGCAGGAAGGCATCAAGAAGATGCAGAAAGAGTTCGAAGGAACGAAGTTCCAGATCAAGGAATCGAAGATCAAGGGGGAGACCGCCACCTTGAAGGTCCTTCGCCAGAAGGGCGACGAGAGCGACACCGGCGAGGTCGCCTTTGTTCGCGAGAACGGCGAATGGAAGATGCTCCCCCCGCAGTAGGGACCGCCCCGATTTCGTGAACCGCCGCCCTCTCGTCCTCGTCGCCTCACTGGTCGTCCTCGTTTGCGTTGCCGGAAGGGCGCGCGCGGGGGCGCCGGATCCGTTCGGCCACGCGGCCGGAAGCCACGCCTCCGGAAGGCCGCTGCGCCTCGATCCCTTCCGCAAGGTGGCTGCAGATGCTCCGGCCGCGCCAGCGGCAGCCGCGCCCGCTCCAACCGCCAGCACGCCGGCCCCGCAGAGCTGCCGGCGCGACGAGGACTGCACGGGCGACAACATCTGTCAGTCCAACGTCTGCACGCCCATCCAGCTGCGGACCAACGTCGCCTACCTCTACTACCGCGACGGCGGGTTCAGCGAGTTCCTCGGCCTCTACTGGTCGCAAAAAGGGACCACCGGCTACCGCGTCGTGGCGCCGCTCTACTGGCACTACTGGAGCCCGACCAGCGACACCCTGATCTTCGCGCCGTTCTACTGGCGGTTCGAGGACCGCGCGAAGCGAAGCCTCATCACCTGGTACGGCCCCATCGTCAGCGGGCACCAGGGCGACACGCACTCCTTCGGGGTGATTCCGCTCTTCTATGCGTCGGGCACCGGAAGCTGGGCGGCGCCCATCCTCGGCACGCTCCGCTTCAAGAACCCCGAGACCTCGAGCTCCTTCGGGGCGGCTGCTTACCTCTACTGGTGGTGGCGCTCGCCCACCCGATTCGAGCGATTCTCGGGTTCCCGATCTTCTTCTCCACCCGCACGGCCAGCCACGCCTTCACCTTCGCGCTGCCGCTGAGCTTCTACTGGCGGCACGACGACGACGCCAACCTGCTGGCCCTCCCGTTCTTCTATTACAACGGCCACAAGACCGGCTACCGCCTCTTGACCTGGCTCGGGTACAGCCATCGTGACGGGCCCGAGTACAGCCGCTCGGTGGCCTGGCTCTACTGGTGGGGCGGCGATGAGACGGCGCACTCGAGCTACCACGTCCTCTTCCCGCTGGTGTGGGACTTCGAAGGGAAGGACGACGGCACCACGATCGTCTTCCCGCTGGTCTGGAGCTTTCGCGGCCCGACCTCGAACACGACGGTGGCCGTTCCGTACGTCCACATCCGCGAGGGTGGCTGGTACTTCAACGCGTTCCCACCGTTCTGGTGGACCGGCGGCGACGACAAGACCGGCCGCGCCCACCGCCTGCTGGTCCCCTTCTTCTACTGGGATCGCGCGGAGCACGGCCTGGCCACCAACCTGGTGACGCCGCTGGGCGGCTACAGCCGTGACGACCGCGACGGGACCCGCACCTGGGTGGCGGTCCCGCTTCTCTCCTTCGCCCACCGCGATCGGGGCGGCGAGCGAATGATGCTCACCCCGCTCTACCTGAGCCACGAAGATCGCACCGCCGATGCGATGGGCCGGCTCGTCGCCCTGCTGTTCTACCGGCGGACCGATCCCCAGGGATCGACCACCTCCCTCTTCCCACTCTTCTGGCACTTCTGGGACGCGGCGACCGGCTCCACCGCGACGGCGCTCTTTCCCTTCTTCGCGCATCGCTCCGGTCCGCGCGACACCACCACCATCGTCGGCCCGGCCTACTGGCGTCACTTCACCAACGGCGGCTGGAGCGGCGGCCTGTTTCCGATCGCCTACTTCGGCGAGAATGCCGGCCGCGGTCACGGCGTGGTCTTTCCGCTCTACTGGCACTTCGCCAGCGAGCGGTCATCGACGACGGTTCTGTTCCCGCTCTACTACGCACACCGGGATCCGCACGGCGCCGACGGCGCGGTGACGCCGCTCTTCTTCTACGGCCATCACGACGGCGAGAGCTACGCCGTGCAGTTCCCGCTCTTCTTTCACACCGCCAGTGAGCGCCAGGGGCAGAGCGCCACCGTCACGCCGCTGGGGTTCGTCGAGCGCGACCGCGACGGGACCAGCGTGGCCATCGGCCCCATCATCCCGCTCCTCTACTGGCGCATCGGCCACGACCGCTCGCACTTCGCGCTGCTGCCGCTCTTCTTTCACTTCGCCGACCGGGCGGCCGACAAGTCGACGACCGTCGTCGGCCCCTACTGGCACCAGCGTTGGGGCGGCGAGACGACCGATGGCCTCTTTCCGCTCCTCTACTACCGGCGCGGCGCGCGACCGGGTGGAAGCGACGCCAAGAGCCTGACCGTCTTCCCGCTCTTCTACTATCACCGCGACGCACAGACGCACCTCTTCGCCAGCTTGCTCGGCGCCTCGGTGCACACGCCGAACGGCAGCGGCGGCTTCGTCGGCCCCTACGTCTGGTTCAAGAACAGCAACTTCGACGCGGGGGTCGTTCCGCTTCTCTACGCGGACGTCCTGCGCCGCAGCGACGGCCAGCACCTGACGCAGGTCGGCCCCTGGTTCCGCGTGGAGGGTCCCGGTTACAAGAGCCAGGGGATCATCCCGCTCTTCGGTCACTACGCCGACGCGAAGGAGAGCGACACCTGGATCGTCCCCTCTTACTTCCGCATGCGGCGCGCCAACGGCGACGGGGTCGACACGCTGCTGCCGATCTTCTGGCACTCCTCGTTCGGCGGGCGGCAGACGACCGTGGTCGGCCCCTACTTCGAACGCTCCACCCCCGACGCCCACCTGGTCGGCCTGTTCCCGCTGTTTGCCTACGCCGAGAACAGCGTGCGCACGATGACCATCGTGCCGCCGCTTCTGCTCTTCCAGCGCAAGAGCGCCGACGGGACCCGGGACTGGTTCTCCTGCCTGCTCTTCTTCCACGACCGCGATCCGGCCGGGACGGTCAACGCGCTCTTCCCGATCTACTGGTCGGACGTCAACAAGGACCGGCGCAGCGACATCGTCTTTCCGATCTTCTGGCACTTCGCCAGCACGGCCGCCGACAGCTCCTCGACCCTGGCCGGTCCCTTCTACTGGTCGCACCACCAGTCCGAGCGGACACGCGGCCTCTTGCCTCTGGCCTGGTACTCGCGCAACGACGCCAACGGCGACGCTTCGCAGGCGCTCCTGCCCCTCTTCTACGAGGGGAGCGGGAAGGATCACCTCTCGTTCTACACCTTGCTCGCCGGCTATCACCGGCGCGGCCCGTCGCACTTCTGGTACGCGGGTCCCATCCTCCACACCGACAGCCCGAAGAGCTCGTTCTCGATGCTGGCGCCGCTGGTCTTCAGCCATACCAACAAGGCGACCGAGACCACGACCACCGTCATCCCGCCGCTCTTGCATGTCTCGCGCGGGAACCCGGAGAGCGGGCTCTCGAGCACGCTGGTGCTCTTCTGGCACTACCGGGACATCGCCACCTCGGCGTACGTCGGGGTGCCGCTCTATTACGACCTGCACGAGTACCACCTCGGGCGCACCACGATGCTGCTGCCGATCTTCGGGCGCTTCGCGGACGAGGTCACCCACGACACCACCACCGTCATCCTGCCGCTGCTCTTCTACCGGCACAGCACGCCGACCGACGTCAGCATGGTCGGCTTCCCGCTGCTCTGGGACTTCAAGCGCGGCCCCGATCGGACGACCGTGGTCTTCCCCTTCTTCGTCCGCCGCCAGAGCGCCAACCACGTCGGGACCTGGGTCTTCCCGAACTACTATCACAGCGAAGGACTGATGGCCGACGGCCGCCCCGACGGCACCTACCGCCGTTACGTCTTCCCCTTCTACGACTCGGGCGTCAAACGGCCGGGCGATTTCATGTGGGAGGTCCTGGGCGGCCTCTTCGGCCACGAGCGGGTGGGCCGCCACAACTTCCTGCGCCTCTTCTACTTCACCATCGAGACCGAGCCGGTGGCCGCCGCCAAGACCGCCTACGCCGTCCAGCCCGTTCCGCCGCGCCGCAAGGCCGTCCCCCGCGGCCTCCACGTCGCCGGCTGGTAGCCGGCGGCCAGCGCTCAGGCCCGACGGACAGAGGTCGGCGGTCCTGGCGAGGCCGGCGCGAGCGGATCCGAGGTCCGCTGCGGATCGACCGCGTCGCCCAGGAGCGCTGCCCGCAGCGGACCGACCAGAAACATCGAGCCGCACACGACGACCAGCCCACCGGCGGCGCGCCGGCGCGCCTCGGCGAGCGCGGCCGTCGGAGCGGCGACGGCGGTCCGTCTGGGAAAGAACCGCGCCGCCTCCGTGGCGAGCGCCGCGGCCGGCAGCGCGCGCGGGCTGTCGGCCCGGGTGGCCACCAGCGCGTAACCCAGCGGCCCCAGCGCCGCCAGGATGCCACGGACGTCCTTGTCCTCGGCGACGGACATCAGGAAGACGATCCGCCGTCCGGCGGCGATCTCCGGCAACGCGGCCGCGAGCGCGCGGGCCCCTTCGGCGTTGTGCGCGCAGTCGAGCAGCAGGTCCTTCCCCACCCGCTCGAGGCGTCCGGGCCAGGCCGTGCCTGCCAGCGCCTCCCTCACCGTGGCGTCGTCGAGCGGTCGGCCCAGCTGTCCCGAGACGGCGCGCGCGAGGGCCAGCGCGACCGCGGCGTTGTCCCGCTGGTGAGGCCCGCCGAGACCGAGCGGTCCCAGGGGCGGCGAGAAGTCCGACCCGAGGTGGCGCAGCGGCGCCCCGACCTCCGCGGCGCGGCGGGCGATCTCGCGGTGGGCCTCCTCCGGGAGACGCCCCAGGAAACAGGGGACGTTGGGCTTGAGGATGCCCGCCTTCTCGCGCGCGATCTCGGCCAGCGTGGTGCCGAGGTAGGCGGTGTGGTCGATGCCGATCGAGGTGATGGCGGTGGCCAGCGGCTCGGCGGTCGTCACCGCGTCGAGCCGGCCGCCCAGGCCGGTCTCCAGGACCGCGGCGTCGACGGCGTCCTCGGCGAAGACGAGAAAGCCGAGCACGGTGGCGATCTCGAAGTAGGTCAGCGGAACGCCGGTCGCCACGACCCGCGCGTCGAGCGCCGCCAGCCGTTCGCCGTCGACCTCACGCCCGGCGACCCGGATGCGCTCGGTGAACCGCGCCAGGTGGGGCGAGGTGTAAAGGCCGGTGCGGAGGCCAGCCCGACGGAGGATGGCCTCGGTCATCGCCGCGGTCGAGCCCTTGCCGTTGGTCCCGGCGATCTGGACGGCCGCGAACCGCTTCTGCGGATCGCCGAGCCGCTCCAGCGCGGTGCGAACGCGGCCGAGTCCCATGTCGACACCCAGGCTCTTCGCCGCGCCCGCCAGCCGGGCCAGCAGATCGACGTAGCGCGCGGACGACGGCGCCATGGGGGCCGGCCTACGCCTGCGCGGGGGCGCGCGTGCCGAGGTGGCGGAGGAGCCGCGCCAGGGTGGCGCGCATCTCCTTCCGCGGCACGATGGCGTCGAGGAACCCGTGCTCGAGCAGGAACTCGGCACGCTGGAAGCCGGCCGGCAGCCGCTGGCGGATGGTGTTCTGGATGACCCGCGCGCCGGCGAACCCGATCTGCGCCTTGGGTTCGGCGATGATCACGTCGCCCAGCATGGCGAAGCTGGCGGCCACGCCGCCGGTGGTCGGGTGCAGCAAGATCGAGAGGTAAGGCAGCCCGGCCTCGCGCAGGCGCCCGAGCGCCGCCGACGTCTTGGCCATCTGCATCAGCGAGAGAACCCCCTCCTGCATGCGCGCGCCGCCCGAGGCCGAGAAGATCAGCGCCGGCACCTTCCGCTCGAGCGCCCGCTCGAACACCCGGGTGATCTTCTCACCCGCGACGGAGCCCATCGACCCGCCCATGAACTCGAACACGAAGACGCCGAGCTCGACCGGGATCTCCTCGATCCGGCCCGAGCCGGAGCGCAGGGAGTCGGCGCTGCCGGCGGTCCGGCGGGCCGCCCTCAGCCGGTCGCTGTACTTCTTCGAATCACGGAAGCTGAGCGGGTCGACGCTCTCGATCGACCCGTCCGCCTCGACGAAGCTGCCGGGGTCCAGCACCAGCTCGATCCGGCGCGCCGAGGAGAGCGGGAAGTGGTGCTCGCACTGCGGGCAGACGTTGTCGTTCTTCTCCAGGTCAGCCGTGAGCAGGGCGGCCCGGCACGCGGGGCACTTGGTGAACACCCCGGCCGGGACGCTCCGTTTTTCTTCCGAAAGATCGTCGTCGCTGTTCTCGCGTTTGTACCAGGCCATCGTGCGAAACCGGAGAATACACTGAGCGAACCGCGCGTGGTTTGTTATGCTGCGCGCGTGCATTTTGGAGCCTGGCACAAGATCTCTGATGCAAGAACCGCGGCCCCGGAAGTTGCCGGCGTCTTGCAGACCCGCGCCGAGGGCGCGATGGACTACCGCTCGGGCCGGAGCGCGATGGTTCTCTATGCCTGCTCCGATCCCGACGAGACGCTGCGGCGCTTCGTGGCCGGGCGCGGCGCGCGTCAAATCGAGCGGGCGGTCAGCGCGGGCGCGCGCTGGATCCGCTTCGCCGAGGCGCCGCAACCGCAGGATGAGCTCGACCGCCTGCTGAAGGGCTTCGTGGAGCGCTTCGGCTCGCTCCCCATCAGCAACGCCGGACCGTCCCGCCGCGCTGTGGCGTCCGCGGACGGCGAGTCGGCGTGACCACCCGCCTCAGCTATCGGGACGCGGGCGTCGACATCGACGCCGGCGACCTGCTGGTCGAGCGCATCAAGGGGCACGTCCGTCGCACCCACCGTCCCGAGGTGATGGGAGGGCTGGGCGGATTCGCCGGTCTCTGCGCCATCCCCGGCCGGTACAAGGAACCGCTGCTGGTCTCCTGTACGGACGGCGTGGGGACCAAGCTGAAGCTGGCCTTTCTCACCGGGCGTCACGACACGGTGGGCATCGATCTGGTGGCCATGAACGTCAACGACCTGGTCGTCTGCGGGGGCGAGCCGCTGTTCTTCCTCGACTACTTCGCCTCCGGGAAGCTGGAGGTCGGCGTCGCCGAGCAGGTGATCGGCGGCATCGCCGACGGCTGTCAGGCCGCCGGCTGCGCGCTCCTGGGCGGTGAGACGGCCGAGATGCCGGGCTTCTACGCGGCAGGCGAATACGACCTGGCCGGCTTCTGCGTCGGCGTGGTGGAGAAGAGCCGCCGCGTCGACGGGACGGCCATCCGCCCGGGCGACAAGCTGCTCGGCCTCGCCTCTTCGGGCTTTCACTCCAACGGCTACTCGCTGGTTCGCAGGGTGTTCCTCGAAGAAATGCGTCTCGACCTGGGCGCCCAGACACCGGGCCTCAACGAGCCGCTCGGGCAGGCGCTCTTGCGCCCCACCCGCATCTACGTCCGGTCGATGCGCGCGCTGGCCGACGCCGACCTCCTGCGCGGCGCCGCCCACATCACCGGCGGTGGCCTGGTCGACAACCCCACGCGCATGATCCCCGACGGCGCGCGGCTCAAGCTGCAACTCCGCCTCGGCAGCTGGCCCATCCCGCCGCTCTTTCAGCTGCTCGCGCAGGGGGGTGGCGTGGCGCCCGAGGAGATGCGCCGCACCTTCAACATGGGCCTCGGCATGCTGGTCTGCGTCCCCGCCGAGCGCGAGGCCGATGCCATCACGCTGCTCGAACGCTCGGGCGAGCAGGTCTTCTCCGTCGGCCAGGTGGCGGCGGCCGACGCACCGGACGCGCCGGTGGAGTTCCTCACGCAATGAACGTCGGCGTGCTGGTCTCCGGCAGCGGGACCAATCTGCAGGCGCTCATCGACCGGAGCACGCGCAACGAGCTCGGCCCGGCGCGGCTGACCGTGGTCGGCTGCAACGTCCCGGACTGTCAGGCGCTGTCGCGGGCCCGTCTGGCCGGGCTGCCGACCTTCCTCGTCGATCACCGGGACCACAGCGACAGAGCCGCTTTCGATCGCGCGCTGGTCGAGGCGCTGCGGGCGCACCAGGTCGATCTGGTCGTGCTGGCCGGGTTCATGCGGGTGCTCTCGGGCGAGCTGCTCGACGCCTTCCCGGGCCGCGTCATCAACATCCACCCCGCTCTCCTGCCGGCGTTCCCCGGCGTGCACGGGGTGAGGCAGGCCTACGACGCCGCGGTCAAGATCGCCGGCTGCACCGTTCACTTCGTCGACCGGGGCGTCGACACCGGCCCCATCATCGCTCAGGCCGCCGTCCAGCTTCAGGACGATGACGACGACGAGGCGCTGCGGGCCCGCATCCTGGCCGAAGAGCACCGCCTGCTCCCCGCGGTGGTGCGGGCCATCGCCGAGCGGCGGGTGGTGGTCGAGGGGCGGCGCGTGCGGGTCCTCGGCGCGGCGCCCGGGAATGCGCCGTTGCGCAGCCTGTAAAACCACCCCGCATGGTCGACACGAACTTCTACGACGTGGTCGTCTGTGGGGGCGAAACGTCGGGCCTGGTCGCGGCGGCGCTGCTGGCGCGGCGCGGATTCCGGGTGCTGGTGGTGGCCGATGAGCCGGAGCAGGCGGCGTTCGATGCGGGCGGCACCTCGCTCTCGCGTGCGCCGGCGCTGCTCCCGCCGCTCGACGATCCGCAGGCGGCGCGCGTCTTCAAGGAGCTGGACTGCGTGGCGGTGGTCAAGCGGCGGGCGCTGGCCACACCCTTCGTGCGGCTGTCGGTGGGAAAACAGAGGCTCGACCTGGGGGCCGATCCGGCCGCCGGCGAGAGGGAGCTCGGGCGGGCGTTCGGCGCGACGGCGCCGACGGTGACCGCCGCGATCGAGCGGCTGGACGCGCTCGGTCGGATCGCGGAGCCGATCCTGGCGACGGCGATGACGCTTCCACCGGCCGGCTTCTGGGAGCGCCGGGAGCTGGGTCGGCTGGAGTCGCTGTTGCCGCGCGCCGGGCACGATCCCCTGGGACCGCTGGCGGCCGACCATCCGTTCCGGGCGATGGCGGCCGCGCCGGCCGCGCTCACCACCGCCCTCGCACCGAGCGACGTCGGCGTGGTCACCGAGGCGCGCGCGTTCGCGCTGGCGCGCCGCGGGCTGCACGTGCTCGACGGCGGCCTCGCCGCGCTGCAGGAGCTGCTGCTGCAGCGGATCGAGACCTTCGGCGGCGAGCGGCGCCGGCGGCTGGAGCCGCTGGGGGTGGTGATGCGCCGCGGCCGCGCCGTCGGCTTGCAGGTGAGCCCGCGCGACGAGAAGATCGGCTGCCACTGGCTCCTCTGGGCAGGGCCTTCGGCGTCGCTGCGGGCGACGCTGGGACCCTCCGCGCCACCGGTGCCGGCCCGCGCACGACCGGCGGCCCTGCGGGTGGGTGGCTATCGCTACGCCCTCTCTCTCATCGTCGCCCCTGCAGGGGTCCCGGCCGGCACGCCGGTGCGCCTGCTGGCGATCGCCGATCCGGCGCGGCCGCTCGTCGAGGACAACGCCATCGCCGTCACCGTCGGTCGGCCCGGGCCGCGCGAGCCGGAGCGGATCCCGCTCTGGATCGAATGCGCCGTCCCGGCTCACCTGGTCGACGCCGGGCCCAGCTACCTGCGGGCGCTCCGCGGACGGCTGCTCCAGACGCTGGAACGGCTCTGGCCCGAGCTGACCAAGAACATCCTGGTCGTCGCCTCCCCCTATGACGGCCTCGGCGCCCAGCGGGGCGGCGACGGCACCGGCGCAGACAGCAAGACAGCTCAGACGACCAGCAAGACCTCCGCCGCCGCGGCAGTCGTTCCGCCGCCGCTCTACTCCCGCGCCGCGGCGGGACTGTTCGACGTCAGCGGGCTCCCGCACGCCACGGGCGTCAAGAACCTGCTGCTGGTCGGGCGGGAGAACCTCCCCGGGCTGGGCCTCGAGGGGGAGCTGATTTCGGGCTGGGGCGCCGCCCGGTTGGTGGGTCACGCGCCCGTGCGTCGCGTCTCCCTCCGTCGGCGGACGCTGCTCGGCAGCTAGCGCGTTGCTGAGCGCGTTGCTAGCGAGGCGGCCGGCTGCCCCGGCGGCAGTACCCGGCGATGGCCTGCGCGTGCTGGGGCGCCAGCGCCAGGAACCGCACGCCGGTGCGCCGAAAGCTGCCGGTGCTGGCGTCGCTGACCACCAGGCCGCGGGCGGAGATCTCGTCGTCGGATCCGGGAAGCGCGAACGACAAGGCCACCTCGGTCCGGGGCAGGACGGCGCTGCCACGGGGGCGCTTGATGGTCATGCCGGCGGGCGCGATGTCCTCGGCCTGGCAGAGCTGGATCTGGCCATCGACGCGCCCTTCCGGGCCGGTGATCGCCTTTTTCACGGCGAACACCGCGGGGACGCGGTCGGTCTGGCGGCGCTCCTGGGGGGCTCGGCGTCGATCAGTGCTCATACTGGCAGTGTAAGGCTCCCCCTGAAGAGCGCAAAAAAACCAGAAGCAGCTCAACCGGTGGCGATCGTCGGTCTGCCCATGATTTGGCGGACCGTCAGATGCGGTACTTCACGTCTCTGGTACTTCGGCTTCGCGTCAGGTGCTGAGCGGCTTCGCTCTCAGGGACTGAGCGGCTTCGCTCTCAGGGACTGAGCGGCTTCGCTCTCAGGGACTGAGCGGCTTTGCCTCTTCGAGGATGAAGTTCGGAATGTCGTCGACGACGGCGTACGACAGCTTGCAGACCCCGCACTCGAAGGCCGATTCGTCGCCCCGCAGCTTGAGGGCGCCCTTACATTTGGGGCAAGCGAGGATATCGATGAGCTCTGGGTTGAGCGCCATGCGGCGTATATAACCCATTCGCGGTACGATGGCGCCCCAATGAGACGCGTCCTCTTCGCGGCACTCCTCGCCGCGGCCCTCGGGATGTTTGCCTGGACGCTCCGTCGCTTCACCCGGCTGATCCTCGCCGGGCGGCCGGAGCCACGGTTCGATCGCCCGGAAGATCGGGTCGACTCGGTGCTGCGCTACTTCTTCGCGCAGAAGAAGGTCGTCGAGAAGACCACCCTGCCCGCCAAGCGCTGGCCGAAGTTCGTGAGCGCCCTCGGCAGCAAGTACCACTTCCTCATCTTCTGGGGCTTCATCGTCATCACCATCGGCTCGGCCGAGACGATCCTCCAGGGGCTGTTCCCGTCATTCTCCTGGGCGGGCCTCATCGGCGAGACCGCCGGCGGGCTCCTGGCCTCGATGATCGACGCGTTTTCGCTCGCGGTCTTGGCGCTGGTGGTGTTCGCCTTCTTCCGGCGCATCGTGCTGCAGCCGCGCCTCATCCCCATGAGCCGGGACGCCGCTGCCATCCTGGGCGCCATCGGCCTTCTGATGCTGACCTACTTCGGGATGAAGCGGCTCGAGCAGCCGTTCGCCGAGATCTGCTGGTGGGCCCACGTCGTCATCCTGCTGGGGTTTCTCAACTACCTCCTCTACTCGAAGCACAGCCACATCCTGGCGGCGCTGCCGAACATCTACTTCCGCAAGCTGGGCCAGCGCGGCATCTTGCCGAAGCTGAACATGGAGGCGGACGACATCGCGGCCACCGGCGTCGTCCAGGAATGGAAGGATTTCAGCTGGAAGTCGCTGCTCGACGGGTTCGCCTGCACCGAGTGCGCCCGCTGCACGAACTTCTGCCCCGCCTACAACACGGGCAAGCCACTCTCGCCGATGCAGGTCATTCACGACATCCGCGACGACATGCGGACGCGCATGCCCGATCGCGGGCCGCTCGACACGCTGCTCGATCACTTCCAGCACGGCGCCGGCGCGGCCAACGACGAGGTGAAGCCGCTCATCGGGACGCGGACCAGCGAAGACGTCCTGTGGGCCTGCACCACCTGCGGCGCCTGCCAGGAGGTCTGTCCGGTCTTCATCGACCACCCGGAGAAGATCATCCAGATGCGCCAGAACCTGGTGCTGGTGCAGGAGAAGGTCCCCACCGACCTGGCGCGCACCTTCACCAACCTCGAGCGCAACGGCAACCCCTGGGGGATCGGCGCCGACAAGCGGATGGACTGGGCCGAGGGCCTGGGCGTCCCCACGCTGGACGATCACCCCGACGCCGAATACCTGCTGTGGGTCGGCTGTGCCGGGGCCTTCGACGACCGGATCAAGAAGCAGACGCGCGCGCTCGTCGAGGTGATGCGCGAGGGGGGCGTCGACTTCGCGGTGCTCGGCCTCGAGGAGGGCTGCACCGGCGATCCGGCCCGGCGCTCCGGTAACGAGATGCTCTACCAGATAGAGGCCCAGCAGAACATCGAGGCGATGAACGCCAAGAAGGTGAAGAAGGTCATCACCGCCTGCCCGCACTGCCTGCATACGATCAAGAACGAATACCCGCAGCTGGGCGGCAACTTCGAGGTCCGCCACCACACGCAGCTGATTCGCGAGCTGGTGGAGAGCGGCAAGATCGAGATGGACGCCATGCGGAGCGCCAACGACAGGATCGGTCCGCCCAGCAAGATCACCTTCCACGACCCCTGCTACCTGGGACGCTGGAACGGCGAATACGACGCGCCTCGCAGCGTGCTCGACGCCCTCCCCGCTGGCCCCGACGCGCGCGTCGAGCTGCCGCGCAACCGCGAGCAGGGCTTCTGCTGCGGCGCCGGCGGCGGGCGGATGTGGATGGAGGAGAAGATCGGCACGCGGGTGAACCACAACCGCACCGACGAGATCCTCGCCTCGGGCGCCGACACCGTCGCCACCGCCTGCCCCTTCTGCACCATCATGCTCCGCGACGGCGTCCAGGATCGCAACGCCGGCGACAAGGTGCAGGTCCTCAACGTCTCCGAGCTGGTCGCCAAGTCGATGAAGCGCAAGCGCGAGCTGGAGACGGGTGCACCGCCGCCGGACGCGCCACCGACCGTCTGAGTCACGCGCGGCCCCTTCCGCTCGCCGACCCGGTCGACGGGGGCGGTTACTCCTCGTCGTCGCGGGCGGCGGAGAGGCGGCTGATGACGCC
This sequence comes from uncultured Pseudomonadota bacterium, assembly GCA_963847705.1. Lineage (GTDB taxonomy): Bacteria > Myxococcota_A > Polyangia > Fen-1088 > Fen-1088 > JADGRB01. The sequence goes on along the minus strand of CAWKBC010000027.1, from coordinate 829,447 downwards.
GATGTCCTCGAGCGTGGTCACGTCGCCGCGGACGGCGCCGCTGGTGGCGATCTCGCGCAGCAGCCGTCGCATGATCTTTCCCGAGCGGGTCTTGGGCAGCGCGTCGGTGAAGCGGATCTCGTCGGGTCTGGCCAGGGCGCCGATCTCCTTGACGACGTGATCCGACAGCGCCTTCTTCAGCTCGGGCGATGCCGTCACGCCGTTCTTGGGCGTCACGAAGCAGAAGATCGCCTGCCCTTTCAGCTCGTGCGGCGGCCCGACGACGGCCGCCTCGGCCACGCTCGGGTGGGAGACCAGCGCGCTCTCGATCTCGGCGGTGCCGAGGCGGTGGCCGGCGACGTTCAGCACGTCGTCGACGCGTCCCATGACCCAGAAGTAGCCGTCCTCGTCCTGGCGCGAGCCGTCGCCCGTGAAGTAGACACCCGGGATCTCCGACCAGTACGCCTTGGTGTAGCGCTCGGGATCGCCGTGGATCCCGCGCAGCATCGAGGGCCAAGGCTTCTTGATCACCAGGAAGCCCCCCTCGTTCGGGCCGCAGGGCGTGCCGTCGCGCTTCACCACCTGCGGGTCGACCCCGAAGAACGGGATGGCGCAGCTCCCCGGCTTGGCGTCGGTGATCCCGGGCAGCGGCGTCATCATGATGCCGCCCGTCTCCGTCTGCCACCAGGTGTCGACGATCGGGCAGCGCCCGCCGCCGATGACCTCGTGGTACCACATCCAGGCCTCGGGGTTGATCGGCTCACCGACGCTGCCGAGCAGCCGCAGCGACGTGAGATCGTGCTTCTTCGGCAGGTCGTCGCCCCAGCGGACGAAGGCGCGGATCGCGGTCGGCGCCGTGTAGAAGATCGAGACCTTATGCCGCTCCACGATCGACCAGAAGCGGTCCTTCTCGGGGTGATCGGGCGCCCCCTCGTACATGACCGTGGTGGCGCCGTTCGACAGCGGTCCGTAGACGACGTAGCTGTGGCCGGTGACCCAGCCGATGTCGGCGGTGCACCAGTAGACGTCGTCCTCGTGCAGGTCGAAGACGTACTTGGTCGTGAGGTGCGCGCCCAGCAGGTAGCCGCCGGTGGTGTGCACGATCCCCTTCGGCTTTCCGGTCGTCCCCGAGGTGTAGAGGATGAAGAGCGGATGTTCGGACGGCAGGCTCACCGGCGCGCACGCGGCGGAGGCCCCCTTCATCTGCTCGTCCCACCAGATGTCGCGACCCGCCTTCATCTCCACGGCGTCGTTGGTGCGGCGCACGACCAGGCAGCTCTTCACCGTCGGGGTCTGCTCGAGCGCGCGGTCGACGTTCGTCTTCAGCGGAACCGACTTGCCCCGCCGCCATCCGCCGTCGGCGGTGATGCAGAGGACCGCGCCGCAGTCGTTGATGCGGTCGCGCAGCGCCTCGGCCGAGAAGCCACCGAAGACCACGGTGTGCGTGGCGCCGATGCGCGTGCAGGCCAGCATGGCGACGGCGGCCTCCGGGATCATCGGCATGTAGATCGCCACCACGTCGCCGGCGACCAGGCCGAGCCCCTTGAGGACATTCGCGGCCTTGCAGACCTCCGCGTGCAGCTGCCGGTAGGTGAGCTTGCGGCTGTCGCCCGGCTCCCCTTCCCAGTCGAGCGCGACCTTGTCGCCGCGGGTGGCCAGGTGCCGGTCGAGGCAGTTCGCGGAGAGGTTCAGCTCACCGCCGTCGAACCAGCGCGCCCAGGGGAGATTCCAGGAGAGCACCTTGTTCCAGGGCTTGGTCCAGGCGAGCTCGGCCTTGGCCGTCTCGTCCCAGAACGCGTCGCTGTCGTCGATGGAGCGGCGGTACAGCTTCGCGTAGGCGGCGCTGTCCTTGATGAGCGCGCGCTCGGCGAAGGCCTTCGCCGGTGGGAACCGCCGCCCCTCGCGCGAAACCGATTTGATCACTCCCGATGCTTCGTTCTTCGAACCTTCGTCGTTGGCCATGAGCGCCCTCCGCGCGAGTCAGCGTGCAAGTCAGCGTGTGATCCGTGTGCAGCGTCAGCGTATCTCGAATCCGTCCCCGTCATTCCCGCCCAGCCGATCTTGGATCTCATTCGTGGCGGGCACCTCGTAAGCGTCCACGCCCGTCACCCGCGCGCCGCGTGGTCCCTGGGCCAGCCAGGCGCAGAGCGCGTCGACCGCGGCCGGCGCGCCGCGCGCCTCCAGCTCGACGGTTCCGTCGTGCAGGTTCCGGACCCAGCCGGCGACGCCGAGACGGCGCGCCTCGTGCGCCGCAGAGGCGCGGAAACCGACCCCCTGCACGCGGCCCCGCACCACGGCACGCACCCTCTTCAGGGCTGAATCCTCAGCTCGGGCGTCGGGCGCGCGGCAGGCGGTCCCTCGCCTGGCAACGCAGCGATCGCGTCGACGGGAAGCGCGGCACCGGCGGGCGCCGGGCGTCCGTCGATGGCCGCCGCCAGGACGCGCACCGCACCGTCGGGCGACGCCGCCGGCGCCAGCAGCCAGCGCCCCTCGGGCGAGATATCCGGACGTCCGACGCGTGCCGGGCTGGCCACGATCACCGTCGCGGCATCCTCGGCGTCGAGGCGAAAGATCCCGGTCCCACCGCCCGCCTGCGCGGCGGCGGCGAAGAACACGGTGTTGCGCTCCGGCGGCAAGCGGATCGCCGCGCCGCTCGCCAGCGGCAACGCGCGGCCGACACTGACCCGCGCGGGCGCCGCGGCGTCGGTGATCTCGACCAGCCGGGCCGCCGTCAGGCGGACCAGCGTCTGCGAATCGCTCGTCAGGCGAACCGCCCGCAGCTGCGTCGGCTCCGGACCGACCACCGCGCTCCTGGGGGTGTCACCGGAAAGGACCCAGAGCGTGTCGCCGGCCGGCGCGAACGCCACGTCACAGAGGATGCTCTCGCGGATCTCCGGCGCGATGGCCAGCACGCTGGCGATCGGCGCCTGGCCGGACGGACCGAGATCGAGGATCACGACCTGGTTTCCCGCCTGGGTGGCGAGCGCCAGCAGCTTGCCGTCGGGCGAGATGTCGGCGGCCGCAATCTTGGCGTCGCGCACCGACAGCGGGAACGCGCGCGGCGCGCTGCGCGCCGGGTGCAGCGGCGAGCTCGTATCCACGAGCACGACGTCGTTGGCGCGCACCACGGCGAGCACCGGCGCGTGCGCGGCCGCGGCCAGGGCCAGCACCGGACCGCCGGCGCTCCCCAGCTCCAGCTTGTAGATCAGCTTCGGCGCGCCGGGCGCCGGCAGATCGATCACGTCGATCGTCCCGCCGCGCGTCTCCGCGACGTAGGCCGCGCGGCCGTCGCTCGAGAGCGCCAGCCAGCGCGCCTCCGGAACAGGCGTGGCGCCCGCTGCGATCGGTCCGTCGGCGCCGACCACGGCCCAGCCGATCTGACCGCTGCCCGGCGCCAGCACCGCGGCGTAGCGGCGGACGGAGATGGGGCGCTCGCTCTTGCCGAGCTCGTTGCTCACCACCACCGCCTGCGAGCCGGTCGGCGTCCCGGCCGGGACGCGCACCACCAGGCCCCCCTCCCGCGTGCGTCCCAGGACCGCCGCGGGCCGGCCCCCCACCAGGACCGTCGGTTGCTTGCCGAACGAGCTGCCACGCACCCAGAGCGTCTCCCCGATGACCGCCACACCGTCCGACGCCTCCATCGCCAGCGGCCCCGACAGCGTCACGTCCCCCCCGCCCGCGTCGACGATCGCGCTGATCTCCGGGGCGCTCGTGGTCTCCGCGATGTCGAACGGGTCATCGACGATCGTATAAGCCGGCCCGGCGCAGGCCCCCGCGAGCAACGCGACCCAAACGGCGACCGTGGTCGCCGCTCGCTTCACAATGGCCCCTCGGTGATCTGGAAGCCGATCAGGTTGTTGGGGACGAGCGGCAGCTCTTCGTACTTGGCGATGACGCTCTGGTTCGCGTCGAGCACCTGCACCTTCGACAGCACCAGCATCTGCACCGGCCCGTTCGCCGGCATGCAGGCGGCGATCGTTCCGATGATCTTCGCCCCCGAGTCGTACTCGAACGTCGTCCGGTGGCTGACCATGTCGCGCAGCTTTTTGTAGTCCATGTTGCCGCGGAAACTACCACATGCAGGCCCCCAAGAAAGGGTCCCGCGCCCACCGCGATGGGCTCGCGCGAGCCAAGCTCGCGCGACTCATACATCGGGACCCTGAAAGGGTCCCGCGCCCCCCGCGATGGGCTCGCGCGAGCCAAGCTCGCGCGAGCCCGACGCGATCACATGGCCTCTGGCTATGGGTGGCCGGGAGGGAGCGCGCCGCCCCCCATCGGGGGATGCCCGGGCGGCATCGCGCCGGCCGCTCCGGGCGCGCCCATCCCGCCCATGATCGGGGCGCCGGCGGCCAGCGATTCGGTCTCCTTTTGCACCTGGTCGAGCGCCAGCTTCACGTCGTGCGAGCCGACCGGGACCTTGGGCAGCGAGCCAAAGACGTCCCCTTTTTCGTGGGTCAGCGGATCGCCGTCCTGATCGATGCGCGCGGTCAGCACCAGGTCGCCGTCGAACGGACCGTTCTGGAAGGGCATGTCGGCGGCGGTGAGCGAGAAGGGCAGCGGGAACCTGGTCGCCGGGAGCTTCCTCACCGCGATGAGCGTCCCGCGTGCCGTCGGATTGTCGGAGATCCGGCGCGCCACGAGGTACAGCGTCCCCCCCTTCGGCCTCGCCTTGGCGACCGAGGGGGCGAGGACGATGGAGCCGGTGATCGACGCGCCGGGGCTGTCGGCGGCAGGCGCCTCAGCCGGGGGCGCTGCCGCGGGCATCGCTGCCGCTGGCATCGCTGGCGGGGGCGTGGCGGTTGCCGGCGCGCTCGGCGCAGTGGCTGGATCCAGCGGAGGGACCGTCGACGGCTTGCCGGCCTCGTCCGTCTTGCTGCAGGCGCCGCCGCTCGCGGCCGCCAGGAATGCGACCAGGGCCACAGAGGTCAGCTTTTGGCGCGCGGACATCGACGTTCGGGACATTCGGCGAAGCTAGCACGCCTCGATTATGATCGCGCCGATGCCAGCCCCCTTCACCGCGGAGCTCATCGCCCGCGAAACGATCGCCGCCAACATCGCTGAGCTCTCCTTCGCGCTCCGCTCGCCGTCCCGCCTCGAGTTCAAGGCCGGCCAGTTCGTCTCGATGTCGATCGGCCCCGACGCACCCGGCGCCGACCTCATCCCACGCCGCAGCTACTCGATCGCCTCCCAGAGCGACGCCGGCGAGGTCCTGCGGTTCATCATCCGGGTGATCCCCGAGGGCAAGGCCTCGGAGTTCCTGATGTCGCTTCCGATCGGGACCGTGCTGAACATGACCGGTCCGCACGGCTTCTTCGTGCTCGACCCGGTGCACCCGGGCGACGTCCTCTTTGGCGCGACCGGGACCGGCATCTCGGCCGTGATGCCGATGCTGGGCGAGCTCGGCCGCCGCCGCGAGAGCGGCAAAGAGTCCCGCCGCTGCATCGTCATGTGGGGGGCCCGCGAAGAGGCCGATCTCTTCGCCCGCGCCGAGATTGAGGCGCTGGCGAGGCGCGCCTCCGCCGACCTGCGGATCTTCCTCACCGCCCCGGACGCCTCCTGGCACGGCGGGCGCGGGCGGATCACGGCCGCCTTGCTGGACAGCCTCCCCCAGCTGGTTTCGCCCACGTTTTACCTGGTCGGCAACGGCGCCATGATCACCGAGGTCAAGCGTGAGCTCATCGCCCGGGGCGTGAACCGCAAGGCTCAGATCAGGACCGAGGCCTTTTTCGACTGACTCTCGACTGACTCTCGACCGATCGGCCCGCACGGGATGGGCTCTCCTCGGTGTTAGAATGCGCGCGATGCCCCCGGCTAGGACCGCCACGGCCGCGTTTTTCCTGGGCACCGTCGCGGGGTGCGGCCTCAGCGCGGAGCCGCCCGCCGTTCTCGGTCAGATGACGCCCGCCATGGCGTACAACAACGCTCCGGTGGCGGCCAACATCTTTGCCACCATGGATGGAGGGGTGTTTCGTCCCGCCTACCAGTTCGACACCACGGCCGGGAGCGCCGGCGTCGAGGTCAGCGGGTTCAGCGCGACGCTGGTGGGCCAGGCCGCGTCGGCGCCCCAGGCGACGACCGGGTCGAGCAGCTTCGCCCTCGAGCAGGTCACCTGGGTGAGCGTCAACATCCTGAGCGCCATCGTTCCGCCCGGACTCCCCGGAGGGCAGTACGATTTGATCGTCGGCCGATCCCCGCGGACACAGCACGCGCCTCGCTCTGGCCTTTACCTCGCTGGGGACGGACACCACGCCCCCGACGGTCAGCATCACCAACCCGCGCGACGGCAGCGCGATCGGCGCGAACGCATCCGTCGACGTGCTCGTCGCGGCCGACGACGGCTATGGCACCCTGACTGGCCTGGCGGTGACAATCACCGCGGGCACGGCGGCGCCCTCGACGGAGACCTGTTCGCTGACCGGAGGACCCCGCGCCTCGTGCACGTTCCGCTTTCCAGCGCCCGCCCCGACGGCCGATGGAGACATGTTGACGATCGAGGCCCAGGCGACCGGCACCGGTGGCCTCATCCAGACCGCCCACGCCGCGATGCCGCTGGTCCCGGCGCCCCTCCCGGCGGGATTCTCTCCCAGCTCCGGCTCGACGCAGGGGGGGACGGCGGTGACGCTCTCCGGAGCCAGCTTCGTGGCCGGAGTGACGCAGGTGGCGTTCGACGGCCAGGTCGCGACGCTCTACGACGTCACGCCGACCTCGATCACCGCGCTCACCCCACCGCACGCGGCTGGACCGACGGCCGTGACCGTCACGACCGGCGGCGCCTCCGCGACGCTCACCGGTTCGTTCACCTACCTGTCGCCGCCGACGGTGCGCGAGGTCAGCCCGACCTCCGGCCCCCAGAGCGGCTTCACGCCGATCACGATCGTCGGCGAGAACTTTCGGACCGCGACCACGGTGATCACCTTCGACGGCAGGCTGCTGGTCTGCCCGACCTTCGTGAACGCCAACCGGGTCGAGGGCTTCACCCCGCCCGGGATGGGGACGGAGACGGTCGCGGCGGCGGATGCGCTCGGCGGTTCCTTGACCGGAGCAGGCGTGCCGTACGGATATCTGCCGGCGGTGGTGGACGCCGCCGCCGATGCAGCCGTCTCCCTCCCCGCTCCCCTCACCCCCGACGGCGGCTGTCCGGGGAGCGTCGGACCATGAAGCTCCTCTCCAAGCTGACCTTGCTGGCCATCGGCGTCTCGGTGCTGCCGCTCGGCATCGCCGGCTATTCGTCGCTGTACATCGGCCAGGGGGCCCTGCGCAACGCGCTCGAGAGAACGAGCTGACCGTCGCCAAGCAGGTGGCGGGCTACGCCGAGAGCCACATCGACAACCAGCTGTCGATCCTGCGGGTGGACGCGAAGATCTTCGATCTGACCCGCTCCTCGGCGAACGAGAGTCCGTCGTCGGAGGCGCTGTTGAAATTTCTGCAGCTCGTCTATCACCAGAGCGACGACTTCTGCGCCGTCGCCATGTTCGACGAGCACGGCACGCTGATCGGGCAGCCGGCCTATCTCGAGAACCCGAACCGCTACGATGCCCTCAAGGGGCACGAGCCGATGCGGCCGACCGACGTCGAGGGGGTCGGCCTCATGGCCCCGCTCGGCGCGGCGCTTGGCGCCGGGGAGGGGATGGGACCGATCTTCCTGGGGGGGCCGATGCGGCTGCCGCACGTGGTGCTGGCGGTCGCCTTCGATCCGAAGCTGGGCGGCGGGCGGCGGATCCTGGCGGCCGAGGTGTCGCTCAAGCGGCTGGGGAGCTACGTCGCCTCGTTGGGCAACGCCGATACGGAGGTCGCGCTGACCGACGGGCGGGCGCGGCTCATCGCCTCGTCGGCGCATGGCGGCGTCGGCAGCCTCGGCACCATCCGACTGCCCGGCACGCGCGAGGGAGAGGCCCCCTCGGGGCCGATCGTCGCCGATTACGTGCGCGACGGGCGGCGGCTCATCGGCGCCTTTGCTCCGGTCGCCCGCTGGGGGATGGGGGCGCTGGTCGACAAGACCGTCGACGCCGCGCTGCTGCCGGTCAACCAGATCACCTGGGCCACGCTGATCTGGATCGCGGTGGCGGCCCTCATCGGCTCGATCGCGGCGCGGATCTTCGCCCGGCGCCTGAGCGATCGGGTGGCGGCGCTGGTGGTGGGGTCGCGCCAGATCGGCGCCGGCCAGCTGGAGGCCCGGATCGCGCCGGCGGCGCCCGACGAGCTGGGGGAGCTGGCGGTGGCCTTCAACCAGATGGCCACCGGCCTGGAAGCGGCGCGGCAGAAGATCACGCAGCAGACCGACGAGATCAAGGCCTGGAACCAGACGCTGGAGAAGCGGGTCGCGGACAAGACCACCGAGCTGCGGCAGGCGCAGGACCTTCTCTTCCGTTCGCGCTCGCTCTCGGCGCTGGGCGAGCTGGGCGCGGGCGTCGCGCACGAGATCAACAATCCGCTGACCGGCGCGCTGGGGATCGTGCAATTGCTCATCGCCGATCTGCCGGCCGGGCATCCGGCCCGGCCGCTCTTGCAGGATCTGGAGAGCGAGGCGCTGCGCATCCGCAAGATCGTGCAGAACATGCTGCGGCTCGCCCAGCGGCAGAGCGGGCACGACACCACGCCGGTCGATCTGGCGCGCACCCTCGACGACGCGGTGGAGCTGTGCGGGCCGAGCGACATGGCGGCGGCCGGGATCGCGGTGGTGCGGAAGTACGGCGCCACCCCCGCCGTGCGCGGCAGCGCCACGCAGCTGCAAGAGTCGTTCATCCAGATCATCCAGAACGCGCGCAGCGCCATGAAGAAGGGCGGGACGCTGACGCTGGAGACCAGTCAGATCGAGGACAAGGTCGTGCGCGTCCGGATCGGCGACAGCGGCACCGGGATCAGCGCCGAACATCTGCCACGCATCTTCGATCCGTTCTTCACCACCAAGGGCGATCGTTCGGGGACCGGGCTGGGGCTCTCGTTCGTGCATCGCACCGTGGAGGACCACGGCGGCACCGTCACGGTCGACAGCAGCGTCGGCGGCGGGACCACCTTCACCCTCATTTTTCCGGCAGACGAAGGGCGGGCGCACCGTCCATGAGCACCCGGCCTCCCAGCCGCAAGCTCGGCAACGTGGGGCTGATCGCGCTGGGCCTGGGCGCGGTCGCCGTCGCCGCCGTCACCTCACGCCGCTACTTGAGCTCGCCGCCGGCATTGCCGGGGCCGTCCGAGGCGATGGCCCGCAACGCGGCGGTCGCCCCTTCTGCCGCCCCCGCCGCGGCCCCCGCGCGCGACGAAGCGACGTTCCAGGTCGCCTCGTCCACCGGGAACGTCGAGGCGCAGCGCGCCGGGCAATGGGTCCCGATCAAGGCCGGCGACACGCTGACCCGGACCGACGTGGTGCGCACGGCGGCCGGCGGCCGCGCCATCCTTCAGCTTTCGGCGGGGACCGAGATCGAGCTGCGCGAGCGGGTCGAGATCGGGCTCGATCGGCTGGCCAGCGGCGCCACCGTCGATCTGCGCCACGGAAAGCTGCTCGCGCGCGTCAGCGGCAGCGACAGCGTCGAGATCACCTCCCGCGACACGCGCACCGCCAACGAGGGCCCGGCGCACTTCGTGGTGCTGTCGGACGAGCGAGGACGCGTCTCGGTCGCGTCGCTGGCCGGCAAGGCCAAGTTCACCGCCGGCGGGAAATCTCTCACGCTCCCCCCAGGCACCCAGTCGACGAGCGTGGCCGGCGCAGCGCCCAGCGATCCCGAACGCATCCCCGAGGATGTCCTGCTGGAGGTGGTCTGGCCGGCCGCCGAGCAGCGCCACGCCGTCGCGGACACGGAGGTGAAGGGACGCGCTGCCCCCTCCTCGTCGGTGACCGTCAACGGCACCCGGGCCGAGGTCGGCACCGATGGACAGTTCACGGCGACGGTGCCGTTGCGCACCGGGAAGAACACCGTCGACGTCAAGGTGGAGGACCTGGGAGGACGAACCCGGCAGGCGTCGGCCACGCTGTTGCGCCGCGGCCCGCCCCCGGCGCTGACGCCCGAGGCCACCGACCTGTGGAAGAAATGAGCCGCGCATGAGCACGCCTCTTGGTCCTCCCGGCGATTCCCCTCCCCCGCCCTCGGCACCGGAGCGCTCCCCGCCTGTCCCCACCGTCTCCGACGCCGAGCTTCGCCGCCTGCGCGATCTGCTGACGGCCGCGGGCCGTCTGGCGGAGTTCGGTCGGTTCGCCGCCAAGCAGATTCACGAGCTGCGCCAGCCCCTGTTCGCCATCAAGGGCCTCGCCCAGCTGCTGCTGGAACGGGATCGCGTCGAGCTCGACGAGGTCCTGGACTTCGCCCGCCACATCGTCGAGCAGTCCGAGCGCCTGACGGGGCTGGTGGCGAACCTGCGCCAGCTCTCCGTCCCCTCGCAGAGCGGCGGCAAGACGCGCGCCGAGGTGGGCGCCGTGCTCGTGCGGGTCACCTCCTTGCTCGACTTTCGGCTGCGCAAAGCCCGGGTGACGCTGCGAACCCAGATTGCCCCGGACGTCCCCCCGGTGGCCGCCGCCCCGCACGCCCTCGAGCAGATCCTGATCAACCTGCTGGCCAACGCGCTCGACGCCGTCTCCGGCGCGCCCGCCCCCATCGTTCAGGTGCGCGCGCGGGTGATGGCGGAGAATCCTCGCTTCGCCTCGATCGAGGTGGCGGACAATGGCCTCGGCATCGCCAAGGCGCTGCGCGCGCGGCTGTTCGAGTCGTTCTTCACCACCAAGGGGGACGAACAGGGGACGGGCCTCGGGCTGGCGGTCAGCCGCGAGATCGCGCGGGGCGCGGGCGGAGATCTCGGCGCTCGCCGACGATCCCGGGAGCTGGAACGAGCCGGTGGTCACCGTGTTTCGCTTGACGCTGCCTGTGTCGCAGGAGCTCTGAGTTGCCGGCCGCCCGCGCCGTCCTCCTGCTCCTGGTCGTCTCGTGGACCCCAGGCGGGACGCTCGCGCTCGCCGCCGAGCCGACACCTGGACCGACGACCGGACCGACGACCGCGCCGACGACCGGACCGACGACCGCGCCGACGAGCGGACCGACGACCGGACCGACGACCGGACCGACGACCGCGCCGACGACCGGACCGACGAGCGCGTCGCCAACAGCGCCGGAGACCGCGCTGGCGACGACCATCGCCATGACCCCTGCCCGTCCGGCGCTCAAGCTGGGCGTCGACAGAGAGGTCGATGTCCTCATCGACCTTTCGGGCCCCGACGCCGCGCGCTTCGTCCCTCTGCGTGCGCTGGCGACGGTCGGCACGCTCGATGCGCCGCTGCCGGGCGCGCCGGGACGCTTCACCACCCGCTATCACCCCCCCGCCGATCGATTTCCCCAGGTCGCGCTCCTGGTGGTCGAATTCGGCGCCGGCGCCGCGCGGCTGCACTGTGCGACGCGGATCGCGCTCGAGGGCGCGACGCTGTTCCCGTTTCACACCAGCGGCGGCGCCTCGGTGACGATGCGGGTGGGCGACCGCCAGTTCGGTCCGGTCGTCGCCGATCGGCAGGGTCACGTTGAGATCCCCATCGACGTCCCCCCTGGCGTGCGAAAGGCCGAGGCGCGCGCGGTGGACAGGAGCGGCGGCGCCCGCGCGACCGAGGTCGACCTGCAACTGCCGTCTTTCCCGCGCGTGCTCCTGCTGTCGCCCGCGTCCTTGGAGGTGGGCGGCTTCAGCGAGATCGTGGTGAGCGCGCTCGACGAGAACGGCGCCCCCGCGCCCGCCGGGCAGTTGGTGCTGGCCGCCTCGGCCGGGCTGGTCCACCCGCTGGGTGGGTCGCCCGGCGAGGCCCGCTTCCTCTTCGAGGCGCCGGTCCACGTCGGCGCCGGCGCGGTCGCGTTGACCGCGATCGCCCCAGGCCCGAGCAGCGCCACGGGCGGGCGCGCCGAGCTGGTCCTTCCACTGCACGCCGCCCCGCCCAGTCAGCTCTCCATCACCGCCAGCGACCGCTGGCTCATCGTCGGCGATCCCCGTCCCGTCTCCCTCTCCATCTCGTCGCGCGACCGGTTCGGAAATCCGACCTCGGCCGCCGATGTGTTCGTGCGCGTCGACGGTCGCCCCACCTCGGTGGCGGTGACGCCGGCGGGCGCGGCGACCTTCTCCGTGCTGCCCCCGGCCAAGTACGACGGGCGGGAGAACATGATGGTCGATGCGGCGCTGGGCGAGGTCGTGGCGACGCAACCGCTGCATGTCACCGGCGGGCCCCCGGAGCGGCTGACGCTCCAGATCGCTGCGGGGCCGATCGTGGCCGACGGAAAGCGCGGGACCCAGGTGCGGGTCCAGGCGGTCGACGGAAACGGAACGCCGACCTCCGTGTCAGGGCTCAGCTGGGAGACCCCCCAGGGAAGCATTCGCGAGGTTCGTGTTCCCCGCGACGGCGAGTATCTGGCCGAGTACGTCCCGGAGCGGACGCGAGAGCCCCACCGTGAGACGCTCGCGGTGATGGCCTCGGAGATGTTGCGGGCGGATGCCAGCTTCGAGGTGACGCCGCCGCCGGTGCGCGTCATCGCCGCCGCACGGACCGGCCTCTTCACGAATTTCGGAGAGACCGTCGGGCCGACCGCCTTCGTCGAAGGGCTGGCGCCGCTGCCTGCCCGGCGCGTTCACCTGGCGGCCGGCTTTGCGGCCGGGTACCTGCGCGGCGATGTCACCGGCGGCGGCGTCAACCATACGGGAACGGCGAGGCTCGAGACCAATGTGTTTCCGCTGCTGGCGGTGGCGCGGGTCGGGTTTGCCCTGCCGCACGCGCTGGAGCTCGCCGCCGAGGCCGACCTCGGCTGGTCCTGGGGCTGGGCGCGCGTCACCGCGAGCCCGGCAGGAACGACGATGATCGACAGCGCCATCGTGAACGCCCTGGCGATGGGCGCCGGGAGCGAGCTGACCTACCCGCTCAGACCCGGGTGGCTGGCGATCGGACTCCGCTACCTCCGGATCGACCTCGGACGCACGTCGGCCGGCGACGAGATCGAGGGGAACAGCGCCGGGCTCCTGGCCGATCTCGGTTACAAAATGACTTTTTAGCCGTGTTAGAAGGCAGCTAGCGATGTTGGGAATCGTGGAGGGCGCGTTCATGGCGCGATCGGCCGCAGCGCCGACCACCCCGGTGGTGGTGAGCGTCCCGCACGCCGGGGTGCGCACGGCAGGCTACGAGGAGACGCTGACACCCGAGCTCGACGTGCGGGGCGACGCCGATCTCTTCGTCGATCGCCTCTATCGCATCGGCGAGCCCGACGGGCCGGAGACCTACGTGGCGGCGCAGCTCTCCCGCTTCGTCTGCGATCTCAACCGCGATCCCGACGACGTCGCGCCGGGCGCGGTGCCGGAACACCGGGCCCCCCGCAACGCCGACGGCCGCGGATTCATCTGGGCGGTCACCACCACCGGCGCGCCGGCGCTGGCGCGCCCGCTCACGCTGCCGGAGTGGAGCGGCCGGACCGCCATCCACACCGCCTACCACGAGGCCATCGCGCGCGCCCTCCTGCGCGCCCGCGCCCGCTTCGGGTTTGCCGTCCTGGTCGACGGGCATTCGATGCCCTCGCGCGGTCGGGCCGGACACACCGACACCGGGAGCGAGCGGGCCGATGTCGTCCCGGGCGATCGGGAGGGGACCAGCTGCTCGCCGGCGCTGCGGGCGCTGGTCACGCGCCACTTCGCCGCCGCAGGGCTCACCGTGAAGCCGAACGAGCCGTACAAGGGCGGGTTCATCACCACGCACCACGGGCGCCCGGCCGACGATGTGCACGCGATCCAGATCGAGCTCAGGCGCGATCTCTACATGGACGAGGAGAAGTTCGTGATCGTGCAGCCGGGGTTCGATCGGCTGCGGGCGCTCATCGCCGGGCTGCTGGTCGAGCTGCGCGGCTTCAATCCGTAGCTGCGGCGCGCTCAGTCGGCGTGGGCGGCGGAGCCGCGTTCGTAAAGCGCCTCGATGGTCTGCTGGTACTTCTCGATGACCACCTTGCGTTTGACGCTCAGCTTCGGCGTCAGCTCCCCCGCCGCCTCGGTGAGGTCCTGCGGAAGGATGGAGAAGCGCTTGACCCGCTCGTACGGCGCGAGCTTTCCATTCACCTCGTCGACCGCCTTCTGCAAGGCCGCCTTCAGCTCCTGGGAATCGGCGGCGCCCGCCCCGAATCGCTTGGCCGCCTCTTCGGAGAACGTCAGCAGGGCCACGCAGTAGGGGCGCTTGTCACCGAAGACCAGCGCCTGACTCACCAGCGACGAGGTCGCCTTGAGCGCGCTCTCGATCGGCTGCGGCGCGACCTTCTTGCCGTTGGCCGTGACGATGAGGTCCTTCTTGCGATCGGTGATGCGCAGGAATCCGTCCTCGATGACGCCGATGTCGCCGGTGTGGAACCAGCCGTCCGGCTCGACCGACTCCGCGGTGGCGGCCGGGTTGTTGTAGTACTGGCGGAAAACGGGTGCCCCGCGCACCAGGATCTCCCCGTCGTCCGCGATCCGCGACTCCACCACGTCCATCATCGGGCCGACCGTGCCGAAGCGGTAGCGGTCCAACCGGTTGACGAACACCCCCGAGGTCGTCTCGGTGAGCCCATAGCCCTCCATGATGAGGAGCCCCGTGGCGTGGAAAAACTCGGCGATCTCGGCGGAGAGCGGCGCGCCGCCCGAGATGAGGAAGCGGCAGCGGTCGAGGCCGAGGCGCGCCCGCAGCTTGGAGAGGACCAGCCTGTCGGCCAGCCAGTGGCCGAGCCCGCCTGGATGCCCCCCCGCGCGCTCGGCCGCCGCGTGCGCCCGGCCCGCGCGCAGCGCCCAGTCGGCCAGCCGGCGCTTCAACCCCGTCCCCTGCGCGAGGGCCGCGCTCACCCCGGCGTAGAACTTCTCGTAGATGCGCGGGACACCGGCCATGAAGGTCGGCCGCACCGCCACCAGATCCTCTTTGATCTGGTTGGTCCCGCGCGAAAACGTGGTGACGTAGCCGGCCGCGAAGCCGACCCAGATCGTCTGGCGGGCCAGGATGTGCGCCAGCGGAAGAAACAGATACTGCTGGTCGCCTTCGTTGACCCCCATGGCGCGCACGGCGCTGCAGACGGACGACGTGAGGTTCTCGTGCGTCAGCACCACCCCCTTGGGGGTCCCGGTGGTGCCCGAGGTGTAGACGATGGTGAACAGCGACTCGGGCCCCACCGTCTCCGCGTGCGCCTCCAGCAGATCTGCGGCGGCACCCTTTTGCGCCTCCAGCCAGCGTCGTCCATCGTCGCGCACCGCAGCCAGGGAACGGACGGCGTTCCCCGCCGGCGCCTCCTCGGCGATCTGGACGATCCCGGTCACCGTGAACAGCCGGTCGCGCAGCGGCAGCACCTTGTCGCGCTGGGCGGCGTCCTCCACGATCACGATCTTCGCGCCCGCGTCGCGGATGATGAACTCACACTGCTCCGCGGTGTTCGAGGCGTAGATCGGGACCGTGACGCCACCCGCCAGCAGGATGCCGACGTCGCAGAGCGCCCACTCGAGTCGGGTCTGGGCCAGCAGGCAGACCCGATCGCCCGGGACCACCCCGGCCGCGATCAACCCGGCCGCGATCTCGCGCGCCGCGGCGTCGGCCTCGGCGTAGCTGATGGTCTTCCAGGCGACGCCTGCGAAGTGGCGAAAGGCGGGGCCGGCCGGCATCTTGGCGACCCGCCGCTTCCACATCTCCACCGCGGTCCTGGGCTCGTTCTTGCGCAGGTCAGAGGCAGCAATTTCGGCCGGCATCGAAGCGGGGGCGACGCTCATTGCGCCTTATAGTATAGACTTTCAATCATGGCGGCGAAGCCCCTGCCTCGCTGGCGCTTGGTGGCACGGGCCGTCGGCATCTGGGCCCGCGTCACCAAGCACTGGGCACGATTCTGGATCGGCTGGTGGCTGCTCTGGCTGCGGCGGTCCGGCCGCGATCGGCGGCGGGCCTGGCTGGGGCGGGTCGTCGTCGACCTTTTCCGCGAGCTCGGCGCCACCTTCATCAAGGTCGGGCAGATCATGAGCACGCGCCCGGATCTCCTCCCCGAGTACATCTCGAACGCGCTGGCGGAGCTGCAGGATCACGTCGGGCCGTTCCCATTCGAGGATGTGGTCCGCACCATCGAGGGGGATCTCCACCGCCCGCTGGCGACCATCTACGCCGAGTTCGCGCCGGTGCCGCTGGCCTCGGCGTCGGTGTCGCAGGTGCACAAGGCGCGGCTGACCGACGGCCGCATCGTGGCGGTGAAGATCCGCCGCCCCAACCTCGTCGAGCTCTGCTCCTTCGACATGGTGGTGATGCGGCAAGGGGCGCGACTCTTGAACCTCATCCCCTCGGTCTCGACGCTGGCGCCGGTGGCCGCCGTCGAGGAGTTCGGCCGCGCCATCTTCGCGCAGCTCGACTTCCGGATCGAAGCGCAGAACAACCGCCGCTTCCGGAACAACTTCAAGGATCACCCCGACGTCGTCTTCCCCGAGGTGATCGAGGCGCTGTCGACCGAGCGGATCCTGACCATGAGCTTCATCGAGGGGACCAAGATCCTCTCCACCCCGGCCACCCGTTCGGATCCGAAGCGGGTCGCCCGGATCGGGCTCGGCATGCTGATGAAGATGATCTTCGAGGACGGCTTCGTGCACGCCGATCTCCACCCCGGGAACATCTTCATCACCCCGGACGACAAGCTGGCGCTGCTCGACCTCGGCCTGGTCGGCGATTCTCGACGAGCCGCACCGCAAGGGGTTCGCGCGCTTCTTCGCCGCCTGGGCGCAGCGGGACGGCGACGCGATGGCGCACATCATGTACGGCCTCTCCGAGTCCGCCGGCACGCCCCGCGATCCGGAGGCGTTCGAGCGCTACCGCGCCGCCATCATCGAGTTCGTGGGGCGCTTCTGGGGCTACCGGCTCGGGCAGGTCCAGGTCGGCAAGGTGCTTCTCGACATGCTGGGAATCCTGCGCCGCCACCGGGTGCGGGTGAACGCCAGCTTCACCATCGTGAACATCGCAATTGCCGTCACCGAGGGGATCGGCAAGCAACTCGACCCCGAGCTCGACCTGATGAGCGAGGCCCTCCCCTACTTTCTGGCCCACCCGGTCGACGGAACGGGGCAGACCGGCGGCGCCGGCCAGACCGGCCAGGGCTGAACCGTCTTGACCGAGGCCTGACAGCCAAGGCACTTGCCCCCCGCTTGATGCCGGGCGGCAAATCCGCGTAATATCGGGCTCTCAGGTTGGCCCTATGACACGTTCGTCAGGGTAGACGGATGGAGCAGGCCCGCGTTCCTCAACGATATACGCTCATCGAAGAGGTGGGTCAGGGTGGTATGGCGGTCGTGTATCGCGCGCAGGACGAGACCCTCAAGCGCGAGGTGGCGATCAAGATCCTCCACCAGCACCTGGCCGGTGAGCCCGACTCGAAGGCGCGCCTCGAACGCGAGGCGCGGGCCGTGGCCAAGCTCCGGCACGAGAACATCCTGGAGATCTTCGATTACTCGGGGCTCGGCTCGGCGAGCTCTTACATCGTCACCGAGTTCATCGACGGGCAGACGCTCAAGCAGTACCTGAACGGGCGCCCACTGGGGTTCTCCGAGGTGGCGGCGCTGATCGCGGTCGAGGTCTGCCACGCGCTCGGGCATGCGCACTCCCTCGGCGTCATCCACCGCGACGTGAAGCCCGAGAACGTGATGATCCGCAAGGACGGCCTCATCAAGCTGATGGACTTCGGCATCGCGCAGGTCCTCGACTTCCAGCGGATGACCGTGACCGGCCAGCTGCTCGGCTCGCCGGCCTACATGGCGCCGGAGATCATCGAGGGCAAGCAGCTCGACTTTCGCACCGACGTCTTCTCCGTCGGGATCATGCTCTACCTCCTGGCCACCGGTGAGCTGCCGTTCTCCGGGCGGAACCCGCACGAGGTGCTGCGCCGGATCGCCGAGGGGAAGTTCCCCGACCCGCGCACGGTCGGGCGAGGGGTCGATCAGGTCTTGTCGCGGATCATCAGCCGCGCGCTGGCCCACCGCCCCGACGACCGCTACCCCGACGTCACCCCGATGGGCGACGACCTGACGGCCTACCTCACCGAGGCAGGCTTGACCGACGTGCGCGCCGAGCTGCGCGCTTACTTCGCCGCCCCCGCCGCCTACGATCAGGCGCTCCCCAAGCGCCTCGCCACCGCCCTGACCGGGTCGGCGCGGACGCAGCTCGCAGCCGGGCGCCGGGCGAAAGCGCTGGAGCTGTGGAACCGGGTCCTCGCCTTCGACCCGGACAACGAGACCGTGACCGCGGCGCTGCGGCGTCTGCATGGCCGTCGCAGGGTGTACCAGGCCATGACGGCGACCGCGCTGGTCGCGCTCGCCGCGGGCGCTGTTCTGGCGGCCGCGCATCACCGGAGCTCTCACCCCCCGACCGTCGCCGTCACCCTGCCGCTGCCTGCCGTCCCCCGCCCGCCGCCGCTGCTTCCGCCGGCGCCAGCTCCGGCGGCGCAAGTGACGGCCCCTGTGGCGCAGCGACGCGTGTCGGCCCTGGTCCACCCGGCGCATTCGCGCGGCGATGGCCACGCTGCGGGCGGCGTCGACCCGGCCGGGGCCTCGCGCACCTTCACCCTGGGGCCGACCCCCCAGAACGTCGACGTCTACCTCGACGGCAAGCGGCAGTTCGCCTACGACCCGGACCACACGACGATCGCGGTCCCCTGGAACGTCGACCACGTGCTCGAGCTGCGCAGCCCCAGCGGCTGCTGCTTCGTCGAGCGGGTGGAGATCGGGCCCAATCACCCGCTGCCGGCCGACGCGATCATCGCCCGCCGCCTGAAGTGGCGCGCGGCGCACCTGCTGGTCACCACCGAACCCGCGGTGGCGACGGCGCGGGTGCTGGTGAGCGACCCCAATCGCAAGGTGGCGGCGACCGCCGGCCGCCCCGGCGAAGAGATTGACGTCCCGTTCTTCACCGACGACGACTCCAGCAAGGAGATCGAGGTCTCCGTCGACGCGGGCGAAGCCTTCGCCACCGAGAAGATCCGCGTGCGCGCCGGCGAGCGCCTCACCCACGTCGTGAAGTTGAAGACAGGCGCGACGACCGAATGAGCGTCGGGCTCTTGGCCGCGCTGGCCAGCGCGCTCCTCGTCGCCGCCCCGGCGCACCCGCCGGAGGCGCGGAGCACGCCGCACGAGGCCTTCGATCGCGGGCGGACGGCGTTCGGGCGGGCCGAGTACAAGCGCGCCATCGATCTGCTGCACCCGCTGCTCTACCCGGAGGTGCTGCTCGACAGCGAGGGTGAGGTGGTCCAGGCGCACCGGATTCTTGGGCGTCTCGTACATCTTCTCCGGCCGGAGCGAGGAGGCGAAGCGGGAGTTCCACAAGCTGCTCGAGCTGCGTCCCGACTACCGGTTCGATCCGCTGCTCGACCCGCAGCAGGTGGTCGACGCCTTCAACGCCGTGGTCAAGGAGGAGGAGTCCGAGATCGTGGCCATCGAAGCCCGCCGCAGGCGCCGCGACCAGGAGATCGCCGCCCGCCTGCAGCGCGAGGCGCGGCTGCACCCGCCGGTCACCACCGTCTTGCGCTACGAACGGCACTCTTATCTCCTCAACTTCGTCCCCTTCGGGGCAGGCCAGTTCCAGAACGGCCAGCCGCGCAAAGGGTGGCTGTTCTTCGGCGTCGAGACGGCGCTGGCGGCGATCTCGGTGGGCGCCTTCACCACCAACTTCGCGCTCTACGGCGGGAACCCCTACCGCAAATGCCTGCAGACGATACCGTCGACCGGCGCCTGCCCCACCGCCGACATCGATCACTCCCAGGAGGAGACCTCCCGCACGATCCTCCGCGTCCAGCTGATCTCCGGGGGACTGTTCTTCGCGGCGGCCATCTGGGGGGTGGTCGACGCCATCCGGCACTATCAGCGCGACGTGCTGCTGACCGATCCGATAGCGCCGATAGCGCCGACAGCGCCGGTGACGCCGCCGCCACCGGCGGTTCAGGTCGGCCTGACGCCGTTCGGGCTCTCGGCTGCTCTCAGCTTCTGAAAGGACCATCCATGGCCACACTCAAAATCCAGCTTCCGGGCAAGGGGACGAAGGTCTACCGGATCCACAAGAAGCTCACCTCGCTGGGGCGCGGCGAGGAGGCCGACGTGGCGCTCCCCGATCCGTCGTTGTCGGACAGCCCGGCCCACATTCACTTCGACGGCCGTGAGTTCAACCTGGCGGCCACCGATCGGGACGCCGAGATCTTCGTCAACGGGCGCAAGCGACAGAAGCAGAAGCTGGCGCACGACGACCGGATCCGGATCGGCGCGGTCGAGCTGGAGTTCTCGCTCTACGACCAACCGGGCGCCGACGAGCCGGCGGGCGGCGCCGACGCGACCGAGCTGGCCTCCTACAAGAAGCTCTACGAGTTCAGCGGCAAGCTGATGGAGAGCTATGAGCTGCCGACGCTGGTCGATCAGCTCCTCGACGTCATGATCCAGGTGTCGAACGCCGACAAGGGGTTCCTGGTCCTGATGGAGTCGGGCGAGCCGATCGTCAAGGCGGCGCGGAACCTGCGCCGCGAGACGATCTCCGATGCGGTCGCCCAGCTCTCCGACTCGATCCTGGCCCACGTCGTGAAGACGCGGCAGCCGCTCATCATCTCGGACGCGCTCCACGACGAGGCGTTCAAGAACTCGCTCTCGGTGGTGAACCTCAAGCTGACCTCGGTCATGTGCGTGCCGCTGCTCGAGCGCGGCAACATGCTGGGGGTCATCTACGTCGGCAACGACAACGTGGCCCAGCTCTTCGCCGCCGCGCACCTGGAGGTGCTGTCGGTCTTCGCGGCGCAGGCGTCGCTGCTGGTGCGCAACGCGCTGCTGGTCAACGAGCTCAAGCTCGACAACCGCTCGCTGCAGAGCCGCATCGAGCAGATCCGCTTCGGCGAGATCCTCGGCTCGGCGCCGCGGATGCAGGAGATCTTCCGCAAGGTGCAGAAGGTGGCGGCCACCGACATCTCGGTGCTGATCACCGGCGAGACCGGCACCGGCAAGGAGCTGATCGCGCGCGAGCTGCACAGCCGGTCGCAGCGGGCCAAGCACCCCTTCGTCACCATCAACTGCGGCGCCATCCCGGAGAACCTGCTGGAGTCGGAGCTGTTCGGGCACGTGCGCGGCGCCTTCACGGGCGCGGTCAGCAACAAGGTCGGGCGGTTTCAATCGGCCGACCACGGGACGCTGTTCCTGGACGAGATCGGCGAGATGCCGCTGTCGCTTCAGGTCAAGATCCTGCGCGCGCTGCAAGAGCGGGTGGTGGTGCGGGTCGGCGACACGCGCCCGGAGGCGATCGACATTCGTGTCGTCGCGGCGACCAACCGTGACCTGGAGGTCGAGATGAAGGCGGGGCGGTTCCGCGAGGATCTCTATTACCGACTCAACGTCGTGCAGCTTCACCTGCCGCCGCTGCGCGATCGCGGCGACGACATCGTGGTGCTGGCCCGGTACATGGTGGGACGCTACGCGCCGGAGTACGGCGGACAGGTCCGCGGGCTCACCCCGAACGCCATCGCCGCCATCAAGCGCCACCGCTGGCCCGGGAACATCCGCGAGCTCGAGAACCGCATCAAGAAGGCGGTCGTGCTGGCCGACCGCGCCCTGCTCGGTCCCGAGGACCTCGACCTTTCGCCCGACGATCTGCCGGCCATCCTGCCGCTGGCGGAGGCCAAGGAGAAGTTCCAGCGCGACTACATCAACGAGATCCTGATCCTCAACAGCGGCAACCGCACCAAGACCGCCCGCGATCTCGGCGTCGACCCGCGCACCATCTTCCGCCACCTCGAAAAGGGCGAAGGGGGCGGGCTGCTCGATGACGGGCTGCCCGAAGCGAACGGCGGCAACGAGGGCGGATGAGGCCGGCCATCAACACCGGCGGCTGGGGCAGGACTCGACAAATCGGGGCCGACCATGACAGCGATGTCCGGGCCGCGGCAGCCCAGCGGCGCCGGGGCCCGCCCGGGGCGCGCCCGCGACCGCTGGCACGTTCCCTGCTGTCTTTGAAGATGCTCCCAGTGGTTCTGCTTGCTTTGGTTTCATCGATTTCGGCCTGCGTAGTTCCCGTCGCCCCGAATTTTCAGGACCCGCCCGGCGAGCCGAACGTTCCCCCCTTCATAGTGAGCGCACTCCCGGGCTTCGGTCTCTTCGTTGCGAACGCCTCGCAGGACTTTCAGGTGACGGTGACCGACCAGAACGTCGACGACACACTCGCTTACCGGTGGGTGATCGACTATCCGCCCTACAGCGCCAGCACCCGCCCGCAGGCGATCGCGCACATCCAGCCTTCGGCAACCGGGAGCCAGCAAACAGTCTCGGTGAGTCTTGGCTCGTCGCCCTGCGCCCTCAACCCCGCGCCAACCCTCGCTGTCCACCAACTCGAGTTCATCCTCGCCGACCGCGAATTCGACCAGTCGAATGTCATGGTGCTCGACGCCTTGCCGCCGTCAAGCGACGGCTTCGTGGTCCGCGCAAACTGGACGTTCTCATGCCCATGAGGCGCACGGCGCTGCTGTTTCTGGCTGCCGCATCGATTTTCAGCGGTTGCGCCGGCGTCGGTTCGAGCAGCGGCGCGAGCCCCGGTTCCGGTTCCGGCGGCAGCATCGGGACCCACTGCGCGACGATCGCTTGCGTCCCCAACTTGACCGGCAGCCTCAGCCTGGCGATGGAGATCGATCCACCCACGAATGCGACGACCGCGGCGATCACCGAGCTTCCGACGGTCGACCTTTCCATGGAGCCGATCCCTTCGAAGCAGCTCATCGCTGCCGCGCAGGAGGGGGTTGCCGCCACCTTTACCGCGGCCGCCGGCGTCGCGGCACCATCGACCGCGAGCGTCGTGCTCACCGTTCCGACCAAGATTCCTGGACGGCCCGATCTGACCTTCCAGGCACCGACGGTCGGGGGGGCCTCGGCCAGCGTGATTGGCGCATCCTTGACCGTCCCCCAGACCGCGATCTCCAGCGCAGCGACCCTGGCGCTCCTCCCGCTCGCCCCCGCCGATCAGCAGAGTCCCCCTTTCTCTTTTCCGGTGACGGTGAGCGCGATGCTCGGCGAGAGCATCCCGGGCGATGACTTCACGATCAGCGGAACGCTCCTCTCGGCGGTCGGGACGCCCCCGGCAGCGACCTTCGTGGCCCGCGCCTTCCAGGATGGGGTCTTGGTCAGCAATGCTCCGCTCACCCAGTCGAACGGCTCAGTCGATTCTTTCCGGCTCCTGCTCCCTTCGGCTGTCACCGCCAACGGCGATCCGCTGACCATCCAGTTGACGCCGCAAGAACCGTCCCCTGTCGCCGATCCCTCGTTCATCTCCGACCCGATCGCCCCGCAGGCCAGCGCGACAGCGCTTTCCATCATGCTGCCCGCCTACAGCAACCTGAATCAGTTCAACCTGAACGTCAAAGGGAGCGACGGTACGCCGGTCAGCGGCGCGCTCGTCCACGCGCAGACCGTGGTGGGCACCAGCGCAGTCGGTTCGACGGACTTTGCCCGCGACGGGCTCACCGACAACGGAATCGTCGGACTGTCGCTGCTCCCGGGGACCGCCCAGACGACCCTCAACTACCAGGTCTCCGTCGTCCCACCGGCCAACTCCGCGTTCGCCATCCCCTGCGACTCCACGATCGGCGTGACGGTGGGCGGCAGCGCGGTCAACGTGGCCTCGGCGCCGACGCTGATGACGATCGTGCTCACGGCGCGCCCGACGTTGATCGGCACCGTCCGCGACAACCAGGGCTATCCGCTGTCCAACGTGGCCATCACGGCCACGCAGGAGACGTTGGACAACGCATCCTGCACCTCGGCGACCCCGGCGCCCGCCAGCACGACCACCGCCGCCAACGGAACGTTCGACCTGCCTCTCGATCCAGGAACCTATCAACTCGACTACGATCCTCCGACCGGCTCCGCCGCGCCGCGCTTCACGGAATATGGATTCAGGGTGGGCGGGCCAGCGTCGGTCACTCACGACGTGACCCTGCCGGCGGGCGCGGCGGTCGCGGGCACGGTGTTTGCCCCTGATGGGATAACCCCGCTGGCCTCCGCGACCGTCCGACTGTTCGAGGTCCGCTGCACCGGCGCCGATTGCACCGGACCGAACCGCACCGCCCCCACCCTGCGGGGGGTGGCCGTCACCGACGGAAACGGGTGGTTCCGAGTGGCGGTCGCAGCCCCGGTCACGCCCTGACGAGCTTCGGCCGATTTGACACGCCGGGCCCGGCCTCGTAGGTTCGACGCGCTCCCCGGCGCTCCGGGGACGACGACGCCGGCGGCGCTCCGCTTGCGCTGGGACCGCGTATGTCTCCCGAATCGCCTGCCTCACCACCTGAATACCATCGCTACCGTCGATTTCTGTCTGGCCTCGTGCTGACGTTCGTCTCGGTGGGGAGCTGCTATTTGCTGGTCTCGGTGGGCGTCACGATCTCGCGCCGGCGGCACGTCGAGCCGCTGGGCGCGCCGGCGGGCGCCTCGGCCGCGGATCTGGAGAGCTGCGCCGAGGAGCTGGGCGACGTGGAACAGGGGCTCGAGCGTCACCTCGACAACTTCGACCACCTGGTCGCGCACTACGACGCGGACGAGGCGCAGCGCTGGTCCGAGGACCGCGCCTTCTGGCTCGGCCAGTGGCAGGCCGCGGAACAGCGCTGCCGCTACGGGCACCCGCGCCCCGGGCCGCTCACCAAACAATGGGAACAGCTCGCCGTGATCCACGGTGAGCTTCGCGAAACCGAAGCCAGCTACGGAAAAGAGCTGGTGCGATTCGGTCAAACTGAGGCACCGCGGCTCGATCGACTCCGCGAACGCCTCGCCTCCGTCGGCCGCCAGATTGGATCGAGCGCGGCCGGCTCGCACGATTCAGGAGAGATGAATCCATGATCACGAACGACGACTCCGGATTTCAGATTCCGCCCCCTTCTTCCGCACCGCCCCCCGACAGGATGCCCGACGCGCCGCCTGGCGAGCCGGCGGCCCCCACAATCACGTTCGCGGAGATGGGGCTCCACGCCGACGTCCTCCGCGCCCTGGAGGAGATGGGCTTCTCCGCCCCGATGGCGGTTCAGTCGGCGACGCTGCCGCTCATCGCCGCGGGCAAGGACCTGATGGTCCAGTCGCGCACCGGCTCGGGCAAGACGGCCGCCTTCGGCATCCCCTTCGCCAACAACATCGTCCGGCCGGAGGACAAGTTCGTGCAGGCGATCGTTCTTCTGCCGACGCGCGAGCTGGCGCTGCAGGTCGCCGCCGAGCTGGCGCGGATCTGCGCCAACCGGCAGATCGCCGTCATTCCCATCTACGGCGGCGCGCCGATGGGGCGGCAGGTCGAGCAGCTGCACGCCGGCGGCCAGATCGTCTGCGGCACCCCCGGACGCGTGCTCGACCACCTGCGGCGCGGGACGCTGCGGCTCGACCGGGTCCGCTGTGCGGTTCTGGACGAGTGCGACGAGATGCTCTCGATGGGCTTTCAGGAGGACATCGAGGACATCCTGGAGAAGACGCCGGCCGAGCGGCAGACGCTGCTCTTCTCGGCGACGGTGCCGGAGGGGATCCAGCGCCTCTCGCGCCGCTACCTGCGCAACCCCGAGTTCCTCAAGCTGTCGGCCGACTTCATCGGCGTCCACGACATCAAGCACCTCTACTACTCGATCCCGGCTCTCCACCGGGAGAACGAGCTCCTGCAGATTTTGGCCTTCGAGGAGCCGGTCTCGGCCATCATCTTTTGCAACACCCGCGAGGAGACCGGACGGGTCGCCGAGTTCCTGCGCCAGCACGGCCACGACGCCGAGGCGATCTCCTCGGATCTGTCGCAGAGCGATCGCGAGCGGGTGCTGGGGCGCATGCGCGCCGGCGGGATCAAGTTCCTGGTCGCCACCGACGTCGCCGCGCGCGGCATCGACATCGAGAACCTGTCGCACGTCTTCAACTACACCTTCCCCGAGTCGCCGGAGATCTACATCCATCGCACCGGCCGCACCGGCCGCGCCGGCCGCAAGGGGACCGCGGTGTCGCTCATCGGTCCGACCGAGGTGGGGTCGTTCTACTACCTGAAGCTCCTCTACAAGATCAAACCGGACGAGCGCTCGTTGCCGTCGGAGGCCGAGATCCGCTCGCACCGCGAAGGCGAGCGCGTGCTGGTGCTGCGGCGCGCGTTGACCGCCGACCCGGGCCCCGAGTGGCGCGCGCTGGCGCGGCGCTTGATCGGCGCCATCGACGGCGAGCGGCTGACCGCCGCGTTGCTGGCCCATTCGTTCGCCAGCGTCGAGGGGATGCCGGTGGCCCCCGCCCCCGTGGCGGCGCCCGCGGCGCCCCGCGCCCAGGTGTCGTCGTCGCCGTCCTCGTCGGGACCGCCGCGCGGCGAATCGCAGGAGCGACCGCGCGAGCGTGCCCGTCCGCCGTATGGCGATCGTCCGAACCGTGATCGGCCCGAACGTTCCAGCCGTGGGCCGCGCTCCGGGCCGCGCGACGATCGTGGACCCCGCAGCGATCGCGCCCCCCGCGATGATCGCGGGCCCCGCCGATCGGAGCGATCGGCCCCTGCGCCCGTGCGCACCGATCCGCCCGCCGCCGAGAAAGAGTTCTGGGAGGTCTGGGGTGAGGAGCGCGCTCAAGCGGCGCCCGACAGCAACGCGGCCGCGGCGCCGTCCGTCCCCTCCATCGACGGCGCGCAGCCGAGCGCGCCGGTCGAGCCAAGGACCGAGTATCGACCCGAGCCGGCGCGCCGGGAGACCCCCGACAACGTCACGCGGCTCTACCTGAACCTCGGCCGCAAGGACGGCGCCTCCGAAGAGGAGATCCGGAACCTGCTGTCGGCCCACACCGGCGCGGTCGACGTCTCGGAGATCGACGTCATGAACACGCACACCTATCTGAACGTCGCCCCCGCCGACGCCGAGAAGATCGTCGGCGCGCTGACCGGCAAAGAGATGAGCGGCCGCCAGCTGGTCTGCGAGCAGGCCAAGCCGCGTCGAAGATAGGCCAGACGATGGGCTAGAGCCGCTCGCTCTCGAGCCGAACCTGAACCAAGGCATCCTGGCCGCCCTGTCGGGTGGCGGCCAGGGTTCCGCAGGCGGCGCCGATCTCGGCGCCGCCCGAGTACCGCCGGGCAACGGGGATACCGAGCGCGGCCAGGGCGTCGCGGAACGTGGCCAGCTCCTGGTCGCCGGCACGCTGGTAGCGGCCGGTCTCGTCGGTGACGTCGATCAGGCTCAGCTTGGCGCGCATTCCGGCCAGCAACTCGCCCAGCGCACGCGCGTGCGCGGGCGAGGTGTTGACGCCCCCGATGACCACGTAGGCCAGCATGGCGCGCACGCCCCGCGCCTCGGCATGCTCGCGGAGCGCGGCCAGCACGTCGACCACCGGCCAGCGGTCCTCGATCGGCATCAGCACCCGCCGCTGCGCGCCCAGCGGCGCACCCAGCGACAGGATGAGGCGAAAGTGATGCCCCTCGGCGGTGAAGCGGCGAATCGCGGGGAGCACGCCGGCGGTCGAGATCGAGATGGCCTTGGCGGAGATGGCCGGCCCCGCCGGATCGCAGAGGATGCGGGCCGCCCGGATCACGTTCTCGTAGTTCAGGAACGGCTCGCCCATCCCCATGAAGACCGCGCCCCTCACCGGATGATCGGCCTCGGCGGCGATCAGCCGGTGCTGCGCCAGGATCTCCCAGGTCTTCAGGCTGCGAATCCCCCCCAGGCGCCCGGTCGCGCAGAAATCGCAGGCGAGCGCGCACCCGACCTGCGAGCTGAGACAGACGGTGTACTTCGCCGTCGGCAACGTCTGGAGCCCGGCCGCCTCACCGGCCCGGCGCCGCTCCTTGAGCGCACGCGCGTCGGCCGGGTCCGGCAAGGGAATCCGCACCGCCTCGATGGCGTGACCGTCGGCGGTCCGAAACAGGTACTTCACGAACCCGTCGGCGGCCCGCCGCCGCTCGATGACCTCCAGGTCCGGCCATTCGCAGCCGCGCTCCAGGGCCGCGGTCGTGGCGTGCGCGAGCCCCCGCACCGAGCCCGGTGGAAACCCGGTGGCGCCCAGGCCATGCACCCGGGCGAACACCCGCTGGGCGACCTGGCTGCTCACGCCGCAGGACGCGAGCGCCTCGCCCATCTCACCGCGGTCGAGGTTGCGGAGATTCAGCACGTCGGCCGCCCAAGCTAACACATCGCCGGAACGCCGCCGGCACACCGCGGCCGACGGGCCGCGCGATTGGACGCTGCGTCGAACCGCGTCCTATTCGTTTCCGACGTGGGCATCGAGATCCGACTCCTGGGGCGCCTTCGGCGCCACGATGTCGGGCATGGTTCGCTGCGCTCACCGTCGCCTTGCGCCGACGCCCTGCTAGTACGCGGCCACGAGATCAAGGCTGGAGACGAGACCCGACGTCGCGTCGGGCAGGACGCCCGCGATGGCCAGGGGAACGCGCACCAGCGAGCGGGCCACCAGGCGCAGGCGCGGCGTGAGCCTCCCTTCGAGCTGGAGCGAGCCGCCCAGCTCCGAGACCGCGACCTCGCCGCTGGGATCGGCGAAGCGGCTGACGTCGCCGCCGACCCGTCCGAGCAGCCGGACCCGGGGGGCGGTCAGGATGATCTGCGCGTAGGCGCTGCGGCTCTCCATCCACCCCTGCCCCGCCGCGGCGCCCAGCCAGAGGCCGCCGCTCTGCCCAAACAGGCGAGGAAAATGGAGGTCGAGGCCCGCGTTGACCTCATTCAGGTTCCCCTCTTGTTCGTGGTGCGCGTCGCCGTTCAGGGCAAGGCCGACGGTGCGCGCCGGATCCCAGGAGAGGCCCGCGCTGCCGTGGAACCCACCGAGCACGCGGGGGAGCTCGTCGCGCAAGAGAGGCTCCTGCTCCGGCCCCACCCCGAGGTAGCGCACCTGGATGCGCGCCCCCACCGACGCGGACCGCACCCAGGCTTCCCCATTGGCCAGCTCCAGCACCGGCTGGCGGTCGACCTCCGGCGCGTCCCGCAGGCAGCCGCTGGCGGCGACGCCGCCCCCCGCGAGCTCGATGGTCGCCTGCCCCTGCGCCTCGCGGACCCATCCCGCCGTCGGCGAGTGCCGCACCCCGATCCTTGCCTCCTCGGCGGCCATCCGGATCGTGTCGTCGCGCGCGCCCGGTTGCGAGAGCGCGCCGTAGACGCCGGTCGTCCAGGCATCGAAGGTCGGCGCGAGGGTCAGCGTGTCTGGGATGAGCCCCGCGTAGACGCCCCCTTCGACCGTCCCCAGCTCGTTTCGCCGTCCGAGCTGCGCGCCGTCGAGGATGGGAAGACCGGGCGTGTGCCAGGGCCAGATACGCCCCAGCGCCACCACCGTCTGCGAGTCGATCTCCCGGCGCGAGATCTCGGCGTCCCACAGATAGAATTCGGTCACGCTCCCGGGGCGAAAGCGCGGCGGCGAGGTGGTCTGCATGCGCACCACCGAGAACGCCGTGTCGAACCGGAAGCTGGAGCTGCCGAGAGGAACGTGCTGGAGCGCGACATCGAGGGTCTCGTCGACATACTGGGGCGCGCCCGGCCGGGTGGCGTACACGGCCACGCCGAGCGCGGCGTTTCCCGTGGCGACTCGGGCGGTGCGGACCTGGGGCACGAAGTCGACCTTGTCGTGCGGCGACGCGGCCAGCTCGGCGGCGCGCCTCTCCACCGTTTCGTCCGACTCGGGCGCGGGCAGCGGCGCTGGGACCGGCGGCGACGCAGGCGCCGGGCGGCGCGGCAGCGCGAAGACGTCGCCGGCCGAGGCCCCTCGCCCACGGCAGACGGCGTCGTGCGTCCCGACGAGATCGATCGTGCAGCCGCCCGCCCCGCGCCCCTCGCGCGAGAACGTCACCTTGTCCCCCGCCCGCAAGCCATCCGCCGCTCCCTTGTCGAGGTAGAGGCGCCTGGCCGTCACGAACCGGACCTGGCCGGTCGCCGCCGCCGACGACCGCACCGGCGCCGACATCGAGACCGCCGCCAGCAGCAGCGACGCTAGGGGACTGAGCGCAGGTGGCATTGGTAGCACTTGGAGTCGCTGCAGCTGTAACCCATGACCGATTGATGTTCTTGATCGCTCCGCGCGCAGCTGTGCGCGTGGCAGCTGGTGCAGGTCGAATTCTGCGTGCTGCAGGCGCCGGTGACGACCAGGCCGGCCGCGCGGGTGTGGCACTGCGCGCAGCGAATTGGGGCGTGCGGTCCCGACGACAGCACGAAGCAGCGATCGTGGGCGTCGAACCGCGCCGGAAAGTAGGACCAGGTGTTGTGACAGGCCTGGCAGTTGGTGTCGAAGTGCGAGGCGACGTGGTCGA
The DNA here is from genome assembly GCA_963847705.1 of uncultured Pseudomonadota bacterium. Lineage (GTDB taxonomy): Bacteria > Myxococcota_A > Polyangia > Fen-1088 > Fen-1088 > JADGRB01. Next base: position 799,273 of record CAWKBC010000027.1, on the reverse strand, counting down.
GCGAGGTGAGCGCCGCGTTGTCGTAGTCCTTCTGGTGGCAAGCGACGCAGGCCAGCGGCGCCTGGGAGAAGGTCCGATCGCGCATGTCGCCGTGACACTCGCGGCAAGGAATCAGCGCGTGCCTGCCGGTCAGCGGAAACGCGGTGCTGCGATGCGCGTCGGGACCGAACAGCGCTTCAGCCCAGCGCGTCGCCTCATGACAGCCCTCGCAGTGAAGCCCGAACTCTCCCGCGTGGCGATCGCGGTGGCAGCCGCTGCAGAGCTCCGGGACCCGCGCCCGAAATCCCGTCGGGTGGCAGGCCTGGCAGGTCACCTTGGCGTGGGCGCCGACCAGGGGGTAGCCGGTGCGATCGTGGTTGAACCGCACCTCGGACCAGCTGGATTCGACGTGGCACGCCGCGCAGTTGGTGGCCGCCCCGCCCCGACCGAACGCCGCGGTCGGCGCCGCGCGGGGCGGCGCCGGAGGCGCCGGCGGCCCACCGACCGGCCCCGACGTCTCGGCCAGCGTCATGGCGCCGGGCAGGACCAAGAGCGCGGCGAGCACCAAGCAGCGCGTGCCCCTCACGGCTCGAACCCCCTGAAGTCGCCGTGGTGAAAGTCGACGTGACACCCCTGGCAATCGCGCGGCAGCGGGCGGTAACGAACGGCCTCGAGCGCCTGCCCCTCGGCGGTCAGCGTGACGGCGCGGTGGCAATCCCCGCAGGGCAAGGAGGCGTGCTTCCCCTGCAGAGGGTAGGTCGTGAAGCGCGCGTCGTCGTGCCTGAACCCGGTCGTCTTGAAGCTCGTGGTCTGGTGGCAGAAGTCGCACCCCTCGGCGCCGCGCGCGACGCCGTCGGAGGGGAGCGTGCTGGCCAAAAACTGCCCCTGGTGCTCGTCGCGGTGGCAGCCGCCGCAGGTCACCGGCAGCGGCTTCCAGCGGACCACCGGCGCCTCGCCCGCCCGGATCTGTTCGGCCCGATGGCAGCCCGCACATGGGGTGCGCTGGTGCGTTCCGGTCAGCGGAAATCGGCTGTCGGTGTCGTGGTGGAACGAGGTCAAGTCGGCGAACGACTTGACGGTGTGGCACCCGCCGCAGTCCTCCGCCTTGATCTCGGCGTCGAACTGCCCTCCGTGCGGATCCTTGTGGCAGCGAGAGCAAGTCTGCGGGCCAATCTTGGGGCGCAGCACCGCCAGGCTGACCACCAGCGGGCGGCGCTGCCTGGCCAGCTTGACGGTCACCTCCTGCGGCACCCGCGCCGCCAGGCTCTTGTCGACGGGGTGGCAGTCGCGGCAGGCGACGACCGCGTGCCCCCCTTCGAGCGGAAAGCGCGTCCTGGCGTGGGCCTCGAGCTCGTAGCGCGGCGGCTTGAACGCGCTCTCGTCGTGGCAGGCGGCGCAGTCCGCCGCCGGCCGCCCCGGCAGCGCCGCGAGCTGGCCGAGGTGGGCGTCCTGATGGCAGTCGCTGCACCGGGCGAACGGCAGCCCGCGAAAGACGGCCGCCTGGTGACCGAACGGCCCGTGGCAGCTCTTGCAGGCCACGCTGGCGTGCGCGCCCCGGAGCGGGAAGCGCGTGCGGTCGTGGAAGCTCGCCGACAGCTCGCGCCCCGGGAGGATCACGTTCCAACCCTCCTCCGTGTGGCAGCCGGCGCAGCTCGAGCCGAAGGACCCCTGGTGGGGATCCTTGTGGCAGCTTTCGCAGGTGCCGTGAGCGACCGGCTTCATCTGCATGAAGGTCGGGCTGCGCGGCGGCGGGAAGAACTGCTTGAACGAAGCCCGATCCTCGACGGTGGCGTGGCACCCGGCGCAGGGCACCGCCCTGTGCTTCCCCCGCAGGGGGAAGGCGGTCTCCTGGTGATCGAACGCGCCGAGCGTGGTCCTCCAGAACAGCGCCGTGTCGCCGTGGCACTTTTGACAGTCCTTGCCGAGCTGCCCCCGGTGCTCGTCGAAGTGGCAGCTGTCGCAACGCTTGGCGAGGCCGAGGAAGGTGGTGCGCCCCTGCTGCGCCGCCAGCATCCGGACCACCGTCTGGTCGACCAGCTGGTGACTGGCGTGGCAGCTCTCGCAGGAGGTCTGGGCGTGATGCCCGCGCAAGGGCCAGCCCGTCCGCTTGTGATCGAATCCTTTGACGCTCCCGCCGAAGCTGATCAGCGAGAAGTCGAGGCCGCGATGATCGGGATGGCAGGTCTGGCACTGGTTCAAGACCGCCGGGACCATGCGCCCGTGCAGGCCGTCGCGCTGTTTGAGCTCCGGCCCGAGCTCGCTGTGGCAGGCGAGGCAGCGGTTGGCGAAGCGGGGCTCCCCCTTGTCGTGGCAGGCGCCACACTGACTGAGACCCTTGGTGTCGAGCGCGGCATGCGCCTTGGCCAGGGGACCCGGGGAAAAAAATTGGGCCGCAGCGTCGCGTCCGCCGCCCAGCAACAACAGCAGGAGAGCCACCCCGAGCGCGCGTCCGCCGACCAGCGCCGGTCTCCTCACGCCTTTGCCACAGGCCCGCTCACGACCAGAGCCACTTGAAGCCGATGCGCAGGCTGATCCAGATGTGCGCGCCGATGAGGCCGACCAGGACCACCGACAGCGCGACATGGAAGATTCGCCAGCCGTGCATGAGCCGCTTGAACCCGCGGTGGAAGTGCAGCTTCACGTCGCGGCGCCGCAGATCGAGCAGCTGCGCCCGAAACGCCGGGAAGGCCCGGCGGTCGACGAACAGGGGTTCGAGCTGACGGATCGTGCGCCGCAACGCCCAGGCCTCGGCGGGCATCCGCCAGAGCAGCTCGCCCACCGACGCAGGCAGGGCCCCCGGCGCCTCCACCAGCGCGGTCAGCCGGGCCAGCGCGGCGGAGCGCGGGAGGTCCATCTGCGCCCCCTGGAGGGAGCCGAGCGCCGCCAGCACGGGTTGCAGTCGTCCCCGCAGCGCCGCCACCCGCTTGCCGTCCTCGGCGTCGACGCGGAAGAGGCCGTAGATGAACCGCCCGCAAAGGCCGGTCACGACCACCACCACCAGCGAGACGTAGGTGGCGGTCGCCAGCGGGTTGCCCCAGCGAAACGCCGAGTGAAACAGGATCACCGGCGGCGTCAGGATCCCCACGAACACGTGAAAGCGCAGCCAGGGGGCGATCGAGCCTCTTCGCTTCAACCAGCGCGCCCGCTTGCGAATCGGATAGACGAAGTTCAGCAGCATCACGCCGGTGGCGAGAATTCCGATCCCGTGGCCCCAGGATCCTGACGGCTTCATGAGCTCGTGCTGGGGTGCCCGGTAGCGCAGGGCGTCCGGCAGCAGGTAGTAGCGGCCGCCCGCCACGCCGAGAAAGACCAAGATCGCGATTCCCACGAACGCGAGCGTCGTCGCGGCGAGCCGCTCGTCGCCCGCAGAGCCCACCTGGGCGGCGAAGGTGGGATTGGCCATCGCCCGGTCGCCCCGGTGGCGCCGGATGTCGACGCCGACGGTCTTCAGGAACTGCCCGGGAGGTTCCCCGCCCAGACAGGCGATCACGAAGTCGTTGGGTACGGTCGTCGTCGCGCCGCCCTTCGTCAGGCGAACCGCGGCCGGCTCCACCGCCGCGACCTCGGACGACATGAACGCGCGCACCCGGCCCGAGGCCCGCAGCGCCTCCATCTTCTGTCGGTTGAGCGCGCGCCCACGGGCGAACTGGGGCGCACGATGGACGATGGTGATCTCCGCCGAAGTCTGGTCGGCCAGCATCGCCGCCGCCTCCAGCGCCGAATCGCCGCCGCCCACCAGCAGCACCCGTTTGCCTTGATACTGGGTCGGATCGATCAGTCGGTAGGTCACCTTCGCCAGGTCGTCCCCCGGCACCCCCAGCGTGCGGGGCGTACCGCGCCGGCCGATCGCCAGGACGACCCGCCGCGCCCGCAGGACGCCGCGCGACGAGGTGACCAGGAAGTCGCCCGCCTGCCCGTCGACCGACACGACCCTCGCCCGTTCGTGGACCTCCAGCCCGGCGTCGGCGATGACCCGCTCCAGCGCGGCGAGCAGGTCCTCCTTGGCCATGAACGGACGTCCGAACTTGCCGTGAAATGGCAGGGTGACCGGCTCGGTCATGACCAGCTTCTGCCGGGGGTAGTGCGCGATCGCCCCCCCGACCGTGTCCTGCTCGAGCAGCGCGTAGGAGAGACCGGCGGCCCGCGCGCCGACGGCCGCCGCGATTCCGGCCGGGCCGGCGCCGACGATGGCGAGGTCGACGAGCTCGCCGTCGCCACGGCGCGCCGCCGGTCCAAGCGCGGCCCGCACCCGCGCCGCGACCTGCAGCCCCTGCGTGAGGGCGTTCTTGATGAGGCCCATCCCTCCCAGCTCGCCCACGATGTAGATCCCGCGGCGGCTGCTCTCGAACGAGCCGTCGATCTCCGGGAGGTCGACGCCGCGCTCGGCCGAACCGAACACCAGCTTGATGGCGCTGACCGGGCACTCGGCCGCGCAACGGCCGTGGCCGATGCAGCTCGAGGGGTTGACCAGCGTGGCCACGCCGTTGATGAGCCCCAGGATCTCCCCTCGGGGCAGGCCTGGATGCAGGAGCCGCTGCCGATGCAGACGTCGGGATCGATGACCGGGTGCAATGACTGGGGGAGGTGCAGCTCCATCCGCAGGGCCTCGTCCAGCGTCGCGCGCGCCCGCCGGTGCTCGCGGCTCCGCACGACGAGGAAGACGAGCGCCACGAGCGCCGCCACGCCGACGAACAGAAGGGACCACGCCCCGGGTCCCAGGGCTAAAAGGCGCGTCGTGAGGGCCTCGACGGCAGACTGCGGTGTCAAGGAACGGCCCTAGTCGCTCGGCGCCCCATGGCAGTTGTAGCAGGAGGTCGAATCGTAGCTGTAGCCAGCGACGCTCGCGTGGTTCGTCGCCTCCACGCCGGAGCTGTGGTCATGGCAGGTGACGCAGCTGAAGGGCTTCGAGGTGGTGGGGTCCTGGTGGCAGTCGGTGCAGGCCAGTGAACCGTGTGCGGCATCGGTGATCGGGAAGTACTTGAGGCTGTGCTCGTCGGGGGTGATGGCTGCCTCGTTGCCCGTCGGGTGGCAAGAGAAGCAGGCCGAGGATTGGTAGACGAACCCGGTGATGTAAACGTGTCGGGTGTCGGCGAGTTCCTCGGAATGATCGTGGCAGGAGATGCAGGTGAAGTCGGCGAAGGTGTTGGCGCTCTGGTGGCAGTCGGTGCAGACCTGCGCCGCGTGGTTGGTGCCGTCGCCGATCGGGAAGTAGACCGCGTGCGAATCACGGGTGAGCGCGGTGGTGATCCCGGCCTCGCCGCCATCGAAGGGCTGGGGCGCGGCCGACGATGCGAGCAGGAGCTGGTTGCATCCACCTCCCCCGAGCAGCGCTGCGAGCACGACGAGGACACAAAGCGGGCGCGCAGCCATCGCTTCGAAGCGGAATTCGAAGCCACGACCGCGGACGGATTGAACCGGACCGGACTCAACCGTTCGCTTGATGCACCTTGTTGTTGAGAATGCTCTCACCTCTGACTACCTATCTATCTACCAACACCCGACCTCTTACCAACACCCAACCTCTGCCGGGCGCGCAACCACTGCCGGGCCGGCCGGCAAACAACAGCCCGGATTCCGGAAATTAACCAATCAATGCAACTGGTTCCCCGCCGACGCCCTGCACGTGCGGAGTATGTGAGCAGGTAGGTCGCGTCCCGTCAGCGGACAAGGCGAACGCTGCGCAAATCGCCCCGCGGCGCGTCAGGAGGCGGCGAAAAACCGCAGCGCGTTTTCGCCCAACAGCTTGCCGAGGCGCGCGCCTCGCCAGCCCCGGCGCCACAGGATCTCGGTCAGCCGCGGGAGATCCCCGGCGTCGCGCAGGCCGCGCGGCAGGGGCAGGAAGCCGTCGAAGTCCGAGCCGAGCGCGACGCAGTCGTCGCCGCCGATGCGCGCCACATGTTCGATGTGGTCGGCCACGCTCTCCAGCGTACAGAACGTCCCGCCGAGATACGGCGCGACGAAGATGACGCCCACCACCCCGCCGCGCGCCGCCAGCGCGCGGATCTGATCGTCGTCCAGGTTGCGCGGATGCGGATAGACGCCGGCCGCGCCCGAATGCGACGAGAACGGCGGCCGCTCCGCCCGTTCGACGATTTCCCAGAAGGTCTTGCGGCTGGCGTGCGCGACGTCGAGGCGGATCCCGGCGGCGTCGCAGGCGCGGCAGAGGACGCGCCCCTGGTCGGTGAGGCCCCGATCGCGCGCGGGGGCCGTGCGGCAGGAGCTCCCGGCGCCGCTGTCACGCTCCCACAGCGGCCCCAGGAACATCACGCCCGCTTCTGCCAGGCGGGCCACCCCCGCCTCGACGTCGTCGTCGATCGCGTAGCTCCCCTCGACGCCCAGGAACAGCGCCACCCGGCCTGCCGCGCGCGCGGCGCGAATCTCCCCCGCGTTGCGCGCCAGCGTCAGCGTGTCGGCGTTCTCGGCCGCCAGCGCGCGGGCCCGCTCGAGCTGGCGCCAGAACCGCCGCCGTCCTGGATCGATCCGGAAGCCCGAGAACATCAGGCAGCCGAGCGCGTCGAGGCCTCCGCGCTTGATGCGCGGCAGATCCGAGATCCAGGCGCAGCGGGTTGTAGAACGCCGCCGGACCGTGCTCGCGCGCGAAGTCGTACTTCGAGTGCGTGAGCTTGGTGAGGACGTCGTTGTGAAGATCGAGCACCAGCGCCGCGGCGTGTGCAGCCGCAGCCTCGCTGCTCACCTCGACCGGATAGCCACGCACCGATGGACTGTTTCCACGCGCTAGGGCGTGCTGAACGGGTTCTTCAATTCGGCGGGCGTCGGCTCACCCGGCACGTCGATCTTCCGGTGAAGCGGATCGGCCTTGGTCTCGGTCCCCTCGTGACGGTGGTGCGGCCGCGCGGTCTTCTCCGCGGTCTCGGTGGGTGCCATCGCCGGCTCCGCGTGCGCCACGGGCGCCGCGGCCGGCCGCGGGGGAAGCGGCGCGGGGGTTGGCGCCGCCGGGCCTGCGGCCGGGGCGACGGCCGGCGCGGCCGCGGCAGCCGGATTCGCAGGCGCTGCCGCGGGTGGGTTGGCAGCGACGGTGTCGGTCGACCGCTGGTGCCCGCCTCGCAGCGCCAGCACCAGCGCGAGGACCACGGCGGCCACCCCCGCCAGGCCGAGCCCGAGCTTGGCCCCGGCGCTCAAGCCGCCGCCGGACCCCTCGGCGCGCCGGGGCCGCTCGTCCTCGAACGTTCCGACCGGCGGGGACACGGAGATCGCCGTCTTCGACTGGCGCGCCCCGGCGTTCGCTTCGGTGAGCCGCGGGTACTTCAACGACGCCTGCGGCGGCAGGAAGACGTTCGACGGCTCGAACGGCACGCCTCCCGCCGCACCGAGCGCCTGATAGAAGGCGTCCATGTCGGGCCAGCGCTTGTCGCGATCCTTCTCCATCGCGCGCAGGCAGACCGCCTCGACGTCGGCCGGGATGTCCAGCTCGGGGCGGCGCTTGCGCGGCGGCACCACCGGCTCGAGCAGGTGCTTGGTCAGGATCCCCATGAAGCTGTCGGCGGTGAACGGAACGGCGCCGGTCAGCATGTGGTACATGATGCAGCCGACGGCGTAGACGTCGACGCGGTGGTCGGGCGGATGCCCCTGCGCCTGCTCGGGCGACATGTACTCGGGCGTGCCGAAGATCATCCCGGTCTGGGTCAGGCGCGGCCCGTCGTTGTCGTCGGCGCTGACCACCTTGGCGATGCCGAAGTCGAGCACCTTGACGAAGTCGGCCCGCCCCTCCCGCTGCACGAGATAGACGTTCTCGGGCTTCATGTCGCGGTGGATGATCCCGTGGCTGTGCGCCGCGCGCAGCGCCTTGGCGATCTGCATCAGGATCGGCCGCGTCCGGGGCCAGGCCAGCTGCTTCTCGGCCCGGAGCGTCTTGCCCAGGTCCTGGCCGTCGAGGAACTCCATCGCGATGTAGACCAGGCCGTCCTTCGACTGGCCGAAGTCGGAGATGTCGATGACGTTCTCCTGGCCGATGCGCGAGGCGCTCTTCGCCTCCTGAAGAAAACGCGCCACCAGGTCGGGACGGCGGGTGAGATCCTGAAAGAGGATCTTGAGCGCGACGCGCTTCTCGATGAGCGCGTGCTCCGCCTGGTAGACGGCGCCCATCCCCCCCTCGCCCACCTTGCGGATGATGCGGTACCGCTCCGAGACCACCGTGCCGATCAGCGGATCGTCAGCGGCCGGCGGACTGGCGTCTCCCACGGGCATCGAGGGCCCAATTTATCACGCGGGCGCGCTACGACTCCAGCGCGCCCGCCAGGTCATCGAACTCATCCGAGACGGCGAACTGCAGCAACGCCATCGCCTCGGCGTGGGCCCCGATCGCCTCGAGCGTGAGCCCGACCCCACCGAGGCCCAGTTTCACCGGGGCGGTCCCGGAGACCGCCAGGATCACCGACAGCGCGGCCGGCAAATCGCCCGCCGCCAGCAGGCCGACCGCGTTGGCCGCGTCGCGCGTGGCGGCGTGGAGGGCGCCCAGGTCGAACGCGCCCGCGCTCTCGACCGCGAACGGCATGACCTGCGGCTTGAGCTTGCGCGGGATCGCCCGCTCGGCGCGGGACATCTCGGGGGCGATCAGGCTCTCCGGGACCTCGGTGTGCTCGTAGTCCGGAACGAACTGTCGGATGATCCCGACCAGCAGCGCACCCGCCTCGACGGGCGAGCCGGCCAGGATGGCGTCCAGGTTCGTCGCGGTCAGGCGCAGCAGGCGGGCCGCGGCGAAGCGCAGCGCGGCCGGGCCCAGCTCCTCGATCTCCTCGCCGATGATGAGCGCCGACGGGCTCCCCGGCTCGGCACGAAGCGGAATCGGTTCGGACGACCCGCCGCGCGTCTTCACGTAGAGGTCGAAGTCGCCGGCGCCCAGCTCTGCCGCGACGGCGTCGAACAGCGGCCGGGGCGGCGTGTTGCGGGTCCGGCGGTCGGACTTCCCCACCCCCTCCCGGCCGAGGCGCTGCGCCAGCTCCTGACCGCTTGGTCGAAGCAGCGGCCCGAGCTGGCGCAAGAGCTGTCGGATTCCCGGCGGAAGCGCCTCCGACGAAAAGACCCGATCATCGACCTCGGGTCGGCGCAGCCCCAAGAGGCTCCGTCCGGGCCGCGACGCCTGGCGAACGCCCTCCCTTGTCCCACCCCCGACGGCGGCGACCAGCTGAGCCGCGGCCAGCGCGGCCTGGGGGCGCTCGCGCATGGTCAGCAACGTCGCCAGCGCGCGCAGCGTCTCCACCCGCACCCCGGCGCTGGCCAGATCCTGCCGGTGCAACCGAACGGCGCGATCGAGCACCGTGCGGCGCCCCGTCGGATCGCGCGCCCGGTCGAGAAGCTGCGCCAGCGCACCGACCGCCGCGAGATCGCGCGGCGACTCGTCGACCACCCGGCGCAGCTCGGCGCCGGAGCGCCGGAGATCGCCCGTCTGCATCAGGATCTCGCCCAGCCGAATGCGCGTCTTGTGACGGCGGGCGACGTCCGGCTCACGCGCCACCAGCCGCTCGGTGACGGGGAGCGAGCGCTTGGTGTCCCCCTCGGCGACCGTCAGATCCGACAGCGCCCGCAGCGCCTCCAGGTTGTCGGCGTCGACGCCGAGGACCCGCTCGTAGGCCGCCGCCGCGCGCTTGGGATCGGGGACGCGGCTCGAATAGATCTCGCCGAGACGCAGGAAGATCCCGCGCAGCGTCGCCGGATCGCGCTCGACCACCGCGCGGCGCAGATAGATCTCACCCGCCTCGCTCCAGGCCTCACGGCTCCAGAGCAGCTCCGACAGCCGCTCGAGCGCCCGGGCGTGCTCCGGTTGCCGGCGCAGGACCGCCTCCAGCTCCTCCCGGGCGGCGCCCCAATCGCCGAGCGTGGCCGACAGGACATCGGCGCGGGTCAGCCGGAGCGAGGTGACCTCGAACGGATTGACCGCCACCTCGATCCGGGCCGCGAACGCCGCGGCCAGCGCCGGCGCATCGTCCAGCTCTGTGAGGAGCGCGCGCAACCGTTCGAAGGCCACGTCGTGCGCCGGATCGACGGCGAGCGCGGCGCGCAGGAGTCCGAGCGATCGCTCGCGCTCGGGCGGATGGGCCTCGACGGCCAGCGCCGCCGACAGCAGCAAGGCGCGCACCCGATGCGCCGGAACCAGCAGGCAGGCCGCTTCGGTCTCGGAGGCGCCGCTGGTCGCCGCGCTGTCACCCGTCCGCGCCGCCACGATCCGCAACGCGCGGGCCGCGGGGAGAAACGTCGGCTCGGCGGCCAGCGACGCGCGCCAGCTCTCCGCCGCGGCGGCGGGCTCGCCCGCGCCCTCTTCCAGGCGCGCCCGCGCCGCCAGCGCGGCCGCGGCGGAGCGACGATCCGACTCCGCGGCGCCCAGGCGGGCCGTCGCCGCCGTCAACGCCCGCGCGCGGACCGCCGTGTCGGCCGCCGAGTCGACCACACGCGCCAGCGTCAGCGTGGAGAGCGGCGACGGCGCGTCGTCCGCGCCCACCGCCGCCTCGGCCAGTCGGTCAGCCGCGGCCTCGTCGCCATGTCCCTCCGCCACCAGCGATGCGAGGGCCAACGTTCCGGCGCTGGCCACCGCCTCGTGCGGCGGGGCGCCCGCGAGCGCGGCGACCAGCTCGTCCCAACGGCCGGCCGACGCAGCCTCCACCACGGCGGCCACCGCGGCTCGCGACTCCGCGGCCGCCTGCTCGGGCGGCGCGGCGAAGAGCCCCGACGGAAACGGCACCGCGTCGGAGGCACGGAGCCGTGCTCCTGCGCGCCGCGCGTCGGGCCCGAATCGGCCGTCGTCCAGGATTCGCAGCGCCTCGCCGGCCGCCTCCCGCGCGCCGATCGCGATGCGCGCCTCCGCGACGGCCAGCGAGAGCGCCTCGTCGCGCCCGGCCGCCGCGACGGTCAGTCCGGCCAGCGCGCGCAGGCCGCTCTCGCCGCCGAGCGCCGCGGCCGTCCGCGCCACCGCCGTCCGCGCCTCGGGATCTGCTGGCGCCGACGCCAGGATCTCCGCCGCGCGCCGCAGCGCCCCCTCCCGATCCCCGCCGAGCGCGAGCGTGCTCGCCGCGGCCAGCGCCATCGTCCGGCTGAACGCGGAGATCTCGGACGAGGCCGAGCCGACCCGGGCCAGGGCGGCGGCCGCCGCCGCCAGGTCGACCCCCGGCTCGGCGAGGAAGAGCCCCAGCGCCAGCGGATGACGGGGAACGATCTCCAGGGCCCGCTCGAGCGCTCGCCGGCGCGCAGCCCCCGCTGCCTCGTTCTCTGCCTCGCTCGCGGGCGAGGGAATCGACCAGGCGCGCCGGAGCGCCAGCCAGGCCGCCTGCGCCGGCTCGCGGGTCACCGCCTCGGCGGCGTCGAGCGCCGTCTCGAACGCCGCCCGATCCCCTGCCCGCTCGGCCAGCCGCGCGACGGCCGAAGGGCCGAGCGCGCGCGCAGCCTCGGAGAGCGCCCCTTCGGCGGCGGCGCCCAGCGCGGCCAGCGCGCGGTCCGGATCGCCGGGGGCGAGCTTCACCGCCGCGGCCGCCCGCAGCCCGGGGACGAGGCTGCTCGCCTCCCAGACCTCGGCGCCGAATCCCAGCGCCGCCGCGGCATCACTGCGCCGACCGGCGCGCGCGTCGGAGGCGGCCGCGACCCAGAACGAAGCCGATTCGGGCGCCGATTCGACGGCGGTCTGGAGCGCCGCGCGCGCGTTGAGGCCGCTGCCAGCCGCCTCCAGGTTGGCCGCCAGCGCCAGCGCGGCCTGGGCGCGGCGGGCTGGATCGCCGCGCAGCCAGAGGTCCAGCGTCGCGGCCTCCAGGGCCGGATCGTCGGTGGCCGCCGCGATCTCCTCGGCCAGGAGCGCGAGCGGGACCGCATCGGCGTGCTCCTCGATCCCCCGCCCGAGCAGCCGGGCCGCCGCCTCGTGCTCCCCGCGACGAACGAGGTCGGCGGCTTCGATCCAGATCAAGTTGGCCGCGGCCGCGGGCGCCGTGGCGGACCCACGCAGGCGTGCCAGGCTCTGCTCGTCGAGCGCGCCGTCGACGAGAAACTCGAGATCGAGCCGATCGCGCGCGGCCGCCGCCGTGGTCGCACCGAGGCCGGTCAGCAGGGCCAGCGCCCGCTCCGGATCTCCGCGCCGCCGCGCCGCCGCGGCCGCCCACCGGCCGACCGCCTGCGCGAGCGCAGATCCCGCCGGCAAAGCCGCGAGGATCTGGTCGAGGTCGGCGGTCTCGCCTGTCTTGCCTGTCTTGCCGCCTCCTCCGCGCCGGCGATCCGTCCAGGCGGCCTCGCGCAGGCGGCCGAGGATGGTCTCGCCCTGGGGATCGATCTTGCGCGCCGCCGTTCGGTGAGCCGCGGCCGAAGCGGCGTCGCCCGCCGCCAGCGAGAAGCGCGCGGCCTGGTCGAGAAACGCCGCGCCGAATCTCCCGCCGAGAACGCGTCCGGCCGCCGCGAACGCTGCCGCAGGAGCGACCGACGTGCCGCCCCGCAACGCCTCCTCGACGACCGCCAGCGCCCGCGCGGCTCCGGCGGGGATCGCCTCGCCGGCCACCGCTGGCAGCGCACCCCGGCGTGCCAGCGTCCACTCCGCCGACAGCGCCCCATAAAACGCCCGCTCCTCGGCGGTCCCCGCCGAGATGGCCAGCCGCGCCCACAGCGCATGGGCCTCGTCGATGTCGCCCAGGCTCTCTGCCAGACGGGCGCGCGCCCGCAGCGCATCGGGCGCCGTCGGCGCGCGGGCCAGCGCCTCGTCGTAGCCGCTGGCGGCCTCCGCCGTCTCCCCGGCGACCTCCGCCGCACGCGCGGCCGCGGTGAGGAGCCCCGCTGCCAGCACCGGTGTCTCGGCGGAGTTGCTCTCTGCTTGAAACAGGCGCGCCTCCTCGATCCAGTCATCGTGGGAGGTCGTCGGCGGGGCGGAACGCTCCGGCACGGTCACCAGAGCTTGAATCCCCGCCTGCCAGATCTCCGCCTCCATCTCGGGAAGGATCGGCGCGAAGAAGGCCGGCGCTTCTGGCTCGACCTCGGGCTCGACTTCGGATTCAGCCGCGACCTCCCATTCGGCTGGAGCTCTGGGGTTGATCCCGGCCCTGGCGGCCACCGCAGGGACCTCCAGCGTGACCTCCTCGTCGCGCTCCGGCACGGTCGGCGCCGTCGGATCGGTGGGCGGCGCCTCGTCGAACAGATCGTCGAACAGCGCCTCGACCTCGACCGAACCGTCGTCGGCAGCTTCACGGCCCGACGCGGGCGGTTTCTTTTCGCCGGCCATCAGCGGCCGCCCCCCTCGACGGCCCGCCGGAGCGCCGGGTAGCGATCGCCGAGGGCGAAGCCCAGCAGATCCACCGCCGCCGGATTGCCGGGCACGGCCTGCGCCCCCCCGGCGATGGCCGCAGCGGCCGCGGCTGGGTCTCCGCAGACGAACAGCCCGAAGCGATCGGCCGCCCGCAGCGTCGCGGTTCGCCAGGCCTCGAGATCGAACGGCTCGAACCCGAAGCGCGAGGCTTGCAGCGCCAGCGACTTCCGATCCTTGCGCCCCACGGCGCGTGTGACGTCGCGCAGGAGATCCTCCACCGGGGTCGACAGCTCCGCAGGAACCTCTGCGCCCGCCAGCAAGGCCGCGCAGGCGAAGAGCGGCGCCAGCTCGGCGGCGCTCACCCGCCCGAGGACGACCGTCTGCTGGGCGATGAGCCCGAGCGCCCGCCCGACGTGAAACCGCAGCGCCGGCGACGACAGCGCATCAGAGGCCAGAATCAGCGATGGTTCACCGCCATCGCTCGGCGCGGCCGGAGGCGCTCCCGGCTCGCGGGCGACGAGGATCGCGAGGCGCGCGATGCCGACGGCCGACGCGGCCGCGTTGATCCAGGCGACGCGCGGGGCGTGCTCGGGACCGAGCGGTGCCGGGCGGGGGCGCGGCGGCGGCGGAAACAGCGCCGCCGCCGCCTCGCGCAGGTGCGGCCAGACCTCCGCCACGAAGCCGCCGGCCGCGCGATCGGCGATCTCGGTGAGGAAGGCGCGCCCCGTCTTGGGCGTGACGGCGGCGGGCGCCGGCAAGGGCGACGCGCGTCCGCCGGCCAGCCCACGCACGTTCGCCACCACGGCCTCGGCATCGGGGTCGGCGCCGCTGCTGCCGCGGCGGCGCGCGTCCGCCAGCCACTGCCCGAGCCGCTCCAGCCGGCGCACGTCGAGGGGATTGGCGGCCAGCGCTCGCCTGAGATCGGCAATCTCCCGCTCGACGACCTCCAGCGCCCCCCGCGCGTCGGAGGCGGCGTCGTGGAGGGAGACCAGCGTGGCCGCGCCCGGGCCCAGGGGATCGAGCTCCGCCGCCTGTCGGAAGGCGGCCGCCGCGCCGGCCGGATCGCGCGCGACGTCTCGTTCGATGGCTCCGATCTGCAGCGCCAGGGCTGCCTGCGCCGGCGAATCGCCGAGTCGCGGGGCGGCCGCCCGGAGCGCCTCCACCGCCCCACGCGCGTCCCGGCGGCGGAGGTGGAGCTCCGCCAGGCGCTCGAGCGGCGTCGGATCGGCCGGCCGGGCCAGGGCCGCCAGGCGCAACGTCTCGATGGCCCGCACGGTCTCGCCACGCGCCTCATAACAGGCGGCCAGGTCCAGCTTCGCCGCCGCCACCCGGTCCGGGTCATGGCCACCGGCCGCCGTCAGGTAGCGCTCGAGCCAGCGGGCCGCCGCGCGGGGGTCCTGCTCGCCGAGCGCCCCTTGCGCCAATTCATACAGCGAGTCGAGGTGATTGGGGCTGATCTTCAAGATTCGCTTGAAATCTTGAAAGGCCGCCGGGCGATCCTCGAGCAGCGTCATCCGATGCTCCGCGCGCTCGGACAGCAGCGCAATCCGTTCGGCCGCCGTCAGCGGCCCGGCCGCCAGCCGGTACGACAGGAGACCGTCGAAGGTGGCAGCCCGCCCAGGCGCCCCCAGGTCCCTGCGGAGGAGCGCGTGGACCCGTGCATAGGCGCCCGCGTCGTCCGGGCAGAGCTCGACCGCGCGCCCGAGAACCGCGATGGCGTCGTCGTCGCGCCCGGCGCTCTCGTAGGCGCTGGCCGCCTCCGCGAGCAGCGCGGCGGCCCGCCTGGGATCGCGAACCAGCATGCCCAGGCGGGCCAGCGCGCGCGCCTCACCGAGGAGATCGCCACCCGCGCGCGCCACCCGTCGCACCCCGGTCCAGGCCTCCAGCCGCTCCGGGTCGAGCGCGATCACACTGCCATAGGCCGCCAGCGCCGCACCGAGCTCACCCTGTCGTTCAGCGTCGAGCGCCGCCTCCAGGTGGAGCGCGACGCCCAGCGCCCCCCCGGCCCGGCGGGCGCGCAAGCGCCGGGGATCGGGCCGCGCCGGGGGCCAGGGCGCGGCGCCCGCGACCGGCAGATCGGCGAGGGCCGGCGCCAGCGCGGGCGGATGCGCCGTCTCCCAGACGGCCACGGCGACCGCCTCCGCGGTCTCGGCGCCGGCCAGCCGGGCGCGCGCCGCCGCGCGGGCCAGCAGCGGCACGGCTTCGCCGGGCACGGTTCCGTCGGCGTCGGCCAGCCCCCGCGCGATCTCGGCCAGTGATTCGGCCACCGTCTTCGGGTCCCCGGCGCGCACACCGGTCATGAATCGCAAGAGCGTCAGCTCGGCGTGAGCGGCGGGCGAATCGCCGAGCTTCGTTTTCGTTGCCGCTCCCTGGACGACAGCAGCCGAGCCGCTCGCCGCCGCGCTGAGCGCCGCCTCGCGCGCCGCCGCCGCGGCGAGCGCGGGATCGTCTCCCACCGCACCCGCCAGTGCCTCCAGCGCCTCGGGCAACGCCGCGCCCGCTCCGCCCGGGCTGGTGGCGGCGACGGTCGCCAGACGATAGAGCAAGAGGGCGGCGTCGGCTGCTGTCTCCCCGTCCGGGGCGCGAGCGACCGCGCGGCGCAACGAATCGGCGGCCCCTTGCGGGTCACCCGCTTCGGCCAGCGCCTCGCCGTGCGCGAGCAGCACGCCCGCCTCGTCGCCGAGCGTGCCGTCGGGCACCCGCGTCTCCTCGGAGAGCACGGCGACCTCCAGGAACGCGTCGCCCGCGCGGCGCGCCAGCGCGTAGCTCCAGGCGCGGGCCAGCGGATCTCCCTCGGAGCGAAGCGGCGTCAAGGCGGCCATCGCCTCGGCGAAAGCGCCCGCCGCCGCGCGGTGGTGCGCCAGTCGGAAACGGAGCGCACGCGTCCGCTCCGCCGGGCCGTTGTCGACCGCGGCGCCGAGCTCGGCCGCCACGATCTCCGCGCGCGCCGCCGGCGAGGCCGCCGCCCGCTCCACCGGCGCCGCAGCCAGCCCCGACGGATCGACCGTCACCAGCTGGCCGAGCAGCGCCAGCCCTTCGGCGCTCTGCTGCGGCTCCGGGGAATCGGCGAGCGCTCGCCCGGCGGTGACCCGGAGCGCGATCTCCACCGCCGGCTCGCCCGCCTCGGCCGCCAGGGCGAGCAGGTTGTCGGCGCGCTCGTTCGGCCGCAGGCCATCCGGGGCGCTCTCCAGATCGAGATCGCAGAGCCGCACCCGACCCGCGCCCTCTCGCGGCCGCAGAGCGACCAGACGGCGCTGGTGCGGCAGCGCGCGGCCGGGCGCGCCGAGCTCGTCGGCGTAGAAGGCCACCAGCGATTCGCGCGCCCAGATCTCGAAGGCGGCGTCTGCTTCGCTGGTACCTCCTCCGGACGACGCCGCCGAGGCAGCCAGCGCCGTCTCCAGAATCGCGGTCGCCTCCTCGATGCGGCCGGCGGCGGCCCGCAGCGAGACCAGCACCTGCAAGGCCGGGCGCGCCTGTTCGGGCGAGGCAGCAAAATCGATGGCCCGCTGGTAGAGATCGCTGGCCACGTCGGTCTGCCCGAGCGGTCCCGCCCGAACCGCTCCCGCGGCGATGAGCGCGGCGACCTTCGACCCGGCGTCGGCATGCGTCTCGGCGTCCGCTCCGAGCGTGAAGGCATCGGCCAGCGCCCGCGGGTCCCGTCGGACGACGGCCAGCGCCAGCTCGAGCGCCCGCAGATCGGCCCGGGCCGCGCGGCGGGCCCGCACCCGGGGCGTCTGGAGAATCTCCACGGCGGCGTCGGGGTGGGCGGGATCGAAGATCGCCTCCGCGCAGGCGAGCGCGAAGTCGACCGCCTCGTCGTCGCGCCTGGCCGCCAGGAGGAATCCCCGCGCGAGCTCGCCGGCCGCGTCGCGGCGATCGAGGGCCAACGCCAGCTCGAACCGCTCGGCAGCCACCACCGGATGCGCGGGGTCGAGGCGCGCCGCCTCGTCGAGCGTCTCCAGCGCCGCCTCGGGCGCCAGCAACTCCTGGCGCAACAGACGGGCCCGCTCGCGCAAGAGCGCGACGGCCAGGCCTGCGTCGACGCTCTCCAGCCGTCTGGCCAGATCCTCGAGCGCCTGCACCGCCGTCGCCGCAGGGACCTCGGCGCGCGCCAGCGCCTCGAGCTCGGCCAGCAGCGCCCCGACCGGCGACCCGGGGTCGTTGCGGCCGAGCTCCTCCTCCAGCACGGCGAGCGCGCGCTCCGCACCGTCGCGCGGCTCGGCGCGACGCCAGGCGAGCGCCTCTTCGATGACCAGCGCCGCCCGCACGGGGGGGCTCTCCGCGCGGCGTGCGAGCCCGCCCAGCGCCTCGGCGAGGAGCGCCGCATCCTGCCCCCGCGCGCCGGCCAGCAGCTGGGACAGCAGCGCGCCCGGGTGATCGGGCGCCGCTGCCAGCGCTTCCCGGTAACAGCCGATCGCGTCGTTGGCGCGGTCGAGCCGATCTTCCAGCAACCGCCCACGGGCGATCAGCAGCTCGGCGCGCAGACGCGGGTCGGCGGCAGACAACGGGGCCTGGATCGCCTGCTCGTAGATCGCCGCCAGCTCCTCCCACCCGCCGGCGCGCGCGAGCAGGCGGCGCAGCAGCCAGAGGGCGGGCACCGAGGCGGGATCGCTGGCGAAGGCTGCGCGCGCCGCCGCCAGGGCCGCGCGCGCACCCCCTTCCCCGGCGCCGTCGCGCATCTCCCGGAGCCGAGCGACCTCCAGCAGCAGCGCGCCCTTTCGCCCCCCCTCCGCGGCGGCCGCCTCGGCTTCATAGAGCGCCAGCGCGCTGGCCAGATCGTCCGCAGCTGCTTCGACGATCGGCGGCTGCAGCTCGACCACGTCGGAGATTTCCAGGATGTCCGGAGGCGCGGGCGGTGGACCCTCGGTGGGCGTTCCGCCGCGGTTCGGCTCGGTGTCCCCTCCGTCCGCGATCAGCTCGGGCGCCGAGGCCTGGGGAACCGGTGGCGGCCCGTCGATCTCGACATCGATCTCGACCAGCTCTTCGTCGTCGCCGTCGGTTCCTGGTGGCATGCCGGAGTGCCGGAGCTGCATTATCACGGCCGGTCGATCAGCATGTCAAATGGACAGCCCCCGCCCCCGTAGGCATGATGGTGGCCGTCCAACCACTCCGCCAATCCCGCGTTCCGCGTTCCGCGAAGGGACGCATCCGCGAGGCGCTTCCTGCCGAACCTGCTCGTTCCCATCGATCTCCGCGACGGCGAGCCCACGGGCCCATCGCTGTTCGCGCTCTCCGAGAGCCGCCGCGTCGCGCACGTGGCCGGCGCGACCGTCTACGCCATCGTGATGAGCGATGGCGAGCTCGACCAGGCGGTGGTGGTGCGTCTCGGGCGTGCGGGGGCTGACAAGGTCCTGCTCTGCGAGGGGGCGGGCCTTTCGGCGGCGGCGCTGGATGCCACCCACGGCCCCGCCCTGCAGGCCGCGGTCGAGCGGGTCGCGCCGCTGCTGGTGCTCTTTCCGGCCGGAGGGGCCGGGATGGCGCTCGGGCCCAGCCTCGCCGCCCGCATCGGCGCCGCCTTTGCTGGCGCCGCCGACGTCGAGGCGACGGACGCAGCCGGTCCGCTCGCCGACGGCGTGGGGCGCGTCGTCCTCCGCCGCTGGCGTGGCGCCCGGGCCGCCTATCGACGCCTCGATCCGGTGGAGATCGAACGGCCGGTGATCGCCATCCTGGCCGCCGGCGTGGCCACGCAGCAGGTCGGCAGCGAAAAGATCGACGTCGACGTGATTGCCTGCGCGCCCCCCAGAGGGAACACCACCTCGGAGCTCACCTCCGAGCGCGACGACGACGCGGCGATTCCGCTGGCGCGCGTGCTGGTGGCGGTCGATCCCGCGCTCGGCTCCGAGGCGCTGGCGCAGATCGCGGCCGCGGCGCCGGCGGGCGTGGCGGTGGTCGACCGAGAGCGGGCGGCGGCGGCGATCGCGGCCAGCTCGCCGGAGATCGTGATCGCCATCGGCGACGTCGCGTGGTTGGCGATGGGGACGCCCCGCGGCCGTCTCGGCGCCATCCTGTTCGGCGACGACGCAGCTCCGCCCCGCGCGGTCGACGTCCTCTGGCGCGTCCCCGCCGGGGCGGCCGGAGCCGAGCTCTGGAGCGAGATCGGCCAGGCGCTCGCGGCGTTCGCCGGCAGAGGTGTCGCGTGAACGTGGTCGTCTGTTTTCGGGCTCCGCCGCCAGGGCCGGAACCCGACGCGCTGGGCCGCGCGGACGCGCTGGCGCTGGCGCACGGCCTGGGGCTCGGGGCAGGCGGCCACCAGACGACGGCGCTGCTCGGAGGGACCTCGATGGAGGCCGGCTCGCTCCGCCTGGCGCTGGCCGCCGGGGTCGATCGCGCGGTGCGGGTGGCGGCGGACGACATGACCGGCACCGACTTCCACACCATCGGACAGCTGCTGGCCATCGCGCTCCGGCGGATCGGCGCCGATCTGGTGCTGACCGGCGTGCGCTCCGACGACGAAGGGCTGGGTGCGGCGCCCGCCGCGATTGCCCGCCACCTGGGGGCCAACTACGTCGCCGGCGTCGAGGAGATCGCCCTCGTTTCGGGGGGGACGGTCGATGTCCTCACGCGCGGCGGCGGTCGCAAGCGCCGCCTGCGGGTGAAGCTTCCGGCCGTGTTGACGATCGCCGCGGGCCCGGCGACCCCGGCGCCACGGCCGGCCAGGGGCGGCGCCGCGCCGGCGATCGAGGTCATCCCGCTCTCCGATCCGGAGGCGACGGTGGTCCGTCGCCGCACCGAGCTGCTCGGCCGGCTGGAGCCCGCTTCGCGGGGGGTCGAGACCGTGACCTCGGCGGCGGCGCTGGTCGCGGCCCTCGACCGGCGTTAGCGCGTCAGCGCGTTTTTTCGTCGGCGGTCGGTTCGCGGAGCTCCGGCAACAGCGCCTCCAGCTTCTCGCGCTCGTTGAGCGACGGATCATCGAGCACCCGCTCCAGCAGCCGCTCGAGAGTCACGCCGATCTCACGGCCGGGAGCGATGCCCAGGATTCGCATCACGTCCTTGCCGTCGATGGCGAGGTCGGTGACCTTCAAAGCCGCGTCGGCGTCGGCGACGACGGCGATGCGGCTGCGCAGCTCGCGCAGCTCCAGGTCGGGATCCTCACCGAAGCCACGCCCCTTCACGTCGCCCTCGCGCAACGCGAACAGGTCGGCCAGCCCTGCTTGACCGCCCACCCGCCGGACGAAACGCCGGATCGTGCCGTCCGACCAGTCGGGCATGTAGAAGAACATGTGGTTCTTCACCATCGCCACCACCCGGTCGCGATCGGCGTTGGCCAGCTTGAGGCGCCGGCAGATGGCATCGGCCATCTCCGCGCCGATGTATTCATGTTTGAAAAAGCTGAACTCACCGGGCGCACCCTCGCGCGGCTGGCGCGCGCGCGGCTTGCCGACGTCGTGCAGGAGCGCGCCCAGCCGCCCCACAGGGTCGCCCTGGGTGGCGTCCACCACCGACAAGGTGTGGCCGAAGACGTCGTGCTTGTGAAAGCGATTCTGGGTACAGCCGACCCCCTCGAGCAGCTCCGGGATCACCTCGCCGAGGAGGCCCGTCTGGCGCATCAGCTCGAGCCCCCGTGACGGGTGCCGGGCCGCCAACATCTTGAACAGCTCGTCGCGGATCCGCTCGGCGGAGACCTTGCGAAACACGTCGAGGGTCTGCGGGATGGCGTCGCGCGTCGGCGGATCGATCTCGAACTCCAGCTGCGCCGCCTGCCGCACGCCGCGCAGGGGGCGCAGGCCGTCCTCGCGAAAGCGGATCAACGGGTCGCCGACCGCGCGGATCAACTTGCGGGCGAGATCGCCCTGCCCGTCGAACGGATCACTGAGCCGCCCGTCCAGCGGATCGAAGGCGACCGCGTTCATCGTGAAGTCGCGCCGGCTCAGATCCTCCTCCAGCGTGTCCACATAAGTGACCGAGACCGGGCGCCGCCCGTCGAGGTACTCCCCTTCGCCCCGAAACGTCGTGACCTCGACCGGCCGCCGCGTCTCGCTGAGGACGGTGACCGTCCCGTGCTTGAGGCCGGTGGGGATGGCGAAGGTCGTGCCGAACAGCGCCACCACCGCCTCTGGGCGGGCGTCGGTCGCCAGATCGAAGTCGGCCGGCGGGCGGCCAATCAACATGTCGCGGACGCCGCCCCCGACCAGGTGGGCCTGGTGGCCGGCCTCGCGCAGCCGGCGGCAGATCGCCAGCACGTCGGGGGGGACCTCGGCCCGCAGGGCCTCCAGCGACGACGGGCTCATGGCTGGCCTTTCTTGGCGTCGGGCTGGGGTTCGGGGTCGGCGCCGGGGCGCGACTCACGCTCGATCGTCTCCAGCGCCACCGCCGCCGCGCTCTGCTCCGCCTCTTTCTTCGAGCGCCCACCGGCGCGGGCCCACTCGCGTCCGGCGAAGGAGAGCGCCACCTCGAACCGCTTGTCGTGATCGGGGCCGCTCTCGGCGACGACCTGGTAGACGGGGGCCGCCTGCCAGAGCGCCTGAGACCGCTCCTGCAGCCGCGACTTGTAGTCGAGCCGCGCGTGCGATTCGACGTCGGTCAGCTCGGACTGAAACAGCCGCGCCACCACCGCGGCGACGGCGTCGAGCCCGCCGTCGAGATAGACGGCGCCCATCAGCGCCTCCAGCGCGTCGCTCAAGATCGACGGACGCGCGCGCCCCCCGGTCCGCTCCTCGCCGCGGCCCACGAAGAGGAAGCGCCCCAGCTCGAGCGCGCCCGCCGCCCGCGCCAGCCCTCCTTCGCTCACCAGCGCCGCCCGCGCCCGCGTCAGATCGCCCTCCGCGCTGTCCGGGAGGCGGCGCATCAGCAGATCGCTCACCACCAGCGCCAGCACCGCGTCGCCGAGAAACTCGAGCCGCTCGTTGTCGGCGGGCCCGGGCGCCGGCGCCTCGTTCCGCCAGGAGGTGTGCGTGAGCGCCGTCGCGGCGAGCGCCCGATCGCGAAAGACGTACCCGAGACGCGTCTCCAGGTCGGAGAGGGAATCCGCCGGTTCCTTTCCCTGGGCCTTCCCTTGTTCCTCGCGGTTCATAGGACTGCTAGTATCTCGCCCATGTCGGACGCCACCAACATCTGCTGCGTAAAATGCAACTCGATCCTGGATAAGGCGCTCTTCCAGGGGCTGGAGGTCGACCTCTGCCCCAAGTGCGGCGGGCTCTGGTTGGATCGCGGCGAGATCAGCCGCGCAGCCAAGCTGCCCGAGGCCGAGCTGGCGCGGCTGCGAGGCCTGCTCGCCGGCAAGGCGGGACCGCCGCCCATCCCGACCGAGTCGATCGCCCCCTGCCCGGTCTGCCCCGGCAGCCTCTCCGAGGTGATGCTGGGCTCGGTCCACGTCGACTACTGCAGCCGCTGTCAGGGCATCTTCCTCGACAAGGGCGAGCTGCAAGCGGCCGTCGACGCCGTTCGCGAGCGCGAGCGCAGCACGAGTCCGCAAGAGATCGTCGCGGCGATCTCGGGCGCCCGCTGACGCGGTCGCTTGGGCGCGCGCTGGGCGATCGCCAGGGCGCCGGCTAGGCCGCGTCGATCCAACCGCCACCCAGCACCCGATCGTCGCCGTCGTAGAACACGGCCGCCTGTCCGGGCGCCACGCCAAACGCCGGCTGATCGAGCCGAACGAGCGTCGCACCGTCGCCGGACGGTTCGATCCAGGCCGGCGCCGCCAGGGCGCGGTGCCGGATCTGCACCGCGCAGCGCCGGGCAGCATCTCCAGCGCGCGGATCGAGCCAGCGGACATCCGAGACCCGCAGCCGATCGCGTCCCAGCCGATCCCGCGGCCCGACCCGCACCTCCCCGGTCGCCCCGTCGATCCGCAGGACGAACCTTCGCTCGCTGGACGCCGGCAACCCGCGACGCTGCCCGACGGTGAAGGCATGCGTCCCGGCGTGCGCGCCCAGCGCCGCTCCGGTCTGGTCGTCGACGATCGCGCCGGCCGGCCCGCCGCCGCCGCGGGCGTCGAGAAAGGCGACGTGGTCGCCGTCGGGGATGAAACAGATCTCCTGCGAGTCGGCCTTGTCGGCGTTGGGGAGGCCGAACCGGTGCGCCAGCGCGCGCACCTCGTCCTTCGTCTTGTCGCCAAGCGGGAAGCGCACGCGCGCCAGGATCTCGGGCCGGACGCCGAACAGGAAGTAGGACTGATCCTTGTCGGCGTCGCGCGCGCGGCGCAAGGCCACGCCGCCGTCCTGGCTGTCCAAGAGGAGGCGGGCGTAGTGACCGGTCGCCAGCGCGGTGGCCCCGACCGCATCGACGAAGGAGAGCAGCGGCCCGAACTTGATCCGCTCGTTGCAGCGCACGCAGGGGTTGGGGGTCCGCCCGGCCCGATACTCGGCCACGAAGTCGTCGATCACCGCCGCCGAGAAGGCGGCGCTCTCGTCGATCACGTGGTGGGGGATGCCCAGGTGCGCCGCCGTGGCCCGCGCGTCTTCGATGTCGCGCGGGCCGCAGCAGCGGCCGCCGATGCTGGCCACGGTGCCGCTGGCGTCGTAGAGCCGCAAGGTGACGCCGACGACGTCGTGCCCTGCGTCGACCAGCATCGCGGCGGCCGTCGAGGAGTCGACGCCGCCCGACATGGCGATGACGAGCCGCTCGCGCCCGCCGAGGGTGCCGCTGGCCCGGTCTCCGTGGCCGCGCCGGCGGACGCGGGCGACGGTTTCGCTGACCAGCGCGGCCGCGCGATCGATCTCCTCCGACGTCGTCCCGCGGCCGAGACCGAAGCGGAGCGCGCAGGCGGCCTCCTGCCGTGACAACCCGAGCGCCAGCAGCACGGGCGAGGGATCCGAGCGATCCCGAGGTGCAGGCCGCGCCGGTCGAGACGGCCACCCCTTCGAGATCGAGCGCCGCCGCGACCAGCTGTCCCGGCGCGCCGGCAAAGCCGATGTTGAGCGTCCCGGGAAGCGCGCGCGTCGGATGGCCGTGGCGTCGCGCTTCGGGAATCGCCAGCAGCCGCGCTTCGAGACGCTCCCGCAACGAGGCGATCCGCGGGCCTTCAGAGGCCAGCTCCGCCGCCGCCAGGCGCGCCGCCAGGCCCAGGCCGACGATGCCGGCGACATTCTCCGTGCCGGCCCGACGCTCCCGCTCCTGATGGCCGCCCCGTCCGGCCGGGTCGAACGGCACATCCCGACGCAAGAAGATGGCCCCGGACCCCTTGGGCCCATGAATCTTGTGCGCCGAGAGCGTCAGGGCGTCGACACCCAGCGCGCGGACGTCGACCGGGATCTTCCCGGCCGCTTGAACGGCGTCGGCATGAAACAGCGCCCCGCCCTGGTGCGCGATCTCCGCCAGCGTCGCCAGGTCGTAGATGTTCCCCAGCTCGTGATTGGCGAGCGCCAGCGTCACCAGCGCGGTGTCCGGGCGCAACGCCGCGCGCAGCGCCGTGGGATCGATCGTGCCATCGCCCGCGACCGGCAGCAGCGTGAGCTCGACGTCGGCCGCGGCCAGCGCGCCCAGCACCGAAGGGTGCTCGATCGGCGACGACACCACGTGCGGCCGCGCGGAGCTCCCCGGCCTCGTCCGCCGGCCACGCAGGAGGCCGCCAATCGCCAGCGCGTTCCCTTCGGTCCCCCCCGACGTGAAGACGATCTCCTCCGCCGTCGCGCCGATGAGCGCCGCGACCTGCGCGCGCGCCCGCTCGAGCGCCGCGCGCGCCGCCCGCCCCGGCCCGTGCGGGCTGGAGGGGTTGCCCGGCAGCTCGCGCAGCGCGGCCGCCATGGCGTCCAAGACTTCCGGCGCCGGCGGCGTGGTGGCGTTGTGGTCGAGGTAGATGCCCATCCGAAGGACCGGCGATTCTGGGCGCCGTCGCCCCTCGGCGCAAGCCTAACGGTCGCGGACGGGAAGCAGGTTCGTCAGCGCGCGGACGGCGATCCCGCCGACCAGATGGCGCTCGACCACCCGATCGAGGTCGGCGATGGTCATCCGGTTGTAAAGGATGGCGCGTGGCGAGGTGAGACCATCGGGGTCTTCGGCGTCCGACACCAGGACATTGGGCCCGCGCAGACAGTGGCCCAGGCAGATCTCCTCGCTGACGGTGACGTGATCCTGCAGCTTGCGCGCGACCAGGCTGGCGGTGAGGTGAGCGGTCAAGGCGGCTGACCCGCGCTTGTCGCCGCAGACAGGTCCGCGGCAGACGACCACGCTCACCTTCACTCTTTGGCCGCCGTCGCCGTGGCCGTCTCGCCGAGCGCGCGCGTGACGTGCGCGCGAAGACCCGCCGCCGTGTGCGGCTCCTCGGCCAGGAACAGCAAGAGCTCGCGATCGGCCGACCCGCCCAGCGTGAGCAGCGCCTCGGCCGCCGCCACCAGCGCGGTGGGATCGCGCTCGAAGCCGGGGTCGGCCCGGTACATGGTCAGAAAGTCGCGCAGCGCCGGGATCGATTCGCGGGCGCCGATCTGCGCCAGCGCCTTGGCGATCTCCGTCGCCGCGGCCGGCGAGGTCTCCGGCAGCCTCAGGTGCGCGTCGAGATCCGGCGCCACCGCGCGCGCCAACGGCCCGAGCGCACCGATCGCGCGGGCGAGGATCTCCACCGGCGGCGCCCCCCGCTTGGCGCTGTAGTCGGCATGCGCCCGCAGCGCGGTGGTGAACAGCTCCAGCGCGCCGGCGTCACGACGCCCGACCAGCATCTCCCCCGCCTTCTGGAGGGCCAGCGGCGACGTCTTCTCGGTCTCCAGGATCTCGAGCAGCTTGGCGGTCACGTTCCGCCCCGGCTGGCGGCCGAGCTCTTCGATGGCGAACAGCTTGAGCGCGGGAAATCGTTGATCCGGATCGGCGATGATCGCCGTCAGCGACGCCAGCAGATCGGGCGGCGTGCTCACCGCGGCGGTGACCGGCGGCGCGAACCCCTCAGCGTCGAAGGTCGCCCCCCGCACCACCTCGCCCGGAAGCCCGGCCCGGTAGATTCGCGCGCCGGTGAGGGGATCGAGGGCCGTGATCTCGCCGGTCACCGACACGAACAGAATCGAACGACCGGTGTCCGTCGAGGCCACCGCGTCCTCGGGGCTGACGTAGGCCCAGCGGAGCGCGGCTGTCTTGGCGTCGAAGGCGAAGAAGAACCGGTAGTCGTGCACGAAGGCCAGACCGTCGCGGAACAGCGGGCGGTCGGCGGCGACGGTGACCCGCCAGAGAACGCGGTTGCGATCGAGCGCCGAGTACTCGTTCTGCTCGGGGCGGTAGTGATCGTAGTCGTAGGTCGGTCGCACGAAAGCCGGGAGCTGCGCGGCCAGGTATCCGCTGGCGTGGCGCGAGCCGCGGGCGGTGTCGCGCCCGAGCAGAAACAGGCCGCGCGAGCCGTAGAAGAACCCCTCCGGCAGAGCGCGGACGAAGGTGGCGGCCTCCTCGGTCGAAAGCACCTGTCCGAGCGGCAGCCCCGTGACGCCGTCGTAGAGGAGCACGTACTGCGACTCCAGCGGCACCGCCACCACCCCGCCGCGCACCGCCGGCCCAGCGACGCGTGCCGACGGCAAGGTGGTCTGCCAGCGCAGGATCCCGGTGCGCCCGTCATACGCCGCCAGCACCCCGGCGGCTTTGCTCGGGTTGGTGGTCGAGCGGGTGACGACGAACAGCGCGTCGCCGTCGAGGGCGTAGCCGTAGAGGTGCTCGGACGAGGGGAAGGGGTGCTGCCAGAGCGCGGCGCCCGTCGCCACATCACGCCCGACCAGCTCTCCGTTGGGCGTCGTCCCCTTGCTGCCGTGAACGAGGACGCTGCCACCGACCTCGACCCGGGTGGTCACGTCGGCCGGTTGGGTCCACATGACCCGGGAGGCGGCGAGATCGTATTCGGCCAGCCGCGCGCCGCCGGCGCCCGCCAGGACCAGGAACGCCAGGCTGCGCCCGGTGGCGGCGGGTGGATGCGAGCGCGCCACCGCGCCGGCCACGTCGTCCGCGTTGCCGGCCCGCTGGAAGGGACTGGTCGCGCAGGCCCCGAGGCCGAGCGCCAGCGCGGCACCCAGCGCCGTCGTCAGCCGGTGGCGGCGAACGTGACGTGCCTTCATGGCGAGGCGCTCCGCTCGTCGAGCAGCTTCTGCGCTTCCTTCTTGGAGGCACGGTCGTCCTTGGCGGGGACCGAGGCGATGTAGTCGACCAGCGCCGTGGTGGCCACCGCGCCTGACAGCCCTCCGATCGTCCGGAGCACGTCGATGCGCAGCTTGTCCGGAACGTCAGGACGCTTGACGTAGTCGCCGAGCGCGTCGGCGATGACCCCGTCCTCGATGGTGCCGTTCAGCTCGGCGATCCGCGGGACCATGTCGGGGGTGGCCAGCGTGGCCAGGGGACCGGCGACGCCGGCATCGCCCATCGCCAGGAGCGCGAACATCCGGTGCGCGGCCGCGGCCTCGTGGCGGGCCGCCAGCGCCTGGGCGGCCGCGGCGCGGACGTCCGAGGCAGCGTCGCCCAGCCGGTCCAGCAGAGCCGGCGTCGCGCGCGGGTCGTTGACCGCGCCCAGCGCCTTGATGGCCCGCCGGCGTACATCGGGCGAGCGATGACCGCTGTAGAGCTCCAGCGCGTCGAGGGTCGTCTGATCGGCGGGCAGGAGGTGCGCCTCGCCCAGCTTCCCGAGCGCGTCGAGCACCGCCTGCAACCGCTCCGGCGCGGCGCCCGCCGCCAACACTTCGCAGAGCGGCTCGGCCGCGGCCGATGTTCCCGAAGCGCCCAGGGTGGCGGCCGCCTCGATTGCCGCTGCGTCATCGGCGCCCACCAGGGCCAGGCGCAACGCCTCCACCCGGTCCGCCGGCAACCCGGGCGAACCCGCCACGAGCTTGTCGGCTCTGGCGGACTTTCGACGGCTCTTGTGCGCGGCGTGCGGCGCGTCGCTCGCCGGCGCTTGCGACTGCGGCGGTTTCGAGTCCGGGGCGGCCGCCCGCGCCAGACCGCCCGCCGCCATCAGCGCGAGGAAGAATCCCACCCGTTTCAAAGACAGAACCGTCTCGGCATTTTCACCTCGTCACCCCGCCCCGCCCTGTCGTCAGCGTGTCGTTTCGTTACTTGGCGCGGGTGTCGGCGTCGGAGAACTCGACCTTGCCGCTGTAGTTCGCGCCCTTGCCGAGCAACCAGAAGCTGGTCGTCGCGATGACGCGCCCCCTGGATTCGATGGTCATCATGTAGCGCTTGCGCACGTCGAACTCCGGCTTGGCCAGCTGGATGCTGGAACCGAAGATGCGGGAGCCGCGCTCGCGCGTGTACTGCGGATCGCCGGCCACGAACTTCTTGCCGCCCTGGGTGATGTCGAAAAACTTCACCTGGATCTCGCTGTCGTCGAGTGGCTGCGCGAAGAACGCCAGGTACTCGAGGTCCCAGGTCCCCTTGTCGTCGCCGTGCTCTTCGGTCGGCCAGATCTTGTCGATCTTATTCTTCTGCAGCGCGCTGACGAAGCCCCCCGGCGACGAGAAGTGCATCGGCAGCCGGTTCTTGGTGATGATGATCTTCCCCTTGAAGACGTCCTCGGGCTTGGCGGCCGCGCTCGGGCGCGCGAACGTCAAAAGAGAGAGGGCCAGGACTGTCCCAAATCGGAGCGCAAATCCCTTGTGCATTCCAGAGCTCCCGCGCCGTCGGCGCAACGTTGAAACGGGAGGCGATATTAGGCGAAGAGGCGGGCGAAATGCCAGGCTCGTCACACCACAAACGGGCGAACCGGACAAACCGGCAACCCCGAGGGCCGGCTCAGGCGCCCGGCCCGTGGCCGCTGGTCGCGGGAGCGAAGGGGATGGCCCCCGAGAACAGCGCCTCCAGCCGAGCGGCGGCGGCGGGGGCGATCTTGGCCTTCTCGCGCGCCAGGCGAAGCACCTCCCGGCCGACCAATCGGTAGAGCTCGACCAGCTCGGGCGCCTGCGCCGCAAGCGCGACGAGGTGACGTTCCACCACCGCCACGTCGCCCCGCTCGACCGGTCCCGTCAGAGCGCCCGGGAGCCCGAGCTGAGCCAGGTTCTGGACCACACTGGCGAGCAAGGGGATCAGCACCGGGAGGGCCTGGTCGGCGGGGACGCCCGCCTTGATGAGGAGTGACCGCGCTGCGTCGGCCATGGCGACCACGTAACTCGACGCGATCACCGCGCCCGCGTGGTAGAGCGCCAGATTTTCGGCCTCTAGAATCACCGGCCGGGCCCCCAGCGCCCCCACGATCCGCCGGGCCAGGGCGCACGCCGCCTCGTCCCCCTCGATCCCGAAGGCGATCTGGCTCAGTCCTTCGATGGCCACGCGCGCGTCGGCAAAGGAGGCCAGCGGATGCAGCGTCCCGACCGCGCGGACCTGCGGCAGCGCGGCCGCCAGGATGCTGCGCGCGGGGTTGGCCCCCGAGGTGTGAAGCAGGATCTGCCGCTGCCGCAGGCGCGCTTCGCTGACCAGCCGCGCGGCCACCTCGGGGATCCGATCGTCGCGGACGGCGATGATCACGGCGTCGGACTCCGAGAGCATCTGCGGGATCTCGCCGGTCGATCGGACGACGCTGACCGCGCCGAAGGTCGCCCGGGCGGTGTCGGGCGGCTCGACCTGACGGCCGTGCAAGCCGGTGACAGGGACCCCGGCGCCGGCCAGGCGCACCGCCAGCGCGGTGCCGACGACACCGGCGCCCATGATGAACACCGAGGGGAGCGGCTCGGCCGGCCCTTCGGTCACCGCCCGCGGGCCCATCCCCGCTTCGGGCAGGTCGCTCATCCCTTCTCGCCGTAGAGGTCGTGCGCGCGGATGTAGTCGAGAACCGTGCGCGGCACGAGCCCGTCGACCGGGCGCCCCGCAGCCAGCGCGGCCCGCACCTCGGTCGAGCTCACGGGCGGCAGCGCCAGGCGCCCCTCACCCGTCTCGAAACCGGCCCGGCCGACCACCAGCAAGGGCACCGACCGCTGCAGCTCCGCGCTCTCCTGCCAGGAGGGGAGCTCGGCGAGCAGATCGGCGCCGATCACCAGGGAGAACGTGTGGGCCGGAAAATCCTGCTGGAGCCGTCGCACCGTGCGCAGGGTGCGGCTCTCGACGCCGAGGTCGCGCTCGACGGCGCTGACCTTCACCCGCGGCCCCAGGGCCGCCCCGGCCAGCTCACACATCTCCAGCCGATGCGCGAACGGCGCCAGCGCCTTGCCGAACGGGTGCTGGAAGGCCGGCACGATCCAGAGCTCGTCGATCGCGGCCGTCTCGAGGACGTAGAGGGCCGCCATCTGATGCGCCAGGTGCGGCGGATTGAAGCTCCCTCCGAAGATCGCGACGCGCATCGCCCGTCTTCTAAAGATAGTCGGGGAGCAACGCCGGGCGCCGGAGCTCGGCGAACTCCCTTTCGAAGGGGGCGAAGGTGGCGACGAGCTCGCCGAGCGGCGTGTTCGTGTCGACGGTGCGGCGGACGTCCGCCCCGCCGGTCAGCAGATCGATGGCGGGCGGATCGGCGACGAATTCGTAGGGCTCCGTCCGCCAGCGAAACTCGGCCGGCGCCAGCCGGTGCGCGCTGGCAATGAGCGCGATCCCCGTCGCGTACGGTCGAAAGGCGGCCCGGTCGGTCACGTGCAGCTGCACGCCACCGGAGGACCGACCGGCGAACTTGTGAAACGTCGGCCGGAACGAGAGCGGCCGAAACCGCACGCCCGGCAGCGGCAGCTCCTTCCGCGACATCTCGGTCAGCGCCGCCACCCAGTCGTATCCGTCGAGGAACGGCGCGCCCACGATCTCGAACGGACGCGTGGTGCCCCGCCCTTCGGAGAGGTTCGTCGCCTCGAACAGACACTGCCCGGGATAGACCAGCGCGGTCGCCGGCGTCGGCATGTTCGGCGACGGCATCACCCAGGGGAGCCCCGCCTCGACGAAGTTCATCGCCCGCCGCCACCCGCGCATCGGCACCACCGTGAGGTCACCCTCGATGGGCCGCGCGAACCGCGCCCCCCCCCAGGGCATCCCCGGCAGGCGCAGCCGCGCCACCTCGCCGATGGTCAGCCCGTGCCTCACCGGGATTGCTCCCAGTCCCACGAACGACTCGTACCCCTCGCCGACGGTGCCACCTTCGATCCCTACGCCGCCGAGTGGATTGGGGCGATCGAGCACAATCACGGCCACGCCCGATCGGAACGCCGCCTCCATCGCCAACACCATCGTCCAGATGTACGTGTAATAGCGGCTGCCCACGTCCTGGAGATCGACCACCAGCACGTCGATCCCGGCCAGATCGGCCGCGGAGGGCGCCAGTGACTCGAACGTCTCGCCGTAGAGGCTGACCACCGGGATCCCGGTGCGGCGATCGCGATCGTCGTCGACGCCGATCATGTCCTGCGCCTCGCCGCGCACGCCGTGCTCCGGGCCGTAAAGCCGGCTGGGCCGGACGCCCACCTCGATCAGCCTGTCGACCACGTGCGTGAGATCGGACGCGACGCTGGCCGGGTGGCAGAGAACCCCGACGCGCCTTCCTCGCAGAAGGCTCAGACGGTCTTTGCAAAGAACATCGAGGCCGCTCTCTACGGTCACCAAATGACCTTACACCACGCGCTGCAGGCACCCCACTTTCGTGGCCCATCGGCCAATGCCCCAACACCTCGACCCACTCGAACACCTCGACCACCCCAATGCCACCAACACCTCGCCCCGCTCGAACACCTCGACCACCCCACTCCAACACCTCGACCCACTCCAACACCCCGGATCGCCCCAACACCTCGACCGCTCTGATCCGCCCACCAAACGCCGCGACCCGCAGGCCGTGCGGAATCGAGGTCCGCCGCTCGAGCTCCCGCTCCGGTCCGCACGGGACTTTTTCCGGCGCGTGGGCTGCGCTCACATTTTGAAATGGCAGCCCACGCGCCGGAAAAAGTTCGCGCGCGGAGCGGAGTGGGAGCGAGCGGGCGACGCACGAAGCGCGCGCGGTCGGTGACCACGCGCGCCCGTAACGGTCAGAAAGAGTCGTTCGGGGGTTGGGTCCCGAAGGACCCGAGGCCCCGAGCGATGGGCCCGTAAGGGCCCGAGCAACGCGGCCGATGGGCCGATGGGCCCGTGGCCCGAGCAACGGGGCCGAGGGCCGATGGGCCCGTAGGGCCCGAGCAACGCGGCCGATGGGCCGATGGGCCCGTAAGGGCCCGAGCAACGCGGCCGATGGGCCGATGGGCCCGTAAGGGCCCGAGCAACGCGGCCGATGGGCCGATGGGCCCGTAGGGCCCGAGCAACGGGGCCTGAGGGCCGATGGGCGCGAGCGACGGCGCTAGTTGATCGGGATGGGCTTCAACGTCGCCTGCTCGCCCTGGGTGTTGACCTTGAAGCGGACCATGCGGCACTTCCACTTCTGCTTCAGCCCACCCTCGATGAGGCGTAGCTTGGCGGTGAACGCCTGGACCGTGATCCCCTTGGTCGGCTTTCCCTGGCTCTTCAGCGCAGCGACGTACTCGTT
The DNA here is from genome assembly GCA_963847705.1 of uncultured Pseudomonadota bacterium. Taxonomy (GTDB): domain Bacteria; phylum Myxococcota_A; class Polyangia; order Fen-1088; family Fen-1088; genus JADGRB01. The sequence goes on along the minus strand of CAWKBC010000027.1, from coordinate 766,766 downwards.
GAAGATGCGCGTGTAGTAGACGGGCTCGCCTTCCTGCGCGAGCGCGGCCGCCTCGGGCGACGAGGAGGCCGTGGGGCCGGAACCCTCTTCGACCAGCATCTGGTCGGAGCGCCAGCGCGAGGTCTCATCCTGCTCCTCTTCCGGCTCGTCCTCGTTCGGCTCCTCGCGGCCGAGCAGCCGCGCCAGCATCACGTTGAGGCCGTTCGACAGCCCCTCGAAATCGGGGCCCACCGGCTTGAACTGGTAGTCGATGTTGCCGTTGATGATCTCGGCGACGCCAAGCTCGATCTTGTCGAGCGGCCGGATGAACCGCTGCGCGGTCAGCATCACCGCCGCCAGCATCACCAGGATCGACAAGATCCCGAAGAAGATGATCTTCATTCCGATCGACGACACGGACTCCATCGCGTCGGAGATCGACTCCAGCGTCACCACGCCGCTGGTCTTGTCGAAGGCGTTGCCGTGAAGCGGTGCCGCGACCGCCGCGTACTCGCGTCCGTCGAGCGTCAGGGTGAAGACCTCCGAAGGGGCCCCCTTGGCGAGGGCCTGCTGTCCCCACGCCTCGGGCGACTGGAACAGGATCTGGTTCAGCGCCTGGGTCTTGTTCCCGTCCTCCTTCGCGCTCTCCCCGGTGCCCTCCGAAACGAAGCTGGAGGTGTGGACCTTGCCGTTCTGGAAGTAGGCGACCTCGGTCCCGAGCAGGTCGCGCTTGGCCTGGGCGTCGCGCGCCGTGACGGCGTAGCCGACGAGCAACGCGCCGCGGATCGTGCCGTCGGGCTGAATCACCGGCGCGACCGCCACGCGGGTCATGCTCCCGGACAGGGTCCAGATGTCCTTGGTCGCCTCGCCCCGCAACGCGCTGGCCACGGCCGGGTACTTGGAGCGGAGGTCTTCCCCGAACATCGCGTTGACGTTGAGGTCACGCGCCAGGACTTTCCCTTCCGCGTCGATGATCGCGACGATGTCGGCCTTGCGTGCGCCCCCGGTCTGCAAGAAACCATTGAGCTGCTCGGCCTGCTCGAAAGCGGCCTGACGGCGTCCCGTGATGTCCGCTTTGGAGAAGACGTCGACCACCGCCGGACGGCGGGCGAGGCCGGCCACCAGGTTGGCGAATTCGAGCGCTTCGAGACGCGCGATGTCGCCATGCATGCGCTGTGCACGCGACACGTCCGCCTCCACGGAGCGGACGGTCGACTCTTTGAGCTCGCGGGTCACGACGGAATAAATGCCGCCGGTGAGCGCGAGTAAAACGATGGCGGCGACAAGCCCGATCTTCATGCGGTGCATGCCTGGCTCCTGTGCTCGGCTTTGGGGAATGGGACGGGGTGAGAGACGAAACGGATTGGCGCGCTCGGCAACGAAAGAGCGGCGCCCAACGGTATTGAGCGGCCCGGATTATCGGTACCGCGGCGCCGCGAGTCAAACTCTGCGAAGAAACTCGAAAAGATGGCCAAAAATTTGACCGATCGCTCACTTGAGCCTACATGTAGGACAACTCCCAAGGAGGGCCTCATGCTCAAGAAGAAGACTTCGGATCGCATTTTGGATCGGCGCGGAACGCGGCGGGCACACGGACCAGACCGACGGACCAATCGGCGGGTCAGCGTCGACCTTTACATGAATCGTTTCCTCGATGGTCAGCCCTATCTCTGTCGGATGGTTGATTTGAGCCGTACGGGCGCGCGCCTCGTTCCAATGATCGAGCCGGATCAGAGCCGGGCGCCTCACTATATGGGCCTGCAGTTCCAGCTTCCTGACAGCAACGAGATCCTGACGGCCTCGGGCGAGACCGTGACCAAGGAGGGACGAACGGTGGGGGTGCGCTTCACCAACCTTCCGCCGGACGCCATCTGGGCCATCGAGTCGTACCTGAGCTTCGCCTAGGGCAGGCGCGGTAGAGCCGCGCAACCACTCACGAACAACCAGACGACGCTCCCGCGGGAGATTCTTGAGCTGTTCCGCGAGGGCGTTGCTTTGTTTCCGCTCGGTTCGCTTGACAGGTGCGGAGGCCGTCAGTATGGTCCGCTCTCGCTGTTGTTTCTGTGCTCGCTTTGTCCGCTTTTTGCCGATCAGACGCAGCGGCGCGTGATGTTTACCGCGCCACCGGAGGAGCTCAGTGGATCAGAATAGGAAGCCAGGCGTCCCGCCGACCAAGGACATCAGTGACCTCAAGGCCCGTCTCGGTCTGAAACGACCCGACGGCAGCCCTGCCGGAGCCCCCGCCCCCGGCGGAATGCCCCAGGCAGGTGCGCGCCCCGCTCCGGGACAACCTTTCCCGCAACCAGGGCGCGGCCCCGGGGTTCCGGCTCCCGCTCCCGCCGCCCCGGCACCACGCGCGGCGGCGCCGGCAGCTCCCCAGCCCGCGGGGATGAACCCGTACGCGAACATGCGCGCCCCGCAGGGGGGATTCGATCTCCGCTCGATCGACGACGGCGCGCCGGTGCAGAACGTCGGCTCGAGCAAGAGCAAGACCGTCCTCATCGCCTCGGTCATCGTCGGCGCCGCGGCGTTCGCGCTGGGCGGCGGTCTCGGCATCGCCAGCGTCGGCCGCGCCAACATGAACACCGCCAATCACGCCGCCAAGGCCGTGAAGGGCGAGCTCGACAACATGCAGAAGAAGCTGGGCGATATCGGCCTGGCGGTCGCGCGCAGCCAGCAACGACTGGCCGCCGCCAAGAAGGACACCCTCTCCTACGATCCGCAGTTCGTCGCCGACCTCAAGGCGATCAAGCTGGATCCCCGCCCCAACACGGCGACGATCTTCCGCGTCGACTTCTTCCGTCTCCCCGACGCGGACGTCGACAAGCTGTTCAACTACTACTACGACACCATCGCGCTCTATAACGAGATCGAGCGCCACATCCGCCGGACCGAGAACGACGCCGAGGCGCTCAAGGCCTACGCCGACAAGACGGCCGCCACCGCCAACAAGAACTACGGCCTGGTGTTCGACAACGCGGGGAAGATCATCGTCGGCAACCTCGTCGAGGTCGGTGATCAGGTTTGCAAGAACGGGGGCAAGGACTGCGGAGCGGCCGATCTGGTCGGCTTCAAGATCCGCTCCGGCTCGGGCGCTCCCTGGGTCGACCGCAAGACGGGCGACAAGCTCGACCTCGGAAACCTCGTCCCGATGAAGCCGACCCCCTTCATGGACGCCGTGATGACCGGCTCGCCGGATCAGGTCCGCCAGGAGAGCTACAAGCAGCGGGTCGCCAACATCCGCACGCTCCTCACCCAGCTCACCGTCACGCAAAAAGAGCTCCTCGACGGCGTCAGCAAGGACGCCTCCCGCCCCGACATCTTCACTGTGTTCTAACAACGCAGGCTAGCGGGTCATTGAGCGGAGCGCCGCCCGGACCAGCGCGCGGCTGACCCCCGAGCGCGCCAGGGACCGGGCCAGCGGCGGCGACGACCGGTAATAGAGGTCGACGGCCGCCGCAGCCAGCGCGCTCCGGGACGTGGCGGCGTCGCGCAGCGCGCGCAGGGTGGCCACCTCCGGTGCGAGGTCGGAACCAAAGGCCGCCGTCGCGATGAAGCAACCGGAGAGCTTGGTAAACGGGAGCGCGGGCGTGCTGAAGGTCTGGAAGGTTGGCGGCGAGCTGCCACAAACGCCGATCGCGCTCACCCCCACGCCGTAAATGGACTGGGGGGTCAACCCCTTGAGCTCGACGGAGCTCGAGGTCCCCGGTGCGGCGGTCGTCAGCCCCGCCGCCGGGGTCCAGGCCGAGAACGCCGACGCGTCGATCGCCGCGCTCGCCGGAAGGATGGCGTAGCGCACGTCATAGCCGACGACCGGCTGGCCACCCAGTTCGCTCGACTGCAAGACCTGAAGCGTGGCGCCGGTCCCGTTCGAGGTCGCGGCGGCCGTGAACGAGACGGGCCGTGGAACCGGCGTGGGCGTGGCCGAGCAGTCGACGGACGAACAGGCACCGAGGGTGAGCGACACGCGCGCTGGGCCGTTGGCGCCGCTGTCGAGGAGCAAGAGGCGCCCCACCCCGCTGCCGGGGTCGCTGCTGATCGTGTCGTCGGGCGGCGTGACGTCGCCGGTCACCCCGCTCCAGTCTCCATAGCCCACGATGTCGCTGGCGGAGGCACCACCGGCAGCGCTTCCCAGGGTGAACGGGAGCCGAAACAGAACCGACGGCTGGCCCACGTTCCCGTGCTGTCCGTCGGCGCTGTAGAACTCCATGTCCGTTGCCGTCACCTCGTTGGGGTAGCTGTTGGCGGCGTTGGTGTCGAACTCCTTGCTCACCTCGACGGCGAGCGCGTAGTCGCCGGCGGGAAGATCGGCAGGGACGATCCAGCTCCCGGTGTACGGCGCGCCGTAGGGGGGCGTCGCCGCCGCCACCACGTCGACGTCGTCGAGCGCGAAGTACTGAGCAGAGTCGCCCGGATCGCAGGAGGTGGGGTCGCCGATCCGCGCGATGCAGGGCGCGCCCCCGAAGTTGAAGAGGTCGGCGCGCGGCGGGTAGTAGGACTGCGGCTGGGTGGCGTCGAGCAGCCCCTTGGCGCTCCGGAACTGGCCGCTCGGACAGGTCACCGCGTCGACGATCTCCCCGAGCGCCATGGGCCGGCAGAAGTAGGGCTCGGGGGACGAGGTGTCTTCGTGGTTCGCGAGCTCATCCTCCATCCCGTCGTTCATCGCCACGAACGGGTAGAGGTGGCCCCGCGCGTGAGCCCAGATCGGCAGCGCCATCGGCCGCCGGCCGTAGGGAAAACGCGGCCCGGAGAGCATGTTCCAGGTCCCGGGGCGGTTGCCGATGCCGTGGAACGCCACCGCGTTCGTGACCATCAGCGTGTCGACGAACTGCGTCCCGTCGGCGCTCTCGAGCCACACCGCGATTTGCGGCCCGAAGTCCGGGTGGCTCGGATCGAAGACGCAGGTGGCGTCACCCGCCGCGCGAAAGCAGTCAGGCTGGAACGTGTAGTTGAGGACGGTGCAAGGGGCCCCGTCCGCGGCGGACGCGGGCAGGGCGCCGAGGAGAGAGAGGCTCGCAATCGCAACCGCCGCGCGCGTCACATCACTAGAGCTCGAGCCCGTCCATCGGATCGTTCGACTTCTTGGACGCCTTCTTCTTGCTGCTCTCCGAGGAGGAGGAGCTCCCGCTCGACGAGCCCTTGGAATTCACCTCCGCGGGGCTGACCGCCTTGCCCGAGGTGGACGGCACGACGATGTCGGCGTGCTCTTCGGTCCCCGGCTTCTTGGTCTCGTGGCCGACGACGCGATCGATGATGTCGTCGTTCTCGTCGTTGCTTTCCTTGCCGCGGTTGTTGGCGATCGACTCGACCAGCTCGTCCCTCTCGACGGTGCCGGGGTTGACGATCTTGCGCTTGTCGACGACGCGCTCGTGCGTCGCCTGATCGTAGAGCACCAGGCAGTAGACACCATAGAACTCGGACCGGTCGACCAGCTTCAGGCGGTCGGGACCGGCGTTCCAGGCGAAGTGATCGAGCACGTGGTTGATGCCACCCTTGGTCTTGTCGTCACGGTAGACCGCCTTGGCGTTGCCGTAGCGAGCCTCCATGCTCTTTCCGAAGTCCGTGAACGACTTCCCCTGCAGGGCGTCCTTGTTGAACGCCAGGTACATCTTGTAGAGGCCGTCCTCGAAGAAGAAGAAGTAGCGGGTCCAGGCGTCTTCCTTGGTCACCAGCACCGCCTCCGAGGTCCCCTGCTCGAACTCGGGACCGACGATGGAGACGTCCCAGCCGCTCTTCTGCCCCTCGAACTTGGTGTAGCTCTTCTTGACGGTGTTGATCTCGCGGGTCATCTCGTCACGGACCCGCTGCTGCTTGCCGGGATCCTGCGACGCCTCTTCGATCCGCTTCTTGTACTTCCCCTCGACGGAGATGCGCACCGCGGCCACCACCTCTTCGGGCTTCATCCCCCACTTGAAGGTCCCGGCATCGGGATCGCCGAGACGCACCGCCTTCAGCTTGTCGACCTCCTTTGCGCTGGCCGTGGGCGCGCTCCCCTCTCCACCCTTCTTCTTGCCTTTGGCCTTGGCGGCATGACTCGGCGTGCCCGCGCCCACCGCGGCAACGCCGAGCGATAGAGCCAGCACAAAAGCACCAGTGATTCTCATCGGGGGCCTCCTCGTGACCGTACCGGCGGCGCCCGCCGGAGGAATCCGGAAGTTATCACAGAAATTCCGGCCTCAATCACGGGGTTTCTTGCTCTTTCTCGGAGTCGGGGGAAGGCGCAGCTCGTCCGTCCATGGCCGGACCTTCCGCCGGAGCGTCCGCCGAATTTGGCCCCGGGTCTTGGACCCAGGCGTCGTCGATCTTGGTCGGGTGATAGCTGTCGGCGCGCCCGTTCTTGAGATCCTGATCGGGCGTCGCCGAATAGACGGCCCGCTCGCCCGGACCGGAGTAGTCGATCCAGAACGCCGACCGATCCTTGCGCACGTCGAGGTGAACGAAGCTGGAGTTCGGGTAGTAGCCCACGCCCACCTTGTCGAACGTGTGCCGCAGGTAGTCGCGCAGCTCGGCCGTCTTCACCCCCTCCACCCGAAAGTCGCAGGCCAGCCCCTTCATGTGTGGGCTGTGGGGGTTCTTCGCCACGTCGGGGTGCCGGTAGCCGGAGACCACCTCCAGCCGCCGCCCGGGCCAGTGGTGCCCCGTCTGGAAGAGCAGCTTCATCAGGCGCGGATCCATCTTGTGCTCGACGTTGGTGTAGTGGCAGCGCAGGAAGTGATCGAAGCGGCGCTGCATCCCCTTCACCGGACGCCCTTTGCCGTCGCGCAGCCGCAGCGCCATCGTCTCCCGCCGATTGATTTGATAGAGGACCACCGGCGCGTTCTTGGGGACCTTCTTGGCGTTCTTCTTGCCTGGCCTCGACGCAGATTTGCTCGCGGGCCTGGTCGCCAGACTGGTCCCGCGGAGGGCCGACGGCGGCTTGGTGGTGGCGGCCTGGGCGCGCGTCGGACCGAGCGCCAGCAGCGCGAAGGTCGAGAGGAGCGCGAGGGCCGTGGAGCGAAGGGGCTTCAACATCGTGCGTCGGGCGGCCAGGGCCCTCTTCAGCATGAGCGACGCGGCCATCAAAATCATCAAAACGGCGCTAAGGCTGTGCCGTCAACTTTCTCACCAGCTCGGACAGGAGGTCGTGGGCGGCCCGGGGCGACAGCTCGTCCGGATCGAGGGCGCGCAAGCGGTCGAGGAGCTCCTGCAGCGCCGCGTCCTCGGGCGCCCGGGCCAGCGCCGGCACCGGGGCGGGCGTGAAGAGGCCGAGCTGGCTCACGCCGGCCTCGGCGGCGCCGGGAACCACGGGGCGCGGCAGATCGGCCGTGGCGCCCCCGGCCCCCGGCGCCTCCAGCGTCCGAAGAATGGCCCGGGCGCGCGCCACCACGTTGGGCGGCAGCCCGGCCAGCTTGGCCACCTCGACCCCGAACGAGCGGCTGGTCCCCCCCGCTTGCAGCTTGCGCAGGAAGACCACCTCCCCCTTCCACTCGCGCGCGGCGACGCTGACGTTGCGGACCCGCGGGTGCTGGGCCGCCAGCGCCGCCAGCTCGTGGTAGTGGGTGGCGAACAGCGTCTTGGCGCCGATCTGGTCATGGATGTGCTCGGCCACCGCCCAGGCGATCGAGACGCCGTCGTAGGTCGACGTGCCGCGCCCGATCTCGTCGAGAACGATCAGGCTGCGCGCAGTGGCGTGGCGGAGGATCTGCGCGGTCTCGCGCATCTCGACCATGAAGGTCGACTCGCCGCGGGCCAGGTTGTCGCCGGCGCCGACGCGGGTGAAGATCCGATCGCAGAGGCCGATGCGCGCGGCGCGCGCCGCCACGAAGCCGCCCATCTGCGCCTGGATCACCGCCAGCGCCACCTGCCGCATCAGCGTCGACTTGCCGGCCATGTTGGGGCCGCTGACGATCAGGATCTGCTCGGCCGCCGGATCGAGGCGAACGTCGTTGGGGACGAAGCTGCCCGCCGCCGCCAGCCGCTCGACCACCGGGTGGCGGGCGTCCGCCAGGTCGATCACGCCGCCGTCGTCGACCAGCGGCCGGCAGTAGCCGTTGCGGTGCGCCACCTCGGCCAGCGCCGCCAGCGTGTCGGCGGCGGCGACGCGCGCGCCCAGCGCCAGCAGGCGCTCCGCCTGGCCGGCGACCCGCGCGCGCAGCTCGGTGAACAGCGCCAGCTCCATGGCGATCCGTCGCTCGTCGGCCGAGAGCACGGTCGCCTCGAATTCGGCCAGCTCGGTGGTGACGAAGCGCTCGGCGTTGGCGACGGTCTGCTTGCGGCGGTAGTCGGCGGGGACGGCGGCGAGGTGCGAGCGCGTGATCTCGATGTAGTAGCCGAAGACGTTGTTGAACTTGATCTTCAGCGACGGGATGCCGGTTCGCTCGCGCTCGCGCGCCTCGATGGCGGCGATGCGGCTGCGCCCGCCGGAGGCGATGTCGACCAGCTCGTCGAGCTCGGCCGAGACGCCCGGGTTGACGTAGCCGCCGTCCTTGGTGAGCGCCGGCGCGTCCGGGCGGAGGACCCGCACCAGCTCGGCCGCCAGCGCGCCGGCCGCAGCTCGTCGTCGCCGTCGTCGCCGCCGAGGCGCAGCAGATCGGTCTCGCCGGCCACCGAGCCGCTGATCTCGCCGGCGTGCGCCTCGGCGAGCGCCTCGGCGAGCGCCGGCAGCGCCGCCAGCGAGCGTCCCAGCACCGCCAGATCGCGCGGGCGTCGCCACGCCGAGCCGCGCGCGGCCCACCAGCCGCTCGATGTCGGCGATCCCGTCGAGCTGCTTGCGGGCCCGATCGCGGGCCGCGTGCGCGCCGACCAGCCGCTCGACCGCGTCGTGGCGGCGGCGGATCGTGGCCAGCTCGACCGAGGGAAAGAGCAGCCAGCGTCGAAGCAGCCGGCCCCCCATCGCGGTGCGCGTCTCGTCGAGCAGATCGATGAGCGACCCGGCGCGCCGGCGATCCTGCAGCGACTCCACCAGCTCGAGGTGCGCGCGCGCCTGCTCGTCGATGATGAGCGAGTCGGTGCGCGTGTAGATCTGCAGGCCGCAGAGCGGCAGCTCGGCGCCCGGCTGGGTGGCGCGGGCGTAGCGCAGCACCGCCGCCGCGGCCGCCGCCGCCCGGGGCAGGCGCGGGAGGAGCGTGGCGTCGAACGCCGCGCCCAAGGCGCGCGGCAGCTCGACCGCCGGATCGCCGTCGTCGACGGCCGCGCGCGGCAGCCGCGGAAAACCAGGGCGGAGCGCCTCGCCGAGCGCGCGATCGGCTTCGCTGCGCCCGAGCACCAGCTCGCGCGGCGCGACGCGGCCGATCTCCTCCAGAAGCACGTCGGCGCTGGGCGCCTCGGTGGCCCGAAACTCGCCCGTGGTGACGTCGAGGAAGGCGAACCCGTAGCCGCCGCGCGCTTCGCCCACCGCGGCCGCCACGTAGCTGGGCGCGCGCGGATCGAGCGACTCCTCGTCCAGCACCACGCCCGGCGTGATGACCCGGACGACGTCGCGCTTGACGATCCCGCGCGCCACCTTCGGGTCCTCGAGCTGCTCGCAGAGCGCGACCCGATGGCCGAGGTCGGTCAGCTTGCCGAGGTAGCTCCGGACCGCGTGGTGCGGGACCCCGCACATGGGGACCGGATCCTCCTTCCCCTTGTCGCGCGTGGTGAGGGTCAGATCGAGGACGCGCGCCGCGTAGACGGCGTCGTCATAGAACATCTCGTAGAAGTCGCCCAACCTGAACAGCACGATGGCGTCCGGATACCGCGACTTCACGTCGAGGTACTGGCGCATCAGCGCGGTGGGCGCGGCGGCTTGCAAGAGTGTGCGGGTCCGACCCGCCCCCTATCGTAGTCCTTGGACTATTTCTTCGGCGCGGCGGCCTTCTTCTTGGCCGGCTTCGCGGTGGCGGCGGCCTTCTCCTTGCCGACCGTCTTCTTCTTGGCGATGCGCGCCTTCAGCTTCTTCTGCCGTGTGCGGCGGCGCATTTTCATCGACTTCCGATTGTCCCGTCGTCCCATGCGGTGGCAGTATCCCGATTCGCGCATGGCCGTCAAGGAGGCTTCGCGCGGCGGAGCGAAACTGCGGTTAAGTTGTATGCCGTCCCGCCGCGTGCTAGCTGGCTAAGATCCGGATGAAAATCCCCAGTCTGCGGCGCCCTGTCGGAGCTTCGGTCCTGGCCGGGATCTGCGGCGCCGGCCTGGTCGACCTTCTGTTGACGGCGGGTCACGGCGGCGCGACCGGCGTCCTGGCCCTGACGCTCGGGTTTTACGGCACGGCGGCGATTCTCTGCGGCCTGGCCGCCGAGCTGGTCGTGGGGGCCATCGCCGGCGCTCGTCCTGCCGGATGGGGTCCCCTGCGCGACGAGCCCCAGCGGGACCGCGCCGTGGCGGCGGGTGTCCTGGCGGCGCTGGCGGCGGTGGTGGTCATCGCTCTCGTGGCGGCGCTCGGCCAGAAGATGCTGGTCGGAAAGATGGCCAGCCAGAAGCTGGCGACCATCGCCGCGGCGGGGTTGGTGGCCATCGGCGCGCTGCCCGGGGCCGCGGTGGCGATCGCGGCGCTCCCCCTCTTGCGCCGGCTGGCCCACGCCCTCCCCCGCCCGCGTGCGCTCGGCGCGACCGGTCTCCTGCTGTCGGCGCTGGCCGCGGCGGCGGTGCTGGCCTTCGTGTTCGCGCTGTCCCGCGCCGACTGGCGGGTGCTCGACCTCGGGCCGCTCTATGCGATTGCCGCGGCCACCGCGCTCGGCCTCGCGCATGGCCTCTTCTGGTACGGATCGCGGCCGGGCCGGGCGCTGCGCGCGCGCCTTCCCGCGGCGCTCGGCCTGGGGCTGCCGCTCGGGCTGGCCGTCGCCGCGGCCGTCGGCCTGGCGGCGGGCGCCGGACTGCCCGAAGGCTCGCCCGCGTTCGAAGCGGTCGCTGACCACGCCTGGGGGCTGCGCGCTCTGCTGGCGACGGGGCGCCATCTGACCGATCGCGACGGCGACGGTTTCTCCGCCCGGTTCGGCGGCGGAGACTGCGACGACACGCGCGCCGATGTCTACCCGGGCGCCGAGGACATCCCCGGCGACGGCATCGATCAAGATTGCGAAGGGGGAGACGCCCAGCCGGTGGCCGCGCTGTCGAAGCCGGCCGGCGCAGGCAGCGCCCCGCCGGATGGCGCGCCGCTGGCGCCGATCAAGCCGCGCGACGATGGTTGGAAGGGGAACATCCTCATCGTCACCATCGACGCCTTTCGCGGCGATCGGCTGGGGGTCGCGGGGTACAGCCGCCCGCCTGGACATTCGTTGACGCCGACGCTCGACGCACTGGCCGACCGCGGGGCCTACTTCCGGCGCGTCTGGTCGCAAGCGCCGAACACGCCGCGCTCGTTCCCGTCGATCATCACCGGCCGCTATCCGACCGACATCGCCTTCGACAAGCCGACCGTGAACTACCCCAACCTCCTGCCCGCGAACCAGACGGTCTTCCAGGTGCTGGCGGCCACCGGCCTCAAACCGATCGGGATCTTCTCGCACTTCTATTTCACGGCCGATCGCGGGATCAGCCGGGGGTTCGCCGAGTGGTCCGACGACGGCGCCGGCACCATCGCCGAGTCGAACAAGGACAGCGCCTCGCCGCGGATCGTGCCGCGGGTGATCGAGCGGCTCAAGACGGCGGCCGCCAAGCACGAACGTTTCGTGCTCTGGACCCACCTGTTCGAGCCGCACTCGTCGTACATGACGCACAAGGAGTTCCCCACCTCGCTGTCGGGCGTCCCGGGTCTGATGGAGAAGTACGACTACGAGATCGCCTTCACCGATCTCTGGGTGAAGAAGCTGTTCGACGAGGTCAAGGCGCTGGGGCTCGACAAGAACACGGCCATCATCATGTGCGCCGACCACGGGGAGGCCTGGGGCGAGCACAAGCAGTACTTCCACGGCACCGACCTCTTCGACGAGCAGACCCGGGTCCCGCTCATCATCGCCATCCCCGGGCAGACCCCGCGGGTGATCAACGACGAGGTCGAGCTGGTCGACGTGGCGCCGACGCTGCTCGATCTGGTGGGTGCCCCGATCCCGGCGGCGATGCGCGGGCGGAGCCTCATGCCCCTCATCGAGGGGAAACCGCTGCCGGCGGTTCCCATCTTCGCCGAGCAGATGCCGGCCACCGCCTGGCCGCACCAGGCCGCGATGATGGTGGACGGCGACCACAAGCTCATTCACCGCATCAGCGATCGGCGCTGGGAGCTCTACGACCTCAAACGCGATCCGGGGGAGAAGGACAACCTGGCCGCCAACCCCGCCGACGCCAAGCTGTTCGAGGAGCTGCGGGGGAAGCTGGTCGCCTTCGAAGAGCGCCCGCGCTAGCGGCGGCGCCGCACGGCACGGCAGGGTCCTTCTCGACGAGCCGGACGACGGCGGCGGCCATCGCCCGGAGGTGCATCGCGGCGACCTGCGGCGCCTCCTGCTGGACGCGTTGCCCGAGGGGACCGTCCAGTGGGGACGCAAGGTCAGCGGCGTCCACCCGCTGGGTGAGGGGCGCCATGAGCTGACGTTCACGGACGGCTCGACCGTCGCCACCAACCTCCTGGTGGGGGCGGACGGCGCCTGGTCGAGGATCCGGCCCCTGCTGTCCGCCGCGAAGCCCGCCTACGTCGGCCTCTCGTTCATCGAGACATATCTTTACAACGCCGACGCGTGCCACCCGGCCAGCGCCAGGGCCGTCGGCCGTGGGGCCATGTTGGCCCTGGCGCCCGGCAAGGGCATCCAGGCCCACCGGGAGACCAAGGGGACCCTGCACACCTACGTCGCGCTCACCAGACCGCTGGCCTGGATGGCGGGCATCGACTTCGCCGACCCGCAGGCGGCGAGAGCTCGCGTCGCGGCGGAGTTCGAGGGGTGGGCGCCGGAGCTCACCGCGCTCATCACCGACGGCGAATCAGAGCTCGTCCCCCGAACGATCCATGCGCTCCCGGCCGCACATCGGTGGGAGCGGGTGCCCGGGGTGACGCTTCTGGGAGACGCCGCGCATCTGATGCCGCCGTCCGGTGAAGGCGCCAACCTGGCGATGTACGACGGCGCCGAGCTCGGCAAGGTCATTGCCGCGCACCGCGACGACCTCGAGCCCGCGCTGCGCGCCGAGTACGAGGAGCCGATGTTCGCCCGGAGCGCGAAGGAAGCCGCCGACGCCGCCAGCTTGCTCCGGCTCTGCTTCGGCGACGCCGCTCCGCACAGCATGATCGACTTTTTCACCGGCGCCTCGGCACCGAAATAGTGTTCGAGGATCACGGCCGCTGATCCAACGGCGCCGCTCCACGCTCGCTGTCCCGACCGGCGTCGGCCCCGATCGAAGATCGGCCATCAGGGCCGGCATCGACGGCCCCAGGCAGCGGCGTCCCGTCGAGCGCGGCCGCCAGGGCCTCACGCTGGTCCGGGCGGGCGCGGGCCAGGACGTAGGCGCGGATCTCCGGCGCGCTCCCGGCGCCGGGGTCCCGCCGAGCGCAGGAGATCGCCTTCAACCAAACCGGATCGGTCGGCTCGTCGCGCCAGCGGGCGGCGCGGATCCACTGCGCGCAGGCCTCGCGCGGGCGCCCGAGCTGCTCCCAGACGCCCGCGCCGCGCGCCAGGCCCGCGGCGCGATCGGGGGTGTGAAACGTCAGCTCCGCCAACATGCGGTCCGTTCCCCCGAAACGCCCCGCGCGGCCGAAGATCAGCGCCACCAGCTCCAGCACCTCGGGCGAGGTCGGATCTTCTTCGAGCAGGAGGTCGGCCCAGCGGAGCGCGCGCGGGAGGTCGTTCAAGATCGCGGGGACCGCCGCGGCCAGCGGCAGAAGGCGGCCCGAAAGCGTCGGGCCGCCGAGCACCCAGCGCTCGAGGTCGGGCGGCAGGCCGGTCGGAACCAGCGGCGCCGGTGTGGGCGGTGGCGCATCCGGGGCAACGCCGCCGAGGTGCGCGGCCAGCGTGAACGCCTGGCGCGCGTCGGCCGGAGCGTCGATCCGTTTCCAGCAGAGGCCAGCGGCGGCTGCGGCCGCAGCTCGCTCGCGGATGAACATGGCGCCGCGCGCCGGATCGAGGCGCGCCGCCGCCTCCAGATCGCGGCTCTCCGGGATCGGTCGAGCGAGGACGTGAAACATCCTCGCCCGCCGCCAGAGCAGCTCGGCCAGCCGCGCCTGCTCGGCGACGGTCGGCTGGGCGCGCAGCACGGCGTCGAGGCGCCAGGACCGCTCCAGCGCCGCCAGCGCCTCGAGCTCGATCACCGGCTCCCCGGCGGCCCGGGCGCGCGCCGCGGTCTGCCGCGCCTCGGTCGGCGTCGGCCGAGCTTCTGTCGGGGGGATCGACGCGCGGCCGTCGAGCGGCCTGCCGATCTGCCAGGGCGGCGCGCTGCACCCGGCGGCCACGGCGCAGGCCCCGACGGCGAGCGCCGCCCGCAAGGTCACGTTCACCGTCACCGCACCCGCTCCCGCCGCGACGGGGTGACGAGGAGCGCCAGCATCGCGCCACCCACCAGGGTCCCGGCGAAGAAAGAGAGCGTGGGCAGCCCGATCGGCTCGCGCAAGATCGCCGAGGGAGCCAGGGCGGCCGCCAGCGGCGCGAACGCCAGCGGCAACGACGCCAGCGCCCGCGTCCCCCCCACCAGCACCAGCAGAATGGCGAGCAGCGCCGCCGCCGAGATCAGCCCCGCCCGCAAGGCCCGGTTCCAGAGCTCGGACAGCGCCAGATCATTGGGCGCGCCGCCGATCGGCTGGGCGTCGAGCTTGAAAGCCTCGGCGACCTCGAGGGCCACGGGGATTCCGACCACGGGCCCTGCCGCCTCGAGCGTCGCGCTGCGGACCTCGTCGGCCAGCACCCCTTCGGTGGGCAGATCGGCGCCGTACAGCATCTCCTTGAAATCGAGTCGCGCGGTGTGCCGCCTCTGCACGGTGGCGATCAGGCGACCGAGCGCGCCGGCGGTGGCGTCCAACATCGGGGCCGGGAGGCGGGCGCCGTAGACGGCCGTCACCACCGCCCGCACATCGTCGGGCGTGGCGTCGACGGCCAGCGCGTTGGCGCCGAGGATCAAGCGCTCGACCTCGGGGCCCGTCAGCGGCCAGGGGTGGTGGGCGGCGAAGTTTCGGACGGCGTCCGCCACCTCGGCCTCGAGGCGGGGCGGATCGGCCGCTGGGATGAGGGCCGCTGCCCGCGCCACCCGCTCGACGGAGAGCGCCTCGGCCCGGTTCAGCGTCCGGCCGGAGCGTGCGCAGATCTTCAACACCCGATCGCGGGCGTCGTCGGCCAGTATCCCGGCGCCGACCAGCCGCGCCACCGGCGACGTCGACGGCGCCGACAGATCGATGCGCGCCTGGGAATGCCGCAGCTCGCGCTGGATGTAGCGCTCGGCGTGGGCCACGATCGCCAGGCGATCGACGGTCGGATCGTCCTCGAAGCGGACGCCGATCAGGGCCTCGCGCCGATCGGCCGACAGCTCGAGCCGCACGGCCGGATCGGTCCGCGCCTGGACCAGGATGCGGCGCAGCTCCTCCGGATCGTCCGGGATGCCGTTGGCCTCCTGCCCCTCGAAGGTGACCCCCAAGAAGAGATCGGCGATCGACCAGGCGTTGGCGACCCCCGGCTGTCCGCGCAGCTCGTCGGCGAAGCGCCGCACCTCGCGCAGCACGACCGGCTCGTCGAGATCGCCGTGGAGGCTGATGAAGAACATCGGCGCCGCGCTCCACTGCCGGGTCCCGACCCGCAAGCGCGGGGAGAGCACGGCCACCTCCAGCGCGAGGGCCGCCGAGATCCAGAGCACCGGCCGCAGGAACCGAGGTCGCGCGCTGGCTGACGCGTCGGGCGCGCGCGCGCCGGCGAGCGCGATGGCCGCCGCGCCGAGCGCGGCCAGGATGCCGGCCAGCTGGACGCCGGAGACCGGCACCAGCACGAACGGCGCCGCCGCGCCGGCCGCCGCCGCCAGCGCGCGCGAGATCCGTCGACGGCCGAGCGGAAAGTGCGCCCGCCCTGCCGCCACCATCACGAAGAAGGCCCAGATGGCCGCGAAGCCGAGCGGCAGGAACCGCGCACGATGTTGCCGCGGATCGGGCCAGAGCGGCCGCGTCTCCAGGCCTCCGGGAGACGGCAAGACGCCGAGACCCGATTCCGTGAGCGCCCTGGCCAGCGCCGGCTCCAGGCGTTCGAAGTCGGGGGCGTCGACGAGAAAGCGCACGCGCCGGCCGTTCTCGGTGAGGAACCAACCGAGCGCGTCGGCGCGCCGCACGATCCGCTGCCGGGCGGCCTCCCCCTCGCTTTCACTCTGTCCGCGCGCCAGGACGGGCCGCGCGCTCGGTTTCCCGCTGGCGTCGACGGTCACGTCGAGCAGCCCGGCAGGCCCGAAGACGGCACGCACGCCGGGGACCGCCGCCAGCTTCCGTTCGGCCAGCCCCAGCGCCTGCCGGTTCGCGGCGTCGTACAGATCGTCGACCTCGACCTCGATCTCGGTGAGGCCGACCAGGCCGAAGCGCGCCCCGCTCTGCCGACCGACCACCACGGCCGGCGCGTGCGGCGGCGCCCAGGCGAAGGCGGCGTCGGCTGCGCGCGCCGGGCTGACCACGGCCAGAGTCACGGTCAAGTTCACGGCCAAAGCCGCGCTCGCGGCCACGCCGCGCAGAGCCTCGGTCTTCACGCCGACCCTAAGCTACACGAAGCTTGGGGGCTATCGCACGAAGCTCGCGGCGCGGGAGACGGCCACGCTCCGCTCGACCTCGGCCTCGGAGAGGATCTTGTTGTCGAGCAGCATCTCGTACTCCAGCCGCAGGTGCGTGTTCAGCAGGTACGGGCCGTCGGTGTTGATCGTGTAGCGAACCCCGGCGTCCTCGAACTTCCGCAGCACCACCGCCAGCTCGTCGAGGTTGGCGACGGCGCGCGTGCGCAGGTTCGAGCTGGGGCAGATCTCCAGCACGGTCCCGGTCTCGACCAGCTTGCGGGTCGCCTCCTCGCTGGCGGCGGCGGCGATGCCGTGGCCGATGCGCGCGGGGGCCAGCTCCTTGAGGACGGCCAGCACGCCGGGCACGGCGGTGTAGGCGGTCTCGCCGGTGTGCACCGTCGTTCCCAGCGCCGCCGCGCGCGCCCGCGCGAACAGATCGCGATAGCCGGAGACCTCGGCGCCCAGCTCCAGCGTGTGCGCCTCGGGGCCGGCGAGATCGATCCCCACCACGCCGCGCGACTTGTACTTGACCGCCTTCTTCACCAGGATCTCGTTCAGCTCCAGCGAGAACTCGCGGGCCAGGCAGAAGATGAGGCCGGCCCGCACGCCGTACTCCAGGCAAGCCCGGTCCATCCCCCGCAGCGCCGCGTGGATGATGTGGTCGAGATCGCGCTCGCCCTCGAGGTTGCGCTTCATCGGGTTGAAGCGCAGCTCGATGAGCGACACGCCGCTCGAGCGAAACTCCTTGCCGATGATCTCGTAGACCGAGCGCTCGATCGCCGCCGGCGACGACTGAATCTTCTCGGTCCAGTGGTGCAGGATCGCCAGGTACTCGTCCAGCGACGAGACGGTGTCCGGCTTGGCGGTCACCAGATCGCGGAACTCCCAGTAGGTGGAGACCGGGAGCTTGAAGCCCTGCTCGTGCGCGATCGACCAGAGGATGTGCGGCGCGACCGCGCCACCGACGTGAATGTGCAGATCGCAGAGCTCGAGGCTGGGGTCGAGCATCTATCCGTTACCAGTATTCGCGATCGCTCGGCTAACGGCTAGCTGAAGCGCTCTTGGCGGCCGCCGGCCCGGCGCCCCCGGACTTACCGTCGGACTTTCCCACGAACTTGCCCACGAACTTCGACTCGGACTTCGACTCGGACTTGCCGTCCGATTTGCCGTTTCGGTTGAGCAGCGAGCGCAGCTCCTGGCCGGGAGAAAAGGTGATGGTCTCCTGCTGGGGAATGGTGATCGGCACGCCGGTCTTGGGGTTCTTCACCATCCGCGGCGGACGGCGGCGCTTGGAGAAGGTCCCGAATCCAGGATAGGTCAGGCGGGGGCCCTGGGTGCGGCTGACGCGGGTGCGGATGAAGTAGTCGCCCATCTCCACGAAGACGGCGTCGACGATCTGCGCGACGGTCTTCTTGGTCAATTCGCGCGGCAGGTGCTTGCCCGCATACACACGCTCGATGAGCTCCGCCTTCGTCATTCGTCTCTCCCAGAACCCGTGCTGACGGGGGCGGCCAGACTACGGATTCGAATTGGAGGTGTCAACGCGGTCGCGGGGCAGTTCTTGGTTTATCTTAATGAAGTAGTTCGCGTGCGAGAGGTCGAGCGCGACTCGACCCAACCTCGCCGCGGCGCGCGGGACCTTGACGGTCCCGAAACGAACCCAGAGGACCGAGTCATGAGCGCCAACAAGGTCACCTACGTCAGCCTCTCGGCCGACGATCCCGCCATCGACGCCGGGTTCAGCGCGGCGATCGCCGACGCGCGTGCGGCAGAGGGAGCCCTCGCGCCGCTGCGGGTGGCGGGCGCGACGCGCGCCGGAGTCGAGGGAGGCGCGATCGAGAGCCGCAACCCGGCCGACGCGCGCGTGGTGGTGGCGCGGGTGGCGGCCGCCGGCGAGGGCGATCTTCGCGACGCGATCGCGGCAGCGCGCGCGGCCTTCCCGGCCTGGAGCGGGCGCCCGTGGCAAGAGCGGGTCACCATCATCGAGCGCGCCGCCGAGATCGTGCGCGCGCGGAAGTTCGAGCTCAGCGTCTGGATGATCCTCGAGATGGGGAAGAACCGCGTGGAGGCCCTGGGCGAGATCGAGGAGACCGCCGATCTGCTCGCCTACTACGCCGGCCAGATGCGCGCCAACGACGGGTACGTCCGCGAGATGGATCGCCTGGCGCCGACCGACCGCAACGTCAGCGTGCTGCGGCCGTACGGGGTCTGGGCGGTGATCGCCCCCTGGAACTTCCCCTACGCGCTGCTGGGCGCGCCGGTGGCGGCCGCGCTGCTGGCGGGCAACACCGTCGTCTGCAAGCCGTCGTCGGAGACGCCGCTGTCCGGGGTGAAGCTGGCCGAGATCTTCCACGCGGCGGGCGTGCCGCCCGAGGCGCTGACCTGCCTCCCCGGCAGCGGCCGCGTCGTCGGCGACGGCCTGGTCGAGCATCCCGACGTCGCCGGGGTGACCTTCACCGGGTCGTACGATGTCGGTTTCAAGCGCCTTTACCAGCGCTTCGCCCAGGAGTTCCCCAAGCCGGCCATCGTCGAGATGGGGGGGAAGAACCCCGCCCTGGTCATGGCCAGCGCGGATGTCGCTCAAGCCGTGCAGGGGATCTCTCGATCCGCCTTTGGGATGAACGGCCACAAGTGCTCCGCCTGCTCGCGGGTCTACGTCCACCGGGCCGTCGCCGGCGAGCTCCTGGCCGGCCTGGCCCGCGCCGCCGACGCCGTCGTCCCGGCCAATCCGCTCGACAAGGGCGTGTTCGTCGGGCCGGTGGCGACGAAGCAGTCCTACCAGGACTACCAGCGGTACGTGGCGATCGCGCGCCAGGCGGGCGACGTGGTCCGCGCCGGCGGCGCGGTGCTGACCGACGGCGCACGGGCGCACGGCTACTTCGTCCGGCCGACCGTGCTGGCCGGGCTGCCGCGCGACCATCAACTGTTGCGCGAGGAGCTGTTCGTCCCGATCGTCGCGGTCGAGACCGTCGACAGCCTCGACGAAGCGCTGGCGCGGGCCAACGACACCAAGTTCGGCCTCACCGCCGGGCTCTTCTCGCGCGAGCAGAAGGAGATCGACACCTTCTTCGACCGCATCGAGGCGGGCGTCACCTACGTGAACCGCGCGGCGGGCGCCACCACCGGGGCCTGGCCGGGCGTCCAGCCGTTCGGTGGCTGGAAGGGGAGCGGCTCGACCGGCAAGAACATCGGCGGCCTCTACACAGTCCCCTGCTACATGCGCGAGCAGAGCCGGACGGTGTGCCAGTGAATGCCCATGCCGCCGCGCGGGCGGCGCTCGACGCGCTGGCGGCGCAGCCGATCACCATCGTCACCGAGCCGCCCGGCCCGCGCGCCACGGAGATGATCGCGCGCGCCCTCCCCCATCTCTCGCCGTCTCTCATCCACTGCTACCCGCTGATGGTGCGGCGCGCGTCGGGCTGCATGGTCGAGGACGTCGACGGCAACGTCTTCCTCGACGTCGAGGCCGGCGTGGCGACGGCCTCGACCGGACACTGCCACCCGGCGGTGGCGGCGGCCATGGCCGCGCAGGCCGAGGTGCTGATCCACATCTGCGGCACCGACTTTCATTATCCGGGGTACGGCGAGATCTGCGAGAAGCTGGGGGCGCTGGCGCAGCGGATCGGCCCCAACGCCCACCACTGGCAGACCTTCCTCACCAACTCCGGGACCGAGGCGGTGGAGGCGGCGCTCAAGCTGGCCCGGCACCACACGCAACGGCCCGGGATCGTCGCCTTTCGCGGCGGCTTTCACGGCCGGACGCTCGGCTCGCTGTCGCTCACCGCCAGCAAGTCGAAGTACCGGCGCGGCTTCGGCCCGCTCCTGCCCAACGTCTTTCACGCCGCCTACGGCGATCTCGAGAGCGTCGTCGAGCTGTTCGCCACGGTGGCCCCCGCCGAGGACATCGCGGCCATCGTCGTGGAGCCGGTGCTGGGCGAAGGGGGCTACATCGTCCCCCCGGAAGGGTTTTTGGCGGGGCTGCGGGCGCTCTGCGATCTGCACGGCATCTTGCTGGTGTTCGACGAGGTGCAAAGCGGCATGGGACGCACCGGCAAGATGTTCGCCGCCGAGCACACCGGCGTCGTCCCCGACATCCTGCTGGTGGCCAAGGGGATCGCCTCGGGGATGCCGCTCGGGGCGATGATGGCGCCGCGCGAGATCATGACCTGGCCGCCCGGCAGTCATGGCTCGACCATCGCCGGCAACCCGGTGGCGATCGCGGCGGGCCTGGCCACCATCCACCTGCTCGAGGGGAGCCTGGTGGCGAACTCGGCGCGGGTCGGCGCGCGCCTCAAGCAGCTGCTGATCGACGCCCTCGCTGGCGTCCCCGGTGTCACCGAGGTGCGCGGGGTCGGCCTCATGATCGGCATCGAGCTCGGGTCGCACGAGCTCAGCGAGGCGGTCGCCCAGCTCTGCTTCCGGCGCGGCCTCATCGTCCTCGAGTGCGGCAAGAAGGCGATCCGGATCTCGCCGCCGCTGATCCTGACCGAGGCGCAGGCCGCAGTCACCGCCCAGCTGTTCGCCAAGGCGGTCGCCGACGCGCAGACCAGCCGAGGGGCATGAGCGCACTCAGCGACGAGCAAGCCGCGCGCGTTTTTTACACCTGGACCGCCCAGGCGAGCGCCGTCCCGCTGGAGATCGTGGGCGGCCAGGGCGCGCGCTTCACCACCGCCGACGGCGGCGTGTGGTGGGACCTCGGCAGCATGACCTGGAATGCCCCCCTCGGGCATGGCCACCCCCGGATGAAGAAGGCGCTCGCCGAGGCGGCCGGGCGGGGCCTCCTTGTCTATCCGACGGCGGTCTTCCCGGCCAAGGCACGCGCGGGCGAGCTGCTGGCGGAGGTGACGCCCCAGGGACTCGAGAAGACCTTCTTCTGTCTTTCGGGCGCCGAGGCCAACGAGAACGCCGTCAAGATGGCTCGGCTCTTCACCGGCCGGAACAAGATCGTCGCCCGCACCCGCAGCTATCACGGGGCGACTCTTGCAATGCTCTCGCTCTCGGGCGATCCGCGCCGCGAGCCGTTCGAGCCCGGCCTTCCCGGCGTGGTCCGCATGGGCGACCCTTACTGCTTCCGCTGTCCGTTCGGCAAAGAGCCGTCGTCCTGCGCGCACGAGTGCGCCCAGGATCTGGAGACGGCGCTCCTGCGCGAAGGTCCCGACACCGTCGCCGCGGTGATCCTCGAGGGGATCGTGGGGGCCAACGGCGTCTTCGTACCGCCGGCAGGCTACTGGAAAAAAATTCGCGCGATCTGTGACCGGTACGGCATCCTGCTCATCGCCGATGAAGTGCTCTCCGGATTCGGTCGCACCGGCCGCTGGTTCGCCGTCGACCACGACGGCGTCACGCCCGATCTCCTCACCATGGCCAAAGGGCTCACCGGCGGCTACGCCCCAGGCGGCGCGGTCATCGTCACCGACCGGATCGCGCGCCACTTCGACGACCACGTGCTGGTCTGCGGGCTCACCGGCTACGCCCATCCGCTGGTCTGCGAGGCGATCGTGGCCGCCATCGAGACCCTGCGGGACGAAAAGCTGGTCGAGCGGGCGGCGGCGCTGGGGACGTTCCTGGCCGGCCGCCTGGCCGACTTCGCGCGGGACCGCCCCTACGTCGCCGAGACGCGCGGACTCGGCCTGCTCTGGGCGTTCGAGCTCTGCGCCCCGGGTCCAGGGGAGGCGCGCACGAAGATCCCGCTGCCGGCCTCTGTCATGGCAAAGCTGAGCGCCTCCTTGCGCAAACACCGCCTGCACATGCACAAGCGCGAGAACCTGCTCTACCTGGCCCCGCCCCTGGTGGTGAGCGAAGCGGAGCTCGACGCCGCCCTGGGCGATCTCGGGCGCGCCCTCGACGAGGCGCTGGCGTGAGCGATTCGAGGGTGCCCGGCGACAAGCTCTACGCCAGCGTCAGCGAAGCCCTGACCGGACTCCTGCACGACGGGATGACGATCATGTCGGGCGGCTTCGGGCTGTGCGGCAACGCCGAGGCCTGCATCGAGGCCATCGCCGGCAGCGGTGTCCGGAACCTCACCATCGTCAGCAACAACTGCGGCAATCAGGGGCAAGGGCTGGCGGTGCTCTTGCAGAACCGCCAGGTCACCCGGGTCATCTGCAGCTTCGTGGGCGGAAACCCCGATCTCGCCGAGCAGTATCTCTCGGGCAAGGTGAAGGTCGAGCTGGTGCCGCAAGGAACGTTCGCCGAGCGGATCCGCGCCGGCGGCGCCGGCATCGCCGGGTTCTACACCCCGACCGGCGTGGGGACCGTGGTCGCCGAGGGGAAAGAGGTGCGCGAGATCGACGGGCGCAAATACCTGTTCGAGCGGCCGCTGCGGGCCGATCTGGCCATCGTCCGGGCGGCCGTCTCCGATCGTTTCGGCAACCTGCGCTTCTACCGGACGGCCCGCAACTTCAACCCGCTGATGGCCACCGCGGCCAAGGTGACCGTCGTCGAGGCGGATCGGGTGGTCCCCACCGGCGTCATCGATCCCGACGACGTGCACCTGCCGGGCCTCTACGTGAAGCGGATCGTCGAGGTCCCCGAGCACCGCGACGTCATCGAGCACCGGACCACCCGCGCGCGCGGCTCGGGCCAGCGCCTCACCGAGGCGACCCGCACGCGCAAAGGACGCGCGTGAGCGCGGCCGAAAGCAACAGAGGCACGCGCGTGAGCGCGGCCGAGACGACGGAGGCACGCGCGTGAGCGCGGCCGAGAGCAACGGAGGCACGCGCGTGAGCGCGGCCGAGACAACGGAGGCACGCGCGTGAGCGCGGCCGAGACAACGGAGGCACGCGCGTGAGCTGGACGCGCGAGCAGATGGTCCGGCGCGCCGCCGCCGAGGTCGCGCCCGGGCAGATCGTCAACCTGGGGATCGGGATGCCGACCGAGGTGGCCAACCACATCGACCCGGCGGCCAACGTGACGCTGCAGTCGGAGAACGGCCTCCTCGGCATGGGACCCTACCCCCACGAGGACGAGGTCGACGCGCGCCTCATCAACGCCGGCAAGGAGACGGTGACCGCGCTCCCCGGCGCGAGCATGTTCGACTCGGCGCTGTCGTTCGGGATGATTCGAGGTGGCCACGTCGACCTGGCCATCCTGGGAGGGTTGGAGGTCGCCTGCAACGGCGATCTGGCCAACTGGACCGTTCCCGGACGCCTCATCACCGGGATGGGCGGCGCGATGGATCTGGCCGCCGGCGCCCGTCGGCTGGTGGTGCTCCAGAACCATGCCTCGAAGGACGGCGCCAGCAAGCTGGTCAACCGGCTGACGCTCCCCGCGACGGCCCTCGGCTGCGTGAGCCGGGTGATCACCGACCTCGGGATCTTCGACGTCGGCGGCGACTGCTTCGTCTGCGTGGCCCGCGCCGAGGGGGTGGTCCGCGAGCAGATCCTGGCCGCCACCGGCGCCCCCGTCCTCTTCACCACCGCCACCTCGGGGCGATAGCCGGCCCGCGGAACCCTCGCGGGTTCTTGCTTGACGATCCTGGTTCGTCGAATAGATTCCGGGCGAGCTTGTACGTTCGATGTGGATAGTTCGACTGGCGCTGCGGCGCCCGTACACCGTCGCCGTGATGTGCGGCCTGATCCTCGTGATGGGGATCCTCTCGCTCACCCGCATGGTGGTCGATATCTTCCCGGCCATCGACATCCCGGTCGTGGCGGTGGTCTGGAACTACCCGGGCCTCTCCGCCCAGGACATGGAGCGCCGGGTCGTCCTCATCAGCGAGCGTGCCTTCTCGACGACGGTGAACGGCATCGAGCGGATCGAATCGCAGTCGATCCCGGGCATCGGAATCCTGAGGATTTACTTTCAGCCTGGCACCGAAATAGGTGCAGCCATTGCTCAAATCTCATCCGTCTCCAGTACGATCCTGCGCATCGCTCCGCCGGGAATGACACCGCCCACGGTCATCCAGTTCAACGCCTCCAACGTGCCGGTCTCTCAGCTCACCATCTCCAGCGAGACGCTTCCCGAGCAGCAGATCTTCGACTACGGGCTCAACTTCATCCGGGTGAAGCTCTTCACCATCCCCGGCCTCTCGACGCCGGCGCCCTTCGGCGGCAAGCAGCGGCAGATCAACGTCGACATCGACCCGCGCCAGCTCTCCGCCAAGGGTCTGTCCCCCTACGACGTGGTCAACGCGCTCAACAGCGAGAACGTCATCCTGCCGGCCGGGACCGCCCGCATCGGCGGCCGCGAGTACAACATCCTCATGAACTCGAGCCCCAACGAGGTGGCCGAGTTCGCCAACATCCCGGTGAAGATCGTCGAGGGCGCGCCGGTGCTGCTGGGCGACGTGGCCCGCGTCTCGGACGCCTTCGCCGACCAGACCAACATCGTGCGCGTCAACGGGCGCCGCGCCACCTACCTGGCCATTCTCAAGCACTCCGACGCCTCGACCCTGGCGGTGGTGGACGCCGTGCGCGACGTCCTGCCCCAGATCAAGGCGGCGGCGCCCAACGGCCTCGAGCTGAAGATCGACTTCGACCAGTCGGTGTTCGTGCGGGGCGCCATCGGCGGCGTCGTGCGCGAAGCGATCATCTCCTCGCTGCTGGTCTCGCTGATGGTCGGCCTTTTCCTGGGCAGCTGGCGCAGCATGGTGATCGTCTGCACCTCCATCCCGCTGGCCATCTTCTCGGCGATCGTGGGGCTGAACCTCTACGGCCACACCATCAACATCATGACGCTGGGAGGCCTGGCGCTGGCCATCGGGATGCTCGTCGACGACGCCACCGTCGAGGTGGAGAACATCCACCGCAACCGCACCATGGGCAAGCCCCTCACCCGCGCCATCCTCGATGGCGCCTCGCAGATCGCGGTGCCGGCCATCGTGGCGACCCTGTCGATCTGCATCGTGTTCTTCCCGGTCGTGCTGCTGGTCGGGCCGGCCCGCTTCCTGTTCACCCCGCTCGCCATCTCGGTGGTGCTGGCCATGCTGGCCTCCTACCTCCTGTCGCGGACGCTGGTCCCGGCCCTGGCGCGCATGCTCATGCACAGCGAGCACCACGACGAGCCTGGCGCCGCGCTGCCCGCCGGCGGATGGAAGCGGATCGCCGTCCGGTTCAACCGCTGGCGCGACGCGAAGTTCGAGCGTTTTCAGGACCGCTACGCCGCCGTCCTCGAGGCTGCCCTGCACCACCGGCGCTTCACCATCGCCGCCGCCGCCGCCATCGCCCTCGCCAGCCTGGGCCTGGTGTTCGTGGTCGGCACCGACTTTTTCCCGTCGGTCGACGCCGGGCTCATGAAGCTGCACTTCCGGGCCCCGGTCGGCTCACGCATCGAGCGGACCGAAGAGCTGGTGACCCAGGTGGAGAACGGCATCCGCGCCATCGTTCCGAAGCAGGAGATCGAGACCATCAACGCGATGATCGGCATCCCGATCTCCTACAACCTGGCCTTCGTGCAGACGGACAACGTCAGCGCGATGGACGCGGAGATCCTGATCGCGCTCAAGCCCGAGCATGCTCCCACCGCCGGGTACATGCGCCGGATCCGGGCCATGCTGACCCACGACTTCCCTGGCGCCAGCGCCTACTTCCAGCCGGCCGACATCGTCAGCCAGGTGCTCAACTTCGGGCTGTCGTCGCCCATCGATCTGCAGGTCGAGGCGGCGGACCTCCAGAAGGGCTACGACATCGCCCGCCGGCTGCGTGACGGCGTCGCCGAGGTCGCCGGCACCAGCGATGCGCACATCGTGCAGGTGATCGACTACCCGGCGTTGACGGTCAACGTCGATCGGCTGCGGGCGGCGCAGGCCGGAATCGCCCAGCGCGACGTGGCCAACAACCTGCTGGTCTCCCTGTCGTCGAGCGGCCTGGTCGCGCCGTCCTACTTCCTGAACCCGCACAACAACGTGAACTACACGGTGGTCGTCAAGACGCCGCTGCCGCAGCTGGCCTCGGTCGACCAGGTGATGGCCACGCCGCTCACCACCGGCGTGCCGATCGACAGCAACTCCGCCGGCCCCGGGCCCGCGGCGGTCCCCGAGGCGCCGACCCAGATGCTGAGCGGCATCGCCTCGGTCTCACCCGGCGGCAGCCCCGAGCAGATCAACCACTACACCGTCCAGCGGGTGATCGACGTCGGCGCCAACGTCGAGGGGCGCGACCTCGGCAACGTCGCCGCGGACATCCAGAAGAAGATCGACGCCCTCGGCAAGCTCCCCCCCGGCGTGAAGGTCACCCTGCGCGGGCAGAACCAGGTGATGAACCAGTCCTTCCGGATGCTGGGCCTCGGCCTCATCCTGGCCGCGCTGCTCGTCTACTGCCTGATGGTCATCCTGTTTCAGTCCTGGCTCGACCCATTCATCATCATGGTGGCGGTGCCGGGCGCGCTGGTCGGCATCCTCTGGATGCTGGTGCTGACCCACACCACCATCAACGTCGAGTCGCTGATGGGCGCCATCATGGCGGTCGGCATCGCGGTCTCGAACTCCATCCTCCTCGTCAACTTCGCCAACGACATGCGCGTGGAGAAGGAGGGCGTCACGCCGCTCGAGGCCGCGCTCGAGGCGGGGCGGACCCGGCTGCGGCCGGTCATCATGACCGCGCTGGCGATGATCATCGGCATGATCCCGATGGCGCTCGGCCTGGGCGAGGCGGGCGAGCAGAACGCGCCCCTCGGCCGCGCCGTCATCGGCGGCCTCGGCATGGCCACCGTCGCCACGCTGTTCGTGGTCCCCGTGGTATATGCGACCCTGCGGGTCAAGCTGCCGAGCAAGCACGTGATGGAGCAGAAGTTCTTGAGCGAGGAACGAGAAGGTCTCGAGGCGCCAGCGCACTCCGGGAGCCACGCCTGATGTCGTCCCCCCGCCCGGTCGAACAGCTGGAGGACGAGCTGCCGCCCGCAGGCGATCCCAGCGACCCCCGCCCGCCGGAGCCCCGGCGCTCGGGGCTGTTCTACACCGTCGGGATCCTCATCTTTGCGGCGGTGGTGATCGGCGTGGTGGGGATCGGCCGGCACCGCAACCACGAGGCACGCGACGACGCCCAGTCGCGCGAGGCCGACGTGAAGCTGGGCCCGCGCGTCCGGGTGGCGACCGTCAAGCAGGCCCCCGGCATCCGCCACCTGTCGCTGCAAGGAGAAGCGCGACCCTTCTTCGAGGTCACGCTCTACGCCAAGGTGGCCGGCTTCCTCTCCGATCTCAAGGTCGACAAGGGCGATCGGGTGAAGAAGAACCAGCTCATCGCGGTGGTCACCGCCCCCGAGCTGGACGCCCAATACAACGCCGCCGTCGCCGACGCGCGCAACAAGCGGGTGAACGCCAAGCGTCTCACCGCGCTGGCGCCGGCGGGCGTGGTATCGGCGCAGGAGCTGGAGCTGGGACAGGCCACGGCCGACGTGGCCGACGCGACCCAGTCGGCGATCGCCACCCAGCGCGGCTACCGGGTGATCCGGGCGCCGTTCGACGGCGTCATCAGCGCGCGCTTCGCCGATCCCGGCACGCTGATCCAGAGCGCCGCCAACGCCCAGAGCGGCGCCGTCCCCATCGTTTCGGTCTCCACGGGGGACCAGCTGCGCGTCTATGTCTACGTCGACCAGTCGAGCGCTCCGTTCGTCCACGCCGGCGACACCGCCGTCGTCACCGTCCCCGAGCGACCCGGCTGGTCGCGCCAGGCCAAGATCGCGCGCACCAGCGGCCAGCTGTCGCCGCGAACGCGCACCATGCTGACCGAGGTCGACATCAGCAACGACGACCACCTGATCGTCCCCGGCAGCTACGTCCAGGTGACCCTGGACGTGCGCATCCCCCCGCTGCTGGAGATGCCGGCCGAAGCGCTGGTCACGCGCGGTGACAAGCCGACGGTTGCCATCATCGACGGCAGCGGGCACGTTCACTACAAGCCCGTGGTGGTCGCCAGCGACGACGGGCAGGTCGTCCGCCTGGTCAGCGGCGTCGAGCCGAGCACCCGGGTCGCCCTCGACCTCGGAAGCTCCGTCCAGGACGGCAGCCCCGTCCAGGTCGTCGAGACGAAGCCACCCGCCGCCCCACCCGGCCGCTGACCCCGGAGAGAGATCCCGCAGTAGATCGCGTCGAGCGAGGACGGGCTCCGCCGGTGGGAGCTCATCGCGGGGGGTGTGGGACCCTTTGAGGGTCCCACAGTCTATCGACTACCGACTTCCAGCGCGGGTCGCGAAGGGTTGTCCCCCTCGCCGCTCTGGGCGTAGGCACGAATCTCGATCGTCGACGGGGTGTGGGCGGCGGCGCTGAAGGGCCAGGCCTTGTGAACCCGCGAGCGCGCGCAATGCGGTCCGCCGCTGGGGGCGCAGTCGTGCGCCATCTCGACCACCAGGACGTGCTCGCCGGCCGGGACCGACGCGCTGTAGAGCCGCCGGAAGTCCGGGCTGTGCAGCTCGGCGACGTCCTTGTCGCGGGTGACGACCGGCTGGAAGTCGAGCGAGATGATCACCGAGCGCGGCGTGTACTCCTCGGTCACCTCGTCGCGGTAGCGAATGATGACGGGGGCGCGCCCGGTCTCCTTCTCTTGCCGCGCGGCGAGGAGATCGTGCATCCGATCGCGGTCGCTCTGAATCGCCTCGTCCGCGGCGTGGGGGCCGAACGTCAGCGCCGAATCGTACGCCGCCCAGGCCTTGCCCGGCGCCTCGCGCTTTTCATACGCGTGGCCGAGCGTGAGGTAGGCCTGCCGGCAGTGCGCGTGAACGCCGGTCGGGCCGCAGCTCTTACCGACGAAAGACTCCAGGTTGGAGATCGCCGGTTCGAGCTTGTCCTGTTTGAACGAAGCCTGACCTCGGTTGTAGAGCTCCTCGGGTGAGCCGCCGCAGCCGAGGGCCAGCAACGTCGCGAGGGGGGACACAAACAAGACTCCACGAACCATGGCGGGGGACACGGCGGGCACCATGCTACAGCAAGTTCGGGAACCCTGGGAGGGTTCCCGCTCCCTCTGTCTTGGCTCCCGCTCCCTCCCGCGACGGGCTCCGGCGAGCCAAGCTCGCCTCCGCCCACGCGATCAATCGTCCAATCGTCGGCGGTGACGGCGTCAGGCGGCGGGGGGCCGCGGCGGCGCGATCCCCACCTTGGCCAGCGCCGCGTTCACCGCCTTGAGGTCATCCCAGGCCAGCTTCTTCTTGCTGGGATCGCGCAGGAGGTACGCCGGGTGGAAGGTGGGCATGAGCGGGATCCCCTCGTAGGTGCGCAGGTTGCCGCGCAGCCGGCTGATCGGCGAATCGTCGCGCAGCAGGCACTGCACCGCGAACTTCCCCAGCGCCACGATCATCCGCGGCCGGATGGCGCCGAGCTGCTTCTTCAAGAATGGCTCACAGCTCGCCACCTCGTCGGGCTCGGGGTTGCGGTTGCCGGGCGGGCGGCACTTGAGGACGTTGCAGATGTAGACGTCGCCCCGCGCGTAGCCCATCGCCTCGATCATCTTCGTCAAGAGCTGCCCCGCCTTGCCGACGAACGGCTCCCCCTGCGCGTCTTCGTCGGCGCCGGGCGCCTCGCCCACGAACACCAGGTGGGAGTCGGGGTTGCCGACGCCGAACACGATGTTCGTCCGGGTGTTGCAGAGCTTGCAGCGCCTGCAGTCGCCGAGCTCCTCTCGCACCAGCCCGAGGCCAGCCGCGCCGCGCGGGGCGCTGGGATCTCGCTCTTCGTCTCGTCGGGGATCTTGGCCATCTTGACCATCTTGGCCATCTTGGGGGTCTCGAGGGGCTTGATGGTCTTGGGATTTTGCGGATTGGGATGGTTTCATGGTCACGGCTTGCGGTGGCGGGGGCGAGAGCGGCGGCGGTGACACCGTGGCGGGGGCGGCCGCCTTCTTCGGCGCGCCCACCGTCATCGCCACGCCGAGGAGGCCCGAGCGCCCGCGCGCGGCGATGTTGGTCCGGAGCTGTGCCACCAGCGTGCGCAGCTCCTCGCGCTCGCCAGTCGCCCCCTCCCCCTTCTGTTCGCCGTCAGCGGCCACGCCCGCCCCCCGCCTCGGCGCGTCCGAGGCTCGCGTTCTCGGGCGTCACCAGGGCGTCGACGGCCAGCGCGTAATAGAAGGTCGGCATCACCTCGGCGACGCGCACCGTCGCGTCCCGGCCGAGCGCCCCGTCGTGGTCGCGATCGCGGCGTTCGATCTCGTCGAGGATCGTGGTGTAGCCCTCCAGAAACACCGGATCGGTGGCGATGGCGTAGGCACGGCCCAGGGCCCAGGCGACGCAGGCGTTCCAGCTGTTCTCGTCGAGCCTGCGGGGGGTGAAGGCCCGCGGAGTGCCGGAGGCGATCCGTTCGCGCAGCCAGGCCCCGACGAACGGCGTGTTCCCCTCGGCGGCGATCACGGCCAGCATCCGGGTGGCGGTGGTGGAGGAGAAGTCGAAGAGGCCGCCGAGCGGCGCCGGCTCGGCCGCGAAGGGCGCCGGCGCCTTCATCCCGAACGCCCGCTCCACGAACCTTCGCCCGCTGGCCAGGAGCCCGCGATCATCGAACGCCCGCGCGTACTCGAGCAGCGCCAGCGCGAGGAACCCGGGATCCCGGAACTCGCGCCCCGAGAGATCGTGGAGCACCCCCAGGTGCGTCGACAGCACGCGGGCGGCGCGATCGGCGATCGCCTGCCGGCGCGCATCGATTCGCCCGAGCGCCTGCTCCGCGGCCACGGCCCAGAGCACCATGGCGCAGTCGAAGGCCGCCTCGTCATCGGTGGCGCTGTCGATGGCGTCCGGGACGAAGCGCGGCGCCGCCCCATGGAGAAAACCCCAGGCGGCGGTCCGGGCGACGGTGAACTTCTCGACCCCCGAGAGGCGCTGGTGGCGCGCCCAGATCCAGACCGCCGCCAAGGTGGCGTGAAAGTCGGGATCGGGCGCCCCGGGCCAGGGCGGGACGTGGCCCTGGTATCTGCCGGCGGTCGCCTGGCGCGCGACCATCACGCTGCCTGCTGCCGCCAGGTGGCGCACCGCTTGCGGCGCGTAGCTCTTGAGGCGCGGGTCAGGCATGCGGGCTCTGGCGCGCCTCCTTCTCCTTGGCGTTGCCCTTCCCCTCGCCCTTGGGCGGCAGCCGGGAGGCGAACAGCCCCCACAGCCGATCGGCCACCGCCCGCTTCGAGGCGCGTGGGATGTCGACGCGGCTGCCGTCGGCGAACAGCACCGTCACCGCGTTGTCGTCGGCGTCGAAGCCGATGCCGGGGGCGCTCACGTCGTTGGCCACGATCGCGTCGCACCCCTTTTCGCGCAGCTTACCGCTGGCCCGTGCCTCCAGCGCCCCGCCGCCCCCGAGCTCGGCTGCGAACCCGATCAAGAACGGACGGCCGTTTTTGCGGGCCTGGGCCAGCCCGGCCAGGAGATCGGGGACGGCGGTGAGCTCCAGTGTCAGGTCGCCGCCGGCGTCGCGCCGCGAGAGCTTGCCCGCTGCCCGCGTGCGCGGACGGAAGTCGGCCACCGCTGCGGCCATCACGACTGCGTCGGCGTCCGGGGTGACCGAGGCCAGCGCGCGCTCCAGATCGGCGGCGGTCTCGATCTCGATGCGGGCGATCGATCCACCGCCACCACCGCCACCGGCCCCGCCGCTGGCCTGGACGTGCGGGGTCCCCGGCCCGGCCAGCAATGTCACCTCGGCGCCACGCGCCGCCGCCGCAGCCGCCAGCGCGGCGCCCATCTTCCCCGACGACCGGTTGCCGAGAAATCGGACGTCGTCGACCGGCTCGCGCGTCGGTCCGGCCGTCACGACCAGGCGCCGGCCGGCCAGATCCGCCGGCGCCAGGAGGCGCGCCGCCGCAGCCACGATCTCCGCCGGCTCGATCAGCCGGCCGGCACCGATCCATCCACAGGCCAGCTCCCCGCTGTCGGGACCGACGGTCGAGACACGGCCACCGCCGGCGGGGCTCAGCAGCCGGCCGAGGTTTGCCTGGGTCAGCGGGTTCTCCCACATGTTCACGTTCATCGCGGGCGCCAGCAGAAGCGGCGCCTTCGAGGCCAGCACGACCGCCGTCAGCAGATCGTTGGCCATCCCGGCCGCCAGGCGCGCGATGGCGTCGGCCGTCGCCGGGGCAACGATCAAGAGATCGGCCTCGTCCGCCAGCTGGATGTGCCCGATCTCGGCCTCGCTGCCGAGGTCGAACAGCTCACGCGACACCGGGGCGCCCGACAGTGTCTGCATGGTCAACGGGGTGATGAACTGGGTCGCGGCGTCGGTCATCACCACCCGCACGGTCGCGCCGGCCTTGACCAGCAGCCGGCAGAGCTCGGCCGCCTTGTAGGCCGCGATCCCCCCGCTGATCCCGAGGACGATGCGCCGGCCCGCCAACGACGAGGGAAGCGTGGGGGCAGGCACTGCCGTCGTCGAAGCCGGGGCCTCGACACCCGTTGACCGAAAATCGTCCATACCCCTCGAATATGTCACGTCTCATTCGCACGCGGCGCAATGTAAAATCCCGGCCGTGACGGGACAGGGCGGGTTTCCGCGACGGTTTGACAACTACGTGCTCCTGAAGCCGCTTGCCCGCGGGGGGATGGGGCAGCTTCACCTCGCGCTGACCGGGACGCCGGGCCTCGAGAAGCTCTGCGTGATCAAGCAGGTGATTCCCGACCTCGGCGCCTCGGAGAACTCGCGACGATTTCACGACGAGGCGCTGGTCGCCATGCGCCTGGCGCACGGGAACCTGGTCAGCGTGTTCGACGCCGGCATGCAGGGGGGACAGATCTTCCTGGCGATGGAGTACGTCGACGGCAAGGATCTGCTGGCGACCTGGAACCGCTGCGCCGACAGGCGGGTCCCCTTCCCCGTCGACATCTCGGTCTACATCGTCAAGGAGGTCACGCGGGCGCTGGTCTACGCGCACGCCTTCGAAGATCTCAAGCTGGTCCACCGCGACGTCTCGCCGGCCAACGTTCTCCTCTCTTACAGCGGCGAGGTGAAGCTGACCGACTTCGGGCTGGCGATGTCGATCCTCAAGATGGAGCGGACCACGCCGGGGATCGTCTACGGCAAGCTCTCCTACCTGTCGCCGGAGCAGGCGCGCCGGCAGTCGCTCGACGGCCGGGTCGACATCTACGCGGCCGGGATCCTGCTCTGGGAGCTCCTGACCGGGCGCCAGCTCTTTCCGATCGCCAGCCCCGCCGACCAGCCAAACCCCGACGCGATGGCCCGGGCCCGCAACCCCGAGGTGGTCCCCCCCTCGACGATCAGCGGCCGCGTCCCGCCCGAGCTCGACCGCATCGTCATGCGGGCGCTGGCCGTCGAGCGCGAGGCGCGCTACCCGAGCGCCGAGCTCCTGCGCGCCGATCTGGCGGCGTTCCTGGCCGAGACGGCGCCCAAGACCGACGCCGATCGCCTGGCCGGCTTCCTGCGACCGCTGTTCGCCGACGACGCCCGCGAGGAGAAGCGGGAGCGCGAGCGGTTGATTGCCGGCTCGCGGGCGATGCTCTCGGGGGGGCACGGCATCCCTTCGGCAAGACACCGCGTCCCCTCGGCGGGAGACGGCGTCCCGCCGGTGTCGCCGCTCAGCGACTCGCAGCGACAGGAGGGCCTGGATCCCCGGATCGGGACCACCCTGGGCGGGCGCTACCACATCCGGCGCCTCTGCGGCGAAGGGGCCATGGGGCGGGTCTACGAGGCCCAGCACATCGACATCGGCCGGCGCGTGGCCATCAAGGTCCTGCACGCCCGCTTTCACCACAGCGCCGATCTGGTCGAGAGATTCAGGCGCGAGGCGCGCGCCGCCTCGAAGATCGGCCACCCGAACATCGTCGACGTCACCGATTCAGGGACCACGCCAGACGGCGCCTTCTACTTCGTCATGGAGTTCCTCGACGGGGTCAACCTGGAGGATTTGATCCTGCGGACCGGGCCGCTGCCGGTCGAGCGGGCCCTGCTGGTGACCGCGCAGATCGCCCGCGCGCTCGAGGCCGCGCACGCCGCCGAGGTCATCCATCGCGATCTGAAGCCGGCCAACGTCATGCTGGTGAACCGGAACGACGAGGCCGACTTCGTGAAGGTCCTCGACTTCGGGATCTCCAAGGATCTCGATCTGGCCGTCGGCGCCGCCCTCACCCGCCCCGACATCGCGATCGGCACGCCCGCCTACATGGCCCCCGAGCAGGCGGCCGGCAAGACCGCGGACGCCCTGACCGACGTCTACGCCGTGGGTGGGCTGCTCTACGAGATGCTGACCGCCACCCAGCCCTGCACGGGCGACGACGCGATCGAGGTGCTGCAGCGGAAGGCGAGCGAGGATCCCCGGCCCATCGGCGAGCTCCGCCCCGACCTGCCACGCGGGGTGCAGAAGCTGGTCATGCGCGCGCTCGCCCGCACGCCGAGCGATCGTCAGATTCTCGATGGCCGCGCTCAAGGAACAGGTCCTGGCCTGCCTCATGACCGCCGAGGGGGCGCCTTCGCCGGCTCGAATGCCGAGTGGCTCGCTGGCGACGCCGAGGATGCCGATGGGGAGCGCCGACACGGTCATCACGCCGTCGGCCTCCGTTCCGATCGGCGGTCGCCGCGTCCGCCTGCGCGGCCCGGCCGTGGTGGCGGGGGTGTTGCTTGCGGCGTTCGCGCTGGTTGGGCTGCGCCTCTTGCGGGAGGAGGAGGCGCCCCGCGCCCCCGCCGAGACCACCGCGACGCGCGCCGCGCCGTCGGCCCAGCCGGCAACACCGCCGCCCGCGACACCGCCTCTCCCGACGCCGCCGGCCCTGGCGTCCGCCGTCGTCGTCGCGCCGACGCACGCCCCGGTGGACATCGAGCCGCGCAAGGTGGTGGCCGCGTCCGGGCGCCATCTGGTGACGCCCGATTCGCCAGCATCGGTCGGCCGGACGCCCGCGGCCCAGCCGACCTCGCCAGCCCCCGAGGCCTCGGCTCCCGAGCCCCCGGGCGAGGCGCGCGCCGTCAAGACCGCGCCAGCCACCTCGCCGCTGCCGCGCGCGACGCTGGGCGACACGACGGCCATCCTGACCCGGGGGCAGACGGCGTTCGATCGCGGCGACTACCAGGAGGCCATCCGCCAGGGGCGCCAGGCGATCGCCGCCGGCGCCGAGATCAACGGCCGCCTGCTGGTCGGCGACGTCTACTTTTACCTCGAGCGCTACCGGGAGGCGTTGCGCGAATACAACGCCGCCGTGGCGCGCGACCCCACCGACACCTCGGCCCGCAAGCGACGCGACCTGGCCCGCGAGAAAGCCGGCCAGGCCGCGCAGGGCGACGCGCCCTGACCGGGGGCGCGCCGCCTGAGGTCGCCTACTTGATGTAGCCCTTGGTCGTCAGGTACTCGGCGACCAGGATGGCGCCGCGTGCCGCGCCCATGCGGGTGTTGTGCGAGACGAGCAGGTACTTGATGCCGTTCGCCAGCACCGGGTCCGAGCGCAGGCGGCCGACGACGGTCGACATGCCGCCTTCGGCGTCGCGATCGAGACGGACCTGCGGGCGAAACGGATCGTCGCTCACCGAGATGAGGTGCTTGGGCGCCGACGGCAGCTTGAGGCCGGCCATCTCGGCGCCGAACTCGCGCCAGGCCGCCTTGACCTCGTCGAGCCCCGCCTTCTTCTTGAGCTCGACGAACACCGACTCGGTGTGCCCCTCCATGACGTTGACGCGCGTGCAGGTGCACGACACCGTCACCGGCGCCGGGACAATCTCGCCGCCCACCAGCTTGCCCAGGATCTTGTGGGTCTCGGTCTCGACCTTCTCCTCTTCCTTGGGGATGTAGGGGATGATGTTGTCGAGGATGTCCATCGCCGAGACCCCCGGCGAGCGGCCGGCGCCCGAGAGGGCCTGCATCGACGTCATGATCACCCGCGAGACGCCGAACAGATCGTCGAGCGGCTTGAGCGTCATCGCCAGGCCGACGGTGGTGCAGTTCGGACCGGGGGAGACGAACCCCTTCCAGCCGCGCTTCTTGCGCTGAATGTCGATGAGCGCCGCGTGGTCCCAGTTCACGCCGGGGAGAAACACCGGCACGTCGGGCTCGTAGCGGAAGGCGCTGGCGGTCGAGATGACCGGGATGTCGGCCGCGCACTTGGGCTCGATCACCTTGGCCACGTCGGCCTCGACGGCCGAGAACACCAGCCGGATGCCGTCGTTGGTCATGTGGGCCGAGTCCTCGACGGTGATCCCGGCGTGCTCGGCCGAGAGCGGCTCCGAGCAGAACCACTTCGAGGCCCCCTTGTCATCCTTCACGGCGTCGGCGAACTTCTTGCCGGCCGAGCGGCTCGACGCCGCCAGCTTGCGAATCTCGAACATCGGGTGACCAGCCAGGGACGCCAGGAACTGCTGTCCGGCAAGACCGGTCGCACCCACCACGGCAACAGGGATACGTGACGACATCTGCTTTTTTCTGAGCCTCCGGGGCGCGAACACTATCAGATGAGCGGCCTCGGCGCAGAGCTCGCGTGCGCCAGGGTCGAGCTTTTCTCGACGCGGTTAGCCGCGCTGCCGCTGGCGCGCGACTTCGTAAAGAGCGATGGCGGCGGCGACCGAGGCGTTGAGCGACGAGACCGTCCCGCGCTGCGGAATGTGGAAGCGGCCGTTGCACCGGCGCGCCACCGCCTCGCGGGTCCCCTTCCCTTCGGAGCCGACGACCAGCCCAACCGGACCGGCCAGGTCGAGGCGATCGAGACGCTCGCCGTCGCCCGCGCCGGCGGCGAGGACGGTGAGGCCGCGCTCGCGGAGGTAGTCGATGATGCGCATCAGGTTGTTGACCTCGGCGATGCGCACCCGCTCGGTGGCGCCGGCCGAGGCCTTGACCGCGCCGGCCGTCACCGGCGCCGCGCCCTTGGCCGGAATCACCACGCCATGAGCGCCCAGCACCTCGGCGCTGCGGATGATGGCCCCCAGGTTGTGCGGGTCGGTGATTCCATCGAGCAGCACCACCAGCGGCGGCTCGTTCACCTGGGTCGCCGCGCCCAGGATGTCGTCGATGGTGACGTAACGAAACCGCCCCGTCACCGCCACCAGCCCCTGGTGGACGGCGTCGCCCGCCATCTCGGCCACCAGGCGCCGGGCCCGGATCTCGACGGTGACGCCGCGCTCCTTGGCGGCCTGGACCACCCGCTCGACCTCGGGCGAGCGGGTCCCCTCGGCGACGTAGATGACGCTCACCTCGCGCGGGCGCGCCCGCACCAGCTCGTCGACCGGGCGGACGCCGAAGACGATGCGGGTGGACGGCTCAGGCTCGTCGCTCACACGCCGGCTTCGACTTCTCGGACCAGCTCCTCGAACGCCGCGGCCGGATCCGGCGCGTCGCGCACCGGCCGCCCGACGACCAGGTAGTCCGCTCCGTTGGTGATCGCCTGTCCCGCAGTGGCGACCCGCTTCTGATCGTCCTTTTTTGCGGCGCCGGGCACGGCCGTCGGCCGGATTCCGGGGACGACGATGAGCAGCCCGGGGGCCGCGCCGTGGGCCGCCTCGATCTCG
This sequence comes from uncultured Pseudomonadota bacterium, assembly GCA_963847705.1. GTDB lineage: Bacteria > Myxococcota_A > Polyangia > Fen-1088 > Fen-1088 > JADGRB01. The sequence continues at coordinate 728,857 of CAWKBC010000027.1, read as the reverse complement.
TGCGGCGAGCAGACCAGGCCGGCGATCCCCGCGCGCGCCGCGATGCGGGCCCGGGCGCGCACCATCTCCGGGATGGTCTGCTCGACCCCCTCGGCGCGCAGATCGTCCTCGGCCAGGCTGGTCAGCACGGTCACGCCGAGCAGCTTGACCCGCCCCGCCGCGGCCTCGGCCGCGCGCGCCAGCATCTCGTAGCCGCCCGAGGTGTGCAGCGTCAGCAGGTCGGCCTGCACCCGCGCCGCGGAGGTGACCGCGCGGGCCACCGTCTCCGGGATGTCGTGCAGCTTGAGGTCGAGGAACACCTTCCCGCCGCGGGCCCGCACCATCTCCACCGCCCGCTCCCCCTCGGCGACGAACAGCTCGAGGCCGACCTTGTAGAACACCGGCCGCCCATCGAGGCGATCGAGGAGCGTGGTCAGCGCAGTGCAATCGGGGACGTCGAGCGCGACGATCACCCGCTCGCGCGAGGGGATGTGCAGGGGAGGCTTGGTCGGGGTCATGACTTTCGCTCCGCCTGGACTTCCGCCACGACGAGCTTGACCGCCTCGTCGATCTTCAGCTTCCGAACCTCGCTGCCGTTGCGGCGCTTGAGCTCGACGATCCCCTCGGCGACCCCCTTCTTGCCGACGGCGAGCCGGAACGGGATCCCGATCAGGTCGGCGTCCTTGAACTTGACCCCGGGCCGCTCGTCGCGGTCGTCGAAGAGCACGTCGATGCCGGCCGCGGTCAGGTCTTCGTAAAGCTTCTTGGCGGTGGCGAGGACCTTGTCGTCGTCCTGCTGCAGCTCGAGGACCGTCACCTCGTAGGGCGCCAGCGGCACCGGCCAGATGATGCCGTCCTTGTCGTGGCTCTGTTCGATGGCCGAGGCGACGATGCGGGTGACGCCGATGCCATAGGTCCCCATCACCGCCGGCTTCTCCTGCCCGTCGACGTCGAGGAAGGTCACCCCCATCGGCTTCGAATACTTGGTGCCGAGGGCGAAGACCTGGCCGACCTCGATCCCCCGGTAGGCCTTGAGGTGCCCCGTCTCGCAGCGCGCGCAGGCGTCGCCGGCCGCGGCGGTCCGATAGTCAGCGACGGCGGCCGGCCTGAAGTCGCGCTCGAGGTTGACCCCGGTCAGATGCGCGTCGTCCTCGTTGGCGCCGACGATGAAGTCCGAGAGCACCGCGACCTCGAGATCGACGTAGACGGGCACCGGCGTCTTCAGACCGACGGGGCCAGCGAAACCGACGCCCGCGCCGGTGACCTCCTTGACCGCCGCCTCGCCGGCCAGCGCCAGCGTGTCGGCGCCCAGCGCCTTGGCCAGCTTGATCTCGTTCACCTCGCGGTCGCCACGGACCATCACGGCGGCAGGTTTCCCGTCCACCAGGTAGATGAGCGTCTTGACCAGCTTCTCGGGCGGAACCCCGAAGAAGCCGGAGACCTCGGCGATCGTGTGCTTGCCGGGGGTGGCCACCTTTTTCACGGGCTGCGTCGGATTCGGCGTGCCGGCGACCGGCTTCGCCACCGCCTGCTCGACGTTGGCCGCGTAGTCGCAGGTGTCGCAGGCGACCAGCGCGTCCTCACCCGTCTCGGTCAGGACCTGGAACTCGTGCGACGACGAGCCGCCGATGTTGCCGGTGTCGGCTTCGACTGCCCGGAACGCCAGGCCGCAGCGGGTGAAGATGCGCGTGTACGTGTCGTACATGTTCTTGTACTCGCGGTCGGCGTCGGTCCCGTTGACGTGGAACGAGTAGCCGTCCTTCATGATGAACTCGCGCCCGCGCATGAGGCCGGCGCGGGGGCGCAGCTCGTCGCGGAACTTGGTCTGGATCTGATAGAGGTTGAGCGGCAGCTGGCGCCAGCTCCGGACATCGTCCCGCACCAGCGCGCAGATCACCTCTTCGTGGGTCGGCCCGATGACGAAGTCGCCGCCCTTGCGGTCCTTGAAGCGCAGCAACTGCGCGCCGTACTTCTCCCAGCGGCCGGACTCCTGCCAGAGCTCCGCGGGGATGACGGCCGGCAGGAAGACCTCCGAGCAGCCGGCGCGGTCCAGCTCCTCGCGGATGATCTTTTCGACCTTCTTGACGACGCGCCAGCCGAGCGGCAGGAACGAGTAGATACCCGCCGCCACCTTGCGCAGGTAGCCGCCGCGCACCATCAAGATGTGCGAGGGGACCTCCGCTTCGGAGGGGGCCTCTTTGAGCGTGGGAATGAGAGTCTGGGACATCCGCATGGGGAGACGTTATTAACATAGGACGGGCGCGACGAGATGGGCCTCGCCGAATACAACCGCAAGCGGAACTTCAAGGTCACGCGCGAGCCGCCCGGTGACGAAGTTGACCGGGTCGGCCAGGCGTCCGCGGCCGAGAGGCGCGCCGGCGGTGCCCGGGCGTTCGTGATCCAGAAGCACGCCGCCACCCGGCTGCACTACGATTTTCGCCTCGAGCTGGAGGGGGTCCTCAAGAGCTGGTCGGTCCCCAAGGGGCCCAGCCTCGACCCGACGGTCAAACGGCTGGCCATGCGGACGGAGGACCACCCGATGGCCTACGCCGACTTCGAAGGGATCATCCCAAAAGGAGAGTATGGCGGCGGGACGGTGCTGCTCTGGGATCGCGGGACCTGGGAGCCGCAGGACGCCGATCCGCACCAGGCCTTCGCCGCCGGGAACTTGAAGTTTTTGTTGAAGGGGACCAAGCTGCGCGGCGGATTCGCGCTGGTTCGGATCAAGCCGCGCGGCCCGCGTGGCGGCGCCGACGACGAGCGGAGCTGGCTGCTCATCAAGGAGAAGGACGCCGAGACCCGCCCCGAGGCAGCCGGCATCGTGACCGAGGCGCACCCCGAGAGCGTGGCCACGCAGCGGACGCTGGAGGAGATCGCCGCCGATCGCGCGCACGTCTGGCACTCGAACCGCGGACAGGTCGATCTGACCGGTCTGGCGGGGGCCAAGCAGGCCCCCTTCCCCGCGCCGCTCCGTCCGCCCCAGGCGAAAGCCAGGCGAGCGCCTCCGGCGGGCGACGGCTGGCTGCACGAGATGGCGATCCCGGGCGAGCGGCTGCTGGCCCGTGCCGAGAGCGGCCAGGTGCGGCTCTTCGGTCCCACCGGCGCCGCGCTGCCACCGGCGGCCGCGCGCAAGCGCCAGGCGGTCGCCGACGCCGTCCGCCTGTTGCCGGCGGCGAGCCTGCTCGTCGACGGCGTGCTGGCCGCGGTCGCGCCCGACGGCCACACCGATCCGAAGGCGCTGCCGCGCACGCTGGCCGGCGAAGGGCCCGCCGTCCTGACCTACTACCTCTTCGATCTCCCCTACCTCGACGGTCACGATCTGCGGGCCGTCCCGCTGGCCCGGCGGAAGGCGCTGCTCGAGGCCCTGATTCGCAAGGTCGCCGAGCGCACCTGCCTGCGTTACCTCGACCAGGTAGAAGGCGACGGCGCCGCCTTCTTCCGCGAGGCCTGTCGGCTCGGCATCCCGGGAATGATCTCGCGCGCCGCCGATTCCGGCTACGACGCGCGCGCCGGTTGGCTCTCCGTCGCCTGCGCCGCACCGCCGGCCAGGGCGCGCCCCCGCAAGACGGTCAGCGGTAGGTCTTGATCTCGTCCCCGTCGACGACGTAGAGGCGCGTCGAATCGACCCGGCCGTGATCGGCGCCGAAGTGGAGCGCGCCCGTCAGCCCCTCGAACGTGCCGGTCGAAAGCGCATTCGTCAGCTCGACGCGGGTCCGCGCCCCTGCCGCCACCGCGGCCCGGATGGCGTTGACCCCATCGTAGGCGTACGCCTCGGTGGCGTGCGGATCCTGCTCGTAGGCAGCGTGGTAGGCATCGACGAAACCGCGCGCCTGGGGATCGGCCGCGCCCGCGTAGAACCCGGGCGCCAGCAGCGTCCCCTGAACGTAGCGCCCCGCGCTCTGCAAGAGGCGCGGCGACAGATCGGAGGCGGTCGAGAGCAACAAGATGTTGCGCGGGCGCGGCTTGCCTGGCGCGCCCGACGGCCGCGGCGCGCCCCAGGGCGCACCCCACAGATCCGCTGCCGCCAGCGCCGGCGCGATCAGCTCCAGTCGGTCCGCGCCGTCCGCCACGAACAGCACTTGCGGTGACGACTTCTTGATGGTGGCGACCGCCGCCGTGAACGAGGTGGCGCCCGGCGGATAGCTCACGTCCGCCACCACCCGGCCGCCTCCCCCCACGACATCGCCCCTGAACGCGCTCCGCAACGCCTTGCCGGCGGCCGTGTCGGGCCCGATGAGCGCGAAGTCGCGTGCCCCGACCCGCAAGGCGGTCTCGGCCAGCGCACGCGCGCGCGCCGAGGCGTTGTGGACCAGGTAGAACGTCGAGCCGACCGTCGAGCCGGCCGATTTGCCCGGCCCGCTGTCGAGCACCAGGAGGGGCAAGCCGCTTCGTCCTGCCGGCGCGGCCGAACCATCCGCTTCGAAAGCCAGGGCCTTGGGATCGAGCGCGGCCAGGACACCGATCACCGACTCGCCCCGCGCCAGGTCCTCCACGCCGTCGCCCGCGCGCTCGGGGTTGCCGCCCGCGTCGCGCACGATGAGCTGCAGACCCGCGGCGGCGGGAGCGCCCGTGGCCAGCATGGCCGCGCGCAGGGCCGCCTCACCGACGGGTTGAAATCGGCCCGACAGCGCCAGCTCGAGGCCGAGGCGGCCCGGATCGCCCGGGGACGCGGAGCGCGCTCCCGGCGGGTCGAACCCGGCGGCCGTGCGCGCCGACGCTGTCTCCGACATGATCTCCGCCGCGCCCGCGCTGTCGCCGCGGCTGCGCAACGCCGACGCCGCCGCGTCGCCGAGCAGCGCGCGCGCCAGCCCCTTCTCGGGGGCCGCGCGGTAGGTCTGGACGGTCGCGTCGGGAGCGAGCTGGCCCGCGAGCGCCGTGATCCGCTCGCGCGCATAAGCCTTCTCCGACGCGTGGCCGCCGCGCGCGTAGGCGTCCCACAGCTCGATCGCCGCGGGGACGTCGCCGGCGCCGGCGGTGGCCTCGGCCAGAGCGCCGCGCAGCTCGACCAGGGAATCGTCGCCCGGGCCGGCAGCACCGGCGGGCGGCAGGAAGGGCAACAGCAGCTCGCGCGCCCGCGCGAAATTCCCCAGCCGCGTCTCCGCCAGGCCCAGGTAATAGCGGGCGCTCGACCCCGTCCCCTCGTCGGGCGGCGGCGAGGTCAGCGGGGAGAGCAGCCCCTTCGCCGTCTCGGCGTCGCCGCGCGCGAGCGCCAGCCGCGCCAGCATGAGATCGGCTGCCGGCCGGGCCGGGTGCTGCGCGTGGTGCTCGTGGAACGCCTCCAGGAGCGGCCGCGCGGCCACCGCGTCGCCGGCGTCGAAGCGCGCCTTGGCCTCCGCGAAGTCGGCGTCGCCGCCGGGGTCGTTGCCGAGGCCACCCGGCAGCTCCGCCCCGTTGAGCGCTGTCGTCGACGGTTTCCCTGGCTCCGGCACCACCGGCGCCGGCAGCGGCTCGCCCGAGCCGAACGTCCCCGGCAGGCTGGGCGCGACCTGCCCCGAGGCCGCACAGGCGGCGAACAAGAGAACGAGGTAGATCCCGAGCCGCACCACGTCTCCTTTTACGACCGTCGCGCCACGTTGTCGCGTTTTGCTCCCAGCCCCAGCGCCACGGTCTTGCGCGTGAAGCTGGAGACGCCCAGCTCTCGCATCTCGGCCGGGGCCACCCAGCGGCGATCCTCGCGCGAGCGACCGGCGCTGCTCACCTCGATGCGAAACACCTCCGCCGTGACGTCGCGGTGGGTGAAGACGTGGCGGACCGCGCCGTGGTGCGCCAGGGTCGCGGCGCGGACGCCGACCTCGGCGGCCACCCGGCGCGCCACGTCGCGCGCGGCGGCCGCCCCCACGGCCGACAGGACGGCTGCCTCGGGCAACGACCAGGTCCCGGCCAGGAGGCCCCGCCCCCGCCTGACCAGCAGGACGCGCGCGCCGTCGGTCACGCAGGCGCAGGCGACGCGCACCACCGGCCGGGCCACCCGCTTCGTGCGGCGCGGGATCTCGTCGACCGCTCCGGCCGCGCGCGCGGCGCAGGCGGCGCGCACCGGGCAGTCGGCGCAGCGGGGGTTGCGCGGGGTGCAGACGGTGGCGCCCAGCTCCATGACGGCCTGGGTGAAGTCGCCGGGGCGCCCGCGCGGCACCTCGCGCGCGCCGGCCGCCCGCAGGCGCAGGCGGGTGGCAGGCAGGTCGATCGAATCGGAGACGCCGCCGAGCCGGGCCATCACCCGCGCGCCGTTGCCGTCGAGCGCGAACGTCCGCGCGCCGAAGGCGATGGCCGCCACCGCCGCCGCCGTGTAGGGCCCGAGGCCGGGCAGCTCGCCGAGCGCCGCCTCGCTGGAGGGAAGCGCACCGCCATGCTGCTCGACGGCGGCCACCGCCGCGCGCCGCAGGTTGCGGGCCCGCGCGTAGTAGCCGAGCCCCGACCAGAGCGCCGTCACCTGGTCCTCGCTGGCGGCCGCCAGCGAGGCCAGCGTGGGGAACCGGCCGAGGAAGCGTTCGAAGTACGGGATGACCGCCGCCACGGTGGTCTGCTGCAGCATCAGCTCGGAGACGAGCGTCTTGTACGGCGTCGGGTCGCGACGCCACGGCAGATCGCGTTTGGTCCGGTCGTACCAGCGGAGCAGCGCACGCGCGATTGCCATCGCCCGGCGGCATTGTAGTACAACGGGGCGTGGCCCCGCCCTCTCCGCCGCCCGACATCGCCGCCGCCGTGGCCCGCGGCGAGATCGAGCCGATCTACTGTCTGTCGGGCGAGCGCTACCTGGTCGACGCCACCGCCGCCGCCATCCGCGCCGCGGTCGTGGCCGAGCAGGGCGCCGCGGCCGCCTTCAACCAGGACGTCTTCGACCTCAAGGAGAAGGGGCTCGGCGCGGCGCTGGCCACGGCGCGCACGCTGCCGATGCTGGCCGAGCGGCGGCTGGTGGTGGGCAAGGCGATCGACGAGGTCAAGGCAGCCGAGCTCGAGCCGCTCGCCGGCTACGCCGAGGATCCCAACCCGTCGACCTGCCTCCTGCTCATCGCCGACAAGGTCGACGTCCGCTTCAAGGCCTTTCAGATGCTCAAGAAGCGCGGCTACCTGCACGTCTTCGCTCCGCTGCGCGAGCAGGCGCTGGCGGGCTGGCTGCGGACGGAGGCGCGCGCGCGCAAGCTGACGCTGGCGCCGGACGCCGCCGAGGCGCTGGCCACCTCTGCCGGCCCCGATCTCGGGCGGCTGTCGCAGGCGCTCGATCTGCTGGCGCTCTACGCCGGGGACAAGGGGATCGGCGTCGACGACGTCGAGGATCTGATCGCCGAGACGCGGGAGCGCGGGATCTTCGAGCTGACCAAGGCGATCGGCGCCGGCAACGTCGGGCGCGCGCTGGCGCTCCTCACCAACATGCTCCGCAACCGGGAGCCGGCGCTGCGCATCCAGTTCATGCTGGCCCGCCACCTGCGGCAGGTCTGGCGCGCCAAGGAGCTCTTCGCCTCGGGCGCCGGGCGGAACGACATCGCCGCCGGCGTGGGGATCAACCCCTTCTTCCTGGACGATGTGCTCGTCCCGGCGCGCCGCATGTCACGCGCCTCGCTGGAGCGCGCCTTCGAGCGCCTCTACACCGCCGACGTCGAGCTCAAGAGCTCCAAGCTCGACCCGGAGATCGCCCTGTCGCGTCTGGTCCAGACGCTCGCCGAAAGCTCGGCCGAGCGTCCACGAAGCTAGGTCCACGAAGCCAGAACGTTGGCGGTGATGCCTCTCGCGCGACTCGAGCGCGCGACGGCGCTACTTGCCGGCGCTGGCGCCGCTGACCGCGACCGTCAGGCGAGAGACCGACCGCGAGGCCGTCCCCTTCTTGATGACCCCTTTGGAGGCCGCCTTGTCGATGGCCTGGACCGCGCTCTTCAGCAGCGGGGCGAGGTTCTTGGCCCCCCCCTTGCTCTGGGCGCCGAGCGCCGCGCGGAGCTTTTTGATCGCCGTCCGCATCGCCGTCGTCTGCGCCACGTTGCGCGCCGTTCGCGTGACCCGCTGGCGGTTCGCCTTCTCTGATGACTTGATGTTCGCCACGTTATTCCTTCGCTCGTTTGGGCGCGCATCATGCTGACCACCCCGCGGATTGTCAAGGCTGGCGGCCGATTACCCGAGCCCGATCTCCTCCAGCGCCGCGTCGTCGAGACCGAAAAAATGTCCGGTCTCGTGCAGCAAGGTGGTCCGGATCTCCTCGCGAAGCTCATCCTCGTCGCGGGCCGCCCGCTCGAGGTTCCGCCGGAAGAGCACGATCTGAGTGAGCCCGGGCTGACCGCCCAGCCCGGTGGCGCCATCGCCGTGCGCCGTCCCGCTGAACAGACCCAGCACCCGCGGATCGAGCCCGGTGGCCACGTCGGCCTCGGCCGGCAGCTCGGCGATGACGATGGGGATCCCCTGCAGAAGCGCGCGCGCCCGCTCGGGGAGCTCCTCCAGCGCCGATTCGGCGACCGCCGCGACCTCCGCCTCGGGCAGCCGCTCGGCCTCCCCCGCCGCGACATCGCCACCGGTCGGCGCGGCATCGAGCGCCCAGGTGCGCTTCCAGGCGGCCCGCATCTCGGTCTCGTCCTCCAGCTGCTCGGCCGCGCAGCCAAGCGCGTACCAGGCGTCCGCCATCGTCGGGCTCGCCTCGCACAAAAGGAGCAGGCGTTCGCGCGCCGCCTCGGGATCGCCCAGCGCCAGCTGCAGGTCCGCGATCTCCAGCGCCAGGTCCAGATCCTCCAGCCGGACCTCGGGCGGCGGCAGCTCCGCCAGGGTCCGCTTCGCCTCCTCGGTCTCGCCCATCTCGGTCTCGAGACCGGCCTTGAGCGCGACCGCCGACAGGAACTCCGTCTCGTCGTCCGTCAGATCGAGCGCGCGCGTGGCATGCCGGAGCGCCTCCGCCGTCGCCTCCGGATCGCCGGCCAGGATCTCACCGAGCCAGAGCTCCGGCGTCGCCCACTCGGGATCGGCCGCGGCGGCCCGTTTCAGGATCGCGATCGCCTGGGCGTCGTCCTCCTCTTCGCGGCAGCAGGCGCCGAGCAACAGCAACGTCTCCGGCGACTTCGCGTCGAGCGCCTCGGCCAGCCGCCGCGCCTCCGCGACGTCGCCGCTCTCGAGCGCCTGCCAGGCCGCTTCGACCCGGGGATCGCCCCCCTCGCCTTCGCCATCGTCGTCCGGTTCGCGCGCCATGGCCCTATCCTACGGGATCAACTCGGGCGCGTCCGCCAGCACCGCCAGCGAGGCGCGCATGTACGAGGCCGCGACGTCGCTGGTCCGGCGCGCGTCGTCGGCGCTGCCGATCGAGGGGGCCACTTCGACCACGTCGGCGCCGAGGAGCGCGAACGCCGCGCCGATCCGGGCGATCAACGCCCGCACGAAGTCGGGTGTCAGGCCGTTCGGCTCGGGCGCGCCGGTGGAAGGAGCGGCCTCGCTGTCGGTGGCGTCGATGTCGTTCGACAGATAGACGCGCCGGATGCCCATCGCTTGCAGATGTCGGATCACCTCGTCGATCACCGCGGCGCCGCGGGCGCCCACCTCGTCGGCCCAGAACTGCCGGACCCCCAGCGTCGACTCCCAATGTTCCTTGGTGCGCGACGACGTCCGCACGCCGATCTGCACCAGCCGTCCGCCCCGGCCCAGGAGCTCGTTGGCGTGGTAGGCCCAGGTGGCGAAGCAGATCCGGACGCCGAGACGCTCGGGCAAGAGATCGGTGTGGGCGTCAGCGTGAACGATCGCCCATGGCTCGGAGAGATGCCGGGCCAGCGCCGCCACCACGGGCCAGGCCACCGAGTGATCGCCCCCCAGCATGAAGATTCGCAATCCGGGACGCGCACGCAGCAATTGATCGACCACCCGTTCGGCAATGGTCAGCGGCGCCACGGGCCAATCGCCGTTTGCGGCGGACGGGCCGTAGAGCACCGCGCGGGTCCGGCGACGTTGCTCCTCGCTCAGCATGTCGTCGGTCAGGAGCTGCGGCACCACGAAGAGATCGCCGACGTCGACGATCCCCGCGCGGGCAGCACGGGCGGGGAAGTCCGGCACCTGCCGGAGCAGCGCCGCCCGCACGGCCTCGGGTCCGAATGCAGCGCCGCGCGTCAGCCCCGCGCCGCAGTCGGAGGGGATGCCCAGGATGGCCACGCGCGCCATGCCGATGGACGCCAGCGCAGTGCGCCACTTGGCCTGCACCTCAACGTCGTCGCGCGCGTCATAGAGCGCCTTCTGCAACGATTCGCGCGCGGCGCGGCCCGTGCTCACGGTGTGAATTCCGCCACCGGCGGGACGCAGAAATTGCGAGAGGTCGTCCATTTGGTTACAGCACGGCGCGCAAGACCTGTTCGGGTTTCGTGACCGCCCACCGAAACTGCCGGCGCGCGCTTCAGGCCTCTTTTTTAGCGCGAAAGTCGTCCGCTTTCAGGCCGAACCGCTTGGCCCAGCGGTAGACCAGCGCCGGCTTGCGGTCGAGCTCGCGCGAGACGCGCATCATGTTGCCCTGAAATCGGCGGATCAACGCCTCCAGCTCGGCTGCGTCCGGGGGCGGACGCGATTTTCGGCGCCCCCCCGCCGAGCCCTTCAGCCGCGGCGCCGCCGAGATCGTCCCTGGCAGATGCTCGGTGGCGATCCGATCGCTGTCGCGCGCCAGCGCCTCGGCCGAGGTCACGACCTTGCCGAGCTCGCGGACGTTGCCCGGCCAGGAGTAAAGACAGAGCGCCTGGAACGCGGTCAGCTCGATCGGCTTCTTCCGCGCGCCCAGAAGATAGCTGGCCAGCGCGCCCAGATCCTCGACCCGCTCGCGCAGCGGCGGGATCCGGATCGGCTCGGCGCCGAGCCGCGCCGCCAGATCGACGCGCAGCCCCAGGCTTCCCGACTGTGACGGCGCGGCGGTGCGGCTGGTGGCGGCGACGATGCGCGTCTCGATCCTCCGCGCGCGCAGCCCGCCGACCGGCGACAACATTCGGTCCTGGGTGAAGCGAAGCAGCTTGGTCTGAAGCTCGGGCGCCATCTCGCCGATCTCGTCGAGGAACAGCGTCCCGTTCTCCGCCTCCTCGATGATCCCGCCCTTGGCCATCGCCGCCTGCGAGTGCGCGCCCCGCGCGTAACCGAAGAGCTCGGTCTCCACCAGCTCGCGGGGGATGGCGGCGCAGTTGATGGCCACGAACCGTCCCGTCCGACCGCTGGCCCGGTGGACCGCCTCGGCATAGACCTCCTTGCCGACGCCGGTCTCGCCTGTCAGCAGCAGCTCCTCGCCCGCCGCCGCCAGCTTGCGCAGCTTCTGACAGACCATGGCAAAGGCCGGGTTGGCCGTGGCCACGGGTCCCAGGGGATTCGCGAGCTCGGCTTCGATCGCCGTCCGCTGAGCGACCGTCGTGACCCGAAACACGAGCACGTGGCTCCCCACGAAGATGACCGAGCCGTCCCGCAAGCGGACGGTCGTCTCGACCGGCTCTCCGTCGACGATCGTGCCGTTGGTGCTCGACAGGTCGGTGAGCTCGTAGACCCCGTCGTCCGGCGCAGGGGTGATCGCCATGTGCTGCGACGAGATCATCCGGTCCGGCAGGACCAGGGACGACTGCCCCGGCTCCCCCTGCGTTGGCTCGCGGCGGCCGACGACCAGTGACCCGGTGAACGTGACAACTCTGTCAGCCCCCAGCGGAACATTCCCTCGGTTGTCCCCCACAACCAACAACAGAGGAACCTTCACGGGGTCGTCTGACGCCTCGTGGCGCGGAACGAAGGTGGTGCTTTCGTTGGGCGTGATCACAGCAGATCCGCCGAACATTAAAACGTAACTCCGCTTGCGTAAACGGATATAAAACCGCGCCCCGAAAACGTCCGTTTTTCCCCGGCAAAGCCCGGAGTTTTGGGCTCTCCGTATTGGTCCGTCGGTTGCTCATGGAAGTCCGAAAGGCCGCGTCGATCTCTGACGCGGTTTTCCGACTCCGCAAGCACCAGACCACAAGGAGACGCCATGCTGAAGAAGATCATGCTCGTCGCGTTATTCGCCGCGTCCGCCACCATTGCTGCCACGGGTACGGTGTCGGCTCACCCGACCCGGAGGGTGCCGTTGCCGGTGGCGCCGCAGGGGCTTTGCCGTCCCGGACTGCCCTGCTGAACAGCGCCTCTCAGACGCGATGTCCGCCCGACTTGAAGCGTCGGGCGGGCATCTACCTCGACACGAGGAGCTTCGAGATCTCTTCCTTCTCGATGCGCACGGGCTGAAAGACCGGAGAGTCGGGCGACGTCGAACCGCACTGGATCTCGCCAAGGGCCATGTTCTCCGTCAACACCTCCACCCGCTTTCCCGTCTTCTCACCCGAGACGACATTGCGTTCCGACCAGTAGTAACGCCCGGCGCCGGCCTCGAGAAACCAGATCGTCGTCGCTGTCGACCAGATTGGCGCGCATTGATACTGGCCGTCCCAGGCGTTGCGCATCCGCCCGTCTGCCGCAGAAATGATCGTGACCTTGGGTGAGCCCATCCCACTCACGTACGCAACGCGGGTTCCATCAGGAGAGATCCGCGGCCAGATGGGAAGGAGCTCGTCCTGGTGCAAGACGTGGCACTCTCCCGAGGTCCTCGAACAAAGCATGACGCTCCTGGTCGAGTAGTCGGAATAGGTCCAGAGCCGTCCGTCGGGGGAAAACGCCGGCCCGACGTCGCGCGGTCCGGAGGTCAGCTTTGTCTCGGTTCCATCGGCGTCTATTCGCCAGATGGAAAATGACCCCTCGGAGCCCAGCCTGCTCACCAGGAGCTCGCCGGAGGGCGACAGGTCCGCGGAATAGTCCGCGCCGTCATTGGTGAGCCTCTTTCTCTTCGTTCCGTCGTAGAGCCACACGTCGCTCGACGAATGGCGCGCCACCAGAAGCTTGGTCGCGGCCTGGTCGACCGAAAGCGCGGCGCGCGTCAACTCGAAGCCCGGATACCTGGCGATGCTCCGCAGCGTCTCGTGACGCCAATCGAGCTCCATCAAGGCAGAGCCCGATTGACCGGCGCCGTAAGCGAAGACAATCGCTTCGTTTCGCGGTTCAAATTGAATCGGATACTGCTCAGGAATCGAAAAGACCTTTGCCTGCTCGAACGGCGGCTGATCATAAACGGCGAGCCCGAGCTCCGAGTTGTCGGCCATCACCAACAACGCGACTGCCTTCCCAGTCTGGCTCACCGCTTTGTCCAGGATCACCTGCCGTTGCCCGAGCTTCGACCCGGCGAGCAGGGCAAAGCTCATGGTCGGCAGCGAGAACACGGCGGCGTGAGCCGGGTCGACGCTGTAGAGGAATTCATCGTTCCCGCCGAGCCACAGCGGATCCGCGCCCGAGGTCACCGACGTCGCCTCTCGCCCGTCTGACATCGAAAGACGAATCTCCGAAGCGCCCGCCTGTGTCTGGGCGGTAAAGAGCAGCGCCTTTCGATTTGGCGACAGCTCGGGACAGCCGACACGGAAGGTCTCCGGCGCCAACCGGGCAACTCGGCGCCTGCCAGACTCCACCTCCACGTCCTCCGCTCTTCGAGGAGAACCCCAGACGATTCTGACCGTCTTCTCGTCAATCACGGAAAAGCAATGCACCCGCCCCGGGATTTCACCAATGACGCGCGTCGACCGGCTCCAATCGACCGGGTCACCTCCGGGTTCCAATCTTATCGCCGAGGTGGGCAGGGCGGTGGCCGTCGCCGAAGTCGGTGCGGCCGACACCTCTCGCCGATGAGGTCTCCAGGCACGGACGGCGATCGAAAGCACCGCCGCTGCCGCCAGACCAGAGACGGCCAGCACCGCCCTTTTGCCCGCCGTCCCACCCTTGGGGGGCGAACGTCGCTCGGAATCGAACAGGCGCGCCACCTCTCGAGCATCAGCGGGCCGATTCAAAGGCGACTCTGTGAGGCATTGTTCGCACAGGGCCATCACTCTGCGCTCCGTCGACGAGTTGGGTCGAATCGGCCCTCTCGAGGAGCCGTCGAAGCTCACGGACCGGCGCTCGGGTCGCTGGCCGAAGAAGATCTCGTGAAGGACCACCGCGAGCGCCCAGACGTCCGAGCGGCTCGTCGCGGGCTCGCCCGCGAGGACCTCCGGAGCCATGTAGTGCGGAGTTCCGATCAACACCGTCGCGCCGGGCGCGGTCGCTGCATCGGTCGCGAGACCGAAGTCGGACAGCACCAGGCGGCCGTCTCCCATCCGGAGGAGGTTGTCGGGCTTGAAGTCGCGGTGAACGATGCCCGCGGCGTGCAGAGCGGCCAGGCCGGCGATCACGCCCCTCGCGTCGGCCATCTTTGCTTCCAGGGATCGCTCCGGCGCGCCGCCGCGCTTCAGCTCATCGCGGAGCGAGCCACCCTGCGCGATCTCCATCGTCAGGAAGCGGTGGCCGTCGGCCTCTCCGATGTCGAAGATACGACAGACATTCGGGTGCTGGATCGGCCGGCCCAGCCGCAGCTCGCGCGAAAATCGCTTCTCCCACTTGGCGTCGCGCGCGAGCTCGGTCTTGAGGACCTTCAGCGCCACGACATTCTGCGCCGTCCGATCGAACACGCGCAGGACGATCCCGCTCCCCCCCTTCCCGATGATGTCCTCGATCTGGTATCGGCCCGCCAGCACCGTCCCCCGCTCGATGTCGGGCGGCCGCTCTCGGACGAAGGACTCCTCGGCGACCTCGGTGATGCTGTCCTTCGAGCCTGACCCCGAGCCGCTCATGAAGCCGCGCGATAGATTATCGGGATCGCTCTCGGCCCGGTAGGTGTTTCTCGGGAAGGAAGCGGAGCTGGGCCCGGTAGATGTCTTGCTCTTCCACGGCTTCCTTGACCGGCGACGCCGGATCTTCTTCCCCGTCCGTACAGTCCCGCGTACCAGGGAAGGTCCTGCCGGTCGGTCGGCTGGTGTTCGTATCGAACTCCGTCCAGGTCACCCTCCGGCCTTTGCGCAAGGCGACCCAGACGTCCTTCGTATTTGACCAGTGGAGCGGACACTGCGTGTCGGTTTCGATCAGCTCATGAACCCCTGCGCGCCCGTCGGCGTAAATCCAACGCACAGCATGCCCTCCGCTGTCAGACGACTCGAAGGCGATCCGGCTGTCGTCAGGCGACAGGACAAACCCATTGAGATCGCCCCGGAATATCATTTCGCAATCGGTTCCTCGGCACCGCTTCAGCCCCTCTCCGAACACCGCATAGAAGAGCAACCGTCCATCACCCGAACACTTGGGGTTCATTGTTCTCTCGTCGCCCGCGACGCGACCGATCTCCTTGCCCTCCATATCCAGCCAGACGATGCCTGCCGCGAGATTGACGACCCTCTTGGCGACGAGTCGATCTCCACAAAGGGACGGCGCCCGGACGTCGGCCGGCAGAGGAAGGCGCCTCGTCCCAGCTCCCGTGCGCAAGACCATCGACGCGGTCCTGCTCACGCTGACGAACACCAATCCCCCCTCGACGAGCAGCGGGTACCGAACGCCTTGACGGTCGACCTTCCCGACGAGGCGCGCCTGACGCTTCTGCGGTTCGATCCGCACGATCGTGAAGCCGCTCTGGCCGGAGATCGCACCGTAGTAGGTCGATCCCTCGGCGGGGGTCAAATCAAAGACCATTTGCGGCAAACGAAAGTGGAGCGTTTCATCCAATCGCGGATACGAAAACCCATCGAAGTCCACGGCTCCGGTTTGCAACAACCAGCCGATGAGCATCGTATCGCCAACAACCCCGTGAAAGGCCGAGAAGAACGGCTCTTTGGTCGTCGGAAGAACCATGCTCCGTTTCGCATCCAGCGAAAACACGCCCACGTGGTTGGCGTCGGCGTCGTACACGAAGCTGTCCACGCTGCTCAGCCAGACGGGATCTGAATTCATGGACGGTTCGGCCGTCGGCACCACCGGGACCGCGTCGCGGCCGTCAGCATGCGTCGAGACGAAGGCGTAGGCCCGATCGTCAGGGGTATGGCCTGCGTAGACCAGGCGTTTGCCGTCGGGGGACAGATCGGGGCATCCCTCGGCGTAGGCGTTGGGGACCAGCGGCGAGGGGGTGCCTCTCCCCGTGCGGGTATCGACGTCCTCGGCGCGCGCGGGGTAGCCCCACACGAACCGGACGGTGTGGTGGTCGGGAAGCGGCACCAGGCAGCGAATCCGATCGGACACCTCGGCCAGGACCCTCGACTCGTCGGTCCAGTCGTCCGGCTCGCCGGTGGGGACGATCATGAGCGGATCGACCGAGGCCGAAACCACCTGGGCTGCGCTCTGACGCGCGCTCTTGAGCCGCTGTTCGGCGACGATGACAGCGGCCGCGAACATCGCGGCGGTCGCGAGCGTTGCGGCCCGCCGGCGCCGCCAGCGGCCGGCTGACCGCGCCAGCCCCTGCTCGGTCAGCTGCGCCGCGACCTCGCCCGCGCCGCGCGGCCGGCGGGCCGGATTCGGCGCCAGGCAGGCGCGGCAGATCTCGAGGACGCTGCGCTCCGTCCGGGTCAACCGCCGGCTGGTGACCGCGCTGCGCAGCTCTCCGCTCTCCGGATCCCACTGCAGGCGCTGCCCGAAGACCGCCTCGTGGATGACGGCCCCCAGCGCCCAGATATCCGCCGCGAAGCTGGCCCGACCGCCGCGGGCCACCTCGGGCGCCATGTACGCCACGGTGCCGCCGCGGATGCTGGTCGTGCCGTCGAATGAATCGGTGGCCAGGCCGAAGTCGGACAGCACCAGACGCCCGTCGCTCATCCGCAACGCGTTCTGCGGGGAGATGTCGCGGTGAACGATCCCGGCCGCATGAATGGCCTCGAGACCGGCGGCGAGCGCGCGCGCGTCGGCGATTCGCGCCGCCAGCGGCCGCGCCGCGGTCGTGTCGGCTCGAAGCTCGTCACGAAGCGTGCCGCCGACGGCCAGCTCCATGCTCAAGAAGGCCCTGCCGTCCGCCTGCGCGTAATCGAAGACGCGGCAGACGTTCGGGTGCTGGATCTGCCGCGCCAGCTTCACTTCGCGGGCCAGCCTTTCGCTCCACTCTCGCTCGCCGGCGTACTGCGCGCGGACGATCTTGATGGCGATCTCGACGCCCAGTGTCCTGTCGAAGGCCTGGACCACCACCCCCATGCCTCCCTGTCCGATCGTCTTGCCGATCTCGTATCGACCAGCCAGGACCGTTCCCGATCGCAACGGGACGGCCGGCGACCCCGGGGTCGGCAACGGTCGTTCGAGGTCGGTTCCACTGAGAGGCGACCTCGGATCGTTCCCATCCTCAGTCACGGAAGGTCTCCGGCCGCAGCTTGTACTTCACGACCCACCGCCAGACCACGTTCCATTTCCGGTCGAGTGCTCGCGCCACGCTGGCGACGTTGCCGTCATGTTGCTTCAAGAGCTGCTCCAGCTCGGCGCTGTTGGGAGCGGGGCGCGGGTCGCGGCGGTGGGCTTCGATGGGGGCGCCTCGCTGCAGGGCGCCCCGGATGACGGCCGGCAGGTGGTCGAGGCGGAGGCGGACGCCGACGGTCAGGGCGAGCGCGTTGGCCACGGTCTTTTCCAGCTCCCGGACGTTGAGGGGCCAACCGTAGAGGCACAACGCCCGGACCGCGGCAGGCTCGATCTCGCGAAGGGTCCCCTCGCCGAAGTGCGCCACCAGGGAGAGGATCTCCTCCGCCCGTTTCCGCAGCGGTGAAATGGCGATCGGATCGGCCCCCAGCCGCGCGACCAGGTCGCCGTGCATCGCGCCGGCTCCCAGGCCGATCCCCTGGCGCGCGGTCGAGGCGATCACCCGGACGTCGGCCCGGCGACGTCTGGTCGAGCCGAGCGGGCTGTAGGTGCGATCCTGCAGGAAGCGGAAGACCTTCGCCTGGAGCGCGGGCACCAATTCGCCGATCTCGTCCAGCAGCAGCGTCCCCCCTTCCGCTGCCTCGACGAGCCCGACGCTGGCGCCCTTGGCTGTCGCCTCGGCGCCCGCCGAGGCGCCGAACAGCTCCCTCTCCACCAGCGCGGCTGGCAACGCAGCGCAGTTGATGGCCACGAACCGCCCCTTGCGTCCGGAGGCCCGGTGAAGGGCGCGCGCGCAGACCTTCTTGCCCACGCCGGTCTCGCCAACCAGCAAGAGCTCCGCGTCGGTGCGGGCCAGCTTGCGAAGCCGCGCGTAGGTCAGCGCCAGCGCGGGTGAGAACGTCGGCAGAGGTCCGAACGGGGCGGCGGCGTCCTGCTGCAGGGCCGCCAGCTCGGCATCGGAGGCCCACCGGAAGACGCCGACATGATGTCCGAACAGGACCAGGGCCCCATCCGACAGACGGGTCGGCCGCTCGAGCCTCGGGCCGTCCAGGAACGTCCCGTTCCGGCTCCCCAGGTCTTCGATCTCGTATCCGCGAGCCTTGCGGGTGATCCGCAGGTGCTCACGCGACAGCAGCCGATCCTCGAAGGACGCCGAACCCGAGGTCGCCGGCCCACGGCCGATGGTCACCGCGCCCTCCAGCGGCAAGCGGATCTCGCGTCGCGCGCCGAACGCCGAGATCAGCAGAACCGCGTGCTTTTGCGGAGAGTTGCCGGACGGAGACTCCTCGGTCTCCGTGTTGGTTTGGTCGACTGGGGGCATCCGCCTTCTGTGGATACAACAGTCACTCAAATCCTCAAAACGTTCCGGGCGGCAGCGAAGAATTCGAGCCTGAGGCCGGCCTCTGCTACCGTGTCACGACCTTGCGCCCGCTGCTGGTGGTCCCGGGGCTTTTCTGCACCGAGATCTACGACGCTGAGCTCGGCTACATCTGGGGGCAGTTCAAGCAGCTCTACGGTGGGCCGCCGATCGGAACCTTGGCCGGGCTGCGCGGCGGGCCCAAGGAGATCCTGCGCGGCCTCCCGCTGCTGTTCGGCTTCAAGTACGACCTGGTCGGCGCGCTCGAAAAGGCGCTCTGCGACGGGGGTTACCGACGCGGCGAGACCCTGCACTACTTCGCCTACGACTGGCGGCGACCGGTGGTCGATCTCGGCGTCACCCTGGCGGCCGAGGTGCGGCGCCTGGCCACGACCTCCGGGGAGGCGATCGATATCCTGGGGCTCTCGAACGGCGGTCCGATCGTCCGCGCCGCCTACGCGGCCGACCGGACGCTCCCGGTCGAGCGGGTGGTCACCTCGGGAGGAGCGCACGCCGGCACCGTCGAGACGGTCGCCTGTCTGGACGCCGGGTTTCGCTTCGCGCCGCTCGGTCGGCGGGTGACGCCCGAGGAGTTCATGTCCTGCCCGGGAGGGCTCGATTCGATCCCCGAACCGGGCAGCGCGCAGTTCCTGCCCGACGACGCCGGCCATGACCTCTACGACGTCGAGACCTGGCGGCGGCTGCACATGTCGGTGTTCCGGCGCCACCCGGACGATCCCGTCTGGATCGCGGCGGTGGCCAAGCGGCTGGCCGGCGTGCGGGAGCTCTACCGTGTCCTCGACGGGGCGGCGGCGCCGCGCCGGCTGATCTGCATCTGCGGCACCGGACTGCCGACGCAGGTTCGGATTGTCGTGGAGAAGGGGCGCGCCCGCCTCCCGGGCGAAGGGCGGCTGGCGGGGTTGTCCCAGGCCGCGCTGACCGACGGGGACGGCACCATCGCCGTGGAGGCGGCGCACGCCTGGGCGGGCGCCGAGCCCGAGGTGGTCAAGATTCCGGTCACCCGCCACCGCGACATGATCCGGACACCGCACGCCTTCGCCGCGATTCTGGCCGCACTGCGCTGAGGCACCGCCAATGTGGCTCCCCGCGCGGACTTCTCTTGCCGGGATGCCCCGCCAGGGTTTCTACTGATCCCAGGGATGCGGCGGACGTTCAACCAGTTCCGGGTCTTCCTGGAGACCAACCCCTACACCGCCGGCGCGACCCTGCGGCTGTCGCGCCGGGCGCGGGCGGCCATCTTCGTCTACCGGCTGTCGATCCGGATCCTGGCGCAGTGGGCGCGCGACAAGTGCCCCCAGCAGGCGGCGGCGCTGGCGTTCCAGACGGCGCTCTCGCTGGTGCCGGTCACGGCGATCGCCTTCTCGATCCTGCGGGGCGTCGGCTCGCTCGACGCCGAGTCGCGGCTCCTGCAGTTCTTCTCCGAGCACGTCTTCCCACGGATGTCCGACGTCAGCGAGCGGATCCAGTCGTTCGCCGGCAAGGTCAGCATCGGCGCGCTCGGGGGCGGCGGTCTCATCTTCACCATCGTCACCTGCTACTCGCTTTACAGCTACGTCGAGCGGATCTTCAACGACATCTGGCGGGTGGGCCAGCGGCGCACGCTGATCGGAAAATTCCTCACCTTCTACGCGATGGTCACGCTGCTGCCGACGCTGGCGGGGTTCTCGCTCTACTGGTCGGGGCGGCTCATCTCCGCGGACGGCATGACGCGCTTCTTCGCGCCCTTCATGATCGAGCTTCTGGGCCTGGTCCTCATGAACAAGCTCCTGCCGCGCACCAACGTGGAGTGGTCGGCAGCGGCCGCGGGGGCGCTGGCGACGGCCTGGCTGCTGGAGGCGACCAAGTACCTCTTCGTGCATTTCGCCGAGCGGATCATGCTCAAGAGCTACAACAGCGTGTACGGGCCGCTGGGCCTGGTGCCGCTGGTGCTGGTCTGGATCTACGCCGCCTGGGTGCTGATCCTGCTGGGCGCCGAGATCACCCACGCCCTGCAGAACCTGCGGCTGCTCGAGGCGGAAGACCGGCGGCAGCGCGACGACGAGCCGATCAATGGCCTGGTGGCGGCCCAGATCCTGGCGGCCGTGGCGGCGACCCACGAGGCGGGCGGCGCCGGTCACTCCAAGGAGCGCCTGGTGACCGAGTTTGGCCTGACCCCGCACAACATCGAACGGGTCGTGGCCCGGCTGAAGGCGCGCGGCCTCATCGCCGAGGTGCGCGGCGATCTCAACGGCTACGTCCCGGGGCGGGCGGCGACGGCGATCCGGCTCGAGGAGGTGCTGGCGGCGTTTCGCTCGACCGACGTCGAGATCGCCCACGGCGCGACCTCGCCTGCCTTGCGAGAGCTGGTGGTCGAGCTCGACGAGGAGCGCAAGCGCCGGATCGCCGGGCTGACCATCGCCGATCTGATGCCCGCCGCCGGGCTGCTGGCCGAGTCGGGTCCGGCCTCCCTCGAGCCGCGCCAGGCGCGCGACAGCAGCGCCCCGCTGGCGATCGTCAAAGACGGGCCCGGCGAGTAACCGCGGGCCGCGCCCCCTCTCAGCGCGGCAGGGGCAGAAGCGCGGTCGACGGCTCGCGCAGCAGGTCGCGCCGGGGATCGGCGGCGTCGATCGGGACCAGCTCCGGGTAGGCCGGCCCACCGTGCTCGGTGATGTCCATCCCTGCCAGCTCCCGCTCGGCCGAGAGCCGCAGCACGCCCAGCGCCTTGAGGCCGTACATCATGATGAGCGAGGCGACGAAGGTCGCGCCGCAGATGCAGAAGCTCCCGGTCACCTGCGCGACCAGCTGGTTGGTCCCGCCGCCGTAAAACAGCCCGCGCACCGTCGTCGACGTGTCGGCGCCGTACTGGCCCGGCGCCCCGTACTGGCCGGTGGCGAACAGCCCCAGGCTCAGCGTCCCCCAGATCCCACAAACCCCGTGCACCGAAACGGCGCCCACCGGATCGTCGATCCGCAGGTACTCGAAGAGGTCGACCGACAGGCAGCAGACCACGCCGGCGATGGCGCCCAGAATGAACGCCCCGGTCGGCGAGACCCAGTAGCAGGGGCAGGTGATGGCGACCAGCCCCGAGAGAAAGCCATTCACCGTGATGCCGCAGTCCCAGTACTTGCCGCGCACATAGATGAACGCCAGGGCCGACAGGCCGCCGGCGCAGGCGGCCAGCGTCGTGTTGGTGGCCACGCGCCCGATGCCGCGCAGATCCATCGCCGACAGCGTGCTGCCGGGGTTGAAGCCGTACCAGCCGAACCAGAGGATGACGCCGCCGACCGCAGC
Source organism: uncultured Pseudomonadota bacterium (assembly GCA_963847705.1). GTDB lineage: Bacteria > Myxococcota_A > Polyangia > Fen-1088 > Fen-1088 > JADGRB01. The sequence continues at coordinate 707,061 of CAWKBC010000027.1, read as the reverse complement.
CAGGGTCATGTTGTGCCCCGCCATGATGCCGCCGCCGTCGCGCGCAAACTTGCGTCCCAGCCGCGGTCCCAGCGCCATGGCCCCGGCCAGCGCGATGAAGCCGCCGATGGTGTGCACCACCGTCGATCCGGCAAAGTCGTGGAACGCCACCGGGTGGATGTTGTTCAGCCAGCCGTCCGGGCCCCAGGCCCAGTGGCCGAAGATCGGATAGATGAACCCGCTGACGCCGATGCTGTACCAGAGATCCCCGGCGAACGACGTCCGCCCCACCATCGCCCCCGAAGTGATGGTGCTGCAGGTGTCGGCGAAGGCGAACTGGAACAGCCAGAAGGCCTCGATGGGAACGCCGGTCGAGCCGTAGGTCTCGGGCGCGCCGTGCAGGAAGAAGTACTGCAGGCCGATGAAGCCGTTGCCGGCGCCGAACATGAAGGCGAACCCGAAGGCCCAGAAGAGGGCGCCGCACAGGCAGGTGTCGACGATCCCCTCGAGGAGCACGTTGACCGTCTCGCGCGTGCGCGCGAAGCCGGCCTCGAGGAAGAGAAAGCCCGCCTGCATGAAGAAGACGAGGAACGCGGCGCTCAGCGTCCAGGCCGTGTTGAGCGGGTTCACACACTCGGAGTGCGCGCCGGCGGCGTCGGCCGCCTGGGCCGGGTGCCCGAAGTAGCTCGGCAATCCCCAGAGAACAGCCAGGATGATCCCCAGCCCGATCGCCTTGCCGCCCAGGATGGCGTAGAGAACCTTTCGCGATTCCGGGCTGCGCCACAACGTCTTGAACCTCGCCACCATGTCGTCGCTTTCTCCTCGTCGCGGGCGCTCGCGCGCCACCGTCCTGGTTGTCTCGTCGGCCGTGCTGCCTAGTCGACTGTCCGTCCGCGAAACCGGCGCCCCGGCACGACCGGCGACGCCGGCGGCGGCACGCTCGTCGGCACCGCCAGCGCCGTCGGCGTCGGACGTTGCGGCGGCGCCTCGAAGGCCGGCGGCGGCAGCTCCGTCTCGGCCCGGGACACCGCGGGCGCGATCCGCCGCCCGACCAGGTTGGCCGCCATGCGGAGCGCCGGCATGTTGACCTCGCCGGCCACCACGATGCAGAGCATTCCGCCTGCGACCGCCTTCAGGTAGAGACGGTTCTCTCCATAGCGGACCACCGCGAACTCCAGCGTGTCGCCGCTGGCGGCGAAGGTCTCACCAATGCGCAGCAGGCGGCTTCCGGCCTCGGCCAGGACGGCATCCTCGAACAGCGCCGGGATCTCCCGGGCGATCAAGCGGCCGCTGGTCGTGCAGACGAAGCTGCCGGCGATGCCGGCCACGTCCTTGAGCGTGGCCAGGCTCGTGCGAACCCCCTCACCGAGGGCCACCGCCTCCTGCCCGGTCACAACCCCAGCCTCTCGCGCAGGGTCTGCAGGTTGACCTCCGGGCGCGGCCGGAGCGTCACGACCTCGTCGCCGTCGGAGAAGACGATGCAGCGCCCTTCGACGAACCCGCACTCGACCGCCGAGAACTTGTCGAATCCCAGAAGCTCCCCGGTCAACTGCAAGAGGCGGTGCGAGTAGGCCACCGTCTCGGCCAGCTCTTCGTTGCCGCCCCGGTTGCTCACCACCGCGCCGTTGGGCCCGAGCCGCATCATGACCGAGAAGTCGCCCAGCAGACCCAGCTCGGAGCGACCACTGTTCGCGCTCCCCGCACCATTCGCGGTGCTCGCCACCGGTTTGGGGGTCAGCGCCGCTTCATCGCTCCCAGGGCTCCTCATCTCGGCTGCTCCTTCCTGTCTCGCCTGTCTCGCCTCTCGCGCCTTTTGCGCCTCTTGCGCTGCCTCCGCGTACGCCTCGGTCTCCTCTTCGTCGTGGTCCTCGTCTTCGAGCTCGCTCAACTCCAGCTCTTCGTAGCGGTCGACGTCGTCGCCCGCCACGCCGCGCGCCGGGAAGGCCACCAGATTCGAGGCGCTGCGTTCATCCCGCAGCTGGGCGGCCTGCAGAATCAGGCCCTCGTGCGAGGTGCGGATGGTCGCTTGGGCCGGCCAGCCACGCTCACAGCTCTGGAACGATCCGTTGGTCCAGTCGAGGATCTCCAGCGCCGCGGCCTCACCTGTCCGTTGCGCCGTGGTCGCATGCACCACCTGTCCGCGATCGAAGTAGAGGTATCCGACGCCCCCTTCGCCGATCACCTGCACCACCCGGTGCGAGCGCGCCAGACACTCCATCTGGATCAGATCCCAGAGGCTCGCGCCGCGCAGCTGCGCCGAGAAACCCCGCGAGGCCGGTGCGCCACCGACGGCCGCACCACCAACACCCTCTCGCCCCTCGTTTCGACCTCGTGCTTGCACGCAGTCGGCAGGATCACAGAAATTTGGTCAACGCGTCGTTTCCGGCGCGCGAAAACTCCGTAGCCGCCAGACGACGGGTTCGCAACGGTCAAGTCGCGGGCCGGTGACAGCGACCGGGATCGCCCGAAAAAGAAGCCGCCTGCATCCGCCGGCGCCTCAGTCCGGGCCGGGCGCCAGCCAGCGCACGGCGTTCCGGACGTACGCCTTGATGTCGTCGAGCGCGTGGGGATCGGCCGCCACCTGCGACCCCGGCGGATCGTCGACAAACGACGGCGCTCCTTGGGTGAGATCCCAGTTGTAGTCGCAGAGGTGGTGGAAGCTCGAGTGAGCGACCAGGCGGCCGTGCTGCCGGCCATCGTCGCCGGGCTTCCGCTCGGCGGCGACGACCAGGTTGAAGGCGCGGCCGGTGCGCGTGCTGTGCCCCGTCGCCACCACGCGAGCGCTGGGATCGTCCGGCAACGGTCCCACCGCCCCCTCGTGCGGGTGCGCCGGGAAACGGGCCAGGACGCCCCCCTCGGAAGAGCGGCCGTCGCGGAACAGGAGCGGGTGGAGGGGGTCGGTGGCGACGATGGACTGAAGATCGCCATTCCAGCCGGAGTGGTAGTTGGGCCAGGAGATCTGCGCGTTCTCGTCGTCCGGCTGGCGCCGCGCCTCCTCGCTCTCGGGCTGAAGCCGGTGAAAGTGTTCGAGGACGCCGAGGCAGGGGATCCCGGACAACGAGGTGCCCAGATCCTGATGGTCGCGCGCGGCCAAGATGCCGCCGCCGCGCGCGTGGAACTCGAACAGCGCCTCTTGCTCGCGCGCGGTGAGCCCCTGCCCCGTGTCCACGGCGAACAGCCACAGCTCGTCGAACGCTCGATCCCCGAGGCGGCTCAGCACCGGGTCGTCCTCGGCGCTCTCGCGATCGCGCGCGATCACTTCACAGACGGGGCGCCCGTCGGCGTCCCGCCAGGCGGCAAGGTGGTCGCGCAGCAAGGAAAACCGGCCCACGTGCCAGTCGTCGTTCGTCCGGGGAATCGTCGTTTGCAGGAGCACCCGGATTGGCGGCATCGCCGCTAACCTGGATCGACGCCCCAATCGAGGCAATGGTCCGCGCGCATTTCAGGCTCTGCTCTACCTGGCTCGCTCACGAACCATCGACCGGTCCCGCCTACGGCGCGAGGAGCTCGCGGCGGGCTTCGCGGAAGAAGCTGGTCGCCTCGTCGTGGACGCGGCTCACCCAGGTGATCGCTCGGCCCTCGAACTCGTAGACGCTGTAGCGGGCCCGGCGCTCCGGCCCGCCCGCGTACGACGCCGAGCCGGCGCCGATCACCGGGATCGCCCGGCCGTCGGGCCCGGGCAGCTCGGCGCGCTGATCCTCGTGGTCATGACCGTGCAGGACCAGCTCGGCGCCGGCGCGGGCCAGGACCTGCGCGAAGGCATCGCGGTCGCGCAGGTTGCGGTGCTCGCCATCCTTGTGGAGGACGGGCGGGTGGTGCACCAGCACGACACGCGTCAACGCCGCGAGCTCGGGGGCCTTCAGAGATCGCCTCCAGGCGCGCGAGCTGCGCCTGGCCGACCTCTCCCCAGGCGCCGAGGTCGCCGGTGGCGACGGCGCTCGAGACGCCGATCAGGGCCAGCGGCTCGCGGATCTGCACGAACGGGTAGTGGGCGCTCTCGGCGTCCCCTTGGCGATCGAGATCGCTCGTCTGGTACGGGGCGAACAGCCGCTCGAACTCGCGCGTGGCCAGCACCTCGGGCACGTAGGCGTCGTGGTTGCCCGGGATGACGGAGATGGCCTCGGGCGCCACGCCCGACAGGTCGAGCCAGGCCAGCGCCGAGCGCCACTCCGCCGTGACCGCGATGTTCGACAGATCGCCGGTCACCGCCAGGTGATCGGGGGCCTGGGCGCGCAGATCGACGCGCATGTCTTCCAGCAGGTCCATCTTGTGCTTGCGGACCCGGTTCACCACCAGGTTCACGTAGCCGACGGCCCGCTTGCCCCAGAGCTCGCCGGCCCGGATGCCCTGCCCACCGCGCGCGCTGCGGAAGTGAGGATCGGTGACGTGGGCCAGGCGGAACATGCGCTACGACTCTGCCAGAAGCTGCACGTCAGCGGTGACACCGAAGTGATCGGAGGCAAAGATCCGCTCGCCGTCGGGCCGCACCTCGGGCTCGTCGAAGGCCAGCGCGGCGGCGCGGACGGTGGCCCGGCGATCGCGCCGCACCGGCGTCACGAAGATGTAGTCGAGCCGGCGGTCACGACGCAGCCAGTGCATCTTCTCGGTGTAGTCGTTGGCGCGCGCCCAGGTGTACCCGGGGTGATCCTGACGGACGGCGGCCCAGGCATCCTGATAGGCGACGCGGCGGCCGCCGAGCGTGTGCTGTCCGATGAGCCAGCGCAGCTCGTCGCTCTCGGGGACGGTGTTGAAGTCGCCCATGACGACGCGCGGATTGCCGTTGTCGTGCCTGGTCAGCACCTCGTCGACGAACTGCACCTGCGCTTCACGCCAGAGGCCTTCGTGCTCGCGATACGAAAGATGCGTGGTGTGGACCCAGAGCCCCCCCGCCTCACCGTCGAGCCGCGCCGACAGGATCCCCCGCCCCTCTGCCTCCGTGCTGTGCGGCAGCGGGCGGAACTCCTGGGCGCCGATGGGGAAGCGCGAGACGATCGCCAGCCCCTCGTGGCCGCCCCCCCAGTCGGAGGTCGGCGCGAAGGCGTGATGCCAGCCGCGCGCCCCCGCCAGCAGCGCGGCCTGATTCGGCACCCGCCCGGGCACCTCACGCACCTCCTGCAGCCCGATCACGTCGGGCGCGAGCGCCTCGAGTCGCCTGGCGACGAGCGCGAGCCGCGCCTCCCAGGGGCCGTTTTCGCCCCAGAGGTTCAGCGTCAGGAACCGCGCCACGCCGCCCGTCATTGGCGCCCTTCACACCCTTCGCAGACTGGGGACACTTCGCACACCGCGCTCAGCCACCCCGGTAGGTGCACTTGCTGTCGTAGGTCTCCCAGACCGTCACCGCCGAGATTTCTTTGATCTGCGCCCGAAGCTCACGCCACACATAGATGGCGATGTTCTCGCAGGTCGAGTTCTCCAGCCCCGGCACCTCGTTCAGGTTGTGGTGATCGAAGCGGGCGAAGAGGACCGCCCAGGCGTCGTCGATCACGCCGAAGTCGATCAGCCAGCCGGTCTCCGGATTCACCGGCCCCTCGATGGCGACGTCGACCTTGTAGCTGTGGCCGTGGACGCGCGCGCACTTGTGCCCGGCGGGGACACGCGGCAGGTGATGCGCCGCCTCGAAACGGTACTCCTTGGTCAGCTCTACGTTCACCGGAGGCAGTATACCCGACGGTGATCGCCGGACGATCGCCTGGACGAAGTGCGGCCTCGCCGCCCGCAGCCCGTCGCGGGAGGGTTGGGGAACCCTCCCAGGCCTCCCCTCTTACTTGCTGAAGTCGATCGCGGCCCAGGGCTTTTCCGGGCGGGCGAAGAGGTAGCCCTGACAGAGATCGCCGCCGACGCGGACCAGCGCATCGCGCTCGGCCGGCGTCTCCACCCCTTCCGCGATGATCTCGATGCCGAGATCGCGGCAGAGCCCGACGATCGATCCCAGGAGCTTCTGCTTCATCGGCGAGAGGTCGATCCCCCGGATCAGCGACATGTCGACCTTGACCACGTCGGGCTCGAGGTGGGCGAAGCTGGTCAGCCCGGCGTAGCCGGCGCCCAGATCGTCGACGGCGATCCGGTAACCCAGCGAGCGCAGCTGGGCCACCCGGCTGGTGGCGTCGCGGATCTGCTCCAGCGGCGCCCGTTCGGTGACCTCCAGGACGACACGCTCGGCGTGGCGCGACAGGGGCGCGTCGGAGGCGATCAGCCGGTCATCGGCCAGCTCCATCGCGTGCAGGTTGATGAAGAGCAGACCGGAGACGGGGTTCACGTCCAGCGTCTGCGCCACGCGATCGCGCACCGTGCGCCCCAGCTCCTCGAGTCGCCCCAGCCGCTCGGCCGCCTCGAACAGATCGGGGGGCGAGCGCAGCGTCGGCTCCTCGTTGCGGACCAGCGCCTCGTGGGCGAACGTGTTGCGCTTCGACCAGGACACGATCGGCTGATAGGCGATCCAGAGCGTGCTCAGGGCCGAGGCGAACCGCGCCTCGAGACCGGCTCTGTCGCCCAGATGCTTGCCGTCGAGGCGGAACATCTCCAGCGCCTCGCGCTTGATGCGCGCCATCTGATGCAAGCGGACGGCGCGCGCCACCACCTCTTCCAGCTCCGCCGCCGAGACCGGCTTGATGAGGTAACGAAGCGCGCCGTACTCCACGGCGCGGACGGCGCTCTCGACCGCCGGGCCGCCGGTCATCAGCACGAACGGCACGTCGAGGTCGTGCTCCCGAACCGCGCGCAAGAGCTCGAGCCCATTCATCTCGGGCATCGCGATGTCGCTGACGACCACGTCGAAGTTTCGCTCCCGCGCCGCCGCGGCGGCCGCCTTGCCGTCGAAAGCGATCTCGACCGCGAAACCGGCGGCGCCCAGCGTTCGGGCGTAGGCGCGAGCGATTGACTGTTCATCGTCGACCAGAAGGACCAGACCGCGTGCTGCCACGTCGGCCTCGGGCCCCTGCTTGGCCACTGCTCCGGATGCACCAGGCGCGCCCATTTGTTCACAGAGCTATCGGCAGAACGCGCTCGAGATTGAGGAGCTCCCATCGGGCTGCGCGCCACGTCACAGCTGGCGAAATCTCCCGCGCGCTCTGCCGCAGCTTGCTATCTTTTCGCTGGTTCCGGCCTACGCACTGCGCAAACTCCGCGGGCTGCTGGCGTAGGACGCGACCCATGGCCCAGATCCTCGACATGCCGCAGCTCTCCGACACCGTGCAGGTCGGCGTGCTGCAACGGTGGCGCAAGAACGAGGGTGACACCGTGGCGCCCGGCGAGATCCTCGCCGAGGTGGAGCTCGACAAGGCGGTGATGGAGGTCGAGGCGGTCCATCAGGGCCTGCTCCTGAAGCGCCTGCTCGGCGAGGGAGCCGGCGTTCCGGTCGGGACGCCGATCGCCATCATCGGCAAGGCCGGCGAAGACATCAGCGGGCTGGTCGAAGAAGCCCAGGCGCGCGCCGGTGCCGCCCCCCGCCCCGCGCCGCTGGCCCCCGCGCGCGGCAGCGAGGCCCGACCGGCCACAGCGTCGCCGGCGGACGACCTGGTCAAGCCGCTCTCGCTGATGCGGCGGACGATCGCCGCGCGCCTGCTCGAGGCGAAGACGACCGTTCCGCACTTCTATCTCACCGCGGAGGTCGACATGGACGCGGCGATGGAGTTTCGCGAGCAGATGGCCCGGGTACACGGCGCGCGGGTCTCGGTCAACGATCTGGTTCTCAAGGCCTGCGCGCTCGCCATGCGGCGCATCCCCCAGGCCAACGCTTCGTTCAGCGAAGAGGCGATCATCCAGCACGCCCGCGTCGACATCGGCATGGCGGTCGCCATCGAGGACGGCCTCATCACGCCGGTCATCCGCGACGCCGACAAGAAGACCCTCGCTCAGGTCGCCAGCGAGGCGCACGAGATGGCCGGCCGCGCCCGCGAGCGCAAGCTGCGCCCCGATGAGTACACCGGCGCGACCTTCTCCGTCTCGAACCTGGGCATGTTCGGGATCCGTGAATTCGCGGCGATCATCAACCCGCCCGAGGGAGCCATCCTGGCCGTCGGCAACGTCCGCCGGGAGCCGGTGGTGAAGGAGGGCAAGATCGGGATCGGCCAGCGCATGGCGCTCACGCTGTCGTGCGACCACCGGGTCATCGACGGCGCCCTCGGCGCCAAGGTCTTGCAGGCGATCGTCGGCATCCTCGAGAAGCCGGGCTCGCTGGCGTCTTGAGCGCCTAGGGACAGCAGAGCGTCTTGGGGCCGGTCGGGGCTGCCGTGCCGCCGACGGCGCTCATGGGCGAGCAGGCCCCGGGCGTCGGCGTCCCCGAGAACTCGATGGCCGGCCTGGAGACGCCGGTGCCGACGCAGGTGCGGCCGTTGCTCTGTACGTCGACGCCTCCCGAGCAGGTCTGCAGCGTCACGGCGTCGCAGCTGGCGCCGACCGGTGCTCCGCAGGTGCAGGCGCCGCAGGTGACGGTCCCTGAGACACCCGTGTAGTAGGGCTGGGCCGGGGCGCCCCCAGGGCAGGTCGTCTTCTTGCCGTCGAACAGCTGGCAGAGCCCCCCCGCCCCGGCGGCGGGGACGCAGACCTGGCCGGCGCCGCAACCGGCGCCCACCTTCTGCGTCCCGCAGAACGTCGCGTTGGTACCGAACGTGTACGTCGGGGTGTTGGGCGTACCGGAGGGCGTGCAGTCGGCCGGCGTGGCGACGAACGTCGTGGCCCCGATCCCAAAAATGTCGCCGTTGGCGTCCAACGTCCAGGGTGGGACGCCGGCGGCGGTGCAGTTCTTGTCCTGCCCGGTGACGAAGGAGCCGGCCGACTCTCCGCTCGACGTGTCGTCGGTGCACTCGGCCAAGGTCTTGAACCCGGAGAGGGTCGTCGAGCAGCTCACCGGACCCGCCGCGCAGCTGCACCCCTTGCCGGCAATCACGGTCGTGCAGCTGAGCTGGTTGGGGTTGGCGAAGATGGCGGTCGGCTGGTCATAGCCCGCGGTCCCGCAGGCACCGGCCCCGACCCCGGTCAGCAATCCGATTGGAGCCGCCGTCGCATCGAGCGCGACACACTGAGCGACCGCCGACCCGCAGGCCGGGTCAGCGCAGTCGACGAGGCCGTTGCAGTCGTTGTCGATGCCGTCGAAACAGTTCTCCGTGCTGCTGGTCTTCTTGCAGGCCGCGCCGCCCGCGCCGGCCGCCCCGCCCGTGCCGCGGGTGCCTGCCGCGCCGCCGCTTCCACCCGTGCCGCGGCTCCCTGCCGCTCCGCCGCTTCCGCCGGTCGCTCCACCACCGCTTCCCCCCCTGGCCGCACCACCGCCACCGCCGGTCGCAGTGCCACCCTGCCCCGCAGCCGCGCCGCCGCCCCCTTGCTCACCGCCCGCGGCGCCCGCGCCCCCGTCATTGCCGGCGTCGCTCGCTCCGAAGTCGACCGTCAGAGTGCTGCAGCCGGGGGACAGCACCGGCGTCTTCACCAGCGTGGCGAGCGGCGACCCGCCCGAGAGCAATGTCAGCGTGAGCGTCGCCGTTCGACCGGCCTCATAGCCGTCCGGGAACTGCACCTCCACCCCCCCGGAGCGAACGCCCGGCTTCAGCGCCAGCTGCGCCGGCTTGGGCGCGGAGGCAGCGGCGTCTCCGCTCGCCGCCAGCGTCACCTCGATGTCGAGCCGGTCGGCGGTGGTGTAGGGTCCAAGCCCCACGGTCATGAACAGCGTGCCCGGCCGGCAGCTCTCGCTGTTGCTGCAGGCGCCAACGGCCAGCGCGGTCACCGCCAGGCCAAAGACCGTCGCGAATCTGGCTGAACCGCCGCGCATGCTCAATTGCCCGCCACGGTCCCGAAGGAGGCGTCGGGGAACTTGTCGCTGCGGGTCGCGAGCAAGAGCGCCACGGCGCCGCCCACCACGACCGCGGCCCCGACCGCGATCCAGAGCCAGGTCCGCGAGCCGCCACCCGAGGATGGCGACGCCGCGGCAGGCGGCGTCTCGGTGACCATCGCGGCCGGCGTGACCGAGGGCGACGGCGTCAGCGCGGGCGGAGAGACGGGCGGAGAGACAGACGAAGGAACGGGCGAAGGAACGGAGGGAGAAACGGGCGACGGCGTCACGATCGGCTCGATTGGCGCGGGAGCCACCGCCATCGGCGGCGGGGGCTCGAGGGCCTTGTCGTCTTCGATCGCCTTCGTGAGGGCCGCGACGTGGTTGCGCGCTTCACCGGCGTTCTGCCGGTCGGGATAGAGGCGCAGGTAGTTTCGATAGAGCTCCAGCGCGCGCGGGCGATTGCCGGCCAGGCGATAGGCCTGCGCCGCATCGTACAGCAGGGCCGGATCGGGGCGCAGGCTGAACGCCGTCTCGTACTTCTCCGCGGCCTCTTGATAGTGACCGAGCCCGAAGGCGGCGGTCGCCTCGTCATACGCCCTGCGCGCCGGGCTCGGCTCGGCCGCGAGCGCCGGCCGGCCGGCCACCGCGAGCGCCACCAGCGTCACGGCGAGACAGCGCGACCCTCTACGCATTCGTTCCCAACAGAATAACATCGGACACCGCGCCGCCGAACTTGACGTCTTCCTCAGTAGGCGATCGCCACGACGTCATAGGCGACGAGCGACGGCAGGGTCACAGTCACGGCACCGTTGGCGTAGGTCGCGGTGAGCGTCGTGTCGGTCGCGGCGTCGGGTGACGCCAGGGTCACCGACGTCGGCGCGCTCTCGAGCGGAACGGTGACGGTGACGCCGTCGTGCTCGACCAGCGCGCCGCTGTAATCGTGGTTGACCAGGTGGACCAGCCGGCGCCGGGGCTGCGCCTGATCGCTGACGGCGATCATGACCGGGGTGGTGAGCGCCGTCGTCACCGCCGAGGCCACCGCGGCCGGCGACGCCGTCACGCCGTGATAGAGCGCGGCGTGCGCCCGATAGAACGCGGTCAGGCTCTGGAAGAGCGGCATCAGGCCCAGTTGCGTCGCGCTCGGATCGCCGACGGTGTCGAGCAGGAAGAAGGCGTAGGAGAGCCCGTTGGCGTAGGCCTCGGCGGCGTAGATGCGCCAGTAGTCCTGCTGCTCGCTCGTCGGCAGGTGGAGGTAGTACGACATGAAGTTGGTGGGCCAGTCGATGAACAGGACCACCGGCGCGCCCGGCGCCAGCGCGGCCGAGCGGGCCTTCAGGTTGAGGAACGGCCGCTGCAGGCTGCGCGTCCCGTCGAGGTGCGCCGCGCTCGTCGTGGAGCCGGACGTCACCGGCACGTACTCCGCCTCGGCGCCGCCGTCGGCGTCCTGATTGAACTCGTAGAGGCCGACCGACTGGAAGTCGACCAGCGGCCAGACCCCATTCGACGTGAGGTAGATCGATCGGCCGTACTTCTGCTGCGCGTAGGCCCGCAGCGCGCCGGCGATCGCTCGCCAGTAGCGGTACGGCTCCGCGCTGTCGACGAAGTCGTTCGCCCCGGGCGCGGGGCGGTTCTGCACCGTCTGGCCCCAGATCGCCGCCAGCGGATTGGCGGCCGCGAACGGGCTCTGCCCCCAGCCGTGGCTCACCAGGTACTTCTGATAGTCGAAGTTGCGGGTCAGATCGCCGGTCGGGACGTCGGCCTTCAGCAGGTTGTCGGGCGTCATCCCGAACATCGCTCCGTAGTCGACCCCCGGAAAGCGCCACAGCAGGTAGGCGTTGAAGTCCGCCAGGTGGTACCCGTCGAACCCCTCGTCGCCGTCGTAGCTCGCCCCTTCGTAGCCCTGGTTGAGCTCGTCGAAGAAGAGGCCGTCGACGCCGCCGTCGATCTGAATCTCGGCGATGCGAATGAGGTAGTCGCGGTAGACCGGATTGGCCAGCGAGCCGCGGTAGAAGCTCGGCATGATGAGCGGGTGCGCCACGACGGCGCCGGTCCCGTCGCAGGTGGCGACGGCGGTGTACGGCGTGTTGGGAAACTGCGGGTTGGGGAACTCGTCGGCGAAGAGCGCAGTCGCGGTGGTGCCGCCGATGAACTTCACGCCCGCCGCGTGCGAGCTGGTCACGTAGCCGAAGTCGTAGTCGCCAGGATTGACGCCGTAGCTGTGCCAGCGCTGCCAGGCGCGGATGTTCATGTCCGGGGCCAGCGTGGCGATCTGAGGATCGCTCTGGTTGTTTCCGGTCTGGCTGAAGGCGTAGACCGTCACGTCGTCGAGCGGGACCGGGGCCGCGGCATCCGGCTTCGCGGTCCAGGCCCCGATGCCGACCTCCAGAGCGCCGCCGTCGAGGCGCCCAGCCCCATCGACCGTGGGCCCATCGCCGCCGGCTCCGGCGTCGAGCCCCCGGCCGCCGGCCGCCGGCGCCGCCCCGCATCCGACGGCACTTGCGACCAGGGCCAGGAGGCCCAGGAGGGCCCACGGAGGCAGGTCGCCCGCGAACCCGCTCCAGCCGATCCGCGCACGCCTCATGCCGTCCGAGAATACCAGCGCCCGTCGCGGACAGCCCCGCGATGATCGGGTAGATTCAGGGCGAAATGCCGGAGAGGATCGTCGAGACCCGCTCGCGCAAGCTGCGCGTCCTTCAGGCCGAGCTGGAGGGCAAATCGCGAGAGACCTCCGGCCAGGCCTCGCAAGCCGACGGCGCCGCGGCCGCGCGCCCCCGATCCGAGCGGAAGCCCGACTGGATCCGGATGAAGATGCCGCAGGGGGAGGTCTTCTTCGATCTCAAGCAGCGCGTCGCCGAGCTGGGGCTGCACACCGTCTGCGAGAGCGCGTCGTGCCCGAACATCGGCGAGTGCTGGAACCGCCAGTCGCTCACCATCATGATCCTGGGCGCGATCTGCACCCGCTCCTGTCAGTTCTGCGACGTCCCCACCGGTCGCCCGCTCCCGCCCGATCCGGAGGAGCCCGAGCACGTGGCCACCATGCTGGGCGAGCTGGGCCTGCGGCACACGGTGATCACCTGCGTCGACCGCGACGATCTGCCCGACGGCGGCGCGGCGCACTGGGCTGCGACCATCCGCGCGGTGAAGCGGCGCAGCCCCGAGCTGGTGCTGGAGGTCTTGACCGGCGACTTCAAGGGGGAGACCGGCGACGTCGACACGGTGCTCGACGCCGGCCCCGACGTCTTCGCGCACAACCTGGAGACGGTGCCGCGCCTGTCGCGGCAGGTGCGCGTTCAGGCCAGCTACGCCCGCTCGTACGCCATCCTCCGTCACGCCAAGGCGCGCGGGGCGATCACCAAGACGGGGCTCATGCTCGGCCTCGGCGAGGAGCTCGACGAGGTCCGCGCCGTGCTCCGCGAGCTGCGCGAGATCGGCGTCGACATCCTGACGCTGGGGCAGTACCTGCGCCCGTCCCCCAGGCACCTGGCCGTCGCGCGCTTCGTGCCGCCCGCCGAGTTCGACCTGCTCAAGGCCGAGGCGCTGGCGCTGGGCTTCCCGCACGTCGAGTCGGGTCCGATGGTCCGCTCCAGCTACCACGCCGACGGCCAGCGCGACATCGTCCTGGCTCTGCGCGCGGCGCAAGGATGATTCCCTACTTCAGCGGGCACCTGTTCAACATCGGGTCGATCCCGATCCACCTGTTCGGCGTGCTGGTCGCCTGCGGGGTGATCGTGGGCGACCGGATCGTCGTGGCCGAGGGGAAGAAGCGCGGGCTCGAGGAGCAGGACGTCCGCTTCCTGAACGCGCGGATCGTGATCGGGGGCTTCATCATGGCCCACCTGGTCTCGGTCATCTTCTATTTCCCCGAGCGAATCAAAGAGAACCCGCTGGTCTTGCTCAACGTCTGGTCGGGCCTGTCGTCGTTCGGCGGCTTCCTGGGCGCCTTCCTGGCGTTCTTCTACTACACCAAGAAAGAGAAGATCCCCCGCCTCCCCTACGCCGACTCGGTCGCGCTCGGCCTCTCGGTCGGCTGGATCTTCGGCCGTACCGGCTGCTTCACCGCGCACGACCACCCCGGGCGCCACACCTCCTTCTTCCTCTCGGTGAACTATCCCGACGGCCCGCGCCACGACCTCGGCCTCGACGAGCTGCTGTTCACCATCGTCATGACCCTGGTGCTGTTCCGCTACGCCAGGAAGCCGCGCCCCCCCGGCCACATCATCGGCCTGGCCGCCCTGATGTACGCGCCGGTGCGGTTCGGCCTCGACTTCCTGCGCGCGACCGACGTCGCCCTGCCCGACCAGCGTTACGCCGGGTTGACGCCGGCGCAGTGGGCCTGCCTGGTCACGATGCTGCTCGGTGCGCGGCTGATGGGCCTCATTCCATCTCGTCCTCGGCACGCGTGATCAGGTCTTCGTAGCGCCGCCGCTCGGCGCCGAGATCGCACTCGCCCAGAAAGGCCGAGTAGCTCATGAAGGCGGTCAGGTACGACAGGTCGCGGGCCCACTCGGGCAGGTGGTCGGGCGCCCGCACCAGCCCCTCGCGCTGGAGGCGTCCGAAGAGAGGCACGTCCTCGACCGCGATCTTGCCGGCGAAGAAGAGCGACACGTCGGCCAGATGCCCCTTCACCAGCGCCACGCGCAGGAAGTTGGTGACCCGCAGGAGGCCGTCGAGGTAGCAGACGTCCTTGGTGAAGGGCGCGCCGCCGCCGCAGAGACCGCCCCGGCAGACCCGCCGCGCGCCGTCGAACGCCGCCATCTCGTCGTTGCCGCGCTCCAGGAAGAACCGGTAGAGCTCGCAGAAGTCGGCCCCCTCCTCCGCGATCTTGATGGCCAGCGTTCGATCGGCGAGCCGCCGCAGCCGATCGATGCTGGTCGACTGGGTCAGAAACTCGGTGAGGACCGCCAGCCCCTCCTGGGTCGCCGTCGTGCGGGGCGAGGGGTAACCGATGAAGGGCATCACCGGCTGCGCGCGCCCGTTGAGCGCCGTGGCCACGTGGACCTGCCCCTCGTGAAACTCCAGCTGCGCCAGATCCCGCCGAGAAAACCGCACGCCGCGTTTGATCCGCACGCCGTCGACGCCGGCCACCGCCTTGGCCGGGATGCCGTCGGTGAGCTCGACGCCGATCCCCTGCCCCGGGAAGAACGCCGCGAAGCGGGCAGCCAGGAGCGGCACCACCTCCTCCGCGCTGTAGCAGAGCTCGTCCTGAGGGCTGGGGATGGGGGCGCGTCCGGCCACGCCGTCGACCACGCCGCGAAAGTGCTGGGCCAGGCCCAGGTTGGTGGTGCGCCGGTCAGCGGTCAGGCTGGCGGGCCGTCCGTAGAGCTCGACGGAGTGGTGGTAAAAATCGCGCGTCCCCGCGGCGGCCAGCATGCGGGCGGCGGTGGCGAAGGCGTCGCAGGTGTCGCGCAGGAAGATCTCGATCGCGCCGTCGCCCGGGCAGAGCGCCTTCAACGCCTTGAACCGGACCCCCGCCTCCGCCACCTCGGGCGAGACGCGATACGCGGGGCGCGGCAGCTCGCGGCCGGCCGAGGCGAAGAAGTCGCGCTCGACCTCCTCGCTCCAGCTGAGCAGGCGCAAGACCCGGATCGGCCGCTGGGCGTCTAGGATCTGCGCCGAGACGTCGCGAAGAAGCTGGGAAACCCGCGGCGAGAGCGTCGCTACGTCCCCACGCCGACACGGATCCCGGGCGGCACCGAATAGGTGATCCAGGCGTTGCCGCCGACGGTCGCCCCCCGCCCAATCACCGTGCTCCCCCCCAGGATCGTCGCGTTCGCATAGATCGTCACCTCGTCCTCGATGGTCGGGTGTCGTTGCTTGCTGGGCGCGCCATCATTCTTGCCGCGATCCTTCACCGACAGCGCGCCGAGGGTCACCCCCTGGTAGATGCGGACGCGATCGCCGATCCGGCTGGTCTCGCCCACCACGATCCCTGTCCCGTGGTCGATGAAGAACGACTCACCGATGGTGGCGCCGGGGTGAATGTCGATGCCGGTGCGGGAGTGCGCGTGCTCGGTGAGCATGCGCGGCACCACCTGCGCCCCGCAGGCGAGCAGCAGGTGCGCCACCCGGTAGATGGCGATGGCGAACAGGCCCGGGTAACAGGCGACGATCTCGTCGACGCCGCTGGCGGCCGGATCGCACTCGTAGGCGACCAGGACATCCTTGGCCAGCGCCGCCCGCACCTCGGGCAGGCTCTCCAGCAGCTGCCCCGTCATCGCGCGCGCCCGCCGCGCGCACTTGCCGCCGCCGCGATCCTTGCCAGCGCAGAGGCGGTGCAGGCCCAGGAAGATCGCGGTCTCCAGGTGCGCCTCCAGGGTGCCGATCGTGGCGGCCACGTGGTCGCGCAGGCTGCCGCCGTTGGTCCCCAGGCGGTGCGATTCGGGGAACAGCACCTCCAGCAGCTCCTCGACCAGCACCCGGATGTCGGTGCGCGAGGGCAGCGGCCCCTCGGAGGCCAGCCCGGCGCGCAGCCCGCTCGCCGCCGCCAGCACCCGCGACGCCAGCGCCACGTGGGTTCGGGTGGGAAGACTCCTGGGCTGCCGGCGGGTGGCCATTTTCCCAGATCTTACAACACGCCGGCCGGCCGGGCGCGCGCGGCAACCGCGGCCGCCAGCTTCGCCATGGCCTCCGCCCGGCGCGCCTCCGGCACGGTCACGCGCGTCGGCATGCCGCCCCCGAGGTCGAACATCTTCACGAAGTCGAGCCCCGACTCGAAGTCGGCGGCGATGGTCAGCGAGCCCGAGTCGCGCACCACGGCCACCGGCGACTTCTCCTGGCCGATCAGCAACAGCTCGGTCTTGTCGTAGGGGCGCCCGGCCGCCTCGACGAAGGCGACGCCGTCGATGAGCTCGTACTTGTCGGCCAGCCGTTTGCTCTCGTCGAGCAGCGGGTCGATCTCGCGCGCCGCCTCCTCAATCTCGCCCCACAGCACCTGATCCTTCGCGCGCGACAGCAGGTACTGGATCACCCGGTGCTTCAGCGTCTCGTCGCGAAAGCGCGCCCGCAGCGCGCGATCGATGCGATTGGCGATCGGCCCCGGCTCGCCGCGGCGGGTGTCGATGGCGCGCGCGTCGGCGTCGGCCCCCTCGTACGGCTCGACGCCGCCGAGGACCCACTTGGCGCCCGAATAGAGGCCGTCGAGATCGAGGTGCATCGCCACCGTGTCGACCGGCCCGGCCGCGCCCACCACCTCGGGGGTCACCAACTCGGGACAGGCGCCGTGCTCCGCCTTGGTGGTGAGGACGAAGCGCGGATCCCCCACGTAGTCGGCGTGGCGGTCGTGATCGTGGTGATCGACCCAGGCCGCCAGCCGCCCGCCCAACCCGCGAATGAACGGCAGCGTCGTCTTCTCGAACGACGCCCCGCCCCCCTCGCTGGCGAACGCCACATCGAGCACCGCCACCCGCCCCTCGATCTTCGACGCCGGCGGCAGCACCCGCGGCGTCAGGAACGCAAACCGCGGCAACGTGACGGAGGGGGACGACGGCATGGCGGCCAAGACTACTCGACTTTCGCCGCCGCGCCCGCGACGCTTCTGCGCCGAACGGTCCGTCGCCGTGCCGCCTTCTCCCGCGAGATGGCCCCCTCAGCTCCCGCGGGATGGCCCCATTCTCCCGCGAGATAGGCCTATTCAACCAACCGTCTCGTGCCCACACTTCACCGAAGTGGCAAAGCGCAATCGGGTCATCACCGCAATCGGCGTGTTCAAGCTGATCAAGGCGGCTCTGCTCATAACCCTCGGCATCGCCGGATTGGCGGCCGTTCCGAGCGACCTGGCCCGTCACGTCCGGCACATCGCCGGTTGGCTGGGTATCTCGCCCGGACGCCACGCGTTCGCCCACTTCCTCGGCAAGCTCAGCGCGTTCGACGACCACACGGCCCGCAAGCTCGCCGTCGCCTCGCTCTGCTACGCGGCGGTGTTCTTGGTCGAGGGCATCGGCCTCCTCACCCGCCGGCGCTGGGCCGAGTGGCTGACCGTCGTGGTGACCGCATCTTTCATTCCGATCGAAATCTACGAAGGCGTGGAGCACTTCGGCCCGGGGAAGGTCGTCGCTCTCGCATTGAACCTCGCCATCCTCGGCTACCTGCTCTGGCGTCGCGTCAGCGAATCACGAAGCCTCAACGGTCGTCTCGGATACGTCCTCGGTCACTAGCGCGACCTGAGCCCACCGTTGTCCGCGACGGGCCGGACGACGTCACATGCAGTAGCCGTAGGCCGTATTCGCGGGGTTCATACAGGTGCCCGACGTACAGTCCGAGCTGGCCAGGCAGGTCTGCAGGCAGATCGCCGACATGTTCGCGGGGCCAATGCAGCTGTCGCCACGGACGCACTGGGCTCGGAAGCCACACGGTTGGCCGGTGGTTACCGTTTGAGGACAGTCGCACTCGGTCGGAGGGGTCAGCCCCGTCGGGTAACAGGCGAAGGGGAGATCGCAGCCCTCCTGAGTGACGGCGTTACAAGTCGACACGAGGCTGCAGAGCTCGAAGGAGAGGGTTCCGCCGTCCCCATACACCTTGCCCGCGATGCTGCACGTGGATCCGGTCCCACAGGCGTTCTTGTCGAGGACGTCACAGAACCTGTAACAGCGACCGCTGTTGCACTCGGGTTGGCAGTACAAACCGGGCAAGCAGGTCGACGTCAGCGAAGGATCGCAAATATCGCCAATCTTCTTGGTGCCCGGACTCTCCGTCAGACACTTCGTTACACCATTGGCGAGGACGGCGCACCAGCC
Source organism: uncultured Pseudomonadota bacterium (assembly GCA_963847705.1). Lineage (GTDB taxonomy): Bacteria > Myxococcota_A > Polyangia > Fen-1088 > Fen-1088 > JADGRB01. The sequence continues at coordinate 688,590 of CAWKBC010000027.1, read as the reverse complement.
ACAGCCACTGCACCCATTCTGGCAGCCAGGATCGCAGGCCTGACCGCTGGCAGGGACGGTCGAACAGACCTGCTGCACCGACGCGTCCGACTCGCAGGCCGGCGGCACGCCCGCGTCGCCCTCCGGATAGCAGAGGTGGTTCGAGGCGCAGTGAAACTTGTCCGGACAGCCGCCATCAGACCCGCAGGCGTAGGTAGCTGGACCGATATTCGGGCTGTAGCAACCTAGGACGAGCAGAACCACGCCGATTCCGAAAGTGGCGTTCCGACCAAAGGTGGGCAAGCGGGCAGGTCCTCAACCGTTTAGGCAGTAACCGTACACCGTGCCCCCTGAACTGAACGGCAGGCAATTTTGCACCCCGCCGTTGCATCCCGACTCGCCGGCGTCGGGGTTCGTGGGGTCAACGCCCCCATCCACAGGAAGCCGACAGACCGGAAAGCACAGCGCGCTCGGCGCCGTGCCGCCAGTCGGATCGTAGCAAACAAGGCCGGCCAAGCAGTCCCGGGAGTGGGTGCAGCTTTCGCCAAACCTTCCACCCGCGAACTCGCAGTCGCAGATCGTATGACCTGAGGTCGACGAAAGGTAACAACCGAGAGAGCTCGGTAACCCCACGCATCCATTGTACGTCCGGTTGCCGGCGGCGCTCTTGACCGGGTTGCAGTCGGCAGGAGGCGAGTCACAGAATTTGTTGCCGCCACCTGCATCGCGCGAGCAGCTTGCGCCGTTCGCACAATCTGAATTTACTCTGCAGAACTGGTAGCAGCGGCTTCCGCACTCCCCGTTGGTGAAGCAGAACTCGCCCGGCGCACAATTGTCCGTCTGCCCCGAGCCCGAGTTCACCTGGGCACACTGGCCAAAGATCCCAACCGGAGCGCCAGGAGTCGGAGCGTTGCACGTCAGTTCCCCGGCGGTGTTGACCGAGCACTTGTCGAAGCAGTCGCGGCAGCCGAGGTTGCAGACGGGATCGCACAACCCCGCGTCGCTTGGCGGGCAACTGGCGATGGCCCCCGTGCAGGGGCGATCTGGTGGCACATCCATCGGACCGCCGTCCGTGCCGGCTGCTCCACCCGTGCCGCCTTTGCCGCCGGTTCCATTGGCGCCCCCGAGAGACGAGACGCAGATGTTGCTGGAGTTGCATTGCAGGCCGTCAGGGCAGGCGCCTTTGGCGCCGCAGGAGTAGCGGCCGGAGAGGTTGGCCGGGCGGAAGCAGCCAACGCTAAAGCTTGCCAGGAGCGTGCCCACCAACAGCGCGCGGACGGCCAGGACCTGCGCCGACCGCACGGCTTAGAACCTCAGCCCCATGCCGCCACCCACCAGCCCAGGGCCGACCCACGGGGCGAAGCTGACGGTGTTGGTCGTCGCGGCCGACGGTGCGCCGTTGTCGTTGGCCGACGATGACGAACCGTTGGTGATGAGCACGATCGCACCGCCAACGCCGACCGCGGTGCCGGCGATGCCGCAGACGATGGCGACGATGTTGGCGGTCTTGCCTTCCGACTGAATTGATTCCAGCTCGGGAGTCCAGGGATTCGGCATCGCAACGGTGCCCTGATCCTTGGTCAGCTCATCGCCGCGGTTCTTCGCCCTGATCCCTTCGACAATCGCCACCGCGATCGAGGCGGCCCCCACCCCGACCATCGACCATCCGAGGACCCGGCGGGTCGTCGAGGGCGGCGGCGGCGGTGGCGGTGGCGGCGGGGCGACGACCACGGGCGGTGACACCGGCGGCGGCACCACCGGTTCGGGGACCGCCACCGGCTTCACGTCCGTCCTGGGCGGCGGTGGCGCGACCAGGGCGGCCGCCTTGCGCCGCTCCTCGATCAGCTTCTCCATCGCGGTGATCTTGCGCTCGACGTCTTCCTTGTTGCGCGCCTCGGGCGAGCGCTGGAGGTAACGCCGGTAGAAGTGGATCGACTCCTGCGGCTGATCGTTGAGCCGGTAGGCCTGGGCGATGTTGTAGAGCATCACCGGATCGCCGTCGATCTCGTAGACCTTCTGATACTCGTCGACGGCCTCTTGGTACTTGCCGAGATCGTAGGCCCGCGTCGCCTGCTGGTAGTGGACGTGGATATCCTGTTTTTGCTGCGGCGTGAGCTGCGCGCGCGCCTCTTTGGTGCCGAGCGCCAGCAGCATCATCGAGAAAACCAGCGCGAGCACCCAAGGTCGCCGCGTCATGACAATCGATGCCATTTTATGGTTTAGCGCGAAGCTGAAAGCTGGTTCAGCTCCGACGCACGTACAATACCCTACCTCGGCGCCGATTGAAAGAAAGACCCCTCGCAGCGACGGGTTGATGTAGCGTGCGCCTCGCGTCGCTGTTCTCACTCACTTCCCGCTGTTCCCCCCCTCGTCTCGGAGGCTCCGGATGCGTCACCAGCTGTCGCGTAGCGTTGTGGCCCACTCACTGGTTGGAGGTGCGGCGGTCGCCGCCCTGCTCTCGCTCTCGTCGTGCCAGACCGACAAGCCCGCGGCCCCGACGACCTGCTGCGATCAGCCCAAGATCCCCGCGGGCATCCCGGCCTTCACGGTCGTCCGCGACGAGGTCTCCGGACCGACCGACGGCCAGGACGTGAAGATGCACGTCGCCTTGAAGCAGAAGACCAAGCGCGACGACATCTACCCCGCCCTGCAGTTTCTTTATAGATACGCGATGACCCGCAACACCTTCGAGCCGACCACGTTCCTCGGCGCGTTCTACGACACCGAGGGCGACGCCCAGACCGGTGGAAACCCGGTGGCCAAGATCTGGCGCGAGCACGGCGACAAGGGTCCCAAGTGCGAGAACGCCATCCGCCTGGGGTTCCCCGAGGAGGTGGAGAAGTCGTTCGAGTACAGCTTGAACCGCGCGGCGCCCGAGGATCTCGAGGACACCTGCCGCCTGAACGAGAAGAAGAAGGTCGTGCGCGTCGACGACAACTTCAAGCACAAGCCGACCATGAAGATCGACGAGCCCCACAAGGCCGTCGAGGTGACCTACCCCTACCTCGAGAGCGGCAAGGACGAGTACGTGCAGTCGCTCACGTTCAACAGCGCGATGACCTACTGGGCGGAGTTCCTGACCGCCATGTTCCTGAAGGCGCCCGAGCTGCAGCAGGTGACCTACATCGGCGTCCTCGACGATCAGCCGGTCCTGAAGATCACCGTCACCCGTCAGGAGTTCGACCAGCACCTGTCGAACGTGCAGGAGACCATCGCCTCCTACGCGGCGATCACCTTCGCCAAGCTCGGGATGCACAAGACCGACGACAAGGGCGCCATGAAGGATCAGGAGCAGCAGAAGACCAAGACGTACACGGCGGCGCTGTCGTCCCTGCCCAAGGATCGGGTGATGGTCTCCCCCAAGCTGACCAAGGCCACGGGCGGCGGCGGCAAGGGCGGCAAGAGCAAGAAGGGCTAGCGCGCCTTCGGCGCCGTGAGGGGGTATCCCCCCTCGCGAGCTCCCCCCGTCGGCCGTCGACGCCGGCTCGGCAAAGCCGAGCCTCCCGGTGCTGGGACCCGGGCGCTTCGCGCCCTCCGGCGTGCAGATCGCCGTCGGGACGCTAGTGAAAGTGCGGCATCGGCACCACGCCGAGGCCGATCAGCAGACCGGCGACGCCGACCGCGATCGACAGCAGCGCCGTGATGGTGGCCCGGTTGGCCACCTTCTCGGGCAGCGACTCCTTCGGCTTGCGGGGCCGGACCAGGTACTGGGCCACGCCGGTCAGGATCAGGATGACACTGCAGATGACGAAGAACTTCGGGAGCAGCGTGGCGGCACCGTTCACCTCATCACCCTCGCCGTCTAGTCTACGCCGCGCCGGGCGAGCGCGTCGTAAAGACCGATCAACTTGCGGGTGACCGGTCCGGGGCGCCCGGCGGCCACCGGCTTTTCGTCGACGGTGGTGACGGGCAGGACGCCGCGCGTGGCGCTGGTGATGAAGGCCTCGTCGGCCCCGCGCAGCTCGTCCGGGGAGATGCGCCGCTCGACGAGCGGGATCCCGTTCGTGCGGCAGAGCTCCATGACCTTGCCGCGGGTGATTCCGTCCAGGATCCCGGCCTCGGGCGGCGGCGTCCGCACCTCGCCACCGCTGACGATGAAGATGTTGCTGGTCGACCCCTCGGCGATGCTCCCGTCGCCGCCGCAGAGGATCGCCTCGTAGGCCTTGTTGCGCCGGCGGGCCTCGCCGAGCGCCAGCACGTTGTTCAGGTAGTTGCCCGATTTGACCATCGGGTCCATGGCCAGCGGGCTGTTGCGCGTGATCGAGACGATCGCCACCGCCACCCCTTTGTCGTACATCTCGGGGGTCGGCGCGCCGAGTGGGAACACGATGACGATGAGCTGCGTGTCGTCGACCGACGCCGGGTCGAGATCCAGCTTGCCGGCCCCGCGAGTCAAGATGACGCGCACGCGCGACTCGGGGAAGCCCGCCGCGGCCATCGTGTCGGCGATGGCGCGCTCGATGGTGGCCCGGGGCGGGGCCCGCAGGCCGATCCGCTCCGCCGAGCGCTCCAGGCGGTAAAGATGATCGCGGGCGGCGAAGAGCCGACCATAGGCCGTTCCGATGGTCTCGTAGACGCTGTCACCATAGAGAAACCCTCGGTCAAACACCGATACCTTCGCTTCTTCGGGGGGGCAGACGGAGCCACCAATGTGGACGCGGATGGGCATTGGGGGCAGAACCCTAGTACATCCGAAGCGCCTCGGCTATTTTGGTCTTCCTGGAGAGCCCCCCTCGTGAACATTCTGCGCGTCCGCTGCCGGAACCTCGAAGAGTTCGAAGAGCACTACCGGCTTGATCTCCCCACCGGGGGCGTTTTCTGCCCCACGACCACCGAGCTCGCGCCTGGCACGGCCGTGGTGGTCGAGATGGCCTGCGACGGCCTGCCCAACAAGGTGCTGATCCGCGGCACCGTGACCGCCTGGCGGCCCGCGTTGCCGCGGATGCGCGTGCGGGCCGGGGCCACCGTGGCCTTTCAACCGGACGAGAGCGCCAAGCGCGACTTCATGCTCGAGACGCTGCGGGGCGAGCGTCCCGCCACCCGCCGCCGCAAGCACACGCGAATCCCGATCGGGATCCCCTGCCGCATCCGGGTGGCCGCCGGGCTCGACATGGTCGACGCCGAGCTGCGCGAGATCAGCGTCAGCGGAGGCCTCGTCTTCGGGCCCGTCCAGCCGCCCATCGGCACCGACGTGGTCCTGGACATCACCCCGCCCGGCAGCGAAGCGTCATTCGACCTTTCCGGCCGCGTCGTCTACCATGCGGGCGCGAATCAGACCGGCGTGCGATTCATCTACCGGGAAGGCGGCGGCTCGCGCCGGTTGCGCGAGCTGGTCCGCCGCTTCAAGACGCTCTGACGGAGGCTGACATGCGAAAGACGCTCCCCCTTTCGAGCAAAGGACCCCAGCGGGCGACAGGTCCTTTGAATCCCCCGCGGACAGGCGCCGCCAGGCGCAGCCCGTCGGCGCTCACGCGAATCGCGTTGTCGCTCGGGCTCATGGCCTGGGCCGGTGCGGCAAACGCCAGCCACTATGCGGTGGCGGATGTTCCGCGCCTCATCACGCCGGCGCAGGTCGAGAAGCTCCACAAGGGGAAGGTCGAGACCACCGAAGAGCTCCTGACCAAGGGGGCCACGGCCAAGGAGCGCAAGGCGCTCGGCAAGGCGACCGGCATGCCGGGACCCGAGCTTCTCGTGCTGGTCCACCGCTGCGACCTGTTGCGGATCAAGGGCGTCGGCCCGGAGATGGTGTTGCTGTTCGAGGCGGCCGGGGTGAAGAGCACGGCCGACCTGATCACCAAGGATCCCGCGGCCTTGACCGCCGCAATGGACGCCGCCAACAAGACGGCCAAGATCTCGGAAAAGCCCCCCACAGAGCCGCAGATCTCCGACTGGATCGGCCAGGCCAAGAAGCTGCCGCAAGTGGTGGAGAGCAAATAATGTGGTCCCCCACACCCCGGCTTCGGTTTGCCCCCAACTTTTGTTAAAGTCGGCGACCACCCATGGCCCCCGGACGTGATTCGCTTGCCGTCTCGGCCCCCCCAGGCCAGTTTCAAACCGGTGCCGTCGTCGGGGGGCGCTTTCGCCTCGACGGTCTCCTCAGTCAGGACGCGGTCAGTCAGACCTACCGCGCCACCGACTCCAACCGGCGGGGGCCAGCCGCGGTCCGCATCATCTCGATGCGCGCGCTCGGCCCCTCGGCGGCGCAGCTGGTCACCGACGTCGAGAACGCCAGCGCCCTCGTTCACAAGAACCTGATCGAGGTCCTGAGCGCCGGACGCGAGGCCGATTCGTTCTTCATCGCCACCGAGCTGCTCGACGGGCAGACCCTGCGCGAGTTCATCGACAACAAGCGGAACGAGGGGCGCAACATCTCCTTCAAGGGGGCCTGCAACCTCATCACGCACGTGGCCAACGGCCTCGAGCGCGCCGCCGGCTTCATGCCCCACGGCGGGCTGAACCCGACGGCCATCTGGGTGAACAAGGCGGGCCGGGTCAAGGTGGGCGAGCTCGGCCTCGGGCGGACCGTGCCGGCCTTGGCGCGGCGCGGGGCTCCTGACGGCGCCCCCGACACCGTCTACGTCGCCCCCGAGGTGCTGGCCGGCGCGCCGCCGAGCTCGGCCTCGGACGTCTACTCGCTCGGCGTCCTGCTGTACGAGGTGGTCACCGGGCGACTGCCGTCATCGCCGTTCAAGCCGGTGACCCAGGCCGCGGCTGACGTCCCACCGGTGGCCGACGCCATCCTGGCCAAGACCTTCGCGCGAGACCCCGCGGCGCGGTTCGCCTCGCCGATGGATCTGCGGGACGCCCTGGCCGCCGCGCTGGCCGGCGGAACGCCCAACCTCGGGCCGGCCGGTCCGCCCCAGGCCGGCGGCCTGCCGGCTCAGTCGGTTTCGGCGCCCCGCCAGGCCGCCGTGCGGCAGGCCCAGGTGGAGCCGTCGCTGGAACCTCCTTCCGCCCCGCCGCCGCGCAGCTCGCTCGGCCGTTCCTTCAACGTCGCCGAGGCGGCGGGAGCCGCGATTGACGAGGCGCAGGAGCGGTGGCTCATCCAGAAGGACCGCCTGGACTTCGGTCCGTTCTCGCTGGCCCAGGTGCGGGCGCAGATTCAGCGCGGCGAGATCATCGGCGAGCACATGATCGTCGACAGCGACACCGGCGCCCGCAAGAAGGTGAAGGACTTCCCGGCGCTGCGCGAGTTCACCAAGACCTCCGAGCGGCACCGCGAGCAGAACCGGCGTGCCGCCGCCGAGCAGCGGCAGGAGAGCGTCGACAAGAAGAAGAAGACGGTCACCGTCCTCTTCACGCTGGTCTTGCTGGCGGCGGCGGTGGGCCTGGTGGGCTTCTTCGTCTGGACGCGCAAGGCCGACGAGGGGACCAAGCTCGCCTCACGCAGCGAGGACGCGGAGGTCGACGCCTTCCTCAAGGACGTCAAGGTCAGCTTTCAGAAGGCCCAGGTCGCCAAGCGCGGCAGCGGCGGCCACCACGCCGGCGGCTCCAAGGCCGACGACGGCGAGTTCAGCAACGACTCGAACTTCGGGGACGCCTCGAAGTACGCCAGCGCCGGCGACGAGACGCTCGACGACGGCGTGATCGAAGAGACGATGATGCACCACTACCGGGGCCTGGTCCCCTGCCTGATGAGCGAGCGCAAGCACAACCCGGGGCTCTCCGAGATGAGCCTCGACTTCGTGGTGCGCGGCAACGGCAAGGTCTCCGCCGTGAAGGTGAACGGGCAGAAGGGCGGCTTCGCCAGCTGCGTCCTGTCGCGCATGCCGACCTTCCCCAAGTTCAACGGCAGCAAGACGATCGCCAGCTGGTCGATGTCGATGCGCTGAGGCGGGAGGGCCAGCCCTCGCGCCGGCCCACCGTCGCCTCCGGCGACGCCCTCCTAGCGGGCTCCTTGGGCCGCCTATCGGGCGGCACGTCGTCGGGCATGGTTCGCGCCGCTCACCGTCGCCTTCGGCGACGCCCTCCTAGCGGCCGAAGCCGGCGGAGCGATCTTTTGATTGTGCTGCGACGGCCAGCTTGAAGCCGAGCACGTCGCTGTAGGCGAACACGAACCGCTCGTCCTTCGCCGTGGCGAGCGTCAAGTACTGATCCTTCAGCTCGATCTTCACGACGCGCGCGATCGCCAGCAGCTCGCCCGGGTTCGAGATGAAGCAGGTCGCCTCGCGCGCCTCGGGGATCTTGAACGTGCCCCCTTTTCCTTCCGCCCCTTCGCCTTCCAGGATGTTGACGATGATCTCTCGCGTCATGCCGGGAGTGTAATCGATCCGGGCGACAACACACGCCGCTATACTGCGCGGATGATCGCGGCGCACACCGTCGCTCTCATGGTCGCCCTCCTCGGTCTCGTCGCCGGCGACTTCAGCTGGCCTGGCGCGCTGGAGACCGACGGGCGCGCGCTCAGCACGCTCCCCGAGCAGGATCGTCCCGCCGCCGTGGAGCGGCTGGTGGCGCGGGAGGGGGTCGAGGCCGCCGGGCCCTACCTCCGGCCGCTGCTCTCCGACTCCGAGCCCGGGGTCCGGACCTACGTCGGGCGCCTGCTGGGACGTGCCGGCGATCCGGACGCGCTGGCCGCGGCCGTCGACTGGCTGACCACGCCCGGGCGGCCCCCCGCCGACCGCGCCCTGGGCCTGGACATCCTCGCGCAGGCGGCCACCCTGACACCAGCGGCCGGGCGGGCGATCGCGCAGGCGGTCCACGACCGGGATGCTCCGGTGCGGATACGCGCGCTGGCGGTGCTCGGGCGCCACGACCCCCTCCCCTCGCTGCCGGTCGTTCTGGGCGCGCTCGACGACGACAGCCGCGAGGTGCGCCTGGCGGCCGCGCTCGTGGTCGAGGGGGTGACCCGACAGCACGCCGACGCTCCGGAGGCGGCCTGGCTGGCGACGCTGCCGCTGCTCGAGCGGCTGGACGACGCCGACCGTTCGATCCGGCTGTCGGCGCTCCGGGCGCTGGGCGCTCTTCGCGATCCCCGGGCCATCCCGGCGCTGATCCGGATCGCCTCCGAGCCGACGGGAGAGCTCCGCGCGGCGGCCGTCGACGCGCTCGGCTCGCCGGCCATGGGCGGGGGCGCGGCGCTGCCGACGCTGGTCAGGCTTTCACGGCGTCGGCCGGCCGACGAGCTCACCCGCCACGCCGACCTCGCGCTCGGCCAGATCGCCACGCCGGCCGCCGTCGCCGCGCTGGTCGCGGCGCTCGGCGCTCCCCCGGTTCCCGAGGCCAAGCTGGGCCTGCTTCAGGCGGGTCGGTCAGCGGTGGAGGCGCTGGCGGTCGAGGTGTCCCGCGGCAGGCCGTCGAGCGCCGCGCTGGCCGCCGCGCTGCTCGGTGAGATCGGCGATCGCCGGGCCACCGACGCGCTCACGGCGGCCATCGCGGCGCCCGAGACCAGCGCCACCGTGGTTCGGGTGGCCATCCAGGCGCTCGCACGTCTCGAGGACCCGGCGGCGGTTCCGGCGCTCGCGCGCGCCGCCGAGGCGCCGCCGGCCCAGGCGCGGCCAGCCCAGGCGCCGCCAGCGGACGTCCGCCTGGAAGCCTTCGAGGCGCTGAACGTGCTGGCCGATCCCCGCAGTGTCGCCGTACTCGACGGAGGGCTCGCCAATCGCGATCCTCGGGTCCGCGCCAGCGCCGCGCGGCTCGCCGGCCGGCTCGCCGTCCGCGCTGCCGCCCCGACGCTGGCCGACCGGCTCGGCGACGTCGACTCCGCGGTGCGGTCCGCGGCCGCCCGCGCGCTGGCCCGCACCGGCGGCGCGCCGCTCCCCCGGCTCTTGGCTGCGCTCGCAGCGAGCGCAGCGAACCCAGCGAACCCAGCGAACCCAGCGAACCCAGCGAACCCGGCGAACCCGGCGAACCCTGCGCACGCAGCGAACCCAGCGAACCCAGAGCACGCAGTGAAGACGACCGCGCCGGCGACGCGCTTGACGCGCGACGCGGCCGAGCTGGAGGCGCTCGGTGACGCGCTCGCGGCCAACGTGACCGCCGCCGACGGCCCGGCTCTCGCCGAAGCATTCTTGACCGCCGCGCCGGACCTGCAAGGCCCGCTGGCGCGCGCGCTGGCCGTCGCGGACGGTACCGAGCGGCTCGCCAACAACAGCGCCGTCGTCGATCGCGCGACGGCGCTCCTCGCCACCGACGGAGCGACCGCCCTCGCGGCGGCCGATCTCCTGGCGACGGCCCGACTCTCCGACGCTGAGCTGGCCGCGCTCGCGCGCGCCTTCGCCGACGCCGAGCCTGCCGTCCGCGCCCGCCTGTGTGCCGCGATCGCCCGGGCGCCACGCGGCGGAGGCTGGCTGGCCTCGCTCCTGGCCTCCCCGTTCGAGGCGTTGCAGGTGCGGGCGGCCGCGGCCTGGAGCGCGCGCGGGCTCGCCGACGCGCGCGCCGCGCTCGAGGTCGCGGCGCGCGGCCCGGAAGGACCGCTGGCGCTCAACGCGCGGGCCGCGCTGGCCGCGCGCGCCCGGCCGGTGGTCGGCGGCAGCGCGATCCGGCTGCGCGCGCCCGACGGTGCACCGCTCGTCGGCCGCTGGGTCACGCTGGAGGGGGGCGGTGTCACGGTCGCGGCGATGAGCGACGAGACGGGCGTCGCGCGGGTCGACGGTCCGCCAGACGCGACGGTCGTCGCCTGGCACCTCGAGGGGCTCAGCCGGCAGGCCGCGCCAGCTGGGCCAATCGGACCATGACGCCGGCGATCGCCCGCGGCAGATCGCCGGCCATCACCCCATCGCCCAGCTCGGGTGCCAGCGCTTCGCCCGCCGCGCCGTGCAGGTAGACGGCCACCTGCGCCGCCGTCAACGCCTCGACCCCACGCGCCAGCAGCGCGCCGGTGACCCCGGTGAGAACGTCGCCGCTCCCGGCGGTGGCGAGCGAACTGCAGGCGATCGGATTGATGAACGCCTGGCCGTCGGGGGCCGCCACGATCGTGCGCGCCCCCTTGAGGACGACGATCGCCCCCGTCGCGGCGGCCAGAGCGCGCGCATGGACGATCCGCTCCGACTGCACCTCTGCGATGGAGATCCCGAGCAGGCGTCCCATCTCTCCCGGATGCGGCGTGAGCACGCGCGGGGCGGGCGCCCCGCTCAGGATCCTCGGCGCCTCGGTGCCGAGCGCGTTGAGCGCATCGGCGTCGATCACCATCGGAGCCTTCAGCCGCGACGCCAGCGCGTGCACCACTGCCCGCATTCCCGCGCCGGTCGGGATCCCAGGGCCGAGGGCCACCGCCTGCGCGCGGCCGGCGAGGCTCTCCAGCGCGGCGAGCGCGGCCGCCGGGACCGCGTCCTCGCCCTCGGTGTAACGGGCGGTCATGAGCTCGATCGCCTTGGCGTCGAGCGCGATCTGCCCGGCGGCGGTCGAGGCGATCGTCACCAGGCCTGCGCCGCTGCGAAGCGCGGCGGTCCCCACCAGAACCGCGGCCCCGGTCTTGCCGGCCGAGCCCGCCACCACCAGCAAGTGCCCGGAGCTCCCCTTGTGCGCGTCGGCGCTCCGGCGCGGGAGGCGTTCGGCGATCCCGGGCCCGTCGAGCAGACGGCAGCGGGCAGAGGGGGCGATCCGTGCGTCGACCGGCGCGCCCAGGTCGACGATCTCGAGCCGCCCCACGGGAGCCGAAGCGTCGACGACCAGGCCGAGCTTGCGGGCGCCCATCGTGGCGGTCACGTCGGCCCGAAAGACCACGCCCGCCGCGCGGCCGCTGTCGGCGTCCAGCCCCGAGGGGATGTCGACGGCGATCTTGCGTCCACCGGCGGCGTTCATCGCCGCCAGCGCCGCCGCCGGCACGTCGCGCACCGGACCGCGAAACCCGGTGCCGAAGATGGCGTCGACGATGGCGTCGACGACGGCGTCGACCCCGGCATCACCGCCGTCGGCCGTCCCCTCGATGCGCGTGCGCCAGGTCGTCTCGTCCGTCCAGGCGCTCCCCTCCTCCACCAACACGCTCCCCAGCTGCTCGAGCGCCGCCAGCGCCGCCGCGGCGTCACCCTGGATCTTTTCTTTGGGCGCCGCCAGCAGGACGCGCACCGAGAGACCGGCCAGCGCCAGCTGCCGCGCCGCCACGAATCCATCACCACCATTCGAGCCACTGCCGCAGACAATCGCCACGCGGCCCCGCGCGGCGCCCAGCTCGCGCTGCACGACTTCGGCGACCCCCCGCCCGGCCCTCTCCATCAACCGCAAGGTCGGAACGCCGAGCGCGCGCGCCACCGCGAGGTCGGCCTCCCGCATCTCCGCTGCCGTGAGGACCAGCGGAAAGTCCACGCTACGCTCCTGCGCCGCCGGCGATCACCGCCCGCAGCTCCTCGACCGCCGCGCGCATCCCCAGCAGCACCGCCCGCGCGACGAGGCCGTGCCCGATGTTGAGCTCCTCGAGCCCCGGCAGCGCCACCACCGGCGCGAGGTTCGCGTAGTCGAGCCCGTGGCCCGCCCCCAGCCGCACCCCGGCGTCCGCCGCCGCCCGCGCCGCCAGCTCCAGCCGCTGCAGCTGCTTCGCCGCTGCCGCGCTGCGGGCCGGCGCCAGGCAATAGTCCCCCGTGTGCAGCTCGACGGTGCCCACGCCGAGACGCGCCGATGCTTCGACCACGCGTGGCTCCGGATCGATGAACAAGCTGACGCCGATCCCCGCCTCCGCCAGACCTCGCGTGACCTTCTCCACCTGCCCACCTGGCCCCACGGAGAGTCCTCCTTCTGTCGTCCGCTCCTCGCGCTTCTCCGGGACCAGCGTGCAGAAGTCGGGCTTCACCTCGCGCGCGATCCGCAGCATCTCGTCGGTGGCGGCCATCTCCAGGTTGAGGACGCCGCGCACCGTCTCCTTCAGGACCCGCACGTCGCGGTCCTGAATGTGGCGGCGATCCTCGCGCAGGTGCACGGTGATGCCGTCGGCGCCGGCCAGCTCGCACAACGTCGCCGCGGCGACCGGATCGGGGTAGCGGGTGCCGCGTTGCTGGCGCAGGGTCGCCACGTGGTCGACGTTGACGTAGAGGCGGATCATCAGCGGGAGAGCTCGCGCTGCAACGTGCTGGCGATCTCGTCGGCCTGCGCGCGGATTCCCGCCTCGTCGGTTCCCTCGATCATCACGCGCGCCTTGGACTCGGTCCCCGAGTAGCGCACCACCACGCGCCCGTCGGCGCCGAGATCCCGGGTGACGGCGGCGATCACCCGCTGCACGGCCGGCATCTCCTCGAACGGCCGCTTGTTGGCCACCGCGAAGTTCAGCAACACCTGGGGAAACCGGGTCATCGCCAGCGCCAGCTCCGAGAGCGGCTTTTCCTCGGCGACCATCACCGACAGCACGCGCAGCGCCGCCACCATGCCGTCGCCGGTCGTGGCGTGGTCGAGGAAGATGATGTGCCCCGACTGCTCGCCCCCGAGGGAGAGGCCCCGCTCGCGCATCGCCTCGACGACGTAGCGATCGCCGACCGCGGTGCGCAGCAGCTTGCCCCCCTTGGCGGAGAGCGCCCGCTCCAGGCCGAGGTTCGACATGACCGTCGCCACCACGGTCTGCTCCGGGAGCTGGCGGCGCTCGAGCATGCGCGTCCCCAGGATTGCCATCACCTGATCGCCGTCGACGATGACCCCCTTTTCGTCGGCGAGGATCAGCCTGTCCGCGTCGCCGTCGAGCGCCACACCGAGGTCGGCGCCCCGCCGCCGCACCTCCTCCGCCATCGCCTCGGGGTGGAGCGCGCCGCAGCCGTCGTTGATGTTGCGTCCATCGGGCCAGACGTTCAGCTCGACCACCTCGGCGCCCAGCTCTTGAAAGACCTGCGGCGCCACCTGGTAGGCCGCGCCGTTCGAGCAGTCGACGACGACCTTGATTCCGTCGAGCGTGTACTCCTTGGGGAAGGTCTGCTTGAGGAACTGCACGTACCTGCCGACGGCGTCGTCGATGCGCACCGCCTTCCCGATCGCGTCGGGTGCCGCGCGCGCGCTGTCGTTGCCGGCGCCGATCGCCTCCATCCGGCGCTCGATGTCGGCCTCGACCTCGTCAGGCAGCTTGAACCCGTCGGCGGCGAAGATCTTGATCCCGTTGTCCTGATACGGGTTGTGCGACGCGCTGATCACCACGCCCGCGTCGGCCCGCATCGACCAGGTGATGAAGGCGATCCCGGGGGTCGGCAGCGGTCCCACCAGCATGACGTCGGCCCCGGCCGAGACGATCCCGGCCTGCATCGCGCTCTCCAGCATGTAGCCCGAGAGGCGCGTGTCCTTGCCGATCACGATGCGCCCGGGTCGCCCCGTCTGGCGAAACCGCTGCGCCACCGCCTGCCCCAGCCGGAGGGCCATCTCCGCCGTCATGGGGTCGCGGTTGGCGACGCCGCGGATTCCGTCGGTGCCGAACAGGTGCCTGGTGTCGTCAGCCATGGGGGGTTACGCGAAGTTTAATCACGGAGGAGAGCCTCGGCGACAGCCAAGACGTCCCGCGTCGGACCGACGTCGTGCACGCGCACCGCCGCGGCTCCGCCGAGGACCGCCGCCGTCACCGCGGCCGCGGTCCCGAACTGGCGCTCCTCCGCCGGTTTGCCCGTGAGCTGGCCGATGAACGCCTTGCGCGAGACACCCACCATGAGTGGAACGCCGACCCGCGCCCGCAGCTCCGGGAGCGCCCGCAACAGCGCCAGGTTGTGCTCGATCCGTTTGCCGAATCCGATGCCGGGATCGGCCCACACCTCCCGGCACCCGGCTCGGCGCGCCGCATCGACCCGCTGCGCAAGCTCTCCCCCGACCTCGGCAACGACGTCCGCGAACGCGATCCCCTCCATCATCGAGGCCGGCGCGCCACGCAGATGACCGAGCACGATCGCCGCGCCGGTCTCGGCCGCCACCCCCAGGATCGCCGGATCGAGCTGACCGCCCGACACGTCATTGACCACCGTCGCCCCCGCCGCCACTGCCGCCCGCGCCGTCCCTGCCTTGTACGTGTCGATCGAGATGCGCGTCTTGTCGGGCAGCCGCGCCCTCAGCCCCACAATCACCGGCAACACCCGCGCCCGCTCCTCCGCCTCGCCCACCACGGCCGCCCCCGGGCGCGTCGACTCGCCACCAACGTCGATCCAGTCTGCCCCCTCCCGCGCCATCCGCACCCCGGCCTCGATCGCCGTCTCCGCCGCGGCAAACCGTCCCCCATCCGAAAATGAGTCCGGCGTGCAGTTCAGAACCGCGACGATCAGACAGCGGTCAGTTGCCGTGGTCACTTTGGCCAACCGACTCGGACGAGGGGTCAGCCTCGAGCGCTACGCTTTGTCTGGGGCTGGGCGAGGAGGCGCGAAGATGCTCGGACGGGGCGCCTTTTCGGCCGCCGCTGCCGCCCTGGCCGCCACCGCCGACTGTCCCGCGGTCGCCCGCGTGACGTCGACCGTGCGGTTGAGCCGGCCACCCGAGAAGAGGGTGTCGATCTCGGCGCCATCGATGGTCTCGTACTCCAGCAGCGCCTCGGCCAGCACCTTCAGCTTGTCGAGGTTGTCCATGACCACCTTGCGGGCGCGGTCGTAGTTGGAGGTCACGATGGTGCGCACCTCGCTGTCGATCTCGACCGCGGTCTGCTCGCTGTATTCCTTGCCGGCGTCGCCGAAGTCGCGGCCCAGAAAGACCTCCGCCTCGCGCTTGCCGAAGTGGAGCGGCCCCAGCTTGTCGGACATCCCCCAGTCGCAGACCATCTTCTTGGCCAGGTCGGTGGCGACCTGGATGTCGTTGGAGGCGCCGGTGGTCAGCTGGTGAAAGATCAGCTCCTCGGCCACGCGGCCACCCATCGCCACGGCGATCTGATCGTTGGCCTGCTCCTTGGAGAGGTTGAGGCGATCCTCCGCCGGCAGCTGCTGGGTGAGGCCCAGCGCCCGCCCGCGCGGGATGATCGTCACCTTGTGGATCGGGTCCGACCCTTTCATCATCTTGCCGACCAGAGCGTGCCCGGACTCGTGATAGGCGGTGACGCGCTTGTCGCTGTCGCTGATGATCATCGAGCGACGCTCGGGGCCCATCAGGACCTTGTCCTTGGCCATCTCGAAGTCGTGCATGTCGAGCTGGGTCTTGTCGGCCCGCGCCGCCAGCAGCGCCGCCTCGTTGACCAGGTTCTCCAGGTCGGCCCCCGAAAATCCGGGCGTCCCGCGGGCGATCACGTCGAGGTCGACGCCCGTGGCGAGCGGCGTCTTCTTGGTGTGCACGTTGAGGATCCCCGTGCGCCCCTTGACGTCGGGGCGCGGGACCACGATGCGGCGATCGAAACGGCCCGGCCGCAGCAGCGCCGGATCGAGCACGTCGGGGCGGTTGGTGGCGGCGACCAGGATGACGCCGTCGTTCGACTCGAAGCCGTCCATCTCGACCAGCAGCTGGTTCAGCGTCTGCTCGCGCTCGTCGTGCCCGCCGCCGAGGCCTGCGCCACGGTGACGGCCGACGGCGTCGATCTCGTCGATGAAGATGATGCAGGGGGCGTTCTTCTTCCCCTGCTCGAACAGATCGCGCACGCGGCTGGCGCCGACGCCCACGAACATCTCGACGAAGTCAGACCCCGAGATGGAGAAGAACGGCACCCCCGCCTCGCCGGCGATGGCCCGCGCGAGCAGCGTCTTACCGGTTCCCGGAGGGCCCATCATCAATACGCCCTTGGGGATACGCCCACCGAGGCGGGTGAACTTCTTGGGGTCTTTGAGAAAGGCGATGATCTCCTCGACCTCGTCCTTGGCCTCTTCGATCCCGGCCACGTCGGCGAAGGTCATCTTGCGCTGGTTCTCGGAGAGCAGCTTGGCCTTCGATTTGCCGAAGCTCATCGCCTTGCCGCCGCCGACCTGGAGCTGCCGCATGAATACGAGGAAAAGCACCACCAGCACCAGCATGGGAAGCCAGGTCACGAACACCTGCTGCCAGAAGCCGTTCTCGTTCTCCTTCACCACATCGTAAGAGAGCTTCGCCTTGTCCAGCTTATCGAGCAGCTTGTCGCCCGCGATCCCGGTGGTGACGAAGTTCTCGTTGTTGGCGTAGGTGCCGCGAAGCTCCGCGCTCTCGGCGTTCTTGCGGATCTGAATCGCCGCGCCCGCCTTGAACTTTTCCGGGTGCTGATCGACCTCCTGCACGAACTGCGAGAACAGCACGTGGGTCTCGGAGGCACGCTGGCCGTTCAAGAACTGCCAGATCACCACGAAGGCAAAGATCAATGTGATCCAGAGCAGAACGGTCTTGTGACTTTGGCGCACGCAGGGTTCCTTTCGATGAGAGCGGAGCTGGGGCCATAAAAGTATTGCCGCCAAATCGTGGAGCGTCAAACACTCCTTTGCCCCAAAGTCAGATGTCGCCAGACACGAAATCGATGAGCACGAAACGTTTGGTACGCCCGGTTGGCCGGGCCGACTCCGCCGGGCGCAGCCCGGGAACGAACAACAGCTCGCCGCGCGCGCTGGTGACGATCGGCAGCGCCGCCCTCCAGGCGCGCGCGATCCGGGCGTCGATCATCAGGTCGGAGAGCTTGCGGCTCCCACGCCCGCCGCGGGGTCGCATCCGATCGCCCGATTTTCGGGCACGTGCCGTGAGCGGCCACTCGAGCAGATCGGCGTCGAATTCCGCCGTCACACCGCCCGCAGGCCGCGCGCGCGTGGGGGCCCCCTCCTTGACGGCGAGCGTGCCGGCCGCCCAACGATAGACCCCGGGCCCCTCGATCACCACCGGTGCGCTCGGCGGCGGCCGCACCGAGGCGCGCGCCCCCACCCGCACGGCGCCGTACGAGACCTCCACCCGGCGTCCGCCCGCGATGTCGATGGCCGCCGACCCCCCCCGCGCCCGCAGGCGGTTCACCACCGCCGCCACCCGCCGCGAAAGCGCAGGCTCGGCGAGCCCCTCTGGCCCCGCGGCAGGCGCCCGGTTGGCGCCGCGCGCCGGCCTGGTCTCGCGGGCTGCGGCGGCCAACGCCACCAGCGCCTCGGCGACCCGCGGGTTCTCCCCGGCCAGCGCCGGCAGGTGGCG
The DNA here is from genome assembly GCA_963847705.1 of uncultured Pseudomonadota bacterium. Classification (GTDB taxonomy): domain Bacteria; phylum Myxococcota_A; class Polyangia; order Fen-1088; family Fen-1088; genus JADGRB01. Next base: position 670,683 of record CAWKBC010000027.1, on the reverse strand, counting down.
GTGGCGGATCCGGGCCCGCGCGAAACGGAGGTCGGCGTTGGAGGGGTCCTCCACGAAGGGGATGCTCCGGCGACGGAGGTAGCGGAGAACCTCCGCGCGCGGCAGGTCGAGGAGGGGGCGGACGAACGGGTCCCGGCGGTAAGGAATCCCCTGCAAACCCGCCAGGCCGGTCCCGCGCACGATGCGGAAGAGGACCGTCTCGGCCTGGTCGTCGGCCTGGTGCCCGAGCGCCACCCGGCGCGCGCCACGCGCGACGGCCAGCGCGGTCAGCGCGCCGAGCCGCGCCCGGCGCGCGGCCTCCTGCAAACCGGCACCCCGCCGGTGGCGGGCGACGTCGACGGCCAGACCGACGAAAGGCAGGCCCAGCGCCTCGGCGCGGGCCCGGACCAGCTCCAGCTCACCGGCCGCCGCCGGCCGCAGCCCGTGGTCGACGCCCGCCACCTCGAGCGTCAGCCCCAGCCGCTCGCGCAGCTCCCACAGGACGTGCAAGAGCGCCATCGAATCGGGACCGCCCGAGACCGCGACGATCACCCGATCGCCGCGCGCGAACAGCGCGTGTCCGGCGATGGTCCGCAGAACGGTCGACAACATCAGTGTATATGAAGATACATGGGGACCCCTCGCCCGCCTCGACCGAACAACGTCGTCGCCCTCTCCCAGTACCGCGCGCGCCTCGGCCGCGGGCGCAAGCTCCGCCGCGCCGACGCGCTGATGGAGGCGCCGGACCTGGAGGCCGCGGTGCGCGCCCTGCCCGGCGACGAGCTCTACTACGTCCTGCACGAGATCGGCCTGGCCGAGGGGGCGGACATCCTGGCCCGGGCCACCAGCGAGCAGCTGGCCATCATGCTCGACTTCGCGGTCTGGGAGCGCGACCAGCTCAACCCGGCCGCCTACAGCGAATGGCTGGCCGCCATCGCCGCGGCGCCCTTCGAGCGGATCGGCCGCTGGATGAAGGGGATCGACAGCGAGCTTCTGGGCCTCATCCTGCGCCGGGGCGCCGACATCTACGATCTGTCGCACGGCGACGCGCCGGAGGAGCCGCAGGGGACGTTCTATCCGACGCCGGACGGGTTCTTCGTGCTCGACGTGCGCGTCAGCCCGGTCGTCGATGACGGCCCCGATCCGGCCAAGGCGCTGATCTCCCTCATCGACGCGCTCTACCGCACCGATCACGAGTTTGCCCGCCACATGATCGTCGGCGCCATCGGCGAGCTCGACGCGGAGCTGGAAGAGGCCGCCTACCGCTGGCGACAGGCGCGGATGGCCGATCTCGGCTTCGCCGACTACTACGAGGCGCTGGAGGTCTACCGCGAGCTCGACCCGGCGAGCGTCCGCATCGGCGACGCCCCCTCCCGTGCCCGGACGGTCGTCGACGCGCGAGCGGACGAGGCCGCGCTGCGGGTGCCGACGGCGCTCGCCGAGAGGATGGGCGACACCGACGGCTCGGCGTTCTCGCGCGCCGCCCAGAAGCTGACCGCCGGCGACGAGCTGGACGATCTCCGCTTCGCGCTGGTCGCGCTCACCAACCGGGTGCTGGCCGCCGATCGGATCGCGCCCGGGGACGACGAGGCCGTGGCGGCGGTGCTCGATCGCCTGGTGGCCACCCTCGATCTGGCGATGGAGCGTCTGGCGCAAGGGGACGACGAGCGGGGCGCGGCGGCGCTGCGCACCATCCCGTTGGCGCGGCTGTTTCGGCTGGGCGTCAGCCTCTGCGGCAAGGTCAAGCGGCTCGCCCTCACCTTGCGCCGGGAAGGTCCATTCGGGGCGCAGGGGCTCAACCTGGCCGAGAGCGACGACGCGACGGTCCTCGAGGCCGTGACCCGCCTGCGACCGATGTTCCCGCGGCTGCTCGACGATCCGCCCTCCGCGGGCGAGCGGCCGTTCCGCCAGCTCGTCGATCTGGCGCGCGCCGCCGCCGCCATCGAGCAAGCCGCCGCGGCGCAGGCGATGGTGCGCGGCCTGGGCGTCACGCCCGAGGATGTCGCGGCCGGCGGGCCGGCGCTGGCAGGGACGGGCATGGACGCCGCCGGGCTCGATCTCGGCACGCTGGCCCGCACGGCGCTGGTGGCCCAGCTGCTCGAGGGGGGAGAGACCAAGCGCGCGGCGCAACCGGCGCGGTTTCGCCCGCTCACCCCCGACCAGGTCAAGGCCTTCGAGGCGCTGGCGAAGGCGCCGCGTGGCAAGGACAAGGCGCCGAAGCTGCCCTCCGCGCTGGAGAAGAACGCCCGGGCGATCCTGGCCGCAGCCGCACCGAAACCGCTCGCCGCGGCCGCGGAGAGCGTCGCGGCGCGCTGGCTCGCCAGTCTCGCGCCGCTCGAGCCGGTGCTGATCAGCGCCCCACCAAAGCAGCGGCGGAAGTAGGGCCGGAAGTAGGGCCGGAAGTAGCGCCCGAATTAGCCCCCGAAGCCAGCAGCAAAGCTTGGCTGCCGCCGCCGCCCTGGAGCCGCCCCCTCCTGGCAGCGTTGACGGCGGCGCGAAGCGGGGCGCAAAATCGTCACGAACGGCCACGTGTTTCATTGCTTAGCCTCCGATTTCTCACCCTGCTTCGGGCCTCGGCGCTCGCTCTGACGTTGCTGGCGGCCGGCCGGGCGTCGGGCGCGGACCCGTCACCGGCGCCGGCATCGCCGGCACCGACTCCGACGACATCGCCCGCCGCCACGCCTGCGGACGTCGAGATCGACGAGCACGTCGCCCAGGGGCATCGGCTCTACCAGCTGGGGCGGTATCAGGAGGCGATCGCGGAGTACCGCCGCGCCTACGAGCTTCGCGCCGATCCGCCCTTCCTCTTCCAGATCGCCGAGTCCTACCGCCAGCTCGGCGCCACCGAACAGGCGCTGTTTTACTACGACCGCTTTCTGGCCGGCGCGTCCGATGGACCCGATCGTGACGCCGCGGAGGAGCGTGTGAGCGAGCTCGAGAGCCTCCGCGCCCGCCCGCCGGTCGCCGCGCCGCCGCCGGGTCTCATCGCCGCGCCGGGCGCCGGGGCGGGCGCCAAACCGCCGACGCCGCTCTGGCGCCGCTGGTGGGTCTGGACCGCGATCGGTGCCGCGCTGGCGGCCGGCGTGACGGTGGCCGCGCTGGCCGGTCGTTCCGGAAGCTCGGTCCCCACCACCGATCTCGGGAACAAGAAGTTCTTTTGACCGTGACGATGCGTCGACTCGCTCTCTGCTCTCTGGTGGCGCTGACGCTTTCGGCCGCGGCCTGCCACCACGACGGTGACGCGATCCTCTCCGTGGTCGTGACCGTCACCGGGTCGCCCCCCCCGGTCAGCGGGCTCGACGTTCAGATCAGCGGCCCCGCCGGCACGTTCTTGCAGAGCTACACGCGCCCCAACGGGCAACCAATCGGCTTTCCGACCACGCTCAGCGCCGAGCTGCCCGCGGCGGCGACCGGGACCGTGAACATCGCCGTGGCCGCCCTCGACTCCACGGGAGCGACCATCGCGACGGGGCAGAGCGGGATGTTGGCGGTTGCCCCCAACGAACGTCCGACGGTTTACGTCTCGCTCAACTGCGGCACCTCGACCTGCACCGTCGATGCAGGGACTGGCTCCACCCCGGACGCGGGAACGACCACCAGCCCCCGCTGTGGCAACGGGCGCATCGACCCCGGCGAGACCTGCGACATCGCGATCCCCGCGGGCGATCAGGGCGCCTGCCCGCCGTCGAGCTGCGACGACGGCGTCGCCTGCACGAAAGACCTCCCCAGCGGCAGCGCCTGCACCGCCTCCTGCGCCCACTCGCCGAACACCGCCATCGGCCTCGCCGACGGCTGCTGTCCGTCGGGGGCCACGAAGTCGACCGACCCCGACTGCTCCGCGACCTGCGGCAACGGCGTCATCGAGGCTGGCGAGACCTGCGACACCGCCATCGCCGCCGGCCAGCCCGGCGCCTGCCCGACGCCGAGCGAGTGCACGGTGGCCGATCCCTGCGCGCTCACCCTGCTGGTCTCGGTGGGGACCTGCCAGGCGATCTGCCTGCATTACCAGGTGACGCTGTCACGGTCGGGCGACGGCTGCTGCCCGCCCGGGGGGACCAACGCGGTCGACTCCGACTGTCCGACGGCCTGTGGGGACGGCGTCCGGCAGGGAAGCGAGTCGTGTGACATCGGCATCGCACCGCCGGCGCCGGGGAGCTGTCCGGTCGACTGCGACGACGGTATGGCCTGCACCGCCGACTTCCTGTCCGGCGCCGGCTGCCACGCCACCTGCGGTCACGCCCTCATCGACACGCCGATCTCGGGCGACGGTTGCTGCCCGCCCGGCGCGACCCCGGCCACCGACACCGACTGCCACGCCAGCTGCGGCGACGGCGTCGTCGAACCAGGTGAAACCTGCGACAGCGCCGCCACCGGCAGTGGCGCCTGCCCGACCAGCTGTCCCCCGTCGTTGTCGGCCTGTCTCCAGACGGCGCTGACCGGCAGCAGCGACGACTGTTCCGCCGCCTGCGCGACCACCCCCATCGTGGCCTGCAGCGCCGCCAGCGACGGCTGCTGTCCCGCCGGCTGCACGGCGGCGACCGATCCCGACTGCTCGGCGACCTGCGGCGACGGCGTGGTTCAACCGAACGAGACCTGCGACGTGGCGATCCCCGCGGGGACGGCCGGTGCCTGTCAGAAAACGTGCGACGACGGCGATCCCTGTACCCGGGATCTTGCTGCTCTCCGCCGGGACCTGCTCGGCCGCCTGCGTCCATCTCCCGGTGACGGCGTTCGTGGCGGGCGATGGCTGTTGCCCGCCCGGCGGCAATCTCGCCCTCGACGCCGACTGCGCCGCCCTGTGCGGCAACGGCGTGGTCGAGCGCCCGGTGGAGACCTGCGACAGCGCCGTCCCCGCCTCCTGTCCGACCTCCTGCACCGCCGAGGGGAGCTGCATGACGCTGACCCTGCGGGGCTCGCCCAGCAGCTGCAGCGCCTCGTGCGTCGCGGTCCCGATCACCGCCTGCGCGGCCGGAGACGGGTGCTGTCCCGCAGGTTGCACCGCGACCGACGACCCTGACTGCACCCCCGTCTGTGGCGACGGCGCCGTCGAGGCCGGCGAAGCGTGCGACCGCGCGATCACAGCAGGGCTCCCCGGAGCCTGCCCGGAAAGCTGCGACGATCAGAACGCCTGCACCACCGACGTGGCGAGCGGATCGATCGCCAACTGCACCGCCCACTGCACCCACGCCGCCATCGTGGCCTGCCTGAACGACGATGGCTGCTGCCCCGCGGGCTGCAGCGCCGTCAATGACAACGACTGCGCCGCGACCTGCGGTGACAACCACGTCGGTGCGGGAGAGACCTGCGACCCGAGCACGACCTGCCCGACCACCTGCCCGGACGACGGCGATCCCTGCACCACCGAGCTGCTGGTCGGGGATGTGGCCCACTGCAACGTGGCCTGTCTCCACATCCCCATCACCACCTGCTCCGGAGCGACCTCCGATCGCTGCTGCCCCAGCATCTGCAACGCGGCGAACGACAGCGATTGCTAGGAGGGCGTCGCCGGAGGCGACGGTGAGCGCAGCGAACCATGCCCGACGACGTGGCGCCCGAAGGCGCCCTGATGCGCCTTCGGCGGCGTGAGGGGGTGTCCCCCCTCACGAGCTCCCCCCGCGGGCCGTCGGGGCCGGCGCGGCAAAGCCGCGCCTCCCGATGCTTGGACCCGGGCGCGTTGCGCCCTCCGGCGTCGAGATCGCCGCCGGAAGACCTCCTCGTTCTAGTCGAGCGCGGCGACCAGGTCCGACAGATAGGGCGGGACGCTGTCCCACGGGTTGGGCAGGGTGTCGCTCTGCAGGTAGATGTACCCGACGTACTGCTTCGCCGATTGCACGAACGACGTGTCGAGGCTGCCGACAGCGTAGGGGATCACGCCGAAGTTGTTCCGGTCGTAGCTGGCGTGCCAGCCACCGAGCGCCGCCGCCGAGGGGAGGCCGCTGTTCTCGTAGATGAGGATGACGTCCTCGGTGCCGACGTAGCTCGGTGACGAGTCAGCGCCCGGGTTGCCGATGGTGAAGCCGAGCCCGCGCCCCTTCGCATAGGCGGTGAGGCCCGAGTAGTACGACTCGTGCCCGGCCGCGTTGGCCATCTCGTCGAAGAAGATGCCGGAAACTCCGGGGTACCAGCTCTGCCACTCCCCCATCTCCGTCTGCAGCTCGGCCGCCGGCCGAGCGCCCCACTGCGTGTGGACGTAGCCGATCACCTTCACGCCGGCCGCGGTCAGCCTGGCGATGCCGGCCGTATAGTCAGCCGACGGCGCGGCGCCCGGGCCGTTGGCCGGGTTGACCACCGCCAGGACCGGCACCGCGGGGTGCGCCGCCTTGGCCGCCGCGACCGCGCCCCAGGAGGGATCGGTCGGAGCGGTGTAAAGCGGGATGATCGTCCCGGTCACGGCACCGCTGGCGGCGGGCGCCGGGGCTGCCGCCGGCGTTGCCGTCGGGGTCGCCGCCGGCGCGGCCGTCGGCGCGGCCGTCGGCGTTGGATCCGCCGTCGCCGTCGGAATCCGTCGGGGTCGTCGCCGGGGTCGCCGTCGGGGTCGTGGCCGGCGTTGCCGTCGGGGTCGTCGTCGGCGCATCTGTCGTCGTCGGCGTGTCCGTCGGTGCGGTCGTCGTTGTCGTCGGCGGGGTGGTCGTCGGCACCGTGGGTGCGTTCGTCGACGCGGCCGAGCCGCCAGCGCCCGACGTCGATGTGGACGACGTCGATGTGGACGACGTCGATGTGGACGTCGATGTCGACGACGTCGACGCCGTGCCGAGCGCGAGCGTATCCAGGTTGACCACGCCGGAGCCGGCGCCGTCCGAGGGCGCGAGCGCCATGCCGGTCACCCCGGAGAAGTCCCGCACGCCGTCCACGCGCGCGGTCGGCGGCTGCCAGCTGGCGGCCGTCATGGCGCTGAACGGAAGCGAGATCTGCTTCCAGCCGCTGAAGTCGACCGTGAAGCGCGACTCCCAGCGCTCGTGCCCGGCGTCGTAAACCTGAACCAAGAATGAGTGTCCGGTGGCCCGCCCGTAGACCCACAAGGTCAAGGCAGAGCTCTGCGACCAGTCCTGCGGCGTCGAAAAGTCACGCTCGAGCCCGGCGGAGCCGCCCGACACCACGCTGTAGGTGATCTCGGTCGACGTCGACGCCCCCTCTGCGTGCAGCGGCGCGCTGGCGCTGCTGATCGACGATCCCCCCGTCATGAACGGGGTCCAGCTCGAGGCGGTGCCGCCCTCGAGGCTGTCGATCATCGTGGTGGTCCCACTATCAGACGCGGCGGTCTCTTGCGGCGATCCTGTGGCTTCGCCTCCTGATCCGCTGCCGCCGCAACCGGCGGCCAGTGTTCCAACAAGTCCAAGCGTCGCCACCAGGGCGAGCGCGATTCTAATGGTTCTGGTTCCTTGCATTTCACCTCCGGGAACACTACGGAGGGGGTTGCTCATCCGGACGTGCCGGTTTTTCAAAAGGTCGAGCCAGTCCCGGTTGGACTGGGCCGGTTGAGCTGCTGGCCGCTTGACAGCTGCTCGCAGGCCGTCGTAGATGGCCCGCGAGCGGGAATAAGGGGGCCCGGGCCCGAGTTAGGCCGCGAACAACCCCATCCCCATGGACCACGGACGATGACCAAGAGGTGCCGATGTCAGACGTGATGATCGAGGTCGACGGACTCACCAAGGACTACGGGCTGACGCGTGCCGTCGATCACGTCAGCTTCTCGGTCCGCCAGGGTGAGGTGCTCGGCTTCCTGGGGCCGAACGGCGCCGGGAAATCGACCACGATGAAGATGCTCACCTGCTTCCTGTCGCCGACCGACGGGCGGGCCAAGGTGGCGGGGCACGACGTGTTCGACGAGTCGCTGGAGGTCCGCCGCCGCATCGGCTACCTGCCCGAAGACACGCCGATCTACCGCGACATGACCGTGCTCGAGTTCCTGCAGTTCGCAGCCGCCATGCGCGGCATGGACCCGGCCCGCAGCGCCGGGCGGATCAAGGAGGTCGGCACCCGCTGCGGCCTCGCCGACGTCGCCGGCAAGGAGGTCGGGGAGCTGTCGAAGGGATTCCGGCAGCGCGTCGGCCTGGCGCAGGCGATGCTGCACGATCCGGACATCCTGATCCTCGACGAGCCGACCAGCGGCCTCGACCCCAACCAGATCGTCGAGATCCGCTCGCTCATCAAGGAGATCGGGCGCGAGAAGACGGTCATCCTCTCCACCCACATCCTGCCGGAGGTCCAGGCGACCTGCAGCCGGATCCTGATCATCAGCGGCGGCAAGCTGGTGGCCGACGGGACGCCCGACTCGCTGCGGGCGCGCGAAAAAGGCGGGCGCTACCGGGTGGTGGTCGAATCGAACGGCGTCGTCAAGGAGGCGATCCGTGACCGGCTGGCGGGCCTGACGGGCGTGGCCCGCTGCGAGATGCTCGCCGGCGAGGAGGGCTCGCACGCCTTCGCGCTCGACGCGGCGGCCGCCACGGATCTGCGCAAGCCGATCTTCCTCGCCGCCGTCGACAACCGCTGGACGCTGCTCGAGCTCCTGCGGGAATCGGCCAGCCTGGAAGACGTGTTCCGCAACCTGACCACCGGCGACGTCGTCGCCGAAACCGAGCAAGGACAACAGAAAGGGAAGTCATGACCCCGGCGCTCGTGATCTCGCGGCGCGAGATCCGCACCTACTTCAACTCGCCGGTGGCGTACATCGTCGTCCCGGTCTTCGTCATCATCACGGGATACCTGTTCTTCACCCAGCTCTTCCTGGAGAAGCAGGCCGACATGCGCGGCTTCTTCAACATCATGCCGCTCCTGTTCATGTTCATGATCCCGGCCATCACCATGCGGCTCCTGGCCGACGAGAAGTCGTCGGGGACGCTGGAGCTGCTCATCACCATGCCGGTGCGTGACTGGGAGGTCGTGGTCGGCAAGTTCCTGGCGGCGATGGCGCTGCTCTGCACGGCGATCGGCCTGACGCTGGTCTTCGCCATCACCGTGAAGTCGCTGGGCCCGCTCGACCGCGGACCGGCCATCGGCGGCTACCTGGGCCTGGTCCTCATGGGCGGCGCCTACGTCTCCATCGGCGTGATGGCCTCGGCGCTGACCCGCAACTCGATCGTCTCCTTCATCGTCGCCTTCGCCATCTCCTTCGCGCTCTACCTGCTCGGGCGGCTCACCCAGTTCCTGCCCCAGTCGCTGCAGAAGCTGGTGGCGTTCCTCAGCATCGACGGCCACTTCGAGAACATCGGGCGCGGCGTGGTCGACTCCCGCGACGTCATCTACTACCTCTCGGTGATGACGGTCTGCCTGCTCATCGCGACCCTCTCTCTCGAATCACGGCGGTGGAAGTAGCCATGGCAACTCCAGACAACAACAGCGGCTCCAAGCCCGGAATGAATCAGCGCAAGCGCCTGTCGGCGTCGAACGCCACCACCTTCGTGGTGCTCATCATCGGCGCGGTGGTGGCGGTCAACCTGATCGGCACGCGCGTCTTTGGCCGCCTCGATCTGACGGAGAACAAGGTCTACACGCTCTCCAACGCCTCGAAAGACATCGTCCGTGCCCTGCCCGACTACCTGAACGTCAAGGCCTACATCTCCAAGGATCTGCCGCCCGAGCTGGCCAACACCAGCCGCTACGTGCGCGATCTGATGGACGACTACAAGACCTACTCGAAGGGGAAGCTCCACTTCGAGGCGTTCGATCCCGAGTCGGACAAGAAGATCGAAGACGAGGCCAACGCCTGCAAGGTGCAGAAGCTGCAGATCCAGGTGATGCGCTCGCAGAAGTTCGAGGTCGGCACCTACTGGCTGGGCCTCTGCTTCCAGTACCAGGGGAAGGACGACGCCATCCCGGAGATCGGTCAGGTCGAGGGCCTCGAGTACGAGATCTCCTCGATCATCAAGCGGATGACGCAGAAGAAGCGGAAGGTCGCCTTCACCACCGGCCACGGCGAGCAGGACCTGACCCAGGGGTTCACCTTCCTCAAGCACGTGGTCGACCAGGAGTTCGACTCGACCACCGTGAACCCATCGACGACGGCGATCGGCGACGACGTCGACGCGCTGGTGGTCGGCGGCCCCAAGCAGGCCTTCGACGACAAGGGGCGGCACGAGATCGACAGCTTTTTGATGAAGGGGCGCGGCGTGATCTTCCTGGTCGACGGGATGGTGCTCTCGGCGCCGCGCGGCGGGATGCCGCAGATGGCCGCCCAGCCCAAGGTCGGCCAGGTCAACCAGACCGGCCTCAACGAGCTGCTCGAGAAGTACGGCTTCAAGATCGGCGAGGACTTCGTGTTCGACCGCCAGAACGTCCCCGGTCCGATCGACGTCGGCGGGCGAAAGATGCTGAAGAACCTGCCGGTGTTCGTGGGCGTCAAGACCGACCAGGCCGACAAGGACAACTCGATCCTGGCCGGCGTGAACGCCGTCGTCTTCCCGTTCCCCAGCTCCGTCCAGCTGGTCGGCCCGCTGGCGAGCGGCACGACGCAGACGCCGGGCGCCAAGCTCTGGACGCTGGCGGCCAGCTCGCCCGAGGCCTGGAAGCAGACCGGCTTCTTCTTCTTCTCGCCGATGGCCGAGACGATGGAAGAGGCGAAGGATCCCAAGGACCACGGCGTCTTCGGGCTGGCCTACGCCTACCAGGGGATCTTGAAGAGCGCCTACCCGCCGCCGGGCGCCGTGCCGGGGATGTCGGTGCCGGACAACATGCCGGCGGCCGAGTCGCGCAAGCCGGTGCGGTTGATGGTCGTCGGCGACTCCGACTTCGCCTCTGACGAGTATCTGCAGGTGGCCCGCTACCTGCCCTTTTATCAAGGCGGCGCGCAGATGCTCTTCAACGCCATCAGCTGGACGATGGAGGACGAGGCGCTGACGCCGGTCCGCAGCAAGACCGTCGCGGCCCGGCCGATCAACGTCGGCTCGGATGGAGCGGTGCTGGCGGTGAAGGTCGGCAACGTCTTTGGTGTCGCCATCCTCTTCATCGCCTTCGGTATTGGCCGGATGGTCGTTCGGCGGACGCGCCGGAGAGGACAGAAGCTATGAACAGAAAAACAGTCACCGCCCTCGGGGCCTTCGTGGTCCTGGCCATCATCGCGTTCGTCACGCTCCGTCAACCCGAGAAGGGGGAGAGGGCCAGCGATCACCCCCGCCCCCTGCCCACCCTGAACCCCGTCGAGATCACCACGCTCGACGTGACCAGGGGGGGCGTCACCACGACGATCAAGAACGAGGGGGGGATCTACAAGGTGATCGCGCCGGTCTCCTACCCTGCCGACCAGGCGACCGCCAAGAACGCCTTCGAGGCGCTCGGCAAGATGGACGTCACCGACCTCGTGACCCAGCAGGACGCCAAACAGGCCGAGTTCGAGGTCGACGACAAGTCGGGCGTTCGCCTGGTCGCCAAGCACGATGGCAAGGTCCTGGCCGACCTGATCGTCGGCAAGGCGGTCGGCGCGGGGACCATGGTCCGCCCCGCCGGCACCAACGACGTCTGGCAGGCCAGCGGCATCACCAAGTTCGCCTTCGACAAGGGCCCCACCGACTGGCGCGACAAGAGCATCACCACCTTCCCGTCGACCGAGGTGGAGAAGCTGGACGTCGCCGACAAGGATGGCGCGAAGATCTCGCTCAAGAAGACCGGCACCAAGGAGGGGAGCGAGGACAAGTGGGACGTCGTCTCGAGCTCGGTGAAGATCGAGAAGCTCGACAACGGCGTGCCGAACGGAATCGTCTCGGCGCTGGCCAACTGGAAGGCCAACGACTTCGCCGACGGCGCGACCCCGGCCGCGGCGGGCCTCGACGCGCCGGCGCTGACCCTCACCGTCGGGCTCAAGGGCGGCAAGACCGTCACCGCGCTCATCGGCAACAAGAAGGGTGACGACACCTTCGTCAAGAAGGCGGACGCCCCCCAGATCTTCCTGGTCAAGAAGTTCAACCTCGAGCGGATCGCCAAGCGGCCCATGGAATTCCGCGACAAGACGCTCTGTGACGTGGCCGGCGCCGACCTCACCGAGATCTCCGTCGCCGCCGGCGACAAGTCGTACACGCTGGTCAAGAACGGCAACGACTGGAAGGCGACCAAGCCACCCAAGCTCGAGCTCGACGCGACGAAGGTGACGCCCATCGCCAGCGCCTTCAAGGACTGGAAGGCCAGCGGATTCGCCGACGATCAGTCACTCAAGAGCAACGGCCTCGCCAAGCCGAAGGCGATCATCAACGCCAAGAGCAAGGGGACGAAGTCGAGCGCTCCGGCCTGCCTGGTCCGCGTGGGCGACGAGACGAGCGACAAGGTGAGCTACTTCGTCGCCACAGCCAAGAGCCCGGACGTCTATCTGGCGCCCAAGTGGGCGATCGACCGGATCCTGGTCAAACCCGACGACCTCAAGAAGGCCGCCGGGGCGACCACCGCGGCCGCCCCGGCCAAGCCGGCGGGCAAACGCGCCGGGATGGCGGCCGCCAAAAAGTAGACCTCGCGTCCGCCAATCACGAGGCGCGGGGCACGGCCGGCGGCTCGCGGCGGCGGATGAGCCCCGCCTGTCGGCGCAGCTCGGCCGCCGTCTCGTCGCGGCCCGAGCGATCCTCGAAGGCGGCGTAGGCGTCCAGCGTCCGCGCCAGCTCCAGCTCGGCGCCGGCCCCGGTCAGCACCTCCACCGCCCGGTCGAACATCTCGCGCGCGCCGCCCAGGTCGGATTCTCCGGGTGCTCCGGCGCCGACCGCCGAAGCCGCCACCCGCAAGGCCGCGCCCGCCAGCGGCGGGGCCCCTGCCCGCTCGGCGATCTCGAAGGCCGACCGGGCGTCGTCGCGCGCGCGGGCCGCCTCGCCCAGCGCCAGCTCCGCCTCGGCGATCCCCCGCGTCGCCTCCGACAGCAGGGCCCGCGCCCCGAACTGCCGGGCGATCTCCCGCGCCGCCTGGAACTCGCCCAGCGCCGCGTGCGGCTGGCCGTCGCCGAGGTGGCAGTCCCCGATCTCGACCGAGAGGCTGCACTCCTGCAGCCTCTCGCCGCTCGCCCGCGCCAGCTCCCGCCCTTCACCCAAGAGCGACAGCGCCTCCGGCCGGCGGCCGAGATCGCGCTCCAGCGCGCCGAGATCGAGCAGCGAGGCGATCACGCCCGGGAGGTTCGAGATCCGGCGCCGCAGATCGAGCGCCGCCCGAAAGTGCTCGCCGGCCGCGGCCAGCGCGCCGGTGGCGCGCAGCACCTGACCGAGACGCGACAGCGTCAGCGAGCGCCCGCGCTCATCGCCCAGCTGCTCGCGCACCGCCAGCGCCGAGCGATGCCGCTCCAGCGAGCGCTCGGGCTCGCCCATCAGGAAGTAGATGCGCCCCACGTCGTCGAGGGCCGCCGCCACCCCGGGCCAGTCCCCCGCCACCTCGAACAGCTTCTGCGCGAGCTCCAGGTGCGAGAGCGCGCGGGTGTTCTCCCCGAGCGTGCTCAGGAGCCGCCCGATCCGTCCATGCGCCGCGCCCCCTTTGGCGGGAAGGTCGAGCCTCCAGGCGAGCCGCAGCATCTCCTGGAAAAGACCCACCGACTCCCGCGTCCGGCCGAGCCGCGCCGCCACGTCGCCCGCGGCGTAGAGCGCGTCCATCTTCGCCACGGCATCGTCGAGGTCGAGGTGCCGGATCCCCGCCAGGTAGAGCGCGTGCGCCCGATCGAGCAGCAGGTGGTCGCGGGCCAGCCCCGCCGCGGTGAGATAGCAGTACGCCGCCCGCCGCCCGTCGCCCGCCTCTTCGTAGAGCCGGGCCAGCGACTCCAGCCGCTCCTCGCGCGCATCGCCCCCCCGGCTCTCCAGCCACTGCGCCGCGAACGCCTTGCGCCGGCGGCCGAGCTCGGAGGCGGCGTCGGTCTCGAGCAGGTACCGCTCCAGCGTCTGGCAGAACGTCCAGGCGATCTCTTCGGGGATCGCGGAGGTGTCGTTCCTCTCGACGAACCCGCGCTCCCGCAGGCTCTCCAACATCTGCTGAATCTCGGTGATGGTCGGATCGGGGGCGAACACCGCCGCCTCGTCGGGAGGCGAGGCCCCCAGGCGCCCCAGCGCGACCACCCCGCCGGTCCAGAACTGATCGCCGAAGATGGCAGCGCGCGCCAGGACGTCGCGCTCGGCCGGCGTCAGCACCGTGATCCGCGCGTGGGCGACCTCTTCGCGCGTCGCCGTCGGATGCTGGCGCGCGGCCCGCTCCTGGTCGAAGCGCCAGCCTTCGCCCCCGGCGACCAGGATCCCGTGCTCCCGATAGGTCCGCAGCAGCTGCCGGGCCAGGATCGGGTTCCCACCCGACGCATTCGCCACCTGCTCGCCGAGGCCGCCAGGCGCCGCGCCCGTCCCGCCGAGCGACGCTCCAACCAGCAGATCGATCTCCATCCGGGTGAGCGGTTGCAGGTCGAGCCGGGTGTGGTTGCCCCCGCCGCGCCCCCAACCCGGGCGGCGCACCAGCAGCTCCGGCCGCGCCGTCACCACGATCAGGATCGGCGCGTTGGTCAGATCGACCGCCAGGCTCTCGAGCTCGGTCAGCGAATCATCGTCGGCGTCCTGCAGGTTCTCGCCGATGATGACCAGCGGACGGAGGGCGGCGTCCTGCTCGAGGAATCGTCCCAGGACGGCGCGCGCCAGCTCCGCCCCCTGTTCGGGCCGTCCCGCCAGCGCGCTGCTGAGGGGGCTCTCCGGAACGTCGAACCCCAGGAACCGCCCGAGCAGCGTCGACAGCTCGGAGATGCGCCGGTCGCCGAACACCTCCTGCAACTGTGCGCGAAACTGAAGCAGCGCCTGGTCGGGGCCCAGCTCGGCCAGGCCGAAACGGACGCGCAAGAGGTGCGCGATCAGGGCGCCCCGGGGGGCCGAGGCCCCCACGGCCGGCCCGACCGCCGCGCGTACGATTCGCAGATCCTGGCCCTGGTTTCCGGCCAGCCATTCGTCGAGCAGGCGGCTCTTGCCGAGCCCATCCGCGCCGATGATGGTCACCGTCTGGGGCGCGTTGAAGCGGACCGCCCGTCCGAGCGCCTCATCCAGCAGCGAGAGCTCGGCCCGCCGCCCCACGAACCCCGCCCTCTCCGACTCCATCGTTCCTGTCTAGCCCCGACCGCGATCGCCGTCCAGTACGTGGATCCTGGCGCGGCCGCGGACTTCCAGGTACGACGCCTCCGCGGCGGAGCTGCTCCGCTCGGCGACCTTACATGTCGATGATCACGACGCCACGCTGAGGTGCGTCTCGATCTTCTTCTGGTTCTTCGTCCTCCGCCGAATCTGGACGGCGGCGCTCGTCGCGCAGGGGAATCTCGAGTCGCGGACGCTCATGGCGCCGCCTCTCCTCTTCCTCGCGGCGACGGATCTGTTCGATGATCCAAGGTTCGAGCACTGACGAGAACCTCTAGCTAAATGCCTGCAATATCTCTTTCTGTTAGTCAAGTTCGGCAATTCTGGATCCAAACGTGAGGCGCCAAAAAACCCCGCAGTCCTCGAAGGTTACGGGTCAGTATTCGTCAGGATCCTCGATCTTCCATTGTCCGGCCTCGCGGACCAGCCGCACGACGCGGTCCGGCGCCACGTCAAGCCGAGCCTCGTCACCGGTTTCCGTGAGGGGCCCGCGGGCAGTGGCCCGGATCCGGGAGAGCAGCGCCTGATGCTCCTCCCGGTGGTCCCCTTCCCAGAACGCACGCAACCGCTCGGCCGACAGCCCGGCGCGATACCGATCGGGAACGAGCCGCAGCACGATGTCGTAACGGTGAGCGTCGAGCGCTCGAACGAAGGTCTGGACGGCCGCGCGTGGCGTCGCCTGGCCCCAGGCCTCGTACACGGGGCCGTCGATCCGCCAGCGGCCCCCTTCGAGGACGAGCGGCACCTCTTCGCCGAGCTCGAGCGTGACCACGACCCGAGGCGGAACGGCGCCGGCTTCGGCGACCAGGCGCTGGCCGAGCGCGGCCGCCTCGCCCCCGGCGGCGGTCAGGGCTGCTGCGAAGGCGTCGTAGGGCATCCGACGTTGGAACGCCGCTGAGGTCAGCTGGTAGGCGGCCCGCAGATCACCGCGGGCCAGCGCCGCGCCAAACGACGCCATGGTCGCGGCCGGCTCTTCTGGATGATGCGCGCAGGCGGTCAGGCCGAGCGCGAGGACCAGGCCGAGAGCCGCGGGCCGCATCATTCCCTCATTCCGCCGTTCCAGGTTGCGGCGGCGGCTCGCCCGGCGCCGGCGCGGGGCGCGACGTCACGGTGAGGCGATACGGATCGTCCGAGTCGATCGGGCCGTGGCGCGGAACGACGCGGATCAGAACCGGGCCCCCTGGAATCGGCTGGCCGGTGATCCGCGCCGGAGCGCGCCGGGCACTGGCTGCCCGGGCGAGGAGGGTGTTGTCCTCGCGGGTGACCTCGACCTCGACGCCGCCACGCTCGGGCGGGGCGACCTCCAGATCGAGCAGCGCCATCCCGTCGGTGCTGTAGCGAAAGTAGTCGACGTCGCCGCGCGCGAGGTACCCGACCACCGTTCCGTCGCCGATCGTCTGGGCGTGCGCCTGATCGTCGTTGGGCTCCGCCTCCGTGCCGGCCTTGGGGAGGTCGGTGCGTGGGCGCAGGTTGTAGCGCGCCTCCGCGCTGAAGCCGACGTCGGCGCGCACCACCACGAAGACGAACGGATCGGTCGGGGCGATGCGGACGTTGCGCAGGACCACCCGCTCCCCCTTTCTCCCCCGGGCCTCCGTCAGCTTGTGGGCGTCGGCGCCGTAGAGCTGCAACGTGATCGAGACCTCGGGGAGCGGATCGAGATCGACCGAGAGCACACTCCCCTCGGCGAGCCCCGCCGTCGGCAGGCGGTACCAGTCCTGATCGTGGCGCCAGCCGAGGTAGCCGACGGCCTCGCCGCCCGGCGCCAGCTCGGTCGCGTGCGCGGCGTCGCCGTTCGGCTCGATCTCGGCCCCCGCGTCGAAGGGGACGAGGTGCACGACCAGCCGATATCCGCCGCCCGGGACTTCGGGTCCGGCCGCGCGCACGCGCAGGTAGAAACTGCCGCCCCGGGCAGCGAGGTTGGGAACGGCGATCGCCTCGCCCGGCTGCCCGTTCGCCGCCACCAGGACGTGCCCCGTCGCATCGAGCACCTCCAGCGTGACCGCCAGGCCCGGCGGCGCCGGGTGCAGATCGGCGCGCAGCAAAAGGTGGGGCGGGGAGCTGGCCGCACCGGCATCTCCGGCGGCGGGCGCCACACCTCCATCCGGGCCGGGGACGTCGACGCGATAGAGATCGACGTCGCGCTTTCCGGCGGGTGGTTGGGTCCCGAGCGCGCCGGCCACCGCGGCGGGCGCCGTCGCCGTCACCGCCAACAGCTGGGCGGTCGGCAGGGTGTTGTTGGGCTCGATCTCGGGGAGCGTGGCGATCCCGTCGTCCTGGGTGTCGGGCGCGACGACGACCGCGGCGCCATCCGGGCGTGGCGGCATCGCCGACCGGTGACAGCCCGCCAAAAGGCCAGCGAACGCGAGCAGCCAGCGCCAACCCGCGCGCACGGGGATCAGCCCTTGGGCGCGGCGGTCGCGTCGCGTGGCTGGATCGAAGCCAGGAGCTCCGCCTCCGCCACGACCACGCCGTCGACCTTCGCCTCGCCGCGCAGCTTCCAGATCGCCCCGCCCTTGCGCAGCGGAACGACCTCCAGCACCAGCAGATCGCCCGGGACGACCGGCTTTCTGAAGCGCGCCTTGTCGATGGCCATGAAGTAGATGACGTGGGTCGTCGGATCGAAGCCGACGGTGTGCGCGGCCAGGAGCGCACCCGCCTGCGCCAGCGCCTCGATGATCAGCACGCCCGGCATCACCGGGTGTCCCGGAAAGTGGCCGTTGAAGTGCGGCTCGTTGCGCGAGACCAGCTTGCGCGCGACGATCTTGTCGCCTCCGATCTCGTCCACGCGATCGACGAGCAAGAACGGATAGCGGTGCGGAAGGATCCGCTCGATGGCGCGGATATCGAGCACGTCGCCTACTTCTTGGCTGACGGTGCGGCGTCGCCCCCTTCGCCGCTGTTGTAGCGGCGAATGAGCTCGCTGGTGAGATCGAGGTGCGGCTTGGCGAAGACCAGCGCCGACTTGTCCACGATCATCGAGAAGTTCTCGGAGGCGGCGATCTTGGCGATGATCTTGTTCATGCGCTCGTAGATCTTGGCCGTCGCCTCCTGCTCCTTGGCGGAGAGGTCCTGCTGGTGGCGCAGGTAGGTCTGCTGCACCTTCTGCATCCGCGCCTGCAGCTCTCCCTCTTTCTCGCGCACCTGGTCGGCGGGGAGAAGCGTCCGCTTCTTGTCGAGGTCCTCGATGTCTTTTTTGAGCGCCGCCTGCTGTTCGTCGAGCTCCTTCTGCTTCTGATCGAACACCTTCTTGAGCGCCGCCTTGGCCTTCTTGCCGTCGTCGGTCTCGTTGAGGGCGCGCTGCATGTCGACGAACCCGAGCTTGAAGTCCTCGGCGAACGCCGCGGACGAACTCAGCAAGAGGACCGCCAGAACCAAGAAACGTGATACGCGTGACATTCTCATCTCCTTCACCGGCCGTTTGCTTAACACGTTTGTGAGAAAAGTAAGCGATTTTGGAGGTGCACCGCGGTTCCCATGGATCGCGTCGGGGGCGGGACGGCTCTGCCGGCCCGACCCCATCGCGGGAGGGTTTGGGAACCCTCCCAGGGTTCCCATGGATCGCGTCGGGGGCGGGACGGCTTCGCCGGCCCGACCCCATCGCGGGAGGGTTTGGGAACCCTCCCAGGGTTCCCATGGATCGCGTCGGGGGCGGGACGGCTTCGCCGGCCCGACCCCATCGCGGGAGGGTTTGGGAACCCTCCCAGGGTTCCCATGGATCGCGTCGGGGGCGGGACGGCTCTGCCGGTCCGACCCCATCGCGGGAGGGTTTGGGAACCCTCCCAGGGTTCCCATGTAGATCAAAAGAAGTTGCCGATTGTGAACTCGAAGACGATCGGCTGCTCGCCGGGGAGGGTCCAGAACGGGATGCCCCACTCGAACCGGAGCGGGCCGATCGGCGAGAACCAGCGGAAGCCGAACCCCCAGCTGGCGCGGTAGGCGCTGAGGTCGAGCGGGCCCTTGCAGGGGTTCTTGCTCACGTCGACGTTGAAGGGCGCGAGCTTGCAGTACTGATCTTCCAGGTTGAAGGCGTTGCCGCCGTCGGCGAACACCACGCCGCGGATGCCCACCTTGTCGAAGATGGGGAACTCGATCTCGGCGTTGGCGATGACCTGGACGTTGCCGCCCACCAGGAAGGTGTTCAGCGAGGCGTCGGGCGACTGCGCCGAGAGCGACCGGATGACCGGCCCCAGCGACAGCGGGGCGAACCCGCGGATGTTGTAGATGCCGCCCGTGAAGTAGCGCTCGAAGATGGGCACGCCGCGCGGGTCCCGGCTGACGATGAGATCCCCCTCCAGCTTGGCGCGGAAGATGAACGGGCCCCAGAGCGGGTAGAAGAAGCGCGTCACCCCCTCATAGCGGTTGAAGACGTTCTGGGAGAACGTCACGTCGGGATCGGCGATCTCCGCGGAGATCGTGTTGTACCAGCCCCGGCTGGGAAACATGCGATCGTTGCGTGAGTCGTAGGAGAGCGTCCCGCGAACCGACGAGGTGATCCCGGAGCGGAACAGATTGGCGATCCCGCTGGTGGTGATGGGGACGCCGATGGTCGGTGTTCCGAACAGCCCACCGCCCAGGCCGGACAAGCTGGTGCCGATGCTGACCTCCTCGAGCTTGTAGGTCACCAGGAAGCGCAGATCCTCTGCCAGCAGGTAGCCCCAGGTGAGGCTGCCGCCGGTGGAGTTGCGGATGAACGAGTAGAGGAACTGTTGCTGGTTGAAGAGGTTGAAGCCGAAGGTCCAGTTGGTGTCGAGGAAGTAGAGGTCCTGGAACTGCAGCAGGAAGAGGCGCCGGAGGCTGGAGAGCTGAGCCTGCAGGGTGAGGAGCTGCCCGCGGCCGAACAGGTTGTTCTGCGAGATCTGGGCCTGGGCGATGAAGTTCTCCACCGAGGAGAACCCGGCGCCGATCTGGAACGTCCCGGTCGGCCGCTCGGCCACCTCGAAGTTGACGTCCAGCTTGTCGTCGGTCTGGCCCCGCTTGGTCGACATCTCGACCTTCTCGAAGTAGCCGAGGGCGTTCACCCGCTTCTTCGAGTAGTCGAGCAGCGACTGGTTGTAGGTATCCCCTTCGGCCAGGCGCAGCTCGCGGCGGATCACCTTGTCGCGCGTCTTGTTGTTGCCGCGGATGTTGATCCGGTTGACGGTGACCAGCTCCCCCTTTTGAATCTCGAAGAAGACGTCGACCACGCGCGTCTTCTCGTTGACCGGCGTCGAGGGGGAGGCGTTGACGTAGGCGTAGCCGCGGTCCTTGTAGTAGTCGGTCAGCTTCTGCAGATCGTCCGACAGCTTGGAGCGGTTGAAGATCTCGCCGGTCTTGACCGAGACGCGCGAGAGGAAATACTCCCGCGGCATCAGGAGATCGCCGGTCACGTCGACCTTGCCGAGGCGGTACTGCGGCCCCTCCTCGATGTTGATGGTGATGTACATCGACTGCTTGTCGGGCGACAGCTCGACGAGAGGGCTGCCGACCTTCACCTGCACGTAACCGTGGTCCCAGTAGTGCGCCTGGATGAGGAGCAGGTCGCGCTGAAAGACGTCCTCCCGGTAGGTCCCCGCGGAGGTGAGCAGCGAGAGGATGTTCCCCTCCTGGGTCGAGATGACGCCGCGCAGATCGGCGTCGGACATCGCCTGGTTGCCGACGAAGTTGACCCGCCGCACTTCCACCTTGCTGTTCTCGCGGACGTGGAACCAGACGTCGACCGTCGCGGAGCTGTCGCGTTTGATCTCGTAGGAGACCTCCGCCATGTAGAAGCCCTTCTCGACGTAGGCGTCCTTGATCTTCTCGACGTTCTTCTTGATCTTGGCCAGGTCGAGGATCTGATCCTTCTTGATGTCGAGGACCTCGTTGATCTTCGACAGAGACACCTCGTCGTTGCCGGCCACGTAGATCTTGTTGATGGCCGGCTTCTCCTTGAGGACGAAGGTGACCGTGCTGCCGGGCTGTCCCTTGTTCTTCCCCTCGCTGACCTCCACCTCGATGTCCTCGAAGTAGCCCATCTTCCAGATGGCGCGCACGTCGTCGCGCACCATCTCCTGCGTCAGCGTGACGCCGGGGGCGGTCTTGAGGTTCACCTTGATGGCGTCGTCCTCGACCTTGCGGTTGCCGCGGAACGAGACCTTGACCACCTTCAGGTTCGGCGCCGGCGGAGCCGGCTTCTCCTCGGCCGGCTTTTCGTCCGCGCTGTCGTCTGACTTGTCGCCCGATTTGTCTTCGGCTTGCGCCTGGACTCGCCCCCGCGGCCCCAGGAGGCCGAGCAGGATCGCGGCAGCGATGGTGAAACGGCGGAGGCTCATCGCGGGCGCCGGCTATTCCCGTTCGACGATCAGGCCGTCGGCCATCCGCAGCCGGCGCGGCGTCTTCTGTGCCAGCTCGTCGTTGTGCGTGACGATGAGGATGGTGGTCCCGAGCTCACGATTGAGCTCGAAGAAGAGCTCGTGGATCTCGCGCCCGGTCTTGGTGTCGAGGTTCCCGGTCGGCTCGTCGGCCAGGAGGAGCCGGGGCCGCAGCAGAAGCGCGCGCGCCAGCGCCACCCGCTGCTGCTCGCCGCCCGACAGCTCGCCCGGCCGGTGGGTGAGCCGGTCGGCCAGGCCGATGCGGGCCAGCATCGCCGCCGCCCGCTCGGCGCAGAGCCGCCGCGGCTGCCGCAGGATGAGCCCCGGCATCATGGCGTTCTCGAGCGCGGTGAACTCGGGCAGGAGGTGATGGAACTGAAAGACGAAGCCGATCTCCCGGTTGCGGAACTCCGCCAGCCGGGTGGCGTTCATCGCCGTCACGTCGACACCGTCGAAGGTGATGGTGCCGGCCGATGGGGCGTCGAGCGTTCCCAGTACCTGGAGCAGCGTCGACTTGCCCACCCCCGAGGCGCCGACCACCGAGGCCATGTCGCCGGGCTCGAGATCGAAGTCGAGCCCCCGCAAGACGTCGATCGTCCGGCCGCCATGCTCGAAAGCCTTGGAAAGACCGCGCACTTGCACCCGCGCCCCGCCGCGCGCGTCCCCTTCGAACGCAGCGGGCGAGATGGTCGTCGTCATGGGGTGCGCCAAATTAGTCGGCGCCCCCGCAGGTGTCAACGACGCCATAAGCCTTATTTCCTGAGACTCCGCGCACTTGCCGGAGGTTGCCCGGCTATCGGATCAGTTCGGCCCGCGTGTCCAAGTTGCTCAGCACGATCCTCTGGTCCACAGATCCACGAGGCGGGGGCGCAGTGCCCCCCTGCCAGATCATCACGGCGTCGTCGCCGTCGGCACCGTAGCCGCGCTCGTCGCGGGCGCAGGGGAGCATCGCGGCCCACCGGCGGGTGAAGGCCGGCGAGGCGTCGAACAGCCGCCCGAGCACCGGGTTGTAGTAGACCACGTAGATGGCGCGCCGTTCGCTCTCGAGCGCGCCCTCCACCGCCGCCAGCACCCGCTCGAAGATGGGGGCACCGAACGGGTGGTAAAAGAACAGCACCAGATCCCCGGAGGGAAGCGGGTAGCTGGCCGCATCGCCGACGACGACGCGGATGGGCGCTCGCCCAGGGTGGCGGGTCTGCATGATGGCGGCGTTCGAGCGGGCGATCGCCGCCAGCTCCGAGGAGAGATCGATCCCGACCACCTCCCGGAACGGACGCTCGGCCGCCACCAGCAGCGGCCGCCCCTTGCCGCATCCGAAGTCGATGAAGGTGGCGCCCTTCAGCGGGGGCAACGCGTCCAGCGCCTGGCGGATCGCGCTCGGCTGTGACCCCACGTAAATGGCGGCGTGCGCCATGGCCGGGTGATCGGTGTGGGCCCGGATCGCCTGCAGCTCGACGACCCCGCTGGTATCGGTGCCGTTCGCCCGGTCGAACGGATGCTGCCGGTCCCAGCCGTAGCCGTAAAGGGCGCCGGCTCCCGGCATTCGTCGCAGCACGCCGCTGACGCGCGGGTGGTAAAGGACCGGCACGAGCGGCCGGACCTGCCCCACGGTCCGCAGAACGCGGACCACCCTGTCTCGCAGCGCCGGAGGAATCTTCATCCCCTGGTCCAGGTTGTCCCACAATCAGACCTTCGAGGTAAGAGCCGACGCGACGCCGTCTGGCGACACCGCGGATGACTATGTGACAAAGGCGACAATGTGGCATAGTGGCCCGCGATGACGTTCGCTCGGGGAAGCGCGCGCTTGGCCGAGGCGCTCTCTCCGGTCGGCGGAAAGGGTGTCACGCGTCCGTTGGAGTTCCGAGCGGTGGGCCTCCAGCCGGGCTGTCATTCGGTCGTGACCCCGGATGGTTTCTACGCCCTGGAAGAGCTGTGGCGGGAGCTGAGCGCCGGCTCACGCAGCCCGACCGCTTTCCAGTCCTGGGACTTCGCGCTCGAGTGGCTCAACCGGTTCGTGATGGCCCGGGCAGGCGGTGCCACCGGACGTTTCACGGTGGTCGTCGCGGTCGAAGCTCGAGCCGGGGTGATCGGGCTGACGCCCCTCTTCGAGGAGCATTCGCTCGGCCGGTCGAGCCTGGGGGTGACGCTTCAACCTTTCGGGCGAAGCCATTCGATGGAGACGCTGACGGACGAGCCGATCGCCATCCTGCGCCGGGGCTACGAACATCTCGCCGCCCGGATGCTGGTCTCGCGGATCGCGGCGGACGCACGCAACAAGGCATGGGACATCGCCGTCGTGCACGGCGCCCGCAGCCGGCAGACGGCGACCCGCGCCGCCATCTCCCTTTCGCAGCGCCTCGACAATGTCGAGGTGACCCGGCGGCGTGATCTTCCGATGACGCTTGCGCTCCCGGCCTCCTGGCCGAGCTTCGAGTCGGGGCTCTCCAAATCGATGCGGGACAACATTGCCTATTATCCGCGCCGCCTCACCCGTGAGATCGGTGCCTGGAAGATCCAGACGGCGCGCGCGCCGGCCGAAGTGGCGATCGCGACCGAGCATCTGATCAGGCTTCACCGGCAGCGCAGCGAATCGACGGCTGGACCTGCGCACCGGAATCACCTGCCAGGCGAAACCGAGGCGGCGTTCCTCCGGGGCCTGTTTCAACGTCTGGCCCGGCGGGATCAGGTCTCGCTCGTGTCCTTGAAGATCGCGGGGGAGACGGTGGCCGTGCAGGCCTTCGTCGAGGCAGAGCGCTGCCTGTCGGTCTACTACTCGGGGTACGACGAACGCTGGCGGCGGTACAGTCCGCTCACCATCATCACGGCCGAGGCGATCCGGGAGGCGATCGTGCGCGGGTTCGATCGCCTCGAGTTCCCGCCCGGCGAGAGCGCCTGGAAATCTCGCTGGGGCGCGATCAGCGACGAGACGGTCGAAGAGAAGTCGATCTACCCGATCAGGTTGTCGGCCCTGGTGCGGGGGCTGGTTCGTCGCTGGAATCAGCGACGACTCGGTCCGTTCGAGGCGCCGGTCGTCGAGTAGGCGCGGCGCGCTACTCGTACCGCAGACCGTCGACCGGGCGCATCCGGGAGGCCAGCATCGCCGGATAGAGCGTGGCCAGGCAGCAGAGGCCGAGCGCTGCCAGATTCACCGCCGCGATCTCGCCGGCCCGCATGACCACCGGCAGCTTCTGGATGTAATAGACGTCCGGATCGAGCGGCAGCCCGTAGTGCGACAACAACAGGCAGCCGCCGACGCCGAGGCCGAGGCCCAGCGCCAGCCCGAGGAGGCCGATGTAGAGCCCCTCGGCGAAGAAGATCCGCAGGATGGCGCCGTCGCGCGCCCCCATCGATTTGAGGATCGCCACCTCGCGCGCCTTCTCGGTGACCAGCATGATCAGGTTGGAGACGATGGAGAATGACGCCACCAGCGCGATGAAGGTGAGCACCACGAACATCGCCACCTTCTCCAGCTTGAGCGCCGCGAAGAGGCCGCGGTTGAGCTCTTCCCAGGTGCGGACCTCATAGCCGGGACCGAGGCGCCGGGCGATCTCGTCGGCCACGTCGCGGGCCGCCTCGGGCGTCGTCGTCCGGATCTCGATCCCCGTCACCTCCCCCGGCGTGCCGAGGAACTTCTGGGCGTCGGCGAGCGCGACGTAGGCCAGCTTGGAGTCGAATTCGTACATGCCGGTGTAGAAGTGCCCGGCCACCCGGAACGGCTTCAGCTTGGGCATCGGCCCCATCGGACCGACGCCGCACATCGGGCAGGCGATGTCGACGTCGCTGCCGACGAAGACGCGCAACGTGTGCTGATAGAGCTCGTCGCCGAGGAGGATGCCGGGGACGGCGGTCCGGGGCGGCAGCGGGGCCCGCGGGCCCTGCCTGGACGAATCCCGGAACGGGTCGTTGTCGGAGGACGGCGCCTCGGAGGACGGCGCCTGGGAAGACGCAGCCTTGGAGGACGGAGCCTTCGCCGAGCCCTTGGCTGGTTTGCCCGGGCCGGTCTTGCCCTTGCTCGTCTTTTCGCTCGTCTTTTCGGGCGGGGGCGGCGGGAAGAGCGGGCTGCCGCTGTCACCGGGCGGGCCCGCGCCGTCGCGCAGGAAATCACCGTCGTCGGTGGGGATCTGCTCGGGGTGCTGCAGGTAGGCGATCTTCCCCTCTTGCATGGTGTGCTCGAGGCCGAGGACGTAGGGGGCGCGCGCCGGATCGATCCCCCGCAGGATGATCCCCATCCCGGCCGGGTTGGTGGCGTGCTTGATGATCACCTCGGTCTCGATGTAGGGCATCGAGCCGACGACGTGCGGGATACCGGCAATCTTGCGGTCGACTTCCCCCCAGTTGGTGAACGGCCGGTCATCGCCCGTCTCGATCACCACGTCGGCCTTGGTGGCGCGGATCTTCCCCTTGAGGTCGGCCTCGAACCCCGACATCACCGACAGCGCGATGATCGGCGCGCCGGTGCCGAGAAACACGCCGAAGATCGAGACGGCGGTGAAGACCGTGAAGGTGGCGAACAGCGCCCCCAGCAGCGTCAGCAGGAGACCGGCGGCGACGGCCACCATGCCGGTCGTGCGCAGCCGCTCGACGACGAGCAGCGGGTGCACCTCCATCCACTCGCCCGGGGCACGGGCGTGGACGTGCATGAACCGCGGGACCAGCGCGGCGGCCAGGAAGCAGAGCCCACCGGCCGCCAGCGCCGCCAGCCCCACCGCCAGCGTCCGGCGCGAACGGCGCTCCGGATCGCGCAGATGGCGCCAGGCGATGAACCACTCGAACCCTGGCTGCAGCATGGGTTCGGACCTAGTCGCGCTCTGGACGCAAAAGCGGGAAGAGGATGACGTCGCGGATCGACGGCTGGTCGGTGAGCAGCATGGTCAGGCGATCGATCCCGATCCCCTCCCCCGCCGTCGGCGGCAGCCCGTACTCGAGCGCCCGGCAGTAGTCCTCGTCGTAGTCCATAGTCTCGTCGCGCCCGTGGGCCTTGGCGTCGACCTGGGCCTGGAAGCGCGCCCGCTGATCGGCCGGATCGTTCAGCTCGGAGAAGGCGTTGGCGTGCTCGCGGCCGACGATGAACAGCTCGAAGCGATCGACCCGCGACGGATCGGCGTCGTTGCGGCGCGACAGCGGTGAGGTCTCGGCCGGATATTCGGTCACGAAGGCGGGGCGATCGGCGGGGAGCGCCTTTTCACCCGCGTAGTCGAAGAGCGCGCCGACCCGCTCGCCGTGCGACTCCGCCTTGCGCAGCACCGCGCCGAGCTCGCTCTTGCCGTCGGTGAGGCCGCTGTCCCCCAGCCACTTCGAGAGCGCGGCGTCGTCGTCGAGGACGCCGCGCTCGAGCCCGGCCGGCAGCAGGCCGGCGCCCGAGGCGGTGACGATGGCGTCCTTCATCGGGATGCGCGGCCAGTCGCCGGCGAAGCTGACCTTCTGGCCCTGGTAGCTGATCTCCTCGCCGCCGGCGAGCTCGCGGGAGAGCTCGCGGAACAGCGTCTCGGTGAGCACCATCAGGTCGGCGTAGGTGGCGTAGGCCTGGTAGAACTCCAGCATCGTGAACTCGGGGTTGTGCTGACGCGACAGCCCCTCGTTGCGGAAGTTTCGGCCGATCTCGTAGACCCGATCGAAGCTGCCGACCACCAGCCGCTTCAGGTGCAGCTCGGGCGCGATCCGCATGTTGAGATCGAGGTCGAGCGCGTTGTGGTGGGTCTTGAACGGCTTGGCCGCCGCGCCGCCCACGATCCCGTGCAGCATCGGCGTCTCCACCTCGAGAAAGCCGCGGGCGTCCAGGAAGCTCCGAATGCTGCGCACGAGCGCGCTCCGCTTGCGGAACACCTCGCGCACCTCGGGGTTGACCACCAGATCGACGTAGCGCTGGCGGTAGCGGACCTCCGTGTCCGACAGGCCGTGAAATTTCTCCGGCAGCGGCCGCGTGGCCTTGGTCAGGATCTGCACGCTCTCGGCCACGATGGTCAGCTCGCCCGTCTTCATGATCGCCGGGCTGCCGACCACACCGATGAAGTCGCCGCGCTCCGCCTTCTTCCAGAGCGCGAACGCCGCCTCGCCCAGGAGGTCCTTGCGGATCTGGACCTGGAGCTGCCCGCTGCGGTCCAGCAGCTTCACGAAGGCCATCTTCCCGAACGACCGGAAATCCACGATGCGTCCCGCCACCGCAAAGTCGTCGTCGGTGAGCAAGGGCGGACCTGACTTTCCGTCGTCCCCGTCGGGCGGCGGCGGCGGCGTGACGCCGGCGAACTTCGCCACGATCTCGGCCGTCGTGTGGCTCGGCACGAAGCCGTTGGCATATGGATTTCCACCAAGGGCGCGAATTTCCGCGACCTTTTTTTGGCGTTCTTCGATCAGCTCTCGTTCGTCGGCCATTTCTCTCCACGAGATGTCAACAACCCACAGTCGGCTAAGACCGCGAAGGTGCTTCGATTTACCAAGTTAATCCACAGATCCACATGTTTGTTTCAACTGTGTGAGCGAATCACACCTCATCGTCACCCGGCGGCGGAACCTTGGCCTGGGCAGTCGGATCGCCTGCCAGCTCCAGCAGCGTGGCGACCATGAACTGGTCGAGGTCCCCGTCCAGGACCGCGTCGACGTTGCTGACCTTGAGGCCCGTCCGATGGTCGTTCGCCTGCTTGTAGGGGGCCAGCACGTACGACCGGATCTGGCTCCCCCACTCGATCGCCTTCTTCTGGGCGTGGATGTTGCCCATCTTCTCCTCCTGCTTCTTCTGTTCGACCTCGAACAGCTTCGAGCGCAGGATGCGCATCGCGGTCGACTTGTTCTTGTGCTGCGAGCGCTCGCCGTCGGAGTGCACGGCGATCCCGGTCGGGATGTGGGTGACGCGCACCGCGGATTCGGTCTTGTTGACGTGCTGGCCGCCCGCGCCGCCCGACCGCATGACGTCGATGCGCAGATCCTTCTCGTCGATCTCGACCTTGATGGTCTCGTCGATGTCCGGATAGATGAAGACGCTGGCGAACGAGGTGTGCCGCCGCGCCTGCCCGTCGAACGGCGAGATGCGCACCAGTCGGTGCACGCCCGCCTCGGCGCGCAGCCACCCGTAAGCCCACTCCCCCTCGACGCCGATGGTGGCGCTCTTGATCCCCGCCTCGTCGCCCGGCTGCCGGTCCAGCTCCTCCAGCTTGAACCCTTTTCGCTCCGCCCAGCGGGCGTACATCCGCAGCAACATCTCGGCCCAGTCCTGGCTCTCGGTGCCGCCGGCGCCGGCGTTGACGCTGACCAGCGCCCCCTGCCGGTCGTAGGGGCCCGACAGCATGCGCGCAAACTCGATCTTGGAGACCGCCTCCTCGATCGCGGTGAGGGTGGCCGCGGCCTCCACCGCGGTCGCCTCGTCCTTGGCCTCGTCGGCCATGTCGATGAGCACGCCCGCGTCCTCGAGCGTCTTGCCCTGACCCTCGAAGGTGTCCACCGAGGACTTGAGGCGCGCCTGCTCGCGCAGCAAGGTCTGCGCCTTGTCGGCGGCGTTCCAGAACCCTTCTGTCGCGGTCTGCTCGTCCAGCTCCGCTATTCGACGCTTTTTGCCGTCGATGTCAAAGATGCCCCCGGAGAACCTCGAGTCGGCTCTGAAGCTTCGACACGCGCTCTCGCAGGGGCCCGATTTCCATGGCGCGCAAGATAGCATGACGTGGGCACCGGCGCGGGCGAAGCGTGCCAAGCCGCCTATCGGGCGGCACTTCGAAGCAACGCGGCGGCCGCCTCCACCGCCTCGGCGGCACCGGTCACCACCAACGTGTCGCCCGGGCGCAGGGTCTCGTCCGCCGTGGGGTAGATGACGTCCGCCGGCTCGCGATCGATGGCGATCACCGTCGCTCCCGTCATCCCCCGCAGGTCGAGCTGACGGAGGGTGCGGCCGATGACGCTGGATTCGGGACCCAGCCGAAACGCACGCGCATTGCCCAGGCCCGGCAGCTCGGTCGGGACCTGCTGGCCACCGGCCCCGTGCGAGGCACCTGCCGCATCCAGCCCACTTTGCGCCGCCAGCGCCTCGAGGAGGACCTGCGCCCCGGCCCGGACGTGCCCTTGCAGATTAGCGGCGCTGCGCCAGAGCCCCAGAGCCAGCACCGCCAGACAGACGAGCAGGATCGCCATTCCTTCGAACCGCGGCAGGAACGGCTGCGTCACCGCCACCAGCGGCACGCCGACCACCAGCAGGATCGCGATCTGCAGCGTGGCCAAGAGCGCCCGGCGCGGCGCCGCCGCCAGATCGAGCGCCTCGGCGGAGCCGGGTCCCGGCAGCGCCTCGGTCGCCAGAGCCACCGCCAGGGCGCGCGCCGTCCGCACCGCGCCCAGCACGAACGGCACCAGCAGCGCCAAGGTGACCGCGATGAGGGCGGTCCGGGCGAGCGCCGGCGCGACCCCCGCCGCCCGCCCGGCCCAGCCGGCCAGCCTGCGCGAGGCGACGGCCCCGCCGATCACGATCCCGGCCGACAGGGCGGCATCGAGGATCAGGAGGGCGGCCCGGCGGCGGATCTTCGACCAGGCGCCCTTGCGCGCGCCCGTCGCCCGGAGGCCCTGCACCCAGGCCCCATAGAGCGCCGCGTAGGTCTGCAGAGTGTGCGGCAGGCGGCGATCGATGAGGGCCCCCACCCGCCCGGAGATCCGGATCAGGAAGGGCGTCAGCAGCGTGGTCACCGCCGAGACCGCGACCATGATCGGGTAGAGGAACTCACGCGTCACGCCGAAGGTGAGCCCGACGCCGGCGATGATGAACGAGAACTCCCCGATCTGGCCCAGCGACAGCGCCGTCTGCACCGCGGTGGGGATCCCGTACCCGGCGACGAAGGCGCCCACGGTGACCCCCACGAGCCGCCCCACCACCACCACGGCCGAGAAGAGCAGCACCGTTCCGGCGTGCGTCCAGATCACCTGCGGGTCGATCAGCATCCCCACCGAGACGAAGAAGATCGCCGCGAAGAGATCCCGGACCGGCTCCAGCCGATGTTCGATGCTCTTGGCCTCACCCGACTCGGCCACCAGCGCGCCGCCCAGGAAGGCGCCCAGCGCCACCGAGTAACCCATCTTGCGGGCCAGCAGCGCGAAGGCGAAGCAGATCCCGACCGTCGCCACCACGGTCGTCTCCGCGCGGCCGAGGCGGACCAGGGCGCGCACCAGGCGGGGAACCACCAGCATGCCCACCGCCAGCAGCACCACCAAGAAGCCGGCCAGCCGGCCGACGGTGCGGGCCAGGGCGGCGGCCTCCAGCCGCGCCCCCGAGGCCGCCGCGGTGAGCACCGCCAGGATGAGGATGGCGATCAGGTCCTCCGCGATCAGGATCCCGAGCACGATCTCCGAGCGGGCCGGCGGCACCTTCTGCTCGGCGAACGCCTTGGCGATGATGGTGGTGCTGGAGATGGCCAGCGCCGCCCCGGCGAACAGGCTCTCGAAGGCGGTCCAGCCGATCGCGCGCGCGATCAGGTAGCCAACGGCCAGCATCAGGCTGCATTCGATCACCGCGACGATGCCGGCCGTCGGGGCGATCCGAATCAACTTCCGGAGGCTGAACTCGAGCCCCAGCGAGAACATCAAGAGGACGATGCCCAGCTCGGAGAGATCGCGCGCCGCCCCTTCGTCGGCGAAGAGCGGCACCGGAAGGTGCGACCCCACCAGCATCCCTGCCAGCAGGTAGCCGAGGACCACCGGCTGTTTCAGCCGCTGGAACAGCGCCGTGGTGACGGCGGCGACGCACATGATGAGCGCCAGCTCGGTCAGGAGATCGAGACCAGCGCCGTGCATGGTCTCAAAGTCTAGCCGCTGCGGGAGCGTTCACGTTCGGCAAGCAGCGCCTCGAGCTCGGCGATCGCCTCGAGATCTTTGGGCCGACCCGCGGCGCGTTTGGAACGAATCAGCCAGGGCAGGTCTATGACCAAGACTTGGTATCCAAAGACCGCCAACGCCGTCGCATGCGTCACGACGGCCTCATAGTTGCCGATACCACTCACCTCGCCCAGCAGATCGATGTCCCCGAGGGTCGTAACCAGGGTGAAGTTGAGCCCCCGCTCGACCGTCCGTGCATCGAAACGGAAGGGCAGCCCTGGCGGCGCCCCGCGCAGGTACGGATCGTGAGGGGCAAGCGCCGCAGTGAGACGGTCGATGTTCTCCTTCGTGCGGCGATAAAGGAAGTCCGAGTCTTGCGTGATCCGTGACGATCCGTGCGCCTGCGCCGCGAGCCCACCGATGACGATCACCTCGACTCCGGCTCCAGTCAGGAGGCCGACGACCCCGGAGAAATCAACGGCCACGCGCCCTCGCTCCCGCCTGACGCATCTCCTCGGCCAGATGGTACATGCGCAAGAAATTCTCGCATCGCTCCTCCGGTGTTCGCCTGAGGTTCTCGCGGAGCAGCGTCCGATCCACGTCCTTCTTGTACGCCTCGATCACCGGGTCAGGCTCGATGCCGTACCGGCGAAGGATCGTGGCGTCGTCGAGAGGCTCTGCCGCTGGCACAATCTCAGTTTACCCGCTTTGGAACAGCGTGCGGGTGAACGACGACGGGCCGCAGAGCCGCCTTCGAATCAGCGCGGCAGGTCGCCCCGGAGCGCGTCGCGGAGGTAGTTCTCTTTCAGGCGGACGTACTTGGCGGCGTGGGCGCGGTGAAACTTCTCCTCTGCGTCGGTGAGGGTCTTGACCACCTTGCCGGGGACGCCCAGCACCAGGCTGCGGGGCGGGATCACCGTGCGCTGGGTGACCAGGGCGCCCGCGCCGACGACCGAGCCGGCGCCGATGACGGCGTCGTCCAGCACCGTCGCCTGCATGCCGATGAGGCAGGCGTCGTCGACGCGGCAGGCGTGCAGCATGGCGCGATGGCCGACGATGACGTCGGCGCCGATGATGCACGGACCGTTGTCGGCGACGTGAAGGACCGTCCCATCCTGGACGTTGGTCCGGGCGCCGACGGTGATGGGCGCCAGATCGCCGCGCAGGACGCAGCCGTACCAGACCGAGGCGTCGTCGGCCAGCCGGACGTCGCCGACCACCGCGGCGCCGGGCGCGATGAGGACGCGCGCGCCCATCGAGGGCAACAGCGCCAGGTAGCGGTCGAGAACCGCGCGCGGGAAACGCCGCCGCAGCTCCTCGATGCGGGCGTCGAGCGCCTCGGCATCCGGCGACGGCCCCTCGACCACCTCGACCGAATCGGCGATCGTCGCCACGAACGGGCCCTTCGTTCCGCCTGCGCGCCTAGGCGCTGATCAGCCGGAGCTGCCGCAGCCGGGCCGGCTGCTGGATGTTGATCGGCTGGTTGTTGGAGAAGCAGGCGTCGCAGAACCCCCCCTGCCCCTCTTCGCGGACGCCGTTCACGGAGGCGAACAGCCCCTCGAGCGAGAGGTAGCCGAGTGAATCGGCGCCCACGTACTTCCGGATCTCCTCCGTCGTGTGCGCCGAGGCGATGAGCTCCTCGCTGGTCGGGGTGTCGATCCCGTAGCGGCAGGGGCCGACCGTGGGTGGGGAGCTGATCCGCATGTGCACCTCACGGGCGCCGGCGCCGCGAATCATCCCGACGATCTTCTGTGACGTGGTGCCGCGGACGATGGAGTCGTCGACCACCACCACCCGCTTGCCGGCCAGCACCTCTCGCACGGGCGACAGCTTCAGCTTCACGCCGAAGTGTCGAATCTGCTGGGAGGGTTCGATGAAGGTGCGGCCCATATAATGAGAGCGCATCAGGCCTTGGTCGTAGGGGATGCCGCTTTCGCGGGCGTAGCCGATGGCGGCCGCCACCCCCGAGTCGGGCACCGGGATGACCACGTCGGCGGGGACCGGGTGCTCGATGGAGAGCCGGCGCCCCATCCGCTCGCGCGCGCGGTAGACCGACCGGCCGTCGATGCTCGAGTCGGGGCGCGCGAAGTAGACCCACTCGAAGACGCAGCGGTGGTTCTGCTCGGTGCCGAAGGGGTGCTCGCTGCGCAGGCCGTTGCGATCGATGATCACCATCTCGCCCGGGGCCACGTCGCGCACGAAGTCCGCCCCCAAGAGCTCGAAGGCGCAGGTCTCGGAGGAGACGATCCAGGTGCCGTCCTTGGTCTTGCCGATCGCCAGCGGGCGGAAGCCCATGGGATCGCGCACCGCGACCACCGAATCCTCGGTCAGGAACACCAGCGAGTAGGCGCCACGGACCTGGCGAAGCGCGTCGGCCGCCCGCTCGGGGAGCGTCCGCTCACGCGAGTGGGCGATGAGGTGGACGATCGCCTCCGTGTCGGAGGTGGTGGTGAAGATGGCGCCGGCCGCCTCCAGCCGTTCGCGCAGCTCGACCGCGTTGACGAGGTTCCCGTTGTGGCCGAGCGCCACCGACCCGCCGGCGTAGTCGACGGCGATCGGCTGAGCGTTCCGCTTGGACGAGTCCCCCGCGGTCGAGTAGCGCACGTGCCCGATGGCGGCGTGGCCCGGCAGCTCCTTGAGCCGGTCGGCGGTGAAGATGTCGTTGACGTGCCCCATCTCCCGCACGGAACGCAGCTTTTCACCATCGGTGGACACGATGCCGGCCGATTCCTGCCCACGGTGCTGGAGGGCGTACAGGCCGAGGTAGGCCAGGTTCGCCGCTTCCGGGTGTCCAAAGACTCCGATCACCCCACACATGGCGGGAGCAAGCTAGCACATTGGGCTGGGAATAAGACGACCCGTTCCAGGATTTTACGCCCACCAGACTTCGTGCATAATTCTGGCCCCTCCGCTTCGCCCACCTCTGCTTCGCCCCCACGCCCTCATGATTGAAGTCAAAGGACTGACCAAGTACTACGGCGAGCACGCCGCCATCCACGACCTCAACTTCGCGATCGAACGCGGCGAGGTCATTGGCTTTCTCGGCCTCAACGGCGCCGGCAAGACCACCACGCTGAAGATCCTCGGCTGCGTGCTGCTGCCGACCGCCGGCGAGGTGACCGTCGACGGGATCGACATCGCCCGCGATCCGCACGCGGTGCGGCGCCGGATCGGATTTCTCCCCGACACGCCGCCGCTCTACGGCGAGATGACCGTGGGGCGGTACCTGACCTTCGCGGCGGAGCTGCGGGGCGTCCCCTCCGCCGACGCCGCGCGCGCGGTGGCCGAGGCCGAAGAGAAGACCGCCACCCGCGAGGTGCACGACCAGCTGATCTCCAGCCTGTCGCACGGCTACCGGCAGCGGGTCGGCGTGGCCCAGGCGCTGGTGCACAAGCCCAAGCTGCTGATCCTCGACGAGCCGACCAGCGGCCTCGACCCGGTGCAGATCGTCGAGATGCGGGCGACCATCAAGGTCCTGCGCGGCGAGCACACCATCCTCTTGTCGAGCCACATCCTCTCCGAGATCAGCCAGACCTGCGACCGCCTGCTGGTGATCCAGCACGGCGAGATCGTCGCGCAGGGGAGCGAGCAGGAGCTGGCCACCCAGCTCGGCGGCGGCGGAACAATCGAGGTCGAGGTGGTGGGTGCCGCCACCCGGGCCATGGAGGTGGCGCGCACCGTCACCGGCATCGGCGAATGCAGCATCATCAGAGAGGCGGACGGCGTGGCGCTGATCTCCATGCTGGGCGCGCCTGACTTGCGCCCCAAGGTGGCGCGGGCGCTGATCGGCAACGGCATCGACCTGCTCCGGATCGACCGCGGGGCTGCGCGGCTCGAGTCGATCTTCCTCCGGCTGACCAAGGAAGCGCCTCCGCAATGAACGCCACCCTCCTCATCACGCGCCGCGAGCTGGGCGCCTACTTCCGGTCGCTGACCGGCTACATCATCGCCGCGATCATGCTGCTGGTCGACGGGCTCCTGTTCAACGTCCTGGCGCTGGGCGGCCCCGACAAGCTGTCGGCCGAGGTGGTGAGCCGGTTCTTCTTTTACACCAGCGGGCTGGCCGTCATCGCCAGCATCTTCCTCTCGATGCGCCTCCTGGCCGAGGAACGCCAGACCGGAACGTTGGTCCTCCTGACCTCCTCGCCGATCCAGGACTACGAGATCGTTCTCGGCAAATTTCTCTCCGCGTTCATCTTTCTGGCGCTGGTCCTGGCCTGCAGCATCTACATGCCGCTGCTGGTCCTGGTGAACGGCAAGATCTCGGTCGGCCACCTCGCCGCCGGGTACCTCGGCCTGCTCCTCATCGGCGGCGCCGCGCTGGCGATCGGCACCTTCGGCTCGGCCATCGCCCGAACGCAGGTCCTGGCCGTGATCTTCTCGGCCAGCATCACCCTGGCGCTGGTGGTCTGCTGGATGCTCGGCCAGGTGACCGAGCGCCCTCTCAATGACGTGTTCGTGGCCCTGGCCTTCCACGGCAAGCATTTCCCCCCCTTTCAGTCGGGCTCCGTCCACCTGCGTGACGTCGTCTACTATCTGATGGTCACCTACGTGGCGCTGTTCTCGGCGACCCGGGTGATGGAGAGCCGGAGGTGGAAATGACGGCGATGACCGTTCCGGCGCGGCCGTCGGCGCGGTGGTCGGCGCTGTGGGCGGCCGGGATGCTGGCCGTGTTCCTGGGCGAGCGGATGATCGGCGCCGGAGGCGGACGGGCGGTCGCCACGGTCGGAGGGCTCCTGCTGGTGATCGCCGCGCTGGTGGTGCGCGCCGGCCGCGCCGCCAGCGCCGCGCCCGATCGCCGCAAGGTCGAGCGGATGTTGCTCGGGCTCTACGGGCTCGGCCTGTTCGCGGTCGCGCTCTACTTCGCGCAGTCCGATCTGCCGACGGTGCTGGGCCAGGCGAAGCCGCTCGAGCACGGCTGGCCGCGGTTGGCCACGGCGCTGGCGGCGCTCTGGCCGGCGCTCTGGCTGGCCGCCGCCTGGCCGATCGTTCTCATCGAGATGTCCTACGCGCAGATCGCCCGCGCCCCCAAGATCGAGGTGGGACGCGTCCGCGGCGCGATGTACTCCGGCCTCGGGCTGGCGGCGGCCATGGTGTTCGCTTTTGCGGCGGTCTACGTCGCCTCGGAGCGCGACAAGAAGGTCGACCTGGCCTACTTCCGCACCACCCGGCCGGGCGAGGTGTCGCGCCGGATCGTCCGCAACCTCGACCAGCCGATCGAGGTCGCGGTGTTCTTCCCCGAGGGGAGCGAGGTCCGCGAAGAGGTCGACAACTACATGCAGGATCTGGCGCGCGAGTCGGGCCAGCTCAAGCTCACCCACTACGACTTCGACATCGACCCGGTGAAGGCCAAGGAGTACGGCATCTCCAGCAACGGGGTGATCGTCTTCGTGCGCGGCCCGCGCCACGAGCAGCTCGGCCTGCCGCGCGAGCTCGAGAGCGCGAAGACCGCGCTCCGCACGCTGGACAAGGAGGTCCAGCAGCGCCTCATGCTGATGGTCAAGCCGCCCCGCACCGTCGCCTTCACGCAGGGGCACGGCGAGCGAAACTGGGAGAAGCCGGCCAACGACACCGACAAGCGCCCGGGCATCAAGACCTTCCGGGACGTGCTGGCCGACCAGAACTACGACTTCCGTTACCTGGGCGCGGCCGACGGCCTCATGCAGGACGTCCCCAAGGACGTCACGGTGGTCATGGTGATGGGCCCCCAGAAGCCGTTCCTGCCCGAGGAGTCGGCGGCGCTCAACCGCTTCATCGATCGCGGCGGGCGGCTGCTCATCGCGCTCGATCCCGAGAACCACGTCACCATGCCCGAGGTGCTGAAGCCCCTCGATCTCGAGTACCACGACGTGATGCTGGCCAACGACCAGGCCTTCGCCCGCCGCACCCACCAGGACAACGACCGCGCGAACCTGATCACCGTCACCTACAGCTCGCATCCCTCGGTGACCACGCTGCAGCACCTGGGCGTGCGCGCGCCGATCATTCTGCCCGGCGCCGGCTGGATCAACGCCAACCGCACCGCCAAGAGCGGCGTCACCGTCGATTCGCCGATCAAGGCGCACCACGCCACGTGGGCCGACAAGAACGGCAACTTCCAGCCAGACCCCGGCGAGGATCGCCGCGCCTGGGAGGTGGCCGCCACCGCGGTCAAGAAGGACGCCCGGGTGTTCGTGCTGGCCGACTCCGATCTCTTCGACGACGAGGCGCTGCCGGTCGGGGCCAACCAGCTGCTGGCCGTCGACGTCTCGCACTGGCTGATGGGCGACGAGGCCTTCACCGGCATGACCTCGACCGAGGCGGACGCCCCGATCTCGCACACCCGCAAGCAGGACGTGATCTGGTTCTACGGGACGATCTTCCTGGGACCCGCGCTGGTGCTGGCGGCCGGCGTGATGGTCACCCGCAAGACCCGCGGGAAGACGCGCCGCAGGAAGCGCCCGACGGCGCCCGGCGCACCGAGCGCGCCTGCCGCGACGCAAGGAGCGACGTCGTGACCGGCCGCGCGGCAGCGACGCAGGGAGGTCTGGCCGCCATCGGCCTCCTGGCCGCGCTCGTCACCTCGCAGCGCCAGCCGGAGCACGCGCCCGGCTCGGTGACGGTGATCGATGCGACCAAGATCGAGGTCACCCACGTCCACTACGCGGACGAGCACAACGCCGTCGACTTCGAGCGCGGCCACGGCGACAAGGACGTGCCCGTCTGGATTCACCTGGTGCCGGCGGCGGAGACGCCCAAGCCCGACGCCAAGGCCAAGCCCGAGACCAAGCCCAAGGAGCCAGCCCCCCCCGCCCCTCCGCGCGATCTGGTGGGCAGCGAGCAGGCCACGAAGGTGCTCGACCAGTTCGCGCCGCTGATCTCGCCGCGGGCGTTCGGACAGCTCGACGGGGCCAAGCTCAAAGAGCTGGGCCTCGATGCGACGACCCGCAAGCTCGACGTGACGGTCAAGGGGGAGGTCCACCACTTCGTCATCGGACAGCCCGAGAAGGCCACCGGCGGCGAGGCCTTCCTGCGCGACACCGGCGACGGGCACGTCTACCTGATGCCGCGCGGGATGCTCGCCGATCTCCAGAACCCCAACCACCTGGTCGACCGCCGCCTGCACGGTTTCGAGCCGGGGGATTTCGACCGGATGGTGCTCGCCGCGGGCGACAGGTCGAAAGAGTACCTCCAGCTCGATCGCGAGGCGCGCGCCAAGGCCGGCTTCGCGCCGGCCAAGACCCCGGACAAACGCGATCAGATGGCCAAGAACTGGCACGACGCCGTCTGGCGCGCGTTCCCCTCCGACATCCTGGGGCGCGGTGAGGAGCCGGCGGGCGGCAAGCCGACCGTCGTCCTGCGGGTCGAGTACTTCGAGGGCAAGAGCTCCATCGGCTACATGGAGCTGGCGCGCGAAGAGTCCCCCGGGGTCTCCGAAGAGACGGCCTCCGAGCCTCCTTCGGGTGCCGACGTCTACGCCCGCACGGAGCACACCGCCGGATGGTTGAAGCTGCACAACGGCGCACAGCTGATCGCCGACGCCCAAAAACTGCTCGCCGCGCCCTGAGCCGCGCGAAACCTCGCCGGCGCGGACCATGAGTTGACGCGGCGACCGGTGCGAGAAAGAATCGCCGGGTGAAAAGAGCCCTCGCGCTGCTCTTTGCAGGCGCCGTGCTGGCGCTGGCGTTTGCCGTCGCGCACGTCGTCGAGACCAACCGGGCGCGGGCGGTCCGGCAGGAGGCGGCCCGGGTCGCAGAGTCGAACGGCATGCGGGCCACCGAGGCGCTGACGACCCAGGTGCGCGAGCTGAAGCTGGAGGCGCGAAACGCCGCCTCCAACCCGCGCCTCGTCGCCGCCCTGCGGGGGAATGCCGACGCCGCCACGCTGCAGGATCTGTTTCGCACCGAGGAGTGGTGGGAGCCCTACCGGAGCGCGTTCAAGGTCTACGCCGTCGCCTTCGAGGGGGACAAGCTCGACGTGATCGAGGGGATGAAGAACGCCGACTTCGCCTCCGACCTCCTCATTCGACAGGCCCGCGAGGACCACGACGTGGTCGCCCAGATCGTGATGGGGAAAGGGTGGCCCTTCGCGGCGGCGGCCGCCGGCGTCGATCTGCCCGACAAGCAGGTCCCGGCCGTGCTGCTGCTGGCCAAGCCGATCGACGACGTGGCGATCCGGAAGCTGGCCGAGAAGGCCCAGGCGCCGCTCCTGCTCTCCGACGGCACCCACGCCGTGCTCGAGGCCGGCGCCGAGCCCGAGCGGGAGCTGCTCCACGCCGCGATCGGCTCGGAGGGGCGAGGACCGATCTACCAGCCGCCAGCCGGGACCTCCGGCGAGATCTGGGCCGCAGCGGTCAGCCCCGTCGTCCCCGGGCTCTGGCTCTGGACGTTCGGGGGGGGCGCAGCCGCCGCGCACGACGCCGAGGGGACGGCCCTGGCCACCACCGCCGCCATCTGGTCGGTGGCCGGCGTGCTGGCGCTCGGCGGGTTGGTCTTCGGGCTGCGGCGCAAGGAAGACAAGGCGGGCGACGCCGACAGCGGTTCCGGGGCGGCGTCGCCGGAAGGGCGCTCTCCGACCGGGCCTGGCTCCCCGGTGTTCCGCACGCGCCAGGGTCTCGGCGATCCGAAGCGGCAACTGCCGGGCTCGATGGGCCGCGCCACGCGCCCCGCGCTGGGCGACGCCGCGACCGACTTCCATGGCG
The DNA here is from genome assembly GCA_963847705.1 of uncultured Pseudomonadota bacterium. Lineage (GTDB taxonomy): Bacteria > Myxococcota_A > Polyangia > Fen-1088 > Fen-1088 > JADGRB01. Next base: position 630,874 of record CAWKBC010000027.1, on the reverse strand, counting down.
CCGGGGCGGAGATCCCTCGCTCGGGTTGGACCGCCACCTTTGGCCGCTATCTGCTGCTCGACCTGCTCGGCGAAGGGGGGATGGCGCAGGTCTTCACCGCGGTGACGTTCGGCGCCGAGGGGTTCCGCCGCACCTTCGTGGTCAAGCGGCTGCGCGCCGAGCTGTCGCGCGATCCGGCCGTGGTGGCGCAGTTCATCGACGAGGCCAAGCTCGGCTCGACGCTGGTTCACTCCAACGTCATCCCGGTGTTCGACTTCGGAAAGGTCGGCGACGAGTACTACCTGGCGCAGGAGTACATCCTCGGGCGCGACATGGGGCGCATCACCACCCGCTCGCTGGAGCGGCTGCAGCACCCCGCCTCCGTCACCACCATCCTCTACGTGGCGGCGCAGACGCTGCTGGCGCTGGAGTACGCGCACTCGAAGCTGAGCGACAGCGGGCGCCCCATGGGCATCGTCCACCGTGACGTCTCGCCCAGCAACATCCTCCTGTCGGCGCGCGGCGAGGTGAAGCTGTTCGACTTCGGCATCGTGAAGGCCGAGGGGCGGGTCACCAAGACGCAGCACGGCGTGGTGAAGGGGAACGTGAGCTTCATGTCGCCCGAGCAGGCGCGCGGCACCAGCATCGACGGGCGCGCCGACCTGTTCTCGCTCGGCCTGGTCATCTACTACTGCCTGACCGGCGAGGTCCTCTACCGCGGCGAGACCACCTACGAGCTCCTGGTGAAGGCGGCGACGGGCCCTGGCCCCGAGGAGCTGGCGCGCATCGCCGCCCTCCCCGCCCCTTGCGCCACGATCGTCGCCAAGGCGCTGGAGGTCAACCCGGACAGGCGCTACCAGACGGCCGCGGAGTTCGCCGCCGCGCTGGCACCGCACACCTCGGGCGGCGCGGCCGCCGCCGCGGCCACGGTGGCGACCCTGTTCGCCGACGACTTTCGCGCCGAGGAGGCGCGCTTCGCCGCGGCGCTGCCTCAGATCGCAGGGGGGACCGGCCTGCAGATCGGGACCGACGGGACCGACGTCCAGAATCGGCGATCGTGAGCGTCGCGCCCCCCTCCCCCGCAGAGCCGTCCGGACCGTCCGGACGCCCGCCGCTGCTCATCGTCCAGATCGGGCCGCCCGAGCCGCTCGATTGCGGGGCCGCCGTCTACCGAACCGTCCAGCCTTGTCGCGCGCTCGGCGAGCTGGCCGACGTGACGGTCATCAGCGGATCGAGCCTGTCGCCCGCGCTTTTTGCCCAGGCGCCGTCACCCTCGGGCACACCCGAGGCGGCCGGCACCCGTGAGCCCGGCCTCCTGCTGGCCGCCGATGTGCTGGTGATCCGTGACGTCGCCGATCCCGACCTCCTGCCCGTCATCGCGGCCCGCCGTCGCAACGGCCGGCTCACCGTCTACGAGATCAGCAGTCACATCTTTGCGCGCCCGGCCTCGGAGGGCCCCGGGAACGGCGGCGAGGATCTGGCCGCCCGCAGCCTGCCGCCGCAACTGGCGCGTCAGGCGGACTGCCTGCAGCTGGCCACCGCCACGCTCGACGCGCAGTTCGCTGGGCTCAATCCACGCCGGGCCATCTTCCCGAGTCAGCTCTGGGACGCGCCGGTCGCTCCTGCCCCTCGGCCTGCCGATCGGGTGGTCATCGGGTGGGCGGGCACGCGGGCCGAGCGGGCCGACCTCGAGCCGGCGCTCCCGGCGCTGGCCGGCGTGCTCGAGCGCCATCCCGACGTGCGCGTCGCCATCATGGGCGATCCGGAGCTGGAGGCCGCCCTGGCGGGGCTACCCGCCGCCGCCCGGGTGTCGTTCATCCCCGCCGGAGCATTCGAGCGCGCGCAGCGGTTTCTCGACGAGCTCGACATCGGGATCGCCCCGCTCGCTCCGACCGCCTACAACCGCTGCCGCGACGACGTGCGCTTCATCGAGTATGCGGCGCACGGCGTGCTGGCCGTCTGCGCCGACCTCGAGCCCTTCCAAGAGGTCGTGCGCCCCGGTCAGACCGGCTTCCTGTTTCGGGACACCGTCGAGCTCGAGACCGTGCTCGAACGAGCGCTCGCCGAGCCGGAGCTGCGCGCGGCCATCCCGGCCCGCGCCGCCCGCACAGCCGCGGAACGGCTGGAGCGGCCCCATGCGGCGCACCGGCTGGGATTTTACCTTTCGATCGCCGCGCAGATGGGGCTCCGCCTGGGCGGCCCCACCGCGCGCGCCGCGTTTCCGCCGCCCGAGCTGACCAGGCCATCCGAGGCCGCGCGCATGTTCCCCGACTCCCGTTACCTGGCCCTCGGCGCCGGGAAGGTCGATCGGCTGCTCTTTGACGGCTGGCAGAAGCGCGCCGCCGGCCAGGCCGGGCATGCCGGCCAGATCGATGAAGCCCTCCAGGCCTTCGAGGAGGCCGAACGTCTGGCCCCCGAGAGCCACCTTCCGCCGCTCATGATCGGGATGACGGCGGCCGACGACGAGGTCGCGCTGGCGGCGCTGGGCCGGGCCGAGGCGCGCTATCCCCTCTCCTGCCAGGCCCCGTACCTGCGCGGCGTACGACTCCTGGCCCGCGGCGACGAAGCCGGGGCCAGCGCCGCCTTCGAGCAGGCGCGGGCGATCGCGCCCGGATTCGGCGCGCCGCAGGAGCGGCTCGGCGCGCTGGCCGAGGCCGCCGGCCGCAGCGCCGAGGCCGCCCACTATTACGAGGACGCGGCCCTGCAGAACGGCGCCTTCGCCCTGCCGATCGCGCGGCTCGCCACCATCGCCCGGCGAGACGGCCGGCTCGACAAGGCGGTCGCTCTGCTCGAGCGGAGCCTGGGCGACGATCCGGCGCTGGGGCTGACGAACTTCCTGGTCGGCCGCGCCTACGTCGAGCTCAAACGCTTCCACCAGGCACGCGTTCACCTGCAGCGGGCGCTCCTCTGGGCCGAATCGGCCGAGGCTCAGCGGAGTGGAACGCGCGAGCCGCTGGTCGCGGGGGCCGAGGATCGCGCCGCCGTGCTCTCCGAGCTGGCGCGCGCCCAGGCTGGCCTCGGTGAAAAAGACGGCCGCCGTGAAACGGACGGCCTTGGTGAAATCGACGGTGTCGGTGACTCGACGCCCCAGGTGGATCGGCGGGCACGATGAACAGAGGCGACCATTGACCGAACCGAGCCCAGAATTCCGTCCCTCGCAGGTGACGCTCAAGACCGTCGTGACGGTCTGCTTTGGCGTGCTGCTGGTGGCGACGATCGTGGACGGGATCGCGCACGCGATCGTCTCGCTGACGCTGATCGGCACCGCGATGATGCTGGCCGTGGCGCTCGACCACGCGGTCGTCATGCTGCAACACCGCGGCGTCAATCGCTCGCTGGCCATCGCCATCATCTCGCTGTCGATGCTGGGATTGGTGGTGGCGCTCGGTTTCACCCTCATCCCGCCGGCCGTCGAACAGGGGGGGCAGCTGGTCCACGACGCCCCCTCGTTCGTCCGGCAGGCGCGGAGCAGCAGCCTCTTTCACCGCCTGGACGGGCGCCTCCACCTGGACGCGCGGGTGACGCTGGCCGAGCAGAAGCTCCCCGAGCTGCTGGAGGGGGCGGCGACGCCGATCCTGAGCGCGCTCGGTGGCGTGCTCTCCGCCCTGGGCGCCGCGGTGACCGTGGCCGTGCTGGTCGTGTTCATGCTGATCTTCGGCGAGCGGCTGGTGCGCGCCGTGCTGGCCGAGGCGCGGGCCGAGCACGTCGCCGCCTACGAGGACGTCCTGGGGAAGATCTACCAGTCGATCGGGGGCTACCTGGGCGGCCTGGCGCTCATCTGCTCCGCCAACGCCACGCTCACCACCACCTTCCTGGCAATCGACGGCGTCCCCTTCTTCCTGCCGCTCGGAATCCTCTCCGGGATGTCGAGCATGGTCCCCTACGCCGGACCCGCGGTGGTGGGGACGACGATCGCGCTCATCGCCCTCATCACCAAGGGGACCTGGCACGGCATCGCGGCCGGCATCTACTTCATCATCTACGGCCAGATCGAGGGGAACGTGCTCGGTCCGCTGGTCTTTCGGCGGACCGTCCACGTCAACCCGCTCGTCACCACCCTGTCGATCCTGCTGCTCGGCGAGATCGCCGGGGTCGTCGGCGCCATCGTCGCCGTGCCCGTGGTGGCGACGCTGCAGATCATCCTGCGCGAGATCCTGCAGAACCGCCGCGATCAGCTGAAGATCGCGCGCCCGTCCGGCACCGGCTAGGTCTCTTCGTCGGCGAAGCGGCTGAAAAAAGGATCGGCGCCCCCGGGTGCCCGGGGGCGCCGTCCACCCCAACACGACCGAGGACCATCCTGGGCCGCGTGCTCCCCCGGGTTCGTGCGCCCGGGGAACCATTCTTTTCGGCCGCCGGCCATCGCCCTCAGGCAACGGCCGGCAGAGCCGAGACTTCCGTTACTTCGACCCGGCCACGGCCGGGCTCAAGGTGGCCTCCGGTGCCCGGGCCAGGTTGCCGCTGCCGACGGTGTCCGGTCCCATTCCGTGCGGCGCGGTCAGCGCCGAGATCACGTACTCGGGATAGGCCGAGGTCCCGTGCTGGTCGATGTCGAGCCCCTGCATCTCGCCCTCGGCGGAGACGCGAAGGAGGCCGATGGCGTTGAGCGCTTGAACATGACCATGGCGCTGACGAACGTCGCCGTGCAGACGATCGCGCTGCCGATGCACTGCGCCTCCAGCACCTCCAACCCGCCGCCGTAGAAGAGCCCGGTGAGCGCGTCGGCCGACTTGGCCACCACCGTCGGCACGCCGATGGGGCTCGAGCCCGCCGCGGAGTACTGACCGCTGGCGAAGAGGCCCAGCGACACCGTGCCCCAGATCCCGCAGACGCCGTGAACCGGCCAAGCGCCCACGGGGTCGTCGATGCGCAGGTACTCGAGCAGCTCCATCGCCGCCGATGACCAGGACGCCCGCCACCGCGCCGAGGACGCAGGCGCCGACGTCGCTCACCCAGTAGCAGGGGCAGGTGATGGCGACCACGAGCCCCGCGAGGAAGCCGTTCACGAGGGCCGCCGTGTCCCACTTCTTGACCATGAAGAAGACCAGGAGGACCGCGGCCAGGCCGCCGGTGCAGGCGGCCAGCGTGGTGTTCATCGCCACCCGGCCGACGCCGCCGTTGTCCATGATCGACAGCGTCGAGCAGGGGTTGAAGCCGTACCAGCCGAACCAGAGGATCAGGCCGCCGATGACCGCGATGGTGAGATCGTGCGGCGAGCATCGGGCCGCCGCCGTCGCGCTTGAACTTGCGACCGATGCGCGGCCCGAGCACGATGCGCGCCGGCGATGGCGACCCAGCCGCCGATCGAGTGCACGACGGTGGAACCGGCGAAGTCGTGGAAGTTCATCCCCAGGCCCTCGAGAGGAAGCCCGGCCGTGTGCCCATCGTGGCGAGGAAGCCGTCGGGCCCCCAGCACCAGTGGCCGAAGATCGGGTAGATGAACCCCGAGACGCCGATCGAGTAGATGACGTCGCCGATGAAGCGCGTCCGGCCCGACCATGGCGCCCGAGCAGATCGTCGAGGCGCAGTCGGCGAAGGCGAACTGGAACAGGTAGTGCGCGAAGACCGGAATGCCCGTGGCGCCGTACACCGTCAGCACGCCGACGTCCTTCATGAAGATGAAGCTCTTCGTGGGGTCGTCGGGGTCGTGCCAGCCGATGAAGGCGTTGCCGCCGCCGAACATGAACGCGAAGCCCCAGGCCCAGTGCAGAAGCCCGCAGACGCAGGTGTCGAACACGCACTCGACCAGCACGTTGACCGTCTCGCGGTTGCGACAGAAGCCCGCCTCGAGCATGGTGAACCCGGCCTGCATGCCGAACACGAGGAACGCGCCGAGCAGAACCCAGGCGGTGTTGAGCGGGTTGATGTGTTCAGCCGGCTTGACCGCGGCGTAGGGATCGGCCGCCGCCGTCTGGGCGTGGGCCACCGCTCCTCCGCGCAGCATGTCGAGGAGACAAGGACCGCCCAGGACGATCGCCGCCACCACCAGGAGGCCGATGAATTTCCCGGCGAGCAACAGCCTCCCGTAGCGAAGCCACTCCGGATCCCCCAATCGTTGTTTGAGGCGCGAATACTTTTGCGACCACGTCAGCTTCACTTCGTCGTCCACGACATCCACGACCGGCTTCGATTTCCGGGAGCGGCGATTCCTGAGCATCCCCATTGTGTGCAGTCCTTTCTCGAAAAGTTGAGCGATGGAACTCGAGCCCCTCCCTGAGCAATGCCGATGCCGAACCCCGCGCCGCGCAGGGTGGGACATGTCGTTTCGGACACTTGCCGTGTGGCGACCAACGCCGGACACCTCGTGGATGTCGGCCAGAAACCTGGCGGAAACCGCGTCGGCATCGCTCGGATTCAATTGAGCCGATCGGCTTGGCAATACGCCAAGCCGTTTTCGCATTCTGCCGTGAGCGGCCTCGGATCGAACCGGTTAGGATGACGGCGTTGAGAGCGTCTGCGAGCATCGCGATCGTTCTTCTGGCCCTGTCGGCCATCGTCGGATTGTCTCTGTCGAACGCCACCGTCGAGGAAGAGCGCCTCCTGTCCGCCTTCACCGCGGAGACCCGCAAGCAGGTTCAGGCCTCGGCCGAGGCGCTGTCCCGCCTCGACTCCGTTCATCAGGACATGCAGATGCTGGCCGACCTGGTCGAGCGCTCGCGGAACGATCATCAGCTGGACGCCGGGACCGAACGGCGCGTCTGGGAGAGCGCGTTTCGCGCCCTGGCCGTGGTGGTGCCTCAACACCGCATCATCGCGCTCGTCGACAGCCAGGGAGCGCTCGACGTCCTGGCGGTCGACCCGACCGAGAAGCCGAGCACGCCGGAGGCCCTGCTGCCGGCGGTTCGCCGCCTGGGGATTGAGGCTGCCGAAACGCGCGCCGAAACGTTGGGCCAGCCGGTTCGCTTGGGGGTCCGCTCCTTTCTGGTGTACGCAACTCCGGTCGGCAGCGGCGGCGCCATCGTCGTGGCGAGCGAGGCGGCGCAGCTGCTCCGCTCCGTCGCCTGGCCCCAGCTCCAGGGAAGCCGCCTCTTCGTCACCGACCCGTCCGACGTTGTTTGGTCAGGGTGTGAAACTTCCGCCGGGTGTCGCATCACCGACGCAGAGGACGTCCCGAAGTCGGTCACGGCCGGTTCACCGCTCCGCCTCGACGCGGCCCAGGCCCAGCGGTTGGGGCTGTTTCCGGCGGAGGCGCTCTGCCTCTCGGAGAAGGTGGTCGGACCGACGGGCAGCTGGACCGTCACCTGGATCGCCTCGACGGAACCGATCATGAAGCGCGAGCAGTCGGTGCTCTCGCGGATCGTCACCACGGCCATTGCGGCGGCGGTGGTGGTGGGCGGCGTCGGCACCGTCCTCTTCCGCCAGCAACGGCGCGCGGCCGGGCTGGCGAATCAGCTCCGGCTCGCCGAGGCCAAGGCCCAGGCGCGCGATCTGGAGAACCAGCTGGTCCGGGCCGATCGCCTCATCACGGTCGGGGTCATGGCCACCGAGATCGCGCACGAGGTCGGCACGCCGCTGGCCGTGGTCCGCGGTCGGGCCGAGCAGGTCGCGCGGCTGGCCGGAACCGGTCAGAGCGCAGAGGATCTGCGGGTCATCATCAAGCAGGTCGATCAGATCTCCTCCACGATCCGGCAGCTGCTCGACTTCTCACGCCGATCCCCGTTCGAAACCAGATCGGTGGCGCTGGCGCTGGTCGTCGAGCACACGCGCGAGCTCCTCCTCGTGAAGCTGGAGGCGCGGCGGCTGCGACTGGAGGTCCAGCTCGACGAGGACATTCCGATGCTGACCGCCGATCCGGAGCAACTTCAACAGGTCCTGGTCAATCTCTTGATCAATGCCTGCGACGCCTCCCCGCCGGGCAGCCAGGTGGCCCTGTCGGCCCGCAGAGCGCCGAACGACATGGTGGCCATCGAGGTTCTGGATCATGGTTGTGGCATCGCACCCGAGCACCTCAAGGCGGTCTTCGATCCCTTCTTCACCACCAAGGCGCGCGGCGAAGGGACGGGGCTGGGCCTGTCGATCACCGCAGGGATCGTCCGCAACCACGCCGGCCAGATCGATCTGCGCAGCTCGCCCGCGGACGGAACCACGGTGACGGTCCTCTGGCCGGCCAGCCCCCCGAGCGAGGACCAGAAGGGAACAACGGATGCCTAAGCTTCGCGCCCTGGTGGTCGACGACGTCCTCGACATGGCCCAGACCATTGCCAACGATCTCGCCAGCGCCGGGTTCGAGACAGACGTCGCGGCCGACGGCGCCAGCGCGCTCCAGCAGTTCGTCAAGGAGCCCACCGACGTCGTGGTGACCGACCTTCGCATGAAGGGGGGCGACGGCCTCGATCTCCTGGCGGGCCTCCGGGAGGCCGATCCCAACGTGCCGGTCATCATCATGACCGCCTTCGGCGCCGTCGAGAGCGCGGTGGAGGCGATGCGACGGGGGGCCTACCACTACGTGACCAAGCCGTTCGCGCTGGAGACCCTCCGCACGCTGGTCGAGCGCGCCTGCCGGGAGCGGGCGCTCACGCGGGAGAACGCCCTCCTCCGGCGCACCCTCCGCTCCAACCCGCCGACGCGCCAGCTCCTGGGGAACAGCCTGCCGATGCGGCAGCTGCGCGCCCTCATCGCCCAGATCGCCGATGCGACGTCGTCGGTGCTGATCTCCGGCGAGACCGGCACGGGGAAGGAGCTGGTCGCGCTGGCGATTCACACCAGCGGGCCGCGGGCCGACCGCGCCTTCGTGGCGGTGAACTGCGCCGCGCTGCCTGAGCACCTGCTGGAGAGCGAGCTCTTTGGCCACGCGCGGGGCGCCTTCACGGGGGCCTCGACCAGCCGCCGCGGGATGTTCGTCGAGGCGCAGGAGGGGACGATCTTCCTGGACGAGATCGGCGATCTTCCGCTGGCGCTTCAGGGGAAGCTCCTGCGCGTGCTCCAGTCCGGAGAGGTTCGTCCCGTCGGTGCCGAGGCGACCCGCACGGTGAACGTCCGGTGCATCGCCGCCACCCACAAGGATCTGGCGACGCTGGTGGAGAACGGCCAGTTCCGCGAGGATCTCTTCTTCCGGCTCGACGTGCTCCGGGTCCGCGTTCCGCCGCTGCGCGAGCGCGGCGAGGACATCCCCCGCCTCGTCGATCACTTTCTGCGGCAGAGCCTGGAGAAGTCCTCCCGGTCGGTCCTGGGCGGCTTCGAGCCCGACGCGCTCGATTTCCTGGCCAGCTGCGACTGGCCGGGGAACGTGCGGCAGCTCGAGAACCTCATCGAGCGCCTGGTCGTCACCGCCTCCCAGCCATTCGCGCGCCTGGAGGACGTCAAACGCGCCCTCGGGCCGGCCTCGGCCTCCGATCCGATTCCCCGGCTGCTTCAAAATCCGATGACGCTCCAGGAGCTCCAGGACCGCTATCTGGCCGGCATCCTCAAGCAGGTGGGCGGCAACAAGGTGAAGGCAGCCGAGATCCTGGGCGTCGATCCCTCGACCATCTACCGGCGCGAAAAGCGCAGCTGAGGCTCGGGCGGCGAGCGGCGCCGTGGCCTGTCGCCTACTGCGCGCGGCGCAGCGGCCCGGCGAAGCTGAGCGCGAACAGGAAGATGGCGCCCAGCGCGGCGCAGCTGGCGTTGATCCCCAGCGCCCAGGCGGCGCCGCAGCGGTCCCAGATCCAGCCGGTGGCGAGCCCGGCCGGCAGCGCCGCCACGCCGGTGAGGCCGTGGTAAAGACCGAAGGCGCGCCCGCGCGCGCCGCGCTCGGCGAGATCGGCGACGATCGCCCGCTCGGCCCCCTCGGCGAGGCCGTGGTAGAGCGCGTAAGCCAGGAACAGCACCACGATCTGCCACCGCGCGCTGGCGAACCCGAACCCGACGTAGGTGAGCGCGTAGGCTGCCCAGCCGGCGGCGACGACCACCGCGCGCGAATGCCGATCCGACAGCGCGCCGCCCGGCAGCGCGGCCATCGACTTCACCAGGTGGTGGAAGGTCCAGAGGAGCGGCAGCATGGTGGCCGACCAGCCGACCTCGCGGGCGCGCACCAACAGGAAGGCGTCCGAGGAGTTTCCGAAGGCGAACAGCACGCAGGCGACCATGTAGGCCGCGAACCCGGGGCGCAGCATGCCGCCGCGGGGCCGCGTGTCGAGCGGGCCGCTGCGATCGGGGAGCTGCTCGGTCTCGCGCAGCCGGAAGAAGAGCACCGCCGGCGCCAGCAGGCCGAACACCGACGCCACCGCGAACGTGGTCCGCAGGCTGGCCCCCATCGAGAGGAGCGCCCAGGCGATGACCGGCCCCAGCGCCGCGCCAAAGTGATCCATCGATCGGTTGAGGCCGAAGGCGCGCCCGCGCTGCGAGGGGGCGACCGAATCGGCGATGAGCGCGTCGCGCGGGCCCGAGCGGATTCCCTTGCCGGTGCGATCGAAGAGGCGCGCCCCCAGCACCTGCCAGGGGGCCATCGCGGCGGCGATCAAGGCCCTGGCGATCGCCGGCATCGCGTAGCCGCTGGCCACCAGCGTGCGGCGCGGCCCGCGGTCGGAGAGCTTGCCGGACGCCATCTTGATCAGGCTGGCCAGCGCGTCGGCGCTCCCCTCGATGAGGCCGAGGAAGCTCATCGGCGCACCGAGCGTCGCCAGGAACGTCGGCAGCAGCGGAAAGATCGCCTCGCTGGAGACGTCGTTGAGGAGGCTGGCCAGGCCCAGCAGCCACACCACGCGCGGCAATCTGCGCAGCCCCTGCAACGTGAGCTGAGCCCGCGTGATCGGGCGCCGTACCGAGTCGGGATCGGCGCGCTCCGGTTGCTGGCCCACGCTCCGATTCTTACCGGTAATCGTACAAGTTCCGAATAACTTCCGTCAATTTCCGAAGGGTTTTCGCTCTTTGCCCCGTTGGCAAGACCGCGCCGATCGTCCTATCTTCTGCGCGTGAAACCGAGATGTCCCACCTGCCGCAAAGCGCTCGCCGATTCGGCTGAAGCCCGGCCGTTCCGTCCGTTCTGTTCCAGTCGCTGCCGCCTGGCCGACCTCGGCAAGTGGCTGGACGGCGGCTTCAAGATCGAGTCGCCGGCCTCCGAAGAAGACCTCGACCAGGGCCTCCCCACCGAGGGAAACCCCGAGAAGGATCAATGAGCCCCACCGCCCAAGAGATCAACCAAACCAACGACATTCAGGAGCTGATCCGCTCGATCGCCGAGGAGCGGCGCTCGGGCAAGGAGAAGGAGCGGCGCGAGAGCTGGACCAAGTACGTCTCGTTGATGGTGGTGGTCCTGGCGGTGGCCACCGGCATCGGGTCGCTCAAGGCGGGCGGGTTCAGCACCAAGGTCGTGCTGAATCAGGGGCTGGCCTCGGATCAATGGGCCTACTACCAGGCCAAGAGCATCAAGCAACGGATCGCCGAGATGGAGGCCCGCAGCGCCACCGGCCCCGCGGCCACGATGGCGGCCGAAGATGTGGCCCGCTACAAGAACGATCAGAAGGTGGCTCAGGCCAAGGCCGAGCACCTCGAGGAGCTGCGCGATGGCTTCGCCAAGCACGGCCCGCCGATGGGCCTCGGCATCACCCTGCTGCAGATCTCCATCGCGCTGGCCTCGGTCTGTCTGCTCACCAAGCGCAAGGCGCTCTGGGCCGCCTCCGGCGTGGTGGGCGCGATCGGGATCGGCTACGTGATCTTTGGCCTCTATCTGGTGTAAGGGGGCTGCGACCTGGGAGGGCGTCGCCGAAAGGCGACGGTGAGCGAAGCGAACCATGCCCGACGACGTGCCGCCCGATCGGCGGCCTAGACGGAGCGTGGCAGCGCGAGCCGCTCCAGCGCGAGACCCAGATCGTCCGGCATGGCGGCCCTGACCGCCACCCGCGCCCCGGTGACCGGGTGATCGAAGGCGAGGTCCAGCGCGTGGAGCGCCAACCGGTGGAGGCCGTACTCGGCGCGGTAGCGGCGGTTGATCTCGCCGCGGCCGTAGTTGACGTCGCCCACCAGCGGGTGGCCGAGGTGGCGCAGGTGCCGCCGCACCTGATGGACGCGCCCGGTCTCCGGGATCGCCAGCACCAGCGAGCAGCGGTCGACGGTCGAGCGGGCGACCAGCTGGTAGTGCGTCACCGCGGGGACGCGGGGGGCGCCGGCGCTCTCGTCGACGCTCCTGGGGATCGGGTGGTCGATGGTGCCGGAGGCAGCGGGCTCGCCCCGCACCAGCGCCAGGTAGCGCTTGTCGACCTGCCGCGACTCGAAGCGCGCGCTGAGGGAAGCCGCCGACTCGCGCGTGCGCGCGAAGACCAGGGCGCCGCTGGTGCCCCGGTCGAGGCGGTGGACCGGATAGACGTGCGCGCCGAGCAGGTCGCGGACACGAAACATCGCCACGTCGTCGTCGTTGGCCCACCCTCGGTGCACCAGCAGCCCCGACGGCTTGTTGACGACGACGAGGTGCGCGTCGACGAACAGGACCTCCATCTCTTCCATCCCGCCGCCCATTATGGGCCAGGGCCGTCCGTCCCCCGGTTGACGGACCCGACTTCCTCGGGTATCTATCTATCTGGATATAAGGATTACCGTCTCCTCCCACACCCGGCCGGTTGAATGAGCCTCTCCCACTACGTCGACACGCTGACCCTGCTCGGTGACGAGAACCGGATCCGGCTCTGTGCGCTCCTGCGGGATCGGGAGCTCTGCGTGACCGATCTGGTCCGCGTCACCGGCATGGCGCAGTCGCGCGTCTCGACCCACCTCGGGCGTCTGCGCGAGGCGGGGTTCGTGGTTGACCGCCGAAAAGGGGCGCAGTCGTTCTATGCCCTGGCGGCCAACGGGTGTCCGGCCGCGGTGCGGGCCTGCCTCGACGAGGCCGCCAGCTCGGGCGATCCGACGCTCGAGGGGGACCAGAAGCGCCTGCGGGAGCTGGAGGCCGAGCGCCGGGACGAGGTGCCCCAGCGCCTGGTCGACGAGCTCGACCGTGACTACTCGCCCGGCCGCACCTGGCAGTCGCTCACCGCCGGGATCGCGCCGCTGCTGCAGCTCGGCGACGTGCTCGACGTCGGTTCCGGCGACGGCGCCGCCGCCAGCGTCCTCGTCCCCTTCTGCCGCTCGCTCACCTGCATCGACACCAACGAGCGGCTGATCGGCGCCGCGCGGGAGCGGCTCGGCCGGCAAGGACATGGCAACGTTCGCGCCCAGGTGGCCGACGTCCATGCGCTCCCCTTTCGTGACGGCTCGTTCGATTCGGCCATCATGTTTCACACGTTGACCTACGCCGAGCATCCGGCCCGCGCCCTCTCCGAGTGCGCCCGTGTCCTGCGACCGGGCGGCCGCTTCGTGCTCCTCTGCCTCGACGAGCACCGCCAGTCGGAGGTCACCGCCCGCTACGGCGAGCGCCACCCCGGATTTTCGCCGCGCACCGTGCGGGGCCTGCTCACCCGGGCGGGACTCGACGTCACCTCGTCCGAGGTGGTCTCGCGCGAGCTCAAAAAGCCGCACCTTCAGGTCGTTCGCGCCATCGCGGACAAACCCGGCAACCGGACGACGAGGAAACCCAGCTGATGACCCACCCGCTCCACGAGCTGCTGCAACGCCGCATCGCCATCATCGACGGCGCGATGGGGACCACCATCCGCACCTACGGGATGAAGGAGGCGGACGTCCGCGGCGAGCGATTCAAGGACGCCCCCAAGGATCTGCTCAACAACGGTGACATCTTCTCGCTCACCCAGCCGGAGATGATCTGTGACATCCACCGCCGGTTCCTGGAGGCGGGCGCGGACATCATCTGCACCAACACCTTCGGCGCCACCAGCATCTCGCAGAGCGAGTTCTTCGTCGATGATCCGCGGGAGCACGGCGGGCGGAAGGATCCGGGCTTCTATCAGAAGATCATCGAGACCCCTTTCCTGAACGACCTGGCCTGGGAGATCAACGAGCAGTCGGCGCGCCAATGTCGGCAGTGGGCCGATCGGGTCGCCAACACCGACGGACGTCGCCGCTTCGTGGCCGGGTCGATCGGGCCGCTGACGGTGTCGCTCTCGAACTCGCCCGACGCGGAGGATCCGGGGTTCCGGGTGGTGACGTTCGATCAGGTCAAGGCGGCCTACCTGCGGCAGGTGCGCGCGCTCATCGCCGGCGGCGTCGACATCCTGCTGGTGGAGACCATCTTCGATTCGCTGAACGCCAAGGCGGCGCTGGTCGCCATCCAGGAGGTCTTCGACGAGGACCACCGCGAGCTGCCGGTCATGATCTCGGCGGCCGTCGGTCGGGGCGGCGAGACGATGATCTCGGCGCAGACTGTGGAGGCGTTCTGGGACGCGGTCGAGCACGTCAAGCCGATCTCGGTCGGCCTCAACTGCTCCCTGGGGCCGGACCTCATGTATCCGTTTCTTTCGGAGCTCTCTCAAAAGTCGACCGCGGCGGTCTCCTGCTATCCCAACGCCGGCCTGCCCAACCCGCTGTCGCCGACCGGCTTCGATCTGGAGCCGGCCGACATGGCCCGCTACCTCGGCCAGTTCGCGCAGTCGGGGTTGCTCAACATCGCGGGCGGTTGCTGCGGCAACACGCCCGAGCACATCGCGGCGATCGCCCGCGCGCTGGCCGACAAGCCACCGCGTGAGCTTCCGACCCAGGCGTTGAATGACAGCTCGGGCCGCCCCTCGGCGGCGGCGTCGGTGAGCGTGGCCGTGCCCGCGGGCGCCTCCACCACGGCCGTCGCCGCTTCGCCAGCCGCGTCGCCCGGCGCCCCCCTGCCCCCTCGTCCGCTGCGGCTCTCCGGCTCGCAGCCCTTCACCCAGCAGCCGGGTGTCTACATCATGATCGGCGAGCGGACCAACGTCGCCGGCTCACCCAAGTTCGCCAAGCTGATCAAGGAGGGGAAGTACGAGGAGGCGGTCAGCGTCGCCCGGCAGCAGGTGGAGAACGGCGCCAACATCATCGACATCTGCATGGACGAGGGGATGATCGACGGCGTCGCCGCCATGTCCCGCTTCCTCTCCCTGCTGGGCAGCGAGCCGGAGGTGGCCAAGGTCCCCTTCATGGTCGACTCCTCCAAGTGGGAGGTGATCGAGGCGGGGATCAAGTGCCTGCAGGGCAAGGGGATCGTCAACTCCATCTCCATGAAGGAGGGAGAAGACAAGTTCCGCCAGAACGCCCACACGGTGCTGAAGTACGGCGCCGCGGTGGTGGTGATGGCCTTCGACGAGCAGGGACAGGCGGCCACCTACGAGGACAAGATCCGGATCTGCCAGCGCGCCTATCGGATCCTCGTCGACGAGGTCGGCTTTCCGCCCGAGGACATCATCTTCGATCCGAACATCCTGACGGTCGCCACCGGGATGGAGGAGCACAACAACTACGCGGTCGACTTCATCAACGCCACCCGCTGGATCAAGGCGAACCTGCCGCACGCCAAGGTGAGCGGCGGCGTCTCCAACATCTCGTTCAGCTTCCGGGGCAACAACCGCGTCCGCGAGGCGATGCACTCGGCGTTCCTCTTCCATGCCATCCAGGCCGGCATGGACATGGGGATCGTCAACGCCGGCATGCTGGAGGTCTACGAGGAGATCGATCCCGTGCTGCGCGAGCTGGTGGAGGACGTGCTCCTCAACCGGCGCCCCGACGCCACCGAGCGGCTGGTCGACTTCGGCGAACGGCTCAAGGCGGCCGAGGCCGGCGGCAGCGCGGCCGACAAGCAACAGAAGCAGCAGAAGGACGACGCCTGGCGCCAGGGGACCGTCGAGGCGCGCCTGTCGCACGCGCTGGTGCGGGGGATCGACACCTACATCGACGAGGACACCGAGGAGGCACGCGCCAAATTCGGGCGGCCGCTGTCGGTCATCGAGGGGCCGCTCATGGACGGGATGGGGGTGGTCGGCGATCTGTTCGGCGCCGGCAAGATGTTCCTCCCGCAGGTGGTCAAATCGGCCCGCGTGATGAAGAAGGCGGTCGCCTACCTGATGCCCTTCATGGAGGCCGAGAAGGCGGCCAACGAGGCGGCCGGGATCGCCACCAAGACGCAGGGGAAGATCGTCCTCGCCACGGTGAAGGGGGACGTCCACGACATCGGCAAGAACATCGTCGGCGTGGTGCTCGCCTGCAACAACTACCAGGTCATCGACCTGGGCGTGATGGTCTCCTGCGAGAAGATCCTCGAGCGCGCCAAGGCCGAGAAGGCCGACCTCATCGGCCTGTCGGGCCTCATCACGCCGTCGCTGGACGAGATGGCCCACGTGGCGCGCGAGATGGAGCGCCAGTCGTTCAAGGTGCCGCTGCTCATCGGGGGCGCCACCACCAGCCGCGCGCACACCGCCGTCAAGATCGCCCCGCACTACAGCGAGCCGGTGGTCCACGTCGTCGACGCCAGCCGCGCCGTGCCCGTCACCACCAGCTTATTGAGCCCGGAGGGCAAGCCGGCCTTCGTGGCCCAGCACCGCGCCGAGTACGAAAACCTGCGGAAGATCCACGGGACCTCGAAGCACAAGCTGATGTCCCTGGAGGCCGCCCGCGCCAAGCGCACGCCGATCAAGTGGCGCGCCGAGGACCTGCCGTCGCCCGAGCTCACCGGCGTGCGCACGCTGCCCGACGTCTCGCTGGCAACGCTGCGGGAGTACATCGACTGGACCCCCTTCTTCCACACCTGGGAGCTGAAGGGCGTCTACCCGCGCATCCTCGAGCACGAGAAGTACGGCGAGCAGGCCCGCCAGATCTTCGCCGAGGGGAACGCGCTGCTCGACACCATCATCGAGAAGAAGCTGCTCACGGCGCGCGGGGTGTACGGCCTCTTCCCGGCCCACGGCGTGGGGGACGACGTCGAGCTCTACACCGACGAGGGGCGCCAGGAGGTCCGGGAGCGGTTCCACTTCCTGCGGCAGCAGACCATCAAGGACGACGGCGAACCGGCGCGTTGCCTGGCGGACTTCGTGGCGCCGCGCGCCTCGGGGCTCCGCGACCACCTGGGCGGCTTCGCCGTCACCACCGGGATCGGGCTCAAGGAGGTCTGCGATCGCTTTCGCGGGCAGAACGACGACTACAACGCCATCATGGCCGAGGCGCTGGCCGATCGGCTGGCCGAGGCCTTTGCCGAGTACCTGCACAAGCTGGTGCGCGACGTCTGGGGCTACGGCCACCGCGAGGACCTCTCCAAGGAGCAGCTCATCAAGGAGGAGTACCGCGGCATCCGTCCGGCGGCCGGCTACCCCGCCTGCCCCGATCACACCGAGAAGGGCACCCTCTGGCGGCTGCTCGACGTCGAGCAGCAGACCGGCATGCTGCTGACCGAATCGTTCGCCATGTGGCCGGGCTCCAGCGTCAGCGGCCTCTACTTCGCCCACCCCGAGTCCCGCTACTTCACGCTGGGCAAGATCGATCGCGATCAGGTGGCCGACTACGCCGTGCGCAAGGGGATGACCGTCCCCGAGGTCGAGCGCTGGCTGGGGCCGAACCTCAACTACGACCCCGGCAACTGAGCCGCCCGCGCGCGGCGTCGGCCCGCCGCCTCACGGCCAGCGTTCTGGATGAAGCTGGCGGGCGATGGCGCCGGGCGCGTCGGCAGCGCGCTGCGAGACGTCGCCGGGGAGCGCGGCGGGGATCGACAAGACGCGCCCCGCCCGCACGGCCGGCATCTCCCGCCAGAGCGGCGTCGCGCGCAGCACCTCCAGCGGCGGCCGCCCGCCGGGCGCCGTGGCCACCACGATCGCCTCGGCGTCGAGCGCCAGCGCCGACTCGACGGCGATCTGTCCGGCACCGGCGATCCCGGCCGCCGCCGCGACGTTGAGGCCGCCGGCGCGGGTCAGCATCTCGTCGATCAACGTGTCGCGCCCGGCGGTGAAGTTGGGGAGATCGAGGTAGAGGACGCGGACCCGCGCCACGCCGGCCAGGCGAACCGCCAGCGCCGCCAGCTTGGCCTCGGCCTCCTCCGCGACCGCCTTCGCCCGGGCGTCCGCGCCCACCGCCGCGCCGATCGTTCGAACGTTCTCCAGGACCTCGGCGAAGGTCTCGAACCGCGACCAGCGCAGGATCGGCAGCCCCGCGCCGACCGCCAGCCGCATCGCGTCCGCGTCGGAGTAGCCGGCGACGCAGATGAGATCCGGCTCCAGCGCCAGGATCGCCTCCACCTCGCCGCGCACGCGCGGCAGCGTCCGGGGATAAAAGCCCGCCACGCTGGAGATCGCCGGATCGTCGGCGAAGGTCGAGACGGCGGCCAGGCGATCGGCAGAGACCAGCGCCGCCAGGATCTCGTCGGCGGCGAGGTAGGTGGAGACGATCCGGCGCGGCGGGCGGGAGAGCGTCCAGGTCTCGCCGGCCGGGCCGTGCAAGATCCGCGGGAAAGCGCCGTCGCCCGGAGCATCGATCCGACCGTCCGCCAGCGCGCCGACGCCGACCAGCGACGCGCGCACGCGCCGCCCCGCCAGCGCGGCGGCGGCCAGCAGCGGCGCGCCGACGCAGGCCGCGAGCGCCAACCGCCGGCCGCGCTCGGCCGTCGCCGAGGCGTTCTTCGCAGACGCGCTCAATACCACCCGATCTGCACCGGCGAGAGGTTGTTGACGGTGTCGGGCGCGAACGCGGTGGTCGCCTGCGGCGTGCCCGTGATATCGAAGAGCTGGATCTTCGGGGTGCTGCCCAGGAACTCGGGGACGAACAGGAGCGAGCTCGTGGCGGCCGAGGGGCCGATCGAATACGGACTCGAGGTCGTCACCTGGGTCGTCGTCCCGAGCAGGTAGTCGAACGAGAACAGCACGTCGGGGGCCACCAGGTTGGGATCGTTGGTCCCGGCGAAGGCGCGCGTCCCTCCGCCCGCGGGCGGCGCCGCCAGGACCCAGGAGAAGTTGACCGGCTCATCGCCGAACGCCATTCCCGTGATGGTGTTGGTGACCGAAGGCGGAGAGGCGCCCAGATCGACGACGGCGATTCCAGATTGCAGGGCCTGGTTGGCCGCCAGGTAGGTCCCTCCGCAGGCCACCAGCAGCGTCTGGGTTGCGGCGACGTAGTCCATCCCTTCACAGTCGTTGAGGCCCGTCAGCGTGACGCTGGCGACGACGGTATCGGTCGCCGGATCAATCACGATGACCATGCCATCGCCGTAGGTCTTGTAGCTGGCGTCGACCTCGTTGAGCGAGACGACGATCTTCCCGCCCGCGATGAGCGCGCGATCGGGGCGCGCCAGGATGGTCGTTCCGGCCACCGTCGAGGCGTAAGCGTCGACGTCGATGCGCGAGACGAACGCTCCGGTCGTCGGGTCGATCACGGCGACGTCATTTCCCATCTGCGCGGGGTCGGTCGCCGTGGTGTTCGGCTGATAGCGCGTCACGTACGCCTTGTGAGCGGCGATGGTCACCAGATCGTGCGGGTTGGTCTTCACCCCTCCCGCCCCCGGCACGATGATCTGCTCCACCACCTGGCACGTCCCGGGATCAACGGTGGTCAGCAGGCCGTTCCCCCGATCGACGAGGACGAGGTTGCCTCCCCGCTGTGGCTGTGACGGCAGCACGACGTCCGTGGAGATCAGCGGGATGACGCCGCCGTTCGGCGGGTTCGAGTCGATGCAGTCGGGGCGAAGGACGCCGCCGCTCGGATCGAGGATCGAGACGCTGGTGGCCTGAAAGCCGGTGTCGTTGTTGACGGACGCCAGGCCGCTGCCTGGCGGCGGCGCCAGCACGGCCGCGCCGGCGTCGCCGTCCGGACCCGCCGCCCCATCTTCGCCCGCGTCAGGCGCGGCATCGACGCGCGGCCGCCCCGTCTGGGAGGCGTCCGAACAGCCCGCGGTCAGGCCGGCCAGCAGGGTGGCCAGAATGGTGAAACCAAGCCAGCATGAACCTCGCATCTCGTCCTCCTACGGATTCCCCAGCGACAGGGATTGAGCGCCGAGCTCGCCGGGCGCCGCCCCGTCGTAGGCGAGCGCCAAGAACAGCGTGCGCCCTGGAAGCGGCCAGCCGCCGACGACCCAGGTGGTCTGCAGGTCGCCCAGGTTGAGCGCGCTGAGCGTGGCCCGGAGGCGGCCGCGCGGCCACAGCAGGCTGAGCCCTGCCCCGAGCAACAGTTGCGCCGGAACGGGTCTCACGTTGTCGGAATCGGCGTAAGCGCCGGCGAACAGCGCCGCGTCGACATAGGCGCCGAGGTCGAGGCCCGCAGGAAGCGGGACCTGCGTCAACTCGGGGCGGCCGTAGGCCAGATAGCGCGGGTAGTAGGCGATCTGCTTGCCGTGCGAGGCGGCCAGGTCGCTCTGGTCTTCCGCCACCGTGATCGTCCCCTGCCCGACGAAGCGCAGGTGGCGACCGAGCGTGGCGCGCAGCTCCTGCTCGAGGCCGTAGATGCGCGCCCTGGTCAGGTTCTCGGCGCGCGAAGGACCGCCCGAGCTGCGCAGCCAGTAGATGAGATCGTCCGTCAGGGCGCCGAAGACGGTGGTGCGACTGAGCAGCGCCCCGGCTGGGCCCGCGCGGTCGAGCCATAGCGCGAGATCGGCGTTGGTCCCCCGCTCGGGCAGCAGGCCGGGATCTCCCAGGAGACGATCGTTCCCGTTGCCGTAGAGCTCGAGGAAGGACGGCGCCCGTTCGTAACGGCCGACGTTCCCCTTGAAGGTCGCGCTGTCGTTCAGCGGACGGACCAACCCCAGGCGATAGATCGGAAGCGCGCGAAAGACAGCCGGCCCGGGCGGGACCAGGAAGCCGTTGGTGTCCACTCCGGTGACGACGTCGCTCATCAGCTCGACACGGGCCGAGGGAATGACGTGAAGGTCCAGACGGCGCCAGCGCAGGTCGAGCTCCCCGCCGGCGACTCCAACCAGCCGCCGGGCCGGGGCGCCCGACATCGTCGGGTCGAGCTCGTTGTCCGGCGTGTAGGTCTCATCTCGCCCCTCGAGGATGGCGGTGGCGCGTCCCCACTCGCCCAGCGGCCGCGTGGCATACGCCGTCACGCCCGCGGAGACGGTCGTTTCGTGCGCCACGAGGGGGTTGCCCTGCCCCAGGTCGCCAGCGGGATCGATCACCCGATCGCGTTCGACGCTGACGAAGGCCTGCGCCGACAGCCGTCCCCCGGGACCGAGATCGTCGCGCGATTCGTAGCGCAGGTATCCGAGACCACGACCGCTGTGAAACCGCGCCGTGGTGGACGCGTTCACCGGGGTGAGGAGCCCCGGCAGCCCCTGGTCCCGCCCGAAGCCGATCAGCCCCAAGCTCAAGGTTCGGCGCCCCTTCAAAGTGAGGGCCAAGCGCAACACGCCGTTCCCCTCCAGCGCGTCGTTGTTCTGACGAAGGGCGCGCACCTCGTCGGCGGGGAAGGCCGGCCGCGGCGCGTAAACGAACGGGTAGTCGCCCTCCGACGAATAGACATGCGCGCCCAGATAGAACCGCAGGCGGCCAACGCGGCCCCCTGCCGAGAGGTCGCCGAAGCTCGTCCCGAACGAGCCGACGGCGGCACGCGCCTGGAGGCGCGGCACTCCCGGGGTGCGGGTGGTGATCGACACGACGCCGCCCAGGGCCGCCTCGCCGAAGGCCAGCGGCGTCGTTCCCCGGTAGACCTCGACCCGCTCGACGTCGCCCAGAGGCAGGGTCGAGATGTCGACACCCCCGCCCTCCGCGATGTTGAGCGGCACACCATCCACGTAGATCAGGACCTCGTCCGGGTTCGAGCCGCGCAGGGCCAGGCTGGCCAGCTCCGTCGTCGAGCCGGTGCGCGCCACCACCACGCCCGGCACCTCCAGCAGGAGCGTCCCCAGATTGTCGTACGCGCGCGGGCTCTCGGAGGGAAGGACCACCGATGCGGCCGCCGAGGTGTCCTCGCGGGGCGTCGCCGGCGCCGTCAGCGGCGCGGTGACGGTCGTGCTGTCCCGGGGTCGTGGCGACGGCGGCTCTTGAGCGCGCGCTGGCGCCGCGGCCAGGACCAGCGCCACCAGCGCGGTGGCCTGGGTGGGCGCGCGAGGAAGGCGCCTCACCTGGCCCGGTCCCCGGGCCGAGCGCCCCGGAGTGGCTCGCGCGGCAAAACGAAGGGGCGACCCTCATCGTCGAGCCGGACCTCCGCCCGGACGCCGAAGACTTCGGCCAGCGTCCCGGGCGTCAGCACCACGGCGGGTGCGTCGTCGGCGCGGATCCTTCCACCGGCCAGCAGGATCATGCGATCGCAGCGACGCGCGGCCAGCGAGAGGTCGTGCAGCGCCACCAGCGCGCCGCGCCCGGCGTCGACGATGGCACGCAGCAGATCGAGCGCCTGCAGCTGGTGGGCGAGATCGAGACCGGCGATCGGCTCGTCGAGCAGCAGCAGCGGCGCCTCTTGTGCCAGAGCCCGTGCCAGGTGCACGCGCTGCCGCTCGCCGCCGGAGAGCTCGGCGACCGGCCGCGCCGCGAGCGCCGCGGTGTCGGTCGCCTCCAGCGCCCGCTCCACCGCCTCGGCGTCGGCCGCCCCCTCGGGCTGAAAGCGCTCGAGGTGGGGCAGCCGGCCGAGCGCCACCGCCTCACGCACGGTGAGCGGCAGGTCGACCGGCGCGTCCTGCGGCAGCAGCGCCGCCCGGCGCGCGATCTGCCGGCGCGACAGCCCGGCCACCGGCTCGCCACCGAGGCGCACCTGCCCCGCCGACGGCGCGTGCAGCCCCAGCAAGAGGCGCAGCAGCGTCGATTTCCCCGCGCCGTTCGGGCCACACAGCGCCACCAGCTCGCCAGGGCGAACCGCCAGCGCGACCTCTTCGAAGATCGCCTGTCGGCCATAGGCGAAGCCGACCGCTTCGGCCTCGACCAGCGCGGTGGCCACCACGGTCACGACACCGCCCCCACCGTCCGCCGCCGCAGCAGAAGGATCAGGAACGCCGGCGCCCCGATCGCGGCGGTGACGACACCGACCGGGATCTCCCGCGCAGGCAGGGTCCGCGCCACCACGTCGGCGATCAGCAAGAACAGGCCGCCGCCCAGAAAGCTGAGCGGCACGAGCGCGCGATGCGCCGACCCCACCACCAGCCGGATCAGGTGCGGCACCAGCAGCCCGACGAACCCGATCGGCCCGGCGACCGCCACCGACGCGCCGACCACCAGCGCGCTCGCCAGCACGACGCGCAGCCGCACCCGCGCCACGTCGACGCCCACCGAGGCGGCCCCCAGCTCGCCCAGCAAGAGCGCGTCGAGCGCGCGGGCGTGGGCGCCGATGATCGCCACGCCGACCAGCACGGCCGGCGCACCCAGGAGGACGTGATCCCAGGTGCGCGCCTCGAGCGCGCCCAAGAGCCAGTAGACGATCTGCCGACCGGCGTCGTAGCGCGCCAGCGCCGCCGACAGCACGAAGGTGGTGAGCGACACATTGAGCGCGCCGACCGCCACGCCGACCAGCAGCAACGTCCCCGAGAAGAGCCGCCCCCGCCCGCGCCGCGCCGCGATGGCGAAGACCAGCAGCACGTCGGCGGCGGCGCCCACGAAGGCCGCCAGCGGCAACGTCCAGATCGCGCGGCCGGCGATCCCCGCCGAGATCGCCACCACCGCGCCCAGCGAGGCGCCCGACGACACGCCGAGGACGCCCGGATCGGCCAGGGGATTGCGAAAGAGCCCCTGCAGCGCCGCGCCGGCCACCGCGAACCCGCCGCCGACCAGCAGCGCCACCAGCGCGCGCGGCAACCGGACCGAGACGACGACGGTGTCCCTCCAGGAGGCCGCCTGGCGCCCGGCGAGCCGCCGCCCGAGCGCCCCCACGACCTCCCCGACCGACAGCCGCGTCGGCCCCACCAGCAGCGCGACCACCACCGCGCCGGCGACCACCACAGCCAGCCCGAGTCCGACCGCCAGGCGCGCGCGGGCGGCGCGGCGGCGGGCGCTCTCGATCTCGGCGGTGGTGGCGGGCGCCCGGCCGGTCTCGGTCCCCGCCGCGGGCGCCGTGTCGGACGGCATGGAAAATCCCCTCGCTCTGCACAAACGAGGGGACGGGGGTCGGCCTCGAACGACGAGACCGACGACCACCCTCCGTCCGCGCGGAGAAAAAAGCGTCGGCCTTCGGTAGGTCTCCTGACTCGTGGAGCGCGAGCGCGAAAAGACTTCGTGCTTCGCGGCTGCCCTCCCCTTCCCCGACCTGGTCGAGTGGGTTCGCGAGGGCGGCCTCCACTTACAGTGGCGGGACCGCGCCGGACTTCAACCGGCTTCCCTTTTATGCCCGGATGGGCACCGAAGGCGCTTATTCAATTTTCAGACTTCGATCCCGCTTCAACCACCCGCCGCAAAGCCTGTCAAGCAGACCTCGCCGGTCTCGGTCAGTCTTCGCGTTGCCAGGCCGGCTTGGCGGCCGCGACGGCGTCGTAGTAGCTGCGCAGCGCGAGCCCCTCGGCGGCCGCCTCGTCCACGATCACGGTGGCGTGCGGGTGCAACTGGAGCGCAGAGGCGGGGACCAGCGCGGCCAGCGGCCCTTCCACCATCTTGGCCACCGCCGCCGCCTTGGCGGCGCCGAACGCCACCAGCAGGCAACGCCGCGCCGAGAGAATCGTGGCGATGCCGACGGTGAGCGCATGATGGGGAACCGGCTCGGCGCCGAAGGCCGCAAAGGCCGATTGATTGGCCGCCCGTGTTTCGTCCGTGAGGGTCTTGAGGCGCGTGCGTGAGCCGAACGACGACGTCGGCTCGTTGAAGGCGATGTGTCCGTCGGTCCCCAGGCCGAGCAGCGCGAGCTCCAGGCCGCCCGCCGCCGCGATCGCCGCCTCGTAGCGCGCGCAGGCCGCGGCGAGGTCGGCCGCCTGCCCGTCGGGCGCGTGCGCACGCTCGGGCGGCAGATCGACGTATCGATAGAGCGTGTCGTGCATCGCCCGCCGAAAGCTGCCGGGGTGATCGGGCCTGATCCCGACGTACTCGTCGAGGTTGAAGGCCGTGACGCGCGCGAAGGAGAGCCCCTCGTCGCGGTGCTGGCGCACCAGCTCCGCGTAGATCGCGCGCGGCGTGCTCCCGGTCGGGAGGGCCAGCGCCGCGTCGGGTTTGGCGCGCAGGAGACGCCCGACGATCCGCGCCGCGCGCAGGCAGGCGGCCTCGGCGGTCGCGACCACGATGACTTCCATGGTCGAGTTTTATCTCGATCCCCCCGCTCGACGCTAAACTAGGTCCTTGGCCGAGGAGAAAATCGAAAAGGCCGCCGCGGCCGCCCGTGCCCTGCTGGCCACCGAGTCGGTGGGCCTGTTGTCGACGATCTCGGTTCGTCGCGCCGGGACGCCCTACGGCTCCCTCACGCCTTACGCGCTGTCGGCCGGGGGCGCGCCCCTCTTGCTGCTCTCGGGCCTCGCCGCGCACACCCACAACCTCCGCGCCGACCCGCGGGCCGGCCTCTTCGTGGGCGACCACACCGCCGTCGCCGATCCGCAGGCGGGCGCGCGGCTCTCCCTCATGGGACGCGCGTCCCCTGTGGGCGCCGATGACGAAGCCGACGCCCGTGTCCGCTATCTCGCCCGCTGGCCCCGGACCGTCGACACGGTCGCGCTCCACGACTTTTCCTTCTGGCGCTTCGACATCGAGGAAGCCCGCTTCATCGCCGGCTTCGGCGACATCCGCTGGCTGCCGGCGAGCGCGTTCAGCGGCTGAGAGTCGTCAACCCGAAGGAGCGGGTCAGCCGAAGACAATCGTCCGGTTGCCCGAGACCAGCACGCGGCGTTCGAGGTGCATGCGGACCGCGTGGGTGAGGACGCGGCGTTCGAGCTCGGCTCCCTTGCGCAGGAGCTCGTCGACGTCGTCGCGGTGGCTGATGCGGGAGACGTCCTGCTCGATGATCGGCCCCTGATCGAGCTCGCTGGTGACGTAGTGCGCGGTCGCGCCGATCACCTTCACGCCGCGCGCCTTGGCCTGGTGGTACGGCTTGGCGCCGACGAAGGCCGGCAGGAACGAGTGGTGGATGTTGATGATCCGCGAGGGCCAGCGGGCGACGAAGCTGGGCGAGAGGATCTGCATGTAGCGCGCGAGCACCACCAGATCGACGCCCCTCTCCGCCAGCAGCCTCTCCTGCGCCGGCCTCGGCGGCCCCCCTGTCGCCTGGGTCGACCGGCACGTGCGCGAAGCGAACGCCGAAGTGGCCCGCGACCGGCTGGAGCAGCTGGTGGTTGGAGATCACCAGCACCAGATCGCCCCGCAGCTCCCCCAGCTGGTGGGCCAGCAACAGATCGTAGAGGCAGTGCGGCGCCTTGCTGGCAAACACCGCCACCCTCGGGCGGACGTCGGAGTAGGTCAGCTCCCATTCGAGATCGAACCGCGCCGCCAGCGCCCGCAGCGCCGTGTCGATCTCCGCGCGCGACAGCTGGAACGCCGCGAGATCCCAGCGCAGGCGCATGAAGAAGAGGCCGGTCTCCACCTCGGCGTGCTGATCGGCGTCGAGGATGTTGCCGCCGTGCTTGAACACGAACTCCGACAGCGCCGCCACCAGGCCGGTGCGATCGCGGCAGCTCACCAGCAGCGTCGCGGTCGCGGGCGCCGCTGCAGACGGGCCGTCGAGGTCATCGACCTCAGAATATCCCGGCGCGCGGTCGGGCGCCGGTCATGCCTCGACGGCCGGAACCGCCGTGGTCTTGGCGCCGCCGGTGGTCAGCCACCAGAGCCCCGGGACCAACCGCCGCCCGATCGCCGCTTCAGCCTCGGCCACCGTCGCCGCCTGAATCGCGCTGCGGATCTGTCGGAGCGCCGCCAGTGCCCCGTCGGACGGCGTCGTCAGGCGAACCAGGTTTCCGTGCGTCTCCGCCAGTCCCCCCGACGGCAGGTAAATCGTCCTGATGTCCATCGTGATCCCTCGCGTCCATCGAACCACGCCGGGATCGAAACGCAATTTTTCATGCGTCGATCTCGTCGACGAGATCGAAACGTTCACCGTCGCTGTTACCGTATGCGCCTGGCGCGAATGGCGTCGGCCAGCTCGCGCAGCACCGGCACCGTCTCGTTCCAGCCGAGGCAGGCGTCGGTGATGCTCTGCCCGTAGGTGAGCGGCTGCCCCGGCTTCGGATCCTGGCGACCGCCGACGAGGTGGCTCTCGATCATCACGCCGCCGAGCGCGCGCCCGTCGACGCGGATCTGGGCGGCCAGATCGTGCGCCACGGCCGGCTGGCGCTGCGGATCCTTGCGGCTGTTGCCGTGGCTGCAGTCGACCATCAACCGCGGCCGCAGCTTGGCCTTCTCCAGCGAGGCAACGGCGTGCGCGACCGCCGCGGCGTCGTAGTTCGGGGCGCCGTTGGCGCCGCGCAGGATGAGGTGGCAGTCGGGGTTGCCGCGCGTGGCGACGATCGCCGCCAGCCCCTGCTTGGTGACCGACAGGAAATGGTGCGGGTTGCCGGCCGCCTGGATGGCGTCGATGGCGATCTGGGTGTTGCCGTCGGTGCCGTTCTTGAAACCGACCGGCATCGACAGCCCCGAGGCCAGCTCGCGGTGCATCTGGCTCTCGGTGGTGCGCGCGCCGATCGCTCCCCAGCTGACCAGATCGGCGATGTACTGCGGCGTGATCATGTCGAGGAACTCGCAGCCGGCCGGCATCCCCATCTCGGCCAGGTCGAGCAGCAGGCCGCGCGCGATCGCCAGCCCCTCGTTGACCTTGAAGGTGCCGTCGAGGTTCGGGTCGTTGATGAGCCCCTTCCAGCCGACCGTCGTGCGCGGCTTTTCGAAGTAGACCCGCATGACGATGAAGAGCGCGTCGCGCAGCTCGGCCGCGACCGCCTGCAGCCCGCGGGCGTACTCGCGCGCCGCGGTCACGTCGTGGATCGAGCAGGGACCAACCACGACCACCAGGCGGTCGTCGTCGCCGCGCAGGATGCGCGCGGCGGCCTCGCGGCTCTCCACCACGGTGGTGGAGGCCCGCTCGGTCAGCGGCAGGTTCTCCATCAGGATCTCGGGTGGGATCAGGGGTCGGATCCGGGCGATGCGAAGGTCGTCGGTGGGGTGCAGCATGGAGGGCCAGGGAATCTAGCGCTTTTTGGCCCGACCTGCGCGGTCGACCCAAGGGCGCATGCGCGTCGGGCGCAGATGGGCTTCGCCCATCGGAGCCCATCGCGGGAGGTTCGGAACCCTTCGAGGGTTCCGAGCTATATAGTCCCCGGCGATGCGACGGGGACTCGACGCCTTCCACGAGGATGCGGACGCCTGGCGGGCGGCCGTCGGCGCCCGTTCCCCGGTCTACGATCGCCTGCTGGCCGCCGCCGGGGAGCTCTTCGACCAGCCCGTCGGCAGCCTGGAAGAGGCGGCCCGCGCGCGGGTCGAGGCCGCCTGGCGGGAGCGGCGCCTCTCCGCCGGCTATGATCGGCCGCTGCTGCTGATGGCGGCCCTGCGGGCGGAGGCGCTGCGGGCCGGCCCGCGCCACCCGCTCTACGAGGCGGTCGGCGCGACCGACGTCCGTCCGGAGGCGGCCACGCGGGAGGCGCTGGCGACGGCGCTGGCCGACGCGCCGCCGCGCCTCTACGCCGAGCTGGCCACCCGGCGGGTTCAAACCAACGAGACCTCGCGCGCCGTGGCCTGGCTCTGGCCGGCGGCGCTGGCGGGGTGCGCGGACGGCAAGCGTCCGCTGGCGCTCTTCGACGTGGGGTGCAGCGCCGGGCTCAACCTCTGCGCCGGGGGCCTGCCGGCGCCCTGGCGCGATCCGGCGGGCGCGCCCATTCCCGTCGCGGCAGGGGCGAACATCGTGGCGCGCCACGGCTTCGACGTTCAGCCGCTCGACGTCGGCCGCGCCGACGACATGAACTGGCTGCGCGCCTGCATCTGGCCCGGCGAAAACGCGCGCCTCGAGCGCCTGGGCGCCGCGGTGGAGGCCTTCCGCGCTGCAGCCTCAGGGCCGACGCCACCGCGGCTGGAGATCGCTGACCTGGTGGACGTCCCTGCGCGCCTCGAGCGGCTTGCCCAGGCGGCCGCGCCCGAGACCGTGTTGCTCGCCTACCAGACCGTCGTCCGCGACTACCTGGCTGATGAACCGAAGGCCCGCTACATCAAGGGGATGACCGACTGGGTGGAGGCGGAGGCGGCGGGCGGACCACGGCGGATCTGGATCGAGCTCGAGGCGGCGCCCGACGCCTGGAAGGATCCCGGCGGCCTGCCGATGGCGCTCGATGCCCACATCGCCGACCCGGCGGACCGCGCGGGTGGCATGGCGACCCTCACCCTCGCCCGCTGCAGCTACCACCCCGAGCTCCTGGCGCCCGAAGCCGACGCGGTGGCCGTGTTCGTCGCGTGAACGAAGCCGGGCTTCGCCCGGCGGAGCTCGTCGCGGGAGTTGATCGATCGGAAAATTTGACGGCGCCGCGCCGGCCCCTACCGTGGAAACACGAGGAGGGCACGCTGATGGATTACGCTGCCGCGCGCGAGTTGGTTCGCCTTCGTCATGAGCTTCGCCGCCTGGTCGTCGAGCGGCCCGCCGGGGCCGACGCCGCAGCCCGCCTGATCCTGGCGCGCATCGAGGCGCTGGTGGCCGCGGACGCCGAAGAGGCCGCCGCCGTCGCCCCCGAGATCGCCCGCTGGCAAGTCAGCCTGAGCGCGGGCTGAGAACCGCCGCTAGCGCGTGTGCTGCGTCCGGAACGGACGCGCCTTGCGGTCGGCCTTGGGTGCCTCACCCTTGACCGGCTGGCGCAGCGGCACCAGCTGGTGCGGGCCATTGCCGATCAGGTCGGCGCGGCCCATCTGGCGCAATGCCTGACGGAGCAGCGGCCACCCAGCGGGATCGTGGTAGCGCAGGAACGCCTTGTGCAGCCGGCGGACCTTGATGCCCTTGGGAATGGGGACCGTTTCGCCACCGCGGCGCCGCAGCCTGGAGAGCGGGTTCTGCCCCGTGTGATACATCGTGGTCGCGGTCGCCATCGGCGACGGCAGGAACGTCTGGACCTGGTCCGCGCGGTAGCGGTTCTTCTTCAGCCAGAGCGCCAGCGCCAGCATGTCCCGGTCGGTGGTCCCCGGGTGAGAGGCGATGAAGTACGGGATCAGATACTGTTTCTTGCCGGCCTTTTCCGAGGCTTCGTTAAACAGACGCTTGAACTTCTCGAAGCTGGCGATCCCGGGCTTGAGCATCTTGGAGAGCGGCCCGTCCTCGGTGTGCTCAGGCGCGATCTTCAGGTAGCCGCCCACGTGGTGGGTGGCCAGCTCCCGGACGTACTCGGGTGACGTCGCCGCCAGGTCGTAGCGGACGCCGGAGGCCACCAGCACCTTCTTCACCCCCGGCACGGCGCGCACCTTCCGGTACAGGTTGATGAGCGGCGTGTGATCGGTGCCCAAGTTGGGGCAGATGGTCGGATAGACGCAGGACGGGAGCCGGCAGGCCGACTCGATCTCGGGGCTCTTGCACGCCAGGCGATACATGTTGGCGGTCGGACCGCCGATGTCTGAGATGACGCCCGTGAACCCCGGGACCGTGTCGCGCACGGCGCCGATCTCGCGCAGGACCGAGGTCTCCGAGCGGTTCTGGATCACCCGCCCCTCGTGCTCGGTGATGGAGCAGAAGGTGCAGCCGCCGAAGCAGCCCCGCATGATGGTGACCGAGAAACGGATCATGTCGTAGGCGGGGATCTTGGCGTCGCCGTAGGAAGGGTGCGGGCGGCGCGTGTACGGGAACTCGTAGAGCCGGTCCATCTCCGGCGTCGACAGCGGCAGCGGCGGCGGGTTCAGCCAGACGTCGCGATCGCCGTGGCGCTGCACCAGCGCCCGCGCGTTCCCCGGGTTGGACTCGACGTGCAGGAGCCGCGAGGCGTGCGCGTAGAGGATGGGGTCGGACGTGACCGCGTCGACGTCGGGCAGGCGAACGACCGTGTGGGCGCGATCGGCCTTGCGGGCGCGCCCCAGCAGCGCCGCCGCCGGCACCAACGGGGGCGCCGCCGTCGCGGCCGACGGCTCGACCGAAGCAGCGGCTGGCTCGCACGCAGCCCCCGCCGTGGTGTCGGCGTAGGGGTCGATCCGCGGCGCCGGCGCGCCCGGTGTGTCGACGTCGCGCGAGTCGATCTCGGTCCAGCCCTCGGGGGGCGGGCCGGTCGGGCGCGAGAACGCCGTGCCGCGCAGGTCGCGGATCTCGTCGGCGGCCTCCCCGGCGGCCAGGCGGTGCGCGATCTCCACGATGGCCCGCTCGCCGTTGCCGTAGACCAGGAGGTCGGCCTTGGCGTCCAGCAGCACCGAGCGCCGGACCTTGTCCGACCAGTAATCGTAGTGCGCGATCCGCCGCAGGCTGGCCTCGATGCCGCCGAGGACGATGGGGACGTCGGGGAACGCCTCCCGGCAGCGCTGCGCGTAAACGACCACGGCGCGATCGGGCCGGCGCCCCCCCTCGCCGCCCGGCGTGTAGGCGTCGTCGTGCCGCAGCCGCCGGTCGGCGGTGTAGCGGTTGACCATCGAGTCCATGTTGCCGGCGGTGACGCCCCACATGACGGTGGGGCGCCCCAGCGCTGCGAACGGCTCCGCGCTGCGCCAGTCAGGCTGCGACAGGATGCCGACCCGGAACCCGTGCGCCTCGAGCAGCCGCCCCACCAGCGCCATGCCGAAGCTCGGGTGATCGACGTAGGCGTCGCCGGTCACCAGGACCACGTCGCAGCTGTCCCAGCCGAGCGCGTCCATCTCCTCGCGCGTCGTCGGAAGGACGGGCGCGGTGCCGAACCGCTCGGCCCAGTGCTTGCGCCGCGCGAACAGCGAACGCGGGACCAGATCGGGCGAGACGGGAACGAAGCCGGAACGACTTCGAGCTACGCCCTCAACTGCAGCGGCCATGACGCGCGGAGTGATACCACGCCCCCCCGTTTGTGGCATGCTGCCATGGATGGGGCGGTCGGAGCAGCGGCAGTATCCCCGGCTCGGGTTGGGGCTTCCGGTGACCCTGCTCTTCCTTGGCAGTCAGTTCGGGGGTCAGTCGCGGAACGGCCAGGTGGAGGCCGAGCTGCAGGACATCTCGCGCGGCGGCTGCTTCTTCAAGTCGAACCTCGAGATGGCGATCGACAAGCGGATCTCGGTCGTCCTCTCGGCGACCGGCGGCAAGACCTGCCAGGCCTCGGGACGGGTGGTCCGCACGCTCGCCTACAAGGGGTTCGCGGTCCTCTTCGACGAGACCGACACGACCGCGCTGGACGAGCTCCTGCGTGACCTGACGCCTCTGCCGCAGGAGAGCCGGGCGGCCCTCCTCAGCACGGTGCTGCGCCCCGAGATCCAGATCTACTAGCCAAATGGGAACCCTCAAAGGGTTCCCAAGCCCTCCCGCTAAGGACTCCGCCGGGCAAAGCCCGGCTCCGTCCACGCGCTCTACCCGCCGGTGCCGGCGTCGGAGGCGCGGGTCGCCGCCCCGTCGGCGGTCACCGAGGTGCAACTGACCAGCCCACCTGCCGCGGTCGCTGTCCCTGACATCGAGTTGGTGAGCATGTCGCCGGAAACGGTCAGCGACCAGCTGCTGACTGTGATGAGTGCGGTCACCGAAGCCCCAGAAACCGTGGTCATGACCGTGCAGGTCTGTCCGGTCGACGCGGTCGCGGTCGTACCGGTGACCGTGAAGTTGACGTCGCACGTGAGGCCGTTTCCCTGAAGATTCGTGGCCACGTGCGTGGGATCGACCCTGGTGACGGTCAGCGTGTCGCCCGTCAGAGCGAAAGACGGGATGCTGATGTTGCAAGTCGCGTCGATCGAGCCGGAGCCGAAGGTCCAGTTGCCCGCGAACGCCGCCGCCGGATCGCCGGCGATCGAGCTGCTCCCGCAACCGAGCAGAAAGAGCGCAGCCACCGCCCCGCAGGCGCGAACAATGGACGATTTCGTCATATGCATGATGTTCTCCGTTGGTAAGCCCGCACTCTACCGCACTCCCGGAATCTACATGGCCGGCGGCGGGGTGAGCGCGGCGGTGGCGTAGACGAAGGGTGTGATCCAGTTGATGGCGATCTCGTTGACTTCGTAGGCGCCGGCGACGTCGATCCAGTTGGTGTCCGACGGCGCGACGTTCTTCGAGGTGCTGTTGGCGCCGCCCACCAGGAGGCCGGGCCAGGGGTCGGAGATCCCGTCGCCGCTCGAGGGCCCGTGGTGGGGCGCGGTGGGCGGGTGGTAGCCGACCATCGTCACCTGAGAGCGATCGTAGGAGTTCCGCCCCAGCAGGAAGTCGACCTGCATCTGGATGGTGTTCAGGTACTTCGGATCGGGGGCCAGCAGGTTGGCGACCCAGAGCAAGATCGCCGTGCGCGCCACCGAGCCGTTCGATCCCCAGTAGAAGTTGTCCCCGATCGCCCGGCCGAAGGCGTGCGTCCCGGCGGTCGTCACCAGCGAATCGGCCGCGGTCAGCAGGCTGGCGGAGAGCGTGGCCACCAGCGTCGCGTCGCGTGACGCCGCGTCCGGCCGCTGAGACAGCAGATAGGTGTAGATGCCGAGGTTCGCGACGTTCGACCAGTCGAAGTCGGCGGCCACCGTCTGCCCCGCCGCGCGCGCCTCGAAGTCGGCCAGCACCGCCGGATCGCCGGTCGTCTCCCACAGCTCGGCCGCCGCCCAGAGGCGGTTGTCCGGATCGGTCTCGAAGTAGTGGCCCGTCGAGAAGACATTGCTGGCCGAGGTGGGGTCGTCGTTGGCGGCGACGGCCGGACCGGCGTTGGCGCTCAGGTACGCGTAGCCGAGCTGGGCCGCGGCCAGGTACTTGGCGGCGTCCGCGGGCGCGTCGTCCTGGTAGAGGCGCGCCGCCTTGGCCATCACCGCCACCACGTCGGCGGTCATCGCCGTCCCGAGGCCGGAGAAGTAGCGCTTCTGGTGGTCGTCGTCGGGCATCGTCCCGTAGGCCTCGAAATCGAGCGCCGTCAGCTTGTCGGGGAGACCGCCGCTGCCGCCGCTGGCGTTCTGCGCGGAGAGCAGCCAGTCGAGCTCCCACTTCACCTCCCAGAGGAAGTCGGGCAGCGGCCCCGAGCCGCCGTCGGCGGTCTGGCCGTGCTCGGGGATCGGCAGCGCCAGCGCCGCCAGCGTCGGCTGGAAATGCTCCCAGGCCGCCAGCAGCATCCCCACGCTGAAGGCGCCGTTGTTCACGTACTTGCCGTAGTCGCCCGCGTCGTGCCAGCCGCCCACGCTGGGGAACGGCGCGTCGCTGCCGGAGAGGTACTTGAGCGAATCGGCGTCGTGCTGGTGGCAGGCGCCGTGCTGCCAGGTGTCGTCGCCCATGGTGATCTTCACCGCCGTGCCGCAGCGCTGGCCGTAGAGCCCGGTCATCGCGCTGGTGAGCGCGCCGGCCAGGACGCCGGGCCCGATCTGAAACGGCGCCGACTGCGCCGTCTCGTCGGTGGCGTCGGTGGCGAGCGACTTCACCTTCACATAGAACGTTCCAGGATCGTCGAACGCCGAGAAGTCGGCGAAGTAGTACGTCACGTTCAGCGCCGGGTCGGTGAAGGGGCCGGTCAGCTGGCAGCCCCACTGGAGATCTCCGTTCAGGTCGAAGACCTCCGCCAGGTCATCGGAGACGGTCGTCATGCCGGCCGGCAGGACCACGGTGGCCACCTTGGTGTGCCCGGTGGTGTAGCCCACGGTGTCGACGCGGATGTCGTGCGTGATCCAGCTGGGGGAACCGCCGCCGGACGAGCAGCCGGCGCCGAGGCAGAGCGAAACGGCGAGAACGAAGCTGAGTTGATGCACCCGCAAGCGAACCCCTTTTGCGCGAAGCCGTGAGCGAGGATCCCGCTACGAGCGAACGGCCGTTCCACGCGCTGGCCGACCTGCGCCCGATCATACACAGCGGCGAAAGATCGCGCTCTGCAATCAACCGCGCGAGACGCCGCGGATAATCGCCATCTCGGCGATCTTTTCGATGAAATCGGGATAGAGGTTCCCGCCCTCCTCGGCCGCCCAGGCGAGATCCTCGCCATCGGCCAGGTAGGGATTGGGATTCGCCTCGACGATGTAGATGGCGTCGTCGTGGGCCAGCCGGACGTCGATGCGGCCGTAGTCACGCAACCCGGCGGCCTCGTAGGCGCGCAACGCCACCTCGGCCAATCGTTGCCGCACCTCGGCGGAGAGGTTCTGGGCGATCTCGTTCTGAATCCCCCGCCCCTCACGGTAGCGAACGCTCCACTTGGCCTTGAAGGTGGCGATCCGGTTCTCGGCCGTCGTCTCGCTGCCGAAGACCATCTCGATCGGCGGCAACGCCACCGGCGAATCGTTCCCCCACACGCCGATGTAGAGCTCGCGGCCGGCAATGAACTCCTCGACGATGGCGGCGGTCTTGAATTGCTTGTGAATGAAGTTGACCCGCTCCTTGAGCGCGTCGTCGTCGCGCACCACCGAGGCCTGCGCGATGCCGACCGAGGCGTCCTCGTCCAGCGGCTTGACGATCAGCGGGAAGCGCAGGTCGCTCGGCCGCTGCATCGGCGTCCTCTGCTTGCAGACCATGAAGTGCGGGATCCGGATCCCCTGGTAAGCGAACACCTTCTTGGTGAGCGCCTTGTCGCGCGCCAGCATCAGCCCTTCGGTCGACGCCCCGGTGTACGGCAGGCCCAGCATCTCCAGCACGGCGGCCACCGTGTAGTCGAGCCCCGACTGGCCGCGGAACCGCTCGACCAGGTTGAAGACGACGTCGACCGGCTCGGCGCGCAGGCCGGCCACCAGCTGATCGAGGTTGTCGCGAAAACCGAACAGCCGGACCTCGTGCCCCTTCGAGATGAGGGCGCGGGCCACGTCGAACTCCGCCTCGTCGGTCGACTCGACCTGCTTTTTGTAATCCTGCGACGCGGGCGGCTCGCCGTCCGTGTCGAAGAGAACGAGCACGCGTGCTTTCTTCAAGCCCTCCTTTGATACCCGATCGAGTCGGGCCACGTCCAGCGCTGCGGATGACCTTCAACGGCGGCCCCGATCGAGCACGCTCCCGGTCCGCCGATCCGTGACTATTGTGAAGAGTCGTGTGGTCTGTGGTTCGGGCCAAAATGGGTGGAACGACGGGTGGAAGGGCGGGCGGGATGGTCGTCGGGCTTTGTGCCCTCGCCGGCCTCGGCATCCTGGGATCGTCTGGCTGCAGCTCCGTCGCCCAGGGCCACGAAGGGGCCGCCCTGGCGGCCAGCTACCTGCCGCTCGAGGTCGGGGCGGTCTGGCGCTACGCGATCACCCGCGACGACGGCCGCCGGGGAGAGGGCGTCGTCAGCGTCGACGGCGTCGACTACGCCGGGTCGAACGGCGCGGTGGCCGAGTACCGGATCCGCGAGGAGCTCCTCGATGGAACGATCTGGAGCTGGGAGGGGCGCGAGGCGAAGCGCGTGGCGCTCGAGCAGGAGGAGATCGACGACCGCGCTGGCAACCTGCTCGACGAGAGGTCGTACGACCCGCCGATCACCGTGGTCGACGAGCGGTCCGAACGGCTCGCCGTCGGCGTCAAATGGCCGGAGGCGTTCATCAACACCACCCCGAACGCCAAGGGCCACCCGAAGAGCAAGCGGGCCGAGGCCAAATGGGAGGTTGAGTCCCTCACCGACCAGGTGTCGGTGCCGGCCGGGACCTTCACCTGCCTGCGGCTCCGGCGCGCGCAGAAGCACCGCCCACCGCTCATCTCCTGGTACGCCAAGGGTGTCGGCCTGGTGAAGCAGCAGGGTGCGGGGCCGCTCGGCGATCAGACCCTGGCGCTGGTGACCACCCGGCTGCCCTGAGGAGGGCGTCGTCGCCGACCGCGTCGATTCAGTTCGTGCAGAGGGACCTTGCCGCAGTCGTCCTCTCCGACCACGATCGCATTGCCGCTCGGTTAGGACGAACCCCGGCCCAGGTCATCAGGGCGGGCGGGACGAGACGAAGTTGTCGCCAGGTCCGAAAACGGCCAGCGCGTTTCGTCCGAACGGGGCATGGTTGGACCCGTGTCGCCTCTCGATCCCGATTCCTGCTACCGGGCCATCGTCGCCCGCGACGTCCGCTTCGACGGGATCTTCTTCGTCGCGGTCAAGACCACCGGGATCTACTGCCGTCCGATTTGTCCGGCACGCACACCCGGGCGCGATCGCTGCCTCTTCTTTCGAACCGCCGCCGAGGCCGAGACGGCCGGGTTCCGCTCCTGCTTCCGCTGCCGCCCCGAGCTGGCGCCCGGCGCGGCGCCGGTCGACGCGCTGTCGCGTCTGGTCGTCGCGGCGATGCGCCGGATCGAAGACGGGGCGCTCTCCGACGGGACGAGTGTGGAGGAGCTGGCCGCCGCGCTGGGCGTCTCCGGCCGACACCTCCGCCGGGCCATGCAGGCCGAGATCGGCGTGGGGCCCCTGCCCCTGGCCGAGTCGCGGCGGCTGGCGCTGGCCCGGCAGCTGATCGTCGACACCGCGCTGCCGATGACCGAGGTCGCCTTCGCCAGCGGGTTCCGCAGCGTGCGGCGCTTCAACGCTGCCGTGCAGGCCCGCTACGGCCGCCCGCCCTCTGCCATGCGGCGCAGCGGTGGCGACCGGGAATCGCGCGCCGGCGAACCACCCGAGGAGGCGGTGACCGTGCGGCTCCCCTACCGGTCGCCTTACGACTGGCCCGCGATCCTGGGCTACCTCGCCGCGCACGCCATCCCGGGCGTCGAGCTGGTGCGCGACGGCGTCTACCTGCGGACCGCCGCCGTCGGCGCGCACCGGGGATGGCTGTCGGTGGCGCCCGATCCCGCTCCCGATCCCAAACGGCCGGCCTTGCGGGCGACGATCTCGACCTCACTCACCGGAGCGCTCATGTCGGTGGTGGCGCGGCTGCGGCGGCTCTTCGATCTCGACGCGCGCCCCGCGGCGATCGCCGCTCACCTCGCGCGCGATCGGCGGCTGGCCCCGCACGTGCGGGCCCGCCCGGGACTGCGCGTGGCCGGCGCCTTCGATCCGTTCGAGGCGGCCGCACGGGCGGTGCTCGGACAGCAGGTGAGCGTCGCGGCCGGGGGGACCATCGCCGGGCGGCTCACCAGCCGGCTGGGCCGGGCGATCGCCACGCCCTCCCCGACGTTGACGCACCTCTTTCCCGACGCGGACGCCATCGCGGGCGCGACCGCGCGCGATCTGGCGGCGCTGGGTGTCCCCGGCAGCCGCGCCGCGACGTTGCGCATGCTGGCCCGCGCGGTCTCGCGCGGGGAGCTCTCGCTCGACGCCGTGGGTGAGCCGGCGCGGCTGGTCGAGCAGCTGGTCGCGTTGCCGGGCGTGGGTCCCTGGACCGCGCACTGCCTGGCGATGCGTGGTCTCGGCTGGCCCGACGCCTTCCCCGAGGACGATCTCGTCCTGCGCCAGGCGCTCGGCGGCATCTCCGGGCGCCAGGCCCGCGCCCTCGCCCAGCGCTGGAGCCCCTGGCGGGCTTACGGCGCCACCCATCTTTGGACCGAGCGCGGCACCCAGCGGGCAGCCACGCGAGGCGCCCAACTTCGTCCGCGTTCCAGCAACCAACTCGCAGGAGCAAGTCAGCCATGAGCAACAGCACCTTCTCCAGCACCATGTCGAGCCCGGTTGGCCAGCTGACCCTGGTCGGCCAGGGGGACGATCTGGTCGGCCTCTACTTCGACCAGGATCCCCTCGCCGCGAAGATGCGCGCCGACAGCAGGCGAGACGACCGCCGGCTGCGCCCGGCGATGAAGCAGCTCGAGGAGTACTTCGCCGGCGCGCGGACGCGCTTCGATCTCCCGCTCGTCCCGCCCGGGACCGCCTTTCAAAGGAAGGTCTGGGCCGCGCTGGTGCGAATCCCCTTCGGAGGGACCGCGACCTACGGCGAGATCGCCCGCGCGGTCGGCCGGCCGGACGCCTCGCGCGCCGTCGGCGGCGCCAACCACCGCAACCCGATCGCCATCATCATCCCCTGCCACCGCGTCATCGGCGCCGATGGCTCGATGACGGGCTACGGCGGCGGCCTGCCCAGGAAGCGCCTCCTCCTGGAGCTCGAGGCGCGGACGGCATCTTCGGGCCAGCTCGGCCTGCCGGGCGCGCTCTAAACGCAGCCTGTCGCCACCGCCAGGGCTCGAGAGAGCGCGGCCATCTTCGACGGCCCGAGACGTCCCACGCAGCTTCGAAGACGACGTTTTTCTACGGTCTGGACGTGGTCCAGGGAGACGCCCGATTCGTGCTTGAGTCCCTCCACGGTTCCCACGACGACCTCCGACGGTGCCCCGCGAATGCTCGACCTCACGGGCGCCACCATCACCGTGTCGATGAGCTCGACGACCTCCTGCCGGCTGATGATATTGTGTTGGGTCACTCCGGCCGTGCAAGTCCGACCCGACGGATTCCGGACCAGCCTCAGACGGCGGGAATCGAAGGCGCGGGCGCCACCGGCGCCTCGACCGGGCGCAGGCGGCGTTTGGCCTGCACCACGTGGACGACCTGGTCGAGCACCACGGCGATCAGGATGACCGAGCCGACGATGATGAACGTCCAGTTGGCGTCGAGCCGCCAGAGCCTCGGAACGCCGTCGGCGTCCTGGTAGCGGACCTGGAACATGTTGATGCCGTTGTCGATGACCTTCATCATCGCCGAGCCGATCACGATGCCGAGGACGGTCCCCTCGCCGCCGCGCAGCGAGCAGCCGCCGAGGACCACGGCGGCGATGGCGTAGAGCTCGTAGGCGACGCCGACCTGCTGCGACATCTGGCCAATGTAGGCCGCGTAGCAGACGCCGGCCACCCCGGCCAGGCCGGCCGAGATGACGTAGGTGGTGGTCTCGATCCGCTTCACCGGGATCCCGGAGTAGGCCGCCGCCTCGCGGTTGCCGCCGATGGCGTAGAGGTAGCGACCGAACACCGTCGCGTGCAGGGCGTAGCCGCCGACAGCGATCACCCCCAGGAAGATCAGCAGCGGCCACGGGACCAGCGGGTCGCCGCCATGCATGAAGAGACCGCCGTTGGCCAGACCCAGCAGCGGCGACGTCCCCAGGCTCAGCGTGCCTCCCTGGACGACCGTCTGCGAGATCCCGCGAATGAACAGCATCCCCGCCAGCGTGACGATGAAGGGCTGCAGGTTGAGGCGCGTGATGAGCAGCCCCTGCGCGAGCCCGATGAGCAGGGCGACGGCGAGCGCCACGACGATCCCCAGCAGCAGCGAGTGCCCGCCTCCACCCGTCGCCTGCGACGAGACCCGGGCGATGATGACGCCCGTCAGCCCGACGACGGAGCCGACCGACAGGTCGATCCCTCCGGTCACGATCACGAAGCCGCTGCCGATGGCGTAGATCCCCAGCATGGAGATCTGGCGGAGCGTGTTGACGGCGTTCGACTGGCCCAGGAAGTCGCTGTTCGAAATGAAGAGCGCCAGGCAGATCACCGCCAACGCGGCGCCCATCCCCAGCTCGCGCTTCACGCTGCCGCCTCGGCGCGCACGGCGCCCGTCATGAGCGCGCCGATGCGCGCCTGGGTGATGTCACCGCCTGTGAGCAGACCCGTCATTCGCCGCTCACGCATCACGAGAACCCGATCGCATAGTCCAATCACCTCTTCCATGTCTGAGCTCACGACCACCACGGCAATCCCGTCCGCCGCCAGCTTGGCGATGTGCCGGTAGATCTCCGCCCGGGCGCCGACGTCGATCCCGCGCGTCGGCTCGTCGAGGATCAGCACCCGTGGATTCATCGCCAGCCATTTTCCCAGCACCACCTTTTGCTGGTTGCCGCCCGAAAGTGTCACGACTTTCTGGCGGACGCTGGGGGTCCGCGTCCCCAGCCGCGCCACCTCCGCCTCGGCCACCCGGCGCTCGGCCGCGCCGTCGAGGCGACCCCAGCGGCTGTAGGCCCGAAGCCCAGGAAGCGTGGTGTTCTCGGTGATCGACATCGGCAGCACCAGGCCGTGGTGCTTGCGATCCTCGGGCGCCAGGTAGACGCCGCGATTGATGGCGTCGCGCGGGTTGCGCGGCGCGAACGGGACACCGTCAAGGAGCATCGTGCCGGAATGCGCCGGGGTGACGCCGAAGATCGTCGTGACCAGCTCGGTGCGGCCCGCCCCCACCAGCCCGGCGAAGCCCAGGATCTCGCCCCGGCGCGCGACGAAGCTGACGCCGGCCGGTGCGCCCGGGACGAGCAGGTCCTTCACCTCGAGGACCACCTCACCCGAGACGCGATCCTTCCGCTCGGGGAAGTAGGCGCCCGACAGCTCGCGGCCGACCATCAAGGCCACGATCTTGTCGGAGGACGCCTCGGCCTTCGCCAGGTCGCCGGCGAAGCGCCCGTCGCGCAGGACGGTCACGCGGTCGGCCAGCAGCTGGACCTCCTCCATGCGGTGCGAGATGTAGATGATGCAGACGCCGTCCGCGCGCAGCTTGCGGATGACCTCGAACAGCTTCTCCGACTCGTTCGCCGACAGCGAGGCGGTGGGCTCGTCCATGATCAGGATGCGGGCGTCCGACGAGAGCGCCCGCGCGATCTCCACCATCTGCATCTGACCGACGGTCAAGTCGCTCACGAGCGTGGTGGGCGGTAACTCCAGCCCCACGCGCGCCAGAAGCGCCGTCGCCTTCCTGTTCATCGCCGCCCGCGGCAGCGGAGACAAGAGGAACGGCGTCCCCTCGGTGCCGAGAAAGATGTTGGCCGCGATGTCGAGGTTCGGCGCCAGCATCAGCTCCTGGTGGATGAGCGCGATCCCCAGCTTCTTGGCCGACCGCACCCCGTCGATGACGACCGGCTTGCCCTCGATCCGGATCTCGCCGGTGTCGGGGGGCTGAACGCCGCCCAGGATCTTCATGAGCGTGCTCTTGCCGGCGCCGTTCTCCCCCATCAGCGCCAGCACCTCGCCGCCACGGGCGAAGAGCGAAACGTCGCGCAACGCCGTCACGCCGGCGAAGCGCTTGCCGATGCCCCGCATCTCGAGACGCGGCGCCGCGGTGAGAGAAGAGTCGGTCGAGATCTCGGTCGTGCTCACGGAAGTGGTGGTGGTCGGCTACGAACGCTTCAGCTCGGCCAGCTTGGCCTTGAAGCCAGCGACGTTGCTCTTATCGATCAAATCGACGCCGGTGTCGATGCTGTGATTGGGGGGGATGGCCGCTTTCGCCGCCTCGCCCTTGGTGGCCAGCTCATGCATCCACTTCGAGGCGAGGTAGCCGAACATGAACGGCTTCTGGACCACCGTGACCTGGATGGCGCCGCTCTCGATCCCGTCCAGCGTCCCGTCGTCCTCGTCGAACACGGCCGCCAGCACCTTCCCCTTCTTGCCGAGCCCGTCCAGCGCGGCCGCGATGGCCGGCCCGTTGTAGTTGTAAAGACCGACCACCAGCGCCAGGTCGTGATGCGCGTTGACCAGATCCTCGACGTTGGAGCGCGCCTTGGCCCGGTCGGTGTTGTCCTCGCGCTTGTCGATGATGTCGATCTTGTGCCCGGCGATCACGTCGGCGATCCCCTTGAAACGCTGGGCCGCGTTGTCGGCCGCGAACGTCCCGACGAAGACCGCGATCTTCCCCCCCTTGGGAAGCAGCGTGACAATCCGGCCCCCCAGCACCTTCCCGGCCTCGTAGTTGTCGGTCCCGATGTAGAGCAGCCGCTTGGACTTGGGCGCGTCAGAGTCGAAGGTGATGAGGTTGGTCTTCTCGGCGATCTTGTCGAGCAGCGGCACCTGATCGTCCGGCGCGATGGCGCTGACGGCGATCGCGCCATACCCCTGACTGGCGAGATCCTGCAGGATCTGGTTCTGACTCTCGGCGGTGCCGCTGGCCGGCAGCTTCAAGTCGACTTGAACCTTCGCTTCCTTCTCGTACTTGTGGATCCCTGCCCCTGCGATTTTCCAGAATTCGCTGGTGTTGTTGGTAACGAAACCGAGCTTCACGAAACTGGGCGCCGGTGCGGCCGCCCCCCCGGAGCCGGCGCCCGCGGGCGTCCGGTTGCAGGCGCCGCCAAAAATGAGAACAGAAATGAGAACTTCAGCGGCAATTCCGCCGCGGGCGAGCATTGAGTTCTTTGTCATGATGGGCCGGGATAGTAACCTAAGCGCCATGAACCGATCTTCTCATTCACGTTACCCAAACGATAAGTTCAACCCCCGCCCCGAGGACCACTTCACGTTCGGTCTCTGGACGGTTGGCAACACGGGTCGCGATCCGTTCGGCCACGCCGTGCGTGAGGTGCTGCCGCCCGTGAAGATTGTCCACGAGCTCAGCAAGCTCGGCGCCTACGGCGTCAACTTGCACGACGAGGATCTGATTCCGTACGAGGCCACCACGGCCGAGCGTGAGAAGATCATCCGCGAGTTCAAGGGTGCGCTCGCCGAGACGGGAATGAAGGTCCCGATGGCGACCACCAACCTCTTCTCGCAGCCGGTCTTCCGCGAGGGGGCCTTCACCAGCAACGACGCCGGCATCCGCGCGCTCGCGCTGTCGAAGACGATGCGGGCGATCGATCTCGGCGTCGACCTCGGCGCCAGCACTTACGTCTTCTGGGGCGGGCGGGAAGGTCTCGAGACCAACGCCGCCAAGGATCCGCGCGACGCGGTGAAGCGCTTCCGCGAAGCGATCAACTTCCTCTGCGAGTACGTGCGCGACAACGGCTACAACCTGAAGTTCGCGCTGGAGGCCAAGCCGAACGAGCCGCGTGGCGACATCTTCCTGCCGACCACCGGCCACATGCTGGCCTTCATCTACACGCTCGATCACCACGAGATGGTCGGCGTGAACCCCGAGGTCGCGCACGAGGTGATGCCGGGGCTCGACTTCTCGCACGCCGTCGGTCAGGCCATCGAGTGCGGCAAGCTGTTCCACATCGATCTGAACGGCCAGAAGCCGGGCCGCTACGATCAGGACCTCCGCTTCGCCAGCGAAGATCAGAAGGGCGCCTTCTTCCTGGTCAAGCTGCTCGAGGACTCGCGCTGGGACG
The DNA here is from genome assembly GCA_963847705.1 of uncultured Pseudomonadota bacterium. Classification (GTDB taxonomy): domain Bacteria; phylum Myxococcota_A; class Polyangia; order Fen-1088; family Fen-1088; genus JADGRB01. Next base: position 587,345 of record CAWKBC010000027.1, on the reverse strand, counting down.
GCATGCGCCACTTCGACAGCCACGCCTACCGCACCGAGGACGAGCAGGGCGTCTGGGACTTCGCCTACTACAGCATGCGGTCCTACAACATCCTCAAGGACAAGGTGGCGCGCTTCCACGCCGACGCCGAGATCCGCGAGATCCTGGCCACGCAGGAGGTGCGCAACACCACCCTGACCGGCGGCCTGGGCCCGCACTTCAAGTACGACAAGAAGACGGCCGCGACGCTCAAGGCGCATGACTTCGACGCCAAGGCGATGGCGGTGAAGGGCTTCGAGTTCGAGCGCCTCGATCAGCTGACGACCGAGATCTTGCTCGGCGTTCGTGGATAATGGGAACCCGCAACGGGTTCCCAAACCCTCCCGCGAAGGGCTCGAGCCGGCAAAGCCGGCTCTCCCCCACGCGCTGAGCGACTGACCTCGTGAACTTTCTCGGCATCGATGTCGGGACGACCAACGTCAAGGCGTTGGTCGTCGACGGTCGCGGTAAGACGGTCGCGCGCGCCAGCGAACCGCTGGCGATGCGCGTCCCGCAGCCCGGCTGGGCGGAGCAGAGCCCGGCCGACTGGTGGAAGGCCGCGATGCGCGCGATCAAGCGCGCGGTCGGCAAGCGGAAGATCGACGCTGTCGGTCTGTCGGGGCAGATGCACTCGTCGGTCTTTCTCGACAGCGCCAACAAGGTGATCCGCCCCGCCCTGCTCTGGTGCGACGGGCGGACCACCGCCCAGTGCCGCGCCATCGCGGCCCGGGTCGACGAGGCCTCGCTGCGGGCCTGGGTCTCGAACCCTCCGATGGAGGGGTTCACCCTGCCGAAGATCCTCTGGCTGCGCGACAACGAGCCGGCCGCCTTCGCGCGGCTGGCCAAGGTGCTGCTGCCCAAGGACTACATCCGGCTGCAGCTCTCGGGGACGCTGGCCACGGAGTACTCCGACGCGGCGGGGACGCTGCTGCTCGATGTGGCCAACCGGCGCTGGAGCCGGGAGATGCTCGACGCGATGGAGCTCGCTCCGTCGCTGCTGCCTGAAGTTGCGGGCTCGACCGACGTGCTCGGCACCGTCTCGGCGCGCGCCGCAGCGGTGACCGGCCTCGCCGCCGGCACCCCGATCGTGGGCGGCGGCGCGGACAACGCCTGCGGCGCCATCGGTGTCGGCGCCGTCGCGCCGGGCGCCGTGGTGGCCAGCTGGGGAACCTCGGGGACGGTCGTCTGTCCGACCGCCGCGCCCAAGGTCGATCCCGGGATGCGCGCCCACACCTTCTGTCACGCTGCCCCCGACACCTGGTACGTGATGGGCGTGATGCTCACCGCGGGGGGCGCCTTCGCCTGGCACCAGCGGGAGCTGGCGCGCGAGCTGGCCAAGAAGAAGGACGCCGCCGAGCTTCTCAACAAGGAGGCGGCGCGCGTCCCGCCGGGCGCGCTGGGCCTGACGTTCCTTCCTTATCTCCAGGGCGAGCGAACGCCGCATCGTGACGCCGACGCGCGCGGCGCCTTCGTGGGCATCTCGCTGGCGCATACGCGTGCGCACCTGACGCGCGCGGTGCTGGAGGGGATCTGCTTCGGCCTGCGCGACAGCCTGGCGATCATCGAGTCGCTCGGCGTCGACGTCCCCGAGGTGCTGATCACCGGAGGTGGGGCCAACGCGCCTTTCGTCCGGCAGCTTCAGGCCGACGTCTACGGCAAGCCGGTGGTACCGGTCGATCAGCCCGAGGGCCCCGCGCTCGGCGCCGCGCTGCTGGCCGCCGTCGGCGCGGGCGCCTTCGCCAGCGTCGCCGACGCCGCCAAGACCATCCGCCGGCGTCCGGCCGTGGCGCCCCGCCCCGACGCGCACCGCGCTTACGACGAGCCTTACGCGCGTTTCCAGCGGCTCTACCCGGCGCTGCGCGCGGCGCGATGAGCGGTTTTCACAGGCTGGTCAACGCGCACGGCGCGTCGGCGACGCTCCTCCCTTTCGGCGCGACGCTGGTGGAGCTGCGGGTCCCCGATCGCGACGGCAAGCTCGGCAACGTCGTGCTGGGACTGGACGATCCGGAGGCCTACGCCCGACAGAACGTCTTCCTGGGCGCGATCTGCGGCCGGGTGGCGAACCGGATCCGCGACGCCCGCTTCACGCTGGACGGCGTGACGTACCACCTCGACGCCAACGACCCGCCCCACCACCTGCACGGGGGCGGCCGGGGCTGGTACCGCGCCAACTGGGCCGTCGCGCCCGGGGAGGCGGATCGGGCGGCGCTCACCCTCCTCCATCGTTCGCCCGAAGGGGACGCCGGGTATCCCGGCGCCGTCGAGGCGCGGGCGACCTACCGGCTCACGGACGACAACGAGCTGCGCATCGAGATGAGCGCGACCGCCGATCAGCCGACGCCTATCAACCTGACCAGTCACGCGTACTGGAACCTCGCCGGCGCCGGCAACATCCTCGGACACCTGCTGACGGTCGCCGCCGACACCTTCACCCCGGGCGATCCGGTCGTCCCCACCGGCGCGGTCGAACCGGTGGCCGGCACTCCGCTCGACTATCGGGCCCCCAGGCTCGTGTCGCCCGAGCTCGATCACAACTTCGTCGTCGGTCCCACCACCGGGCCGATGCGCACCGTCGCGCGTCTGGCCGATCCGAAGTCGGGCCGCACGATGGTCGTCCGCAGCGATCAGCCGGGGCTGCAGGTCTACGCGGGGAAGTTTCTCGACGGCGCAACCACCGGCCGCGGCGTCCAGCATGTCCGCCACGCCGGCCTCTGCCTCGAGACGCAGGCCTTCCCGGACGCCATCAACATCCCCGAGTGGCGCAGCCAGGTGCTGCTCCACCCGGGCGACACCTACCGGCACACCGTCGTCTACGCCTTCGGCGCCGACTGAGGCTGACCGTTGCCGCGGCTCCTGCTCGCGTATCACTTCTTCCACCCCGACGACGTCGTCAGCGCCCGGATCTTCAGCGACTTCGCCACCGAGCAGCAGCGCCGCGGCTGGCAGGTCAGCGTCGTCACCAGCAACCGGTCGTGCTTCGATCCCGCCCGCCGCTTCGATTCGTTCGAGGAGTGGAACGGCGTCCAGATTCACCGCCTCTTCCGCCCCCCCTGGACGCAGGCACGCCCCTTTCAGCGGCTGGCGAACAGCGGCTGGATGACGGCGGCCTGGCTGGTGCGGATCGCCGAGCTGGGCCCGTTCGACGCCGTCGTCGTCGGCTCCGACCCGGCCTTCTCGCCCATGCTCGGCCGCGGGCTGCGCCAGCTGCTGCCCGCCGCCGCGCTCGTGCACTGGTGCTTCGACCTCTACCCGGAAGCGATCGCCGCGGAAATGGGCGACGGCAACGCCGCCGTCCGTCTGCTGGTGCCCGCCGCGCGTCAGCTCATGAAGTGGTCCTACGGCGCCTACGACGCGCTGGTGGACATCGGTCCCCGCATGCAAGAGCGCCTGGCCGCCTACGGCACCAGCGCCACGCAGCGCACGCTGGTCCCCTGGGCGCTGGCCGCGCCGGCGGAGGCGGCCGCGGCCGATCCCCGCGTGCGCGCCGAGCTCTTTCCGCGCGCCAAGCTGGCGCTGCTCTACTCGGGAACGATGGGGCGCGCTCACGACCACCGGGCGTTCCTCGCGCTGGCGCGCGCCTGCCGGGCCCGCTCGGGCGACGACGTCGCCTTCTGCTTCTCGTCGCGCGGCAACCGGCAGGAGGAGCTGCGGGCGGCGGTCACGGCCGCCGACACCAACGTCACCCTGGTTCCGTTCGCCGACGAGGCGGCGCTGCAGGCGCGGCTGGGCGCCGCCGACCTTCACCTCGTCAGCCTGCAGCCGGAGTGGGCGGGCATCGTGGTGCCGTCGAAGTTCTTCGGCTCGCTGGCCGTGGGGCGGCCCGTGCTCTACGCGGGCCCAGGAGACTCCGAGATCGCCCGCTGGATCGCCAGGTACGACGTCGGCCTCACTCTCAGCGGCGACACACTCCCCGCGATCGTCGATCGGTTGCACGCGCTCCTGGGACAACCCAACGACCTCCGGCGCTGGCAGACCAACGCCTTCGCCGTCTCCCAGCGCGAGTTTTCAAAGCAGGTCGTCAACGACCGCTGGGACCAGCTGCTTCGCAGCTTGCTCGACCAGCGAAAATCCTAGCTGCTCCCGAGGACGGTGCGAATGGCGGCCGCGATCGATTGGGCCGAGCTCCCCTTGGAGATGTAGTCGACCGCGCCCGCCGCGCGCATCGCCGCGCGGTACTCCGCCTCGGCGTGCAGGCTCATGACGACCACCGGCAGGTTCGGACGCAGCGTCCGCAGATCGCGGAGCGTCTCGACCCCGCCCCGATCGGGCAGCGAGAGATCGAGCAGGACCAGATCCCAGTGTTCCTGGGCGACCAGGGCAAACGCGGGCAGCGCCGCCGCCGCTTCGCCGACGATCGCCCCGGGGAACTCCTGGGCCAGAAGCGCGCAGACGGAGCCGCGCAGCACCACGCTGTCATCGACGACGAGGATTCGCTTCATCCCGTCATGCCGCCTCGGGGGATCCGACCGGCACGCGCACCACCACCGTCGTCCCCCGTCCCACCTCCGCCGAGAGCTCCAGCGTCCCGCCGAAGGCCAGCGCGCGCTCCCGCATCCCCATCAGCCCCAGCGAGGTCTGCCGCGCCAGCAGCTCCGGCGCGATCCCGCGCCCGTCGTCGGCGACGGTGAGAATCGCTGACGCGCCCTCCAGCGTGAGCCCGATGCGGACGTTCTTGGCGCCGGCGTGGCGCGCCACGTTGGTGAGCGCCTCTTGCAAGATCCGGAACAGCGCCAGGGCCGTCGCGGGCGCGAGCGGCGGGTCAGCGTCGGGCAGCCGCGTCTCGCAGGCCACGCCCGTTCGCTGCGTGAACTCGGCCGCCTGCCAGCGGAGCGCCGCCGGCAGACCCAGATCGTCCAGGATCGCCGGGCGGAGCGTGGCCGAGATCCGCCGCGTCGTATCGAGCGTCTGATCGAGCAACGCGTCCATCGTGGCCAGGCGCGTCCGGGTCTCGGCCGGCGCACCGCCGTCGATCTGCCCGCGGGTCCATTCGAGATCCAGCTTCAGCGCGGTCAGCGCCTGGCCGACCTGATCGTGCAGCTCGCGGGCGATCGACTTGCGTTCTTCCTCGCGGATTTCGGACAGGCGTGTCGCCAGCGCCCTCAGCTGCTCCGCCGAGGCGCGCAGGCTCTCTTGCGCTTTCTGCTGTTCGGTCACGTCGGTGAAGAAGATCGAGAGGCCTTCCGGCGAGGGATGAATTCGACCCTCGAACCAGCGATCCCAGGGCTGAAAGTAGTTCCAGACGTGGACCGGTCGCTGCTCCGCCAGGGCCTGCTCGCAAGCGCGCTGGAATTCGTGCTCCCGCACCTCGGGGAACTCGTCCCACATCCGCTTCCCGATCAACGAATGCGGCTCCCGCCCCATGACCCGGCGCGCGCTTTCGTTGACGTAACGGTATCGGCAGTCTCGATCGACCGCCACGAAGCCGTCAGCGACGCGCTCGAGAATGTTCTCCATCTCGTGGCGGGCCGCTTCGGCCTCGGCCCGGGCCTTCTCCGCGCGACGGAGCGCCTCCCAGCGATCGGTGATGTCCCAGCAGCTTCCCACCAGGCGGGAGACGCGGCCGTCGCGGCCGGGGACCACCTCGCCGCGCGTGTGCAGCATCCGCACGCTGCCGTCGGGACGGACGATCCGATGGTCGTAGACGAACGCCGAGACGTTCTCCATCGCCAGCCGCAGGACGGACGTGGTGTGCTCGCGGTCCTCGGGGTGCACCGTGGCGAGGAACGATTCGTAGCTCGGGACGTGCCGGGTCGGATCGAGGGCGTAGATCCGGAACAGCTCGTCCGACCAGGTGACCTGGTCCTTTCCGACGTTCCACTCCCAGCTCCCGAGGCGCGCCAGGCGCTGGGCCTCCGCGATCATCTCCTGGCTGCGTCTCAGATCGTGCTCCGCCTTGCGGCGAACGGTGACGTCGACGCCGGTCCCCACCACCCGGGTGATGGCGCCATCAGGCCCCGGCAGCGGGGCGAAGGCGGCGTCGATGTAGACGATCCCGTTCTTGGCCGACAGGACGGTCGTCTCGAAGCGGGAGGTCTCGCCGCGCGCGGCCCGGGCGATGGCGTCGCTGACCCGCGCCCGCTCGATCTCCGAGTGGCTGAACCACGGCAGCTCGACAAAGCGCTGGCCCACGACCTCCCCCCGCAGGAGGCCGCCCGCCGTCAGCGGGGCCTGATTGGTGTCGAGGACGATCCCGTCGGTCGAGAACAGCCCCACGAAGGCGAAGATCCCGTCGAGCACGTCGCGAAACCGCGTCTCCGCCGCGACCACCAGATCGAATCCGCCCCCGCGCCAGAGCTCGCGCGCCTGCGTCACCGAGGCCGCCCGCACGACCTTGCCGGGGGCGGTCGTGCCCAGGATCCCTTCGACCGTTCCCTGCCCGAGACCGTCTCCCTCGACGACCAGCACCCGGACGGACGGCTCGTTCGGTTTGATTGTCACTGCTGCGCCCTCCCGCCCAAGGAAAATCGGGTCAGATGTTAGGCGCGCCGTCGCACTCGCGTCAAATCTCGATCCGCTGCCGGCGGACCGGCGTCACGTCACCGGTCCACTTTGGAACCTTGCGCCAGGCCGGCCTAAAGGAACGTGTAGACCAGGGTCGCCGTGGTCTGCGTGTCGACGCGGTCGGCGAAGGGGACGAATCCGGTCGCGAAGGCAGCGTTCGCAGGGGAGCCCGACGGGATGGGAAGCGGCGCCGGGTTCTGATCGTAGCGGAGCAGAAAGCCAAAGCTGATGCTCATCCGTTTGTAGAGCGTGGTGGTGAGGCCGAGCTTCCCGTTCACGCGGGTGTCCTCGAAGGCGTCGACGCCGAGGTTGCCGCTCGGATACTGGAGCGCGGAGCCCTCCTTGTTCAGGTTGAAGAGCGCCTCCACGCTGGCCGTGATTCCGGTGGCCTTGGTCAACGTCAAGGTTTCGCCGGCGAAGATCCGCGCCGAGTGAACGGTCACTGGATCGTGCGTCGTCCCCGGGCTTTGGGTGTACCGCTCATACGAAAGGTCGTAGCCAAGCTCGGCGACGAGCAGGTGCATCTCGCTCTTGTAGACCTGGCGGCTGTAACCGATCTGGCCACCGCCGTAGAAGGTCTTGCCAGCGACCTCATCGCCCGCCGCCTGCGCGCTGACATAGCCGGAGTTGTTGGCGGTGAAGAACCGATCGTAGCGCCCCTTGGTGAACCAGTTGTTGTTGGTCTCGATGTTCGTGCGCCCGATGCTGGTGATCGTGTTGGTGGGCGGCGTGACCGTCGTGTCCGTGACGATGACGGGGGTGACCACGTTCGCATGTCCGTAGGCCGCGCCGGCGTCGATGGCCAGCCTGTTGTTTCCTTCCTTGCGCGAAACGTTCCCGGCCACGGAGGTGCCTGTCGTCTGGGCGTTCCCGGAGGTCATGAGGAAGCCCCCTTTGAGCTGCGCCTTCCACTCCACGGCGGGCGGCGGTGGCGGCGGCGGGGCCGGTGTTGGCGCTGGGGCGGCCGCCTTCACCTCATCGGGCTTGACGTAGGTGAACGTCGGGGTGGTCTGCGCGACGGCTGTCGCCGCGAAGAGCAGGGAGGCGGTGCAAAACCAGAGGGGGCGTAGGTTCATGGCGGCGCGAATCTAGTCAGCAGTCGCTGCCCGGTCAACGATCCAGGAACGCCGGCTCACGGCGTGTTACAAACGCGCGATGAGCAGCGACGCGCACCGCTGGACATTTTTTCGCGCCGGAGATTTCGACCAGGTCAAGCTGACCTCAGGCGCCGATCTGGCGAATCTCGGCGCGCTCGACCAGAAGCTCTGGGTCGCCCTCGCCTGCCCGACCAACGGCCTCGAGATCGATGCGCGAACGCTGGCGCTCATCGACACCGACAAGGACGGCCGGATTCGAGCCCCCGAGCTCATCGCCGCGGCCACCTTCGCCTGCAACAACCTCAGGAACCCGGACGATCTGTTCAAGGGCGAAGCCGCCTTGCCGCTGGCCGCGATCAACGAAGCGCTCCCCGAGGGCAAGACGCTGCTGGCCTCCGCCCGGCGCATCCTGGCCGACATCGGCAAGGCCGACGTCACCTCGATCAGCCTCGAGGACGTCGGCGATCCGGCCCGCATCTTCGCCGACACCGTCTTCAACGGCGACGGGGTCATCACCGAGACGGCCGCCGAGGACGACGCCACCCGGGCGCTGATCGGCGAGATCGCGGACACGATCGGCACGGTGCCGGATCGCTCGGGCAAGCCCGGCATCGATGGCGCGATCACCGAAGCGTTCTTCGCCGAGGCGCGCGCCTACAGCGCCTGGTACGCCCGGGGCGAAGAGAGTCCGGCCCACGTTTTTCCGCTGAGCCCCGAACGAACGGCTTCGGCCGCGGCGGCCGTGGCGGCCATCAAGACCAAGGTCGACGACTATTTTGGCCGCTGCCGTCTGGCGGCGTTCGACCCGCGCGCGCTGCCGGCCTTGAACCGCACCCCGGAGGAATACCTCCCCATCGCCGCCGCCGACCTCTCGATCTCCGTCGGAGAGGTCGCCGGGTTCCCCCTGGCCGTGGCGGCGGCCGGGCGGCCCTTGCCGCTGGCCGGCGCGATCAACCCGGCCCACGCGGCCGCCCTGCGAACGCTCCGAGACGACGCGGTGGCGGCGCTCCTCGGCCCGCGCGCCGAGCTCGCCGAGAGCGACTGGCTCGCCATCGGCGACAAGCTCGCCCCGTACGACGCCTGGCTCGCCGTGAAGGAGGGGCAGCGGGTCGAGAAGCTCGGTCTCGCCCGTGTCCGCGAGATTCTCGCCTCCGGCGGGGCGGATGCGCTGGCCGGACTCATCGCGCGCGACAAGGCGCTGGAGGCGGAGGCGACCAGCATCGACCAGGTCGAGCGGCTGGTTCGCTACCACCGCGATCTGGCCCGCCTCTGCACCAACTTCGTCAGCTTCGAGGATTTCTACGACGGCCGCCCGGCCATCTTTCAGTACGGCACCCTCTACCTCGATCAGCGCGCCTGCCACCTCTGCCTGCCGGTGACCGACGCCGCCAAGCATTCGACGATGGCCGGCCTGGCCGGCGCGTTTCTCGCCTACCTCGACTGCACCCGCCCGGCCACCGCCGAGAAGGTGCAGATTGTCGCCGCCTTCACCGCCGGCGAGAGCGACAACCTGATGGTCGGACGCAACGGCGTCTTCTACGACCGGCAGGGGCGCGACTGGGACGCCACCATCACCAAGATCGTCGACAACCCGATCAGCCTTCGCCAGGCCTTCTGGGCCCCCTACAAGAAGTTCGTCCGGCTGCTGGAGGAACAGGTGGCCAAGCGGGCGGCCGTCGCCGACGCCGAGTCGCACGCCGTGCTCAACACGGCGGCCACGGGGACCGCCAACATCGGCAACGTCAAGCCGCCCGAGACCAAGAAGATCGACGTCGGAACGGTCGCCGCTCTGGGCGTCGCCGTCGGCGCCATCGGCGCCTTCGCCACCGCTCTCATCGGCTACGCGACGGGACTCTTCCAGATGGGACCGCTGGCCACGATCGGCGCCTTTGTGGGGATCATGCTGCTCATCTCGATGCCCTCGGTGGTGCTGGCCTACATCAAGCTGCGCAAGCGGAACCTGGGGCCGATCCTCGACGCCAACGGCTGGGCGGTGAACGCGCGCGCGAAGATCAACGTCCCGTTCGGTGCGACGCTGAGCAGCGTCGCGAAGCTGCCGCGTGGCTCGCGCCGCGACACCGGCGATCGCTATGCGGAGAAGGCCCCCCCCTGGAAGTCGGTGCTCTTCCTGGCCCTGTTGCTCTACGGCGCCTACGCCTGGTGGCAGGGGAAGCTCGATCGCGTGCTGCCGCGCCCTGCGCGCTCGACGACGATCTTCCCCGGGCGATAGGCCGCGCGCCGGCCTACGCCCCGGCCGGCGGCAGGGCGACGCGGAAGAGCGTCGAACCGGTGAGCGGCGACGACACCGAGATCTCGCCCCCGGCGGCGCGGGCCAGCTCGCGGCAGATCGCCAGCCCGAGGCCCAGCGAGTGCCCGCCCGGCTTGCCGCTGACGCCTGGCTCGAACAGACGCTGCCGGGTCGCGGCGTCGATGCCGGGACCGTTGTCCTTCACCTCGATCACCGCCCAGTGCTCGACGGTCGACAGCCGAACCTCGACCTGGTTGGCGTTCCAGGGGCGATCGGCCAGCGCCTCCGCCGCGTTGAGGAGCAGGTTGAGGACGATCTGGGTGATGCGGTTCCCGGGCACGCGCACCGGCGGCGCCTCCCCGAGCACGACCGAGACCGGGCTCCTGGCGCCGAGGCGCGCCCGGGCCATCCGGAGCGCCCGCAGGATCGGCGGCTTGAGATCGATGGGGGGCGCCGTCTCCAGCTCGCGTGGTCGCAGGAACTGCTGGAAGTCGCGCACCTGCGCGAAGATCTCGTTGCCGCTCACCGAGGCGAGCTCGACGTCGGCCGCCAGCTCTTCCAGCTCCTTCTGGGACGACTCTTCCCGCTCCCGGAACCAGCCGACCCGGACCTCGATCGCGTCGAGCGCCGCGATCAAGCAGCTGAGGGGGTTGGCGATCTCATGAGCGAGCCCGGTGGCGAGCAGGCTGGCGGTGGCCATCCGATCGAGGCGGGCGACCGCTTCGATCGGGAGGGTCACCAGAGCTTCGTGGGCGACCACCGTGGTCTTCTCCAGATCCTGCTTCGCGGCAGAGTGAGCTAGCGGCATCTCGTCCTCCTTCGTCATTTTCCGTCCCCAACCGACTGATTGAGCTGAACCGCAGGAGCAACCGGCATACCAATCGCCGCATCGCCAAATGCCGCGGAAACCTGCCCGAAACCGCGGCCCGCGCGCGTCGGGGGCCACGAGCCGCCGTAGTGGCCACGAACCCACCACGAGCGATCGTGGGCGAAACCACGAGTCGAGGCCCTCGGCCGAGCGGCCCAGTTGGCCTAGGCCGAGCGGCCGAGTTGATCGACCGGACGGGTCAAACCCCAGCGTTTGAGGCGCGAGCGCAGCGTGTTCGGGTGGAGCCCGAGGCGCCGCGCGGCGCCCCGCTCTCCTTCGATGACCCAGCTCGTCTCCGCCAGCACCTCCGCCACGTAACCGCGCTCCAGCTCGTCGATGGTGGGGGCCGGCGGGCGGAGGGAGAGCACCGGCGGCGTGTGGGCGTTCGAGATCTCGTCGGAGAACGCGTGCATGCCGCCCTCCGAGAGATCGGGGAGCGCGTCGAGATCCACCAGCGGGCCACGCGCCAAGATCACCGCTCGCTCGATCACGTTCTGCAGCTCGCGGACGTTCCCTGGCCACCGGTAGCTCACGAGCTCGTCCATCGCTTCGGAGGTGACGTCCTGGATCGGCCGCCCGGCCTGGCGCGCGAAGCGCAGCAGGAACGAGCGCACCAGGAGCGGGATGTCGGCCACCCGTTCGCGCAGCGGAGGGAGCGCGACCGGGAAGACCGCCAGCCGGTAATAGAGATCTTCGCGGAAGCGCCCGCGCGCCACCATCTCGCGCAGGTTGCGGTTGGTCGCGGCGATGAGGCGCACGTCGATGCGCACGGTCTCGCTGCCGCCGACCCGTTCGAACTCGCGCTCCTGCAGGACCCGCAGCAGCTTGACCTGTGTCTCCGGAGGGAGCTCGCCCACCTCGTCGAGGAACAGGGTGCCGCCGTGGGCCAGCTCGAACCGCCCCTTGCGCCGCTGCACGGCGCCGGTGAAGGCCCCTTTTTCATGACCGAACAGCTCGCTCTCCACGAGCCCCGCCGAGATCGCCGCGCAGTTCACCTTCACCAGGAGCCGCTCGCGCCGCGGGCTGGCGTCGTGAATCGCCCGCGCCACCAGCTCCTTGCCGGTCCCCGTCTCGCCGGTGATGAGGACGTTGGTGTTGGTGCCGGCCACGCGCGCGACCGTCTCCATCACCCGCCGCAGGCCCGGATCGAGCCCGACCACCTCGGACTCCGCGTCGCGCCCGCCCAGCTCCTGGCGCAGGTAGTCGCGATCGGCGGTCAGCTCCTCCTCGTGGCGCTTGCGATCGGAGACGTCCTCGAAAAAGATCGACACGCCGGTGGCGGAAGGATAGACGCGCACGTCGAACCAGCGGTTGTCGTTGGTGGCGCGCCCCTCGACGGCGACCGGACGCTGCTCCCGCACCGCTTGTTCGAACGCCTGCTGAAAGGCGCTCCCCTGGATGTGCGGGAAGAGCGACCAGGCGGCCTGGCCCAGGAGATTTTCGCGCGTCAGCCCCATCATCGCGATGGCGCGATCGTTGGCGTAGGTGTACCGCCCCTCCAGATCGAGCGCGATGAAGGCATCCGAGATGCGCGAGAGGATGCTGGCGACCTCGGAGCGGGCGTTCTCCGCCTCCTTGCGCGCGGTCTCGGCCTCGATGCGGGCCGCCTCGGCGCTGGCCAGGAGCTCCTGTCGTTCCCGCTCGGCGGCGATTCGCCCGGTGACGTCCTCGAGGATCCCCAGGAAGTTCCGGTCGCCGAGCGTGCCGGTCACCGGCACCGCCCGCACCTCGACGAACGCGACCGCGCCGTTCGGGTGGACGAACCGGTGGATCGGCGTGGTGTAACCCGCGCCGGTCTCGACCGCCGACCCCCAATAAGAAATGATCCGGTCGCGATCCTCGGGGTGCAGCGCGCTCATCCATCCCCGCCCCTGCGCGTCGTCCGCGGAGAGCCCGAGGATTCGCTGTCCCGCGGCGTTGACGTACAGGCACTCGCCGCGCGGCCCCGACAGGAAGATGCCGAACGGCGACGCCTCGCAGGTGGCGCGGAAGCGCCCCTCGCTGGCCGCCAGCGCCTGATCGATCCGACCGCGTTCGACCGCGCGGGCCACCCCCTGCGCGACCACCTGCAACAGCACCAGATCCTTTGGCTCGCAGAGGGTGCCGGGGGCGGCGGCGAATCCGGCGACGCCCACCAGCAGTCCTTCGACCAGGACGGGGACCAGGGCCAGCGCACGATCTCCGTCGGGCGCGACCAGCTGCTCGACCGGCCCGCCCAAAAATTGGCGCGTGCTCGGCAGCCGCAACATCCCCCCCCGCTTCAGATTGGCCAGGAAGGCGGGCGGGAGGAGATCGAGCGTCATCCGGGCGTACTTCGGGACGCTGCCGAGCGATCCCACCTCGGGCGCGTGCCACTCGTGGGTCAGCTCGATCGTTCCTGCGGCCTCGTCCAGACGGTAGTAGTAGGCGCGGTCGACGCCGCGCTGAAGACCCACCGCCGCCAGCGATTGACGGATCACCTCGTCGATGGCGGTCGTGGGCAGGGTCAAGAGCCCCGTGGCGACGATGGCCGCCACCCGATCGTCGCTGATGTCATCGGCCGACGGGGGAACACCCGCCAGGCTGGTGAGCACGCGCGACAGCGCCTCGTGTCGTTCCCCCTGCTTCATTTCTCTCCCGTCCTCTTGCCCACTCTTTTGCTCTCCTGGCTGTCTTCGTTCGGTCGAGCGGCCTTTTCCTGGGCTCTGGGGGGCCGGCGGGCGCCGCTCACGACCGCCTCGCGCAGCCGCTCTCCGAGGTTCGACTTGTCGAGCACGTCGTCGGCCCCGACCTCCTCGGCCAGCCAGCGCGGGATGGTGTCGCCGTAGGCGGTGAGGAGGACGATGCGCGCCGACTCTCCGCCAGTCCGGAGCTTGCGGGTGGTCTGCAGGCCGTCGAGCTTCGGCATGCAGACGTCCATCAACACGAGGTCAGGCTTGGTCCGCTCCACCTGCGCGATCGCGTCGACGCCGTCACGCGCTTCGGCGACGATCTGGACCTCGGGCAGCGAGCCCAGGAACCACTGCAAGAGCGAGCGAAACCCGTCCGAGTCGTCGACGACCACGATGCGCTGCGGGTCCGGTCTTTCGCTCTTCACACCCTGAGGGTCCTCCAGTCGGCCAGGGGGGGCCATCGGTGACCTCCCCTAGAACCGGGGGTATGAACCCCGAGACGCGGTCGACGCGCTCCCGTCGCGCTGTCGATCTGCCGGGTCGATCTACCTCTCCGAGGAGACGAGCCCGGTCCGGATCGCATAGCGAACCAACCCCGCAAGCTCGCGGATTCCCAGTCGATCCATGATTTGCGCCCGGTGCGTCTCGACCGTCTTCACGCTGAGGTCGAGCAGCTGGGCGATCTCCTTGGTCGATTTCCCCTCCGCCACCAGCTGCAGGATCTCGCGCTGGCGCGAGGTCAAGACCTCGGGGGTCTCGCCCTCCCCCGTTCCGGTCCCGCCAGAAGGCGCCCGGCCGAGATACCCCTCGACCACCTGCTTGGAGATGGCCGGCGAAAGGTAGGTCTCGCCGCGCATCACCGCGCGCAGCAGCACGGGCAGCTCGTCCGCCGCCGCGTCCTTGAGCACGTAGCCGCTGACGCCTGCGCGCAAGGCCTGGGCGACGTGCCCCGGCGTGCCGTGCATGGAGACAATCACCAGCCGCGTCCCCGGCGCCTCGCGCTGGACACGCGTCGCCAGCTCCAGGCCGTTGAGCCCGGGCATCCCGATGTCGATCAGCGCCACGTCGGGCCGCGTCTCCAGCAGCAGCGCCAGCGCCTGCTGGCCGTCGCCGGCCTCGGTCACGCTCTCGACCTCGGGGAGCGCCACCAGGAGCGCACGAATCCCAGCCCGCACCAACGCGTGATCGTCCGCCAGCAGCACCCGCATCCCGAAACCTGCACCAGCATACACCCAAATCCAGCCTGGTCATCGCTGGGCAGGATTCGGATAGAGTCGGCGCGGCCGAGATGGGTGCAGAGGACCCAAACTTGCCGAGCTTGCCGGAGGAGCCGAGCTTGCCGGGCGCGCCGAGGCCCGACGCCTGGAGGGAGAGCGTCCGGCTCGGGATGTTGACCATGGCCGCGCTCCTCGCGCCGCCGGTGGTCACCTCGGCGTTCCTGCTTCGCGCCGGCCCGCGCTCCTGGCTCGACGACGCCATGCTGCTGGCGATCGGCCTCTTGCTCCCTTTCTACCGGCTCATGCGCGGATCACTGGCGACGCGCTCCCTGCTGATGCTCGCCACCGCCTGCACCACCAGCATCTTCCTGCTGGGGCGGATTGGCCTCACCGCCGGCCTCAGCGTCTCGCTGGCGACGTTCTCCGTCCTGGCTCTCATCGCAGCCAGCCGCCGGATCGGATTCGCCATCATCGGCGTCACCGCGGCCGCCTACGTCTGCATCGGTTTCTTGGCCTCGCACCACGTCTTGACGCTGACGGCGGCGGACACCGATCCCTATCGCTTTCGCAACTGGCTCCGGATGGGGACGACCTCGTCGTTGCTGTCGGTCTTGCTGATGTCGGTGATCGACTTCGTCATCCGCCACGTCGAGGCCAACGGGCGCGCCGTGACCGAGGCGCTGGTGCGGCTGCAGGTCGCCGCGGCCGAGCGGGCGAAACAGGAACAGGACCTGCGGGTGGCCTACGACAGGTTGGGCCGGCTTCACCAGAAGCTGGAGGCGACGAAGGAGGAGGAGCGCCGGTTCCTCTCGCGCGAGCTGCACGACGAGCTCGGACAGACGCTCACGGCGCTCAAGCTGCGCCTTCAGCTCGGCGAGCGCGCGGGCGGGCCGGCGAGCAACCCGGCGAACCCCACCACCGAACCGATCGCGCTGGTCGACGACTTGATCTCCCGCGTCCGCAAGATCTCGGTCGATCTTCGCCCGCCGCTCCTCGACGAGGTCGGGCTGGTCTCCGCGCTGCGGGTCTATCTGGAGACCCAGGCCCAGATCTCCGGCCTGGCGATCGATCTGCGCGCCGAGGAGCCCGGCCCGGGAACGATGGCGCGCCTGCCGTCCGACCTGGAGATCGCTTGCTTCCGCGTGGTGCAGGAGTCGATCACCAACGCCCTCCGCCACGCCTCGGCCCGGCGGCTCGACGTGCGCATCGTCCGCTCCGCGACCCGAATTTCGCTCTCGGTCGAGGACGACGGCCGGGGCTTCGACCT
This sequence comes from uncultured Pseudomonadota bacterium, assembly GCA_963847705.1. Classification (GTDB taxonomy): domain Bacteria; phylum Myxococcota_A; class Polyangia; order Fen-1088; family Fen-1088; genus JADGRB01. Next base: position 571,478 of record CAWKBC010000027.1, on the reverse strand, counting down.
CGGCACGCTCGACGACGCGGCGGCGAACGGCCACCTCGGCGTGCTGGGAATGCGCGAGCGAATCAGGGCCCGCGGCGGCCGGTTCAAGCTGACCTCCGCGCCGGGCGCGGGGACGACCGTGGAGGTCGAGTTGGACGCGCCCCCGGGAGGCGCCTCGGGGTAGAAACAGGCATGCGCCGACCTCCAAGCTTCCTGATCGCGTCTCTTCTCGCGGCCGTCCTCCTCGCCACAACCCTCGGGCGCGGCCTGGCCGTCGCGGCCAATCCGCCGGGGGGTGAGCTGGTGGTGTTCGAGGCCGCGTCGTTGAAGGAGGCGTTCGCCGCGCTGGCCGCGCGGTTCGAAAAGGACCACGCCGGGACCCACGTCGTCGCCAACACGGCGGGCAGCCAGGAGCTTCGCGCGCAGCTCGAGCATGGCGCCGTCGCCGACGTCTTCGCCTCGGCCGACCAGCGCCACATGGACGCGCTCGCCAGCGAGGGGTTGGTCGTCGGGCCGGCCCTCTTCGCCTGCAACGAGCCGGTCATCGTCGTTCGCAGCGCCCTCGGGGCCTCGCTGAAGAGCTTCGCCGACCTGCCGCGCGCCGAGCGCATCGTGGTCGGCGCGCCCGAGGTCCCCATCGGCGCCTACACGCTGCAGATCTGGCAGAAGGCGTCGGCCAAGCTGGGGCCCGACTTTGCGACGCGTCTCCAGGCCAAGATCGTCTCGCGCGAGCTGAACGTTCGCCAGGTGCTGGCCAAGGTCGTGCTCGGCGAGGCCGACGCGGGGATCGTCTACCGCAGCGACGCGCTCGCGGCCAAGGGCAAGGTCGCCGTGGTGGAGATCCCCCCGGAGCTCAACGTGACGGCGGCCTACCCGATCGCCGCGCTGCAGGCGGCGCCCAACCCCACCCTGGCGCGCGCCTTCATCGACCTCGTGCGCTCGCCGGCGGGTGCCACCGTGCTGCGCGAGGCAGGGTTCGTCTCCTGTCCCGGTCGGTGAGCGCGGCGCGGCGTCGTGCGCTCCTGGCGATCGCCTGGCCGGGCGCGCTCGGACTTCTGTCGGGCCTGCTTCTGCTTCTCGTCGCGCTCCCGGTCGCCGGGCTGCTGTTCTCCGCGTCGCCGCGCCAGCTCCTCGCCGGCCTCTCCGATCCGCTGGTCGTCCCGGCGCTGCGCCTGACGCTCTTCACCACGACGGTCAGCCTGCTGGTGATCCTGACCTGCGGCACACCGCTCGGCTGGCTGATCGCCCGCCGCACCGGCCGCGTCGACCGGGGGGAAAACGCGGGCCGGATCTGGCGCCTGCTGGAGACCCTCGTCGAGCTGCCGGTGGTGCTGCCGCCCGCGGTGGCAGGCGTGGCGCTGCTGCTGGCCTTCGGGCGCCGGGGCCTGCTCGGCCCGGGGCTGGCGGCGGCGGGAATCGGTCTGCCGTTCACCCGGGCGGCCGTGGTCGTGGCCCAGACGTTCGTGGCCGCGCCCTTCTATCTGCAAGCCGCCATCGCAGCCTTTCGTCGCCTCGATCCCGATCTGGTTCTGGTGGCGCGCACGCTGGGCGCCTCCCCCCCGCGCCTCCTCTTCACGGTCGCCATCCCGGTCTCGTGGCCCAGCCTGGCGGGCGGGGCAGCGATGAGCTGGGCCCGTGCGCTCGGCGAGTTCGGCGCCACGTTGATGTTCGCCGGCAACATGAGCGGACGAACGCAGACGATGCCGCTGGCCATCTACACGGCGCTCGAATCTGATCTCCGCACCGCCCAGAGCCTCTCGATCCTCCTGGTGGCGGTCGCCTTCGCGCTGCTGGTCGCCATCCGCGCGGGGGCGCGGCGGTGAGCGGGCTCGAGGTTGCGCTGCAGGGAACGGCCGGAACGCTGGCGATCGAGGTCGCCTTTCGCGCCGAGGCCAGGCCGCTGGTGCTGGTCGGACCCAACGGTGCGGGGAAGACCCAGACGCTCATGATGATCCTCGGCGCCACCCGACCGAGCCGCGGCCGCGTCACCCTCGACGGCGCGCCGCTCTTCGACGCCGAGCGCGGGCTCGATCTCCCGGTGGAGCAGCGCCGGATCGGGTTTCTTCCCCAGCGCTACGCCCTCTTCCCGCATCTCGATGTCCTCTCCAACGTCGGCTACGGGGTGGCCGCGCCCGCTCGCGCGGAGCGCCTGCGGCTGGCGCGCGAGATGTTGCGCGATCTCGAGGTCGAGGCGCTGGCGACGCGGCATCCCGCCGAGCTGTCGGGCGGTGAAACGCAGCGGGTGGCCCTGGCCCGCGCGCTGGCCGCGCGACCGCGCGCGCTCCTGCTCGATGAGCCGCTGGCGGCGCTCGACGTCTCGCTCCGCCGCGACATGCGGCGCTTCCTGGCCGCGCGCTTGCGCGCCTGGTCGCTGCCGACCGTGGTGGTGACCCACGATCGCGCCGACGCCGAAGCCCTCGAGGGGGACGTGGTGGTGCTCGAGGCCGGCGCCGTCGTGCAGCGCGGACAGCTGGCAGCTCTGGCCGCGGAGCCGGCCACCGCTTTCGTCAGGCGTCTCGTTTCGCGCGCGGACCAGTAGCCACGCGCACCGCGCGGCGTTTCGCCGCGCCGCCCTGGCGCCACCCGGCGCTCAACGCGCGCGCCTAGTGCCCGTGGATGGAGGCGGTGATCGGGACGACGATGATCCCGCGCGGATCGCTGCTCTGCCATCCCGCCGGAGGTCCGGTGACGGCCTCTGCAGGAGCCGCGGCAGCAACGGGCTCGGCCGGCGCCTCGGGCTGCACGGGCATCTTCGACGCCCCCGACCGGCGGTGGTGCGCCGGCGCGTTCAAAGCTTCCAGCTCACCGCCGTCGCGCCGGGAATGCCCGCCGCTCGCGTTGCCCGCGTGAAGACGTCGGCTGGGAAGCGCGCACTCCGTCTGCGCAACGACCGTCTCGCTGCTGCTCGCGCCCTCGTCGGTCCGGGCCAGCTCCGACCTCAGACGCGCGTTCTCGGCGCGCGTGGCGGCGACCTCGGCCCGCAGGCGCGCGACCTCGTCCTCACGCGCGTCGTCGCGCACGCGCGACTCCCGCGCGGCGTGCGCCCGCAGGAGATCGCGGTCGGACTTCGAGACCGGGACCACCTCGTCGGAGAAGGGATCCTTCCAGAACAGCCTGCGGACCTTCTCCGCGATCTGCTTGCGATCGAGCCCGATGTCCTTCTTCGATTGCGCGAGCGCCCGATCGACCGCGGCGCTTCCACGCGGATCGCCGTGCCACTGCCGCATCGCCTCGTACATCAGGTCGGCGTCGGTGCGCTCCTCGGGCGCCACCTCGGCCGACGCCGCCGCCAGCTGGCTGAGCAACGCGCGTCGTTGCGTCTCCTCGGACACCTTCCGCGCGCGCGCCGGCGATCCGACTGCCGAGAGACCCACCGTCACCGCCACCAGCGAAAAAAGTGTCTTACGCATTTCCTTACCCCCGTCGTCAACCTCGATCGAGGCCCAATCTACGCCCCTGGTAGGTTCAAGCAACACGAATCACGACAGGTGGGTAACTATTTTTTATTGGGAATTCCGCAAGTTACGGGGAGGGCCCGGCTACTGCGCCTCCATTTCCGACGCGGCCAGCAAGATTGCGCACAGGCCGTGACTCGAGTTCGAGAGCGTCGTTTGGTTGATGTAGGCCGCGTAATTGTCCCCGACGCTGACCCCCTGGACCGCGTCGGTGATGGTCGGCAGACCGCCCGAATCGGTCGTCACCTTGGTCTGCAGGCCCTGCCACCCCTTGTTGGCCACCGCCAGGTAGCTCGAATCGAGGTAGCCGCGGTTCACCCCGACCTTGAGCGCGTAGACGAACATCCCGCTTCCCGAGGTCTCGACCCAGTCGGTGCTCATGCTCCCCGCGTCGACCACCTCGAACCAGAGGCCGGTCGCCGGATCCTGGTCCTTCTTCAGCGCGGCCGCGATGCCGCCCAGGATCGCCAGCAGGCTGTCGCGGTTCGCGCCCGCCGGCAGGTCGGGGAGCATGTCGACCAGCGCCATCGCGTACCAACCGAGGGCCCGATCCCACACCACCGACGACCGCCCCGTCGTCGGGTCGGCCCAGGCGGCCTTCTGGCCGGCGGGGCTGTCGTCCCAGGCGTGGTACAGCAACCCGGTCGTCGTGTCGCGCACGTGCTGGGACAGCAGCAGCATCTGCTTGAAGATCGTGTCGGAGCAGAACGTCCCGCACGAGCCGAACACGACGCCGTACTGGTCGAGGAACGGCTCGCCCATGTAGATGCTGTCGAGCCACATCTGGTTCGGGTAGGTCTGCTTGTGCCAGAAGCCGCCGTCGGCGTTGGTCGGGATCGTGTCGTAGCGGGCGCGGATCTGGTCGGCGGCGGTGTGGTACTTGGCCATCCCCGTCTGCTGATAGAGGAACGGCAGCAGCACCGACGGCTCGATGTTGTCGAAGCTGTGCGCCGCCGGGATGTTCACGGTACCGGCGGCGTTGACGGACTCGTCGGCGTATTTCTGGATGTAGCTGACGATCTTCGGGTCGCAGCTGTGCGACCAGACCTGCTGCATCCCGCGCAGGACGATCCCGTGGTTGTACTCCCAGCCGCTCTGGCTCGTGATGTTGGCCGGATCGGGCCAGCGCGACATCACGGCGTTCGCGAAGCGCACCGCCAGGCCGGTGGCGGGCAGGGCGCCGTTGCCGCCGCCGCAGGTGCTCGCGCCACCGTTGCCCGCGGCGCCGTTGCCGCCCTTGCCGGTGGCGCCGCCGTTGCCCGCGCCACCGTTGCCGCCCTTGCCGGCGACGCCGCCGTTGCCCGCACCACCGTTGCCGCCCTTGCTGGCGACCCCACCGTTGCCCGCGCCGCCGCCTTTCCCGCCGCCATCGCCCGCGCCCCCGCCGGTCGCAGCGGCAGCGCCGGCGGTCCCGCCGGACGACCCTCCGCCCCCACCGCTTGCTCCGCCCGAACCGACCGAGCCGCCGCTGGCGGCCCCGCCCCCTTTGCCGCCAGTGCCTCCCAGGCCGGTCGTCCCGCCGCTCATCTCCCCGGTCGCGCCACCCCCGCCCTGGCCTCCGCTGCCCGCGGTGAGGTGTCCCCCCGTTCCCGAGCCTTCGCCGCCGTCGTCTGGCGACGCTCCCGACGAGCACCCGATCGCCACCAAGGCGAACGCCAGCGCCAACGACCCAGCCCGCGATGGTCTCACGCTGAAGCCCACATCATCCAGAGGGTTCATCTCGGGCAAATTTGTTTCCCAGCGGCCACTCTTCGGCTCTCTCGCTTCCGGAGGTGGGATCGCCAGGGAAGGAGATCCGGGCGCCGCTGACGTATCGCGCCATGACCGACCGCTCCCGAGCAACGAAATCGATTCGCTGCCCCTTGGAAGGTGAGAGCCTCCAAAAATGCACAAATCCACCTGTGTCCTTCTCCTCGCGGCGACCTTCTGGGGCTGCACCAACGGCCAGGGGACCGGCGACACGGGTGAGGGCGGTGCTTCCGACACCGGTGGAGCGACGGCCAGCGGCGGTACCGGCAGCGGTGGCAGCGGCTCGGGAGGTAGCGCGAGCGGAACAGGTGGTTCGGGCGCCGGCGGCAGCGGGACCGGGGGCACCGGCGTCACGGGGACCGGCGGGGGCGCGGCCGGCGCAAAAGGCACCGGCGGCGCCACAGCCACCGGCGGCGTCACGGGAACCGGCGGGGGCGCGGCCGGCGCAAAAGGCAGCGGCGGCGCCGCAGCCACCGGCGGAACCACCGGAACCGGCGGCGCCGCGGGCGCCAAGGCCAGCGGCGGAACCACCGGAACCGGGGGCGCGGCCGGTGCCAAGGCGACCGGCGGCGCGACCGGAACCGGCGGCGCGGGAACGAGCACTCTGCCGAGTTACTTCCTGGGCGCCGACGTCACCGATCAGGAGCCGGCCGGAACGACAGCCATCAACAACCTGCTCACCTCGATGAAGGCCAACGGCTTCAACTTCGTCCGCCTGCGGACCTTCGTCGACCCGAAGGCCGCCGACGGATACGACAGGACCAACGGCTACGACGACATCACGCACACCGTCGCGTTCGGCGCGCTGGTCAAGGCCGCCGGGATGGGCTTGCTCATCGACTTCCACATGAGCGACAACTGGGCCGACCCGGGCAAGCAGTGCGTGCCGGTCGCCTGGCAGGGTTACACCAACATCGCCGACCTCTCGGGGGCGCTGCACGATTACGTGAAGAGCTCGATCACCGCACTCATCGCGGGCGGCGCGCGGCCGGACATGGTCCAGATCGGCAACGAGACGACGCCCGGCATGCTGCTCCACCTCTGCGACTCGGGCGGGCAGCCGATCGACGGGATGACACCGAAGGTCACCGGCGCCGCCTCGACCGCGGGCTGGCCGAACCTGGGCATGCTGCTCAAGGCCGGCATCCAGGGCGTCAAGGATGTCGACACCGGGATCCTGATTTCGTTCCACATCGATCGCGGCAGCACCTACTCGACCAGCAAGAGCTGGCTCGACAGCGCGATCAAACAGGGCGCCACCCCGGACACCTTCGGCGAGTCCTGCTACCAGCAGTACCAAGGGGACATCAACAGCCAGACCAACACGCAGAACGGCTGGCAGACGACGTTCTCGCAGCTGGCCACAAACTATCCGAACATCCGGTTCTTCGCCGCCGAGTACGGCCCGATGGAGCGGCAGATCAATGACGTCGTGTTCGGGCTGCCCAACAACCAGGGGCTGGGAACGTTCGACTGGGAGCCGACCACGCAAGGGGACTGGAACGAAGCGCAGCCGTCCGACTCCTCGACCACGACCCACGCGCTCTGGCAGCGGTCGGGGAACAGCTACACCGCCCTGCCCGACCTGGCGCTCTACCCCCTGATGAAGACGGCCTACGCCAGCCGGCTCTAGGACTGCGCTCAGGACTGCGCTAGAACCCGGCGCGCCCGCTCCGGCGAAACACCAGCGAGAGATTGTTCGCTGGCATGGCGATCACCTCGGGCGCCCCGAATCCGGCCGCGGCGGCCAGCGTCTGAACGTCGCCGAGGTCGCGCACGCCCCAGCGGGCGTCCTCGCCGCGCAGCCGCTCGTCGAAGCGCGCGTTGCTCTCCGCCGTGTGCTGCCCCTCGCGCTTGAAGGGACCGTAAAGAAAGAGCACGCCGGCCGCTGGCAACAGGCGCGCGGCCCCGCGAAACAGCGCCTCGGCCGCCGACCAGGGGGCGATGTGGATCATGTTGATGTTCAAGATCGCGTCGGCCTGGGTGATCGGCCAGGGCAGGCGCTCGACGTTCAGCGGCAACGGCGCCGCGATGTTGCTTGCGCCGGAGGCGACCGTCCAGGCGCGGATGCTGTCGAGGTGGGCGGGCGACGGGTCCGACGGCTGCCAGCCGAGCGCGGGCAGCTCGCACGCGAAGAACGCCGCGTGCTGCCCCGTTCCGCTGGCGATCTCCAGCACCACCCCGGCGGGCGGAAGGACACGCCGGAGAACCTCCAGGATGGGCCCACGGTTCCGCTCGGTGGCGGCTGCGTGCAGCCCCCCCGAGGGAGCGGGCGGTGGATCGAAGAACGCCACGATGAGGTGACTCTACCCGCCCGGGCTGGCCAGGGCCCCACCGAGCCCCTCCAGCCAGGCGAAGACCTTCTGATGGAAGAGCGCGCGGCCTCCCATCTCGCAGTGGGCTCCTGCCCCTTCGCTCCCCAGGAATCGCAGATAGGCCTTGGGACAGGTGAGCTGCTCGAAGAAGGTCCGGGCGAAGGCGGCGATATCATCGTTCTCGGCGTCACAGACCAGCGTCGGGCACGAAATCTTTTCGGCGAACCCCCGCAGCGTGTACGAGCGCATCAGGTCGAGGTACGCCTCGACGGTCGGCAGATCGTGGACCAGCAGCGCGCGCCGCATCGCCCACCCTTTGCTGGGATGGGCGAGCACCGACTTGAAGATGGCGCGCAGCAGCGCGCGTTTGAGCCTGTTCGTGCTCCCCACGAAACCGCGCAGAGGCCCCGGCAGCCGGGCGACGATCGCGTCATGGATGTCGAATTGTCCCGGATCGACGACGCAGGCGCGAAGCCGCGGCTCGCCGGCGGCCGCGCGCGCCGCCAGGTAGCCGCCGAAGCTGAGACCCATCAAGACGATGTTGTCCCCGTCGACCTCCGGTCGGGTTCGCGCGTAGTCGACCACCGGCCGCACGACCGCCTCCCAGTCGGCGCGAAACGGCGTCGCGCGCTTGACCAGCATCTCCCCCTGCCCTGGCCCGTCGAAGCAGAGGCAGTGGTAGCCGCGCGCGAGCGCCGCCTGAACGTTGAAGAAGTACGACTCCTCCATCGTGCTGTCGTATCCGCCCACGAGGATCAAGAGCGGACGCCTTCGATCGTCGACCCTGGCGACGTACGCGGGCAGCGCGCCACTCTCGTACGGAACGCCGACGAATTCGAACGCCGGACGAAACAGCGCCGCCGCCTTTCGGAACGTCTCCGACTGCCCATCGTAGGCAGCCCTCAGACGCTCGTCGAGCGGCTTCTTGAAAATGAAGACGTAGGCGGTCCGGTAGTAGTTCGAGGCCCGCAGGTAGGCGCCGCGGGCAGAGACCGACTGCCCGGCGGCGAGGCTCTCGTCGCCGAGCGCCTGAACCCGGCGGGCGGACTTCATCCAGGCGTCGTACCAGCCGTCGGCGTCGAGCTCCCTCACCCCTGCGACCGTCGCCAGACACTCGCCGAGCTCGGCCCCGTGATAGGTCGCGTGGCTGACCGCGCGCAACAGCTGCGCGTCGTAGAGCTCGTCCTTGAAGTGCAACCTCATCGCGCGCCGGTGAGCAGCCCCGCGCAAGCAGCACCGAATCGCAGGTTCGCCACGCGAGCTCATCTTACACGCGGTGTGGCGCGGTTTTCGACCGTGATAGGCTGCGCGGCGCATGAGCCCCTACGCCACGGCGGGATGGGAGACCTTCTTCGTCGCCGAGGTCGGCGCGGCGGCCGCGCTGACCGGGCTCTTGTTCGTGGCCGTCTCGATCAACCTGACGAAGGTGCTGGCGTTCCCGCAGCTCCCGGGCCGTGCCGGAAGTCGCTGATGATGTTGATGGCCGTCCTGGTCATCGCCTCGCTGGGTCTCATTCCCGGGCAGCCGCGGGTGGCCCTGGGCGCGGAGATCCTCGCCGTGGCCGCGCTGGTCTGGATCTGGCCGATGGTGCTCCAGAAGCGCGCCGTCATACCGAACGCCCCGCTTCACTGGGCGCTGACCCGGGCGCTCACCCACCAGATAGGAACGGTCCCGCTCGTCGTCTGTGGCGTCTCGCTGCTGCTGGGCGCCGGAGGTGGCCTCTACTGGTTGGCCGCTGGCGCGTTGCTCTCCTTCGCCGCGGCGATCGCCAATTCCTGGGTCTTGCTGGTCGAGATTCAGCGCTGACCCCCGATTAAAATAGGGACATGCGCGCGATCGCGGTTGCCTGGTTGGTCGCCACCGCCTCGTGCAGCGCCGGGAGCGCGGCCGGCAGTCATCCTTCTGGCGACGGGGCGGCCAGCCACGACGGCGCAACGGGTGTCGATGCGGCGGCGACGCGCGATCCGCTGCATTGGCCCTTCTCGCCGACCAGCATCTGGAACACGCCGATCGGCAGCGGCGCCGTCTATGTCGCCGCGCAGATCACGCCGGCGACCGCGTACGGGATGACGGTCGATCAAGATCTGATCGTCATGCGGCCGGGCGCCCCGGCGCTGGCGGTCATGACCAGCACCGCCGACTGGAACGACACGATGGATCGTTGTCCGGCGTCGGCGCCGGCGCTGTTCTCGGCGCCGGTCCCGGATGACTTCGTCTTCAAGCCGGTGCTGCCGAACACCCCGAACGCGTCGGCGGCGATCCTGGCCGCCGACGGACGGACGCTCAAGCAGACGCAGCCGTTCTCGCGCTGCACCGCCGGGGGTCCGGCCACGTCGCACTACGACTTCGCCGACGTCGACATCGCCGGCGACGGCATCACCGGCGCGCACGGCGGCTCGGGGCTGTCCGCGATCGGGGGCACCCTGCGGGTGGGCGAGCTGCGTCCGGGCGGCCCGCCGGTGCGGCACGCGCTCAAGATCGAGCTCGACGCTGCGATCAACTACGGCAGGTGCGCCACGTACAGCAGCTGCTACCGCTGGCCCGCCATCCAGGCCGACACCTACGCGACGACGAGCTACGGCGGGCCGAACGCCGCGCTCGAGCCGGGCGCCCTGCTGGCGATCCCGATCGGCACCGACGTCGCCGGCCTGGGGCTGGAGACGGCCGCCGCGGCCGCCCTGGGCTTCACGCTGCAAAACTACGGCGCCTACGTGGTCGACGACACCGCCTGGGCCGTTTACGCTCTCTGCGTCGAGCTCGGCCCTGACGGCGACTTCACGCAGCAGTTTCAGAGCGACTGGGGATTCAGCATGACGCCGTCGTCGAAGGACACCCCCTGGGCGCGCGACATGGATCGTCTGTTCGGCGCGCTGGCGGTGGTCGACAACAACGCGCCCAGCACCATCGGCGGCGGCGGAACGCCGCTGCAACCGCCGGCGCTGCCGCTGGCGCTGTAGCGCGACTGAGGCGGAAGGTGTCAGAGCTCGGTCAGCAGGCCGTCAGAGATCCAGGTCGAGAGCCAGGCGAACGCCCGCGTCGCGGCGGTCTCGTCGCCATGCGCCGCGGAGAGTGCGTCGCAGATGACCCCGAACCGGCTGCCGGATGACATCAAGGCGAGCGCCGCGCGCTCCTCTGGATCGACCGCGCGGTGGTAGACGGCGATCTCCTGGCGCCAGACGAGCAGCGTCGCGCCCGGACCGGCCTGCGGCGATGCCGGGAGCAGGTCCGGCGTTTCGCCCGCGTCTGGTGCCAGCCCGTCCCACAGCGCCTCGGTCCCGCGCTCGACCTCCACGAAGCGGTGCGCCGCGATCAACTTGAGCGGCAGCTCGCCGAAGCGCTCAGGCGGAAAGGCGCGGAGCGCCTCCAGCGTCATCGCGGGCTCGTCGGCGAGATCGTAGACGTCGGCGCGCGCCCACTCGAGCGCCGCCAGGGCCGCCAGCGCCGGTGTGTCGGGCTGTTGCGCCGCCAGCCAGCCGGGCAGCGCGCGCCCCAGCTCACGCAGCGACGGGTGGCGCGACGGGCGAGCGGCCGTGTAGTTGGCCGTCAGGTCGGCGAACGCATCGGCGCCGATCTGGCGCGCCAGCCGCGGGAACTGCGACTCCAGCGCCTCGACGAAGCGCGCGCCGTACATGAACGAATAGATCGCCAGCCGCTCCTCGGCGCTCGCCCGCGCGTCTCCCTGAATCAACGACGTCGTGTCCCACGCTGGCGCGCCCAGCTCCTGGCCGGTGATCCGCGACAGCAGCGCCGCCTGGACGGCCGCCAGCGAGGGCCGTGGCGCGCGCTCAGGCCGCATCGCGTCGCTCCCCCAGCGCCATCTTCTCCCACCGCGCCGCCCGACCGAGCTCCGCCTCCAGCTCCTCGAACGCCGGGACGTCGGCGTCCCATTCGATCATCGTCGATCGGGCCCCGAACCGCCTCACCGCCTCGGCATAGAGCTGCCAGACGCCGTCGGCGACCTGTCCGTCGTGGGTGTCGATGAGCAGCGCGCCCTCTTCGGAATGACCGGCCAGGTGAATCTGACCGACCCGCTCGGCCGGCATCGCCGCCAGGTAGGCCTGCGGATCCCATCCGTGGTTGTGGGCGCTCACGAAGACGTTGTTGACGTCGAGCAGGATGCCGCAGTCGGCGCGCCGGGCCAGCGCGGCCAAGAACTCGTGCTCCGGCATGTCGCCCTCGAGCACCAGGTAGCTGGAAGGGTTCTCCAGCAGGATTCTCCGTCCCAGCCGCTCCTGGACCATCTCCACCCGGCGCGCGACGTGGGCCAGCGCCTCCTCGGTGTACGGCAGCGGCAACAGATCGTGCGCGTTGATCCCGTGCGCCGCGCCCCAGCAGAGGTGGTCCGAGATCCAGGCCGGCTCGACGGCCCGCGCCAGCGCGTCCAGCTCGGTGAGATAGCGCTCGTCGAGCGGGTCGGTCGAACCGATCGACAGCGACACGCCGTGCAGGACGACCGGGTGGTCGCGGCGGACCGCCTCCAGCACGCGCCGCGGATTGCCGCCGGCGCCCAGGAAGTTCTCCGAGATCACCTCGAACCAGCCGACCGGCGGCCGATTTTCGACGACGTGCTGGTAGTGCTCGCGCCGCAGCCCCAGGCCGCGACCCAGGTTGGGGAACAGCTGCGCTGTCGAGGTGTTCGTCATGGCGTCTCGGGTGACGAGCGGCCGGCGGCGCGTCGAGGCGCCGCCGGCCTGTCGTTCACGTCTCTTTGCCCGTTACTTGACGGCCTTTCCGCCCTTGGTCTCGCAGTCGGCCTTGCTCATCTTCATGTTCCCCTGCCCCTTGCAGCCGTTCTTCCCCTTGCAGGCGTTGTCGCCACCCTTGCAGGCGCTCTGCCCCTTGCAGGCGTTGACGCCGCTGCACATGACGTCGTCTCCCTTTTTCGCCGAAGCCATGCCGGCGACGCCCATCGTGAACAGCCCGGCCACCGAAGCGGCGATCATTGCTCCCTTGATGCTCATGTCTCTCTCCTGGGTTAGGTCGAAGGGCCACCGCGGCCCGGTCCTCGTTCACCGGTGCTACGTCGCCCGTCGCAGGTGGTTACGCGATACCTTCCGCCAATGAATGAAACGCCAACCTCGATGACGACCGCGCCTTCCGGCACGGACGCCGCACGGCCCTTCGACGTCACCGGACGAATCGCGCTGGTCACCGGCGCCGCGCGCGGGATCGGCCGCGCGGTGGCCATCGCCCTGGCCCGGGCCGGCGCCGATCTGGCGCTGGGCTTTCGCGATCTCGGCGCGGCGGGTGATGTCGCCGACGTCGTCCGCGCGCTCGGCCGCCACGCGCTGCCGTTGCAGATGGACGTCGCGCGGCCGGCGGAGGTCTCGGCGGCGGTCGCGCAGGCGGTCGGTCACTTCGGCCACCTCGACATCCTGGTCAACAACGCCGGCATCGGTCCGCCCAACGCTGCGGAGTCGGTGACCGAGGCCGACTTCGACGCGACGGTGGCCGTCAACCTCAAGGGAACGTTCTTCGTCAGCCAGGCGGTCGGGCGCGCGATGATCGCCGCCGGGCGCGGCGGCCGGATCGTCAGCCTGAGCTCGCAGGCTGGCTTCGTGGCGCTGCCGACCGAGTCGGTCTACTGCATGACCAAGGCGGCCATCGCCCACCTCACCAGGTGCCTGGCGGTCGAGTGGGCGCCGTACGGCATCAACGTCAACGCCGTCGCGCCGACCTTCATCCGCACCCCTGGCACGGTGAAGTGGCTCGAGGACGACGACTTCCGCCGTGATCTCCTGGCGCGCATCCCGCTCGGCCGCGTCGGTGAGCCGGCGGACGTCGCCGCCTCCGTCGTCTTCCTCTGCTCGCCGGCGGCCGCCATGATCACCGGCACCACGCTGCTCATCGACGGCGGCTGGACGGCGCGCTAGTCAGGCCCGCGTGGTGACTGAACGCCGGCGGCGACCGCGGCGGTCAACCACCGTTTGCCCCGTTTGCGCCGTTCGCGCCATTTGCGCCCTTCGGCATGCTCCAGGGCGGGACGACGCCGTTGGCGCGGGCGTAGGCGACCTCCTGCCCCATGTGCTCGTTCAGGTGGCCGAGGAGCGCCATCCAGACCGCGCGCTCCGTCAGGTCGTGCCCGAACACGTTGACCTTCTTGTCGAGGTCGGCGTCCGTGACGTCCTTCATCGCCGCGCGCACCTGCTCGAAGGAGGCCTCGAGCGTCTTCTTGATCTCGGCCTTGTCGGTCGTCTTGGCGTCCCACTTGGCGTGGTCCGCTCCCCAGCCGACGTCGGCCGGCGGCGCCTTGCCGGTGGCGCCCTTGGTGAAACCGTAGTTTCCGTAGGCGATGTGCAGGAAGGCTTCGGAGACCGAGCGGACGCCGGGGCCCGGCCGCCACTTGAACTTGTCCTGCGGGATGGCGTCCTCCAGCGACAAGATCTTCTTCTGCACGTCGTCGAGCAGGCCGAGAAAGTCGGTCTGGAATCCGTTGCTGGCGCCGGCCGGCGTGGCGGCCTTCTTGGCCTCCGCGCGCGCCACGAAGGCCCCGAGGCCGAGGGTGGCCACGGCGGCAATCAGGAGAGAGGATCGCATCTTCATGGGGAGGGCTCCCTGGTCCGGGTTGAGTGGCGGCCGAAGTCTGACCCGCTCAGCAGCAATGACAAGAGCAACACGGCGCCGCAGCCGATCACGTTGAACCAGAGGAATCCGATCTTCGTCCCCAGCCAGAGCCCGACGACCAGCAACTCGGAGACGATCGCGGCGACGAAGACCGGCGTCGCCCGCAAGCGGCGAAAGAAGAAGGCCGCCAGGAAGATCCCCAGGATGGTGCCGTAAAAGAGCGAGCCGAGGATGTTGACCGCCTGGATCAAGTTGTCGACCAGCGAGGCGAACCCGGCGAAGGCCACCGCCAGGAGCCCCCAGACGCCGGTGGCGATCTTGGCGACCCGCAGGTAGTGCGCGTCGGTGGCCTCCGGGCGAAAGCTGCGCCGGTAGAAGTCGACCACGGTGCAGCCGCCCAGGGCCGTCAGCTCGCTGGCCGTCGACGACATGGCGGCGCACAGGATGACGGCCAGGAGGAGCCCGATGAGGCCACGCGGCAGATTGGCCATCACGAACGACAGGAAGACGTAGTCGCCGTCGTGGATCTCGGGGCGCGGCACCGCGGCGGCGATGAGCCTCCGCGCCCTCTCACGAATCGCCTCCGAGCCGGCGGCCGCCGCGCGCAGGCCCGCGCGGGCGTCCGCGATCGCCGGTGCGTCCCCCCCGTCGAGCGCCGCCGCCAGCCGCGCCACCTCGACGCGCTTCCTGGCGAAGGCCAGCCGGTGCTCGGCCTCCAGCGCCTGCATTTCTGGCGCGCGCGAGGTCTGGGCGACGCGCGCCAGCTCCGACTCGTTGAAGAAGAGCGGCGGCTGGTTGAATTGATAAAAGACGAAGACCATCACCCCGACGAAGAGGATCAGGAACTGCATCGGGACCTTGAGCAGGCCATTGAACAGCAGCCCCAGCCGGCTCTCCGTCACAGACCTTCCCGACAGATAGCGCTGCACCTGCGACTGGTCGGTCCCGAAGTAGGCCATCGCCAGAAAGCCCCCGCCGGCCAGGCCCGACCAGAAGGTGTAGCGGTTCCCGAGATCGGGAGAGAAGTCGACGACGTTCATCTTCCCCAGCGTCCCGGCCAGCGACACCGCGTGTCGGAAGGACAGCTCCGCCGGCAGCTTGTGGACGATCACCACGAACGCCACCACCATCCCGCCCAGCATCACCACCATCTGTTGCCGCTGCGTCTGGCTGACCGCGCGCGTCCCACCCGCCACCGTGTAGAGGATGACGAGGCCACCGATCACCACGCAGGTCAGGTTCAGCGGCCAGCCCAGCACCTTGGAGAGCACGATGGCCGGCGCGTAGATGGTGATCCCGGCGGAGAGCCCGCGCTGGAGGAGGAACAGGAGCGCCGCCAGCTGCCGCGTCTTCAGATCGAAGCGCCCTTCGAGGTACTCGTACGCGGTGAGCACGCGCAGCTTGTAGAAGCGCGGGATGAAGGCGACGGAGAGGATCACCATCGCGATCGGCAGGCCGAAGTAGAACTGCAGGAAGCGCATGCCGTCCTCGTAGGCCTGCCCCGGCATCGAGAGGAAGGTGATGGCCGAGGCCTGGGTCGCCATCACGCCGAGGCCGATCGTCAGCCAGCGGTCGCGGTAACCGCCGTGCACGTAGTCGGTCATGCTCGACGGGCCGCGCGTCTTCCAGATGCCGTAAGCGACGATGGCGGCCAGCGTCCCGAACAGGACGGCCCAGTCGAGCGTGCTCACGAGGCGGCCAGGGTCAACGCGGCGCCGAGCAACACCTCCACAGCCAGCGCGCCGAGGACGATGAGATAGATCGCGCGCCAGGTGAGGAACGGCGGCGCGTCGTCGAGCTCGGCGCGCGCCGCGGGCTCCTTGCCGTCGTCTTCCAGCTCGGGAGCCATCTCAGGGCGCCCGCGGATGTCCGCCGGCCAGCAGGTTGGCAAACAGCCGATAGGCCCCCGGCACGCCCGCCGGGAGCTGCCGGAAGAAGGCCAGGCCGGTGTAGACGAAGGTCCCCTTCCCGGAGCGCGCCCAGAGCAGGCTCCCTGATTGCGGCGGCTCGCCGGGATCGTGCATCGAGAGCGGCGTCTCGTAGTGGCTGTCCCACTTGTCGGCGAAATAGAGACCACGCTCCTGCACCCAACCCTCGAAATCCTTGGGGCCGATCAGGTTCGGCGTGGTGAGCGCGGGGTGACGGGCCGCCGCCAAGGTGACCGCCGCCGTCTCGTCGGTGACGCGCTTCTGGCCGATGTCGAACGGCCAGGGTCCGAGCGGGACGGTGAGCGCCGCCAGTCGGTTGTTGGTGTTGTACTGCACCACCAGCGTCCCGCCGTTTTCGACGTAGGCCATGAGCACGGCGTGCGCGGCGCGCAGCCGCTCGTTGGTGTTGAAGGCGCGGACGCCGACCACGATCGCGTCGAAGCGCCCGAGCGCCGGCGCGCCGGCGGCCAGCGCCTCATCGCCGAGGATCGTCACCTCGTAACCCACCTGGCGCAGGCTGGCTGGGACCTCGTCGCCCGGTCCCGGGATGTAACCGATCCGCTTGCCGGCAATGGCGAGATCCACCGGGACCAGCTGGACGTCGGCGGCGACGAGGTAGGTCTGGATCGGAATGTGCGGGTGCTCGATCCGAACCACGCCCCGCGACAGACGGGCGCCAGCGAGCTCGGCGACGACCTGCAACGGGGCGGGCGAGGCTCCAGCACCGGCATTGGCGCGCACCTGAAAGCTCACGACCGCTTCACTCCCCACGGCGCCCAGCGTGAACGGCGCGGAGGCCGGTTCGACGGTCCAGCCGGCCGGCGCCTCGGGACGCAGCAGGCCTGATGCCGAGGCAACGCCCGCCACCAATCGCACCGTGAGCGTCTGAACCGCGCCGCGGGGGAACATCAAGACGCTCGTCTCGGGGCGAACCGACACCGCCGGCGTCACCTCCAGCGCCCGATAGCGCTCCCCCATCACCGGATCGGTCCACTTGTAGCTGACCGGACGCGCGACGGTGAAACGGCGACCGCCGATCGTGAAGCCGAACGTGACCTCGACGGGCGACGCGCGTTCGGGCAGGCCGATGAACGCCGGAGCGGCGTGATAGAGGCCGGCGTCGGGCGGCGCTTCGAGCCAGTACGGCGTCGTGGGGGCCAGCTCGGCAGGCAGCTTCACGCTCTGTTTGAGCTCGAAGGGGGCCGCGGCGCCGGAGATCCGCTGCCCGTCCTGCTTCGGCGTCTCCAGCTTGTGCGCCACGGCATGACCGGTGGCCTCGAACGGGAACCGGACCTCGTCGAGCGTCACCGCCACCGGTGAGCGGTCGACGGCGGTGGCCGTGATCTCGACGGCCGTCCCGGGCGCCGCGCGGTAATCGGCCGCCGTCGCCTCGACGAACAGCCCTGCGCAGGCGACGACCAGCTCGCCGACCTCGCGCTGTTTCTCCCCACGCCAGCCGGCGTCGGAGATCTCCGACAGCGCGCCGTCGACGGCGGCCAGCGCCGGCACCGAGGCGTACGGCGCGGCAGGGTCGAACTTCGCGATCGCCCTGTCGACCAGGCCCCGCAGCCGCGCCGCCCCGGCGAAGCGCTTGAGCGTGACGTCGATGCCGGCCAGGATTCCCGCCAGCGGCTTCCCGGCCCCGATCTCCTTCGGGTCCGACGACGCCAGCAGCTTGAAGTACTCGACGATCGGCGTGCGCGTGCGCGCCACGCCGAACCCCTGGCTCTTGTGCATGCTGCGGCCGTCGGCGGCCATCTCGCCGTACGACTCGCCCAGGAGGGGGTTGTAGCCGTCGACGTCCAGCTTGGCGTCGCCGCTCACGTCGTCGGTCGGCTTGATGAAGAAGGAGGATCGGTTCCAGAAGATCCGCCGCGCCTGCCAGACGCCGACGCCGCCCACCAGCTGCTCGGGGTGAAACTTGGGATCGGCGGCCGCATGAAACGCCTCCAGCGCCAGCATGGCCGAGGCCGTGTGGTGCCCGTGCGTCTCCGCCGGCTCGGGCGAGAAGCGGGTGACGATCACGTCGGGGCGAAACTTCCGGATGACCGCCACCACGTCGGCCAGCACGGCGTCCTTGCCCCAGATGCGCAGCGTCTCCTGGGGGCTCTTGGAAAAGCCGAAGTCGCGCGCGCGGGTGAAGAACTGCTCCGCGCCGTCGATCCGGCGCGCCGCCAGCAGCTCCTGCGTGCGGATGAGGCCCAGCGCCGGCCCCTGCTCGGAGCCGATCAGGTTCTGGCCGCCGTCACCCCGGGTGAGCGACAGGTAAGCCGTGCGCAAGAGCGCCCCGTTGGCCAGATAGGCGAGCAGCGCGGTGTTCTCGTCGTCGGGGTGCGCCGCCACGTAGAGGACGCTGCCGGCGACGCCGAGCTTGCGCAGGCCGAGGGCGATCTGCGCGGCGTTCGGTTGCGGCGGAGGACCGGCCGCCAGGACAGCGTGGCGAAACATGAGCAGCGAGAGGAGAACCGAAAGAATAAGGCGGGGGGCGCGGTGATGCATGGAGGGATCGCAAGCAAGCAGGCGGGACGGGCGGCAGCGACGCGACCGAGTATAGTTGATGCTCTCGGTGCCCCGGCCATTCTCCAGCTCTTACCTTGCCGGCGAGGAGATCGCGCGCAGGTTCATCGCGCTCGACTTCCGATCGGGCGCCGACCGGGTGGCGCGCGCTCGCGCCGCGGCCGAGCGCCGGATCTCACCCCAGCTCCTCCCGGTGCTGCGCGATCAACAGGCCGCCCTCCCGCCCAGCCGTGCGCGCGCGCACAATCTGGCGGCGCTGGGTGCAGGGCGAACGGCCGTGGTGGCGACCGGCCAGCAGGTCGGTCTCTTCCTGGGGCCGCTCTACGGATTCTACAAGGCAGCATCCGCGATCGCGGTGGCGCGGGCGCTGGAGGCGGAGTCGGGCGTCCGCTGCGTGCCCCTCTTCTGGCTGCAGACCGAGGACCACGACTTCACCGAGATCGCCTCGGCGACGGTCGCCGGTGGCGGCGGCGCGCCGGTCAAGCTGTCGCTCCCGGGCGAGCCGCCCGCGGAGGCGCGCGTCTCGGTTGCGCACCGCCGGCTCCCCGCGGAGGTCGGCGCGCTCCTCGACACGCTCGCCGAGCTGCTGGGGGCCGGACCAGCCGCGAAGGAGACGCTGGCTCTCTTGCGCGCCCACTACACCGTCGGACGCCCCATCGCGCAGGCGTTCGCCGGCGTCCTGGCCGAGCTCTTCGCCGATGAGGGGTTGCTGATCTTCGACCCCCGCGAGGCGCGCGTCGCCGCCCTGGCCGCCCCGATCTACCGCGAAGCGCTCGGCGCCTGCACCACGCTCGGCCAGCGCCTCGACGAGCAAGGCGCGGCCCTGGCGGAGGCGGGCTTCGAACGGCAGATCCCGCTGCGGCCCGGCTGCGCGCTGGTGTTCGGTCACCGCGGTTCGGCGCACGGCCCTCGCTTTCGGATGGAGCGCACCGAGGGGAGCGGGACGTCGGCCTGGAGGCTGACCGGAGCCGACGGCGCCTTCTCCGACCAGGAGGTTGCCCAGGCGCTGGCGCACGAACCGCTCCGCTTCTCCACCTCCGCGCTGCTGCGACCGATCGTCCAGGACACGCTGCTGCCGACGGCGGCCTACGTCGGGGGCCTGGCGGAGGTGAGCTACTTCGCCCAGACGGGACCGCTTTACGAACACTTCCGCCTGGCGATGCCGCTCATCGTCCCGCGCGGGCGCTTTCGCTGTCTCGACGCGCACACGCGGCGCCGGCTGAGGGAGCTCGGTCTGGCCGCCGACGACGTCGCGCGCCCCCAGGCCGAGCTCCTGGCGCGGCTGCCTCACACCGCATCGCCAGAGCTCCCATCCGCCGCCGACCTGGCCGCGCGGGTGGCCGCCGAGATCGCCCCCGCCGTCGAGCAGATC
Organism: uncultured Pseudomonadota bacterium; assembly: GCA_963847705.1. Taxonomy (GTDB): domain Bacteria; phylum Myxococcota_A; class Polyangia; order Fen-1088; family Fen-1088; genus JADGRB01. The sequence continues at coordinate 551,599 of CAWKBC010000027.1, read as the reverse complement.
GCCGCCGCCGCGACCGCCCTCAATCCCAAGGATCGAAACCTCGCCCGCGCGGCGGAGCGCACGCGGGCGCAGGTCGCCCGGGCGCTCGCCCGGCTGACCGGGCGCTACGGGCGCAAGCTGGCCGAGCGTGAGGGGGTGGCCCTGGGCCGGCTCGCGCGCGTGCAGAACGCGCTCGCGCCCGGGGGCGTCCCGCAGGAGCGGGCCTACGCCTGGCCGTCGCTCGCCGGTCGGCTGGGCCCCGCGGCCTTGAAGGCGCTGGTGTTCGCGCGCCTCACCGCCGTCGGCCCGTTCACGACGGCGCTGCAGGACCTCGAGCCATGACGGTTGGGCCCGGCAAGGCAGGCAACAGGCCGGGCGAGCCCGGCCAGACGCGGGCGCCGCTCCGGGTCGGCATCGTCTGCTTCTCGACCTTCGGCGGCAGCGGCGTCGTGGCGGCGGAGATCGCCACCTCGCTGGCGCGGCGCGGGCACGCCGTTCACGTCTTCAGCGACGACGTCCCTGGCCGCCTCGACCCGGCGCGCGCGAACGTCACCTTCCACCGCGTCGCGCCCCCTGCCTACCCCCAGCTCAAACACTCGCCTTACACGCTGGCGCTCACCTCGAAGATCGTCGAGGTCTCGCGCCGCGAACGGCTCGACGTCGTGCACGCCCACTACGCGATCCCGCACGCGGTGAGCGCCCACCTGGCGCGCGAGGTGCTGGCCGCCGACGCTGGCGGCCGGGCCGCCGCCCCCAAGCTGGTGACCACGCTCCACGGCACCGACATCACCCTGGTCGGGGGCGATCCGAGCTTCTTGCCGCTCACCCGGTTCTCGATCGCCGCCAGCGACGCGGTGACCACCCCGTCCGCCTGGCTCGCCCGCGCCACGCACGAGTCGCTGGGCGTCCCCGACACGGTGGCGATCGACATCATTCCCAACTTCGTCGACGCGGATCGGTTTTCGCCGGCCGGCCCCGCGGCGCGTCCGTTGCCGGAGCGGCCGATCGTCGTTCACGTCTCCAACTTCCGTCCGGTCAAACGAGTTCAGGACGTCGTCGAGGTGTTCGCCCGCCTGCGCGCCGCCCGCCCGGCCCACCTTCGCCTGGTGGGCGATGGTCCCGAGCGGCCCCGGATCGCCGCCCAGGTCGCCGCGCTCGGTCTCGCCGCCGACGTCGAGTTTCTCGGCGAGCGCGTCGACCTTCCGGGCATCCTGCGCGACGCCGATCTCTTCCTGCTCCCCAGCGAGACCGAGAGCTTCGGCCTCGCCGCGCTCGAGGCGATGGCCTGCGGCGTCCCGGTGATCGCCTCGGCGGTCGGCGGTCTCCCGGAGGTGATCCCCGAGGGCGAGGTCGGTTTTCTCTGTCCGCTCGGGGATGTCGAGGCGATGGCCGCGGCCGCGGGCCGGCTGCTCGGCGACGACGACCTTCACCGGCGCCTCTCGCTGGCCGCCCGGCACCTGGCGGAGACCCGCTACCGGATCGAGCCGGCGGTCGACCGCTACGTCGCGGTTTACCGCCGGGTGCTGAGCGACCGTCCCGAAGGTTAGGCCTTCTTCTTGTTCCACGCCTCGAGGGTCTTCTTGACCTCACCCTCCAGGAAGAACCCGTCGCTCTTCTTGCCGAGCTCGTAGGCGTGCTGGCCGGTGGCGCGCGCGTCCTTGGTGTTCCCCTTCGCCGCCTGCAGCTCCGCCTTGATCCAGACGTTGTACCAGTCCTCTTTCAGCGCCAGCGACTGGTCGACGTACTTCATCGCGGTGTCGTAGTCCTTCTTGTTTTCCAGCAGGTAGCGCGCCGCGTTCGCGTAGGTGCGCCAGGTGCCGTCGATGGTGCTGTTGATGTTGGCCAGCGCCTGGGCGGAGGTCTGCACCGCGATCGGGATCGCCAGGCGCAGCTTCTCCCACTCGAGATCGAGCGACGCCTTGTCGTCGGTGAAGTCTGTGACGAGGTAGGCGAGCCGCTCGCGGAAGGGCGCCGCCTTCGGCGTCAGCTGCACGCGCAGCTGATCGTCCGCCTGCTTGTAGTCGCGCCCCGTCCCCGCCTGATCGGTCTTCTTGCTGAGGATGACCGTCCAGGCCCCCTTGGTCGGGATGACGAAGAAGGCGTACGTCCCGGCCGGCACCGGCTTGTCGGCGAAGCTGACGTCACGGCTGAAGGTGATCTTGGTCGGGTTGTTGGCGCCCGCGCGCCACAGCTGGTCGTAGGGAACCACGGCGCCCCAGATCTTTCGCCCCTTCACCCCCGGGCTGCTGTAGTCGACGGTGATGTCGGTCAGCCCGACCGTCTGAACCACCTTGGCGGACGGACTCGGCCGCGGCAGGTCGAGATCGGCGCGCGCCAGGCCGCCCAGGAGACAGAACGACAGCGCGGCGGTGCCAGCAGACAGAAGAAAGGGCTTTTTCATGGGCCCGGAAGTTACGGGCTCATTCGTCGTGGCGCAAGCTGCGCGCTACATGCAAGCAGCGGCGGAGAGCAGCGTGGTCACGCACGCGCTGACGATGCTGTCGGCGCTGCCCGAATTGTTGCACTGCAGGGCGCAGTTGTTGGCCGAGCCACAAGGATAGTTGGTGTCGAGACAGTCGATCACCTTCATGCAGTTCATCGACTTGTCGGCCCCGTTTTCCTTGCAAGCGCTGCAGGCTTGCCCGCCCGCCGCGTACCCGGCGAGCTTGATGGCGTCGACGCAGTTACTCGCAGTCCCGGACGATCCGGCCGCGCCCGTCGTCCCACCGGTCGCGGGTACGCCGCCCGTCCCCGGCACGCCGCCCGTCGCCGCGATGCCGCCTGTCCCCGGCGCGCCGCCCGTCGCCACGATGCCGCCAGTCCCCGGCACGCCGCCGGTCGCCACGATGCCGCCCGTCCCGGTCACGCCGCCCGTCGCCACGATGCCGCCAGTTCCCGTCACGCCGCCCGTGGTGTGGCCGCCGGTTCCGGTCACCCCGCCGGTCGAGACCCCACCGCCCGTTCCGGTTCCGCCCGATCCGCTGACGAGGGCGCCGCCGGTGCCTGGCCCGCCGCCCGTCGAGACCACGCCGCCGGTCCCCATGCTGAGCGCGTTGTCGCGGAAAAACTCCTGGGGCCCCTGGCAGGAGGCGGACCAGAACATTGCCAGGCTGCCCAACAGGCCGTAGAGGACAACGCGACCCGCTCTCATTCGTTCTGTCCGCTTAAAGCAGTCCACGTAAAGATAGTCCGAAAATAGTATCACCCCGGCCGGACAAAAGCGCCTGCGAGGCGGCCTTTTTCGGCGTCAACGTCCGCAAAATAAGTATCCGATCCGGAGCCCGAGAGGCACAGATTCGCCCCTCCGAACCCTTTGCTTCATTGAAGGGACCATCCATGCACACCCGCCCCTACCCCTGGCATCGGTTCGATGGGCATCGCCTCGCTTCGCGGCCCCGATCGGTTGCGTTCCTGGCGCTCGGCGTCGCGCTCTGCTCGCTCGGGTGCGGGAGCTCGGGCTCGACCGCGGGCTCGGGGGGGCAGACCGGTGAAGGCGGCGAGACCGGCGCGACCGGCGGCGCACCCGGCAGCGGCGGCGCGACCGCCTCGGGCGGCGCGACGGGAACCGGTGGCGCGACCGCCTCGGGCGGCGCGACGGGAGCCGGTGGCGCGAGCGCCGGCGGTGGCACAGGCGGCAGTGCCCTCGGAACCGGAGGCGGGACAGGCGGTGGCGCCACCGGCGGCAACGGAAGCGCGAGCGGCGGCTCTGGCGGAGGACGCGCGGGCGCGGGCGGCAGCGGAGGCGCTGCAGGGCACGCGGGCGCCTCCGGAACCGGCGGGGCGCTCGGAGCTGGCGGGACCTCCGCGACCGGCGGCACGCCTGGAACTGGCGGGACCTCCGCGACCGGGGGCACGCCTGGAGCTGGCGCGCTGATTCACAACGACACCTTCTGGAAGGACACCTCCGGCACGCCGATCTACTCGCAGGGGGGCGGCGTCTTCAGCTTCAACGGCACGTACTACTGGTACGGCGTCAAATACAACGGCGCCGTCAGCTACGTCACCAGCTTGAAGAAGAACAGCGACACCAGCTTCGCGGCGATCACCTGCTACTCGTCGACGGATCTGGTCACCTGGAAGCATGAGAACGACGTCCTGACCACCGCCAGCCTCGGCGCGAACGTCGACTCGGGGACCTGGATCGGCCGCATGGGCGTCGTCTACAACGCCACCACCAAGAAATACGTGCTCATCTCGCAGTACCAGGGTGGTCCGGCGGGGACCGGCGAGCTGTTCGCCACCAGCGACACGCCGACCGGGACGTTCGCCTTCGATCACGTGCAGGCGGTGGTCACCAACGTGGCCAACATGACCACCGGCGACCAGACGATCTTCACCGACGACGACGGCAAGTCCTACCTCATCTGCTCGTCGAGCAGCGGGCGCAGCAACCTCTACGTGGCGCCGGTGCACGCCTCCGATTCGCTGAGCATCGACGCGGCCACGCGCATCTTCGGCGGCGCGGGGCGCGAGGGGAACACGATGTTCAAGTACAACGGCAGCTATTACTTCTGCTCGTCGGATCTGCACGGCTGGAACGCCTCGCACAGCTACTACATCGCGGCGACCAACATCATGGGCCCCTACGGCGCCGAGGGCGTCATCGGCAACACCGACGACGACTTCAGCCACGTATCGCAGACGGGCTTCTTCATCACCGTCAAGGGAACGGCCGGGACGACGGTCATCTTCGCCGGCGATCGCTGGAGCGATTTCGCCGGCAACGGGCTCGGCTACAACCAGTGGTGCCCGCTCACCTTCAGCGGGACCACGCCGAGCATGGCGTCGATGAGCGAGTGGTCGCTCAACGCCGCCGCCGGCACCTGGACCGTCGGGCCCGACAACAACTACGCGCTCAACCCGAGCTTCGAGGCCGACCGGGTGGCGATGACCCAGCCGGCAGGGTGGACGACCACCACCACGAGCGGCGGCACCCCCTATACCAATGTCTCCGGCGGCCACACCGGCAACTGGAGCTGGCAGCTCACCGACAGCGCCGCCTACCAGGCGACGCTCAACCAGGCGGTGGCGAACCTGCCCGACGGGACGTACACGCTGTCGGTCTGGGCCAAGAGCACGGGCGGCCAGACGACGGCGAACCTCTATGCCAAGGGATACGGCGGCAGCGAGAAGGACGCCTCCCTGACCAAGGCGATGACCGGGTTCACCCAGGTGTCGATCACCGGCATCGCGGTGACGAACGGGACCTGCCAGATCGGCGTCACTGCCACGGCCGCCGCCAACCAGTCGGTCACGCTCGACGACTTCACCTTCGTGAGGACGGGATCATGAGACTTCGCCGGACGATGGCGCTCCTGGGGATGGGCGCCCTCCTCGGCTGCGGGCAATCGGGGACCGGCAGCGAGACTGGAACCGGCGGCGCGATGGGCACTGGCGGCGTCACGAGTACCGGCGGCGAGACTGGAGCCGGCGGCGTCGCGGGCACGGGCGGCATCACCGGAACCGGCGGTGTCTCGAGCACCGGCGGCGTCAACGGAACAGGCGGGGCGAGCGCGACCGGCGGCGCGACGGGAACGGGCGGCGCAGCCGGCGCGCGTGGAACAGGCGGCGCTGCGGGCGCGCGGGCAACGGGCGGCAGCACGGGGACTGGCGGCGCCGGCGGCAAGGGCCAAGGTGGCTCGTCGGGCGCGACCGGCACCGGCGGAACGACCGGCTCCGGTGGCGGTGGTGGTTCAATGTCCTGCCCCGGCGCGACCTACGACGCCAGCAATCCACCACAGGCGCTCACGCTGTCCGGGAGCCTGGGCGCCCACGATCCGGCGGCCTACGTCCTGGGCAGCACGATCTACCTCGCCGCGACCGGCCTCATCGCCAAGACGTCGACCAACCTGACGACCTGGAACAACGCCCCCACGCCGCTGGCGCTGCCGGCCTGGGCCGCGACGGCCACCGGTGCGACCAACCTCTGGGCGCCGGACATCTCCTACTTCGGCGGCGTGTATCACCTCTATTACGCGGCCTCGACCTTCGGCAGCAACAAGTCGTGCATCGGCCAGGCGACGCGCGCGGCGCTCGACAGCGGCAGCTGGGCCGACCAGGGGATGGTGCTCTGCTCGAACATGGGCGAGACCGACAACTGGAACGCCATCGACCCGAACGTCGTCATCGACGACGCCGGAACGCCCTGGCTCGAGCTCGGCAGCTTCTGGAGCGGCCTCAAGATGGTGAAGCTGGACGCCTCGAACGGCCTCCGCGCCGACACCACGCTCTACTCCCTGGCGAACGGAGCGAACTCCAAGGGGAGCCTCGAGGGGGGCTGGGTGTTCAAGCGCTGCGGGTACTACTACCTGTTCTCCTCGTGGGGCGCCTGCTGCAGCGGCGCCTACGACTACAACATCCGCGTGGGACGCTCGACGACCGTGACCGGGCCCTATGTCGACGAGGCGGGCACGGACCTCATGAAGGGGGGCGGGACGTTGCTCGTCCAGGGGAACAGCGACTGGATCGCCCCCGGCCACAACGCGGTCATCACCTACGACAACAAGACCTACAACATCTACCACGCGCTCAAGGGGAGCTCGAGCGGCGCCGCCACGCTGCGCATCTCGGAGATCGCCTGGGACGCGAACGGCTGGCCGGTCTCCGGCGGGCCGTAGCGGGCGGTGATGGATCGACGGGCAAGCGGGGCTGCAGCCCCGTGGAGGGGGTGCGCAACTCCTCGAGGATCTCGAGCAGCATCTGTGTGCGCTCGGGCGTGAGCCCCGCCGCGACCGTCTTGCGGAATCTGCAGCGGCCCCTGAAAGGAAAGCTTCGCCTAGGGCAGGCCACCGTCGGGAACGCCGCCCGATGGCGCGCCGCCGCCGGGTGGCGCGCCGCCGTCGGGGGGGAGCTCTTCGCGGTAGCCGAGCAGCGTGTTCTTCTCGTCGAGCGCGGTCAGCTTCACGGAGACCTTGTTGTCGGCGAAGGTGTAGGCGCGGGTCTGAACCGTCACGTAGCCGTCGGACTTCACGACCACGTCGAGCGGGCCGGAGTCGCGCGGGCGGGTGACGATCAGCGGCGCGTGCGGCGCGATGAGGCCGAGGCGCTTCTTCCCCCAGAAGACCATCGCCTTCTTGGTGTTCGGCACGATGGTGAAGACGATGCGCACGTTCGGCGATGGCTCGGCCGGCGCCGCCGGGGCGGCCACGCCGACCGGGGGCGCGGTGCCGCCGTCGGAGGCCGCGTGGAGGGCGAACGGCGCCAGCGCGAAGATCACCAGCCCGGCGATGATCGCTGCGCCCGCGCCCCTCACCACTACTCGCCGCAACAGCTGCCTCCTCCGGCCTTGTCGCCGGTCGTGGGCGCCGGCGGCGGCGGGCCGGGCGGGTACTTGTTCCAGGGCTCGGGGACGTAGTCGAGGATCGGCTTCTTCTGATCGCCCATGATGTTCCCCTCGAGCACGTTGACCGGCACGGGCGGATCCATCTCGTAGAGATAGCCGCGCGACGGGATCCGCATCTCATAGACGGTGTTCTTCCAGAGGAACTGCCGCGTGAAACCCATCGGCTGGTCGCCCGCCACCTTCATGTGCCGGTGCCGCAGGATGAAGGAGTAGAGGCGGATCGCCAGGTGGTTGGGGAGCCGGTGGCAGCCGTGCGAGTAGCCGTTGGCGCTGTAGATCGACAGGTAGTCCGACGAGCCGTGCGCGCGCACGCCGTTGTCGAAGTCGTTGTGCCCGTTCAGGCCGGGCACCACGAAGTAGCCGGCGATGAGGCCGTAGGCCGACAGATACCCCGGCCCGAGCTCGTCGTAGTTGACGACGCCCATCCATTTGCCGTTGACCAGCTTCCCCTTCACCAGCGTCCGGATCGGCGTCGAGGTCGGGGCGATCCAGACCGGCCCCGACACGATGTGACGGATCACGCGCGGACCGATGTCCGAGCCCTTGTAGCGAAAGTACTCGTAGCCGTTGCTGGCCTGATCGGCGCGCCACCCGCCGATGGTCGTGCGCCAGCGCGCCAGCGCCACCTGCTTGCCCCCCACCTTGCCGTAGAGCGTGAGCGAGGGGTACTTCTTGCGCGTCTGCGGCTTGTAGTGCCCCTTGTCGTCGAACGGCACGTCGTACCAGACGTCGCCGCGATCGACGACGATCGAGAGGTCCATGTCGGGCGAATAGTAGTCGGGGCGCGGCGGCAGCTTCACCGCCACCCGCAACGTCTTGAGCTCGTTCCTGTCGTGGCGCTTGAAGAAGGCCAGCGCCGCGGCGCCGTCGGTCAGGCCGAGCTGGTCGAGCGTCACCTTGGTGTACTCGTCGACCAGGTTGCGCACCTTGGAGGTCGACCCGTCCTCCACAATCTCCGCGGCCGACACCACCCGCTCGCGCAGCGCACGGACCAGCGCGTCGTAGTCGTTCTCGATGAGCGAGCGCGACAGCGCCTCCACCGTCTTGCGGCGCAGGAAGTTCGCCTCGTAGATCATGTGTTTCTGCTGGAAGCGCCGAACGGCGATCCGCATGGCGTCGTCGTAGATCCCCGCCTGGTGGTGCGTGGTCCGGGCGCTCCCGCCCAGGAGCCCCTCGCAGGTGAGGCGCTTTTCGACCGCGGTCATGGCCGGCTTCTCCGCGGCCCGCTTCTCGAGCAACTTCACCTTGGCGGCGTACGCCGGCTGCTTCGCCGCCAGATCGTCCAGCGTCGCCGCGTGCGCCTTCCGGCGCGCCTCCTCCAGCTCCTGGCGAATGCGCGAGAGGTGGCGCTCGTCCTTCTTGAGATCAGCCGGCGCGACGTAGGTGACGGTCTCGACGGCGTCGAGCGCGTCGGCGCTCTCCTGATCCTGGCAGGGATGCTGCTCGTCGCCGAGGAACCGCTCGCGCAGCACCGACAGCGAGGGGAAGATCCCGTAGAGCTCCAGGTAGTTCTTCGACCCGGGCGGCAGCGGCTCACCGTCCTCATCGAGCTGATCGTTGGCCAGGCCGATGAAGATGCGCCGGTAGCGGTTGGGCAGCGGCTGTCCGTCAGGACCGGTCTGCTCGGCGAAGATGTAGGGCGTCCACGCGTCGGAAAGATCGACCAGCGTGTAGCCGGCCGCCTCGGCCGCCTCGGCGTCGATCCAGCGCTCCTCCAGATGCGGCGCGGGCTGCCCTGGGTGCGCCGGCTGCCCAGCCTGGCCGGACTGCCCGGCCTGCCCGCCCTGCGCCGGCGCGGCGCCAATCACCACCAGCGCCCGATCGACGGGCAGCAGATCCGGGCGGGGCTTCAAGGCCTCGGCCTCGGACACCGAGCCGCGCGGAGGATGCGGCCTGCCGGGCCTGTTGCCGCCCGTGGCGCCCGCCGCCGGAGGCGGAGCCCCGGCGTTGCTCGCGGGCGCACCTTCCCCGTGAAGACCGGCCGATTCGCGGCAGCCCAGCACCGCGATCAGGCTCGCCACCGCGAGCCCGCGACGTGCACGTCCCCTCATCCGCCCCCACCATACCAATGACCCCGCCGCTGTCTCTATTTATTCATGAAATGAGACACGGTTGCGGCCGGCCCGCTTGGCCTCGTACATCGCCGCATCGGCGGCCGCGATCAGCGGCTGGGCTTGCTGGGGCTTGCGCGCGACCGCCGCGCCCACGCTGATGGTGACCGGGATGACCCGGCCTTCGTGCTCGAACCGAGCGCGCGCGACGGCCGCCCGCAGCCGCTCGCCCAGCACCAGCGCGCCGTCCTTCTCGATCTCGCGGCAGATGACGGCGAACTCCTCCCCGCCATAGCGGGCCAGCACGTCCTCGGCGCGGAGGGTGGCGATCATCTCGCGTGCCACCGCCGCCAGGACGTAGTCCCCCGCCTGGTGCCCGAAGCCGTCGTTGATCTTCTTGAAGTGATCGACGTCGATGAACAGCAAGGCCAGCGACTTGTCGTGACGCGAGGCGAACCGCATCTCGGTGTTGAGCCGATCGACGAAGTAGCGGCGGTTGAACGTGGAGGTCAGCCCGTCCCGGAGCGACGACTCGAAGAGGCGCTTCTGGTAGCGCTCGTCCACCTGGTCCTGGTAGGTGAACTTCAAGATCGTGGACGCGCCGAGGGAGATCTTGTCGCCGTCGGCCAGCTCCTGGCGCTCGATCTTCGCTCCGTTGCAGAACGTCCCGTTGGTCGATCCGAGATTGACGAGCACGTTCTTGCCGCCGTCGCGCTCGACCGCGGCGTGCTCGCGCGAGATGCCGTCGTCGAGCACGCGGATGGCCGCGGTGTCGGCGCGACCGATCACCGAGCGGTTCCCCTGCAGCCGGTGCATCTCGCCGAAGCTCGGCCCCGCGATCACGAGAAGATAGGCGCTCGGACCGCGCGGGATCTCGGGCGGCTCCATGGTTGGCTGACGCTCGAGCGTGGTGTCGTCGACGGGCTTCGCCATCTCCGGAGCATGTTAACAGATGGAAACTGACAGTCGCGCTGGGCGATTTTCCGGACACGGGCAGAATGGAAATGCACTAGTCTTCCTGGTCACGACATGCCGAGCCCGGAGTCCGAGGACGAAACCCGGCCTGCGCCGGAAGCGCCGGAAGCGCCGGAAGCGCCGGAAGCGCCGGAAGCGCCGGAAACGCCGGAAACGCCGGAAACGCCGGAAGGAGAGCGCGCCAAATCGGACGAGCCGGCCTGGCCCCCGGCAGAAGCGCGGCCCGAAGAGCCGGCTTCGATATCTTCTGAGCCCGCCAATGAGCCCGCCAGGCCGGCTGAGGTCGCCCCGACGACGACGGCCGCGGCCACGGACGAGCCAGCTCTGAGCAAGCCCGAGGAGCCGCCCGCCGCCAAGAGCGACGAGCCGCTCCCGCCCGCCGCCGAGCCCAAGCAGGAGATGGGTCTCTCGGAATCGACGCTGCACTGGCTGGTCGATGGCGAGCACGCGGTTGAGCCGATCGCCGATGATCCCGGCACGGCGCCCCATTACGATCCCCGCGCGCCGGTCGCCGGCCGCAAGCGCACGGTCGTCGTGATCGGGACCGCCACCATCGTGGCGTGCGTGGTGGCCCTGGCGCTGCACGGTCAGGCGTCCCGCAATCGGTCCACCGCCGATGCCCCTGCCGCCGCGACTGCAGAGCCTGCGGCTGTGCTGACCCAGCGCGCAGAGACCGCGCTCGCGCAGGGTCGAGGCGGTGAGGCGCTCGATCTGGCGAACCTGGCGCTCGGCTCCGATCCCCGGTTCTCCAACGCCTACATCGTCGTCGGGAAGGTCCAGCACGACAGCGGACGGCTCCCGGCGTCGCGCGACGCGTACCGCAAATATCTCGAGCTGGCCCCGCTCGGCACGCACGCGGAAGAGGCGCGCGCCGCGCTGGCCACCCTTCCCCCGTGACCCGCCCCGCGCGACCGGCGTCGCTGCTCGAGCTGCGGGCGCGCTACGTCGAGGGCGGTCGTCCGCTGCCCGCCAGCGTGGAAGCGGCGCTGGCGGCTGACCCGCGGGCGGGGGCGCGTGCCATCCTCGAGGCGGTCGCCCGGCGGAGGCGGGACAACCGCGCGGAAGGACAGCGCCTGCGGACCATGCTGCGCTTCGAGACCGCCCTGTGGGACGGCGGCGTCACGCGGATCGCCGGGGTCGACGAGGCGGGCATGAGCCCGCTGGCCGGACCGGTGGCAGCCGCCGCGGTCATTCTCGCGCCGGGGACCCGAATTCCCGAGGTGGACGACTCCAAGCGGCTCGACGTCGAGACCCGCGAGCGCCTGGCGCCGGTCATCAAGAAGCAGGCGGTCGCCTGGGCGGTGGCGTTCGCCGAGGTCGAGGAGATCGATCGCATCAACATCTACTGGGCGGGCCTGGCGGCCATGCGGCGGGCCATCGCGGCGCTGGCCCCGGCGGCCGAGCATCTGTTGATCGACGGCCGCAAGCTGGGCGACGTCGCGCTGCCGCAACAGCGGATCGTGGGCGGCGACGCCAAGAGCCTGTCGATCGCCGCGGCCTCGATCCTGGCCAAGACCGCGCGCGACGCGAAGATGCGCGAGCTCGACGTCCAGTTTCCTGGCTACGGCTTCGCGCAGCACAAGGGCTATCCGGTGCAGGCGCACGCCAGCGCCCTGGCGAAGCTGGGCGCCTGCCCGGTTCACCGTCGGTCGTTCGCGCTGGTCCGCGAGGCGCTGGGGCTGCCTCCCCTGCCGCCCTGGCCGGAGGTTCCGCCCCGGCTCGAAAGCTGAGCGGAGCACCGTTCCCTACGTCAGCCCCGAAGAGGCCACTCCTCCGTCGGTGTGGCGGGACATCCGCCCAAAATGCAGAGAGGGGGCGCATACGTCTTCTCTCGCCCGCGGCACGTGCCACAATTCGACGTGAAGGGGGCCGCATGACCCAAGCCCGGCGAGACTCACCCCGGATCCCGTACGACGAAGCGATCTGCCTGGCGCGAATCGACGGGAAGGGCCGCCTCTACGGGCGCGGGCTGGATCTGAGCGCCAGCGGCATCTCACTCGTCTCGACGGAGTCCTGTCCGATCGGGACCGAGATCAAGTGCGAGATCCTGCTGCCGCACGGACCTCGCCCGGTGACCGGGAGGATCGTGCGCGTCACCGCCGCGCCGGGAGGCTTCGAGCTGGCGGTCGCTTTCGGCGAGCTCAAGCCGGCGGTGGCGGCGGTGATCGCCAACCTGCTCGCCGAGCGCACCAAGCAGGCGTTGCCGGCCAAGCTGCGGATCGACGGCGTCGACAAGCCGCTCCGCTGCGAAGCGCACGTGGATGAGCAGATGGTGCGGTTGACCGCCACGCTGCCCTTCTTGCGGCTCGATGGCGGCGTCGACGTCCTTCTGGGCGAGCAAGGGGGAATTGCTGCCGCCGGGACCATCCGCAAGATCTCCGTCGATCCATCGACCACGGACGGTGTTCCGCGGCTGGCGCTCGACGTCGCGCTCGATGACGAGAAGCGCGCCCGCACCAGGCGGTATGGAACGCCGAGAGTCGAGGCCCCTCGGACGGCCCCCGCGCCGCCCCGCCTCCCGCCCATCAACCTGCCACCCCCCTGCGGGCAGCCGTTGCCCTCGGTGGTGGTGGCGGCGGGCCTCTCCCGCGACGCGCGGGCGGTCGAAGCGCGTCCGCCCCGGAGGCGGGTGCACGGCACCGCCGAGATCATGCGGCGTCCAGATCTCGCGGCCTGGGCCTTGCGCCCGGCCGCGGTCATGGCGACCGTCAACCCGCTCGCCTCGGCGGTCGCCACCGAGCGCCTGACCACCCTGCAGATGACCGCCTGGTGGTCACGGGCCAGGTGGGTCACCGTGCCGGTCGTGGCCGCGCTGACCGTGGCGATCGTTCAGCTGGGATTGCACCTGCACTTCAGCCACTAGGCCGGCTTCGGGCGCCACGTCGTCGGGCCACGTTGTCGTTCGCTCCGCTCACCGGCGCCTTTCGGCGATGCCCTCCTAGGCCCGGCGGGGAATCGGCCCCAGATTGAGAGCATGTTCGCGGAGCGAACGGCGCGACCGGGAGAGATCAACTACCCGCCCTTCGACCGCTACTCGCCCCTGCACGGCCTGGTGGGTGTGGCCGCGGGGCTGATCGGCCTGGGGTTCTGGCCCACCCTGGGGATCGCCGTCGGGTGGGAGATCGTGGAGCACGTCTTCAAGAACCTGGTCCCCTCCGTCTTCGCCTATCCGACCCAGGACACGCTGGCGAACTCGCTGGGCGATGTCCTGTCGGCGCTGTTCGGATGGGCGTTCGCGACGGCCCTGCGCCGGCAACGGGATCTGCGCCGCTTCGGCTGACGGACGCGGCGCCCGCGTGGTACGAACGGGGCGATGCATGACGCGAACGAAGAGGAGCTGGCCACCGCCAAGCGCCGCGTCGAGGAGCTGCGCGCGCGCATCGAGCACCACAGCTATCGCTACTACGTCCTCGACGCGCCGGAGATCTCGGACGCCGACTTCGATCATCTGCTGCGGGAGCTGCGGGCGCTGGAAGAACGGCACCCCGACCTGCTGACGCCCGATTCCCCCACCCAGCGGGTGGGGGGCGCGCCGGCCGCGCGGTTCGCGCCGGTGAAGCACTCGGCGCGCCTGCTGTCGCTCGACAACGTGTTCGACGACGAAGAGCTGACCGCCTGGCGCGATCGCGTGGTGAAGGGGCTGGGCCGCGAGCCGAGCTACGTCGGCGAGCCGAAGATCGACGGCGTCTCCATCGCGGTGGCCTACGAACGCGGCCGGCTGGTCCGTGGCGCCACCCGCGGCGACGGCGACGTGGGCGAGGACGTCACCGCCAACGTCCGCACCATCCGCGCCGTGCCCCACCGGCTGCGCGGCGACGCCCCGCCCGCCTGGCTGGAGATCCGCGGCGAGGTCTTCCTGCGGCTGGAAGACTTCGAGCGTCTCAACGATGAGCTGGGCGCGGCCGGAAAACCGCTGCTGGCCAACCCGCGCAACGCCACGGCTGGGCTTCTGCGCCAGAAGGACCCGGCGGTGACCGCCAGCAAGCCGCTCAGCGTCTACTTTCACGGCCTCATCCGCATCGACGGACGCGCGCCGCTCAGCTACGCGGAGACGCTCACCTACCTGCGCGACCTCGGGCTCCGCACCCACCCCGAGGCAAAGCCGTGCGCCACGCTGGATGACGTCCGCGCCTACGTGGCCGACATGGCGGCGCGGCGGCATGCGCTGGAGCACGAGATCGACGGCGCGGTCATCAAGGTCGATCGGACCGCGGACGCCAACGAGCTGGGGGCGACCTCCAAGTTTCCGCGCTGGGCGATCGCCTACAAGTTCCCGGCCGAGGAGCAGACCACCAAGCTGCGCGACATCCAGGCCTCGGTCGGCCGCACCGGCGCCGTCACGCCGTTCGCCATCCTCGAGCCGGTGCGCGTCGGCGGCGTCACCATCTCGATGGCCACGCTGCACAACGCCCAGGAGGTCGTCCGCAAGGGGGTCTTGATCGGCGACACCGTGGTCGTGCGGCGGGCCGGCGAGGTGATCCCCGAGGTGGTCGCCCCCATCCCCAGCCTGCGCGACGGCAGCGAGCGCGCCTTCGTCATGCCGGTCGACTGCCCCGTCTGCGGCACCCCCATCGTCCGCCCCGAGGACGAGGCGGTGGCCCGCTGCCCGAACCTGCAGTGCCCCGCGCAGGTGCTGGCGCGCATCGTCCACTTCGCGGGGCGCGGCGCGATGGACATCGAGCACCTGGGGGAAAGGACGGCGGGCGAGCTCCTCGATCAAAACCTGATCGCCACCCCGGCGGACATCTTCGCGCTGACCCCGGCGCAGATCGGCCAGCTCCCCAACTTCAAGGACAAGTCGATCGCCAACCTTTCCGCCGCCATCACCGCGGCCAAGGACCGCCCGATCGATCGGCTGCTCTCCGGCTTCGGGATCCGCCACGTCGGCAGCTCGGCGGCGCGCGCCTTGGCCGACGCCTTCGGCTCGATCGACCGGATCGCCGGCGCGCCGGTGGAGGAGATCGCGGCCGTCGACGGTGTCGGCGACGTGATCGCCGGCGCCGTGCGCGCCTTCTTCGATCGCCCGCAGACGACGGACGAGCTGGAGAAGCTGCGCCGCGCCGGCGTGAGGCTGGAGGAGCAGCGCACCCAGCGCAGCGGCCGCCTGCTCGGCCAGACCTTCGTCATCACGGGGACGCTGGAGGCGCTCTCACGCGAGGAGGCCAAGGCGCGCATCGAGGCCGAGGGGGGCAAGGTGACCAACAGCCTGTCGCAGAAGACCAGCTACCTGGTCGTCGGTGAGAGCCCCGGCTCGAAGCTCGACAAGGCCACCAAGCTGGGGGTGGCGACGCTCGACGAGGCCGCCTTCCTGCGGCTGCTGGCGGGCGAGAAGCCGGTCGTTTCTCCGCCGGCGGTTAACTGAAGAACGGGCACCACGAAACGTAGCCGAAACGAGACAGCGTCTAATCAATGAGAGCGCCCCGAAGCGCTCCGAGAGACGCTCTGATGTCCGCCTCACTCGCCACGCTCCCCACCCGAACGCATTGCCCCTACTGCGCGTTCCAGTGCGGGATGACCGTCTCGCAGGCGCTGGAGGTCCGCCCCGACGAGACGTTCCCGGTCAACCGCGGCCAGATGTGCACCAAGGGGTTCACCTCAGCGGAGCTGCTCGACCACGCCGAACGGGTGACGACGCCGCTCCTGCGCGGGCCCGACGGCCGCCTGGCGCCGGCCAGCTGGGAGACCGCGCTCGATTTCATCGCCGAGCGGCTGCTGGCGATTCGCGCCGCGCACGGCCCCGAGGCGCTGGCCGCCTTCGGCAGCGGGGCGCTGACCAACGAGAAGGCCTACCTGCTGGGCAAGTTCGCCCGCCTGGCGCTCCGCACGCCGCACATCGACTACAACGGCCGTTACTGCATGGCCTCGGGGGCGGCCGGCCAGAACCGTGCCTTCGGGATCGACCGCGGCCTCCCGTTTCCGGTGAGCGACATCGCCGAGACCAAGACGCTGCTGCTCTGGGGCTCGAACGTGGCCGACACGATGCCGCCGCTCATGCAGTGGATCTCGGCGCAGCGCGCTCAGGGGGCGCTGATCGTCGTCGATCCCCGCCGCACCGACACGGCGAAGGGTGCCGAGCTGCACCTCCAGCTCACGCCGGGGACCGACCTCTTGCTGGCCAACGGCCTTCTGCACCTGGCGATCGAGGATGGCCTGGTCGATCTCGACTACCTCGCCCGCCGCACTGTCGGATACGACGAGGTCCGACGGGCCGTCCTCGACGTCCACCCGGCGCACGTCGAGCGGATGACGGGCGTGTCGATCGAAAGGCAACGGCGGACGGTCCATCTGCTGGCCGAAGCCGAGAGCAGCATGTTGCTCTCCGGGCGCGGTCCCGAGCAGCAGTCAAAGGGGGCCGACACGGTCGTCGCCTTCACCAACCTGATGCTCGCGCTCGGCAAGGTCGGCAAGCCGCACAGCGGCTACGGCTGCCTGACTGGACAGGGGAACGGTCAGGGGGGGCGCGAGCACGGCCAGAAGGCCGATCAGCTCGCCGGCTACCGGCTGATCGAGAGCGCCGACGACCGCGCGGCGATCGCCCGCGTCTGGGGCGTCGACCCGGCGGCGCTGCCCGGCAAGGGGAAGAGCGCCTACGAGCTCCTCGACGCGCTCGGCCCGGAGGGCGGCATCCGCGCGCTGCTGGTGTTCGGCTCGAACGTCGCCGTCGCCTCGCCCAACGCCCGCCACATCGACCAGCGGCTGGCCTCGCTGGAGCTGCTGGTCGTGTGCGATGCGTTCGTCAACGAGACCGCCGCCGCCGCCCACGTCATCCTGCCGATCACCCAGTTCGCCGAGGAGGACGGCACGATGACCAACCTCGAGGGCCGCGTGATCCTGCGGCGCCGCGTCCGCCCACCCCCGCCGGGCGTGAAGAGCGACCTGGAGATCCTCGCCGCGCTGGCCGAGCGCCTGGGCGAGGGCCCGCGCTTCCAGTTCTCCTCGAGCGAGGAGGTCTTCGCCGAGCTCCGCCGGGCCACGGCCGGCGCCCGCGCCGACTACAGCGGGATCACCTACGACAAGATCCGGGCCGCCGACGGGGTCTTCTGGCCCTGTCCCGCCGAGGACCATCCCGGCACGCCGCGTCTGTTCGCCGAGCGCTTCGCCTTCCCCGACGGAAAGGCCCGCTGCATCGCCGTGCGCCACCGTCCCGCGGCCGAGCTCCCTGACGCCGCCTACCCGCTCTACTTCACGACCGGGCGCACCAAGGAGCACTACAACTCGGGCGCGCAGACCCGCCGGGTGGCCGCGCTCCGCGACGTTCGGCCGGTGCCGCGGCTGCAGATTCACCCCCGCCTGGCCGCCCAGCTCGGCGTCGCCGACGGCGGCAGTCTCCTCGTCGAGAGCCGCCGCGGCGAGGTGATCTTCTCTGTCGCGGTCAGCCCCGACATCCGTCCCGACACGCTGTTCGCGCCGTTCCACTGGGGCGGCAAGAGCGCCGCCAACACCCTGACCATGCCGGCGCTCGACCCGGTGAGCCGGATGCCCGAATTCAAGGTCTGCGCCGTACGCGCCGCCCTCGCGCCCGGCCCGGTGACGACCAGCGTGCGAGGCGCCTCTTGAGCGGGCGCAAGAAGGTCCTGGCCCTCATCGGCAACGGGATGGCGACCTGTCGCCTGCTCGACGAGCTGGTCGAGCGACAGGCGCTCGTTCGCTACGAGGTGGTCGTCTACGGCGAGGAGAGAGGCGGCGCCTACAACCGGATCCTGCTCAGCAAGGTGCTGGGCGGCGCCGCGCCCGAGTCGATCGTCACCAAGCCGCGCGGCTGGTACGAGGCGCATGGCATCCACCTCTGCGACGGCGCCGTCGTCAAACGGCTCGACACCGCCGCCAAACAGCTCGAGACCGCCGACGGCGCGCTCCACCGCTACGACACCGCCGTGCTCGCCACCGGCAGTCAGCCGACGGTGCCGCCGCTCGACGGGATGACCATCCCCGGCGGCGAGCTGCGCCCCGGCGTCTTCGTCTACCGGACGATGGACGACTGCGCGCGCATGCGCGCCCACGCCCGCTCCGGGGACACCGCCATCGTCCTCGGCGGCGGCCTCCTGGGCCTCGAGGCCGCCAAGGTGCTGGCCGATCGGGGCCTCCACGTCACCGTCATTCACGCCAGCAAGACCCTGATGAACGCGCAGCTCGACGAGCTGGGCGGCGAGATGCTGGAGCGCGAGATCGAACGCTGCGGGATCTTCGTGCGCACCGCCCGCACCATCGAGGCGGTCGTCGGTCAGGTGGCCGTCGAGGGGGTGCGGCTCGACGACGGCAGGACGCTGGCCGCCGACATGGTGGTGCTCGCCTGCGGCGTCCGCCCCCGCGTCGAGATCGCGCGCGCCTCCGGCATTCCCATCAACCGGGGGATCATCGTCAACGACGCCATGGCCACCGAGGCGCCCGGCGTCTATGCCATCGGCGAGTGCGCGGAGCACGCCGCCAAGACCTACGGCATCGTGACCCCTGCCTGGGAGCAGGCGGCCGTCCTCGGCGACATCCTCTCCGGCGCGAATCCCCAGGCGCGCTACCGCGGCTCGAAGCTCTACACCCGGCTCAAGGTGGCCGGCGTCGACGTCGCCTCGATGGGACGCGTCGAGCCCGAGCTCGACAGCGACGAGGTCATCCAGATCGTCGAGACCCGGCGCGGCGCCTACCGCAAGATGATCGTCCGCGAGGGGAAGCTGGTCGGCGCGCTCTTCGTCGGCAACACCGAGGCGGCCGCCAGCCTGGTGCAGCTCTACGATCGCGGCGACACGCTCCCCGACGATCCGCTGGAGGCGCTCTGCCCGGGCGCCGCGTTCGGCGCGGGCGCCGCGGCCGATCGCCTGGTCTGCACCTGTCACAAGGTGAACGAAGCGCGCCTCTGCGACGCCATCGGCGCAGGCGCCTGCACCGTCGAGGCGCTGGGCGAGGTGACCAAGGCCGGCACCGGGTGCGGCTCCTGCCGCGGCGATCTCGCGCAGCTGCTGGCGCGCCAGGCCGCGCCGCCCAAGCTGGCGGCCGCCGGGTGAGAGCGGGCGCCTTCGTCAGACGTTGACGTTGCGCATGCCGCCTTCTGGATAGCGATCGCCGGCGGCCACGTTCCGCGGGAAGGCGGCATCGAGCTGCCCGAGCTCGCTCTCCGTCAATCGGACCTCGACGCTGGCCAGGTTCTCGTCGAGGTGCGTGCGGCGCGTGGTTCCCGGGATCGGCACGATGTCCTCGCCCCGCGACAGCACCCAGGCCAGCGCGAGCTGGCCGGCGGTCACGTTCTTCTCGGCGGCGAGCTCCCGCACCCGATCGGCCAGCGCCACGTTCTTGGCCAGATTCTGCGCGTCCATGCGGGGGTTGGAGGTCCGGTAGTCGCCCGCGGCGAAGTCGGCGCCGGTGCGAAAGCGTCCAGTCAGAAAGCCGCGCCCGAGCGGGCTGTAAGCGACGAAACCGATCCCCAGCTCACGCACCGTCCGCAAGATCTCGTCTTCGGGATCGCGCGTCCAGAGCGAGTACTCGGTCTGCAGCGCCGCGATCGGATGCGTCGCGTGCGCGCGTCTGATCGTGGCAGGTCCCGCCTCGGAGAGGCCCAGATGGCGCACCTTCCCGGCGCGCACCAGCTCGGCCATCGCGCCCACCGTCTCCTCGATCGGCGTCTCCCGATCGACGCGGTGTTGATAGTAGAGGTCGACATGGTCGACGCCGAGCCGCTTGAGCGAGGCGTCGCACGCCTGCCGCACATATTCCGGCCGCCCGTTGATCCCCAGGAACTTCCCGTCCGCTGCCCGAACATTGCCGAACTTGGTCGCCAGCACGACGCCGTCGCGCCGGCCACGCAGCGCACGGCCCACCAGCGTCTCGTTGGTGAACGGACCGTACATATCCGCCGTGTCGAGCAAGGTGACGCCGCGGTCGAGCGCCTGGTGGATCGTCGCGATCGCTTCGTCCTCCGAGGCGGGGCCATAGAAGTCGCTCATCCCCATACAGCCGAGGCCGAGCGCCGAGACCTGCAGGCCGTTCTTCGTGCCGAGCGTACGTACCTTCATGTGCGGAGGTGTAGGACGCCAATCGCCAGGACGCAAGCCGCTGATTTTTGGATCGTCGAGCGGCAAGACGATCCTCGTCGACACCAGCTTCGGCGCCTCGGCGATGGGCGACACCTGGTCGAACGCCACGGCGGCGACCATCAATGCCCGCATCGCCAACGGGGTCATCGCCGCCAACGTCACCACCGTCCCCTCGAACTCATTCGTCGGCCCTCGGCTCACCCGCGCCCTCGCGATCCTCTACACTGACCGGATGAACCTCAAGATCGTCCAGGCCGGCGAGCCCGTTCTGCGTGCGGCGGCGCGCCCGCTCACCCCCGCCGAGATCGCCAGCGCCGAGATTCAACACCTCATCGAGATGATGCGCGAGACGATGCGCGACGCGCCCGGCGTCGGACTGGCGGCGCCGCAGATCGGGCTGCCGCTCCAGCTCGCGGTGATCGAGGACGTCGCCGAGATCGAGGCGACCGAGCGCACGCCGATTCCGTTCCACGTCATCGCCAACCCCCAGCTGACGCTCGGCGAGGAGATGGTTGATTTCTTCGAGGGCTGTCTCAGCGTCGAAGGCTTCCAGGCCGTCGTGCCCCGCGCCCGCACGGTCCAGGTGAAGGCGCTCGACCAGCACGGCGAGCCGATCACCATCGACGCGCGCGGCTGGTACGCCCGCATTCTCCAGCACGAGATCGACCACCTCGGCGGGACCCTCTACATCGACCGTATGAGGTCTCGAACCTTCTCCACCGGCCGTAACGCCGCCCGTCATGCGGCCGGAATTCCAATCCCTGAGCTTCTCGCCAAGCTGGACGCTGGGCCCGGCCCGGCAGACTAGATAATCACGAGATTATCAGTGCCTTTCACACCGCGGCGTCTGCTCGTCGCCCAGGCTGATGCACCAGCGCTTCGTCATCGCTTCTGGCTGGCGAGCGCCGCCACCTGGGACCGGCGGAAGCAGCCGACCGTGTGGTCGTTGACCAGCCCGCCCGCCTGCATGAAGGCGTAGATGATCGTCGAGCCGACGAAGTTGAAGCCGCGGCTGCGGAGCTCGCGCGAGAGCGCATCCGACAGCGGCGTGCGCGCGAGGATGTCACCCCGCCCCCGGACGTTCCCCCGGATCGGCTTGCCGCCGACGAAGCGCCAGATCCAGGCGTCGAACGAGCCGTGCTCGTCCTGCAGCGCCAGGAAGGCGCGCGCGTTGCTGATGGCCGAGCGGATCTTGAGCCGGTTGCGGACGATGCCAGCGTCTCCCATGAGACGGGTGACGTCCTTGTCGGTGAAGCGCGCGATCTTGGCGGGGTCGAACCCGGCGAAGCCTTTGCGGTACCCCTCACGCTTGCGCAGGATGGTCGACCAGGAGAGGCCGGCCTGTGCCCCGTCGAGCAGGAGCTTCTCGTACCAGCGCCGATCGTCGTGGATGGGGACGCCCCACTCTTCGTCGTGGTAGGCGATCATCTGGGGATCGTCCCCAGCCCAGAAGCAGCGTTTGAGCGGAGAGCGCGCGGCGGGCGACATTTCCGCCCAGCATACCGTCTTATCGATCGGTGTCGGGTGCGGGCGTCGGTTCGGGCACGGCCGCGTGACGCCGCACCCGAGACCGCTCCACCGGGCGCATCACGACCAAGATCAGCAGCGTCCCGATCGTGCCGGTGACGAACATTCGGATGATTGTCTCGGACCAGTCGCCCGTCATCAGCGCGCGCGCCGGCGCCGGCGGATGCCGATGAGGGCCACCACGCCCAGAAACCCGAGTCCGCTCGACCCCACGTCTGCCGCGCCAAGCTGACAAGCGCAGCCACCACTCGACCCGGCGCCCTCGGGGCTACCGCCGCCGTTGCCGCTGGCGCCGGCGCCGATCGCCCCGCTCCCCCCGCTGCCGCTGCTCTCCGCGGTGCCGCCGGTGCCCGCGTTCGTCCCGCCCGTGCCCGTGGCCGTCCCGCCCGTGCCCGTGGCCGTTCCGCCCGTGCCCGTGGTCGCGCCGCCGGTGCCGCTCACGGCTCCTCCGGTCCCGGTGGTCGTTCCGCCCGTGCCCGCCACCGTTCCCCCCGTACCCGTGGTCGCGCCGCCGGCGCCGCCCGTCTTGCCGGCAGCGCCGCTGCTGCCGCCCGTGGCGCCGGTGGTGCCGCCGGTCGCGCCGCTGCCGGCCGCCGCGAGGATCGTGACGTCAGCGCACTGATGATAAAAGTACGACGGGTCGAGCGGGTGATTGGCCATGAACTGCAGGAGCTGCATCGTGCACTTCGTGCACGGGGTGTTGGGGATGGTCACCGTGTACGTGTAAGCCTTGCCGGGCGAAACGGAGGCGGCGGTATGAGGGAAGAGGTTGTCGGCCAGCACCGGGTAGGCGGTCGAGATCGCGACCGCGGCCGCCGTCCCGTCCGAGTTCATCTGGGTGACGGCGGGATCCGTCAGCTCGTCGCGCGAGTTGATCGCCAGCGCGATCCGAAAGTGGCCATCGTGAGGGACGGTCTCGGTCCAGTTGAACGTGACCTTGTCGCCGACGTGGAGGGTGGTGACGGCGTTCGTGACGGTGAAGGTCATGGGCATCGTCGGATCGACGCCGCAGGGGGTGATCTTTTGAGGGTCGCCCTCGGAGTTGGTCACGATCCAGTCCGCCGGCGCTGACATCTTGATGTGCGCCCGTGCGGCGCGAGGCGCCACCACCAGCGCGCTCACCAGAACCAGGGAGGCGCCGAGGCCGCGCGGCGAAACCAACGATCGCGAGTGAGGCTTCATGACGATCTCCTCGGGCAACTGGGGGGTAGCCGGGGCGACCTGGGGGCACGCACGAGATGCTCGCCGGGCTCGAAGGTTCGAGAATCCGCCGCAGATGGGGCGAAAGCAAGACCTCATCCGCGGCGGCGACTTTTTGCCGGGTCCCGCGCCAGACGTTGCATTTCCGGACTGCACGAGAGCCCGCACGTTGGAGCCGGGAAGGTGGGCAGCGCGTTGAAGTTTCTTACGGCACCGGGCCCATCAGCGGCGGCGCACGCCTGCGCGCGCCGCGGCGGCGGCCAGGATCTCGTAGGGCTGGCAGCCGACGACCTCCTCGCCCGCGATGATGAACGTGGGGATTCCCGTGACGCCGCGCGCGCGCGCCTCGGCCTGCTTTTGATCGACGCGCGCCAGGATCGCCGGATCGTCCGCCGCCCGGAGCGCCTCGTCCCGGGTCAGCCCCGCCGCGACGGCGATCGCCCCCAGATCACCGTCGTCCTCGAGGTTCTTCCCCTGCCGCCAGTGCGCCTCGAAGGCCGCCGCACGGAACGGCTCCAGACACCCTCGATCGCGCGCCAGCTCCCCGATCGCCAGCGCACGCCGGGTGTTGTGCAGCTCGTCCGGCGGGTTGAAGTTCTTGACGCCGAACCGCGACGCGAACTGGCGGGTCCGCTCGTGCAGCGCCGGGAGCGGCACGCCGGGGAACAACTTCGAGAGCGAAAGCCCACCGCGCGGCGTGTTCGGGTGCAGCTCGAACCCGCGCCAGTCGAGCGTCAGCTCGAACTCGGCGAGCAGCCGCGGCACCGTGCTCTGCTCGGCGATGAAACAGAACGGACAGACGAAGTCAGTGTAGAGGACCAGCGTCTCCGACATCTTCGGTCGTGCCTCCAGAAGTCATGTCTCAGAAAAAGAGAAAGCCCGCCTCGAGGGGCGGGCTCTCATCCAACTTGCAACTTGGAACCTGTAGCCCGCGCGAAAGTCGCGCGGCTCTACGTCTGGGTTACCAGCGCTGACGTCCGCCGCCACCACCGCCGCCACGCCCGCCACCGCCGCCGCCACGACCACCGCCGCCACCACCGCCGCCGTATCCACCGCCGCCGCCGCCGCGGCCACCGCCGCCGCCGCCGTATCCACCACCACCGCCGCCGCCACCGCCACCACGGCGATCCTCGGCTTCCTTGACGGCGACCTGGCGTCCCTGGACGTCGCGGCCGTTCAGCTCCTCGATGGCCTTGCGGGCCTCTTCCTCGGTCGCCATCTCGATGAAGCCGAAGCCGCGCGGGCGGCCCGTCTCACGATCGGTGATGATCTTGGCGTCCGTGACGGTGCCGAGACCTGCGAACAGCTCGCGCAGGTCCAGCTCGGTGATGCTGTAGGACAGATTTCCAACGTAGAGTCTCGTTCCCATTTCTTCCTCGTTTGCTTCAGTGACCGACGGAGCTGCCGTCTGCAGAACCCTCTAACATTCCGGTCACCGAAGGCCGTCCCGGCCCAGTTGCCGGCGGCGTCCACGAGGACGGAGACGAAGGAGTCACCCGAAAAATTAGCACGCCTGTCGCGTGCTGCTGCAAATTTTCTTGGCTCCAGTTTGCCTTCTGCTGGCCTCCCGCTTGGCCCTCTGGGCCTCGGCCGTGCGCCACCCCACGGCTCGCGAAGGCCCCGGAAGGAGCTGGTCCCAGGCCCCTGAGGAACACAACCCCGAGCGCGCTCTGGGGTAGAGTGGCGCCGCTCGCCGAGCCAGTCGGCGGCGCAACGAGGACCGCCCCCGATGACGATCACCCACATGCTCGTACATTCGCCCCACCGGCGCCGGCGAATCGCCCCCCTGCTCCTTCCTCTCGTCTGTCTCGTCGCCGGGCTTTTGGCGACCAGCGCCGCACGCCCGGCGCGGGCCGACGACAACCTCCTGGCGGGTCTTCGCCCGTCGTCCTCTTCGGGCGTCTCCAATGCCCGCGCGATCACCGACGGCGTCGACGCCTTCGAGGGGGATGAATGGAACAGCTCGGTCGCCGCGCTGTTCAGCTCCGAGAGGGCCTACGCCGAGTACGACCTCGGCCGCAGCGTCCCCATCGCTGCCGGCTACCTCCAGGGGGACAACAATGACGAGTACGTGGTGTCGATCTCGGAGGACCATGCCAACTTCGTTCCGCTCTGGACGGCGGAGCCGCGCCCGGAACCGGGGATGCGCCAGCGCTGGACCGACCAGCTCTCCGCGCACGGGCGCTGGGTTCGCCTCACCGTTCGCGGCGGCGACTCGGCCTACTCGGTCGCGGAGCTGCAGCTCTTCGAGCACCCCCCGTCGGTGATGCCCCCGCAGCTGCACCGACTGGCCGGCCAGAACCAGGCGGCCGCGGTCCGGTCCTCGCTCCTCTACCTGATCGCGGCGTTCGGCCTGCTGCTGGCGGTGACGCAGAGCCGGTCGCGGCGCTGGGTGGTTGCGCTGGTGGCGCTCCTCCCGCTGGTCGCGCTCGGCTTCGTCGTCGACGCCATCTCCACCGGATGGCCGCTCGTCAACCGCGAGGTGGCGTTCGTCCGCGCGACGGCCGCCGCCATCGCGCTCCTCGCGGCGGCGCGGGCCGCCATCCCGGGCAGGCGCTGGCCGGCCCACCGCTCCGTCGTCACGGCCGCGCTCGCCACCAGCGCGATCGTGGCCTTTCTGGCTTTCTACAACCTCGGTCGGCCCCAGTTCTGGAACCACGAGGAGAACCGCCCCGAGTTCGTCCACACCAACGACCTGCGCGTCTACCAGCCGTTCGCCAAGTACTTCAAGGAGCTGGGCTACGACGGCGTCTACACCGCCAGCGTGCTGGCCTACGCCGAGGACCACCGGGGGGGATCGCTCGACTCGCTCGGAACGCAGGAGCTGCGCGGTCTCGGCGACCACCGGATCCGGCACGTGCGCGAGATCGAGGACGAGATTCGAGGGGTGCGCGATCGGTTCAGCCCGGAGCGCTGGATAGAGTTCAAGAAAGACATGAACTACTTCCAGAATGTGATGGGGCCGGAATACCTTTCCACGCTCACCGATCATGGCGCCAACGCCACCCCGGTGTGGGTCTTCTTCGGGCGATTGCTCATGGCCCACGCCCCGGCGTCCGAAGGGCTGCTGATCACCACCGGCCTCGTCGACGCCCTGCTGCTGCTGCTGATGGCGGTGGCGCTCTGGCGGTCGTTTGGCCTCTGGCCGATGTTGCTGGCGATGACCGTGTTCGGGGCCAACGACCTCTACATGTTCGGCACCAACTGGACCGGCGCGACCCTGCGCCACGACTGGCTGGCGCTGCTGGGCTTTGGCGCCGCCGCCCTCAAACGCGAGCACTGGACGGCGGCGGGGATCTGCCTGGCGCTCTCGGCGCTCATCAGGTTCTTCCCGGTGGTGGCGCTGCTCGGGGTGGCGCTGCCGGCGCTCTGGGCCTTCGGCGAGCAGTGGCTGAAGGACCGCCAGCGGCCGGCGCTCCGGCCTTGGCTGGCGGAGCAGCGGGCGACGGTGCAGGTGCTCCTGAGCGCCGCGGGTTGCATCGTCTTCATGGTCGGGCTCACGGCGATCCTCTACTCACCGGGCGCCTGGGTCAGCTGGTTCCACAAGGTCACGCTGCTCAACCGGGACGTGGGCGTGAACGAGATCAGTTTGCGCGCGCTCATCGCCGGGGCTGACAGCATGTCCGGCGCCGTGTTCCAGGCGCGCCTGGTCATCTTCATCGGCTGCGAGATCCTCTGCATCGCCTGCGTCGCGCTCCTGGCGCGCCGCAGGCCGCTCCATCAGGCGATGGTGCTGGCGATGCCGCTCGTGCTGGTGATCTCCAACCCGTCGAACTACTACAGCCACTTCATCTTCTTGCTCGCGCTGCTCGCCGACGCTGGCGTCTCGCGGGCGTCGGCCGGGCCAGACGGGGCACAACCCAAAACCATCCCGCTGGTCGTGCCATTCCAGCGCGTCGCCACGCCGCTCCTCGTGCTCTGCATCGGCGGCTACTGGGCCTCGCTCGATCCGGATCTGGATCGGCACTTCCAGGACTCGACGCTGCTGTTGTTCTTCGCCTTCGTCTGGCTCTTCGCCAACCTGCTGCGGGCCGACCCGGCGACCAACGCGTTCCTGACGGCCGAGCCTGCGGGCTCGTCGACCGTGGGGTGAAGTTCTACACAGTCGCACGGACCGCAGACAAGAACGCCACACACCGGGCCCGGCCGCGACCCGGTTCATCAAAAATGTCCGCGAGTTCAGGCGATCTTGGATGCTCGGGCATCGGTGACGCACCTGGCATGACCTCTGCTTCTCTGTTCGGCTCACTGCGGACGGGTTCCCGTCCAAAACGAATCAAGGAGATACCAATGAAGCTCACCCGCGTTGTTTTCCTCGCTCTCGCCGTTCTTCTCCCCGCCAGCTGGACCGTTGCCAAGGCCGAGGACGCCCCGGCCGCTGACGCGCCGGCCAAGAAGGAGAAGAAGGCCAAGAAGTCCAAGAAGGCGGACGCGCCGAAGGAAGAGAAGAAGGCCGAGTAGTTCATTCCGCTGGTCCGGGTCTCCCGGATCGCGGTTTAGAAGCCCCGGGGGAGCAATTTCCCGGGGCTTTTTCATTTGGTGGCGCCCCTCAAGCCCGCCCACTGACCCGCCGAGACAAGGGCCAGGGGAATGCAAGTGTCGGAAGCAGAAACGCTCGCCTGGAAAAGCGCCCGCAGGGGTCGTCTCATCGAGCTGGGGGCTGCCATCGTGGCCGCCGGCGGACTCGTTGCGATGGTCGTGGTCTTCTATACGATCCTGACCCGCTGACGGGCCGGCCGCTGTCGACCCTACCCGTGATCGTCGAGACCGACGAAGACCGGGATGGGATAGGTCTTCGCCTTTCCGCTCTCGATGATGCGGATGAACGAGCCGGACGGATAGACCGCCAACCCGACCGAGTCGAGCGCCTCGAGAAACAGTCGGTAGGCCTCGCTGGTCGTGATCAGGCTCGGCGCCACGATCGTCACCTTGGCGTGGCTCGCGGGAACGTCGGGGAGCACGAACTGCTTGCAGGTGATCGACGAGATCCAGGCGACCAGATCGGCGACCTCGGTCTCGGGTTTGAGGTTCAGCTTCACGACGCGCTTCCCCGCCGGAAGCTTGCTGCAAGCGCGAGCAGCGACGGGCTGCGCCCGATCGGTGGCGCGACCGGCGCCGGCGGCCGCCTGCGCGCCCGAAGGCATCGCGGCGGTCGCACCGAAGGCAAGCGCCAATGCCACCCCGGCCACCAGACTTTTCCTCATCTTGGCCTTCACCCTAGCTGAAGATGCAGCAATGTGGGGGCCACCGCGCCCGGCCGGGATGGCCCCGCAAAGGCGGGGGCTGCCAGGCCGAGTCCCCGCCCCGGGGGTCGAAGCGGGCCAATCTGTCGCGATCGGGTCCGACGCACGCGCTAGAAAGTCACCCACTTGTTCGTGCAGGGGTTGGGGGTCGAGGAGCCCGACACCTCGTTGCTCACCGTGACGCTCGAGCCCGAGGGGGTGAAGCTCACGCTGCCGGGTCCGAGCGTGATGTCCGCGTAGGAGGCCGAAACGTTCGCCGAGATGAGGTCATCGACCACCACGTTGTCGAGCGTCAGACCGAGCATATGGGTGGCGTCGTAGCCGAGCAGGGTCACCTTTGGCGTGGTCGAGGTGCTCATCGAGCGGAAGTTCTGGATCGTGATCCCCGTGAAGTGCGGGTACTCCGTCCCGGTGGCGCTCGAGTACATCGGCGTCAGGATGATCGGGTTGGTGAGGGCCCGGACGCAGACGTCCCCGTAGAAGATGTTCTGCACCAGACCCCCGCGGCTCGGATCCGACTTGATCCGGATGCCGTTGGCGCTGCCGCCCGAAAGGCCGGTGTTGGTCCCGTCGATCGAGAGATCGCAGACGGTGACGTCGGAGACGCCGCCATTGGTCTCGCTGCCGATCGACATGCCGTGCCCGGCCTCGAAGTGGTTGTGCGCGATGGTGAGGTGCTGGACGCTGGTCCCGCCCTTGATGGCGATGTGGTCGTCGCCGACGCTGATCTGGTTGTAGACGATGAACCCGTTGCTGGCGGCCTCGCCCGGATCGACGCCGTCGGTGTTGTGCGCGCTCGAGGGGGAGAGCTTGGTGCCCACGCTGTTGGTGGCCGCCGACGGCGTCTTGATGGTGATCCCCCAGACGACGAAGCCGGCCGCGCCGAGCTTGACGTGGAACTTGGGCGCGTTGTGCAGCGTGATCTCGTAGAGGGTGAAGTTCGTCGCCCCCAGCACCTGGATGAGGGCCGGGCTGTCGCCGCCGCCGCCGTTGACGTCCCAGGGCGACATCGTGCTGCCGATCTGCGGCTCGCCCCCCTGCCCGTCGATCGCCCCCAGACCCACGATCCCGGAGTTGGCGCCCCGCACCGAGATGAGCGCCGTCGCCTGCCCGTAGACGCTGGGATCGCGGGTGCCGAAGAGAGTGACGCCGCTGTCGACCCAGAGCGAGACGCCCGTGGGGACGTTGAGCGGGCCGGTGATGAAGCCGTTGCTGGTTCCACTCGTCGTCAGACGCACCGCCTGCCCCGCCGCGCAGCCGTTCAACGCCATCTGAAGGCGAGAGGTGTCGAGGCTCGATTCGCTGGGCGGCGTGCCGGTCACGATCGCGAAGCTCGCCGTGAGCGTCGCGCAGGCCGGCGGGATCGTCGGCTCCGCGGGGAGGGTCGCATCGATCGTCGCGCAAGGATTCCCGGTGGCCCCGGCACCCGAGGCTCCAGCCTGGCCGGCACGCCCCGCGGTTCCATTCGCGCCTGCCGCGCTGCCGCCGGTCCCGCTCCCTCCGGTCGCGAGTCCCGCGCTCCCGCCGGTGGAGGTGCCACCCGTGCCAGCGCCGCCGCTCCCACCCGATCCCCCGGCGCCGGTGCTTCCGCCGGCGCCGGCGCTGCCGGTGAGCGTCGGTCCTTGGTTCGTGCCGCACGACGCGGACGAGAGAAGGAGAGCGAGCAAGAGAACGAAGAGTCTCGGGCTAAGGGACATTGGACCTCTCCCAAGGGTCTTCTGGTCGCCAGAAAACGGCTCATGACCGTGGGTCCCTCTCCGTCGGAAATGTGACGCCCGCAGGTGCCCCGTGGAGCGACCGCCCTGGCTCGGAAAATCGATGACGAGCTGGCCCGCACGGCACTGACCGGGCTACACTGGGGCGCCCCCCCCTCGTACAGTTTGAGGTGTATCTAATGAAGAATCGGATTCGCTTAGTTGGTTTCACGGCCACCGCTCTGTTCACCGTGGCCCTGCATGGATGCGCTGCCAGCGACAGCATGACCGGCGCCACGGGTGGACAGACTGGCGCCGGGACGGGCGGCGCGGCGACCGGCGGCAGCACGGCAACCGGCGGGACCGGCACCGGCGGGACCAAGAGCGGCACCGGCGGGACCGGCACCGGCGGGACGAGCACCGGCGGCACGGGAACCGGTGGGACGAGCACCGGCGGAGCGGGAACCGGTGGGACGGGCACCGGCGGCGCCAAAGGCGGTAGCAGCGGCGCTGGCGGCGGCCTGGCAGGTGCCAGCGGAACCGGCGGCGCGGCTGGCGGAAACAGCGGGACCGCGGGCTCGGGACCCTCGTCGTGCATGGACGACATGCAGAACGGCAGCGAGACCGGCGTCGACTGCGGCGGCTCCTGCGGCGCCTGCCCGAGCTACAAGATCAACGGACCGAACACGGGCGACACGGTGGGGAGCGGCTGCAACGGCGGCCCCGCCTTCATGTGCACGCGCGACATGGTCTTCAGCCCGGAGCTCAAGGTCGCCGAGACGGACGACTTCGCCTCGCCGACCAACCCGCAATTCGTCTACGGCGTCGTCGGTCACGACATGGACACGGGCGGCCTCGACACCGAGTCGGGCAGCAACGCCTGCTGCCAGTGCTACCAGCTGGTCTTCACCTCGCCGCGCGACGCCGTGACCGGCGTCGCGACTCCGAAACCGATGATCGTCCAGGCGTTCAACACCGGCGCGGGCGGCGGCAAGAACTTCGACATCTTCATGGGGAGCGGCGGCGAGGGGGCCAACACCGCCGGCTGCAGCAAGCAGTACACCGCCTACCCCACGATCGGCCAGCCGAACAACGGCGGCATCCGCGCGCAGAACGTCAGCCAGTGCGCCGGCACCGGGGGCGCGCTCAGCTCTTCGTCGATCGCCACCATGTCCTGCCAGTCGGCCATCGCCAGCGACTGCGACATGATCACCGCGAGCAACGCGGCGGTGCAGAGCGCGACGCAGGTCTCCTGCGAGGAGACGAGCCAGACGCAGAACCTCTATCACCTCAACTGGAACGTGATGGCCAAGCGGATCGAGTGCCCGGCCAACCTGACCCGCGTCACCGGCTGCAAGCTCAATTCCCAGAACCTGCCGGCGGCGGATCCGACCGCCATCGACATGACCTCGGCGTCGAGCAAGGGCTTCTCGTCCGGCTACACCACGACGACGATGCAGGACTGCTGCCGGCCGACCTGCGCGTACAAGGGCAACGTCTCCAACGCCGACTCGACCTACAAGCAGTACTACACCTGCGACGGATCCGGGAACCCGGGGTAGTCGCGGACAGCCGAGAACGCGAGCGTCCGGGGACCCGCGCGTCCCTTGGGGTTCATCGATCGAGCGCGTGCTAGCCTCGATCGGTGCAGGGGTGGAGGGCTTGGCTGCGCGGGGGGCTGCTGGGGGTCGCGGGGCTGGCGTGCAACGCCCTGCCTGGCCCCCTGAACGGCAGCGGGAGCGGCGGGGGGAGCGCGCAGGCTGGGCAAGGTGGCTCCTCGGGCGGAGGCGGCGGCTGCACCCCCGATGACACCTGCATGCCGACGGCCCCCGAGACCGGTGACTACGACGCCGACTGCGTGGCGCGGGTGAACCAGTTCCGCGCCTGCGTCTGTCTTCCGCCGCTCAGCCGCTGGACGGCCGGCGAGGCCTGCGCCGACCAGGACGCCGCCTACGATCCCTCGCACAGCGCGCACGCGGGGTTCATCGCGCGGATCTGCTCGCCCGAGGGGTACGCGCAGGACGAGTGTCCCGCCTGGCCGTCCGAGACCTCCGTCGTCAGCGGCTGTTTGCAACAGATGTTCGACGAGGGACCGCCGCCCACCGATCCCTGCGACGGAAGCTGCTTCGAGAAGTACGGCCACTTCATCAACATGACCAACACCAGCTACACGATGGTCGCCTGCGGCATGGCCACCGTGAACGGTCAGATCACGGCCGTGCAGAACTTTCAGTAGCCACGCGCGCAGCCGCGATCGCCAGCGCGACAACGGCGTGCGCCGAAAGTTCTCACGGAACTGCGGCGCCCAGGGCGTGTCCTTCGATCCAGGAGGCCGCCATGCGCCCAGTCGATCAACGCCGCTCGCAACGCCAACCGCTCGTCCTGCCGCCGCAACCACCCGTCCCGCTCGCCGGCAGCGCCCCCCCGTTCGAGCTCGACGCCCCGACGACGAGGCCTGTCGCCTCGGCGCCGCTCCGCCTCGCCACGCCGGCGCTGCTCGTCTCGGCCCGCTTTCGCGACATCACCCTGGCGAGCCGCCTGCTGCGCAGCGACGAATCGCGAGGCTTCACCATCGGGAACGCGCGCGGCGCCGACGCGCCGGTGAACCCCGCCTGGCTCCCCGAGATGAACGATCCGCTGGCGCCGCGCCGCCACCTGTTCATCGAACCGGCGCCGGGCGGGTTCGTTCTCAACCTCACCTCCGCAATGCGGGCCGTTCTGCAGACGGAGCGGCAGGCGTTGCCGCTCGCGCCCGATCTCGGACGCGCCGAAGCCCCCTTGATGCTACCGCCGGGCAGCCGCCTGCACGTCCCTTGCGGCGAGGTGACCTTCGACCTCGAACCGGCGCAGCCGGCGGCGACGGTCCCCCGGCCCTGGCTCCCCTCAGGCTGGCGCGCCGGCGTGAAGTACCCGCTGGCCGTGGCGATCGTGCTGGGCCTCCTGCTGGCGCTCGCGCACCTCGTTCCATCCGATCCGCACGCGCTCTCGCTCGACACGCTCGACGCCCCGGGCCGGATGGCCCGGCTGATCACCGTCCCGCTGGAGATGACCGCCCCCGAGATCGACCGTGCGCGCGCGCTGCCGCAAACAGCCGGAGGAGGCGGCTCGGCGGCGGCCGCGAAGCCCCCTGGCCAGGCCGGCGATCGAAAGTCGCACGACACCTCCCGCCACATGACAATCAGAGGGACCGCGCGCCCGCAAGATGCGCGGGCGGTCGCGGCGCAGATTCACGACAACAGCTTGCTGGCCGTGCTCGACGGCCCGCGGCAGAGCGCGTTCGCCGACGTTTTCGCCGACGGCCCGGCTCTGGGCGCCGACGTGCAAGACATCGTGGGAAACCTGGTCGCCTCGAATCCCGGCTCCGCCTTTGGTCCGGGTGGCCTGGGCGTCAAAGGCACCGGCCGCGGCGGCGGCGGCGAGCGCGAGGGGACCATCGGCGGCGGCGGCCCGCTCGGAACGACCGGTCGCTTCGGCGGCCAGGGCGGTCCGGTCTACGGCATCGGTCCCGGCGTTGGCGGGCTGCACACGCGCCAATCCACCGTGCCGAGCTTCATTCCGGGGATCTTGCACGTGAACGGAACGCTCGACAAAGAGATCATCCGCCGCACCGTCCGTCGCCACCTGAACGAGGTGAAGTCCTGCTACGAGCAGGCGCTCGTCACCCGACCGTCGCTCACCGGGCGCATCGTCGTCCAGTTCGCGATCGCCCCCACCGGGCGCGTGCTGAGCTCCGTGGTGCAAAGCTCGTCGCTTGGCGTCGCCGCCGTCGACAGCTGCCTGGTCAACGCGGTCAAGCGCTGGGAGTTTCCGCAGCCCGACCACGGGGGCCTGGCCGTGGTCTCCTATCCGTTCTCGTTCTCGCCGGCCGGCGGCTGAGCCGCTAGAAGGTCACGAACTTGTTGGTGCAGGGGTTCGGCGTCGACGAGCCGGAGACCTTGTTGGTGACGGTCACCCCCGTTCCCGACGGCGTGAAGCTCACCGTCGCCCGGTCCCAGCGTCACGTTGGTGTACGACGCCGTCACCTTGGGGGTCGCGTCGAAGACGACGTTGTCGAGCGTGACGCTGTTGATGTACGAGGAGCTGTACCCGTCGAGCGTCACCGTCGGCGAGTTGCTGCCGCCCGTCAGGTAGTGAATGTTCGAGAAGGTGATGTTCGTGTAGTGCGGGATGTCGCTGCCGGTGGAGGACGAGTAGGTCGGCGTCAGGAAGATCGGATTCGCCACGCCGCGCATGCAGATGTCACTGTAGCTGACGTTGTTCACCAGACCGCCGCGGCTGGAGTCGGACTTGATCCGGAGCCCGTTCGAGCTGCCGCCGCCGGTGCCCGTCCCGCTCTGATCGATCCCGATGTCGTAGACCTTGATCCCCGAGACGCCGCCGGTGAACTCGCTGCCAATCGAGATGCCGTGGCCGGCCTCGAGATGGTTGTGCGCGATGGTCAGGTTGGTGACCCCCGACGAGCTCGACCCCTTGATGGCGATGTGATCGTCGCCGTCGCTGATCTCGCTGCAGACGATGTAGCCGTTGCTGGCCGACTCGCCCGGATCGATCCCGTCGGTGTTGTGCGCGCTCGTGTAGGTGAGCGCGGTGCCCGCGCTGTTGGTCGACTTCGACGGCGTCTTGATGGTGACGCCCCAGGCGACGAACCCGGCCGCCGAGAGCTTGACGTGGAACATCGGCGCGTTGTGGAGCGTGATCTGGTAGAGCGTGAAGTTGGTGGCGCTGCTCACCTGGATCAGCGCGGGGCTCGAGCCGCCGTTGCCGTTCGCGTCCCAGAAGGACGACGAGCTGCCGACGTTCGGCTCGCCCCCCTGCCCGTCGATGACGCCGCCACCGACGATCCCCGCGTTGGCCCCCTTGACCGCGATGAGCGCGCCCGCCGAGCCGTAGACGTTGGGATCGCGCGTGCCGTACAGCGTGACCCCGGTGTCGACCCAGAGGGTGACGCCCGAGGGGACCGTGATCGGCCCGGTGAGAAAGGCGTTGTTCGAGCCGCTCTGCACCAGCTTGACCGCCTTGCCCGCGCCGCAGCCGCTCAGCGCCGCTTGAATCGTCGAGGTGTCGGCGTTCGACTCGCTGGGGACGCCGTTGGCGGCGACGTTCTTGGTCGCCGACAGCGTCGCGCAGAGGCTCGACGGCAACGTCGGCTGCGCCGGCATGTTGCTGTCGCCCGCGCCGCACGTCCCCGCGGTTGTCGTCCCGCCGGTGCCCGGCGTGCCGCCCGTCGCCGAGGCACCGCCAGTCCCGGTGGTGCCACCTGTCGCGGTGGTCCCGCCGGTGCCAGTCGCGCCGCCCTTGCCGGTCGTGCCGCCGGTCGCCGTCGTGCCGCCCGTCCCCGTCGTGCCCCCCGTTGCCGAAGCACCGCCAGTCCCGGTGGTCCCGCCGGTGCCGGTGGCGCCGCCCTTGCCGGTCGTGCCGCCGGTCGCCGTGGTGCCGCCCGTCCCCGTCGTGCCCCCCGTCCCGATGACTCCACCGGTCGCCACCGAGCCGCCAGTCCCTCGGTTGCCACCGGTCCCCACGCTGCCGCCGCTGGCCGAGCCCCCGGTCCCACTGCTCCCCCCGGTTTCACCCGTCGGCCCGCTCCCACCTGTCCCGTTGTCGGTGGTGCTCCCACCGCCTTCCGCACATCCCGCCAGCAGCAAGAGCGCGAACCCCCCTCCAGCGCAGAGCCTGGCGACGAGGGGACTGGGGAACGAGCGCGACAGCGAGGACAACATGGGGGGCCTCCGCGGGGGACGGGGACGGGGCGAGGGAACTGCTCGCGCCGGCGGTGAATGCAGCGACCTGTCCCGGCAGATCACGAAATCGACACCCGGTCGGTTTCGCGTGGCGCGGGGATGCACCTCTTCGAGAACAAGTCTCGACGGAAGTGTTGGCTTGAGCCCCGGACGGCTCACCTGGCGTCGCATCGTGTGACGCCCGTCAACACGGGGGCACCGACCGAGGTGCGGCGCCACGTTGATGTGAGCCACGCAGGGCCCGATTTCGTGATCGAGACACGCCTCGGACGGCATTGAGGGGCGGGCGCCATTCCGCGCCATGACCGGAGGTCCCCCCCGTGCGTCACCCCATCCGCGCGAGCTTGCTCGCCTTCCTGCTTGCCTGTGCCTGTCAGAGCTCCGAGGTGGAGGTGGACGCGGGAGGGAGCGGTGGCGCGACGGGAACCGGCGGGGCGACCAACACGGACGGCAAAGGTGGCGCGACAGGCACCGGCGGGACGCTCGAGACCGGAGGGACTCCCGGGACCGGTGGGGCCATCCACACCGGTGGCACCGTTGGAACAGGCGGCGCCCCTGGCACCGGCGGCAGAGTGGGCATTCAGCCGGCCGTCCAGGCAGGAGCAGGACCCCAATGAAGAACCTCCGACTCGCGCTCATCACCTGCATCACCATCGTGCTCGCGGCCTGCGCCAACAGCGAGACGGCGAACGACGCCGGCTCGGGCAGCGGGGGTGACAACGCCACCGGCGGGAGCGCTCGAGGAGAGGGGGGCGGCAATGGCAGCGGTGGTGTCAGCGCCACGGGCGGCAACGGGAGCGGCGGCGCCGTGGGAACCGGCGGCGGCGGCACCGCCGGCTCGCCCGGCGCGGGCGGTGGTGGCGGCAGGGCGGGAACGGGTGGCGCGACAGGGACCGCGGGCGCTGGCGCCAAAGGCGGCACGTCGGGCGCGACCGGCGGCACGACCGAAACCGGCGGCACGACGGGAACCGGCGGCGCGGCGGGCAAGGCCGGAACCGGCGGCACAACCGGCACCGGTGGCACAGCGGCGACCGGTGGAACGACCGGCACCGGCGGCGCAGCGACGGGTGGGACCACGGGCACGGGCGGCACGACCGGCACCGGGAACGCGCCCGGCAACGCCAGCTCGGTCTATCCGCCGGTGAACGGCACCAACGTCTGTCCCGATCCACAGCTCCGCATCACCTTCTCGGCGGCGCCCACCATCGGCTCATCCGGTCTCATCCAGGTCTTCAATTCCAGCGGGACCGCGGTGGCGTCCGTCGACGTCGGCGCCAGCACCTTCAGCACCACCAACGGCGGCATGACGTTCACCTCCCAGCGGCCGGTCTACGTCGACGGCGACACGGTGGTCGTCTACCTGCCGTCGAAGCCGCTCACCTACAACCAGACCTACTACGTCAACGTCGCCTCGGGCGCGATCAAGAGCTCGTCGGGAGCCGCGTTCGTGGTCACCGGCTCGACGGCCTGGCGGTTCACCACCGCCTCCGCCGCGCCGACCAACAAGGCCGCGGTCGGGGTGGCGCTGGACGGCTCGGCGCCGTTCTGCTCGCTGCAAGGCGCGCTCGACTTCATCCCGGCCAACAACACGGCCGCCGTCACCGTCTCCATGGCCAGCGGCACCTACCACGAGATCGTCTACTTCAAGTCGAAGAGCAACGTCAGCATCCAGGGGGCCAGCGAGACCGGCACGATCATCGAGGGGACCAACAACAACAATCTCAACCCCAGCACCAAGGGGCGCGCGTTGTTCGGCGCCGACGGCACCAACGGCCTGGTCATCAACAACCTCACCGTCTACAACCAGACGCCACAGGGGGGGTCGCAGGCCGAGGCGCTCCGGCTCGAGACCTGCGACAAGTGCGTGGTCACCAACGCGACGGTCATCAGCTACCAGGACACGCTGCTGTGGGACGGCCGCATCTACGCCAAGAACGACCTCATCGAGGGGAACGTCGACTACGTCTGGGGGGGCGGCGTCGTCTACTTCGACAGTTGCGAGATCCGCACCATCAACCGGTCGGGCGGCGTGATCGTGCAGGCCCGCAACGCGGCGGGGGCCTACGGCTACGTCTTCGTCGACTGCAAGCTCACCTCGGACTCGGTGTCGACCGGCATCGCGCTGGCGCGCATCGATCTGACGGCGTACCCGGGCAGCATGGTCGCTTACGTCAACTGCCAGATGACGAGCAACATCGCCCCCGTCGGCTGGACCATCACCGCCGGCAGCGACGCCTCGCAGCTGCGCTTCTGGGAGTACCAGAGCGTCACCCCCTCGGGGACCGCCGTCGACGTGAGCAAGCGTTACGCCGGCTCGATGCAGATCTCCGCCTCGGAAGCCGCGACGTTGAGCTCGCCGTCCACGGTCCTCGGTGGCTGGCAGCCGCCCGGAACCTGAGCGCCCTCAGCGCGGCTTGACCGCCGCAGTGTAGATGTTGAGCACGCCGCCCCGGTCGGAGGTGAAGTAGAGCGTCGTGCCGTCGGGGGTGAGCCAGGGATCGCGCTCGTCGGCCGCGGTGTTGAGATCGACGAGCGGCTGGACGGCCGAGAACGATGCGTTCGTCGACAGGCGCCAGGCGACGAAGAGATCCGAGTTGGCGACGCCGGCGTCGGTCGTCTTGCCGGCGTCGGCCGCGGAGACCGCCGCGTCGGCCCGTTCCGCCACCGGCGCCGACGAGAAAAACATCGTCAGACCGTCGTCGCTCAGGAAGCCGTCGACCGTGCTGCTGTCGGTGTGGTCGAGCTCCAGGACCGCCACCGGCGCCCCAAACGGGGCGCCTGGCGTCGGGCGCGTCGCCAGGTAGAGCTGGTAGTTGGTGGAGCTGGGGTTGGCGCTGGTCGTCTTCGTCGACGACATCGGCATCACCAGCCCGTGCTGGCCGGGCGGTCGAGGGATGTCGTCGGCCGTCGAGTTCAGCGCCACCACGTTCACCGGCGTCGACCAGGCCGACGCCCGCGTCGCCCGCTGTGAGACCCAGATGTCGTTGGCGCCGACGCCCCCGGCGCGATCCGACCCGAACCACAACGTCAGCCCGTCAGCGGAGATCGCCGAGCTGGTCTCGAACGAGTCCCCGTTGACGGCGGTCACCGGCGCCGGCGTCCCGAACGGCGCGGTCGCCGTCGCCCGCGTCGCGAACCAGACGTCGCCGTTGCCGCTCACCCGGTCGGTCGTGAAGTAGATCTCCAGCAGATCGCCGGTCAGCGTCGGGTTGTCGGTGCGCGACGGAGAGGCCAGCTCCGCCACCATCACCGGCGCGTCGAAGTGGTACGGCACGGGGTTCATGTCTCCCAGGCTGACGATCTTCCCGGTCGAGCAAGCCGGCGTGCAGAGCGCCAGCGCGATCAGAGCGACCGGCCGCATGCCCCGATGCTAACATCGCGGCGGGTGCGCACCGCACGCGTCAGCTCTCTCCTGGGTGCGCTGCTCGGGGCCCTGCTGCTCCCGGTGATCGGCGCCGCGGCCGCTCCGGCCGAGCTTGCCAGCACGTCCGCGCGGTTGGAGGTCCAGGCCCTCCCCGATTGCACCACCCGCGAAGAGCTCGCAGGGCGCGTCACCGCCCGCTCGCATCGCATCCACTTCGACGACGAACAGGCCACCGGTCCGACCGTCCGGGCGGTGATCGCGCACGGGCCCCACGGCGCCGTGGGCGAGCTGGTGATTGTCCAGCCCGACGGCAGGATCTCGTCGCGTCGCCTGTCGGCCGCATCGTGCGCCGAAGCGACCGACGCCATCGCGCTCATCATCGCGCTCACGCTCGACCCCATGTCGGTGTCGGCGTCGGGGGCGGCACCCACCTCGCCAGCGGCGGCGGCCGCGGCTGGGCGCCCCGCGGCGACCGCCCCACCCCCCTCCGCGCCGCAGACCGGGCCGACGCCGGCGGCGCCAGCCACGGACGAGCCTCCGCGCCTCCCGCCGGGGCCAGGCCCCGCGCCGGCGCCCGCGCCATCGGCTGACGCCCCGACCCGGCCCGATCGAGGAGCGCCGCCCGCGCCGTCCGCGCGCCGCGAGCCCTCGGTCGTCGCTTCTCCCCCCGCACCCCCGGTCGCCACGCAGAGTCGCTTCGGTGGCGGCGTCAGTGCGCAGGCGATTTTCGGGCTGACGCCCGGAGCGCTCCCGGGCCTGGGCGTTTACCTGATCGCCGCGCTCGATCGCGAGGCGCTCTGGTCGCCCGCCATCGTCGCGACCGGAACGCACGCCTGGTCGAGCGGCCTGATGGAGCCGGGCGGAACGGCGGCCTTCACGCTCGACGCCGTCACGCTGGACGCCTGCGCGCTCCGCCTGCGCCTCTCCCCCTTCGCAGCCCGCGCCTGCGGAACGGCGCTCTATGGCCGGCTGGGCGCCTCCGGATCCGTGACCTACGCGCCGGCGACCGCCGCCCGCCCGTTCGCCGCCGCCGGCGGCGCGCTCCTCTTTTCCCTGGAGCTGGGGCGGCTCTTCGAGCTGTCGGGGCGCCTTGGCGCCAGCGCGTCATTGATCCGGGATTCCTTCGCCTTCACGCCTGCCGTCTTCCACCGCACCGCGGCTGTCACGATGGCAGCAGGGCTCGGATTGGGCGTGCGCTTTCCGTGATCGAACTGCCCCCCCACGGGCATAATTGGGTAGCAGATGCTGGGGAGATTGCGGCTCGTTGAGCGGATCGGTGGGGGTAAGCAGGACCCCGCCACGCCGCCGCGCGCCGAGCCCGATCAGAGCCGGCTGGAACGGATGTTCGTCGCGCACCACGCGATGGTCTGGCGCACGATGCGCCGCCGCGGTCTCTCCCCCGACACCGCCGCCGACGTGACCCAACAGACCTTCCTGGTGGCCGCCGAACGCCTGGGCGACATCAACCCCGACAGCGAGAGGGCCTTCCTGGTGGGGACGGCGCTGCGGGTGGCGCATTCGTTCGGTCGCAAGACGGTCCGCTGGCAGCTGGAAGAGGACATGGACCAGCGGGTGGCCGAGGCCCGCAGCGCGAGCGAAGAGCGCTCCGCCGTCCAGCTGTGCGATCTGGCGCTCTCCAAGGTCGATCCCGATCTCGCCGAGGTGTTCGTGATGTTCGAGCTCGAGGGGCTGTCGTCGCCCGAGATCGCGGCGTCGCTGGAGATCCCGCTCGGCACCGTCGCCTCCCGCCTCCGCCGGGCCCGAGAACAGTTCCGCGTCGTGGTCGGCCGGCTGGAGCTGACGATGCGCCGCGAAGGGACCGCGTGAGCCGCGTGACGCCGCCCGATTCGAAGCTTCCGACCCAGCTGCGCGTCGTCGGTGCCACCGACCTCGAGCGGCGGCTGCTCGACGCCGCCTCGCGCGAGCTGCCGTCCGTCGAGCTGACGCGGAAGATGCAGCAGGCGCTGGGGCTCTCGATCGCCGCCAGCGCGGTGACCGCGGCGGCCGTGAAGTCGTCGGGGGCGGCCGCCACCGCGCTGACGACCAGCGCGCCGGTTTTCGCCTGGCCCGCCATCTCCGTCGGCGTGCTGGCGCTGGCGGTGACCGGCGCCGTCGTCGGCCTCCGCTCGACGGCCGGCCACCAGGCGGCGCCGAGACCGGTCGCCGCCGCACCGGCCGTGGTCCTGGGGCCCGCACCGCTGGCCCCGGAGCCGCTCGCCGCGCCGGCGCCCGCCGCGCGCGCTTTCGAGCGCCCGACCTCCATCCCCGCGCGCGCACACCACCACGCGCTCGCGGCCACGACACCGAGCGAGCTCCGCGCCGAGATCGCCCTCGTCGACGCCGCCCGCAGCGCCGTCTCGACCGGAGCCGACGACCGCGCCCTCGTCCTCCTGAATCGTTACGACACGAGCTATCGGACCGGAACCTTCCGTCCCGAGGCAGCGGCGTTGCGCATCGAGGCGCTCGACCACCTCGGTCGGATTGCGCGGGCCCGGACGCTCGCGCAGCGGTTCATCGCGGCCCACCCGGACAGCCCGCTCGCCGATCGCGTCGCGCGCGTCACCGGCGTGGCCAACCGCTAGCCCGGCGATGACGATGGCGAAACACGAGGAACGGGTGACCCCGAAGCAGGAGAGCGAGTCGTTGCTGGACGAGATGCTTCCGTTCGCCAAGCATCTGCTGGGCAGCTACGGCGAATTTCATCCCTTCGGCGGTCTCATCAAGGCGGACGAACAGATCGTTCTCCTGGGCGCTGGTGCGGGAGAAGACTTCCCTGCCCGAAGGGATCTGGTGAACGTCCTGTCGGATGGATTTCGAGCGCGCGCGCTGACCGGTGACATCAGAGCGGCGGCGATCGTGGCGCAGGTGACGGTTCCCCTGTCCGGCAAGCGCGGCCAGGGTGGCGAGGGAGAAAAGCCGGAAAAGGTCGACGCCGTCCGCATCTCGCTCGATCACCACGACGGCTACGCCGTCCACGTCTTCTTCCCGTACCGAAAGGACGGGACCCGGGTGACCTTCGCCGAACCGTTCGCCGCCCCAGGCACCTCGTTCGCCTTCCGCGGCGAAGCGTTCCCCGCCTGACGGACGAAAGCCCGCGCGCCCTCGTCAGAAGCCGCCGGTCGCCGAACGACATCGCGCGGGACGTCGCGCATCCAGCTCCTGGGCGGCGAGGAGTCGTCAGTTGCAGCCGATCGGCTGCGTGCCGAAGGCGATGTCGTCGTACCAGAGGTCAGAGGCCGGCCCGGCGTACTTCTCGAAGCCGAAGCGCAGATAGTCGTAGGCATCGATCTTCCAGGCCGTCGAGTGAAGATCGGGAACCTCCACGCCGTTGACCCACACGTCGATCGCGGGCGTGGCGTGATCGAGCAGGAGCTCGACGCAGGCCCATTGCCCCTGGTCGAAGTGCGCGCCGATCATGTTCCCGTCGCTGTAATAGGCGTTGTTGGACATGGCGCTCTGCCCGTCGCCGCCGATGGACTCCATGATCATCTGATTGTCTTCACTGAAGAGCAGGTTGTTCCCGTTCCCCGGCGCCGCGTAGAGATCGGCGCGAACGAACGTGTTGTGCTGCGCGGTCATCGGCTGGGCGAGGCGGATGAAGAAGCGGAGATAGAGCTTCCCGCCCGACACCGGCAACGTCGTTGTGCCGTGTAAAGCCAGGAAGGTGTCGTAGTCGTTGCTGCTCGGCTGGACGTGGACGGACTTGCTGCCGCTCGCCGCCGGGTTGGTGCCGTCGACGGTCACCTCGGCGGCCGCGCCTTCGGTCGTCCAGGGCGCGGGGGGTGCACCAGGCGCATCGGCCTCGAAGTCGTCGCAGAAGACCATCCCGGGACGGGCCCCGCAGTGGCTCGCGCTGCTGCCGCCGCCGCTCCCGCCTTGGCTCGCGCCGCCGCTGCCGGCGTGACCTCCGGCGCCAGAATTGCCACCAGAGTTGCCGCCGCTGCCGACAGCGCCACCCTTGCCGCCGCTTCCGGCGCCGCCGCCTCCGCCCTTGCCCCCACCAACGCTGCCTCCCGCAGCGCCGCCAATGCTGGAGCCGCCGGTGCCGACGTTGCCGCCGGTTGCGTTGCCGCCGGTTGCGTTGCCGCCGCTGCCGAGCTGGCCTCCGGTTGCGCGGCCGCCGCTGCCGCCGCCTGTTGCGCCGCCGGTGCCGCTGCCGCCGGTCGCGCTCACGGCGCCGCCCGAGCCGCCCGTCGCCGAGCCACCGAGACCGCTCCCCGCGCAACCGACGATGATCAACAAAGCTCCGAACCAGAATCCGCGCGCGAACAATGCGGGAACGCCGCAACGATTCGAGGGGGTCCTATCCGTCATTCGTTCTCCTGCATTCTCGCGCATTCTCCCGGGTGCCACGTTGCCAGCGAGCACCGACCGTGTGCCATCGGTCACCGACGGCGCAGGGCGATTTTCCTGCATCATACACGGCCCCCGGCTTACGCTGGCGAAACGATGGCGTGGGCCACCCGACTTCGGCGCGGGGTCCTGCGGGAGGCGGCGCTGATTGCGGTCGCGGCGCTGTGCGGCGGCCTCGCGTTCGCTGGCTGTATGGCGTCGGTGCAGCCGCTCATGCCGCAGGACGTGGCGACGGCGCTGGCGCAAAAATCGATGCGGCAGCTCGAGACGACGAACCTCAACGTCTACTACCCGGCCGACCGGCACGACGAGGCGATCCGGTTCGCCCAGCACGTGGAGTGGTGCGCGCGCGAGCTTCAAGCACGCGCGCTGGTCCACAACGGCCTGAGCGCCCGGCGGATGACGCTCATCCTGCCCGACCTGACGTTCAACAACGCCTTCACCAGTCCGATCTTTCTCGGCTACGCGCCGTTCGCCGTCGTGCCGACGTACCAGACGATCGATTCCTTCATGCTCGAGATGGGGCTTCCCTCCGACGCCGGCATCATTGCTTGCCACGAGCTGACCCACTACGTGCACTTTCAACAGGTCGCCGGCTTCGCCTACGCCGCCGACACCGTCTTCGGCGATCAATACACGCCGCAGATCGGCTTCGACGCCTGGTTCGACGAGGGGCTCGCCGTCT
Organism: uncultured Pseudomonadota bacterium; assembly: GCA_963847705.1. Lineage (GTDB taxonomy): Bacteria > Myxococcota_A > Polyangia > Fen-1088 > Fen-1088 > JADGRB01. Next base: position 507,426 of record CAWKBC010000027.1, on the reverse strand, counting down.
ACTACGAGACGACTTTGCAGCCCGGCGTCGGACGGCTGGCCTGGCCGTTCTGGCACGGCGCCTTCGCCGCCGGGGTGGCAGGCCGGCGGATTCAGGGCGGCGATCTCTCCGAGTTCAACCGCGATGCCTTCATGGGGAACCACTACCTGGTCGGCAGCCACTTCGTCCGCTACCTGGCCCAGCGCTACGGCGAGTGGCCGCTCTGGCAGACGATCGCGGTGCAGGCCCGTTCGATCTTCTTTCCGCTCTGGATCAACCTCCGATTCTGGCAGGCGTACGACAAGACGCTGGAGACGCTGTTCGCCGAGTTCGCCGAGGAGGTCGCGCGCCAGCATCCGGCCGTGGCGCGGCCGCCGGAGCAGCGGATGCTGGAGAAGGTCGGCGCGGTGGCCCGCTACGGGCGCGCCGCCGACGGCAGCGAGGCGCTGATCGTCCAGGGTCACGACACGCCTCCGCGCATCGTCGTGCGGGGGCCCGACGGGCGGGTGCGGGTCGATCGCAACCTCATCGACGTGGCGCCGCCGCGCACGCTGGTGGCGGCCGACGCCGACAGCGTGGGGCCGCCCAGCTTCACCGCCGACGGGCGGTTCGTCTACTTCACCTCGCTCGACCAGGGGATCACCTTCGAGAAGAGCCGGCTCGTCCGGGTCGACGTGGCGACCGGCGAGCTGACCGTCGTCAACCGCGACATCTACGGCGGCGGCGGTTCGATCAGCCCCGATGGAAAGACCTATGCCTTCGCGCGCGCCGACGGCGATCGCCACAACCTGGCCCTGCTCGATCTGCCGTCCGGGAGCCTGCGCGTGCTGGCGGCGCAGCCTCCGGGCGGGTTCGTGTCGCTGCCGCGCTACGCCCCGGACGGGCAGCGGATCGTGGCCACGGTGTTCGACGGGACGAGCTTCTCGATCCGGATCTTCGACGCCCACACGGGGGCCGTGCTGGCCCAGGTCACCGACGGACACGCCGCGGTGCACGACGCCTCCTGGGCCGACGCCACCCACGTCGTTTACCTGCGCTCGGACGTCCGCGAGAACGGTTTCCAGGTCTATCTTGCCGATCTCGGCAGCGGGCAGTCGCGCCAGCTCACCCACGCCCCCTACCTGGCGTTCGAGCCCCAGGTGGCGGGCGGCACCCTGCGCTTCCTCAACCGCGACGGCTGGCGCTGGACGCTCGACGAGCAAGCGGTGAGCCGGGCGCCGGCGCCGGTGCCCGCTGTCGCGCCTTCCGCGCCGGCGCCCCCCGTCCCGCCGATCCCGAGTGCACCAGCACCAACGCCACCTCCGATGTCTGGAATGTCGCCTCCGGCGGCGCTCCCTCCACCCGCGGCGCCTGTTTGGCCGGTCTGGCCGGTCTGGCCGTTGCCGCTCGACGACAGTCCATTCGAGGTGGTGAGCGACGGGACCTACCACCAGACCGATCATCTGTTCGACCTGCAGACGCACGCGCTCGATCTCGTTGCCGCTGGACGACAGGGGACCTTCGCCGTGGCGAGCCTCGGCGGCGCCGACCGTCTGCAGTTCCATCGCTGGGCGCTGAACGGGCTCTGGCAGCTGGGGGCCGATCGCCCCGGTTACGGCGGCTCCGCCGCCTACGCGAACGAGCTGTTCGCGCCGTTCTCCATCGTCGTCGACGCGCTGGCGCTGCGCTACCACGACACCTTGCCCCAGCCTTCGTCACCGCTGACGCAGCCGGCGCTCAGCCCGGCGCCGTACCTGCTGGAAAAGACGCTGCTGCAGGCCAACCTCTCCATCAGCCGCCAGTTTTACGGCGCGCCGGCCGCGGCGGGCTTCCACGTCATCGACGACGATCAGCCTGGCGAGCCGACGCTGAGCGTGCAGCACCGCCGCTCGGCCGGTCCGTTCGTGCAGGCCGAGTACGCCGGAGTCGAGAGCACCCCCTACTCCGGCATCCGGCGGGCCTTGATCGCCGACCCCTCGCTGAGCATCTACCCGAGCGCCTGGAACTCGGCGAGGGCCATGCTGACCGACGCGCGTCTCGGCCTCACCGGCGTGACCCCGCTGCCGCTGTCGCGCCGGCACACGCTCACGCTGCAACTGGTCGGGCGCGATCTCCTCGGATTGCCGCCGGAGCAGCGCTGGCTGCAGGTGGGCGGCGGCCTCTCGGCGCTGCGCCGCCCCGATCTGCCGGTCCCGCCCGAGGTGACGATCGCCTCGCTGCCCGGGATCACCTTCATCGAGCCGTTGCGGGGGTACGAGGACTACCCGATCGCCACCGACCGCATCTTCATCGCGGAGGCCGACTACCGCTATCCGCTGATCATCGATCGCGGGACGGCGTCGACGCTGTGGCTCCTCCCGTCGTCCTTTCTGCGCCAGATCGATCTCGAGCTGTTCGGCAGCGCCGCCACCGATGCCCATGGCGGCCCTGGGCACGCGGCGGGCGGCAGCGCCGTGACGCTGGCCATGGCGATGTGGCGCGTCCCGTTCGAATTGACCTACCAGCTCGCCCGCCGCGTCGAGGACGACCACGCGCTGGTCCAGATCCTCGCCTTCCGCGTCCAGTAGCCCAGCCCCGGATTTGCGATTGTTGAGCCTCCCTGGACCGATGGGCGCACCTCAGTACTGAGCGATGCTGGCAGGTAGAACACTCGTCTGCGCGGCTCTGCTTGCGGCGGCCTTGGGCGGATGCGGCGGATGCGGCGGCGGTGGAACCGTAGGCTCACGCGGCGGAGCTGGCGGGACGGTGGATGCCGCAGGCGTCATGGACGGCGCAGCCGGCGCCGGCGGGACCACGTCGGGGGCGCACACGGTGCAGACGCACACGGGCCCGATCGCCATCGATCCGACGGGGACGCTGCTCTTCGTGGTCAATCCTGACGCCGACAGCGTCAGCATGGTGGCTCTCGCCTCACGCCAGCTCGTGCACGAGCTGCTGCTGGCCCCCGTCGCTCCGGCGCCGGACCAGCTCGGTCGCTACGTCCCGGCCGTCGGGCCGCGCGCGCTGGCCCTCGATTCGACCGGACGAACCCTCTACGTGACCGGGCAATGGTCCGGGCGGGTCTACGCCATCGATGTCGCTTCTGGAACGATCTCGCACGCCACGGCCACCGCCGTCTGCTCCGAGCCGATCGGCGTCCTGGTCAGCGCCGACGACACGAGGCTCTTCGTCGCCTGCGCGCAGGACGACGAGGTGGTCGAGCTCGCCGCCAGCGATCTCAGTCTGGTGGCGTCGGTCCCCTGCCCCCGCAAGCCCTGGGCGCTGGCCTGGGCGCCCGATGGAACCACGCTCTACGCGACGCACCTCCTCGGTCCGGGGGTGAGCGCCTTCGCCACCGCGCCGCTGTCGCTCACCACGACCTTCCCGCTCGCCGACGGTCCGGCCGGAAGCGCCCAGACCGAGCCGCACGGTCCCGTGCGCGGCGTCTACGACGCCGCCATCCGCCCCGGGACCTCCGAGCTCTGGGTTGCGCACCTCATGCTGGGGATCGACACCCCGCAACCGGCGCTCGACTTCCAGAGCACGGTCTTCCCGGCGCTGTCGATCCTCGATCCGACCGGCGCCCAGCTGGCGCGGCTGTCGGTGCAGGCCAACCCGGGCGACGGGCAGGCGTTCGGCGACGTCGTCTCGGGGCCACGCGCCATCGCCTTCTCGGCTGACGGCGGGCTGGCCTTCGTCGCCGACACCGACAGCGAGGACGTGCTGGTCGTCGACACCGCGGCCCGCGTCGAGACGCAGATCATCCGCCCGCTGCCGGGCCACCTGCCGGAGGGGATCGTCTGGGCGGCCGGTGAAATCTACGTTCAGGAGCGCAACAGCGAGGACGTCGCCGCGTTCAAGATCGGCAAGGGCGCCTCGGGAATCACCGTCACGCCCGACGGTGCGCCGTTCGCGACGGTCGCCACCGACCCGATGCCGGCGACGTTGCGCCTGGGGCAGAAGCTCTTCTTCTCGGCCAACAGCGACGACGTGCCGCTCACCCAGAACCACTGGGTCGCTTGCGCCAGCTGCCACGTCGAGGGGCGCAGCGACGCGGTCACCTGGAAGTTCGAGCAGGGGCCCCGCGACACGCCCAGCAATGCCGGCGGCCTCCTCGACACCGGGTTCCTGTTCCGGACCGCCGACCGCAGCCAGGTCCAGGACTACTGGAAGACGATCAACGTCGAGCAGGGCGGGCACTTCAGCATCACCAACCCCGCGCAGAAGACGCTGCTCGACGCCATCGCCGCCTACGTCAATGATGCGCTCCCGGCGCCCGTGCCACCGTCGACGGACGCCACCCACACGCTGCAGGGCACGGCACTGGCCAACCTGCGCGCACAGGGGGAGACGGTGTTTGCCCAGGTCGGTTGCGGCACCTGCCACCGCGGCCCGGCCAAGACCGACTCCGGCATGGACAACCCGTCCCTCGACCTGACCGGCCCCATCGTCTCGACCCCCACGACGGGCGGCGTGCTCCTGCACGACGTGGGAACCTGTGTCCAGGGCGGCGATTTCCCCGACGTCGACCACACCGACCTCGACGGCGACGCGCGCGGCGCCTGCGCCTTCGACACGCCCGCGCTCCGCGGCCTCACCGACGCCGCGCCCTACCTGCATGACGGCAGCGCGCCGACGCTGGACGCGGTGGTGCCGATCATGCTGCAAGCGACGGTCGGGGCCAGCCAGACGCCCCCGTCGCTCTCCTCCTCCGATCAGCAGGCGCTGATCGAGTACCTCCGCAGTCTTTGAATCGGGACCCTCCGGGGGTCCAGGGGAGGTCTCTCACGTTCGTAACAACAAGAATGGATCTGTCCCGTCGCACGTCGGGGACGTTTCACGCTCGTCGCCTCCGCCGCGTCCGTACCGACGCGACCACGAGCATCGAGGTCATCAGAAGACTGAAGCCCGAGGCCACGCCACCGCGACCATCGGTGCTGCATGAGCACCCGCCGGAGTCCGAGGTCTCGCCGGAAGCTCCACCCGCGCCCGCCGCGCCGCCCGTCTCTTTGGCGCCGGCCGCGCCGCCGGCGCCGGCGCCGGCGCCGCCGGTTCCCGCACGACCGCCGGCACCGGCCTGGCCGCTCGCGCCACCCTGGTGTCCCGCCTCGCCGCCGTGGCCGCCTGTTGCTCCGGCTTCCCCTCCGCCCGCCTCGCCGCCGGTGGAGGTCCCGCCGTCGGTCCCGGCCGGAACCTCTCCATAGATCAGCGTGAAGCTGTCGCCCGACGTCTTGCCGCCGTATCCGCAGTCGGTCGGAACCTCGGGATCGACGTCATCGAAGTTGATGAGCTGGTACTTCAGCGTCTGAACGTTGCCGCCGGGATCCGTGAGCGTGTTGCCGGTGAAGGTCGTCTCGCCGCCCGCGGGGAACATGTCGCACGACGTGACGCCGTAGGTCTCGAGTGAGGCGGGGCTGACCCCGTTGGGAACGCCGCCCGGCGCCGTGGTGTTCAGGGTCGTCGACCTTCCGGTCGTCACGTCCGCGGTCGTCACGCTCCAGGCGGAGCAGACGCCGTCGGTGCCGCAGCCGACGCCGGTGACGGTTCCGCGAATCGAGTCGCCCGGGGCGACGACCACGGGCGTCGTCTGCATGTCGTTGCCGGAGAGGCAGCAGTGCTCGCTCTCGATCGACCACTTGCCCCGCGTCTCGCCGTTGAAGTCGAGCACCGGCTGCAGGATGTCGCGGCCGCCGGCCGTGGTGAGGATGTCGTTGAAGAAGGCGATGTCCTGGTTGGCGACGGTGGTGGGCGGCAGCGGGACGATCTCCTCGGTCACCAGCGTCGAGCCGGGCCTGATGCCGCCGTCGTACTCGTAGGAGACGATGTACCCGTCGTAGGTCGCCGTGGCCGCCGGCGGCGGCGCATGGACCGGCGGCGCCGCCGAACCCATGCCGAGCGCGCGCCCGTGGACATCGAAGCACGTGTAGGCGCAGGGGGCGAAGGCGTAGTGGGTGGCGCCGTCGCTCTTTCCCCGAACCACCAGATCGGCACCGACGATCTCGTCCGACTGCACGCGCACCACGCAGGACGGATGAAACCAACCGTGGTGGGTGAACACGTACGCCGCGGGCACGCCGGCGGGTGCCGGAATCGCGCCCGCGCCCGGCTGGGGATGCCGCTCCGCCGATCCCGGCGGCGCGTCCGCACGCGCGGCCTGCCCGGTTGTCGACCAGGCCCCGAACGCGAGCATGCAGCCGAGCAGCCCCGCAGTCGGAGGGGGTCGCCGGAGACCGATCTTCCGCACCCGCATCACCAACAAGGTGTCACTGGCGCGCTGACACAGCTCATCAAATCGGCTGCTTTGCGCATCCTTTGCGCCATGCCCTGACGCATGTCTTGTGTCTGGGCCGAGCGATCGCGCGTAAACTGGGGCGGTGCTGGGCGTCTGGATGGCCGTTGCATCGCTGCTCGCCGTCCCGCAGGCGGAGCTCCCCGACAGCGTGGTGGTGACGGCCGCGGCTCCGCTCGATTCGCAGCGGCTCGCCGACGCGCTGCGCACCTATCTCGACGACTTCGGAATCCGCGTCCAGGTCGCGCCGGCCACCGCGGGCGGCGATCTGCGCAGGCAACTCGACGACGCGCGGCACCTCGGTGAATCGGTGCGGGCCGCGGCCGTCGTGCGCGCCGAACGCGAGTCCCGCGGGGAGGTCGAGGTCGAGCTCTACGATCTCGCCACCGACAAGGCGCTGGTGGCGGCCGTGCGGCGACCGGTGCGCGATGAGGATCTCTACCGGGCGCTCGCGCTGAAGATTCAGGCGATCCTGCGTTCCACGTTTTCGGAGGCACGCGGGGCGCTCCAACCCGGATCGCCCGTCGGCAGGCTGCTGGCGGCGAACGACGATGGCACGGCGCCACCCGACGACGGGCGCGAAACAGCGCCCGCCACCGCGACGGTCAGCGGCCCCGATTCGATCGCACGGGAGTTTCCCGAGCGCCAGGCGCGACCCGCGACCCATCTGGCGCTGGCGACCGGCTATGCGATCGTCTCCTTCCCCGTCGGCGGGCTGGTCCTGCAGGGGGTGGCGGTCAACGGCCTCGTCTTGCCGCGACCGTGGCTGGAGCTGACGCTCGGCTCGGCCGCGCTCGGCTCACTGCACGCGGCGGGAGGCGGGGTCGACGCGGTCATGTCGATCATTCCTGTCTCTGCGGCGGCGCTGCTGCGGCTGACGAGGCGTCGCGCCGAGCTGCTGTTCGGCCCGAGCGCCGAGCTGGCCTTCGCCACCGTCTCGCCGACCAGCGCCCTGCCCGTGCACACCACGCATGACGTCATCGTCGGACTGGGAGGCGAAGCCGAGGGGCGCCTCCGGGCCTGGGAGACCACCTGGCTCTTCGCGCGGGTGAGCGCGCTGGGCATCTTGCTCGGGGAGCGCTACGACGTGTCGGGGGTGCCAGTCCTCGACACGTCGCGCTTCGAGCTCTCGGCGGTCGCCGGGATTGGCGTGGCGCTCCGATGAGCCAATCTTTTTTCCTAACCTTCCTGGCACCGCCCTCCACTGGCACTGAAGTGAGGGCCGTGTCTGACGCGTCGCCATCGGCCACCCCCGACGTCACCGCCTTGGTCGATCGGGCGCGACGCCGCGATCCGGCGGCGTTCCGCGACCTCTTCCGCAACTATGTCGGCCTGGTCCACCGGGTGGTCCGGCGGCTGGCGGGACCCGGGCCCGACGTCGAGGACTTCGTCCAGGCCTCCTTCGTCGAGGCCTTCCGGTCGCTCCCCGACTTCCGTGGCGACGCGCTCTTCTCCACCTGGCTGACCCGGATCACCGTGCGGGTCACGATGCACGGCGCACGCCGGCGACCGCCGCGGGCGTTGTCGCTCGAAGAGACCGCCGAGCACGCCAACCAGGAACCCGGCCCCGAGCGAATTGCGGCCGCGCGCGAGGAGATCGCCGTCCTCGAGGGGCTGCTGGCCGAGATGCGCCCCAAGCGCCGGGCCGCCTTCGTCCTCCACGTGCTCGAAGGGCACTCGATGGAGGAGGTGGCAGCGATCCTCAACGCCTCGGTGAGCGCGGTGAAGGTTCGCGTGCACGACGCCCGGCGCCACATCGAACGGCGATGCAAGCGCCGGCCAGAGCTGGCCGACTGGCTCGGCACGGGATGGCAGCCGTGAACTGCGCCGAGGTCGAAGCCCGTCTGGTCGACGTGGTCGACGGAAGGATGGATCCGGTCGCCACCGTACGGCTCCACGCGCACATCGAGGGGTGCGCGGACTGCCGGAGGCGCGCCGCCTTCTGGCGCATCGCCGTCCCGAAAATGCGCAGCCTCACGCCCGAGGCGCCGGACGCCATGAGCGTCCGGCGGATGCAGGTCGAGATCGAACGGCTGGGGGCGGCCGAGACGGCGACCCCGGCGCCGCCCCGTTCTCGACGGTGGCCGCGGCTCTTCGTGCCGGCCGCGCTGACGTTCGTCGGGGCGGCGGTGGTCTTGTTGGCGCTGCGGCAGCCCTCGATGCCGCTCGCGCTCGGCCCGACGGCCGCTTCGGCGACGGATCGCGGGTACGCGACGCTCACCCGCGTCACCGGCACCCTCACGATCGACGGGCGAGCGCAGGCCGTGACGGCGGGCCTGCCGGCCGACCGGGAGATCGTGCTCGCGGCCGCGACCGAGGCAGAGCTGAGCCTCGCTCGCGGCTCGACGTTGCGGATCGCGGGGCCGGCGCACCTGCGGCTGGGCGGGACGGCGCGCGCGGTGGAAGTCCGGCTCGAGGCGGGGACCCTCGACGCCGCCGTCGCGCACCGGGTGGCCGGCGAGACCTTCGCGGTGGCCACGCCCGATCTGCGGGTCGAGGTGCGGGGAACGAAATTCGCGGTCGTCGCGACGACCGCCGGATCCTCGGTCCGGGTCAGCGAGGGCCGGGTCGCGGTGCGATTCGCCGACGGGAGCGAGCGCCCCGTCGGCGCCGGCGAGAGCGCCTCCTGGCCGACGCCGGCGGCGCCACCGCCACCCGCGGCCGACGCAGCCCTGGCGCCGGCCGCCTCCGCCACCGCCGAAGCGCAGCCTGCTGCCACCTGCGGGACGGTGGTGCGCACCTGCGAGGAGGCCGGGCGCGCCGCCCGCGGGAGCATGCGCTCCGGCGACGCCGCCCACGCCCTGCGTCTGATCGCGGCCGGCAGCCACGAGGCGCGCGTTGGAGAGGGCAGCTGCGCCCCCAACTTGATCGCCTGCCAGGACGAGCTGCGCTATCTGCGCGCGGAGGCGTTTCGCCAGGAGGGCTCGCTCGACGAGGCGGTGGCCGCCTATCACCAGCTCGACCGGCACGGCGCGCCGGCGGCCATGCGGCAGAACGCGCTCTACGCCGCGGCGCAGATCGAAGAGCGGCAGGGGCGGAAGCGGCAGGCGCACCGCGACTATGAACGGGCGCTCGGTGTGGCGCCGGAAGGGGCCCTGGGCGAGGAGGCGCTGGCCGGCTCGATGGAGAGCGCCGCGGCGCTGGGCGAACTGGCGCGCGCGCGACGTCTGGCGCGGCGCTATCTGGAGACGTTTCCCAGCGGCCTGCGGGTCGCGACGGCGCAGCGACTGGCGGGCAGCGGCGCGCAGCCTTGACGCCAGCGCAGAGGGCCCGCATCGCTGCGCTGCTCGCGGGGTTGGCCTTGGGGTCGGCCCTCGGCTGCCGGCGCGACGTCGAGCTGACCAACCCCCGCCCTCGCCCTGTCGCCGCGTGCAGCGCCAACGGAGCTGCGTGCGGCGGCGCCGCCGACTGCTGTTCGGGCCTCTGCCAGGCCGGGAGCTGCGCGCCGCTCACCGTCTGCCAGGGGGACGGCTCCGCCTGTCGCCTCGACGCCGACTGTTGCTCGTTCCTCTGCGGGATCGATCCGACCGGCGACGGGAATCTCATCTGCCTCGACCCCGTCGGCTGCGCGTCGGACCAGCAACCCTGCGCGCGCCCGAGCGATTGTTGCTCGCTCGGGTGCCTCGATGGCATCTGCGGCGAGCCGGCCTGCGCGCCCGCCGGCGGCAGCTGCGCGACCAACGGCGACTGCTGCGACGGCGCCTGCATGGCCGGCGTCTGCGCCGCGGCCGGGCCTGGCTGTCGTCCCGCCGGAGAGATCTGCGCCACCAACGCCGACTGCTGCGGCCAGCTCTGCGTGCCGGACGGAGAGGGCGAAGGGAGCGTGGCCACCTGCCAGCTGTTGCCGTTCTGCCGTGTCGCCGGCGAGGCCTGCGGCTCTGCCTCCGACTGCTGCGGGGGCACCTGCATGAGCGGACCGGACGCCGCCAGCAATTGTCAGGCCCTCCCCGGCTGTCATCCGGCGTTCGAGCTCTGCGCCACCGACAAGGACTGTTGCTCGGGGCGCTGCCAGGCGTCGGCGACGGGACCGTCTCGCTGCAGCGCCGCCTCTGGCTGCAGCCCGGACCAGGAGCGTTGCGCCACCCCCCAGAACTGCTGCTCCGGGAGCTGCATGGCCGCGCCCGACGGCGCCGCGCGCTGCGCTCCCACGCCCGCTCCGATGGCGCCGTCCCCGATGCCGAAGGGATGCCTTGCCATCGGCGAGCTTTGCATGAAGTCGTCGGACTGTTGCGCCAGCAGCGCCGACAGCTGTCGCGCCGACACGAATGGCACCCTCCGCTGCCTCGGATCGGCCGGCGCCGCCTGCCTCACCGAGGGGCTCCCCTGCTCCGTGGCGGCGCAGTGCTGCCGCGGACGGTGCCTGCCTGACACGACCGGCACGCTCACCTGTGCCAGCAGCTGCGCACCGTTCGGCGCCCCTTGCGTCGCGCCCGACGACTGCTGCGCCGGCCTCTGCCTCGGCCCGGTCGGCGCGCGGGTCTGCACCCAGCTCTCGGGACCGACGGCGGGACCCACCTGCGCGGCCACCGGCGATCCCTGCGGCACCGACGCATCCAGTTGCTGCGCCGGAACGCTCTGCGCGTCGCTGCCAGGTGGCGACACCGCCTGCGCCGCGAGCTGCGCGTCGCTGCCAGGCGGCGACACCGCCTGCGCCGCGTTCTAGACGCATGGGAGACCTCTCCGACGAAGTGCTCGCAAATCGCGGTCGAGGGTCAGAAATAGCTGTCAGTCGATGGGCGCGATCTTGAACGAGTCCCAGGCGGGCGTGTGGTTGCTGGTGGTCAGGTCCTGGTTCCACAGGTAAATCGCCGGGTAGGTCTCCAGAGTCAGCTCCGTCTTCACCACCGCGGTCACGTAGAGCTGTCCGCGCGGCGGCGAGACGTCGTAGCGGTACGAGGAGAAGATCACCCAGTAGTAGCTCTTGCCGTTGGCCATCCCGACGTCGGGTGACCACTTGGCCCACGAGTTGTCCCAGCCGGTCGTGGTCGGATAGACGACGGTGTTGGGGATGACCGGCGGCGTGCAGGCGGGCGGATCGTTGGCCGCCAGCCGGACCGCGGTGCCGCCCGCCGAGGGGATCACCCAGACCTCGGCCGCCGGGTTGAAGTACATCCCGCCGTCGTAGGGCTGGCCGGTCGGCGTGACGCTGGCGCTGCTCTGGGGGAGCCGGTTGAACGCGACCAGCGCGTCGTCGGGCGAGAAGGCGGGGTAGTACTCCGCCGCGTCCGCCTGCGCCGCGCCCGCGATCGGGGTGGCCGGCCCACCCGCCCCGCCCGCGTAGGGGACGGTGTAGAGGTCCGCGGTCCCGACGCCCAGGCGCCCGTCCTGATTGGCGTTGGTCGAGGTGTAGACGATCTGCGTCCCGTCGTGGCTGAAGCTGGGCGCGCAGGCGCCGTTCGGATCTCCTTGCCGGGCGATGGTGCCCGAGGTCCCCGTGCCGAGCTCCATCCAGAGCAGGCTCGCCTGCGGATCGACCGCCTGCGTGCTCTGCGTCGTGATCCCGATGCGATCGCCGTCGGTCCAGTGCCCGGCCGAGAAGGTGATGATGCCGTGCCAGTAGGTCGTCAGCGTGTTCTGCGCGTCGGCACCGAGGAAGCTGGGCATCGCCCCCACCGTCGCCGGCTCGACGGAGGCGAGCGCGTTCGGCCAGGGATAGTTGCCGGTGAACCCGACGTACGAGCCGTCCGGCGTGGCGGTGTGGCAGCCGATGCACCCGACCGAAACCCCGCTGGCGTTCTCCTGCACCTGGGCGACCTTGAGGACCGAGGTGACGGACGCGTCGCCCACGCTGAACCCGAACAGCTCTTCGTTGTCGGTGTTCGAGGCGTCGAAGCCGCGCAGCGCCCAGTAGACCATCTGCCCGGACGCGCCGACGGGTGCGATGGTGAACGACGCCGTGCTGGCCGCCGACAGTCCGGAGGGACCGAGCGTCCGCGCCGTGACGGTGATGGGGGAGTCGACCACATGCGTGGCCAGCGCCAGCCAGGTCGTCTCGTCCATCGCCCAGTTGTCGCTGGCCGTGTAGACGACCAGATCGTTCGCCTGCATCGGGCTCTTGAAGCGGAACTCGAACAGCGTCGCGCCGGGCGCGCTCACCTTCACGCGCGGGCGGAGCCAGTTATTGGGGAACAGCGAACCGTCCTCGGGCTCGGTGAGACACGGGGCCGGCGCGTTGCCGCTGCCGGCGAACATCGACGGCGCGCCGGCTGGCGCACCCCCGGTCACGATCGGCGCGGTGGGGAAATCGGCGCAGATGCCGGTGCAGGGAGAGACAACGGTCGATGACGGCGAAGGTGAAGACGACGCACCCGCCGCCCCGCCGTTCGAGCCCGAGAAGGTGCAACCGATCTGCAGCCACCCGATCGCCCCGAACACGAGCGCGCCGGCGAGGCATGTGCGGTTTCGTCGCGCGCACCTCACGACAACCCGATGGAGGAGGAGCAGCAGCTGCACCCACAGAGGCCGGCCTCGTCGCACTGGATCTGGATGCACGCGCCGTTGTTGCAGGTCTGGCCGCAGCCGCAGACGGGACTGCAGGTCTTGGTGGGGCACTTGCCGCCCGAGCACATCCCGCCGCCGGTGCAGCCGCAGACGCCGCCGCAGCCGTCGGCGGCGCCGCAGGTGCCGTCCTTCGGGCAGCTCGGCGTGCAGCAGTTGCCGCCGTAGAGCACGGAGCCGCTGCTGCACCCGCAGCTCTTGCCGCAGCCGTCCGACATCCCGGCCTTGCTGCCGTCCGCCGGGCAGCTCGGCGTGCAGCAGGTCCCCATGTACGCCATGCTCCCCATCGGGCAGCTGCAGGTGCCGCCGCAGCCGTTCGACTTGCCGGCGCTGCTCCCGTCCATCGCGCAGCTGGGCGTGCAGCAGCTGCCGCCGTAGAGGACGTCGCCGCTGGCGCAGCCGCAGGTCTTGCCGCAGCCGTCCGACATCCCGGCCTTGCTGCCGTCCGCCGGGCAGCTCGGCGTGCAGCAAGCTCCCATGTACATCATGCTCCCCATCGGGCAGGTGCACATGCCGCCGCAGCCGTCGGACTTGCCGGCGTTGCTGCCGTCCTTCGCGCAGCTTGGCGTGCAGCAGCTGCCGCCATAGAGCACCGCGCCGCTCGGGCAACCGCAGGTCTTGCCGCAGCCGTCCGACATCCCCGCCTTGCTCCCGTCGGCCGGGCAAGCGGGCGTGCAGCAGCTGCCGCCGTAGAGCACCGCGCCGCTCGGGCAACCGCAAGTCTTGCCGCAGCCGTCGGACAATCCGCCCCTGCTCCCGTCGGCGGGACAGTTCGCCCTGCAGCAGCTGCCCATGTAGGCGCTGCTCCCCATCGGGCAGCCGCAGGTCCCCCCGCAGCCGTCGGACTTGCCGGCATTGCTGCCGTCGCTGGGACAGCTGGGCGTGCAGACGCAGGTCCCTTCGACGCAGCGGCCGTTCGTGCCGCAATTCATTCCGCCGCAGTCGCAGGTGTCGATGCAGAGGCCGTTGCTGCAGACGCTCCCGGCGGCGCAGGTCACTCCGGCGCAGAGATTCTCGACGCACTGGCCGCTGACGCAGACCTGGCTTCCGGAACACTTCACGTTGGCGCAGGGATCCGCGGCCGCGCAGGTGGTGTTGCACGCCTCGCCCGACGGACAGCTGATGGTGCTGCAGCTGTTGAGCTTGGTGCAATTGCCGCTGTCGCTGTCACAGAACTGGCCCGAGGCGCAGGTGACGCCGTTGCACGGCGCCGGAAAACATCCGGCCACGCAGCTGCCCCCGATGCAGGTCTCGTCGCTGGCGCAGCTCTTGCCGGCGCAGAGGTCGGTCACCGCGACGCAGGCGTCGTAACAGGTCATGCCGCCCATCGTCCCCGCACTGCCCCCACCACCGCCGGGTCCCGTCGGGCCGGCCGAGCCGCCGCTCCCGGTCACCGACGTCGCGCCGCCGTTGCCCGTAGGGCTGGAGGCGCCGCCGGTTCCCGACGCGGGCGAGCCCCCCTGCCCTGGCACCTTGCCGGCGCTCCCCGCACCACCCTGCCCGGCATTGCCGCCACCCGTCTGCGACGACGACGAGTTGCCGCAGCTGACCAGCACGATCGCGGTCAGGAGCAGCGCAACGACTTCGGACGAGCGAGCACGGGCGGGGGTTCGGATCATGCGGCCTCCACCCTGCTCAGTGGCGGGGGCCGGGGCGACGGTTAGGAAAAAACGCCCGGTCGGCGCTCAGTGCCCGATGGCGACCTTGGGCGCCGCGCCGCGAGGCGCCGGCCCCTTCCCGGCGGTCTTCTTGCTCCGCATCCGTTCGATCGCCGCCGAGAGCTCCTCCACGCTGACCGGCTTGACCACGTGGTCGTCGAACCCGGCCTCGAAGGCGCGCGCCCGATCGTCCGGTTGGCCGTAGCCAGTCATGGCGATCAGGACCGGCGTGTCACCGAGGTGAGAGCGGGCGCGACGCGCCACCTCGTAGCCATCGAACCCGGGCAGGCCCACGTCGATGAGCGCGACGTTGGGGACCTCCGACAGAATCCGCGTCAACCCCTGCGGACCGTCGGCCGCCCCTTCCACCCAGTAGCCGTCGAGCACCAGGAGCTCGGTCAGGGTCTCGCGGATATCGACGTTGTCCTCGACGAGAACGATCCGGACGCTCTCGTGCACGACCGGCACCGCCGTGCGGAGCACGCCCGTGACCTCGGACGCCGAGGCCGCCAGGGGAAGGCGAACGCGAAACTCGCTCCCTTTCCCGACGCCTTCGCTGTGCGCGTCGACCGTGCCGCCGTGCATCCCGACCAGGGCGCGCACCAGGGTGAGGCCGAGGCCGAGCCCGCCCTTGGCCCGATCGAGCCCGGTCGGCGCCTGGCTGAAGACATCGAAGATCGACTCCAGATGCTCGGACGGGATCCCCACGCCCGTGTCACGGACCACGAGCACGGCCTGCCCTGCCGCGCCGCCTTGCCCGCTTTGCTCCGGGTTGGGTGGCTCGCGCGAGACCTCGATGTCGATCCGACCGCCGCGGGGCGTGTATTTGATGGCGTTGGTGACCAGGTTGATGACCACCTGCTCGAGGCGCACGACATCTGCTTCCACGGGGATCCGGTCCGTCCCGGGGTGCATGTCGAGCACCAGCCCGTGCGCGTCGGCCATCGTCTGCAAGGACTCGACGCAGCGCCGAACCAGGGGCCCGAGGCCGGCGGGCTCCTTGCGGAGGACCACCTTCCCCGAGGTCACCCGCGACACGTCGAGGAGATCGTCGACCAGTCGATTGAGGTGCGCGGTCTGTCGGTCGATCGTGTCCGCGTGCTTGACGACCCAGGCGTCGGTCATGCTCCGGCGCATGATGAGATCGGTCGCGAACTGCACCGCCGACAGAGGGTTGCGCAGCTCGTGCCCCAGCATGGCCAGGAACTCGTCCCGGGCTTCGATCGCCCGCCGCGATTCGTACTGACGGGCGCGGGCGCGCAACGCCCCCCGCACGGTGGCCAGGAAGGTCCTCCGCTGCACCGGACGGTCGACGAACGAGACGTTTCCAACGGCCGCCAGCCGCTCCAGCACCTGCAGGCGCAGCTCGCCCGGCAGGGAGCTGAACACCACGATCGGCAGGTCCGACCAGGCAGGCTGCCCGCGCAGCGCCTCCGTGAGCTTGGCGATGCGGCCCGCCGTCAGCTCCTCCTCGGTGATCAAGACGGCGCCGATGCCGGCAGCGATCTCACCTCCCAGCTGTTCGAAGGTGGCGCAAGGGAGCGGCTCGATCCCTGCCCGGGAGAGCATCTGCGCTGCCAGCGCGGCATCCCGGCCGATCGGCGCGTAGAGCGCGACGGTCAGAGAATGTGACCTGGCCGAGCTCACCTGTTTTTGCCTGGACCTGGTTTCTCGGAAGCGAGCGCCTCTGTGCCGCCGAGGTAGCTCGGGACGCCGGTCAGCACGCCCCGAAACCCGGTGAGGGGCTTCCCGACGCTGACCCCGTCGGGGGGACCCATCCGGTATTCGCGAATGGTCTCCTCGTGCGCGCCGCTGCGCTTCTTGACGACCGAGATCGCTTTGCGGATCGCTCCCTCGGCCTCGAAGTAGCGCAACATCACCACCGTGTCGGCCAGGTAGCTGACGTCGATCGGGCTCACCATCGCCGGGCCCAAGATTCCATGCTGGGCCATCAGCAGAAAGGTCGACACCCCGCGCTGGCCCAACACGGTCAGCAACTCGTGCAGCTGCAACGCCAGCGCCCGCTCTTCCGGCATCGCGTTCAGATAGCCGTTCAGGCTGTCGATGATGATGACGCGCGTCTTGGCCTGGAGGGCGGCTTCGTTGACCGAGGCGACGAATTCCCCCGGCCCCATCTCGGCGGGATCGATCTGCTTGATGAAGAGGCGCCCGCTGGCGATGGCGCCCTCGAGATCGAGCCCCAAGCCACGGGCTCGCAGGTAGAGCGTCTGGATCCGCTCGTCGAAGGCGAACAGCGACACGTGCTCTCCGCGCCCGACCGCCGTCAGCGCATACCTGAGCGCCAGCGTCGACTTGCCCGATCCGGCCGGCCCGATCACCAACGTGGCCGTCCCCCGGTCGATGCCGCCGCCGAGCAGCGCATCCAGCTCGGGGACGCCGCTCGGCAGGGTGGTCTGATCGAACTTGGTCGGCTGCTCGGACGCCACCAGACGGGGGAAGACCCGCAGCCCGCCCTTGACGATCGTCAGCTCGTGATAGCCGCCGCGGGGCTGGAGGCCTCGAACCTTGACCGCCCGGAGCCGCCGGCGCTCATCTCCGTAGTCGGAGGCGTGCTGCTCGAGCAGGATGACGCCGTGGGCGATGCTCTGCAGCTGGCGGTCATCCTCGGGCGCGGTGCGATCGTCGAGGAAGAGCACCGTGCACTGCCGGCCCACGAAGAACTGCTTGAGCATGAGGATCTGTCGGCGATAGCGCAGAGGGTGTTGCGCCAAGAGGCGCAGCTCGGAGAGCGAATCGAACACCACCCGGCTGGCCTTGGAGCGCTCGATCTCGCCCAGGAGCCGCTGCATGATTTCTCGCAGCTCGATCTCGGAGGGCTCGAAGAGCGTGTTTTCGGACTCTTCGGAGAGCTGCGGCGCGACCTCCTGCATCTCGAACAGCTGGATGCCGTCGAGCGACCAGCCGTGGGAGCGAGCGACACCGGTGATCTCGTCACGCGTCTCGGAGAGGCTGACGTACATCCCGGTCTCGCCGATCCGGCGGCCCTCGAGCAAAAACTGCAGCCCGAGGGTGGTCTTCCCCGATCCCGGATCGCCCTGGATCAGGTAGACGCGATTGGCGGGGAGTCCCCCCGCAACACGTCGTCCAGGCCGGCGATTCCCGTCGCCGCTTTTGCATCATCGCCGTTCCCTGCCATCTCGCCGATCTCCCGGGTTGGGGGCTTGGCGGGAAAAGCTAGGTCGTTCCCGCAAAACCGCTAGGTGCTTGTTTGAAAATCGCCGACTGGCTCGGAACCGCGGCCGTGACGGGACGAAGGTCAGCGGCGCGCCCCCCACGTTCGGGACGTGGGAGGGCGCGCCGATGGCCAAAGAAGTGACGCCGTCAGACGACTCGTCTGCCCTGAATGAGCCGCACCAGGACCAGCACGATCGCGGCGACGAGCAGCAGATGAATGAACCCGCCCATCGTCACCGAGCTGACGAGGCCGAGGGCCCAGAGCACCAGAAGAATGAGAGCAATTGTCCAAAGCATGGTTGGCCTCCTGGCGAAGACCAAATACAACCGCCGTGCCAGTCAGCCAGCGCCTGATCTCGCGGCCTTCTCAGCCATTGGTCGGCGGGCGACGTTACGAAAACCGGACCTCGCACGCGAGGGGGCTTCCGTTTCGGAAACGCGCGCCGGCGGCGAGGCCCACCGAGGGCCCGCAAGACGGCGCGGCACGGCGGGTGCACAGGCACACCCGGCGAGATGAACACCGAACGAAATTTCGCGCTCTCCGAATTTACCCCCGGAACAATCCTTCAGGGGACGTATCGAATCGTCGGCCCGATCGCGGAGGGTGGATGCGGCGAGATCTTCTTGGCCGATCACACGCGCCTTCCCGGGCAGGTGGCGATCAAGGTTCTTCACCGTGGCCTCCAGAGGAACGCCGAGGTCCTGTCGCGCTTCCGCCAGGAAGCGGAGATCACCGCGACGTTGCGCCACCCGCACATCGTGCAGGTGCTGGATTTCAACGTCACGGATCAGGGATATCCGTATCTGGTCATGGAGATGCTCGAGGGGCAGTCGCTGTCCAAACGGATCACTGACGCCGACGAGCTCACCCCGGCCTCCGCGGTCGGCATCGTCGAGCAGATCGCGCAGGCTCTCTCCGCGGCGCACCTCCGCGGCATCGTCCACCGCGATCTCAAACCGGACAACATCATGCTGCTCTCGGGTGAGGGCGTGAAGGATTTCGTGAAGGTGCTCGACTTCGGGATCTCGCAGGCGAGCTGGCGCCCGCGGCTGACCAACGACGACGAGGTGGCGGGGACACCCCAGTACATGGCCCCCGAGCAGGCACGCGGCCTCCGGGAGGAGATCGATTCGCGCAGTGACCAGTTTTCGCTGGCGGCCATCGCCTACGTGCTGCTCACGGGAAGCGAGCCGTTCCGCGCCGAGGATCCGATCGCCGTCCTCTATCAGGTGGTGCACGCGGATCCAGTACCGCCCGCGGCGCTGGTCCCGCGCCTCGGGCCAGCGGTGGACGCCGTCATCATGCGAGGGCTCGCCAAGCAATCGGCCGACCGCTTCCCCGGCGTGCTGGAGTTCGCGGCGGCACTTCGACGGGCGATCGAGGGGGTGCCGGTGACCCCCTCTGAGGTCGGGCAGGTCGCCCCCTTGGCGGAGACCGCCGAGACCGTCGAGATCGACGTGACGGATGAGCCGCCGCCGATCCGGGTGGTCGAGTTCGAACCGCCGACGATTCCCTTCGACCGGACCGACGCCGAGCGATCTGTTGCGCCCGCCGGGCGCCGCACCCGCCGGAGCATCCGGCGGATGAAGCGGAACGGTTTCCGCGTTCCGAGACGGATCGCCCTCCTGGCCTTCGCCGCCGCGTTGACCTTCGCCTGGTTCTCGCCGACCGCGCGGGTGACGGCCGGAACGGTGTGGCGGCGCGCCGAGGCTCAGGCGCAGCGGCTGGTCGTGCCGCGGCTCCCCTGAACGGCGCTCACTTCCTCGGTGGGGTCAGCGCCGCCGGCGGCGGCGGCGAGCGCCGACGAAGCCGATGGCCAGCAAGCCAAACAGCGCGGTGAGGTGCGAACCAGCGCCGGGCGCCGTCGCGCACGAGCAGCCGCTCGACGCGCCAGTCTCGCCCGAGGTCCCGCCTTCGCCGCTGGAGGTGGTCCCACCACCGCCGGTCGTACCGCCCGTCGCGACAGAACCGCCCGTGCCGGGCGCGCCGCCGGTCGCGCTCCCGCCGCTGCCGGGTGCGCCGCCCGTCGAGACCGTGCCGCCGGTGCCGGTCGTCGTCCCGCCCGTGCCCGTCGTCGTGCCGCCCGTGCCCGTCGTCGTGCCGCCCGTCCCCGTCGTCGTGCCGCCGGTGCCCGTCGTCGTCCCGCCCGTGCCGCCGGTGCCCGCCGTCGTCCCGCCGGTGCCCTTCGCGCCGGCCATTCCGGCCGTGCCCGCGGTGCCCGTCGCGCCACCGCTGCCGGTGGTGCCGCTGGCCCCGGCCACGCCGGTGGTCGTGCTCTGGCCCACCGTGAAGGGGAACGGGCTCTGGGAGATGACACCGACCGCCGAGACGTAAAGCTGGTACGAGCCGGTGGTGACCGTGGTCGGCAGCGTGAAGTCCGCCGTCTCCGGCGTCGACCCCTTGCTCGGCATCATGTTGCTGAAGTTGGAGGACTTGCAGTAGGTGACGTTGCCCGAGCTGTCCTTGAGCGAGATGATCGGGTAGTTCTCGGCCATCGTCATGTCGTCACCCTCGTCGCCGCCGTTGATGAGGCCGCTGAGCTGCGTCCCGGTCAGGGTGTAGTTGTCGGTGGCGCTGTTGTAGACGACCGAGGTCACCGTCGGGCGCCAGGCGTCCTGCGGCTGCCCGTCCGGCGTCAGGACCCAGTTGTGCGAGCCCGACTCGACCGTGATCATGACCTGCCCGTTCGGCAAGTTGAGGTAGTCGATCGGATCGGGGTTGGTCTCCTTAGGCTGCCCCGTCACCGCCGTGGCCATGTTGGTGGTCGGATCGAACTGCTGCAACACCACGCTCGCCCCGTACATCTTCGCCACCAGCGCGCCCCACACCATGCCGTTCGGCAGGGTGTCGGTGTACTCATCCTCATTCTCCGTCGCGCCGTTGGTGGTGATGAGCGCGCTCGTCGTCCAGCTTCCGGGGTCGGTCACGCTGGCGCCCGGCGTCCAGATGTAGGCCTTGTTGTTGAGGCCGTAGACATAGACGCGCCCGTCGAACATCTGCGAGATGCCCGCCATGTCGCCGGTGTTGAAGCCGGAAGGGACGGTGGTCTTCACCCACTTGTCCATCGAGGGAATGTAGATCTCGGCGCCCGAGGTGGCGTAGCCGACGGCCAGCACGTCCCCGTTCTGCAGCGAGGCCCAGGAGTTCTCGTCGCCGCTGCCGAGCTGATTTGACGCCTTGGCGGTCCAGGTGTCGGTGGTGGGATCGTAGATCGTGATCTGGCTGCCGGCGCGCGTGCTCTCCAGGATCGTTCCGTCGGCGAGCGTCGCGCTCCCCGTGTCGCCGATGTCGTGCGGCGCGTTCGCCGTGTTCTTCCAGGTGTTGGACACGGGGTCGTAGATCTCGGCGGTGTTGCAGAGCGTCGGCGTGCAGGCCGGGCCGTCGATGTACTCGCCCCCCCCCACGAAGAAGCGCCCGTCCTTGAGGACGTGCTGCTGCGCGCCGCCGCGCGCGTGCGCGCTGCTGGCCACGGCCTTCCAGGTGCCGGTGGCGTAGTTGCCCGCCTTGTCGGGCGTCAGGATCTGCCAGGTCTGAAGGCCTCCGCAGCCGTGCGCCAGGACCCGCCCGTCGGTGAGGAGCCAGAGGCCGAACGCGTTCGCGCACCCTCCGCTCGACGACACCTGCGTCCAGGTCCCCTGCGCGCGCGCGGGCCGCGCGGCCGCGGTCACGGCCAGCGCCAGCGCGGCGGCCAGGCACAGCTTCGAGAGCGACTTCGATGGACGGGGGACGCGCATGGGCACTCTCCTCGGTGGGACGACAGAGGCGAGGTGCCCACGACCTCTCCCGGCGGCTCACCAATCTCGATGGGAACCCTGAGAGGGTTCCCAAACCCTCCCGCGCCGATCTCCTCTCGGCGATGCCGAGCGGAGTTCACGCGATTAGATGTGAACCCTGAGAGGGTTCCCAAGCCCTCCCGCGCCGATCTCCCCTCGGCGATGCCGAGCGGAGTTCACGCGATTAGATGGGAACCCTGAGAGGGTTCCCAAACCCTCCCGCGCCGATCTCCTCTCGGCGATGCCGAGCGGAGTTCACGCGATCATTCGGCGGGTGCGTCAGCGCGGTGTGAGCGTGAACGTCACGGAGTTGGCCAGCGCCGAGGGGAGCTTGGCCGCCGAGATCTCCGGCACGCAGTCGTGCTCGCGATCCGTGGTGATCACGCGATCGCCGGCGTCCGGCGTGAACGGCGCCAGCGAGCCGGTCTCGCCCGAGAGCGTCCGCTCGGCCATCTGCAGCCCACCCTTCCCCATCGGCTCGCCGTCCGGGCCGGTGCCCAGCTGGGCACACTCGTCGGGCCAGTCGACGATCTGGTTCTGGTTGCGATCGTCCCAGCCGTTCAGCACCAGCTTGTCGAGGCGTCCCACGCGATCGAGGACCTGCGCCGCCAGCAGGTCCTGGCCGGGGAGCGTGGCGATGAGCTGGTAGGTGTCGCGCAGCGCACCCTGCAAGAGCCCGAACCGCCGCGGCGTGAAGGTGACCGTCAGCGACCTGTCGCCGGCGGTCGGCCGGTAGATGCGCGCGGCCGCGTCGTAGAACGTGCCGTCGAGGTGCGCGAAGACCTGCGCGGCGCGGTCGCGGAACTTGGTCTGGCCGGTGGCGAGATAAGCGACCAGGAGGCCGCGCACGGCGGCGCTGTGCGCGTCGAGGCTGGTCCCCCCATCGGTCGGTCTTTCGCCCGCCACGTCCCACCCCGCGTAGGCGACCCCCGCCGCGGTGGTCAGCTTGTCGTAGAAGGCGTTGGAGAGGACCGTGATGAGCGCGTCGAGCCGCGCGGCGAAGCTGACGCCGTCGACCATCGAAAAGCTGTCGAGCGGCGACGGGATCCCCTGTGTGTCGGGGCTGGTGTTGGCGTAGAGCGTGAGCTCGGAGTCGAGCGCGCGCCGCGCCGTGCGCAGCGAGAGCAGCGTGTAGGCCGCCACGTCGGCCGACAGCGTCGTCCCGGGCGCGAGCTTGCCGCTCGCCAGCTTGGCATCGTCGACGAAGAGGCCGCTCGTCGCGTCGAGATGGAACCGGTCCATGTTCACCACGGCCACGCGGATCATTCCCAGCGCGCGATCGTGCAGCGTGGGAGAACCGTCGGGCGTCTGGTTCTGGATCGGGAACGGATCGCCGTCGAAGTAGACCTCGGCCGGCTGGCTGCCGCCGACGTCGGTGTTCGACTGGTCGGTCAGCGCGTAGACGCTGGCGTAGGCGCCCAGCAGACCAGCCAGATCGAGCAGGTGGCTGTCGGCCGAGGCGATCGCGTAGCCGCTCGGCCGCGGGAAGCCGCTGGCGTCGTCGGTCTCGGTGACGCCGATGGAGGCCGGGAACCAGCGCGCCGCCGACGTCGGGCTGTAGTCGAGCGCGTCGGCCAGGCTGGCGAACCCGCCCAGCGCCGCCCCGTCGGTGGTGGTGAGCTGGAGCAGCCACTCGGCCGCCTGGTTGTCGAGAATCTGGATGAAGTTGCCGGCCTGGAAGCCCTCGACGTTGCTCGACCCCAGGTAAGTGCCGGGGAGAATGTTCCCCGTGACGTCGTTGCCCGGAACGCCGACCTGGTCCATCGTGGCGCTCGACACCGTCTCGACCGCCGCCTCCTTCACGTTGTGCATCACCTGGAGGTAGTTGAGCGTCCAGAGCGCCTCCTTCCAGTCGGTCCACCCGGACGACCCGGGCCCGATGGTCTTCGTCACCTGGGCCTCGCGATCGGGCAGGTTCAGCGTGGTGTAATCGCACTCGTAGTCGTCGGAGTAGAGCGCGGCATGCAGCCCCGGATTATCGTCCGAGGTGAGCTGACAGACGGCCGCGTGGCTGGTGGGCGCGATCGTCGGGTCCCACGAGGAGAACGGCTGGAGCACCGGCCAGAGCCCCGCCCAGCCCAGCGGATTGCTCGGCCCTGGCGCCGTCACGTAGGCGTAGGCGTTGCTGCCGCTGCCCATGTGAGTGAACCAGGTCTGGGCCAGCGCCAGCGCGTCGGCGCCACTGGCCCCGGTCGGGTTGAGCACCGGGCCGAACAGCAGCGACGTCCCCGCCCCCGACTCGAAGGCGATGTTGTTCATCGGCTGCTTCGAGTACTCGTAGGACTCGACCCCCGATGCGTAACCGGGGAGGTCGATGACGGTGCCGCCGTCGGCCGAGCTGGGATCGGTGTAGACGCTCGCCTGACAGGCGGCGTCCTGGCAGGCGTAGTCGCGGGTGTAGCCGCCGAGATCGCGCCCCATCGACTCGGCGAACGGCTCGCCCGCCAGCTGCATCTCGACCGCGGCGATGAAGTGGTCCTCGGTCACGAACGTCGTGTCGACCGCCGTCACCGTCAGCGCGTAGGTCTGCGCCCTCGCCGCGTCGGTCCCGGGCGGCGGAGCGTCCGCCGCTCCGGCGTCGTGCCCGTCATGCCCGCCGCCGTCCCGCGACTGCGACCCGCCTCCGCAGCCGACCGCGGTGAGAGCAACAATCCCCGCACTGACGATGGTGAGGCGCAACATGTCGACCCCTCGAAGTGCCGGCCGCGCGCTTCGGAGGCTCAAAACTAATTCGTGACGAGCCCCATCGTGACCTGGCTTTCGAAGTCGGGAGCGCCAGGGGCGCCGTAATCGGACCAGATGATGAACGCCTCGCCCTGGAGGTCGTCGTCCGCGTTGGTGGGGTTGATGGTGAGGGGAAAGGTCTGGCCGTCACCGCCGCTGAAGTTGAGCGGCCTGAGGACGGAGTCGGGGCTGAGGCCGAGAATCGCGTCGTCATAGTCGTAGGGCGCGGCGGTCCAGGGCTCTCCCATGCCCGCCGCGGCCACCAGGGCGACGTCGATCGTCTTGCTCTGGCCCAGCGGAATGTCGATCCCCTGCGTGGTGATGTGGCCCGCGTTGTAGCTGATGTTCCCGAGCTGCGGGAAGCTGTTGAAGTACGGCGTCGTGGTGACCACCGGGACGCAGGGGTTCTCGAAGCGCGCGGCGGCGGCGTTCGACCACGTGCGCTGAACCATGTAGGTCGAGCCCGGGGGGATCACGTTGGCGTCGTCGTTGAACTCGCACATGTCGGCCACCTCGCCGTCGGTCACCAGCGTCCAGACGATGTCCGCGTCGTCTTCCTGCGTGTAGGCCGGATCGCTGTTGGGGAAGGGATCGGTCGCCGATTCGACCAGCTCGTGGCTCATGTCGATGGTGCGCTCCTGCAGGTCGGTGATCTGGGGCCCGTCGAAGCCGGGACAGGCGCAGGAGAGCGCGTAAGGCACCGTCACCGAGCCCACCTCGGCCTGGAAGTGATACCCGTCGTAATCGGTGCAGCAGGCCCCCTCGGAGTCCGACTCGATGCTTCCCTCGGGGAGCACGAACAGATAGATGGTGCTCGGATCGGCGGCGCCCCAGGCAGGGTTCGCGCCGGAGGTGTTGGTGGCCAGGCTCGACTCCAGCATCGCGTCGCTGACCGACGCCGGCGCCGGGCCGGACAGCATGACGGCGGGAAGGACGGTGAGCGGCCCGACCCCGTACTCGGAGGTCGCCTGCGTCCAGTAACTGGTGGTGGCCAGCTCTTGCAGAAACGCCTGGATGTCCGTGGCTCCGGTGTCGCTTGCGTAAAGGATGGGCTGGACCTTGGGAGAGACCAGGACCGTTCCGCCCACGTCAACCACCTGCGGCAGGACCGGTTGGGCCGCCTTCATCCCGTCGCTGGCGCCCCCGCCGCAGGCGCCCATCATCAGACCGAGACAGAGCGCGCCCAGGGCCAGCGAGCGACGCACGGGCAAAATGATATCCCGCGGCCGCCGGGCCAGGCCTAGGCCTTCGACCGATGCACCCGCCCGGAACCTGCGATAGAACGTGGGCATGATCAGCGTCAGGCGTGCGGGGGAGCGGGGGCACGAGAACTACGGCTGGCTCGACACCCAGCATACGTTTTCGTTCGGCGAATACCATGACCCACGGCACATGGGCTTTCGCGCCCTGCGCGTCATCAACGAGGATCGCGTGAAGCCCGAGAGCGGGTTCGGCACCCACTCCCACCGCGACATGGAGATCGTGTCGTACGTCCTCGAGGGCGAGCTCGGGCACAAGGACAGCATGGGGACCGGCTCCGTGATTCGTCCCGGCGACGTCCAGCGCATGAGCGCCGGCACCGGCGTCACGCACAGCGAGTGGAACCACTCCAAGACCGAGTTCGTGCACTTCTTGCAGATCTGGATCCTCCCCGACCGCCGCGGCATCGAGCCGGGCTACGAGCAGAAGACGCTGGCGCCCGAGTCGATCCACAACCAGCTTCGCCTCATCGCCGCGCCCGATGGGCGCGACGGCGCGGTGACCGTGCACCAGGACGCGGAGATCTTCGTCGCGCGGCTCGACGCGGGCAGCGAGATCGCGCATTTGCTGCGACCGGTCCGCCACGCCTGGGTTCAGGTGGCGCGCGGCGCGGTCGACCTCAACGGAACGTCGCTCGTCGCCGGCGACGGCGCGTCGGTCAGCGACGAGGCCCGCGTCGCCATCCGGGCCAGCGAGCCGGCCGAAGTTCTCGTGTTCGACCTGGGCTGACCGGTCTAGCCGCCGGGCTTGGCCGCCTGCAAGGCGGCGGCGATGGCCGCCAGATTCCCGGCGTCGAGCTTTCGCTCCTCGGGAAGGATCGCCTGCGAGATGGCGTCACCCTCGACCAGCAGCAGACCGAGCCCTCCCGCCTTTAGTTTCGTACGCAGAGCGTCCGGCTCCCAGCGCGGCGCCACGGCGGTGCGGGCCCAGAGGAGCGCGGCCACCAGCGCCGGGGTGCAGGCCAGGTACGACGCCGTCAACTTGTCGCGCTCTCTTCTCGGTTCGTCGAGCGCGCGGCCGAGCTCGTTGACGTCATTGGTCGCTTCGATCCCCACCACGCGCCCACCCGAGACGAAGGTCCCGCCGCGGTAGCCGATGAGGTTGGCGCGGCCGAGGCCGGGGGCGCCGCCCGGGTGCGGGGTCAGGCCAGCCATGTCCAGCCACATGGCCAGCGGCGCCGCGAGATCCTGGACGCGGGGGACGCGCCTGAAGAGCTCGTCGACGACGGGGCCCTGAAGCTTTTTGGCCCGGAAGATCGACGCTGCCAGAATCTCCGGCGCCGCCACCTCGTACCAGAGGGAGCCCTTCGTCGCGCGAAGCTCCTCGATCCGGCGCTCGATCGCCGCCATCTTGTTGCCGCCCGAGGCCCCGGTGACCTCCAGCTCTTCCACCAGCGCCTCGAGGATCTTCGGGTCCTTGATCGCCTCCTTGAGACGGCGGAGGCGCAGACCGCTGAAGCGGGTGGTGTCCGGATCGACGAAGAGCCCGAATTTCACGCCCCTCATCGTTCTTGAGGTCGCGCTCCGATGCAAGTGTGGAGGCGCGGGCTCTCCCTGTTAAACTGGCGGGTGCAAATGAGCCCAGAAGCCACGCGCGCCAAGGATGCCTGTCCGCACTGCGGAAAATCGGTCGGGCTGACCATGTGGAACCTGCTCCCCTCGCGCGAGAACAACCGATTCCTCGTCTGCAAGGCCTGCGGCGGTCACTACGACCTCTCGAACAACTGCCGGATGACGTCGATCCTCGGCGGGATGGGCGGAATGGCGCTGGGGATGGCCTTTCCATTCCAGTGGATCGTCAAGGCCGGCCACGGGTCGAAGGGGTCCATCGCGTTGGGGATTGCCGTCGCGGCCCTGACGATCGGCCTCGCCTCCGTCACCGCGGCCCGGCTCACGCTCTCGCTCGAAGCCAAGCGCTGATCGCGCGCCCCGCGCCGACGGCCGATCTCTCGGCTTCCTTGCCTGGGTTGTTTCCGGCCTGTTTCGAGGGCGCCCGTCGGCGTTCACGCGACCCGACCCGACGACCGCACAGACGGCCGCGCGGCTTTTGACTTGAACCACCGCGCTCCGTATTCTGGCGCCACCGCGTGCCAGACACCGGCACACACGCCACGGGACCGGTTCGTCGCGTAACCGCCGGCATCCCGGCGGTGGCGCCCCCGCCGCGGATCGCCGCCGTCGTCCGTCACGTGGCCTGGGTCGGCATCGTCGCCCACGCCAGCTTCGTTCCGATGTTCGCCCTCGGCGGCCACCTGCGCCTGGCGGCCTTCAACGTGCTGAGCGTGGCGCTCTGGCTGGCGGCGGCGATCGTCAACCGCCGCGGACGCAGCACGCTCGCCATGGGGCTCATCACCATGGAGGTGGTGGCGCACGCACTCCTGGCCGTTGCCGCGCTCGGCTGGGCGAGCGGGTTTCAGTACTACCTGGTCCCGCTCATCCCGTTCGTGATGTTCAACGATCGCCTGGCCAGCCGCACCGTGGCGATCATCTCGGCGGGCATCTTCGTGGCGCTGATCGCCTTGCGCGCCCTGGCCCCCGAGGGGACGGTCACCGGCGCCGTCCTCCCCGGCTATCTGACCTCGATCTGGCGCTACGCGAACCTGGCAATACCCCTCCTGGCCCTGGCGCTGGTCACCTTCTACTTTCGGCGCGCGTCGACCACCGCCGAGCGCCGGATGGAGTCGATGGCGCACACCGATCCGCTGACGGGCCTCCTCAACCGGCGCTCGATGGAGCAGCGTCTGCGCGAGGCGGCGCAGGAATTCCAGCGCACCGGCCGCGCGTTCAGCGTCGTCATGGCCGACGTGGATCGCTTCAAACGGATCAACGACGCCCACGGCCACGCCGCCGGTGACCGCGTGCTCCACGCCGTGGCGGGGCTGTTCGGCGAGCGGCTGCGCGGCCACGACGCGGTCGCCCGCTGGGGCGGCGAGGAGTTTCTTCTGCTGCTCCCCGAAACGGATCTCGTCACCGCCTGCGAGGTCGCCGACCGGCTGCGCATCGCGGTCGAGGCGCGCTTGCCCGAGATCGCCGGCCTCGGTGAGAGCGTCACGCTCACCTTCGGCGTCGCGGTGTTCGATCGCCCGATGCGCATCGACGCTTGCCTCAAGAAGGCCGACGAGGCGCTCTACGCCGGCAAGGCCGAGGGGCGAAACCGGGTCGTCCGCGCCGCCGCGTCGATGTCCGGTTAGCTATGCTGCCCCCCGTGGGCGAGCCCATCGTGTTGCGGACCGAGCGCCTCATCTTGCGTCCCTGGCGGGACGACGACCTGGCGCCGTTCGCCGCGCTCAACGCCGATCCGCGGGTCCGCGCGCATTTCCCCTCCTGCCTGTCACGCGCCGAGAGCGACGGCTCCGCCCGGAGAATTCGCGAGGGCTTCGAGCAGCTCGGCCACGGGCTGTGGGCCGTGGAGCTCACCGGCGCCGCGCCGGCTGCCTTCATTGGCTTCATCGGCCTGGCCGTGCCGAACTTCTCGGCGCACTTCACCCCCTGCGTCGAGATCGGCTGGCGCCTGGCGCACGACGCCTGGGGGCGCGGCTACGCCACCGAGGGGGCGCGGGCCGCGCTGGCGTTCGGCTTCGAGACGCTGCGCCTCGCCGAGATCATCTCGATGACCACCCCGGACAACGCGCGGTCACGCCATGTAATGGAGAAGCTCGGGATGTCCCGCGACCCCGCGGACGACTTCGATCACCCCAACCTCCCGCCGCAGAGTCCGATGCGTCGCCACGTGCTCTACCGGCTCGGCGCCGAACGATACCGCCGCCAGGAGCGGCGGTAGGAGTGGCGTCGCCGGAGAGGACGGTGAGCGCAGCGAACCATGCCGACAATGTGGCGCCCGAAGGCGCCCTACTGCGGAGCTGGCGCTCAGCAGCCGGTTCCACCCGGACAGGGCCAGGCGTTCGTCGCGGCGCAGGTCCACTTCCCGCTGGCCTGGCAGACACAGTAGCCGACCTTGGCGGCCCCCGTCGAGTCGAGGTAACCCGTGCCGGCGGCGCTGCTGGCGCTCGGCCCTCCGCAGACGACACAGGTGCTGACGGTGCAAGCCGTGGAGGCTTGCGGCGCCGTCGCCGGACAGGTCGTGCTCGCCGCGGCGGGAACCATGTAACAGGAGTAGTCCATCCCGGGGTCGAAGTTGCACCCCGACATCTCCATGTATGCGCCGGTCGTGCAGGTCTCGGACTTGACCCCGATGCTGGCCGGGCCGCAGAGCTTGTAGCAGAGCTGCGGATCGGAGGCGGTGCAGGCGACGTTCTTGGCGATCGCGGTGCCGGCGCCGTTGTTGCCGCAAGCCGGCTGGCCGAAGCCGTTGCTCCCGGCGGTGCCGGTCGTTCCGCCCGTGCTCGTTCCGCCGGTGCCCGTTGTCCCGCCCGTGCTCGGAGTTCCGCCGGTGCCCGTCGTCCCGCCCGTGCTCGGCGTCCCGCCGGTTCCCGTCGTCCCGCCGGTGGTCGTTCCGCCGGTGCCCGTCGTCCCGCCCGTGCTCGGCGTTCCGCCGGTGCCCGTCGTTCCGCCGGTGCCGGTCGTTCCGCCGGTGCCGGTCGTTCCGCCGGTGCCGACAACGCCGCCCGCACCGGTCACGCCGCCCGTGGCTGGCGTCCCGCCGGTGCCGGGTGTTCCGCCCGTGCTCGGCGTTCCGCCGGTGCCGGTGATCCCGCCGGTGCTCGACGAGCCCCCGCTCCCCTTTTGATTCGAGCCGCCCGTCCCCGTGGAGACGGTGTCGCCGCTCTGGCAGCCGATCATCGTGCCGAGGGCACCGAGCAACACGAGGGCCACCGCCGAGAATGAAATGCGTCGCATGTCTGTGGGTGTCCGGAGCACGTTCCGAACAGCTCACCCCCAGGAACAGGGCGCACATTTTCTGAAGCCAGAACGGACGACCGCGGCCGTCGGGAGTCGACGGCCGCGGTTGGAGAAGGTTGGCCCAGACGCCGAGATGGGCGTCGCCAATCGTCCGGCGTGCTACTTGCGCGAGCGGCGCCGTCGCGCTGCGAGCGCGACGGCGATGCCGAGCAGGACCACGAGCGATCCGCGGTGGCCGCGACCCGCGTCGACGGCGCAGCTGCACCCGGAGCTGCCAGAGTCACCGGTCATGCCGCCGGTCTCCGTTCCGCCTGTACCCGTCGCGCCCCCTTCGCCGTTGGCGCCGCCGGTCTCAGAGCCGCCGGTGCCGGTCTCGCCACCGGTGCTCGTCACCCCGCCCGTACCGCCCGTCACGCCACCGGTGCCCCTCACGCCGCCGGTCCCGGTCACGCCGCCGGTTGCCGTCACACCACCAGTGCCGGTCACGCCGCCGGTCGCCGTCACGCCGCCAGTGCCCGTCACCCCGCCGGTCGCCGTCACGCCGCCGGTGCCCGTCACCCCGCCAGTCCCCGTCGCGCCGGCTGCGCCGGTGCCGGTGGTCCCACCGCTGGCACCGCCTCCGCCGGTGGTGCTGGTGGTGGTCAGGCCACAAGCGCCCGTGGCCTTGTCGAGGCCGAGGAAGCTGATGACGTCCTTGTAGAGCGTGGGGCTAACCGTTTCCAGATCGTGCTTCTGGCTCGACGGACCGAGGTTCGTTTCCATCCGCACGTTCCCGGAGCTGTCCTTGTAGACGGTCCGCGTCCAGCCCGTGTGGTCGCTCCAGCTGGCCTCCGACATGCCGGCGCCCAGACCCGCCAGACCTTGCCACTGCAACGCCACGTCGGGGAGATAGAGGTTGAAGTTGTACTGGTCGCCGCCGCCGGCCCACTGCTGGGAGCACCCGTACTGACCGCTCCACTTGAACACATTGGTCGCCATCGCTGCCCACTGGGCCGCGGTCATCGTGGGCGGCGTCGAACCGCACTTGGTGCAGGTGATGTCGCCCGCGGGCCAGATTCCGGCCGGAAAACCGGGCATCGCCGAACCGCCCGCGAAGACGTCCGGATAGACGGCGAGGAGCGTGTTGGTCATGCAGCCGCCCGAAGACATTCCGGCGGCGAAGACCCTGGTCTTGTCGGCGTGTTTGTTGGTGATCAGGTAATTGACCATCGTCACGACGGCGGCCTTGTCGCCGCTGCGGGCGGCGCTCGCATCGAAGCACTGCTTTCCCGCGTCGGGCGCGATCAGGTAAAACCCTTGCGCGTCGGCGTAGGAGTCGAACCACCCGTGCACGGTCGTCGAGTGGCCGGTGCACATGTGGATCACCACCAGGATCGCCGGCGAGGCGGCCACCGTGGTGGGGGTGTAGAGGTCCCCCTGAAGGGTGGCCCCGAAGGCGAAGTTGTTCTGCCACGACCCCGCGAATGCGGGCGAAGCCGTGAGCAGTCCAATGGCAGTCGCCAGCAGACCAACAAGGTAATTTCGAGATCGGGTCATAGCGGGGCCTCCAGTTTGTTTCGTCAGGGTGAAAGCGTGAGCGTTCCGGCGTCGAGCGCGACTTCGTAGAAGCCGTGCGTGTCCCACGCCAGCGTGGTCGAACCTTGGGTCAGCGTTCCGCCGGCGACGGTCACGCGCAGGTACTTGCCGGGCGGGAAGTTCGCCGGCAGCGTCCAGGTCCAGGTGCTGCTGCCGCCGGCCGTGGTCGGCGTGAGCGCGGAGAACATCTTCTGCGCGCGCCAGTAGGCGGCCACGTCGACGACCGAGTCGTTCCAGACGTCGGGGAGCGACTTGCCGGCTCTCATCCCGCCGGTCACGTCGGTGATGGCGACCGGGTTGTACCAGGTGTCGCTGGTGGGCAAGATCGAGTGGACCAACAGGATCAGCCACTTCCCCGCCATGTGCGCGGCGTCGATCTGCGCCGCGAAGTTCACCGCCGTGTCGGCCATCTGCGCCAGGTAGATGGGAAGATTGAACGGATCGGTGGTGTCATTGGCGCCGATCGTCCCGCCGGCGACGCCGCGGTTCACCAGGAAGCGCGACATGTCGTCGCTGTCGTAGCCGGTGTCGCCGAACGGCGAGGCCGCCGTCCAGGCCGTCGTCTGCGGTGCGTAGTGGGCCGCGATGTAGCTGGTGCAGTCGTCGATCTCCTGCGTCAGCGTGGCGTCGGCGGTGCCGAAGCTGCAGCCGCTGAGATCGGCGTGGCAGTGATGGACGGTGTGGTTGCCGATCTCGTTGCCGTCGGCGACCGCCTGGGTCCAGGTGGCGTCGTAGCCGGACTCGGTGCTGTTGCCGGTGCTGATGTAGAAGGTCATCGGGATGCCGACCGCCTGCAGCTCGGCGTAGTGCGCGATCTGCGACGGCTGCGAGTCGTCGAACGTCCAGGAGACGGCGGCCTTGAAGCCGGCCCAGTTGACGACCGTCAGGTTGCCGGCCGTGCCGGACGGTTTGGCGACGCCGGTCGTCGCCGGCTCGGGCAGACCGGAGGGCGCCCGGGTGATGCCGCCGTCCGACGGGGCGCCCCCGCTGCCGCCGCCTGTTCCGGTGACCGAGCCGCCGCTGCCTCCGGTCCCGGCGGCGCTCCCGGAGCTCCCGCAGCCCGGTCCGCCGACGAGACAGCAGACGACGCAGGCGATCTCACCGGCCGATAAGCGAAATCCCATATGCCGCCACGATGCACCCCACCAGCGCCCAGGTCTTTGCATCAGTGGCGCCCCGCTCTCATTTGTGGCGCCTGGGAACTGAGCCGCTGCCCGCTCCGCAAGCGGTCCAACGGTTCCAACGGTCCAATCAATTTACGACAGGCGCGAGCGCCACCGTCAGTTTTTCCGAGTGACTCCCTGTGTCGCCGACACCGCACACGCGCCTGCGACGACCACGGTTGCCGCCGTGATCGGCCACCTCAGCCCGCACCGAAGCAGCAGCGCCCCGGTGAGCGCGCCGAGCAACATGAGCGCGACGCCCAGGAGGCGGCGCGGCAGGCGCGGGTTTTGGCCCCCGGCCAGCGACGAGTCGGCAGCCAGGCCGGTGATGGTGAGCGTGAGCACAGTCGTGGTCATGTCGGGGACGGCGAGCTTGCGCACCGAGGCGTTGTGAAGCCCCATGGCCAGGGCCAGCAGCGCGATCTCCACCAGCGCGGGCCGTGGAACGCCGGCGGGCGCCCATCCCAGCGCCGCCGCCACGGCCAGGATCGCCACCTCGACCACCAGCGCGGCGGTGAACGAGAGGCCCTTCGCCGCCAGCCGCCCGCCCAACGTCGCACCGACCAGAAAGGCGGCCAGCGCCAGCAGGCAGTCGGCCGCGGTCGCGCTCCCCGCGTGGACCAGCGCGAACCCCAGAAACACGACGTTGCCCGTCATGTTCGCGGTGAACACGTGCCGCAGCCCGAGCACGCTGGCCGCGTCGATGAGCCCGGTGGCGAACGTCAGCAGCGCCAGGGTCGCCAACAGGCGCGGATCGTCTTTGCGCTCAGCCACGGCTCGGCCGCATTGCTTGACTTTTATGGTCCCGTCGGTCACCTTCCTCAACAATAAGTTTTGTCCTGCCTCCGCGAATCTCTGCGGAGCGCGCCAGGGACCGGTAGGCGGCGTCGCTGTCTGAACGGGTTCGCACGGACAGCACGCACTCAAAACCGAAGACCCCGCTTGGTCCCGTCGATCTCGACGGAGGCGCATATCCGGCGGCGGCTGCTTCGAAGAAAACGCCACATCTCTATGACCGCTACGTTGACCGATCCCGTTTCCGCTCCCGTCGTCGCATCATTCGATTCCCTCGGGCTCATCGATCCCCTGCGCCGCGCCATCCTCGGCGCCGGCTACCAAACGCCCACCCCCATCCAGTCGAAGGCCATCCCGCACCTCCTGGCCGGGCGTGACGCGCTCGGCTGCGCGCAGACCGGCACCGGCAAGACCGCCGCGTTCGCGCTGCCGATCCTCGACCGGCTGGCCCGCACCAAGCGCGCCGCCGAGCGGCGCGGCCCGCGCGCGCTGATCCTCGCCCCCACCCGCGAGCTGGCGCTCCAGATCGCCGAGAGCTTCCAGACCTACGGCCGCCACCTGTCGATCAGCACCGCCGTCGTCTTCGGTGGCGTCGGCCAGGGCCCGCAGGTCGAGGCGTTCCGCCGCAACACCGACGTCATCGTGGCCACCCCCGGGCGACTCATCGATCTCATGGGCCAGGGACACGCCCGCTTCGACGCGCTCGAGACGCTGGTGCTCGACGAGGCCGACCGGATGCTGGACATGGGCTTCATCGATCCGATCCGGCGCATCATCGCGGTGCTGCCGCGCAAGCGTCAGACCCTGATGTTCTCGGCGACCATGCCGACCGAGATCCTGAAGCTGGCGAATTCGATCCTGGTCGACCCGGTGCAGCTCTCGGTGGCGCCGGTGGCCAGCACCGCTGACGGCATCACGCAGTGGGTCATGCACGTCGACCGCAGCCAGAAGCGCGCGCTGCTCTCCGAGGTCTTGCGCGACCCGGCGATGAAACGCGTCCTGGTCTTCACCCGGACCAAGCACGGGGCCAACCGGGTCGCCGAGCAGCTCGACCGTTCGGGCGTCACCGCCGCCGCGATTCATGGAAACAAGTCCCAGGCGGCGCGTCAACGGGCGCTGGGGGCTTTCAAGCAGGGGCAGGTGCGGGTGCTGGTCGCCACCGACATCGCCGCCCGCGGCGTCGACATCGACGGGATCACGCACGTCATCAACTTCGAGCTGCCGAACGAGCCAGAGAGCTACGTGCACCGGATCGGCCGGACGGCGCGGGCCGGCGCCTCCGGGATCGCCCTCTCCTTCTGTGACGCGGAGGAGCGCGGCTCCCTGCGGGCCATCGAGCGCCTTACGCGAACCCCCGTCCAGGTGGTAGAAAACCATCCGTTCGCGGGACGCCCCCCCCGATCGGACGCGCGCCCCGCGCGAAACTGATCCACCGGGGGC
The DNA here is from genome assembly GCA_963847705.1 of uncultured Pseudomonadota bacterium. Taxonomy (GTDB): domain Bacteria; phylum Myxococcota_A; class Polyangia; order Fen-1088; family Fen-1088; genus JADGRB01. Next base: position 472,319 of record CAWKBC010000027.1, on the reverse strand, counting down.
GCCACCGGGAATAAGATCTCCCGTAAGCCTAGAAATGCGAGGCCCCCCGATGCGCAACGACCTCCTCCGCAACGTTCTTCGTGTGGCGCTCGTGGCGATCGCGGCCTCGGCCGCGGTTGGCTGCGGGTTCAAACCGTCGCCTGCCCAGCCGACCACGGGCACCGGAGGCACGACCTCGCTCGACGGCGGCCTCGGGACCGGAGGCGGGACCGGCGGGTCGCCGAGGACGGGAGCGTCCTCGCTGACCATCACGCCCACCACCGCCACGATGACGGTCACCAACAGCGCCCCGGCCCAGACGCAGCAATACTCCGTCTCCGGTCAGGTCAACGGCCAGACGGTGGATTTGACGACCGAGGTCCTCTACGAGGTCTCACCGACCGGCGTCGTCACGATCGACAAGAACGGCCTGGCGACCAGCACGGGGACCAGAGGCGGCGTGGTGACGGTGACCGCCAGCTCGGGCGCCGTGAGCACGTCCGCGACGCTGACCGTCTATTACACCTTCACCGGAACCGACCCGGGGATGACCGGCAGCATCACCAACGATCCGTCGTCGATTTTCAGCACCACCGACAACGACACCACGCGCTCGCCCTCGCTCGTCTACCCGAATGACGGCGTGCTGTTCCCGCCCAACATCACGGGCATCGAGATCCACTTCAACCCGGGCGCCAACAACACGCTGTTCGAGGTGAGCCTCTCGGGCCAGTACGCCACCGTCAACGCGTTCGTGCGCTGTGTGGCGCTGGGAACCGGCTGCCTCTACCAGCCCGACCCCGGGCTCTGGACGGCGATCTCCTCCGCCAACGCCGGGCAGGGTGCGGTCTCGCTCGTCGTGCGGGGGACCGACGACGCCGGCTCTTCCGTCGGCGACAGCACCCCCTTCCACCTGCAGTTCTCCAAGGACAACATCGACGGCGCGCTCTACTACTGGACCACCAGCGGCTCGAGCGCGATCATGCGCTGGGACTTCTCCGGCAGCACGCAGTCGGCGCAGGCCTACCTGACCCCGGCCAACACCGGCGTCACCTCGTGCATCGGCTGCCACGCGCTGGCGCCCGACGGCAGCAAGATGGTGGTCAGCGCCAACGGCCAGGGCGACGGGCGCCTCCTCCTGTGGGACATCGCCAACAACAAGGCGCTGCAGCCCTACCCGCTCACCCAGCGCAGCCAGTTCGAGTCCTGGAACAGCGACGGGAGCCAGTTCGTCGGCGTGTACGGCGACAACCCGAGCACCACACGGTACGCCAAGGCCGGTCCGGTCGACCTGACGCTCTTCGACGGGATGACCGGCATGGTCACCTCGACGATCGCGCTCGGAGGCCTGCGCGGTGATCACCCCGATTGGTCGAAGAGCACCGACGCGCCGAACACGATCGTGTTCACCTCGGCCGACCCCACCGCCGCCACCAGCGATCAGCGCCCCGCCACCGGCGGCATCGACTACGTGCAGTACGACGGCACCGCCTGGGGGGCGCCGCAGACGCTGGTCCCCTCGGTGCTGGGGAAGAACCGCTACTACCCGGCGCTGGCGCCCGACGGGGATCTGGTGGTCTACGACGAATCGACCTGCACCACCGTCCCGGCGGCGGCGGGCCTGGCGCCGGACAAGTCGTGCGACGCCGACACCGACGCGACAGCGACCATGTTCCTGACCTCGATCTCCAGCGGCGGCAGCGCGCCGATCCCGCTCAGCAACGCCAACAGCCCCGGCGTCGCCGACATGGGGGCGACCGCGCTCACCAACTCGTTCCCCAAGTGGTCCCCCTTCGTCGAACAGCTCACCGAGCAGCAGCAGCTGGTCTGGTTGACCTTCTCCTCGACGCGGCAATACGGCCTGCGCGCGCCGCCCGCCTCGTCGGCCAGCAGCGACGAGACCAAGATCGGAACGCTGGTCTGGATGGTCGGGATCATCCCCAGCGTCGGCGGGGGCGATCCGAGCTACACGGCCTTCTGCCTCCCGTTCCAGGACATCACGACCTCGAACCACATCGCCCAGTGGGCGAAGTACTTCCTCACCGGCCCGGGGTAACCCCCCCATCGGCCCGCCGCCGAGCGGCGGTTCAGGCTGATTTTCTTGGGCCAAGCGGTGACACTTCCGCCAGCGCCCGGTGTTCTCGGGTGCATGAGGGAGGCATCCGACCTTGGCGCTCGACATCGAAGAGCATTACCGGCGTTTCGGACCGATGGTCCTGCGTCGCTGCCGGAGGCTGCTGCGCGACGACGCGCAGGCCGAGGACGCCATGCACGACGTCTTCGTTGCCGTCTTGCGCGCGGAGGATCGGCTGCGCGAGGAGGCGCCCGCCGGGCTGCTGCTGCGCGTCGCCACCAACGTCTGCCTGAACCGGTTGCGCGCCATACGACGGCATCCCGAGGAGGCCAGCGACGACCTGCTCGGCCGGATCGCCACCACGGCGGAGACCGACGAGACGCGGGCCTCCGCGCGCAACCTGCTGGGAAGGCTGTTCGGCGCCGACGATCCGCTGGCAGCGTCGACCGCCACCCTGGCGGTCATGCACCTTTGCGATGGGCTCACGCTCGAGGAGACGGCGCGCGAGGCGCGGCTGTCGGTGTCGGGCGTGCGCAAGCGCCTGCGACGACTGCGGGAGCGGCTGGCCGCTCTGGAAGGAGTGAGCGATGACCGCGCGTGAGCCCAGGACGCCTGTTTGGTTGCTCGAGCGGCTGGCCCAGGGCGAGCTCGAGGGCCAGGAAGCCGCCGCGGTGCGGGCGCGGCTCGAGGCCGAGGGGCGCTCGCCCGACGACGTGATCGCGGCGCTGCTGCTGGCCGATCGGGAGACGCTGGCGGCGCACCCCCCGGCGTCGGTCGCGGCCGAGGTGCGGCGGCGCGCGGCACCGCCCGCGCGCCGGAGGTCGGGCATGGTCCGGGCGAGCTTCGCAGGCGCGACCTTGGCCACGGCCGGCGCGCTGGCCGTCGTCCTGGCGGCGCGCCATCCGCTGACGGCGCCGCCGGCCGCGCCCCTGCCGGTCTCCGAGCCGACGACGATCAAGGGGACAGTCCCGACCGCCGGCGCGCGCCTCTACGTCTACCGGCACGCGAGCGCGGGCGACGAGCGGCTGGCCGACGGGGAGCGGGCTGCCCCGGGAGATCTGCTGCAGCTCGCCTACGCGACCACCGCGGAGGGGTTCGGCGTGCTGCTCTCGATCGACGGCGCCGGAACCGTCACCCAGCACTGGCCCGAGCCGGGCCGCACCCGCGCGGTCCCCTTGCGCGTCGGCGGCGAGGTGCGGCTCCCTTCGGCCTACGAGCTCGACAGCGCCCCGGCCTTCGAACGCTTCTTCCTGGTGCGCGCCGACGCCTCCTTCGACGTCGCGCCGGTTCTCGAGGCGGCGCGCGCGCTGTCGACGCGGGCCGCGCGCCGCGCGCCGCTGCCGCTCCCCCCGCATTTCAGCCAGGTTTCCCTGGCCCTGGAGAAGACCCGATGAAGATCCGTGCCTCGATGGCGCTGCTGGCTTTCGGCCTGTCGCTGCTGGCGGCGGCGCCCCGGGCGCGGGCGGGCGAACCGACGGGCTCGGTCCGCCTGCGCCGCTTCGCGCTGCTCGTCGGCGTCAACGACGGCGGCCCGGCCCGCGCGCGCCTGCGCTATGCAGCCAGCGACGCGCACGCGATGGCGCGCGTGCTGGAGAGCCTGGGCGGCGTGGCGCCCGGCGATCTCGATCTTCGTCGCCGACGGGAGCCGCCGCGCGCTACAGGACGGCTTCGCGGCGGTCGAGCGCATGCTGCGCGCCGAGCAGAGCCGCGGCGTCCGCCGCGAGCTCGTCTTCTACTATTCGGGTCACTCCGACGAGGAGGGCCTCTTGCTCGGGGACGAACGAATCTCCTACCAGGAGCTGCGCGCCTTCATTCACGAGGCCCCCGCCGACCTGAGCCTGGCCATCCTGGACTCCTGCGAATCCGGCGCCTTCACCCGCCACAAGGGGGGCGCCCGCCGGGCGCCCTTCCTGCTCGACGCCTCGATCGACACGCATGGGCACGCGTTCCTCACCTCCAGCGCGGCCAACGAGGTGGCCCAGGAATCCGACCGGATCGCGGCCTCGTTCTTCACCTACTACCTCGTCTCCGGCCTGCGCGGCGCCGCCGATTCCAACCGCGACCGGCGGGTCACCTTGCAAGAGGCGTTTCAGTTCGCCGCGCAAGAGACGCTGGCCCGCACCGAGCGCACGCAGGGCGGCCCCCAGCACGCCGCCTACGAATTCGATCTGACGGGGACCGGCGACATGGTGGTGACCGACGTGCGCACCACGCAAGCCGGTCTGGTGCTGGCGCCCGAGCTCAGCGGTCGCATCAGCGTGCGCGAGGCGGGCGGCGCGCTCATCGCGGAGCTGCGCAAACCGGCCGGCAGCAGCGTGGAGCTCGGTCTCGAGGCCGGCTCGTACGTCGTGGCCGTCGAGAGCGGCGGCGCGGTGAAGGAGGCGCAGCTGACGCTGGCGGCGGGCGAACACCTCGCGCTGGCCGGCGCGGCGTTTCATCCCGGGGCGCCGCTCGAGGTGGCGGTCGCGCGGGGCGACAACGACGCCCCGACCGCGACGGCCTCCGGCGCGCCCACCGTCCAGGTCACGGCGTCGGAACAACCCCACGAGACCACCAGCTTCAAGATGGGGTTCATCCCCAGCTCCATCGACGGCCGGACCGACGTGGTCGGATTCTCCTATGGGTTCATCGCCGATCGCGCCGCCAGCCTGCGCGGCACGCAGCTCTCGCTCGGCTACAACCAGATCGACGGCGCCTTTCGCGGCCTCCAGACCACGGCCGGGGTGAACGTCGCCGGAAGCCTCACCTCGGGGGCGCAGATCGCGGCCGGCGCCAACGTCGCCGGCCGCGACGGCCATGGCGTGCAGGTCGCGGCCGGCGCCAACGTCGTCGACGGTGATTTCCACGGCTGGCAGACCGCCGGGGGGGTGAACGTCACGACGGGACGATTTCACGGCCTGCAGACGGCCGGCGGGCTCAACCTGGCCGACGAGGGGTCGGGGCTGCAGCTCACGGGTGGCGCCAACGTGGCGCGCACGTTTCACGGAGCGCAGATCGGCGTCGTCAACGTGGCCAGCGCCGCCGACGGTTTTCGCCTGGGCGTCGTGAACGTGGCGCACGAGGCGCACGGCTTCCAGTTCGGCGTCATCAACGTCGCCGCCCACGACGACGGCGAGTCGTTCGCCATCTTGAACCTGATCGGCAACGGAATTCATGGCCTGTCGGTCTACGGGACCGACGCCCTCTTCTCGAACGTCGCGCTCCAGCTGGGCGGCCGGCACCTCTACACCACGTTCTCGTTCTCGTTCCAGCCGGGCGACGCGATCGCCGCGGGGCCGATCCAGCTCGCGCGGGGCAGCCAGCGCTGGGGCTATGGCGGCGGCCTCGGCTGGCGGCAACCGATCGGGTACGGACCGCTGCATCACCTCGACATCGAGGCGGTCACCAGCAACCTCGTGCCTGACCTGTCGACCGGCGGCGGCGTCATGCTCGACACCCTGCGGGCCACGCTGGCGCTGGCGGTGTTGCCGCAGGTCTCGGTCCTCATCGGTGCCGGGGTCAACGTGATGGTGGGAACCGATGGCCGCGACTTCGACGGCCTCGGCGCTGGCTGGGGGAGCAGCTACCACGACGGCGCGACGACCGTGCGGCTCTACCCCGGCTTTCTGCTGGGTCTCCAGATCTGACCGCGCGCGGTCAGTCGACCGGCATCGAGGGCGGTCCCTCGAACCGCCCTCGGACGCCCAGCCACCAGGCGGCGGCGAGCAGGGCCACCGCCGCCAGCGTCGCGGTGAGCGCCTTCTCGTTGGGCGGTTGCACGCCGATCCAGACCAGCAGCACGACGCCCGCCAGCGAGACAGCGGCCACCAGGCGATAGAGCCGGCCGCCGAGATCGAAGGGGCCCATCCGCTTCCAGCTCCGGCCATACGCGCGAAGCCCGGCGGCCGCCGGCATCACGTACGACAGATACAGAAAGATCACGCAGGCCGTGGTGAGGGTCGTGTAGGCCGGCGTGTACAACGTCGAGGCGAACGCCAGCGCCACCGTGGTCCAGATGGCGGCGACGGGCGTCTTCCACCTGGGTGAGACGCGCTTGAGCGCGCGCGAGCCGGGCAGCCCGCCGTCGCGCGCGAAGGCGTACATCATCCGCGAGGTCGAGGTCACGCAGGCCAGGCCGCAGAGGTAGTTCGCCGTCACGATCCCCACCCACAGCGCGTTCCCCGCCGCGCCCGGCAGCACCGACGTCATCAGCCAGGGGAAGACGTTCGCCCCCTGCCTGGCGCCGTCGGCGACGCTGGGGAGCGCCAGGACGAACGCCGCCACCATCACCCACCCGAAGATCCCGGAGACCGCCACCGAGCGGAGCATCCCCCGGGGGACGTTCACCGCCGCGTTGACCGTCTCCTCCGAGGTGTGGGCCGAGGCGTCGAAGCCGGTGATCGTGTAGACGGGCCACATGACCCCGAGCAGCGTCATCGCCAGCAGGCCCGGGTGCGCCGGCCAGACGTCGCCGCCCGCGGCGCCGCTCAGGTTCTCGAACCGGAGGAGGCGGCCGAAGTCGGGGTGAGGGGTGTGCGAAAACATCGCCAGCGTCAGCAGAGCCGCCACGGCGAGGATCAGGTAGCCGCTGAAATCGGTCAGCAGCGTGGTCAGCCGGATGCCGAAGTGGTTGAGCAGCCCATGCGACGCCGAGATGAGCGCCACGCCGGCGATCTGATGCCCCACCCCCAGCTTGGTCGGATCGAGCCCCAGCATCGGCCCGATGAAGCCGACGAACAGGCCGTAGGCGCCGACGTTCACCGCCGCCGTCACGAACACCAGCCCCGCCAGGTTGAACCAGGCGGTGGCCCACCCCCATCCCTTGCCGCCCAGGATCGCGCTCCAGTGGTAGAGGCCGCCGGCGGTGGGGAACGCCGAGGCGACCTGCGCCATCGCCAGCGCCACGACCAGCGAGAACGCGACGCCCAGCGGCCACACGACGCCGGCCGCGGCGCCGCCAACCGCGCTCACCCCGAGCTGCAGCGAGGTGATGCCGCCCGCCAGGATGCAGATCGTCGAGAAGGCGATGGCGAAGTTCGAGAACGCGCCCATCCGCCTGCGCAGCTCCTGCGCGTAGCCCATGCGCCCCAGCAGCGCGACGTCGTCGGTCGCCTGATCTGGGACGTTGGGAGATTCGGCGCTCACGGCCAGATGGTACCGCGGGCGGCGTGATACCGTCCGCTCATGGCGAAATCACCCTGCCCCATCTCCAAGACGCAGTTCCTCGAAAAGGCCGAAGCCGTCAAGATCACCATCGGCAACGTCGAGATCATCGCCGACAAACGCGAGTTCTCCACCGGCTCGTTCGGCTGGTACCACAACGGCAAGACCACCATCACCGTCGACGGCAAACCGCTCTCCGTCCAGATCGGGCTGAACCTGACCGTGGTCGGCAGCAAGGAGGCCGAGCGCTAGAGACGAGAGCGATCCGACCGCTCCCCAGCTGGACGCACGCCCCGGCGCTCGAACAGGAAGCCGCTCGCTCGGCTGGAGGTGGTCATCTCCTTGACCTTCCGTTTGAGCGAGGCGGCCATCTGGACCAGCGCCCCCGGGTGCTCGGCGCTCTGCACCGCCTCCACCGGAACCACGGCCACGCTCAGCGTGACGAGCGGGACCGAGACCTCCTGGCCGCGACGGTCGACCGCGCGGAAGCTCCCCTGTCTGACGTCCTCCGACTCGAACAGCTCCACCTTGGCGGCGTCGAACTGCGTGCAGATGGCGCGTACCGCCACCGGATCGACGCCTCGGGCACGACGATCACGAAGTCGTCACCGCCGATGTGTCCGAGACGCGCCTCTCCGCCGAGGCCGGAGAGCGCCCGCGACAGAACACGCGCCACGCAGCGGATCATCTCGTCCCCCCGCAGGAAGCCGTAGCAGTCGTTGTATTCCTTGAAGCGATCGAGATCGGCGTAGAGCACGCATCCCCGCGGCTGGTCGAGCGCGTTCAGGATCCAGCGCTCGATGCTCCGGTTGCCCGGCAATCCGGTCAGCGGGCTCGATCCCTGCGCCGACTGCACCTCCAGCGCGGTCGACCGCATGATGAGCTGGCGGATGGTCACGGTGCCGATCAGGCGCCCGCCGGCGTCGGTGACGATCACCGGGTCGTACAGCTCGTCCGGCGGCCGCTCCATGGCCAGCTTGGCCAGCGCCGTGACGTTGATCGAGTCCTCGACGATGAGCGGCGCCGGGCGCGCCAGCTCCTCCGCCGGGCGCCACTGGAACAGGTGGTAGCCGACCGGGCCACCCGTCTTCGTGTAGTACTGCTGCCGGGTCAGCAGGCCCACCGGCTGTTCGCCGCGCACGATCGTCAGGTGGTCGACGGAGGGCTCCCGGCGGAAGATCCAGTCGACGTCCTCGCCGCGCTTCATCCGCTCGTGGATCGTCGCGCAGCGGATCACCAGCGGGCCGACCGTCTCGTTCAGGTCAGACTCGCGGTAGTTGAACTGCCGCATGATCCGGCGCAGCTCCGCCAGCGTCTCTGCGGGCGGCTCCCCAGGCAGCTTCGACGGCCGGGCCAACAGGTAGCCCTGCGCCCAGCGGACGCCGAGGCGCGCCAGCGTCTCCAGCTCCTCCCAGGTCTCGACCCCCTCCGCGATCAGCGCCGCGTCGACGCTGGCCGCGAAGGCGATGAGCGACTTCACCAGGTGCTGTTTGTAAGAATGTCGGTGAATGTCGCGGGACAGCGTCATGTCCAGCTTCATGAAGTGCGGCGAGCAGGTGACCAGCGTGACGAGGCCCGAATGGCCGGCCCCCAGGTCGTCGAGCGCGATCCGGAACCCGTGCTCGACGTAGTGGCGAATCTGGCGCTCGAACGCCCCGTAGTCGCCGATCGACTCGCGCTCGGTGATCTCGATGACGAAGTTCCGCTGGTCGAGGCCGAGCTCCGTCAGCTCCGCCTGCATGTGTCCATTCAACAGGCGCGGATCGCCGATGGCGTTCGGGCTGACGTTGATGAAGAACGAGCGCGACCGGAGCGGCGGCGGGAATCCCGCGATGGTCCGGAGCGCCACGTGGCGACAGGCGTACTCGAGCTGGGGCCCGAGCCCCTTTTGCTCCGCCGCGGCGAACAGCTCGGTCGGCGCCGAGAACGGCTCCGGGCCCCGCGAGAGGACCTCCCAGGCCATCACAGTGCCGTGGTGCAGATCCAGGATCGGTTGGAAGTGCGACGTGACGAGCTGACGCTCCACGATCTCGGCGATCGCGCCGGCGTACCCGGCACTCTCCTCCGGGGCGGCCAGCTCCGCGGCCAAGATGGGACGTTCAAGGAGACCCAAGACGGTTCATCGTACGCGCCCTCACCGACCTGCTTTGCGACAGGATTGAAAACAAACTCATCCGCGGGGCGCGCGAATCATGTCGGGTCAGGTCGCCGAGGGACCTACAGGCCAGGGGCCGCCCGGTAGGGCGCGTCCGTCAAGGTCCGGAGAAACGCGACGACCGCGTCGATCTCGCGGTCGTCGAGGGCCGGCGGATCCCCTGCCTTCCGATTGTACGGCGGAGACGTGACGTTGACGCGGCCGCGGTACTTGGCCGGAACGCTCGCGAACGGAACGCCCGAACGGTACCAGCGCCTGGGATCGGAGGCGCGCGTCGCATAGAAGGCGACGACATCGCGGAGGCTCCGGAACGCGCCGTTGTGCATGAACGAGCTCCGCACCGCGACGTTCCGGAGCGACGGGGTTCGAAAGGAGAGACAGGAGCCGGCGTCGTCCGATGGCGTGGATCTGTCGGTGCGTTCGCAGAGCCCCAGGTCGGGTTTGCGGGGGCCTGGCGCCCGAGAGTTGCGGGGAATGGCCACCGCGTCGTAGCCGTAGTCGGTGAACATCGAGGCGACGGGATCGGGCACCGATTCGTTGAAGACGTGGCAGCCGAGGCAGCCCCCCTTCGCCGGGTCCTTGAAGAGGCGCATCCCTGCCGCCTCCCGAGCGGTGAGCGTGGCGCGTCCCCGGATGAAGTCGTCGTACTTGGATGAAAACGGGGCCATGTCGTCGGCGACCAAGAACGCCTCCAGCGCCTTGCCGACCGCCGCCAGCGTCGCCTCCGGATCGTCGAGCGCCGCCGGGAAGACGCGGGCGAACAGCGCCCCGTAGCTCCCCTTGGCGATCGCCACGGCCACCCGCCGGCCGTCACGATTGTTCATCTCGTCCGGGTTGAGCAGCGGCTGGCGCCCGAGCTCGCGAACGGTGTCGACCCGCCCGTCCCAGAACAGGCCGCCAAACGGCTGCAGCTGGGGCTCGTCCCCTTCCTGGTGATGGCGAAAGCTCGGGATGTAACGGAGGTAGAGGAGCGACGGGGCCGTGCGGCGCGCGAAGTGCCCGCGCCGGCTTCCACGCGGCAGCCCGTTCGTCGAACCGTTCTGGCTCGAATAGGCGGTGGCCGGATCGTGGCAGCTCGCGCAGCTCGTCCCCGGCGGATCGGAGAGCTTCGGATCGGCGAAGATCTGCCGGCCCAGCGCCACCAGCTCGGCCGGCGACGGCGCGGAAGGCGAGCTGACCTGCGTGGAAGCGGCGGCGTGCGCGGAGGCTCCGGCCAAGGCTCCGGCCAAAGCTCTGGCAAAGACTCTGGCAACGATCGCCGCTGCCACCCTCGTTCCGAAATTCGGAGCCGAAATTCGAAAACAGGATGGCCGGCCCACCCCGATCTGCGGCGCCATCGAGCGAACGGTCGGAGTCTTGCGGGCTTGCCACATGCGGACCAACTGGAGCTTTCCTTGCAAACGCCAACAGCGGTTTCTCTCTCCAGTACTCCTGCAAGAAAGAAGACACCACGTGCAAAACCGATCGACACCGTTTGTTTTCCTGACTGTCACGATGCTCGCGGGCGGCCTGCTCGCGGGTGGATGCATGGGCAGCGGCGGCGGCTCCTCGGCCGGCAAACAGGCGACAGGCTCGGTCGAGATCGCACTTCAGGCCGGCGGCGCCTCGATCGCCACCGTGAGCTACACGATCACCGGCCCGGCCTCCTTCACCCAGAACGGCACGATCGACGTCAGCCACAGCAACACCGTCTCGGCGGTCCTCGGGCCGTTCGCGGTCGGCGGTGGCTACAACATCGCGCTGACCGCGGTCTCGACCGACGGCTCCGAGAGCTGCGCCGGCGCGGCCCCCTTCGCGGTCACGGCCGGACAGACCACCACGGTGAATGTCCCGATCACCTGCCATCAGGCGCCGCACACCGGCAGCGTGGCGGTCAACGGCAGCTTGAATGTCTGCCCGCAGATCGACGGCCTCGACGCCACCCCCGCGGAGGTTCTGGTCGGCGGATCGGTCAGCCTGAACGCGACCGCGCACGACGCGGACAACGGGCCCTCGCCGCTCGGCGCGCAGTGGACGTCGACGTCCGGTGTCTTCACCAACGCCGCTGCGCTCGACACGCGCTTCGTCTGCACCTCCCCGGGAACGGCGACGCTCACCCTCACGGTCTCCGACGGCGACGCCGCCGCCGGTTGCCCGGCCGCCAGCAGCGTCACCGTGACCTGCACGGCCCGCACCGCGGCCAGCGCTTGCCAGCTCGGCAACGGCTCGGGCGCGATCAAGCACGTCATCTATCTGCAGTTCGACAACACGCACCTCATGCGCGACAAGTCGAACGTCGCCTCGGATCTGGAGCAGATGCCGCACCTGCTGAACTTCATCCGCGGCAACGGCACGATGATGGCCAACGACCACACCATCCTCATCTCGCACACCGCGGGCGGCATCCTGTCGTCGCTGACCGGCGTCTACCCCGACCGCCACGGCCAGACGGTGACCAACAGCTACGTGCGCACCAGCGCCACCGGCGCCTTCTCGTTCCCCAGCTCGTTCGAGTACTGGACCGACACGGCCGCGGCAGGCGTCTTCAACATGGTCACCCCCACCGGCCAGAACATGCCGGCACCCTGGGTCGCCTACACCCGCGCCGGCTGCGACGTCGGCGGTGTGGGCACCGCCAACATCGAGCTCGAGACCGCGTCGTCCTCGACCTTCAGCGACGTCGCCACGGTGTTCGGGACCAACTCGCCCCAGTTCGCCGAGGCGGTGGCGTCGGGCAAAGCGGCCTCGGGCACGGCGGCCGCCTTGAAGGCCCAGACCGACTTTGTCGGCATCGCCGTCCACTGCGCCCAGGGCTCCCCTCGCTGCGCCAACGGCGTGGCCGACAAGCTGCCCGGCGAGCCCGGCGGCTACACCGGCTTTTCCGGCCTCTTCGGCGCGCAGACGGTCGACCCGCTGCTGACCGGCCAGCCCGCCAGCGTTCCGCTCGTCAGCATGCTCGGCAACCCGATCGTCGATCCGTTCGGCCAGCCGGGCTTCCCGGGCTTCGACGGCATGGAGGCCGAGGTGTCGCTGCGCTACGTCGCCTCGATGCAGGAGGCCGGCATCCCGGTGACCTACGCCTACCTCTCCGACGCGCATGACAACCACAGCACCGCCCAGGCCATGGGCCCCGGCCAGCCGGAGTACGTGGCGCAGCTGGCCGCCTACGACCAGGCCTTCGCCAACTTCTTCACCGAGCTGGCGGCGCACGGGATCGACAAGACCAACACGCTGTTCATCATCACCGTCGACGAGGGCGATCACTTCGTGGGCGGCACGCCCACCCCGCCCACCTGCGACGGCACGCCCGGCAACACCTGCAACTGGACCGGGCAGATCGGCGAGATCGATCTCAACATCGACACGGCGGTGCAGAACCAGTTCCCCTCGCTCTACAACACCTTCCTGGCCTCCACCGGCCCCGACACCTTCACGGTGCACGGCGACGACGCGCCGCCGTTCTACCTGGCGCGCAAGGGGGCCGGGCCGCTCGGCCAGACCGATCCCGACACCCGCACCTTCGAGCGCACCATCGCCGGGCTGACCGCGGTCAACCCATTCACCGGGAACACCGACAAGGTGCTCGACCTCTACGCGGACCAGACCGGCATGAAGTCGCTGCACATGTTCACCACCGGCGATCCGGGCCGCAACGGGACGTTCGTGTTCTTCGGGGATGCCGACTACTTCATCACCGACTTCCCGACCTCGACCTGCGCCACCTGCGTCAACCCCGGCTTCGCCTGGAACCACGGCGACGTGCAGAAGGAGATCGGACAGACCTGGATCGGCCTGGTCGGCCCGGGCGTCGCCAACCTGCCGGACCAGACGGTCTTCACCGACCACACCGACGTGCGCCCGACCATCAACGCGCTGACCGGGCTGCCCGACACGTATGAGGACGATGGCCGCGTCATCACGCAGGCCCTGGTGCCCGGCGCGGTGCCGGCAGCGCTGACGGCCGATCAGAGCACGATCGAGGGTCTCGGCGCGGCCTACAAGGCGATCAACGCCCCGTTCGGCGAGTTCGCGCAGGACATGCTGCTCACCTCGACGAAGGCCCTGCAGGGCGCCGACCCGGGGGACACGATCTACACCTCGAAGGAGACGTCGATCGCCAACCTCACCACCACGCGCGACGCACTGGCCATGCAGATCCGCGAGGCGCTCGACCTGGCGGAGTTCGCCGGCCAGTCGATCGACAGCGTGACCGCGGCCGGCTGGGTGAGCCAGGCGCAGACGCTGCTCAACAGCGCCGACGCCCTGGCCGCCGCGCCGTAGCGAGAGCGTCGCCTCGCGCCGACCGGGTTTTCCGGTCGGCGCGAGGGAGTTTTTTTGGCATCATCGGCCGGTGCCAAAGGTCGTGAAGGCCAAGCCGAAAGCCGGGCGCCCCGCAAAGAAGCCGGTCGCGACGAAAGCCCCGCAGGCGAAGTTCGGCCCGCGCAAGGATCTCGGCGCGCCGGTCGAAGGCTTCTTCGCCAAGCAACCGCCGCAGCTGCTTTCCATCCTCGACCAGCTCCGCGCGCTGATCGCCGAGGCCGCCCCGGAGGCGACGGCGGCCACGAAGTGGGGAATGCCTATCTACTCGGTCGGTGCCAACATGATCTGCGCGCTGGCCGCCTTCAAGGCGCACGTCAACCTGATCCTCCCCGGGCCGCCCGGCACCTACGCCGATCCCCACGGCCTCCTGGAAGGCGACGGCAAGACCGGCAAGCACCTCAAGCTCCGCCCGGCCGACACCCTTCCCCGTGCCGCCCTGCGCGGCTGGCTCCGGACCGCCGCCACCCGCGCCCGCTCCTAGGAGTCTCCTAGACCGCCTGTCGGGCGGCCTGGGGGCCGGTCACCACATGGCGAACAGGCAGAAGGCGCCGATCGTTCCCAGGACGAACAGCACGGCGCCGATCATGAAGATTCGCTCGCGAAGGGCCTGGCGCTTGATGTGCCGCTTGAAGGGATCCCCCACCGCTGCACGGAGCTCGGCGGCGCGCTCGTAGTAGACGCGCCACTCGTCATTCGTCGCCCGGTCCCTCACCACAAGCGTCTCCAGTTCCCTCGAGCAGCACCATCGGCGGAATTGACCGACATCCTTAAGACCGCCCCCCGGCGTCTGACGCCCACCGTCACGAGGACCGCGAACCATCACAATTCAACGCCGAGCCGAGGCGGGGAAGCGCCGGCGCGCGTGCCGGGCGTCACGGCCGAGCTTCCAGCACCAGGTTGAACGGCGTCTCGGTCGCCCGGCGGAAACGGGTGAAGCCCCCTTCGCTCACCACGCTGCGGAGGCGTGCCTCGCCTGCCTGCGCACCCAGGGCGGGTCCGTGCTCGGACAGCGACGACGGAACGCAGAGGCCTCGGAGTGGCCTCGGGCGCCGGCGGTGCCTCTCGAGCTCGACCGCGCGTCGACGTCGGCCCGCGCCGCATTCCGCGGGCGCGACGTTGTCTCGGGGGCTCCGGTTCCCACCTTCGCTCGGGCGGAGGATTCGATGAAGAAGACCAACGGCGCGCCCACCCAGCCCCCGAGCGCCACGGCGGAGCCCACCGAAGATGACCTTCCACGTTCGGTTCTCCCGATCCCCGATCGACAACACGTCGGCCTCACCACCTTCGACGCCAAGGACCCGGCGACCCACTACCCGCCGATCCGCCGGCTGCGTCCGCCCGCCGGCGCGCCCAACGTCCTCCTCATCCTGCTCGACGACGTCGGGTTCGGCGCCTCCAGCGCCTTCGGCGGACCCTGCCACACGCCCAACGCCGAGCGGCTGGCGGGGACCGGCCTCAAGTACACGCGCTTTCACACCACCGCGCTCTGCGCGCCGACGCGCGCCTCGCTGCTGACCGGCCGCAACCACCACTCGGTCGGCATGGGGGCGATCACCGAGATGGCCACCTCCGCGCCCGGCAACAACAGCGTGCGCCCCCTCAACAAGGCCCCGCTCGCCGAGATCCTGAAGCTGAACGGTTACTCCACCGCGCAGTTCGGCAAGTGCCACGAGGTCCCGATGTGGGAGACCAGCCCGATGGGCCCCTTCGACCACTGGCCGACCGGGTCGGGCTTCGAATACTTCTACGGTTTCGTGGGCGGCGAGGCGAACCAGTACTACCCGGGCCTCTTCGAAGGGACGGCCGCCGTAAAGCCGCCCCGCACGCCCGAGGAGGGCTACACGCTGAACGAGGATCTCGCCGACCGCGCCATCAACTGGGTCCGTCAGCAGAAGGCGCTGGTGCCCGACAAGCCCTTCTTCATGTACTACGCGCCCGGCGCGACGCACGCGCCCCACCACGTCCCGGCGGCCTGGTCGGCCAAGTACAGGGGCAAGTTCGATCAGGGTTGGGACAGGCTGCGCGAGGAGACCTTCGCGCGACAGAAGAAGCTGGGGGTGGCGCCGGCCGACGCGGAGCTGACCGAACGGCCGAAGGAGATCCCCGCCTGGGACGAGATGCCGGCCGAGCTCAAGCCCGTGCTGGCGCGCGAGATGGAGATCTACGCCGGGTTCCTGGAGCAGACCGACCACCACGTCGGCCGCGTCCTCGACACCCTCCGCGAGCTCGACGTCCTCGAGGACACGCTCGTCTACTACATCATCGGCGACAACGGCGCGTCGGCCGAGGGGACGCTCAAGGGGTGCTTCAACGAAATGACGACGTTGAACGGAATGCCCGGGCTCGAGACCCCGGAGCTGATGCGGCAGAAGATCGCCGAATTCGGGACCGAGAACGCCTACAACCACTATGCGGTCGGCTGGGCGCACGCGATGTGCACCCCCTACCAGTGGACCAAGCAGGTCGCCTCCCACTGGGGCGGGACCCGCAATGGCACCATCGTGCACTGGCCGAACGGGTTCGACGCCAAGGGCGAGGTCCGTTCGCAGTTCCACCACGTCGTCGACGTGGCGCAGACCATCCTCGAGGTCGCCGGCCTCCCCGCGCCCGAGATGGTCAACGGGATCGCCCAGGCGCCGTTCGAAGGGGTCAGCATGGCCTACAGCTTCGGCGACGCCCAGGCGCCCGACCGGCACCAGCTGCAGTACTTCGAGATGTTCGGCAACCGGGGCCTCTACCACCAGGGGTGGACGGCGGTGACCCGGCACAGCACCCCCTGGCTCACCGATCCGCCGCCCCCGTTCGACCAGGACGTCTGGGAGCTCTACGAACCGGGCGACTGGACGCAGGCGAAGGACGTCGTCGCCGCAAACGGCGCCAAGCTGGCCGAGCTCCAGCGCCTCTGGCTGATCGAGGCGACCAAGTACAACGTGCTTCCGCTCGACGATCGCCGGTACGAGCGCATCAACCCCGATCTGGCCGGACGGCCGCAGCTGGCCACCGGCAACAGCCAGATGCTGTTCGCCGGAATGCACGTCACCGAGGCGTCGGTCCTCAACGTCAAGAACAAGTCCCACTCGGTCAGCGCCGAGGTGACGGTCCCGGCCGCCGGCGCCGACGGCGTCATCATCACGCAGGGCGGGCGGGTCGGCGGATGGAGCCTCTACGCCAGGGACGGGAAGCTCCGCTACTGCTACAACTTCTTCGGCCTCCAGCACTTCATCGTCGGGTCGACCACCACCATTCCGCCCGGCCGCCACGAGGTCCGCATGGAGTTCGCCTACGACGGCGGCGGCCTGGCCCGCGGCGGCAGCGTCACCCTCACCGTCGACGGCAAGCCGGTCGGCAAGGGGCGGGTCGAGCGGACCATCCCGATGGGCTTCTCGGCCGACGAGGCCTGCGACGTGGGGGAAGACAGCGGCTCACCCGCGTCGCCCGAGTACGAGCCGACCGGGAATGCCTGGACCGGCGAGATCGCCTGGGTGCGCATCGACCTCGGCGACAATGATCACGATCACTTGGTGGCGCCCGAAGATCGGCTGCGGCGCGCGCTCGGCCACCACTGACGAACCGGCCGTGCAGCACCGGGCGTCTCCCGCTACACTGCGCGGCATGAGCGACAACCGGCAGGTCTTCATCGGCACCGACTGCGGCGCCACCATGTCCAAGGTGGGCGGCGTCTGGTCCGACGGCACCACCGTCTCCACCAAGCTTTACCAGCACCCCACCAGCTCCGAGGCGGGGAGCGCCGCGGTGGTCGCCGGCTGGATCGAGGCGGTCGGCAAATATCTGGGGCAGAACGGCCTGGTCTGGGATCAGGTGAGTGGCGTCGGCCTGGCCATCCCCGGCCCCTACCAGCGCTACGGGGTGCTGGGGCACTCCGCCAACATGCCGGCCCAGTTCGAGGGGTGGGACTTCTACAACGACTACGCGCAGGCGCTGGCCAGCAAGGCGGGGCGCGCGGTGCCCCTCACCGTCGGAAACGACGGCGCGTTCGGCGGCGTCGGCGAGGCACACCGGGTGCGCGGCTCCGGGACCGGCGGCGTGGTGATGCTGGCGCCCGGCTCGGGCCTCGGCTCGGCCTACATCGATGCGCGCGGGCTGCCGCTGTCGGGCGACACGCTGGCCGGGATGGAGACCGCGCACATGGCGGTGCCGCTGCACCTGCTCGGCGCCAAGCCCTACAAGTGCGGCTGCGGCCGCAGCTGGGGCTGCGCCGAGCTCTACACCACGCTGGCCGGCCTGCCCTATTTGCTCGAGGAGAAGCTGGCCGGGGCCAACTATTCCGACCATCCGCTGGCGCGCTCGACCGACGCGCCGAAGAAGAAGGCGCTCGCGCTGCGGGGCCTGGCGCAGTCGGGCGACGCCCTGGCGGTGGAGCTGTTCGACTTCCAGGCGCGGGCGATGGGCTACCACATCGCCAACCTGGTGCTGGCGCTCGATCCCGAGTTCGTGGTGATCGGCGGCGGCCTCATGGATCCGGAGAGCACCACCGAGGCCTTCCGCGAGCGCTACCTCAAGATCGTCGGCGACACCGCGCGGCCGCACCTCTGGCCGGTCCAGCGCGAGCGCCTGCGGATCCTGCCGTCGACGCTGGGCGAGCTGTCGCAGGCGATCGGCGCCGCGCTGGTCGCCCTTTACAGCGCCCGGAGCTGAACCGCGGGGCTGCTGCCACACCGTGGCAGCGATCACGGCAGCCGCGAGGAGCCGCGGATTCTGATCTGACGAAATCAACCTGACCTGCCCCTAACCCTGGTATGCAGTCCACCAGCGCTTTCGTGGGTTGTCTCGTCGTTGGTCAGCTCCTTCTGCTGTTCGATCGATCGGCGTCCGCGAGCTGTCGGATCAAGAACGAGACCGGGTACACCTTTGCGGTCGCCTCGGGCAACGTCCCGAACCAGAAGGTCGGCGCCCGCGCGACCACCACGATCGCGCCGGGGAAAGTCCAGGGGCGGAGCGACGAAGGCAAGACGATCAGCGGCGTCTGCAAGGACGGCGGCGACCTGATCATCAAGGAAAAGAACGGCGTCCCGCTGCTCGGCGCCGCGCCCAAGAAAAAGAGCGCGACCGTCCGCGCACCGTCGCGCTAGTTCGGTCCGCACGGAAGTCCGCACGGAAGTCCGCACAGACCGCAGGGTCATTCACGCTCTCTGGTCGAGGGGATCGCCCGAAGCGCGGGCGCGAATCACCGTTATCGGACCCCACGCCCCCCGGCCAAAGCGCTTTCAAAGAGGCGACCAGATCGGGGTCTGGCGGTCCGAAAGCCCCATGGCGCGCCCGTTCAGTCGCCCTGGCTGCCGAGCGGGTTGGCGATCGACTCCAGCGGCTTCCGCGCGGCGTCGACGCCGATGAACGCCTCCACCAGGCCTCCCGCCACCATGGCCGCGGCCCCGGCCAGGTAGCCGCGCGCCAGGAGAACGCGATCGCCCGTTCCCACCAGGTAGCCGAAGAGCGCCGGTCCGAGCACGCCGCCGGCGAACGTTCCGCAGGTGTAGAAGAGCGCGATGGCGAGGGCGCGGATCTCGAGCGGAAAGATCTCGCTCACCGTGAGATAGGCGGAGCTGGCCGCGGAGGAGGCGACGAAGAAGATCACGCTCCAGGAGAGCGCCTGGGTGAAGGTGGTGAGCAGCCCGCGCTGAAACAGCCAGCTGGTGATCGCCAGCAGGAGCCCCGACAGGATGTACGTTCCGGCGATCATCGGGCGCCGGCCCACGCTGTCGAACAGCCTCCCCATCAGCAACGGTCCCAGGAAATTTCCCAGTGCCAGGGGCACCAGGTAGAGGCCGAGGTGCTCCGCCGGCACCTGGTAATAGCGCAGCAGCACGAGCCCGTAGGTGAAGAGGACGGCGTTGTAGAAGAACGCCTGGGTCACCATCAGCACGAAGCCGAGCACGGAACGTCGGCGATGCTGATGCACCATCGCCTGCCAGATCTCGCGGAACGGGACGTGGGAGCGGCGCCGGATCCGGAGCTTCCCCAGGGCGGGCGGCAGCCGGGCCGGATCGCCGGCGACGGCGCGCTCGACGCCGGCCACGATCCGCTCCGCCTCGGCCGGATCGCCATGGACCATGAGCCACCGCGGGCTCTCGGGGACATGGCGCCGCAGGACCAGCACCGCGGCGCCGATGGCGGCGCCGAGGCCGAAGGCGAAGCGCCAGGAATACGTCTGCGGAATCCAGGTCGTGTTCAACAGCAGCACCGAAACGCCCGCACCGAGGGCCGCTCCCAGCCAGAAGCTGGCGTTGATGCCGAGATCGACGTGACCGCGCACCCGTCCCGGGATCAGCTCGTCGACCGCCGAATTGATGGCGGCGTATTCGCCGCCGATCCCGGCGCCGGTCAGCGCGCGGAAGAGGCTGAAGCTGGCGAAGCTCCAGGAGAAGGCGGTGGCCGCCGTCGCGGTGAGGTAGAGCAGGAGCGTGATGCTGAAAAGGCGCTTCCGACCGAGCCGATCGGTCGCGTAGCCGAACACCAGGGCGCCGGCCACCGATCCGAAGAGGTAGATGCTTCCGGAGAGGCCGAGCTGGGCATCGGAGAGGCCGAGTGTGTCCGGGCGTTTGAGCACGCCCGCCAGCGTCCCGGCGAGGTTGCTCTCCAGGCCGTCGAGCAGCCAGGTGATCCCGAGCGCCGTGACGACCAGGGTGTGCCAGCCGCTCCAGGGGAGACGATCGAGTCGGGCGGGGACGTCGGTCTCGATCCAGCGCTCATCGGCCACCCGCGATCCCCTGCGGAAAGCTAAGCCCGAGCGCTCCCGGCGCAACCACCTGGCGGCGGGCTCGGCGATCCTCGACCAAGGGCGAGCCGGTGCGAACGCGAGCACCGACTCACAGCCACTCGGCGCCGAAGCTGAAGTCGAGGACGGAGCCGAAGCCCCCTTCGAAGTGCGTGGCGCTGGAGCCCGAGCCGGAGTCCGGCGGCAGCGCGGCGACGCCCGCCGTCCAGGGCGAGTAACCAAATTCGCCGGAGAGGGCGAGGCCGTGCAGCGGGAAGAACTTCAATCCCGCCGCCAGGCGTGCCTGGAACACGCCGCCGATCAGCTTGTGGGAGGTTCCCGGGTCCGAGGTCTCGTGTGAGGTCAATTCGCTGCCCACGGCGCCCAACGACAGATACGGAAACATCGCCAGCTGAGCGACATAGATCCCGTAGTTGATGGGGTAGATGCCAAGACCGATCATCGTGAAGCTCGACCCGAAGCTGATGGGGAGGTCCAGCTTGAAGAAGTATCCGTTGCCGCCCAGGTGAAGCGTCGGGGTGACGGTGGTGACGTTCGACCGCAGCGCGAACTGGTCGACACCGGTCGAGGTCCCGCTGATCTCGTTGAGGTCGTTGACGACGCTGGCCGGGGCCGTCAGCCGCAGCTGGGTGATCCCGACGCGGGCGCCGATCCCGAACCAGCCCATCCTTCGCACCTCCGGCGGAGCGGGCGGTGCAACGGTGACGGTGGCGGCGGATGAGGTCGACCCGTCGTACCCGACATCACCCGGATCGGCATGCGCTCGTCCAGCCACCACCGAGAGGCACAACCAGACCAGACCGACGAGCCAGACCTTCATCTTATCCCAAGCTGGCGCCCGCGCACGGGCGGGCAAGGGATTGCCAGGTCAATCGGGAAGCGGCGCACTCTCTGCGCGGCGAGGCCGAGCTACGCGGCGACGCTGCGCCGGGGATCGGAGGCGTCGTAGAGGACCCAGAGCGACGCGCCGACGGGAGGTGGCCGGCGCGTCGAGGTGCGCCCGCGCATCGTCCCCGTGATCGTGTCGAAGCTGTAGTCGACGCGCATCACCCGCTGGCCGTTGACCCGCATCAGCGTCGTCGCCACCGCAGTGACGGTCGCCTGCACCGCCTGACCGTGCACGTAGATCTCGCGAAGCGCTCGGACCCGACGGAGGCCGAGCGCAAACAGGACCACCCCCGAGAGGCCCATCCCGAGGGGAATGAAGATGAGGGCGCCGAGCACGGAGGCGCGCTCTCCCTGGATCCGCGCGCGGGCCGGAGATTGCGGGTCGTACTCGATCAGGATTGGCGTCGTCGGCCGCGCCCCGATGACCGCGCCGTCGGTGGTGAGCGCCGAGGTCGAATGCGTCCTTCCGGCGGCGTCGGAGAACGTGCAGGCGACGCGATTGACGTAACGGCCGTTGACCCGGGTCTGCGTCCGCTGGACCGAATCGAGCGTCGCGACGACAACGATACCGCGCCGGTCGAGGAGCAGATCGTTCCAGAACGGCCCCCCCGCGACACTGAGACCGATGACCACCGGGACGTCGACGACCGCCCAGATGCCGCCGAACAGCAGCAGGAACACGCTCACCGCGTCGATGGCGCGAAGCCGAAACGGACGCGGGGCCAAGGGGGGCGCGGCGGCGGTCACGACCATCGTCACCGCTCGATGTTACCGCGTTCGGGCGATGTTCGATCCCTCGTCCCGCGCCTGCTAGGGTCACGAACATGGGCGACGCGGCAGGCAGACCGAAGGTGGTGATCATCGGCGCCGGGTTCGGCGGCCTGGCCGCTGCGCAGGCGCTGGGGGGGACCGACCTGGCGGTGACGGTGGTGGATCGGCTGAACTATCACCTGTTCCAGCCGCTGCTGTATCAGGTCGCGCTGGCGGCGCTGTCGGCGACCGACGTGGCCTACCCGATTCGCCGGATCCTCCGCCATCACACCAACATCGAGGTGCTGCTGGACGAGGTCCGCCAGATCGATCTGCCTCGGCGACGGGTTCGCCTCGCCGACGGCATCGAGCTGGCCTACGACTATCTGATCGTCGCCGCCGGCGCCGAGACCAGCTACTTCGGACACGACGACTGGGCCCCGGTGGCCCCGGGTCTCAAGGATCTCGAGGACGCGTTCGAGGTGCGGCGGCGTGTGCTGTCGGCGCTGGAGGCCGCCGAGCGCACCGACGATCCCGAGGAGAAGCGGCGCCTGCTCACCTTCGTGGTGGTGGGCGGCGGCCCGACCGGGGTCGAGCTGGCCGGCGCGATCGCCGATCTCACGCGCGAGATCCTGCACCAGGACTTTCGTCGGGTGAAGCCCTCCGAGACCCGCGTGGTGCTGGTAGAGATGGCCGATCGCATCCTGACGCCCTTCTCGCCCAAGCTGTCGGAGAGCGCACGCCTGCAACTCGAAGAGCTGAAGGTCGACGTCCGCCTCGGTGTGCGCGTCGAGCGCATCGACAACGACGGCGTCCTGGTGGGCGGCGAGGTGATCCACTGCCGGACCGTCCTCTGGGCCGCCGGTGTACGTCCCAATCCGCTCGCCGCGGCGCTGGGAGCCGCGCGCGATCGCGCGGGGCGCGTTGTCGTCGAGCCCGACTGCACCGTCCCCGACCACCGCGAGGTCTTCGTCATCGGGGACATGGCGGCGCTCACCCCGGCGGGCGCCTCGGCGCCTCTCCCCGGCATCAGCCCGGTCGCCATTCAAGAGGGGCACGCCGCCGCCCGCAACATCCTGCGCGCGAAATCAGGCATGCCACCCCAGCCGTTTCGTTACTTCGACAAGGGGTTCATGGCGACCATCGGCAAGGCGCGCGCCGTCGCCCAGCTCGGTCGCCTGCGGATGACGGGCTTCCTCGCCTGGCTCTCCTGGGTCGTCGTCCACCTCTGGTACCTGGTCGGCTTTCGCAACCGCCTGGTGGTCTTCCTGGACTGGATCTGGGCCTACGTCGTCTCGAGCCACAGCGCGCGCATCATCTCGGGACGGTCGTCGCGGCCCGAAGGTGGCGGCTGATGCTGGCCTCCCGGGAGATTGCCGGCCAAGGCCCGGTCGTCGTTCTGACCGGCGCCGGGATCTCCGCCGAGAGCGGCATCCCCACCTTTCGCGGCGCCGAGGGCTACTGGCGGGTCGGCTCGCGCAACTATCAGCCCACGGAGATGGCCACCGCGACGGCGTTCGCCTCCATGCCCGAGGAGGTCTGGCGCTGGTATCTGTTTCGCCGCGGGGTCTGTCGGGCCGCGGCGCCCAACGTCGGGCACCTGGCGCTGGTCGCCCTCGAACAGCGCCTCGGCGAACGGTTCCTGCTGGTCACCCAGAACGTCGATGGCCTGCACCTGCGGGCCGGCAACTCGCCCGAGCGGACCTTTCAAATTCACGGCAACCTCGACTTCTGCCGCTGCAGCCACGGCTGTCCGCCGGCCATTCGGCCGCTGCCGGCCGCGCTCGCCGTCGACTGGCCCAAGGAGAGGTCGCTGGCCGACGCCGAGCTGGCCGCGCTCCGCTGCGACTGCGGCGACTGGCTGCGCCCGCATGTCCTGTGGTTCGACGAGTCGTACGACGAGCCACGCTATCGCTACGTCTCGGCGCTGCGCGCGGCCGAGACGGCGGCAGCGCTGATCGTGGTGGGAACCAGCGGCGCGACGACGCTCCCCACGCGTATGTGCGAGATGGTCGCGGCGCGCGGGGTCCCCTTGGTCGTCGTCGATCCCGAGCCAACGGTCTTCTCGGCGCTGGCCGAGCAGACCGCGCGGGGCCAGTTTCTTCGCGGAAGCGCCTCGGCGATCCTGCCCTCACTGATCGAGGAACTGACCCGCCAAGCGCTCTGAGGCCGAGCGATCCGAGGCCGAGCAACCTGACGCCACCCCTCGTTGGTCGGACCAGACGAACGGGTGGCAGGTGTCCGAGAAACGTCGACGGAAAACCGCGGCGGCGCTGGCGACGTCGGCCGGGCTGCACCTCCTGGTGGCGCTGATCGTGCTCCGCGGCGTGACCGGAGGTCGCCCCGAGCGCCGCGTCGAGCGCCCGCCGACGCCGATCGAGCTCTCCCTCGTGGAGACGGCGCACCAGGATTGCTCGCCGCTGGCTCGCGCCGAGGTATGGCCGTCGCCGCCGCTGCGACGGCGTGCGCCGGGCAAGCGGCCCATCGAGAGGGCTGAACCGGTGGCGCCACCAGCGACCTCCCCGAAACCGGTCGAGGGTCCTTCGTTACCCGACCGCCCGGTCGATTTGTCGTTCGACGCGCTCGGCGACAACGCCAAGCGGCGCGCCACCGCCAGACCCGCCGACGAGGAGGCCCTGGAGAAACTTCTCGCTCCAGCGCCCGAGGGCCCGGCGCTGCCCGCGAGACGCAAGCCTCTCGCCGAGCTGCGCGCCGAGGCCGACCGCCGCGCCGAAGCGGTGGCGAACGTCCGGGCGGGCCGCGCACACCCCCTGCTCTTCGACGTTCTCCGCGACGCGCGCGATCGTCTGACGCCCGAGGCGACGCACATTGCCGAGTCGCTCCCGCTCGGCGCTGCCGAGACGACGAAAGGATGGGCACGCGGATACCTGCGGGGCGTCGAAGAAGCACACAGCGGCCGGTTCGCGCCGCCGCCGGGGCCCCAAGAAACGACGGGAGAAACGCCGGAAGAAACGCCGGGGAGCCCTCGCCCCGATGTGCTCGGAGGGTACAACGAGGCGGCCCATCAGGCGGAATCAGGCGCCGAGCAACGGTCCGCTGAAATTTGCCTGGGCGTCGCGCCAAATCATGCCGTGGTGGCGACGCTGCGCCGATCGTCGGGGAACGCCGCGCTCGATCGTCTGGCGGTCGAGGCGTTCAAGTCGGCGGGGGATGCGCGGCCGGTGACGCCCGACGTTCAGCCGGCGCTGGCCTGCTATCGGGTCGCCGTCAGCGCCTTCCGAATGCCGCCGCTCCCGTCGGTGGGGCTCGATCTCGCCAAGGGCCGCATCATCTATCCCTTGAAGCGCATCACCCGGGTGACCGTCGAGCTGCAGAGCGTGGACTTCGGTGCGAAGCGCGAGGCCCCCAGTTTCCTTGATGTGAGGTCGCGCTGAAGCCGGCAGGGGTGGCCGGCGAGGCCGACGGGAAACTTGTAACTGACCGAGATCGGGCGCATCACTAGCAGCTCAACCGGAAAGGACTGCCATGACGACGAAGACGATGCTCGCTCCGCTCCTCGGTCTTTCTTTGGGACTCTTCTCCTTCGTCGGCGTGGGTGCCGCCGCCGATCAGCCGGCCGCCGCGCCCGGCAAGCCGGCCATCGACGCCACCACGGCGCCCAAGCTCCCCGCCCGCGCCAAGATCGACTGGGAGAAGATGAACGAGGGCCAGCGCAAGAAATACATGAAGGCCACCGTGCTCCCCGAGATGAAGAAGCTCTTCGTCGGCTTCGACAAGAAGTACAAGAGCATGACCTGCCTGACCTGCCACGGTGAGAAGGCCGTCGAGAACAAGTTCAAGATGCCGAACGCCGAGCTCCCCAAGCTGCCGGCGCCGACCGATCGCCAGGGGTTCATGGCGCTGATGCAGAAGAAGCCCGAAGCCGCGAAGTTCATGGGCACGCAGGTGAAGCCCGCCATGGCGAACCTCCTGAACGTCGACGAGTGGACGCCCACCAACCCGAAGGGGTTCGGCTGCTACGGCTGTCACACCTCGGAGGGAGCCGCGGCGGCCGCCCCTGCTCCGGCGGCTGCCCCTGCTGCGCCCGCCAAGCCCGCGGGCGGCGGCTGGTAGCGATCCAGAAGCTGAGCAGCCTTCCAGAAATAAAACCGGGCGTTCGTGCGTTCCCGTCGACGAATGCCCGCGATCGCCCATTGATCCGGCGCAGCGCCGCGCGCTAGCATCGAGCCGCTTCGCTCGTTTCGAGCCTGGCGCCTGCGTCGACGATGAGCACCTCCCGTCCAGAGCGCTTGGAAGGCGCCGCGATTCGGCTGCTATGGGAAGCGGTCGCCGAGGCCAAGCGGCCGGTGATGGTCCGCGCCGACGATGCGGAGAGCACGGCGCTCGGGCGGCTGGCGGGTCGCGCGTTCTACCCGCTCGAGCCGCCCTTCCCCATCGTGGCCCGTGAGGCGCTGGCCGCGGCGTCGGCCAAGCGGGGTTTCGATCTCGTGATCGACGGCGCGCGCCCGACGGGCGCCCCGAACCAGCCGGCCCCCATCTGGCGCCTCGGGCATGCCATCAAACGCCGGGGCGAGACCGTGCGCCTCTTCCCGTTCGCCGGCTGGACCGAGGCCGACCTCCGCGACTGCCTCGCCGGCGTCGCTGGGCGATCTGCCCTGCGCTTTCACCTCTGCGGTGGCACCGGCAGCGGCAAGAGCGCCCTGGCCGCGCTGCTCTCGCCTGCGGCGGGCGCACCGCTGGCCCGTGCGCGGGCGGCCAGCGGGCCCGCCAGGCACGACTTCATCGTCGACGACGTGCCCGGTCAGGATCGCGATCCACGCGGCGTGCTGACCGCCGCCGCCAGCGCCGATCTCAGCGTCGTGGTGGTCGACGTTCACCAGGGGCTGTCGACGACGGTCCGGCGCGACCTGGTGCTCCTCTCCGTGCTGGGCGTCCGTCAGCTGGTCCTGGCGGTCAACAAGATCGACCTCGCCGGCCAGAGCGAGGCGGCGTTCGCGCGCGTCGTCGACGAGTACCGAGAGTTCTCCGCCGGGTTGAAGCTGCCGCCGGTCGCCTGTGTGCCGGTCTCGGCGGCCACCGGAGACAATGTCCTCGCGCGCGGCGGCGCCACCCCTTGGTATGCGGGAGCGACGCTGCTCGGTCTGCTCGAGGCCGCCGAGACCGGCGACGCAGACCTCATCGCCCGGCCGCTGCGTCTGCCAGTGCAATGGGTGCTCGGGCCGCGCGCCCAGCTCCATGGGTTCGCCGGGACGATCGTCGCCGGTCGGGTCCGGGTGGGCGACGCCGTTCGTGTTCAGCCCTCGGGACAGCTCAGCCGCGTCACCCGGCTGGCCACCCCGCAGGGAGATCTGCCCGAGGCCTCCGCCGGGCAGTCGGTCACAGTCGCGCTGGCCGACGCGGTCGAGCTTGCGCGGGGCGATCTCCTGGTGGCGTCCGCCGAGCCCGCCGAGAGCTCCGATCAGTTCGAGGCGACCGTGGTCTGGATGAACCCCTCCCCGCTCTTGCGCGGCCGCGACTACTTCGTGAAGGTCGGCGCCCAGCTGGTCACCGGCTCGCTCGCCCCCCTCAAGCACAAGCTCGACGTGGACACGCTGGGGCGGCTGGCCGGCACGACCCTGGGGATGAACGAGATCGGCGTCTGCAACGTCCACGTCGACCGCGACGTGGCGTTCGATCCGTACGAGGTGAACCACGACACCGGCGGCTTCCTCATCATCGACCGACTCTCCAACGAGACGGTGGGCGCCGGGATGCTGCACTTCGCCCTGCGGCGCGCCCAGAACGTCCACTGGCAGGCGCTGGAGGTGAACAAGAACGCCCGGGCGGCGCTCAAGCAGCAGCGGGCCTGCGTCCTCTGGTACACCGGCCTTTCGGGGGCCGGAAAGTCGACCATCGCCAACCTGGTCGACAAGAAGCTGCACAGCCTGAAGCGGCACACCTACCTGCTCGACGGTGACAACGTCCGACACGGGCTCAACAAGGACCTGGGGTTCACCGACGTCGATCGGGTGGAGAACATCCGGCGGATCGGCGAGGTGGCCAGGTTGATGGTCGACGCCGGCCTGATCGTCGGGACGGCGTTCATCTCCCCGTTTCGCGCGGAGCGGATGATGGCGCGCGCGCTGGTCGGTGAGGGGGAGTTCATCGAGATCTTCATCGACGCGCCGCTCGCCGTGGCCGAGCAGCGGGACCCGAAGGGCCTCTACAAGAAGGCGCGGCGCGGCGACCTCAAGAACTTCACCGGCATCGACTCCCCTTACGAGGGGCCGGAGAATCCGGAGTTGAGGATCGACACCACCGTCACTTCACCCGAGGAGGCGGCCGTGGCGATCGTGGCGTTTCTACAAACGAGAGGGGTTCTGTCTTGAATCACAGCTACGTCTTCAACGGTGACGCCGACGGTCTCTGCGCGCTTCAGCAGCTGCGTCTCGACGGGGCGCCCCCCGGAACACTGGTCACCGGCGTCAAGCGTGACATCGCGCTGCTGGCGCGGGTGACCGGCGCCGCGCAGCCGGGGGATCGTTGCACCGTCCTCGACATCTCGCTCGACGTGAACCGGGCCGCGCTCGTCGCGCTCCTCGAGGCGGGGGTGCAGGTCCGCTACTTCGACCATCACTTCACCGGCGAGGTCCCCAAGCACCCGGGGCTGGAGGCACACCTCGACCTCAGCCCCAACGTCTGCACCAGCCTCCTCGTCGACCGCGCCCTCACGGGGAGGTTTCGGCGCTGGGCGATCGTCGGCCTCTTCGGCGACAGCCTGGGCGACGAGGCCCGAGCATTGGCAGCGGCAGACCCCGGGCTCGACGCCGCGGCCACCGAGCGCCTGAAGGAGCTCGGCGTCGCCATCAACTACAACGCCTACGGCGAGACGCTCGAGGACTTGCACGTCCTGCCCGCCGATCTGGCGGCCGAGATGGCGCCGTTTGCCGATCCGCTCGCGTTTGCCGAACAGTCGGCCGCCTGCCGCCGCCTGGCCGAGGGGTTTCGCCATGACATGGAGCTGGCGCGCCGCCTCGAGCCGGCGCGCCGGACCAAGGGCGCCGTCTGCTTCACGCTCCCCGACGCCGCCTGGGCGCGGCGAGCCAGCGGGACGCTGGCCAATGACCTCGCCCGCGCGTACGCCGGCGACGCCGTCGCGATCGTCTCGCCGAAGACCAGCGGCGGCTACCTGGTCTCGGTGCGCGTGCCGCGCGACTCATCCGTCTCGGCGGAGGCGTTCTGCCGCACCTTCCCGACGGGTGGCGGACGCCGCACGGCGGCCGGCATCAACCACCTGCCAAACGAGGATCTCCACAAATTCACCGAAGCGTTCGAGACGCAGTTCGGCGCGGCCTGACCTCGCGCCACTGATAGAGTCACCGCGGAGTCGTGACGTTGAAGCGGTAACGTGACCCTTTTCAGGCCGCCGCTGCTACTGCGTGAGACTGGCCTCCAGGTCATCGGGGAGGCAGGGTCACACAGGGCAGAGAAAGCTCGAGGCTCGGACGCGACATGAACAGCATCTTCTCTCGAATGGGTCGGGTCTACCGCGTGCTGCGGCGAACCTTCGGCGTCAAGGTCGCGCCGCTCTTCATCGCGGTGCTCTTTGGATGCGTGCGGACGTTCGTCGCGGTGGCCATGGCGCTGGACAACGTCTTCTTCCCGCGCCTGCGGAAGACGCGGGCCAACCGCCCCATCGTGCTGGTCGGCAACCCGCGCACCGGGACCACCTTCCTGCAGCGCTTCCTGGCCGACGAGGGCTTCGGCTCGGGGATGGAGCTGTTCTTGATGCTCTACCCGTCGCTCACGTTGCAGAAGCTGTTGCGGCCGATTCTGCCGCTGCTCGAGAAGATCAGCCCGGCCAAGTATCACTCGACCGACGCCCACCAGACCAGCCTCAGCTCGGTCGAGACCGACGACGTCGGCGTGCTGTTCCGCTACCTCGACGGCTTCTTCCTCTACGGGTTCTTTCTGTCGTTCGACGACGAAGATCTTCTGCCGTGGTTCGACCCGCGCGTGCGCGACACCTCGGCGCGCGACGCCGCCTGGCTGGACGCGCTTTGGCGCCGCAGCCTGGTGCTGCACAAGTCGGAGCGCAACATCGCCAAGCTGTTCTCGCTGGCGGTCCGGCTGCCGCAGTTCCTCCAGAACGTCCCCGAGGCACAGATCCTCTACATGGCGCGCGATCCGCTGTCGGTGATCCCCAGCTCGATGAGCCTGGTCATCGGGGTGCTCGATCGCGCGGTGGGGTTCTGGTCGCTGCCCGAGCCGGTGCGCAAGCGCTGGCTCGACCGGATGTACAAGGCCTGGGTTCTCCTGCTGCAGAAGTTCCACGAGGACTGGACCGGCGGCCTCATCGACAAGAAGCGCGTCTTCATCGTCCGCTACGACCGGATGATGGCCGACTTCGAGGGGATGATGGACGAGATGTGCGAGTTCCTCGGCCACGAGATGACGCCCAAGCTGCGCGCCACCATCGCCAAGCGCGGCGAGAAGCAGCGCCAGTACGAGTCGGAGCACAAGTACGACCTCGAGAAGTTCGGCCTCACCGAGGAACAGATCCGGCGCGACTGCGCCTTCTTCTACGACACCTTCCTTCCCCCGCTGAACCTCCCCGCCTCGGCCCCGGCACCCGCCCCCGCCTCCGCCCGCTGACCCAGCCTCGCGGGGCTCCGTTCAATTCCGCTGGACTCCGCTCCGCTCAGCTCCGCTCCACTCCGCTCCGCTCAACTCTTCGGCGGGGGCGGGAGGGACGGGGATTCGGTCGGCCTCCGCACCTAAAAGGTTGGAATCGTCGGGCGGAACGACAGAGCCGCCCGACTCAGCTCCGGCCGACCGAATCCCCGTCCCTCCCGCTTGCCTCGGAACAACGCTCCTCTCCGCCCGGAGGCCCGCGACGACGGACGGGAAGACCGACGGGACAAACGACGGCCAGACGGACGGCAAGACCGGCGGGACAAACGACGGCCAGACGGACGGCAAGACCGGCGGGACAAACGACGGCCAGACGGACGGCAAGACCGACGGGACAAACGACGGCCAGACGGACGGCAAGACCGGCGGGTGGAGGCTGGCGCAGTGGAGCCGAGGTCGAACGCGCGCGCGGCGGGGGCCGGGTGACTCCTCGGCCGGAGCTGAGGAGGGCGGCTCTGTTGTTCCGCCCGACGATTCCAACCTTTCAGGTGCGCAGGCCGAGGAGTCACCCGGCCCCCGCCGCCCCCAAGTAAAACCGAGCGGAACGAAATCCGCGAGCGAGCGAGCGAGGCGGAGCTGATGCGAGTTCGGGTGGGGCGGTCAGCTGCGCTCGAGGTAGGCGGTGGTGAAGTAGTCGTCCTTGGTGCTGGGGGAGAAGGTGACCTTCTTGGTTTCGAAGACGGACTTGCGGCCGTTCTGCTTGTTGACCATCTCCATGTGCATCGCCCGGTACCGCTTGTTCTTGGGGTCGAGCAGCTTGATGTCCTGGGCGATGAGCTCCTTCAGCAGCTTGCCGTCCTTGTCGTAGTAGAGCCCCCGCACGACCGCCATCTTCGCCTTGCTCACCCAGTAGGTCTTCTTCGAATAGCCCTCGGCCTCTGCGATCTCCTTGGTCTTCGGCGCCAGGTCGATGACGTAGCAGGGCTCGCCCCCCGACTCCTCTTCCTTCACCAGCGTGTAGTTGAAGTCGTCGAGCGAGGGGATGTTCAGATCGCCGTACGAGAACTCGCTCCCCATGAAGCTCTGCGCGCGCTGCGTGCTGACCACCCGTCGCGTCTTGCGCAATGCGGGCAGGTAGATCCAGACGTCGTCCGGCTTGGCTTCGTAGTCGTAGACCAGGATCCCCGTCCCCTGGACGTCGGCCGGCGACAGGAAGCGGTAGATGCGCTTCTCGGTCTTGCCGCCGTCGTAGAGCTTGGTGGCCATCGAGATCTCGCGCTCGCGCGCCTGCCCGCCTTCACCGAAGACGGTCATCTTGATGACCGCCTCCGAGCCGTCGAGCTTCCGGGTGGTGGTCACCTTGTCCATGATCTCGCGGGCCGAGGGGCCCTTGTCCGCCTGCGCCGTCCCGGAGAGCAGCAAGGCGAACAGGGCGAACAGGAAGCGGCGGGTGTGCATGGTGGCGTCCTCGTTGGTGGTCAGAAGGTGTAGCG
This sequence comes from uncultured Pseudomonadota bacterium, assembly GCA_963847705.1. Taxonomy (GTDB): domain Bacteria; phylum Myxococcota_A; class Polyangia; order Fen-1088; family Fen-1088; genus JADGRB01. The sequence continues at coordinate 440,232 of CAWKBC010000027.1, read as the reverse complement.
CAGCTCGGCGTAGCCGGCGGAGAGCTGGGCGTCGATGATGCCAAACAGCGTGTCGGCCGGCCCGTGGAAGACCTGCGCGCCGGCATACATGGTGATTGCGTCGGACAGACGGTAGCCGATGCGCGGGGTGATGAGCCACTCGCGCGTGGTGAAGTTGTAGAGGCAGAGCGACGAGATCGACAACGTCTCGTGCAGCGCCAGCCACTCGAAGCGCAGCGTCCCCAGGTGCTGGAGCTGCGCGGTCTGCGAGAAGAGGATCTGGTTCTGCTTGGCCAGGGTGGCGTTGACGATGTCGCTCACGAACTTCAGGTTCGCCATCGCCTCCATCGGGAGGACCGCAGGATCGAGCACCATCGCCGGCCCGCTCTGCTTCTGCCAGTCGAAGACGTAGCGACCCATGTACTGCACGATGACGCTCAGCGAGCCGAAGGTGTGGTCGGCGCCGACGGTGTACTGGACGTCGGGGTAGGCGATGTGATGGTCGGCGGGCACCGCCCAGTTGTAGGGGCGCCGGTAGGCCGCCTCGCCGCGGAGGGTGGCGACCTCACCCAGCGAGGTCGAGAAGTCGAAGCCCAGCACCTGCTGCTCGTAGGCCGTGCGCGAGACCAGGATCGACGGCGGAGTCGTGGTGCTCGGCGTTCCGTCGTCGGCGGCCGTCAACGTGATCCCGTTCGGCGTCGGCGAAAGCCCGGGAAGCGGCGCGAAGCCGTGGAGGTACGAGACGGACATCTCGATGGCGGGCAGCTCGAGGTGGAGACGGACCGCCTCCGTCCCGTCCTTCAGATTGAGCGACGGGAAGAGCGGCGCCCCGTACGAGACGTACTGCGGGAGCTGCACCGCCGGCAGCTCGGTCGGCAGGTAGAGCGGCATCCAGACCCCCTCCAGGCGGAAGGGGGCGAAGCGCAGGAACGCGCGCGCGCCGGCGTTGCCGATCCGAATATCGTCCTCGATCGGCGAGTGAATGCGGAAGTCGAGCGGGGTCAGGTTGTTGGTCGGATTGAGCGCGTCGGCGCGCCCCCAGACGATGATCTGCTGGCCGATGCGCAGGTCGAGCGGGCCGAGGTAGGTGTTGACGTAGGCCTCGCGCAGGTCGACGACCGTCGCCTGGAGGCCGTCGGCCTGCAGACCATACCGGATGCGCGCCTCGGCAAAGCCGTCGCCGTAGGTCTCCTTCGCAGTTCGCAGCGTCAGATCCAGCTCGCCGTAGCCGGCCTTCAGCTCGGCGGCGTCCTGCCCCGAGACCTTGCCGGCGAACATGTCGCCACGCACGTACCCCGTGAGGGTGAACGGTCCGACGGCCGTGGGGGCCGGCGCCGCGCCCGCACCCGGCGCCGCCGCAGCGGCGGCGTTGCTCTGCTCGAAGAGCCCCCCACCCGGGTCGGCGGTCGGCTCGACGGTCGGTTGTTCACCCGCGGGCGCTGCCGGCGGTGGCGTCGCCTCGCTGGGCGGCGCGCCGCCGTCGCTGTCCGCTCGCGCGACGCGCGCCCCTGCGCAGCAGATCAGCAACGCGACGCTGACGGAGAGTTTCATCGCCGGTCTATTGCGCGATCTTGCCGGCGATCTTGTCAGCGTTTTTGCCAGCCGACCCGGTCCACTCGCCTGTGGCCATGACCATCGAGTAGCCGGCCGCCGCGCTGCCGAGGACGATCTTCTCGCCGCGCTTCAACGCCCGCTCTTCCAGAAGGGTCCGATAGGTCACCCCGACGCTGGCGCTGGCGGTGTTGCCGTAGCGCGCGTGCGTGTAGACGCCCTTTGTCTGATCGACACCGATGTCGTCGAAGATCTTGCGCACCATGATCTCGCTCGGTTGATGAAAGACGTAGTGGGCGATGTCGTCGGGCTTCAGACCGAGCGCGCCCAGACGCTCCGTGACCCAGGGGGGAATGTACTTGCCGAGCCTCATCAGCTCAACCGAAGAAGAGACCAACGTGCCCCCGATCGGCACCTGACAAAGGTGCCAATGGTCGGGCGCCGTGAAGGTGTTGATGGCCATCAACCGGACTCCGCCTTCCGGAAATGGAATCCGGCGCACCAGCATGCAGGCCGCCGCGTTGCCGATCGTCAACCCCGCGGTCTTCATCTGCAGGTCGCGGACAGTCTGAATGTCGTAGCTCAGGAACGGGCCCGAGAGCTCTGCCGTGCAGACCAACGCGGTTCGGTAATTGGGATGAAGCGCCAGGTACCCGGCCGCCGTCTGGATGGCTTCCAGGTGGCCGACGCAGGCCGCGGTGACGTCGAAGGCGTGCGTCTTCTTGAGGCCGAGCTTGGCGGCGACCTCCATGGCCGTCGCTGGCTCGAAGTACTGACGGGCGATCCCGCCGCAGATCACCAGGTCGACCTCCTCGAGCGAGACGCCGTTGACCGCCAGGCAGTCCTGCGCCGCCCGCACCGCATAGTCGGCCACGATTCCCTGCCGCTCGTCGGGCTCGAGGTAGCGCACCCGCGTCTTGCAGAGGCCGAAGACGTGCTCGATGGCCGAGGCAATCACCGAGAACTCCGCTTCGCTCCCTTTGAAGCGCGCGCGGACGCGTCGGATGATTTCGGCGTTGTCGACGGCCGTCGCGGGCAACGCCACGCCCGGCTTCGACAGATGCAATTCAGGCAGGCTCAAGAACAGCTACCGGGATCCAGAAGGGGAGAGAGGAACGTCACGGTAGCACACAGGCGTCGCCCGCTTCGAGATCAAACAACGCTCGTTGAGTGGCGCGCCAAAAAAATCCGCGGCATCTGTCTATTCGATTGCCGCGTTTGTCTATTCAATTGCCGGCGATCGTTTGCGGAGCGCACCGACGGTAATTCCGCTGACGCGACAGGAGATTCCATCGCCCTTCACGGAAATGGAATCAGCGTGCACCGGTCGATTGCGTGAGCCGATCTTCAAAAGCGTGAATTGTGTCTCGCGGATGTCGATCGGGTCGACGGCGGAGCCGCTTTACGTTTTAATCCGCCGGATGAAATCGAGCACCTCCTGCCACCCTGTCGCCGCTCTCCTCACCCTGGCGCTGGCCGCCTCCTGCGGCTCCAGCAGCCCCGCCGGGACGACGGGCCCCGTCGGCAATGTGATCATCAAGGACGCGAATAATTATTCGTCGACCAGCACTCTGACGATCCCGACCGTGGAGACGACGGCCGGCGTCGATCTGTCGATCTCCTGGGACGGCATCACCCAGGATCTGCTCTGCCACACGGCGCTGCCGATCGACAACGTCGCGTTCCTGCGGATCGGCAACATGACCCAGAGCGCGGTCGAGGACAAGCTGGCCAAGGGACAGCTGACGTCGACGGAGGTCACCACCTACCGTGAGTTCCACACCAAGGGCGCCACCTCCGCGATGCTCTCGGATTTCTCCTACGGGCAACCGAAGTTGGTGCCGGCGACCGATTACGTGGTCTCGGCCGGTACCCAGTACCTCATGCTCTTCACCAGCGGAACGGTGATCGGGGTCGGCGCTCAGTCGATGGTCTTCCTTTCGCCCTCGGCGACCTCCGTCAACACGACGGTCACCGCGCCCAACCCCTGCGGCACCAGCAACTTCCTCTCCTTCACCCCCACGCTGAACACGCCTGTCGCGATCCCCGCCGCCGGACCCTGGAAGATCGACTGGAGCCAGGTCACCAAGGACAATTTTGGCCAGCCACTCGACTTCTCGGTGACCACGCTCGACAAGGTCGAGGTTGGATTTTTCCAGGGGAAGCAGCCCGCCGACATTCAGGCGGACTTCCTGAACATCGAGCAGGACGCGACCGCGCTCTACACCTACGCCGTTCCGCCCGGTCAGGAGTACATCGACCTCATGAGCACCCCGGTGAGCGGCGGGACGTTCCCGGGCTTCACCGACACCAGCGGCACCTACGCCGTCGCGGTCCTCTGCAGCACCTGCTCGGTCCCGGCGCCGGTGGTGTTCTCCATTCTCCAGCCCCAGTAGAGGGCTTTGAAGTCTCGCGCAGGACTCTCGACGCTGCTCTTGACGGCGGCGGTCGCCTCACCGGCGCTCGCCGACGGCGGCTATTATCAGGGCGCGCTCGGCCCTCGCGCCGCCGGCCGCGGCGGGGCCTTCGTGGCCCGGGCTGACGACGTCACGGCGGTCAGCATCAACCCCGCCGGGCTGGCCGATCTCGACGAGTCGACCATTCAGATCGGCAACCAGTTCTCCTACAACAGCTACGACTACACGCGCGCGCCGACGATCGACTACGGACAGAGCCCCACCCCCACGCAGCCCACCACCTTCGCCAAGGTCCACAACGGGACCCCCTGGCAGGCGGCCCTCCCTTTCATCGGCGGCTCATCGCGCCTCGGCCTGCGGGACTGGGCCTTTGCGCTGGCCGCCTTCGCGCCGCCTGGGATCAGCCGGGAGCAGTTTCCGCAGGACGGCGGCCAGCGCTACATGATGGTGAACCGCCAGGCGATCATCCTCGATGTCGCCGCCAGCGCCGCCTGGAAGTACCACGATCTGTTCGGTGTCGGGGTGACGCTGGAGTGGATCACCGTCCCGCGGCTCGACTACTCGCTGGTGATCAACGCCAATCCGGCCCCGGGCGCCGCCAACCCCGTGTCGAGCACGGAAGACATACTGGCGCAGACGAGCGGCTCGGACTGGGCCACCTTCAACGCGATCGTGGGCGCCTGGCTCCGCCCGACGCCGTCGCTGGAATTTGGGCTGGCCGGGCAGATTCTTCCAGCAAGCATCGTCACCCACAGCACGCTCGACCTCACCGGTCTGGCCTTCAACGCTGACGGTACGAAGGTGCTCCCCAGCATCACCACGGCGCGGAACGGGGGCGCCCCGGATTCGGCGAGAGATGTGACCGTCAAGCTGCCGCTGCCGCTCATGGTGCGCGCCGGGGGACGCTACCGACACCAAACCGGCGGACGCGAGCTGTTCGACCTCGAGCTGGACGTCGAGTACGAGACCTGGTCGCGCGCCAATGCCTTCACCGTGGACAGCAACGGGCTGGTCGCCACCGCTGGAAGCCAGCACGTGCCGATCGGGACGATCACCGTCCCCAAGCAGTGGAACGACGTCTTCAGCGTCAAGCTGGGCGGCGACTTCAACCTGGTGCCCGAGCGCTGGACGCTGCGCGCCGGCGTCTATTACGAGACGGCAGCGTCACCGGCGGCGTACTCCAACGTCGACTTTCCGGCCGGGGCGCAGCTTGGCGCCGCACTGGGCGCCTCGCTGCTGCTGGGGCGCGCCGAGGTGGCCCTCACCTACCAGCTGCGCTATCAACCGAGCGTCACCGTCGCCGAGGCGGACGCCCGCGTCTACCAGCAGACCCCTGGCGGCGCCTGCACCGCCCCCGCTTCCGATCCGAACGCCTGTAACGTCAACGCCGGCACCTTCGCCGCCACCTCTCACCTCGTTTCGCTGGCCCTCATCTGCAGGTTTGGCAAGTAAGGACAGGTAAGGAGAAGACATGTCACGCATCCCGCACAGGTCCTTCGCTGCCGCCACTGGATTGGCGGCCGTGCTGTTGGCCCCCGCCTTGATGGCGGGGGGTGCCCTCCCCTCGCTCGATTCGCCGGAGCTGGCGCAAGGTCCGTACTCATCGATGCACATGCTGTTGCAGAAGACGGTGCTCAAGATCGACGTCGCCACCGTCGACGTGCGCGTCGACAAGCCGACCCAGGCCCACTTCGCCGAGCTGGCGCGGGGACAGGCGTACTCCTATCCGCTCGACGCCCAGCTCGCCGCGGCGGCCATCGCCGCCCCGCACGCCATCGTGCAGATGCAGTTCGTGCGCGACGTCCCGCTCAACCGCTGGATCGGTGTCGTGCGCGACAACCTGGAGCTGGCGCGCGAGGCCGGGCTCATCGGCCGCGACATCGAGCAGCGGGTCAGCAACGGAATCCCTCAGTGGTTCGCCCCGCTTCAGGAGCGCGGGTATCAAAAAGGTGACCGCCTCATCTACGCCGTCAGCCCCGACGCCCTTCGAACCGTCGTCCTCTCGGCGGGTGGGCAGGTGCTGCTCGACCTCACCGAGCGCGAGGCCGGGGCGCGGCGGGTGGTCATGGCCAGCTACTTCGCCCCCAAGAGCGACACGCGGGAGCCGTTGATCCGCTCGCTGCTGGAGAAGCGCTGACCATGCTGCGCCGCTATGTGACCGCGATCGTCGGCCGGCCCAAGCTCGTCATCGCGCTGGTCGCGCTGGTGACGTTGGCGCTCGGCTTCTCCATGACCCGGCTACACGTCCTCCTGGACGTCGACGCCCAGATCCCGCCCGGACATCCGCTGGTGATCACCGGCAAGCGGATCGAGAAGCTTTTCGGCGGAAAGTACATGACGGTGATCGGCTTTTATCCGGAGTCGGGAACGGTCTACACGCCCGACATCCTCGGCAGGGTGAAGCGGGTCACCGAGAAGCTGGAGAAGCTCCCTGGCATCAAGACCGGCAGTGTCCTGTCGCTCATGTCGTCACGGGTGAAGGACATCCACAGCTCGACCGACTCGCTGGAGATCACGCCGCTCGCCGACAAGGTCCCCCAGACCGACGCCGAGGTGGCGGCCTTCCGGGAGCGGGTCAAGGCGAATGGCTTTCTGACCAGCCTCTTCGTCAGCGACGACGGCCGCGCGACCTCGGTGCTGGCTGACTTCAGCGACTTCGAGAAGGCCGGCGGCTCGCGCTTCCTCTACGACCGCCTGGAGGAGATTCTGGCGCCCGAGCGGGTGCCGGGGCTGGAGATCGTCGCCGCCGGCGCGCCGACCGTCCTTCACTGGCTGCTGGTCTACACCCGGCGCGTCGCCCTCCTCTTCGTCTTGGCGCTGGCGATGATCGGCTACCTGCACTACCGCGCCTTCCGCACGCTGCAGGGGATGATCATCCCCCTCGTCACCGCGATCATGGGCGTCGTCTGGGCGCTCGGCCTGATGGGGCTCATCCACGCGCCGATGGACCCCTGGAACATCATGACGCCGATCCTGCTGCTGGCGATTGGCGCCGGCCACTCGGTGCAGATCCTCAAGCGCTACTACGAGGAGTACAACCGTCTGCAGGGCGCGCGGGCCGATCTGTCGCCGCAGGAGCACAACCGGCTGGCGGTCATCGAGGCGACCACCAAGGTCGGCCTGGTCATGCTGGCGGCCGGGACCATCGCGGCGCTCAGCTTCGGCTCGCTGGCGACGTTCGGGCTCCCCACCATCAAGAACTTCGGCCTCTGCACGGCGTTCGGGATCATCGCGGCCTTGACCGTCGAGATGACCTTCATCCCGGCCATCCGCGTCCTGATGTCTCCGCCGTCGGCGCACCAGACCGAACGCGAGAAGCGCGAGGAGTACTTCGACCCGATCCTCGAAAAGCTGGCGACGCTGGTGCGGACCGGGAAGGAGCGGCCCATCGTCTGGGTCTTCTGCGGTCTGATCATCGTGGCGCTCATCGGCGTCACCCGCCTCGAGGCTGGCAACAACCTGGCGGCGCAGTTCTTCGAGCGCAACGCGCCGGTCCACGGCTTCCGCATGGCGGACGAGCGCCTGGCGGGGACGCGCGTCATCCAGGTGCTGGTGTCGGGCGAGACGCCCGACGTCATCAAGAACCCCGAGGTTCTGAGGCGGATGGACCAACTCGGCGTCTTCATCGCGCACCAGCCACTCCCCGTCGGCAAGGTGGTGTCGATCGTCGATCTGCTGAAGCAGATCAGCCTGGCCGTCGACGGCAGCGGCGGCGGCAAGCTTCCCGACACCACCCAGGGCGTCGCCCAGTACCTGTTGCTCTACGCCATGGGGGGCGACGAGGAAGATCTCTCCCACTTCGTCGACCGGCCGTTCGAGCACGCGGTCATCACCGCCTATCTGAAGACCGACGACTTCCGGGCCATGAAGCGGATGACCGTGGCCACCCAGGCCGAGGCCGACCGCCTCTTCTCCGGCCTGCCGGTCACCGCGCGCGTCGGCGGCGGCGTCACCAACGCCATCGCGCTCAACGAGACGATGGTGCACGGCAAGACGATCAATCTGATCCAGATCTCGATCCTGGTCGTGGTCATCACCTCGATCCTTCTGCGCTCGCTGGCAGGCGGCTTCCTGGTGCTGCTGCCGCTGGCCACCGCGGCGCTGGTCAACCTGGGCCTCATGGGCTGGACCGGCATCTTGCTGTCGATGGGGACGGCTGCCATCTCGGCCATGGCCGTCGGCATCGGCGCCGACTACGCCGTCTACTTCATCTTCCGGGTCCGCGAGGAGTTCCAGCGCACCGGCGATCTGCGCGAAGCGACCGCCACCGCGCTGACCACCTCGGGCAAGGCCATCGCCTACGTGGCCAGCGCCGTGGCGGGCGGCTATCTCTGCCTGACGCTCTCCTTCTTCAAGGTCCACGTCCTCCTCGGCGTGCTGGTCGCGCTCACCATGGTGACCAGCAGCGCCGCGACGGTGGCGTTTCTACCGGCGGTGATCCTGATGGTCACACCGCGCTTCCTGCGGCGTCAGAAGGCGCCCGCCCTGGCGGAGCCGGCGGCGAGCCGCAACGTCGCCTGAGCTCCCGGCGGCGGCACCACGCCTGCGGAGCTCCGGGCGGCGGCGGTGGCCGTTACTTCGCGCAGGGCTGCGCGGCCGGCTCGAGGATCGTCAGGTAGTACGGCGCCGGGTTGCGGCAGTTGGTGCAGATGAGGGCGACCAGCCAGGTCCCCGACGCGTCGACGCCCGGAAAGCTGTTGCCCGAGCCGTCTTTCAGCGTCGTGAAATCGAGCACCGTCCCGGAGGGGATGTCGGCCTTGTAGAGGTCGGTCGCGATGGTCTGCAGGTCGAGGAACTGGCTCTCCAGCTGCGAGGGCGTCTGGGTGTAGTGGCCGACGATCGCGTTCCCGATGTTCGTCCTGGGGACGGTTCCGGGACTGCCGTCGTCGGAGAGGGTCTCGCCGAGCCCGTTGGTCGACAGCGTGGTCCAGTCGAGGGAGAGGGCGGCCGTTCCCGCGGGAACCCCGGTCGGGTGAAGGCTGTGCAGATCCGCCGAGTAGGTGAGCGTCGTCGAGGTGTTGGTCAGGTTGACCGTGGTGTTGGTCGACGAAGGATCGAGCTCGAAGGACTGCAACATCCGGATCCCGGTCCCGATCATGCTCGTTCCGGTCTGCGCCGCGATCACGAAGGTGGAGTTGCTCGGCGTGTAGGTCGTGGCGTCGAGGTACATCGCAGCCATGGTCGAGTCGACCGGCCCGTTGGCGCTGATGAAGTTGTCGTAGAGGGTCGTCGTGGTCACGCCGCCGGTCGGCAGAAAGCTGGGCGGGGGCCCCGGGATCACAATCGACGAGGTGGAGAACGAATCGTTGTTCAGCTGCTTCTCGAACGTCGCCGCCGGCAGGTTCACCAGCAACAGGAAGATCGCGTTCAGGTCGGTCTGGGCGTTGACCGGCTGCCCGAGAAAGTCCTTGGTGACGCTGCCCCAGTTGAACGTCAGGTCCGACAACGGCTTGACGCTGACCGGGTGGAGCATCAGCGAGCTCGAGAAGCTGTAGTCGTTGGCTGGGTTCGCGATGATCGTCCCGTCGGTGCAGGTCACGCTCTGGGAGCTGCTGCTGCTGCTGCTGCTCCCACAGGAGAACGTCATCGAGGACAACAAGGCGACGGCGGCGCAAAGGAACGATCGGGCTCGGCTCATCGAGAAGACCTCGCGGAAAGAGAAGGGAACAGGCGCCACTCTACCTCGTCATTGCCTCGTCGGTGGTCCGTAAAGCGAGGCGCGCTTTTCCATAAATCCGAATGGATACTGGCTCTTGATCTGCTGGAGCAGGGTTCCGCTCGAGTCGACCTCTTGAAGCGTGTCTCCCGTTCCGAAGTCGACGATGGTGTTGCCGTTGCCGGCCCCGCTCGGCCCCGCGGTGGTCATCCGCTGCACGTCGCCCAGCACCTGCACCTGGATCCCGGGGTTGGGGGCATACGACCACTTCTTGGTCGACTTCTTCCCGGTGAGATCGAGCGTCAGCTCGAGGGCCTGTGAGCTGCTGCCGCTGTCATTGTTGTTGAAGAGCAGAATGTCGGTCGGAGAGAGCATGTGAAATCCGTGCTCGCCGCCGCTCCACAGGTCGCCGGTGAAGGTGCTGGTGATCCCCATGGTGTTCCCGTTGAGGACCCAGACCATCGCGCCGGTGGTCTTCGAGACCTTGGTCAGACAATCGTTGTCGAGGTCCGAGAAGACCAGCGTGTCATCCGACTGCGAGTACTCGATGTTGTTGACGTGGCAGGCGCCGGTTCCGCCGTGCGCCGTCCGCGCGTTCGTCACCGTGGTCGCCGTGCTGCTCGCGGTGCCGTTGGCGGGGAAGATCTTGATGTCGTCGCAGCCGTTCGATCCGGAGGCGTAAAAGGCCACGCTGCCGTCCGGGAGCGGCGTCAGCTGATGGCTCATGTTGTTGAACGGTGTCGAAAGGTCCGTGTCGGTCAACCCGTCCATCGTCACCCGGTGCACGTGGGTGGTGCCGGTCATTGCCGGAACGTTGCCGTTGTTGATCCACATGTAGTTGCCGTCGTAGCTCATCCGGGTCCCGCAGCCGTCGCTGCCGTCGGAGTACCACCAGACGAAGTCGCCGTCGGCGTCGAGGATGAACGACTGATTCGTCGCGCCCTGGTACGAGCCAATCACCAGAAAGCCACCCCAGAGCGCGGCCTTGTTGTTGGTGGTGATGGTCAAAGTGGGGAGTCCACCGCCGTTCGGCTTGGCACCCGTGGTGATCATCTGGTCAGCGCTGGTACAGCTGCCGCTGCTGTTGGTGACGGTGACCTGGTAGTGGTAGGTCTTCGAGGCCTTCATGCCGAGCAGCAGCGTCCGGTAGTTCGTCTGCGTGAGGTCGACCGGGGCGGTCATGCCGTAGTTCGTGTCGAGCCCGAACTTGATGCTCGCGGAGGTCGGGCTGGCCAGCGTGGTCGTGAAGGTCACGATGCCGACCGTCGGGATCTTGCTGCTGGGCGAGGCGCTCGGGGTGATGGTGCAGCTGGTGGTGGTGCCGCCGGTCCCGGTGCCGCTGCCGCCCGTCCCGGGGCTGCCCCCGGTCCCGATGCTGCCGCCGGTCCCGATGCTGCCGCCCGTCGACGAGCTGCCGCCGGTCCCATTGCTGCCGCCCGTTGCCCTGCCGCCAGTCCCCGTCGCGCCTCCGGTGCTGACGTTGCCGCCCGTGCCGCTGCGGTTGCCGCCGGTGCCGGGGCTGCCGCCCGTATCGCCGTTGCTCCCTCCGCTCGAGGAGCCGCCGGTCGCGCTGGAGCCGCCCGTGTCGCCGTAAACGCCCGTCACGATGAATTCGCCCTTGGCACAGCCGATGCCGACCGAGAGAAGACAACCGAATAAGAGGACCGGCGGAGACACGCGCATAGACGAACCCCTTTCCCAATTCATCATTGGATATGGGAAGCAGTGACGGCCTTTACGGAAACCGGCTCGAAAACCGTCACTTTTCCCGGTATTGGTAGACACGTGTCCTGTGTCGGTAGACAGGGACACCGCCACGCTGCGGCGAGGTGGTCGTTTCCAGTCTTCCGGTAAGAGCTCTGTCAAAAACGGAGCGCGGCCGCGGACGCTCCGGCGCTACCTGGGAGGTGGACCATACAGCGTGGCGCGCTTCTGCAGGTAGCCGAAATTCGTGGTCGTCTTGATCTCCTGCAGGAGGTTGCCGCTGGCGTCGACCTCCTGGATCGATCCCTTCGTCGAGAAGTCGATCATGGTGTTGCCGTTGGGGAGGCGCTGGGCGTCGCCGAGGACGCTGTCGTCGAGCCCGACCGCCTGGTAGGCCCAGGTCCGCGTCGCCGTCATCGCCGTGAGGTCGAGCTTGATCTCGATCCCGAACGAGCCGGTGCCGTCTCCCGCGGCCGCGCCCCAGCTGACCTTGCTCGCCGCCGGCGCAATCGCGTTGTTGTTGAAGATGACGAAGTCGTCGAGGCCGAGAATGTGGAAGCCATGCTCGCCGCCGCGCCAGACCAGGCCCCCGCCGTTGAACGAGCTGGTGGGCCCGGTGTCGACGCCGCCGTTCAAGACCCAGACGGTGGTCCCGGTTCGCGTGATCTTGGTGAGGCAGTTGTTGTCGAGGTCGCCGAAGACCAGCGTGTCGTCCGGGCGAGAGTAGAAGATCGCGTTGACGTGGCAGGCGTCGGTCCCGCCGTGCGCGGTCTGGGCGTTGACGACGGTGGTGACCGTGCCGTCCGGCGCGCGCAGCTTGATGTCGTCACAGCCGTTCGTGCCGTAGGCGTAGAAGGCCACCGTCTCGTCCGGCAGCACCGTGAGCTGATGGCTGAGGCCCGCGAACTCGTCCGAGTGGTCCTCGTCAATCAACCCGTCCATCGACACCCGGTGCACCTTGGCGATGTGGCTCGGCACGTTCACGCTGTTGATCCACATGTAGTTGCCGTCGTAGCTCATGGTGACCCCGGTGGCGTCGCTGCCGACGACCGTGTACCACCAGACGTAGGTGCCGTCCTTGTCGAGGATGAACGCCGGGGCGCCCGCCGAAGTTCCGCCGATGATCACCTGGTTGTACTGGCCGGTGACGAGAAATCCGCCGAACAGCGCGCTGGCGTCGTTCGTGGTGATCGTCGGGTTTTGCATCCCGTTGGGCGCCGCGCCGGTCATGAGCGTGAGGTCGCCGCTGGTGCAGGTGAGGACGCCGCCGTCGGTGGCCGAGCTCGCCGAGAGCTGGAAGTGGTAGGTCTTCGAGGGCTTCATGCCGAGCAGCAACGTTCGATAGCCGGGTTGCGTGAGGTCGACCGGCGCCGTCATGCCGTAGGAGGTGTCGAGGCCGAAGTCGATGTGCGCCTCCGTCGGGTTGGGGAGCAACGTCGCGAAGGTGACGATCCCGACGGTGGAGATCACCGGGCTCACCGCGTAGGTCCCGGTGAAGGTGCAGCCGCCCGTGCCGGCGTCGATCGGCATGGGGACGACGACGGCTCCCCCGGTGCCGGTCGTCCCACCGCTCGCGCTTCCGCCGGCGCCCCAGTTTCCAGCTGGCCCCCCCGATCCGCCGCTCGAGCTACAGCCGACCGCAACCAGGAGCGGACCTCCGAAGAGCAGGGCGAGCGAAATCCTGTTCATCGTGACCGTCATCTTCATGCTGGCGGCCGCTGCCTACGGCAGGGTCAGCCCCTCCAGCATGTCGCCGTCGATGGAGACCAGATCGATCTCCGTACGCTCTGGCGTCACCTGGACGCGGGCGTATCCCGAGTCCGGCCAGTAGTGGGTGTAACCGGTCTCGGATGAATCGAACTTCCAGGGCGCGCCCGCGCTCCCCGGCAGCAGATAGTGAATGCCGTCGACGACCATGTCGGTGAAGACGTGGTCGTGGGCGTAGAAGAAGACCTGCACGCCGTACTGCAACATCATGGCGTGGATCGTCGCCTGCTCGCCGACGTAGGCGGCCTGTCCCCCGCCCCGTCCGTAGGCCGCATCGTCCGCGTCGCCCGCGGCGCCGCCGACCGTGTGGTGAATGAAGAGAAAGCGCCATTTCGAGCTCGCCTGGGCCAGGGTCTGATCGAGCCAGGCCAGCTGGGTGGCGCCCAGCGTCCAGTCGTCGGCCTGCCCGGAACCACTGCCGAGGAGGTGGCAGGTCGGCGTGTAAGTCATGACATTGAGGACGATGAACAGGGCGTCGCCCCAGGTGAACGCGTAGTAGTCGCCGTTGGCGCTCCCCCCTTCGGGATAGGTGTCGGGCCCCGGGCCCGGCGCATAGAGGAGGCGCTGGCTCATCGAGCGCGCGATCTCATCGGGCGTGTTGCAACCGCTCTCGCCGTCCCAGTTGCCGATGACCGGAAAGTGCGCCGCGTTCCCGACGGTGTCGCCCAGCAGCCGGCGGTAGTTGAGATAACCGAGGCGCGCCCAGGAGGCGTCGGGCGGCGGGGCATTGAACCCGAACAGGTGGTAGTCGAGCATGTCGCCCAAGTTGATCACGAAGTCCGGCTTGGCAGCGGCGACCTCAGCCGTGACAGCGCGCAGCGTGGTCTCCATCGTCCCGTAGAAGTCGTCGCTCACGGTGTCGTCGGGCGGAACCGGATCGCGCGGCTCGATGTGCGTGTCGGCGATGAGGGCGAAGCTGAATGGCGTCCCCGGGGCCGGCGCCGTGACGGCACTCCCACTGTAAAGAAGGAGAGCGGGATCGAGCGGAACCGACGAGCCTGCCGGGCCCGTTTGACCGGCGGCGCCTGGTGCGGAAACTTCGTAGACGTAGCGGCGGCCCGGCGCGAGACCGTCCACCGTCCATTGGGCGATGTCGACCGCCGGCGACAGCGGCGGTCCCAGGACCGACCAGGCCGCCAGCTCCTCGTCGCGCACCCGCAGCGCGAGCGAGGTGGGATCGCCCGAGCGCAGCACGACGCTGAGCCCGAACCCACGCGGCGTGGGCGCGAACACCAGAGGCGCGCCCAGCAACACGAAGCCCGCGTCGCTGACCGCGTCCCCGCGCGCGGCGTCGAGGGCTGCCGCGTCGACCGGCCCCGCGTCGACCGAGGCCACGTCAGCCGGTGCCGCGTCAGCCGGTGCCGCGTCCAGAAGCGCATCGCGGCGGCCGGCGTCCCGTCCTGACCGGTCGACGGCAGACGCGTCGGCGCGCGACGGGCCGCGATCCCACTCGCCGTCGACGCCCGCCTCCCGGACCGCCCGGCCGGTGGCGATCGGCGGGCCGGGCTGGCGCTCGCATGCGAGGACCAGTGTCGACGGCAGAGCTGCGAGCAGAAGCGCGATGCGACGTACTCTCATCGACCTCGCACCACGTCCGGGACAGCAGAACATATTTTACGCCCGATCGCGCTGCCAGATCGTCTCCACCCCCGGCGCGTCTGGTGTCAGATCGGCGGTGGTCGCTGGTGACCCGGCCGCGGCCGCCGAAGATCTGGGGGCCAGGAGATGGGTAGAGATGGCCGGAGCTGGGTCTGCCGGCTGGCACGTCCCTCGCAATCCTGAAGAGTCGTGATGTCTCGGAAGCTGTCGACCCTTCGCGTGAGCATCGTCATCCTGGGGCTCACGCTCGGCGGCGCCGTCGTCGCGTTTGTCGGATGCGACCAGACGCCGCCCATCGATGAGAACTTCGACTCCAGTCTGGGAGCGGACTTCCAGGCACCGCCGGAGGACGCCGGAACAGACACCGGGTCCGTGGCGAGCGAGGTGAGCGCGCCGTGAGCCCCGCCGTCAGTGCTTCGTGGTGGCCTTCAGATCGCGCCTCGGCAGGCTGCACGGAAGACCGTCGAAGGCGTCGCCCCAGACGCTCGGGCCGCTGAACTTCCTGGCGGCGTCGAGGTAACGGACGCCCGCCATCATCTGAAAATGCAAAGCCGTCCGGAGCCCGTCCGTGCCCGGCGTCGCGACCGCCTCGCCACACGTCGCCCTGACGGCGGGCGGGCCGCCCGCGAGGGCCTCGGCAAGGACGCGACCGCGCAACTGTCCGCGGCTCGGCAGGGCGAGGCCCAGGAGGTGCGCGAGCGTGACGGGGAGATCGGCGTTGCTGGCGGGCGAGCGATCGACGAACCCACGTTTGAAGCCGGGCCCGAAGGCGATCATCGTGTTGGTGACGTCGGCGCGGCCGAAGCTGCCGTGTCCCCCCTGCCCCTGTTGCAGCGTCGTGTCGGAGACGTCGACCTGGCTGCGGAGGGGCTCGCGGGGATCCCGGCTGAAGGTCTTGAGCGCGACGACGATCGCGGGCTTCGGCAGGAGCGCGCTCCCCGCGAGGTTGATGTCGCGCAGACTGAGCGCGCCCGGCACCAGGTTGGGTGGGCCATCGACGAAGATTGCGTCGACGTAGTCCTGTCCGAGAAGGAACGTCGCCACCTCCGCGATCCGGGCGGCGTCGCCGTCGGGCACGTAGATGAGGTCCGTCCCACCATTCGCCGCGACGATGACCTTGCCGTCGTGCGGGTTTTTGACGACGCAGCTCGGCCCGATGAGCCCGTTCCCCAGCGACGGGTGCTCCTGGGGGCCAACCGGCGCGTAGCCCGACTGGCCGTCGACTCCCAGCGCCACTCTGTCGGGATCGCACAGCTTCAGCCCCAGGTGCGCGGCGACGTCGATCGCCACGAACCCCGGCGGCAGATCACCCGGGCGAACGTCGGGCGCGCGCCGCTTCGTCGACGGGCTCTGCGACGGGTGCCCCTCGGCGTCGACGTCACGCCGGCTGATGGTCGAAAAGCCATGGTCCGAGGTCACGACGACATCGGTCGTCTCGGCGAGCGCCGGGTCGCCCTCCACTGCGGCCAGGATGCGGCGCAGGGTCTGGTCGGCGTTGTGGATCGCGCTGCGCGAGGTCGGTCCGTTGATGCCGGTGGCGAGGTCCCCCAGGCTGTCGCCCTGGTTGTGCTGCGTGGCGTCTGGATCTCGTGACCAGAACACCAGCACGAACGGCTTTCCCCGCTGCTTGAAGGCGGGCAGGATGACCTTGGTGACGGCGTCGGCCAGGAACTCCTGCTGGCGAAGGTTGGCCACGCGTGTCCCCGGCGTCTGGCTGCTCCCCGAATAGCCGTTGTCCTCGGGTGTCGGCGGCTTGCTGTTCCGCGCCGGCGGTGTCGCGCTGCCGAGCGCGGCGGTCAACGCCGTGGCGATCGCCGGAGCGAGCGGCACCCCCTTCCCGGTTCCCGTTCGGTCGTCGATGAAGATCGTCGCCGGCATCTTCACCGAACGATCGCCCTGCGTGACGTCCTGGATCAGGGTCGGCCCGACCTTCCCGACCGCCGCGGTGCTGAACCCGCGGGCCCGCGCGACGGCGAGCAGCGTCGCTTCGCCCAGGTAGTTGCCGCCCGTCTGAGCGTCGAGCTCCGCCAGGACCTCGTCGTCCTCGATGAAGGGTGTCCCGCTGTTGACGACCCGGGCGCCGTTGTAAATGGTGTTGGCGAAGTTGCCGGTGTCGCCCAGCTGATGTCCCGTGGCCAGCGCCGAGGCGTTGGCGGTGGTGACCGTCGGATAGAGCGAGTGGCTGTTGGCGAAGAAGACGCCTTCCTTCTGCAGCCGAACCAGGGTCGGCGCGTCGGTGGGATTCAGCGACGACGGCCGCAACCCGTCGGCGATGAAGAGAACGACGTTGCGCGTCCGGCCCCGCGCCTCGGCTGAGCCGCCCATCGCCAGGCTCATCATGCCCGTCGCCAGAGCGATCACCAGAGCCCGGGCGGGCAGGCGGAGCTTCATCGGCCGACGATACCGCGCCCGTGACGGGTGACACGCGCGATCTGCCAGGGCCGCGCGATGGGCGATCCCTCCGTGATCCTGGAAGCGGTTGGCCGGTGATTCCGATCACCGGTCGCGTATTGGGTCTGGACAACATCGAGGCGTGCGCCAGAGTTTCCAGCGAGGTTTCAAACGCGTGACACGCCAGCGGCTCTCTGTTTGTTGGTCCCCGTTGAAGGTCGCCGGCGCGGTTGCTCTGGCCGCCATGGTGGCCCCCGCCGAGCAGGCGCGGGCGGCCGATGCGCGCTACCTCAAAGGGATCGTGGTGGCGCCTCCCGATCGCCCCGGCAAGCCACGGCCGCTGGCGGACGCCGTGGTGCATGTTCGCGGCGCCAAGGACGCGCCGTCGACCGATGAGGACGGCCGCTTCTGGCTCATCCTCCCGCCCGAGATGAAACCGGGCGACGCGCTCACGATCGATGCCGACAAGGAGGGCTACCGGCTCTGGTCGCCGTCGGGCGGCGCGGCGCGGGTTCCGGCCGATCTCGACAAGAACCTGCTGGAGGTGCAGCTGGTGCCGATCGGCTCCAAGCGATTCCTCTCGCCGCCTGCGCTCGAGACGCTCGTCAGCGGAATGATGGCGCGCGCGCGGGAGCAGATCGGCCACGATCCGCATCCTGGCCAGCTCCGCCTCGACCCTTACCTGCGCGACTGGGCGACGCGGTACGGCCTCTCGTTCAAGGAGGTGAAGGCCGCGGTCGACAGCTGGGCGGCCAAGGTGAAGAACAACCACCTGAGCACGCCGGCCCAGAAGAGCCAGGCGGCGTTCGTCCGACACGAGCTGGCCGACGCGGCCCGCTTTTCCCACGCCGCGGTCGCGGCGGCCCTCGCCGAGGAGACCGGCTTCGAGAAGGAAGCGCAGGCGCTCACGGCCAGGAAGCGCGCGCATGGAGACGCCATGCGGGAGCTCTTGAAGAAGGAGGCGGACGCCGACTTCTTGAGCTTGCAGTTCGAACCGGCGCTGGCGGCGTACCGCCGGGTGCTGGCCCAGCTCGACAAGAAGGACGATCCCACCCGCTGGGCAGCGGCTTCGATCGACGTGGCCCGCGCGGAGCAGCAGCTCGCCGCCGGGAAGCCCGCCGCGGCGGCCACCCCGCACCTGCAAGGCGGCGCCGCCGCTTGCCGTGACGCGCTCCAGATCTACACGCGCGAGGAGTTCCCCAAGGAGTGGGCTTCCGCGCAGAGCGACCTCGGAGCCATCCTCGACGACGAGGGGAAGCTGGCCACCGGGAAACAGGCCCGCGAGCTCTTCGGCCAGGCGGCCGCCGCCATCCAGCTGGCGCTGGAGGTGTCGACCCGCGAGCAACACCCCGAGGCGTGGGCGGCCAGCGCCGCCAACCTCAGTCGGGTCCTGGTCGACCAGGCGACGCTCACGCCGGGCGCCAAGGGGGACGAGCTGCTCGCGCGCGCGGCCGACACGCTGAAGTCGACGCTGGAGGTGCGGACGGCCGATCGTTTTCCCAACGAATGGGCGGCGACGCAGATCGAGCTGGGAGCCATTCTGGAGGCGCAGGGGGAGCGCCTGCCCGACGACAAGAGCGACGACTACCTCGCCCGCGCGGCCGACGCGTACCGGTTCGCGCTCAAGGTTCGCACCCGCGAACAGGTCCCGGCCGACTGGGCCGCGGGCGAGAGCGCGCTCGGCCGGGCGCTCGCCGCGCGCGGCAAGCGGACGAGCGGCACGAAAGGGGACGAGCTCTTGACCCAGGGGGCGGACGCGCTCCGCGCGGCGCTGAAGGTCTCCACCCGAGAACGGGCGGCGCCGGTGTGGGCGGCCACCGAGGCGACGCTCGGCGACGTGCTCGAGGAGCAGGGCAAGCGGGCGCCCGAGGGCAAGGGGGACGAGCTGCTGGCGCAGTCCGTCGATGCCTTTCAGCAGGCGCTGCAGGTCCGCACGCGCGAGCTCGCACCCGACGCGTGGGCCACTACCGAGGACAGCCTGGGCGGCGCGCTCGACGAGCAGGGGACGCGCGCCAAGGGCGAGAAGAGCCTGGCGCTGCTCGCGCAAGCGGTCGAGGCTCACAAGCAGTCGCTGCAGGTCCGGACGCCCGAGCGGCTCCCGCGTGATTGGGCGTCGACCGAGGCGAACCTGGGGACCGCCCTCGACGATCTGGGGGTGCGCACCGAAGGGGAGCCGGGAGACAAGCTGCTCGCCGAGTCGGCCCTGGCCTTCCAGATGTCGATCGAGGTTCTCACGCGCGAGGAGGCGCCGCGCGACTGGGCGATCGCCGAGAACAACCTCGGCACCGTCCTCGCCGATCAGGGTCGCCGGGCCGAAGGGGCGGCGAGTGAAGCGCTGCTCGCGCAGGCCGTGCGCGCCTTCAACAGCGCCCTCGAGGTCTGCACGCGACAGTCGCTCCCGCGCGACTGGGCGATGACCGAGAACAACCTCGGCACCGTGCTCGAGGATCAGGGACGCCGCCGCGAGGACGAGTCTGGCAATCGCCTCCTGGCGCAGGCGGTCGAAGCCTACCGGAACGCGCTGCAGGTCTACACCAAGGAGGAGTTTCCCCAGGCCTGGTCGATGACCGAGGACAACCTGGGGAACATCCTCAACGAGATCGTCCGCCGTCAGCATCCGGCGGAAACCGCCGCCGTCGATCACTAGTTCCGCGCGTTGGCCACGCCGGCGGCCGAAGTCGGCGTTACAGTTCAAGCGCCAATTCGCACTGAGGACTCCATGGGGCGCTCGAACGTCATCATCGTCGGCTCCGTCGTGCTGGCGCCGCTCATTCTGGGAGTCGAGAGCTACGCGCTCTATCACGCGCACCACCGCCGCGCCCGCCCCGCAGAGCTCAGGGGGCCGAGCGAGCTGATCGCGGCGCCGGTGGTGGCGGCACCGGTCGTCCCGACGCCAGCCGTTCCGGCGCCCGCCGAGCGCCCATCGCCTCCACCGCCCGCCGTCCCGGCCGTCCCGGCCCCGCCGCCCGACACCGAGACCGTCAGTGACCTCCAGACCGACCCGGCGGTCGAGCGCCGACGGCGGCTGACGCCGCAACGTCGCGGAGCGGTCTTCCAGGCGGCCGACGAGCAGGTCTTCGGCATCCTGCACCTGTCGGACGAGCAGCGCACCGCGATCCGCGCCATCGACGACGCCTACGCACGCACCGTCCAGGCGATGGCGCAGCTCCCGCGCGGCGCCGACCTCCGGAGCGCGGGGCTCGACCCCAACGCCGATCAGGCGCGCCGCGCGGCCATCGCCGATCTCCTCGGCCCGGAGGCGGCGCACGCCCTCATTTTCGCAGAGCGAAAAGCCGAGCGCCGCGTGCGCGGCCAGTCTCGCCCGGAGCAGGTCGCCGGCCGTTAGCTCCCCTTCGACCGACGTAGGCTCCCGGAGGTGTCGAACACGACCTGGTCGTGCCAGCCGAGGCGTTGAAAGAACGGAGCGGCGGTCTCCCGACGTCCGTGCGCCTCGGCCAGCTCGCCGAGGGTGCGCACGCCGTCGACGGCGTCGAAGAGCCGCTTCTCCTGCGCGTCGATCGGCAGATAGATGTCGGTGTGGCTGTGGCCCCGGTTGATGAGCACCGCCGCCGCGCCGGCGGGCAACCGCTCTTCGACGGCGATGGTGTCGGGCGCCCGGATCGGCACGTAGCGCCGCCAGGCGTCCCCGCTGAAGCTGAGCGCGTGGGGGGCGCCCGGGTCATCGTCGCGGTACACGACGACGCTGTGGCGAGAGATCGTCCCCCGAAACAGCTCGGCGGCGGCGTGCTGGTCCATGGCTGGAAGCTGCGCGAGCCGCGCCGCCTGTGGGAGACGGGCCATCAACCCGCAGTGGGGGCTGTAGGGTGCTTGCTTCACCCAGCGGCCGAACCGGAGCCGGCACCGTTCGAGGAACGCGAACAGCTCCGGCACCGAGTAGGCGCGATCCTGCGGGTGCAGCAGCGCATCGGCGAGCGCCGCCTCGCTCCGAAAGTCGGGCGCCTCGCGCAGCAGCGTTCCCAGCGGATGTCCGGACGGCAACGCGCCGAGGGCGGTGACGAGCTCTCGGATTCCGCTCTCGTCGGCCTCGATGCCCAGCCGACGGCAGAAGTCCTGCAGCATGTAGACGCCGACCCGTCCGTAGGGCGCGTACAGCATCAGGTGCATGACCCCGCCGGGCGCCAGCACGTCGCGCAGGGCCTGGAGGCCTGCGTCGGGCTCGGGGAGATGGTGGAGCACCCCGGTGCAGACGATCTGATCGAAGGTCGTCCCCAGCTCGCCCACCTCGGTGAGAGAGAGCTGGTGAACCTGGAGATTGTCGAGCGCGTGCTTTTGCTTCAGCTCCTCGGTCTTGCCGACGCTGGTGGCGCTGAAGTCGATGCCGGTCACCCGCGCCCGCGGCCAGCGGAGAGCGTGCTTCGCCGCCTGGGAGGTTCCGCAGCCCGCAATCAGGATGGTGTGGTCCTCGCGGTAGGGCCGGCCGGGCCAAAACAGATGGTAGTCCGCACGGCGCCTCTGGCCGTCCTGCCAGACACGCCGGTACTTCTCCAGGCTGTCCACGGGAGGGGGATACGGGTGGCGCTCGTAGAACGCCCGCACCCCCTCCGTGACCGCGGCCGAAGCGGCGCTATTGCCCGTCCTATTGATGATGGGGCTGAACCTGTCGCATCACCTCGTCCAGGTTGAACGAGGCCGGCTTCTGCCGCGGCGGGTACTTGACGAAGGCTTCCACTTGCTCCGCCACCAGCTCCTGCATCTCGTAAATCATGAAGGCGTGGTACGCCAGCCAGTCATAGTAGGTGTTGGAGTTGTGTTGCGCGCGCTCGAACGGATCGCGCCGTAGATTGAAGATCAGGGGGAGCCGCAGCTTGCTGAGCGGCTCCATCCAGACCTTCAGCTGCATGGCGCGCTGCTCTCCGAGCACGAACTTCCAGTCGCCGTTCCGGACCGCCATGACCTCGCCGTCATCGCTCATGTAGAAGAAGAACTTTCTGGGGCTCTCCTTCGCCTGACCGGTCAGGTAGGGCAGCATGTCGAAGCCGTCGATGTGGACCTTGAAGGTCTTGTCGCCGACCTTGTAGCCCTTGAGCAGCTTCGCCTTGACGTCGGGATCACCCGCGATGGCCAGCAGGGTCGGCAGCATGTCCTGATGGGAGACGATGTCGTTCAAGACCGTGCCCGGCTTGATCTTGCCCGGCCAACGGATGAACGCCGGGACCCTCCAGCCCCCCTCCCAGTTGGTGTCCTTCTGGCTGCGGAAGATGGTGTTGGCGCCGTCCGGCCAGGTGTCGTTCTCGGGGCCGTTGTCGGTCGTGTACATGACGATCGTGTTGTCGGCGATCCCCAGCTCGTCGAGCTTGTCCAGCATCTGGCCGATCTGCTCGTCGTGGGTGACCATCCGGTCGCTGTAGTCGTCCTGTCCGCTCTTGCCGCGGTTCTTCTCGGCCAGGTGGGTCCGGAAGTGCATCGCGGTCGAGTTGTACCAGAGGAAGAACGGCTTCTCGTCCTTGACCTGCTTCTCCATCCACTCCATGGCGCGATCGGTGATCTCCTCGTCGATGGTCTCCATCCGCTTCATGGTCAAGGGGCCCGTGTCCTTGATCGTTTGGCCCCCCTTGCCGTCGGAGAGGCAGTGGAGCACACCGCGGGGTCCGAACTTCTTCCGGAACGCCGGATCCTTGGGATAGTCGGGCAGCTCCGGCTCCTCCTCCGCGTTGAGGTGGTAGAGGTTCCCGAAGAACTCGTCGAAGCCATGCACGGTCGGCAGGTACTCGTCTCGATCGCCGAGGTGGTTCTTGCCGAACTGGCCGGTGGCGTACCCGAGCGGCTTGAGGAGCTCGGCGATGGTCGGGTCCTCCGCCTGGAGCCCCACGGTCGCGCCGGGCATCCCGACCTTGCTCAGACCGACGCGAACCGGATTCTGGCCGGTGATGAAGGCGGCGCGGCCGGCGGTGCAGCTCTGCTGCGCGTAGTAGTCGGTGAAGGCCACGCCTTCGTGGGCCACGCGGTCGATGTTGGGCGTTCGGTAGCCCATCTGACCGCGGCTGAAGTAGCTGATGTTCCACATGCCAATGTCGTCGCCAAAGAGAACCAAGATGTTGGGCTTTTTTGTGGCCATGTTTTCTCCTTCTCCGAAACTCTAGGGACCGTCACCCGCTCTACAAGCAGCGCGCGGCCGTCGGGAGAGCGTTGGGAGAGATTGCGGCGCCGTCTGACAGTGGTGACGAACGCCGCTCGCGCGTCGCCTTCACGGCTCAGGCGCGCGGCCGAGCGACCGGCGCTCAGGTGTTGCTGTCAGCGGCTGCGTAGCTGGCCGCGGCCGCCTCCAGCCCGGTGCCGGGCGAGAGGCCTCCGCCGGCGTCGCGCAGGAGCGTCTCGAGCGCGCCCAGCAGCAGGGTGACGTTGCGCCGCGTGCTGGAGGCGCCCATGAGACCGATCCGCCAGGCCTTCCCCTTGAACGGTCCAAGGCCGCCGCCGATCTCGATCCCGAACTCTGCCAGCAGGCGCGCCCGCACCCGCCCGTCGTCGACGCCCGCCGGCACGAAGACGGCGTTGAGCGAAGCGAGGCTGGCCTTCGCGACATAAGCGAGCCCCATCGCCTCCAGTCCGGCCCGCAGCGCGAGGTGGTTCCGGTGGTGGCGGGCGATGCGGGCCTCCAACCCCTCCTCCAGCACCGCGCGGAGAGCCTCACGCAGGGCGTAGGTCATGTTGACCGGCGCCGTGTGGTGGTAAGCGCGATCGGCGCTCCAGTAGTTGCGGATGAGCGACAGGTCGAGGTACCAGCTGCGGCACTTCGTCTTGCGGCGGTCCATCACCTCGAGCGCCGCGGCGCTGAAGGTCACCGGCGCCAACCCCGGCGGGCACGACAGGCACTTCTGGGTGCCGCTGTAACAGGCGTCGATGCGCCAGTCGTCCACGCGCAGCTCGTGTCCGGCGAGCGAGGTGACCGCGTCCACGAGAAAAAGCGCCCCCGCCGCGTGGACGATCCGGGAGATCTCTTCCAGCGGCTGGTGCGCGCCCGTCGAGGTCTCGGCGTGAACGATCCCGACCAGCTTTGCGCGCGGGTGCGCCGCCAGCGCCGCCGCCACCGCGCCAGGCGCGATCGTCTCTCCCCATTCGGCGCTCACCAGGTGCACGCTCGCGCCGTAACGCTCCGCCACGTCGGCCATCCGCGCGCCGAACGCCCCCGCCACGCAGACGATCGCCTCGTCGCCCGGCTCGAGGAGGTTGGCGACACAGGCCTCCATCCCGGCGCTGCCGGTGCCGGAGACCGCCAGCGTGAGCTGGTTCGCGGTCCGGAACACCCGCTGCAGGAGGCCGCGCGTCTCGTCCATGATGCGCAGGTACTCCGGATCGAGGTGCCCCAGCGTCGGCGCCGCCAGCGCCGCCAGCACCCGCGCCGGGACCTCGCTCGGCCCGGGGCCGAGCAGAATCCGCTGGAGGGGCGCGTCGCCCAGGATGACGGGAAGACCGAGGGGGGCCTTGGTGGTCAATGGATCCGCACTCCTTGCCGCACGAGCTCCGCCTGCAGCCGCCCGATGTCCAGGGCGCGAAGGCTGACGTCATCTTTGATCGACACCGCCGCCGCCACCCCCGCCCCCTGCCCCGTCACCGTGCAGCACATCATGCTGCGCACGCTGGCGTGGGAGATCTCGTCGCCCGCGATGCAGCGCCCGGCGACCAGCAGGTTCTCCACCTTGTGGGGCAGGAGCACACCGTAGGGGATCTCGAAGTAGCGCCCGGTGGTGGGCAACACCAGCACGCCGTAGCCGTCGATGAACTCCGGGAAGATCCCGATCGAGTCGTCGAAGCGGGCCTGGTTGCGGACGTCATGCTCGGTCAGATTGTAGCGCCCTTCGATCTTGCGGGTGTCGCGGATCCCCACCGTCATCCCGAAGGTCCGCAGCCTGGCCTTCTCGAACCCGGGCGCAAAGCGGTTGAGGGCTCCGATCGCCAGCATCGACTGGGCGCGTCCCTCGATCTCGGCCCGGGTGAGATCCCAGACGTCGGTGCCGTCGTAGCCGGTGAGGTGAATCATGTTGAGGTAGGTCGCCTCGCCCGAGTCGGTGATGGTGCTCCAGGTGCCGCCGATGCTCTTCAGGCCCGGCGGGATCAGGCCGGCGGCGCGCGCCTGCGCGAAGGGTTTCTCCAGGTAGGGACTGAAAAGATCGTCCTCCTTCCCCCCTTTGGCGACGTCCCAGTTGAGGCCCCAGTCCTTGTAGGTGGTCGGGTTGGCGGCGACGTGGTCGAGGAAGCGCCGCTTGTCGACGCCGTTCACCGAGAACATCACGGTGACCGGGAGCATTCGCTCCTTGGGCGTCATGTGGTAGGGCGCGCCGGCGTAATGCGCGATGTCGGCGTCGCCCGAGGCGTCGACGATCCGTTTGGCCAGGATGGCGCCCCGCCCCGACTTGCTGTGAACGATGATTCCCCGGAGCGCGTCCCCTTCCTGGATCGTGTCGATGGCGACGGCGTGCAGGAGCGGCCGGACCCCGGCCTCGGCGACCACCCGATCGGCCACCACCTTGAACATGTCGGCGTTGATCGCCTCGCTCTTCGATTGCGGCTCCGGGCTGGTGGCGCCCATCGCCTTGGCACGCTGCTCGAGCTCGATCCCGATCCCCTCGCTGTCGACGGTCTTCTCGCGGCGGTACCAGGCCAGGCTCTCCACCCCGACCACGGTGATGTTGCCGCCCAGGCAGCCGAAGCGCTCCACCACCATCGTCTCCAGGCCCGCGCGGGCGGCGCCGAGCGCCGCGCCCAACCCACCTGGCCCGCTGCCCACCACCAGGACGTCGACGTCCGCAATCACAGGGACGTCCCGGGCGCTCTCGCGGACCGTTGCCATCGGGTCGGCGAGAGCGTACCGCAGGCGTCAGCAGGCCGCGCGCGCGCCGGCGATTGTTCGCAGAGCTGTCACAAGGTCAGTCGGTCACGCCGCGGCGGTTCAGATAGGCCACGATCGCCTCGGCGGCCTCCTCGGCGGTGGTCGTGGTGGTGTTGATCCGCAGCTCCGGGTTCTCCGGCGCTTCGTAGGGCGAGTCGATGCCGGTGAAGTTCTTGAGGTCGCCCCGCCGGGCCTTCTTGTAGAGCCCCTTGGGATCCCGCCCCTCGGCCACGTCGAGCGGCGTCTCGATGAAGATCTCGATGAACTCCCCCTCGGCCAGCAGCGCCCGGGCCATCTCTCGCTCCGCGCGAAACGGAGAGATGAACGCCGTGCCGACGATGAGGCCGGCGTCGACCATCAGCTTGGCGACCTCGGCGATCCGCCGGACGTTCTCCACCCGGTCGGCGTCGGCGAAGCCGAGATCCTTGTTGAGGCCGTGGCGGACGTTGTCTCCGTCGAGGAGGTAGGTGTGCCGATCGTTGCTGTGGAGCTTCTTGTCGACCAGGTTGGCGATGGTCGACTTGCCGGCCCCCGAGAGCCCCGTGTACCAGAGCACGCAGGCGCGCTGCCGCTTCATCGCCGAGCGGGCCGTCTTGTCGACGTCGAGCGCCTGCCACTGCACGTTCTTCGCTCTTCGCAGCGCGAAGCGGAGCATCCCGGCCCCGACCGTGTCGTTGGAGATGCGGTCGATGAGGATGAACCCCCCGGTGTCCCGGTTCACGTCGTAGGGATCGAAGGCGATCGGGCGATCGAGCTCGAGATTGCACATCCCGATCTCGTTGAGCTCGAGGGTGGCGCCCGCCATGTGCTCCAGGTTGTTGACGTTGATCTTGTACTTGAGCGACGTGACGGTGGCGGTCGCCGTGCGGGTCCCGATCTTGAGGAAGTAGGTGCGCCCGGGCAGGAGCGGCGCCTCGTGCATCCAGACGACCGTCGCCTCGAACTGATTGGCCACCTCCGCGGGCTGGTCCGCCTGCACGATCAGATCGCCGCGCGAGATGTCGATCTCGTCTTCCAGCGTCAGGGTGATCGATTGTCCGACCGACGCCTGGGGGAGATCGCCGTCGGCGGTGACGATCCGCGACACGTGGCTCACCCGCCCGGAGGGCTGGACGCGGACGGCGTCGCCGGTCTTCACGCCACCCGCCACGATCGTCCCGGCGTAGCCGCGAAAGTTCAAGTGCGGGCGGTTCACCCACTGGACCGGCATCCGCAGCGGCTGCTCGCGCGCGCGCGATTCATCGACCTCGACGCTCTCCAGAAGGCCCATCAGCGTCGGTCCCCGGTACCACCCCATGGCCACCGACTTCTCGACGATGTTGTCCCCCTCCACGGCGGAGACCGGGATGCAGGTGATCTCCGGCAACTTGAGATCGGCCGCCAGCCGCCGGTACTCCCCCTCGATCTGGGCGAACACCTCCCGCGAATAGCCGACCAGATCCATCTTGTTCACCGCCAGGATCACGTGGCGGATTCCCAGCAGCGAGACGATGAAGCTGTGCCGGCGGGTCTGGGTGAGGACCCCCTTGCGGGCGTCGATCAGGATGACGCTCAGATCGGCCGTCGACGCCCCGGTCACCATGTTGCGGGTGTACTGCTCGTGGCCGGGTGTGTCGGCGACGATGAAGTGCCGCCGCGCGGTCGAGAAGTAGCGGTAGGCCACGTCGATGGTGATCCCTTGCTCGCGCTCGGCGGAGAGCCCGTCGAGCAACAGCGCGTAGTCGAGCTGACCGGGGCGCGTCCCCACCCGCTTGGAGTCGGCCGCCAGCGCGGCGAGCTGATCGTCGAACAGCGCCTTGGCCTCGTAGAGCATGCGCCCGATGAGCGTGCTCTTGCCGTCGTCGACGCTTCCGCAGGTGTTGAAGCGCAGGAGGCCGGCGCCGGGCTCCGCGAGATGCACGGGCGCGGCGCTCATCAGAAGTAACCCTCCTGCTTCTTGATCTCCATCGAACCGGGCGCGTCCTGATCGATGAGCCGTCCCTGCCGCTCCGAGGTCCGGGCGCGGGCCATCTCCGCGATGATCTCGGGGATGGTGGCGGCGGTCGATTCGACGGCGCCCGTCAACGGATAGCAACCCAGCGTCCGAAACCGCACCTTGCGCAGCTTGGGCTTTTCTCCAGGCCGGAGCGGCATCCGCTCGTCGTCGACCATGACCAGCACGCCGTCGCGCTCGACCACCGGCCGCTCGCGGCTCAAATAGAGCGGCACGATCGGAATTCCCTCCAGCTCGATGTAGCGCCAGACGTCGAGCTCGGTCCAGTTCGAGAGGGGGAAGACGCGGATCGACTCCCCCTTGTGCTTGCGCGTGTTGTAGAGGCGCCAGAGCTCCGGCCGCTGGTTCTTGGGATCCCAGCGGTGCTGCACGGTGCGAAACGAGAACACCCGCTCCTTGGCGCGCGATTTCTCCTCGTCCCGACGGGCGCCGCCCAGGGCCGCGTCGAAGCCATACTTGTCGAGCGCCTGCTTGAGTCCCTGCGTCTTCCAGAGGTCGGTGTGGACCGCCGAGCCGTGGGTGAAAGGATTGATCCCCCGCGCGACCGCGTCGGGATTGATGTAGACGATGAGCTCCGTTCCCGGCGTGGCAGCGACCTTGTCGCGCAGGGCGTACATCTCGCGAAATTTCCAGGTCGTGTCGACGTGAAGCAACGGAAACGGAAGCCCCGCCGGAAAGAAGGCCTTGCGCGCGATGTGCAGCATCACGGCGCTGTCCTTGCCGATCGAGTACATCATGACCGGCCTCTCGGTCTCGGCCACGACCTCGCGGAGGATCTGGATGGTCTCCGCTTCGAGACGCTGCAAATGACTCAAAGACATGGTCGACAACCTCGGGGGTCCCCTGTTGTTGCTGGTTCCACTCCTGATTGGGAGCTTATACCGATGGAATCGCCCCCCGCTCAATCAAAGCGTGTCTCGCCACACAAAATCCGACAACGGTCAAACCGGCTCACCAAATCGACCGGCAATCTCACTTTCAACGCATTGCCCTTGCTCCGGCGGCCATTGCACGCGCGACCCTGGCCGCGGCCCGCACGCGCGCAAGAGTCCGAAGCTCTGCCGGGCGCCGCCGCCTCGGGCGCGTTGACGACTGGCGCTACGGATTCGAGGGGAGAGCGCGCACGCGCGCGTTCTTCTCGTCGAGATAGCGCTGCGCCAGCTGCATGAATCGGCCGGTCGGAAACTCTCGCTGGTAGGCGCGCGCAAAGCCCTCGGCGCCCCGGCGATCGCCGCGGGCATCGGCGGCTTCGATTGCCAGCACCAGAGCCTCCTGGCGGAGGACGCCGTGCGGGTTGGCCTCGAGCTCGTGGTTGAGCAGCGCCGCGGCGTGATTCGGGTCGTGATCGCGCCGGAGCGCGACCAGCGCCTCCCAGACCTGTGCGCGCTCTCGCGTCGTCTCCACCGCGAGGGAACCGGTCCTCGTCGGTCGCAGCGCAACGTGCGTGGACGACGCCGGTGCAGATCCCGCGACGGCCGCTCGGCTGTCGGCCTGGGCCGGCTCCTGGGAGGCAGCGCTCTCCGGGAGCATCTCCACCTCCGGAGCCTTGGGAGCCTCCGCGACGACCCGAACCGGCTTTGTGCGCTCCGACCGAGGCTGCGCAACGCCCGCACCACCCCCGCCCAGGGGCCCCAAGAACTGCTCGATCCGCGTCGCGATTCGCCGGCCGCCGATCGTGGCAGCGGCCGTCGCAGTGAACGCCACCAGCCCGACACCAACCACCACGACTCTCAGCATGGACGACCGCTGGCGGACCGGCGAGGCGATTGTCGACGCTTGCAGAGCGGCCCACACTCTGCGCTTCAACAAGGGCGAGCTCGCGGTCGGTCGCACCGCACGCAACATCTCGATTCCCTTTTCGGAGATCGGATCGAGCCCGGATTCTTCGCGGAGGCGGTTCATCGGATTCCTTCGTCAGCTTCGCGCTGGTCTTTCACCAGCTTCCAAAATTCTTTCCGTGCCTTGTGCAATCTGGTCCAGACGGTGCCGATGGGGATGTCCTGGATGCGAGCGATCTCCTCACCGGAGTAGCCTTCGATTTCGAAGAGGATGAAGGTCGTCACCAGCTTCCCGTGCATCTTGGTGACCATGAGCTGGAACTGCCGGCGCGCCTCGGCGTCCTCGAAATTACGGGCCGGGCTGTCGGCGTCGTGCGGCATCTTGCTGAGATCCACCTCCTGCCTCCGCAGCACGAGATTCCTGAACCAGGAACGCCGCCGGTGATCGCGAACCGTGAGCTGCGCGATTCGATACAGCCAGCCCGCCAGATTCCCTCCGTCGAAACGCCCCAAATTTCGGCGAACCACGATGAAGATTTCCTGGGCGAGATCTTCCGTGTCCGCACCGGGCGCGCCGAGCGCGTAGAGCCACCCGACCACGTCGTCGAACCACCGCTCGTAGATCTCGCGAAACTGAACGTCACGGCTCGAGTCGGCGCCCTTCGGAGCGGCGGTCGATTGCCCGGCGCGCTCCCCCCCCGCCCCCCTGCCGCCACCAGCCACCACCCGCAGGGTCGGCGGCTCGGAGCGGGTCTGGGCGAGGACGGTCACGGGAGTCATGACGGTTGTAAAGAGTACATGGGTACGAGGGAAGAAAACCTTCACTTCGTAGGGGGCCTGCGACGCACGAGGCCGTTCGTTCTCCCGCCCTTCCGGCCTGTAGCCGCCCGGCGCCGTTCGGGGTTGCGTGTCAAGAACCTGGCCCGAGGCGGACCAGGCTGATCGCAGCGTCGTCCATGTAGACGTAGGACGGCGAGGGAAGAGTGGTGGCGTCCGCAGCCGCCCCGGCGTCCCACTGCATCCAGTCGTTGGAGACGGTCTGGACATTCGGCCGCTGAAGGATCTGGACGCCGTCTTGCCAGACGGTGACTTCACCGGTCGGTCCGGTGGCTTTCGAGACGTAGACCTCGAGCTGCACCCAGGTGTCGAGCGGGAAGGGAACGGGGATGGTCTGCCGCAGGTTGAACCCGACGCCGAGGTAGTCGTAGAGCTGCGCCGCCAGCCCCCCTCCCAGCAGGGGGTAGAGATTGACGTCCCAGATTGCGGAAAGGTTCTTTCCATCACCTGTGTCGCTGCCGCTGAAATGGGAGAGGCTCAGCCAGGACCCGACGATGATTGTCGATGGGACATAGAACCAGGCGCTGTAGTACCCCTCGGGCGGGCTCGGCTGGTTGCGATAGAGGTAGCTCGTGGACTGCATGCTCGCCTGGGGCGCGATGGTGAACTGCCCGCCATAGTGACCGCTGTGCGCCATGGCCAGGGTCGCCACCGGCATGACACCGCCGGTGTTTTGCGTGTAGGCCTTGCCTTCCCCGTCCCCGGTCCACTCGGAGAGATCGCCCGGCTCGAAGGTCCCCCGCCAAAGGACGCTGGCCGGGCCGTCTCCGATGCTTCCCAAATCGGCCTGCCGGGCGCACGCCGCAGCGCCGAGGAGGCAGGCCAGGAGCATCGTCGCCACGACGTCCAATCGCACGCGCGCAACAATCTCCTTGGCGGCCACGATCGAATCCTGGATACCATACCGGGCCGCGGCAGGCCACGAAGGCCGTCGAACCCCTCGACCGAACCGATCGCGAGCGGCGCGACACAGCCTCCAGATGAACATCGCCCTGTTCCTCACCATGACCGTCCTTGCGTCGCCCGCGGAGGCAAGCGGAGGCGTACATGCGGAGCCGATCCCCGCGCCGACCGTCGCTCCGAGCGGCGCGCCGAGGAGCGACGGGGAGCAGGTGAGCAGCTGTCCCACCCGCGAGGCGGTGGCCGCCGCGCTTTCGCCCGCCCTGGCTCACTTCCGGCCGAACCTCGATCCGTTGCCGTCAGACTTCCGACTCGCGGATCTCGGCGACGCCTTCGAGGTCACCGTCGGTGGACAGGTGCAGCGCTATGCCGACGCGCCACGCGACTGCACCGAACGCGCCCGCGTCGCGGCCGTGTTCGTGGCGCTGGCCATGAACCCACCGTCGCTCGAGGCGATGCGCCCGCCGCCACCGGTCCCGCCCGCCATTCAACGACCGCAGCCGCCGCCGGAGTGGGAGCGCGAACTCAGCTGGCTGTCCGTCGGTGTGGCGGCTCGCGTCGATGGCGCCGTGGGCGCCGGCAGCGACGCGACGAGCGGAGCCACCGTCGGGGGCGAGCTCGACGTGGCCATCGGAAGAGGTTCGTTCGGCATCGAAGCGTCCGCCGGCCTGGTGACGTCGACCCAAAACACGATCGACTCTGTCCAGGTCACCCAGCAGCGCTTTCCGTGCAGCCTCTCCGGCACCTTTCGCCGGAGAGCCAGCGCGCATTTGGAGATGGGCGCAGACCTCGGGGTCGCCCTCACCCCATTCACGTTGCATGGACAGGGGCTCGACATGACTCTCCCCGTCACGCGCTTCGACGCCGGCGCCCGGCTGGCGCTGGAGCTGCGCCTCGCCCGTCCCGGCCTCGCGCCCTTCGCGAGTCTGCACGTCGACTATTTTCCGCGCACCTACGAGATCGCTGTCGCCCCGCTCGGGAATATAGGGACGACCGCGCCGCTGCAGATTGGTCTCTCGCTCGGCGTCGCGCTCGAAGCTCGACGGTAATTCGACCGTCGATGGACCGGCGGCAGTTCTCATGTTTGGTTGGTTGTTCTCATTTTTGGCGTTCGTGAGCCGAATTTGAAAATAGCGGAATCAAGAAACGAAGGTTTGCATCCGCCCCACCCATTCCCCTTGCACGGTGACCCCCGTCTGCTTCGCCGCTTGCCGACGAAGCGACCGCCACTTTCGGCCTGTTCCGCCCAAGGAGTTCACATGCTGCTCAAACGATTGATGACGCTCGCGACCATCTCGGTGTGCCTCTCCTGCGCCCAAAGCGGCGGTGGCGACACCGGCACCGGAGGCTCCTCGAGCACCGGCGGAACCACCGGCACCGGCGGCTCCACCAGCACCGGCGGCACGACCAGCACCGGCGGCGCCTCCAGCACGGGCGGCTCCTCCAGCACGGGCGGGACGGTTGGAACCGGCGGCAACAGGAGCACGGGCGGGACGATCGGGACTGGCGGCGTGGGCACCGGTGGCAACAGCGCGACGGGCGGCACCGTCGGGACCGGCGGCAACAGCGCGACGGGCGGCAACGTCGGGACCGGCGGCAACAGCGCGACGGGCGGCGCGGCCGGCGCCTCCGCCTCGACCGGCGGTACCACCGGGACGGGCGCGACAGGAGGTGCGGCGCCGATTGGGACCGTCGAGAACAGCGGCTCCAACTGCAACGCCACCGCGGGCGCCTTGCTGAGCGCGGACAACAAGCTGCTGCCCAATCCCTTCGCCATGCACGATGGCACCATCATCTCGACCAAGGCGCAGTGGGAGTGCCGACGGAACGAGGTCAAGGCGGATCTCGAGAAGTACGAGATCGGCCCCAAGCAAGAGCCGCCGACCGTGGCGGCCACGCTGTCCGGCAAGACGATGAGCGTCAAGGTGACGGTCGGTTCGAACTCCATCACGCTCACCTCGGCCATCTCCGGGAGCGGCAGCTGCGTGGTCATCGGCATGAATGGAACGACCAGCCTGGTCTCGGGCTGCACCGAGGTTCCTTTCTCGACCGATCAGGTGGTCATGTATTCGCAGACCAACACGCAGAACCAGTCGGACCCCTTCTACAAGCTCTATCCCTCGCTCTACGGCCACATCGGAAACTACAGCGCCTGGGCCTGGGGGGTCAGCCGTCTGATTGACGGTCTCGCGCAGCTCCAGACCCAACTGGGCATCGACATGACCAAGATCTCCACCTGGGGCTGCTCCTACGCCGGGAAGATGTCCCTCTTTGCCGGGGCCTTCGACGAGCGTGTCGCGCTCACCATCGTGGAGGAGTCGGGCGGCGGCGGAATCGACTCCTGGAGAATGTCGCAGGAGTTCGTGGACCGCACGGGCGTCCAGGTCGAGAAGATCGACAACACCAACTACTCCTGGTTCATGAGCAGCATGAAGAGCCTCGACCCCTACAAGTTGCCGCACGATCACCACGAGCTGATCGCCATGATTGCTCCCCGAGCGGTCATCATCCTGGGGAATGACGGCTACGACTGGCTGGGCGACGAATCCGGCTACAAATCGACGATGGCCGCGCTTCAGGTCTTCACGGCCATGGGCGTCCCCAACAGCATCGGGTACGACTTCACCTCCAACCACGCTCACTGTTCGGCCCCGACGACGCAGCAGAACAGCATCGCCACGTTCGTC
This sequence comes from uncultured Pseudomonadota bacterium, assembly GCA_963847705.1. Taxonomy (GTDB): domain Bacteria; phylum Myxococcota_A; class Polyangia; order Fen-1088; family Fen-1088; genus JADGRB01. Next base: position 406,128 of record CAWKBC010000027.1, on the reverse strand, counting down.
ACCCGGTTCCTCAAGGGAGGCACCACGCCTCCGAACATCGCCATCAAGCCGCCCTCGACCACCTTCGACTTGAATTGGCAGGCGGACGTCCCCTGGACCAACCCGACGCTCAACTGACAGAAACAAAACAAAACAAAGAACCATGATGAACACTCCGCGTCTCGCTTGCTTCCTTGGTGGCATTGCCCTGCTCGGCGCCTGCGCGAGCTCGGGCACGGGTGACGGGACCGGCTCCGGCGGCAACGGAAGCGGAGGTTTCGGCTCAGGCGGAACCTCCGCGACCGGGGGCAGCCCGGGGACCGGCGGATCGTCCACCGGAGGCACCCCGGGAACCGGAGGCGTCCACACAGGTGGCGTCTCCGGGACCGGCGGGACGGGGACGGGCGGGACCACGGCCACGGGCGGAGCGAACGGCACCGGAGGCACCGGCAACGGGACCGGCGGCCTCACGGGCACGGGCGGCACCGGCACGGGCGGCATCGGCACCAGCACGGGCGGAACGAACGCCGGCGGCAACGCCGGCAGCCCTGCCACGGGCGGCACCAACGGCACCGGGGGCAGTGCCGGCGGCGACAGCGGCACGGCACACTGGGTCGGCACCTGGGCCGCGTCGCCCTATTACGATTCGGGCAACCAGCCTCCCGTCTCGCTGTCGAACGCGGTGATCCGTCAGATCACGCACGTCTCGATCGGCGGTAGCCAGCTTCGGGTGCAGTTCTCCAATCTGTTCGGCAATGGCTCGGTCACCATCGAGTCGGCGCACATCGCGCTCTGCAAAGCCACGCCCCTCGTCAACAGCACCATCGACACGACGACCGACACCGCCCTGGCCTTCTCGGGCGCGGAGACGGTGACCATCGCCCAGGGCAAGGAGGTCTGGTCCGACCCGGTGACCTTCACGGTCCCGCCGCTCGGCAACGTCACCATCACCACCGCCTTCGGAACCGTTCCGAGCGAGGTGACCGGACACTCGGGCTCGAGGACCAATTCCTTCATCCAGGCCGGCAGCAGCACCGTGAACGCGGCCAGCATGAGCTCCGCGACCTCCACCGAGCACTGGTACATCATCTCGGGCATCGACGTCATGGCGCCTGCCTCGTACAACGCCACGGTCGCGATTGGCGACTCCATCACCGACGGCCGGGGCGTCGACATCGACAAGAACGATCGGTGGACGGATGACCTGTCCGCCCGCTTTCAGGGGATGAGCGCGACGTCGGGGGTGGGGATGCTGAATCAAGGGATTGGCGCGACCAATCTCGTCGGCAGCGGCACGGCGGCTCAAGCCCGCTTCAAACGGGACGTGTTGGGGCAGGACGGCGTTCGGTACGTGATCGTGTTCGACGGCGTCAACGACATCGGCGGTGGCGCGTCGTTCTCTTCCATGATGCCGGTGTACGCCAGCATGATCAGCCAGGCGCACGCCGCGGGTCTGAAGATCTTCGGCGCGACCATCACGCCTTTCGGCGCCAACGCGTACTACACCGCCGCGCACGAGGCCGTGCGCCAGCAGGTGAACACCTACATCAGGAGCGGGGTCTTCGACGGCGTCCTCGATTTCGACGCCGCGGTCACCGACGGTGGCAATCCCCCCAAGCTGCAAACGCAGTACGCCACCTGGACCTCGGCGGATGGGTCGGGGGATGGATTGCACCCCAGCCCCGCGGGCTATCAGAAGATGGCCGACTCGGTCGACCTGTCGCTCTTCACGAAGTAGCGGAACCTGGAATGAGGGCGCGTGGCGCCCTCGGCTTCAGCGCGGCGGGGAATCGCAAGGCGCCCTCTCCCGTCGATCGGGTGTGTGTGCACCAGCATTGTGCATTCGGTTCACACATCGTGCCCCCGCCGGTGCGTTTGGTCACCAGGCGGGCGCGTTCGCGGGCGCAAGCTCGCGCTTGATCGTGGCCAGGGGGTGCCCCGGCGCCGTTGGCCCCGGAATTGAAGTTGTGCGCCCCCATGGTTGACGAGAGGTGGATGGGGCGCTGGATGCGGTGCTTGGTTCTGGGCGCGATGGTGGGCGTCGGGGGCTGCGCCTCCGTCGAGTACCGCGTGCCGACCTGGGAGGTTCAACGGCTCACGCAGCTGCCGCCCGCGATGCGTGGCAGCGAGGTGCGCGTGGTCCCGTCCAACGTCGTGCTCCCGCCGCCGCCCGCGTTGGTCGCCGATGCGCCGCCTCCGCCCGAGGTCGGCGTCGACGTCGATGTCGAGATTCCGGTGGTCGTGGCGCCCCGTCCGCTGGTGGTTGCGCCGCGGCCGGTGGTCTTCCCACGCCAGGTCGGGACGACCGTCGCTGCAGGCCCACGCGCTGCACCACCTGTGGGCGGCGGGTGGAAACCGCCGGGAAAGGCCGGCGGGTGGAGACCCGCGCCCGCACCCAGCCGATCCACCCCCACGTCGTTCGGCCGGTCGGGTGGCGGCCGACACGGCGGCGGCGGCGGCGGTGCCGGTGCCGCCGCCGGAGCGGTCGCCGCAGTTGCGCTCGTCGCGATCCTGGCGGACGCCGCCATCACAGCAGCGGAGGCGGACGCGGCGCGCCGCTACGACGGATGGGTTGCTGTCGATGGCAACCATCCGTTGCACCTCTTTTACGGGGGCGGCCTCGGGCGCGTGGTTCCGCTGGCGCAGCTCGGCCCGGGGGATTCTGATCGGCCTTCAGAACGCGGTTCTGGTCGAAGGTGAGGGGCACGTGGAACCCTTGCGGTCGGCCCCGCTGTTTGTGGCGGGACTCCCGCCTCCGCCTGTGGCCCCCCCCTCACCCGCTCCAACGGCGCCGCCGGCACCGGGCCCCACGCCGACGCCTCCTCTGGCCGCTCCATCGGCGCCTCCGGCCCTGGCCACGCCGCCACCGGCGCCCGCCGCCCCACCCGTGCCCGTGCCACAGGCGTCCGATCCGGAAACACCCTGATCAGGTGGCGAACGCTCGGGGTCGCTGGATTCGGCAGGATACGGCGCCGCTTGCTGGGCTATCCTCGACGACCGTGGCGCTCTGGAACGATGCCCAGTACCTGAAGTTCGGAGACGAACGAACCCGCGCGGCGCGGGAGCTTCTGGCGCGGGTGCCGCTCGAGCGCGCGGAGCGCGTCGTCGATCTCGGCTGCGGCCCCGGCAACTCGACGGCCTTGCTGCGCGAGCGCTGGCCGAACGCCAGGCTGAGCGGCCTCGACAACTCGCCCGAGATGCTCGAACGCGCCCGCCGGGATTTTCCGGCAATCGAATGGACGCTGGGCGATGCCGGCAGCTACCGGGCCTCGGAGCCCCTGGACCTGCTGTTTGGGAACGCGGTCTTTCACTGGTTGCCCGAGCACGCCACGCTGTTCCCGTCGCTCCTCGAGCAGGTGAGAAAAGGGGGTGTCCTGGCGGTTCAAATGCCGCACAGCTTCGAGGAGCCGAGTCATCGGCTGATGCGCGAGGTTCGCGCGCGGTTGATGCCGGGCCGAACCCCCGTGACGTCGGCGACGCCGGTCGCGGGGGCAGCGTTCTATTACGATTTGCTGGCCCCGCAGGCCACCGCCGTCGACATCTGGCGAACCACCTACGAGCACGTGATGCTGGACGCGGCCGCCATCGTCGAATGGGTCAAGGGGACCGGCCTCCGGCCGTATCTCGAGGACCTGACCGAGGGCGAGCGCACGTCGTACCTCGCCGCCTACCAGGCCGCGATCGCGCTCGCCTATCCCGCGCGGGTCGACGGCAAGCGCCTGTTCTCGTTTCCCCGTCTGTTCATCGTCGCCGTTCGGTAGCCGGCGCGCGCCCCGCGGGACGGGTCAACGCGCCGGCGTCGCCCAGGTCGCGCGAAGGCGGGCGGCGACGTCAATCCGCGGCCCCGCCCCGGCCGGCCCCGCGTCCGGGGTGGTCAGGGTTGGCGGCACGAGGCGTTCGAATCTGTCGAGGATGGTGTCAGGAATGAACCGGGTCCGCGGGGTGAAGACATGCCGATCGCCGAGGCGGCTCTGCTGTCGGATGAAGAAGCGCAGTGGATGGACCAGGGAGAGCGCGTTCTTGGCCCGGGTCATGGCGACGTAGAGCAGCCGCCGCTCTTCCTCGATCTCGGCGGGATTTCCGGTGGCGAGGTCGGAGGGGATGCAACCGTCGGCGGCATTGAGAACGAACACCGTGTCCCACTCCTGCCCTTTGGCGGAGTGGATCGTCGACAGGATCAGGTAGTCCTCGTCGAGGTGGGGCGCTCCCGCCTCGGTGCCGGTGGCGGACGGCGGATCGAGGGTGAGATCGGAGAGGAACGATTCGCGGGACGGCGCCACGGCCGCCAGCTGTTCGAGCTGCTCCAGATCGGCGAGACGGCTGCGGGCGTCGTCGTAGAGACGCGCAAGGTGCGGCTCGTACCAGCGCCGGACGAGACCCATCTGAGCGGCCCAGGCCGCGCCGCTGCCCCCGAGCTGGTGGAAGAGCTCGATGAAGGCCGGCCAGTCTTCCCGCGCCGCCGCCGGAGGGACAAAGCTCGCCAGCGCGGGCGAAAGCGCAAACGAGGCCGCGGAGACGTGCTGGACCAGGGCGGCGGCCAGGCGCGGACCCATTCCGGGAAGCAGCTGCGCCAGCCGAAACGCCGCCAGCGTGTCGCGCGGATTCTCCGCCCACCGCAGGCAGGCGAGCGCGTCCTTCACGTGAGCGGCCTCCAGAAAACGGAGCCCGCCGAACTTCACGAAGGGGATGTTCCGACGGCCGAGCTCGACCTCCAGCGCGTCGCTGTGGTGGGCCGCCCTGAACAGGACCGCCTGCTGGCGCAAGGGGACGCCGGCCTCGCGCTGTTCGAGGATGGTCGTGACCACATATTCGACCTGGGCGAGCTCGTCGGGGACGGTGGCCAGAACCGGCCGCACACCGCCCAGCCGGGCCGAAAAGAGACGCTTTTCGTAGCGCTCGGTCGCCAGCGACAGCACGGCGTCGGCCGCCTCCAAGATGGGCGCCGTCGAGCGGTAGTTCTGCTCGATGGTGATCACCGCGGCGGGCGGGTCGTACTGGCGCGGGAAGGCCAGGATGTTCCCCACGCAGGCGGCCCGGAAGCTGTAGATCGCCTGCGCGTCGTCGCCGACCACGGTCACGCCCCGCCCGTCCGGCTTGAGCCGCCGCAAGATCTCGGCTTGCAGGGTGTTGGTGTCCTGGTACTCGTCGACCAGCGCGTGATCGAACAGCGCGCCGATCCGCCGCGCCAGCGAGGGGTCGCTCATGAGGTGAAACCAGTAGAGCAGCAGATCGTCGTAGTCGAGGACCGCCCGGGACGCCTTGGCCTCGACATAGCTGGCGTAGAGCGCGCGCAGCGCCTCCTCCCATTCGAGGCACCAGGGGAAGCGCGTCTCCAGGCAGGCACGCAGATCGACCTGCGTGTTCACCACGCTGGAATAGATGGCGAGGCAGGTCCCCTTGCGCGGAAAGCGGCGGTCGCTCTTCGACAGCCCCTGTTCGTGGCGAAGGTGGTCCAGGAGGTCGGCGGCATCCTCGCGATCGAGGAGCGTGAACGCCGGATCGAGCCCCGCCTCCGCCGCGTGATGCCGCAAGAGCCGGTTGGCGATGGCGTGGAAGGTCCCGGCCCAGGGCAAGCTGGCGGCGTCCGCGCCGGGCCGCCGCGCCAGCAGGCGCACCGCCCGCCGGGTCATCTCCTGCGCCGCGCGGCGGGAGAACGTCAGCAGCAAGATGCGCCGCGGATCCGCGCCGCGGGCGATGAGCGCCGCCACCCGGTGCGCCAGCGTCTGGGTCTTCCCGGTCCCCGCCCCGGCCACGATCAACAGCGGGCCGTCATCGGCGGTTGCGGCGCGGCGCTGCGCGGGGTTCAGCGGATCGAGGATCGGATCAGGGGAGCTCGCCGAGGACGCCACGGACTGATACTATACGTCCGTTCAGGTCGCGCAAGTATCCAGCCTGGGCGCCGGAGATCGTCAGAACAGCTCCCTCTGACCGACGACGTCCGGGACGGCGAACTCGTCGAGGTCCTTCCGGTAGAGGGCGAACAGCCCCGCCGGAAGGCGGACCTTCTCGCCCGCCAGCATCGACAGGATCATCCCGGCGTTGGCGGGGGCCTTGCCGAGGTTGTGGTTGTTGGTCACCGCGTAGAGCTCGCGGATGGTCGGCCGCGCGGCCATTTCCCGGATGCGCTCCACCCACGGGCGGAGCTCGTCGGCGGTGTAAAGGTAGTTGTAGCGCTGGTTGCCGCTGGCGCGGGCCCGGAACCAGTCCTGGTAGTTGCGCCCGTGCAGGCGGACGTAGCCGACCGGCGACGTGGCGTGCGCGGCCGGCGCGATCGAGTTCGAGAAGAGCGGCTGGTCGACGTTGACGACGCCGACCGCGCGCTCGGTCAGCTCGGCCAGGACGTCACCGCTGGCCCAGCTGGCGTGCCGCACCTCCAGGACCAGCGGGAACCGGGCGAACGCGCCGAGCAGATCGCGCAGCCACTCCTGCGACGCCTCGTCACGCTTGAACGACCAGGGGAACTGCAGCAGGACCGCCCCCAGCCGGCCGGCCTCTTGAATGACGTCGAGCGCGGCGCTGGCGAGCCCGATCTCCCTCGCCGTCCAGGCGGCCGCGCGCTCGTGGGTGAACCGCTTCCAGAGCTTGGCGGTGAACTTGAACGCCGGGTTGTGGTCGACGCGCTTCACCCAGCCCGCCGCCGCCTTCGGATCGGCCGGGCGGTAGAAGGTAGAGTTGATCTCCAGGGTGTCGAAGTACCGGGCCAGGTACCCGAGCTCGTCGAAGCTCTTGGTCCTCTTCTTCGGATAGACGATGCCGCGCCAGTCCGGGTAGTCCCACCCGGCGAGACCCACCCGAATCGTCGCCGCGCCAGTCCCCTCCCCCGGCATGCCCTCAGGTCCAGCGGAAGATGCGGACCGCGATGAATGAGGTGACCAGCGCCCAGCCCAAGAGCACCGCGATCGGATATCCCTGTGAGAAGATCGAGGCGCCGTCGTTGACGACGCTGCGCAGGGCTTCATTGAGGGCGCTCATGGGAAGCAGGCGAATGGCCGGCTGCACCACCCGCGGGAAGCGGCTCGACGAGAAGAAGACGCCCGAGAACACCATCATCGGCAGCGTGATCAGGTTGATGAGCCCATTCGCCGTCTCGCTGTTCTGCGCCCGCGACGCACAGAGGAGCCCGAGGCCGGCGAAGGACCAGGAGCCGAGCAGCGCCAGCCCCAGCGTGGCGAGCGCCGAGCCGTGGATCGTGACGCCGAAGGTGAGGCGGGCGAACAAAAACAGGACGATGACCTGGATGGGCACGAACAACAGCCCCGAGACCCGGAACGACAGCAGGTAGTGGCTCCGCCGCATGGGGGTGGCGGCCAGACGCTTCAGCAGCTTGCGCTGGCGCGCGTTCACGATGTTGAAGGCGGCGCCCCACATGGCGCCGTTGAGCAGCTGCATGCCGAGCAGCCCCGGCACCAACCAGTCGACATAGCGGGCGCCGCGCGCCACCGCGGTCTCGTCGCGGGTGGACAAGGGATCGCGGCGCCCCGCCTGCCGCTGGAGGCGCTCGTCGACCAGCCGCCGGACCGCCGGCGCATCCGGGCGGGTGGGATCGTACCGGTACACGAACGGCAACCCGGGAGAGGCAGGCGGAATCACCACGAGGACGACCTCTCCCGTGCCGAGCCGTCGCGCGGCGCGATCCGGGTCGAGGATCGCCACCTCGAGCCCGCGATCGCCCGCCAGGGCGGCGGCGGCGCGCGCGCTGGCGTCCCCTTGGCCCGCCATGACGGCGACGTGGCTCCTGGTCGGGCCCTGGTTGCGGAAGGCGGTGCCGAGCGCGACCGTGATCAGCAAAGGGAACCCGAAGGTCCAGAAGAGAGCGCCCGGCTCGCGCAGGAACTGCTTGATGCGTGCGCCGCTGAGCGCCAGCAGCGGTCCACCGACCGGTCCACCAGGCATCCCTAGTCCTCCCTCAAGGTTCGTCCGGTCAGCGCCAGAAACACGTCGTCGAGCGTGGCGGTGCGCGAGACCAGGCGCGTGGGCGCGACGCCCCGTTCGCCGAGCCGCGCGACGAGCGCGGGCAAGGTGACGTGCGGCGCGTCGATCGACAGCGCGAACCCATCGCCCTTGGCGCGGAGAGAGCGCAGGCCCAGCAGACCGGTCAACGCCTCGGGCGGCAGCGCGGGCTCGGTGCTGACCTCCACCAGGTGTTGGCCGCCATTTTGATCGATGAGCTCCCCCGGCGTCCCCAGCGCGATCGCCTTGCCGTGATCGACGATGGCCACCCGATCGCAGAGACGCTCTGCTTCGTCCATGTAGTGGGTGGTGAGGACGACCGTCTTGCCGCGCGTGCGCAGCGCCGCGATCGTGTCCCAGAGGGCGCGCCGGGATTGCGGGTCGAGCCCGGTCGTCGGCTCGTCGAGGAACAGCACCTCCGGATCGCCGACCAGCCCGAGCGCCACGGCCAACCGTTGCCGCTGCCCGCCGGAGAGCTTCATCACCCAGGTGGCCCGCTTCTCCCCCAGCTGCATCTCCTCGAGGAGGGCCTCGACCGAAAGCGCCGTCCCCGGCGAATAAAACGAGCGGAACAAACGGAGCGTCTCCTCGACGGTCAGCCGGTCGAACAGCTTGGTCTCCTGCAGGGCGACGCCGATGCGCGCCCGCAGCGCGTCGGGATCCCGCTCCCACCGTCGCCCCAGCACCTCCACCGTGCCCGCGCTCGGCGAGAGCAGCCCTTCGAGGATCTCGATGGTGGTCGTCTTCCCCGCGCCGTTGGGGCCGAGGAGCCCGAAGCACTCTCCGCGCCGGACCTCGAGATCGAGCCCGTCGACCGCGACGACCTCGCCGTATCTCTTCACCAGCCCTTCGATGCGGATCGCGGCGTCCATCGCTGGGCCTGGTTCTAGCCGACGCGCGGCTGCGGGCCCGGCGAACGCCCGGGCATCGCGGCGGGGCGCGAGGCGATGAGCGCGAAGAGAACGTCGGGGGCGACCGGCTTGACCAGATGGTGATCGAATCCCGCCTCCTCGGTCCGGCGGCGATCGTCCTCGGTCCCCCAGCCGCTGAGCGCGATCAGCACCATCGCCTTTCCCCAGGGCTGCTCCCGGATCCAGCGGCAGGCCTCGTAACCGTTGCGCCTGGGCATCCGGATGTCGAGGATGACCACGTCCGGCCGCAGGCGGGCCGCGGCCGTCATCGCCTCTTCGCCGTCGTACGCGGCGTGCGTCTCGTGCCCCTTCATCGCCAGGATCACCGCCAGGCTGTCGGCGCTGTCTCGCGCATCGTCGGCGATCAAGACCCGGCGTTTGGCGGCGACCGCCGTCCTCTCGGCCGCGACCCGGGGCGACGGCGACGCGGACGCGCCCGGGGCGATGAGCGGCAGGTGGACGGTGAACTCGCTCCCCTTTCCGAGCCCCTCGCTCTTCGCCTCCACGCGCCCGCCGTGGAGCCCCAGCAGGCCCCGCACCAGCGAGAGCCCCACGCCGAGGCCGCCCTGCGAACGCTCCAAGGCCCGCTCCCCCTGCGAAAAGATCTCGAACAGCCGCGGCAACATCTCGGGGGAGATGCCGACCCCGTCGTCCTTCACGCAGATGGCGACCTCGTCGCCCCGACGCTCGCCGGTGACCCGGATGTGACCACCCGGCGGGGTGTACTTGGCGGCGTTGCTGATGAGGTTGGAGAAGATCTGCTCCAGCCGGACCGGATCGGCGTGCAGGACGATCGGCTCGGCCGGAAGCGCGACCGCCAGCGCGTGCTTGCCGGCGTCCAGATGGGGACCACAGGTCTCGATGGCGTCGTGGACGACGGCCGACAGCTCGACGCGCTGCCGGCGGAGGGCCAGCTTGTCGTGGGCGATGCGCGACACGTCGAGCAGATCCTCGAGCAGCCGCGACATCTGCTCCAGCTGGCGATCGATGACCTCGGGCACCCACCGCGCCTCGGGGTTGGAAGACTCCATCGCCGTCAAGATCGCGGCGGCGTTGCGGATCGCCGCCAGCGGGTTGCGCAGCTCGTGCGCCAGCGTGGCGAGGAACTCGTCCTTGCGCCGGTCGGCCGCCTGCAGCGCCCGGTTCGCCTCCTTGTGCGCGGTGATGTCCTGAAGAACGACGATCGCGCCCAGCACCTGGCCTTCCCCTCCGCGAAACGGCACCGCCGACGTGAGCACCGAGACGTCGCGCCCGTCGTCGCCCTGGTAAGAAAACTCCTGCCCGGGGCGGATCGTCTCGCCGCGCAGCGCCCGCTCGGCGGCCCACCCCTGGGGCGGCACGGCGTCGCCGTCGCTGCGCCAGCGCTGGATTCGCGCCGGATCACGCGAGGGGATCCGCTCGGGGATGTAGTCGCGCATCGTCGAGTTGCTGAGGATCATCCGCCCCTCGCCGTCGACGAGCCCGACGCCCACGGAGAGGTGGTCGAGGATGGCCCACAGGCGCGCCTCGCTCTGGCGAACCGCGTCCTCGGCCAGCTTTCGTTGCGTGACGTCGAGGACCAGGACGCAGAAGCCGGCCACCTCTCCCGAGGCGTCGAAGTCGGGGACATAGTGGGCATCCACCCAGCGCGGTCCCGCGGGATACTGGACCTCGGGCTGGAAGTGGACCTCTTCCCCGCGCAGGGCCCGATCGATGTAGTCCCCGGCAAACTTCATCGTCTCCGGTCCGAGCACGTCGTCGATCTTCTTGCCGACCACCTCGTCGGTCGAACATCGGAACCAGGCCCCGTAGAGCCGGTTGACGAAGCGGTACCGGCGATCGCGGCCGACATAAGAGATGAGGGCAGGCATGACGTCGGCGACGTGGCGCAGCTGCTGCTCGCTCTCCCGCAGCGCCGCGTGTCGTTTCTCCAGCGCCGCGCGGGAGGCGAGCACCTGGCGCAGACGCACGCAGAAGAAAACGATCGCGGCCACGGCGACGAGCGCCACCGCCGCTGCCACGCCTGCGTGCGGGAACGGCTCAGCCAGAGCCGTCGCTCCAGGCCGACATGACTTGCGCGGTGTCCTCGAAGTGTCGGAGCCGCGTCACGCGCCAGTCGGCCAGCGACCACCAGTGGAGCTGGTCGAGATCGACGAGCTTCCCGGTCCGCTTGACGGTGTAGGCGAGGTGGACATCAACGACGACGTCGTCGCCCGAGGCGATGAACCGGCGCGGCTCGAAGGCCGTGAGCGTCACGTTCTCGATGAATCCGCCCAGGAATTTTTGGATCTCCTCCGGCCCCGTCGCCGGCGCGTGCCAGGGAACATCGCTCGGCCCGACGTTGAAGTCCCACCGCGCATCCTCCTTCATGCGCGCGAGCACCTCGGCGACGTCCCCCCGCCCGATCGCTTCGTAGATCTCACGAACCACCCTCTCGTTGTCGCTCGTCTCCATGGCTCTCCTTTCCGCATCTGCCCCGGTCGTCCCCGTCTTCTCCTGAGTAACCCCCGCGGGGACGCTGGAACAAGTGAAAACGCGCGCCCTTCCGGATGGCTCAAGCATTCGGAACGGAACAGTTTCTTTTTGGATCCAACTCGCTCGAATCGATCGCCTGAGGGAGAGGCGGCTTCGCCGGCGCGACCTCTTCGCGGGGGCGCGCGACCCGCTTAGGGTCCCGAACTAATCGACCGGCTCGCTGGCGGCCAGGTTGCACTGGTGATAGACGCGCAGATCGTCCGGCCGCATCGATCCGACGACGCTGTGCCAGACGGCGCGGTTGTGAAAGATCACCAGATCGCCGTCCTGCCAGGCGTGCGCGTAGACGCGGGCGGGCGCGATCGCCGGGCGCATCAGCTCGTAGAGCAGGCCCCGGCAGGTCTCGAGATCGCCGATCGGCTGGCCGTCCACCAGCAGATCCTCGACGCAGTAGGCGTGCAGCTGCAGCGCCTGGCGGCCGGTGAGCGGGTTCTTCCAGACGAGCGGCAGCGTCATCACCTTCGCCTCGTCGTAGGGTGGCAGCTCCGCCCGCGAGAGCTCGCGCCCCTCGGAGACGAGGCCGAGGCCGTTCGAGCGGGCGCGCGCGTTGCGGATCCAGACGTAGGGGTGCGGCGCGTAGCGGGCCTTCGTTTTCAGCGCCCAGGCGCGCTGCGCGGGCGACAGGAGCTCGAAGGCCCGCGCGCCCGAGACGAACGCGGTCGTCCCCAGCGTGACGTCCAGCGTGTCGCCGCTGCCGTCGTCGTAGACCACCGTCTGGCGACGCGCCTCCGGAACCTTGATCGCCAGCAGCGTGGTGACCTTGGGCGGGTGCAGCTCGTAGAGCGCGGCGTCGATGTGCCAGCGGTAAAAGCGGGTCAGGCCGCGCGCCTCCTGCTCGTCGGTCAGCGGGGTGTGGTGGAAGCTGCGGTGAGAGGGATGGTGAAGGTCGACCGGCGGCAGCCCCTCGTGCTCGGTGACGCGGCCGTGACCGAGCAGCTTGACCTGGGGCCAAGCGGGGATCGACACCAGGTCCTGCACGAGCACGCTCTGCTTCATGATGTCGGGGCGGTTCCCGTGGCCGTAGCTGGTGACCCGCGGGTCGAAGCGGCGGGTGAGCTCGAACTGCGCCCGGGGCGACAGCCGCTCCTGCCCGCGGACCACCACGATCGAGTGGGTCAGGACCGCCCGTTCCAGCGCGGCGAAGCCGGCCTCGTCGAGCCGCTCGAGATCGAGGTGGCCGGCGTCGGCCCCGAAGTCCACTTCGCGGCCACCACCCTCGAGCGGCGTCAACCGAAGCGCCGGAGAAACATCGAACGACGCTGACATTGTCCCTCGACATAATCTGAGCACATCACTGGCGACGCCGCCGTTTCTGGCTCGTGAACATCGTGTAAATTTCGACGACTCATCCGGTCCGCAGCCGGGCGCGGCGCGCGGCCAGGATCTTGGCGAACGAGCGCAGCGCCACCTCGTCGGCCTCGAGGCCGGTCTGACCGAGGTCGCCCGGCTCGATGGCCCCCGAGTTGAGCGCGCGCAGGAAGTAGTTGAGCAGCCCCTGCCCCGTCGCTGCGTCGTCGAAGACGTCGCCGACCAGGGTGGCCTGGGCCGCCTTCTCGACGAAGTTGCGGAGCCGCTCGGCGGCCGCGGCGAAGCCCTCCAGAAAAAACCCAAAGCAGGTGGCGTAGCGGACCGGCAGCTGCCCCGGGTGCAGATCCCACCCCTGATAGAAGCCGCCCTCCAGCGAATGGCGGATGTGCCGGTGGGCCAGCCTCCATGCAGCGTGGACGACGGCGCGGTTCTGCTGCTCCTGGTCGGCGGTGAGCGTCTCGCCGCGGTGCGGTCCCACCGGCATGACGTTGGTGGCGCCGTCGCTGAGGAAGAGGCCGGTCCCGGCGTAGGCCAGCATCATCATCCCCTTGGCGAGGTCGCACCAGGGGTGGTCCATGCTCTGGTAGGCGGCGGTGATGTTGCAGGACGCGGTGAAATCGTAGGTCCCGAAGTGCGCCCCCCGGCAGCGCCCCTCGCAGGCTTCCAGGAACGCCGGCAGCGGCGAGCGGCCGTCGGGCCCGAGCAGCGCCTGCGTCGTCTCGATCATCAGCTCGATCCGCAGGGCCCCGGCGGGCAGACCGTGGCGGGCTTCGAGGCGCTCGCAGAGCCGGACCAGCGTGCGCGGCTGCTCCGCGATGGTGACCTTGGGCAGCGTGATGACGAAGTTGTCGGGGAGTCGTCCGCCCGTCGCGGTGAGCAGCGCATCGACGAAGATCTCCAGCGTGCGCGCCCCGCGCGCCTGCCACTCGGCGCCGAACGACTTGATCCGGATGCCGATGAACGGCGGCAGCAGTCCCTCGACGAGCCCGCGCGCCACCTCGCCCGCGGCGGCCACCGCGGTGGCGTCCTCGTCGGCGTCGGGGCGCGCGCCGTAGCCGTCCTCGAAGTCGATGCGGAAGTCCTCGACGGCCTCGCGGCGCAGCTTGGCGAGCACGCGGTCGTGCACCGTGAAGGCGAGCCAGGCCTGCGGGCTCTCTTTGCGCAGAGCCGCCCCGTCGCTTTCGAAGGCAGCGCGCCACGCGGCAGCGTCGGGCGCGCCCGGCGCCTCGAACGTCGCCGCGGGCACGAAGCCGACGCCGCGGGCGAGCGCCACGGCGTCGGGGGCGTAGCGGGAGATCTGGCGCAGCGCCAGCTCGCCCAGCCGCCGCGTGGTCTCGGCCTTGTAGAGGTGGGCACCGCCGTAGACCGTGTGGATCGGCTGTCGGGCGGGCGGATCGCCTGGGTACAAGCGCGCCCAGTCCCGGTTCGCCTGCCCCAGCGCCGCGAGGTGCGGTCCGAAATCGTCCTGGCTGTCGGCTGTCATCGGATGGCTCTCCTCAGCTCCCGCGGTAGGTCGAGTAGCCGAACGGCGACAGGAGCAGCGGAACGTGATGATGCTCGGCCGGCGTCGCCACGTCGAAGGTGACCTCGACCCGCGGGTAGAACGAGCGCCGCCCGGTGGCGGCGAAGTAGGCTCCGGTCTCGAACGTCAGGCGGTAGGTGCGCGCCTGGAGCGGGGCGCCGGCCAGCAGGTCGCCGGGGCGGCCGTCGGCGTCGGTGACGCCGGCGCCGAGGGATCGCCAGCTCGTCCCTTCCAGCACCTCCAGGCGCAGCGTCACGCCGCGCGCCGGCTGACCGAGAGCGACGTCCAGGACATGCGAGGTGAGTGAATTCATGCGGCGAGCTTCTCCAGACGCAATCGGGTGATGCGCGCCTGTTCGCCGGCGGCGATCGCCAGCTCGCGCTCCGGAGCGTTGCCCAGGCGTGCCCCGAGCAGGCCCAGCATCTCGCCGGCGCTCTTCCCCGTGGCGCACACGATGAAGATGTAGCCGAAGCGCTGCAGGTACTGCTCGTTGGCCTCGAGCAGCGCGCGCCGCGTTTCACCGTCGGCGTCGGCGACCCGCGCCTGCTCCTGGCGTGCCCAGGCATCGTCCGTTTGCTCGGCGCGCGCGCCGATGCGCGGGTGGTGGGCGAACGCCTCCAGAACATCGTCGCGCGCGAGCCCGGCCCAGGTGGCCTCCGCGTCGGCGAAGAGCGCGGCCGCCGTCGCCCAGGGGCGCCGCGCCATCATGCCGGCGACCCAGCGCGCCGAGCCGCAGCAGCGGGCCAGCGCGGCGCGGGCCTCGTCGGCCGGCAGCGCGTTGAGCGCCGTGTGGGGGTCAGACATCCGGTCGCCCCCAGACACGCAGCCGCGCCACGCCGCCGTCGGGAAAGATGTTGAGGCGCACGTGGGTCACCGAGGGGTCCGCCCCACCGGCCGAGCGCGCGCCCGCCACCGTGAAGAAGTGACGCGCGTCGGCCCGCAACTTCGCCTCCGGCACCAGCGGCCGCCAGGCGTCCGAGCCGACCAGGTCGGTGATGCGCGCGCCGGCGGGCGCGTCGATCGCCTCCAGCGAGCAGCGATCGGGAAAGTTCCCCTTGAAGTGCCGGGTGTCGACCTCGACGACGGCGGGCGCGCCGCGCGCGCCCAGCTTGACGAGGATCCAGTCGTATCCGGGGCCGCGCCGGCGCCGCGTCTCCCAGCCGCCGCCCATGTCGGCGGGGCGCCCCGGCAGGAGCAGGTTGTTCATCGGGCCGAAGTGCGCGTCGGAGCAGGCCAGCGTCAGCCCACCGTTGGCCAGCGCCGCCAGATCGCGCAGCTCGGGGGCCACCTGAGCGCGCGTCTCCTCGTCGAGCGCGGGCGCCGCATCCCAGCGCGGGTGAACCCGTCCGAACGCGCGAAAGCGGGCCACGCCGCCGTCGGGGAAGATGTTCAGCCGCAGGTGGCTCACCGGCCCACGCCCGAGCGCCGCGAACAGGTTCTGCGCGTCGGGGCGCAGGGGGGACTGCTCGAGCAACGCGACCCAGCCTGGGTGCGCCAGCAGCGCGGCGGCCCCCTCCGCGGCGTCGGGCGCCCACAGACCTTCGACCGAGGCGAAGGGCGGGTGGTTCCCCACGAAGTGCTGGGTGTCGATGTCGAAGCCGACGACCTCGCCCGGGGCGCCCAGCGCCAGGACACACCAGTCGTGGCCGAGTTCGCGCCCGCTCGTGCGCCGGCGCCGGCTCTCCCAGCCGTCCATCCATTTGCCGCGTTCGGTGAATTTCCCCGCGATGAAGATCGCGCGCTCCGGTTGCAGCAGATTGTCCGCGCCGGCGAAGAAATCGTCGCTGGCGCCGAGCGCCCGCCCGCCCAGCCCAGCGGCGGCCAGATCGACCAGGCCGGAGAACGTGGCGGCGGGCGAGCTGGACGAGGAGCTCATGCGCGGGTGTCCCGGCCCAGGATCGGCGCGCCCACCGGGCCTGCGGGATGACCGCTGCCGTCGTAGGCCAGTCGGCCCCGGAGAAACGTCGCCTCGACGCGCCCCTTGAGGTGCTGCCCCAGATAAGGCGAGACCTTGTGGCGAAACTGCAGATGCTCGGCGTCGACCTCGATCTCTGCCTCGGGATCCCAGACCACCAGATCGGCGTCGAAGCCGGGGGCGATCTGCCCTTTGCGCCGCCCGAGCCCCGCCAGCGCCGCGGGACGCGCGCTCATCCAGGCGGAGATGTCGCTCAGGCTGTGGCCGCGCCGGGTCGCTTCCGTCCAGACCGCCGGCAACCCCAGCTGCAGCGAGGCGATCCCGCCCCAGGCCTTCGCGAAGTCTCCCCGCTCCCGCCCTTTCAGGGCCGGCGTGCAGGGGCTGTGATCGGTCACCACGAAATCGATGACGCCGTCCTTCAGCCCCCGCCACAGCGCCTCACGATTCTCGTGGTCGCGGATCGGCGGCGCGCACTTGTACTCGGTCGCGCCGTCGGGCACCGACTCCGCCTCGAGACAGAGGTAGTGCGGGCAGGTCTCTGCGGTGAAGTGCAGCCCGTCGGCCTTCGCGCGGGCGATCTGGTTCACCGAGGCCGCCGAGGAGAGGTGGACGACGTGGACGGCGCAACCGGTCTCGCGGGCGAGCTTGATGAGGAGCGCGATCGCCGCGTCCTCCCAGGCGGCCGGCCGCGAGCGCAGGTAGCCCGCATAGGCGCGCGGGTCCTCACCGCCAGTTGCGGGGACATCGCCCAGATCGAGCTCGGCGTGCACCAGGAGCGGCAGCCCCGCGTCGCGCAGCACCGGCATGGCCGCGCGCAGATCGGCCTCGGTGGCGTTGGGAAACTCTTCGATGCCCGAGTGAACGAGGAAGGCCTTGCAGCCGAGCGCGCCGCCCGCGGCGAGCTCGGCCAGCTCGCCCGCGTTCCCCGGGATCACGCCCCCCCAAAAACCGACGTCGACGTGAAGCTGCCCGCTGGCGGCGCGCCGCTTCTCCTCGAGGGCGGCGCGCGTCGTGGTGACCGGGAGGCAGTTGAGCGGCATGTCGACCAGCGTGGTGACGCCGCCCGCGGCCGCCGCCCGGGTCGCGGTGGCGAACCCCTCCCAGTCGGTGCGTCCCGGCTCGTTGACGTGGACGTGGCAGTCGACCAGCCCCGGCGCGATCACCCGCGTGCCGAGGTCCTCCACCGGGATGTCCGGCGGCACCGTGGCGGTCGCCGGCCGGGAGACGAGCGCGCGGATGCGCCCCTCCTCGATCAGCACGGTGCCGGGACGGATGCGCCCGTCCGGTCCGACGATGCGCCGGCTGCGGAGCCCCCAGAGGCCCGGGTGGGCGGTCAGCTTGGCCAGGTGGGCGCGCGCGCCGATGGTGCGGGCCACTAGAACTCCGTCTCGGCGAAGGTGCGCAGACTGTCGAAGTGCGTGTCGCGATCCTCGACGAAGAACGAGCCGGTGATGCCCCCCACCAGGCGCGGGATTGAATACTTCATCCCCGAGATGCTGGCGCCACCGAAGCCCAGACTCAAGAGGCCACCGAAGGTGTAGTTGTAGAGGTACTTCAGGTAGGGCGCCGCGCCCGGCACCTTCTCGGTGTGCTCGAACCCGGGGCCCAGGTACGGGTGGCGCAGCAGATCGTCGGAGACCTCTCCGGGAGGCGGTGAAAAACGATCCGACCAGCGGGCGATGTGCGGCTCCACCTCGCGCAGCTCCGGCCGCCGGGCGAGATCGGTGACGAAGCCGGTGCCGACGATGACGAAGTCGACCTCGTGGGTCTCGCCGCCGGCGGAGCGGATGACGACGGTGTCGCCGCGCGCCTCGACGGCGCTCCAGGCGCAGCCCGCGTGCAACCGGAAGCCGGCGTGCCCGCGGGCGCGCTTGACCGTGTCTGCCGGAGGAAGCTGTCCCATCCGCACGATCTGCCGGATGAAGCGCCACTTGTCGACGTCGGGGAGATCGCCGAGGTGGCGCAGGAACCCCACGAACTCGGCCCAGCGGTAGGCGTTGACGTTGACCAGGCTGGGGCGGCGAAAGCAGAGGACCACCTCGCCCGCGCCCCGCTCGAGCGCGGTCGCGGCGTTGTCGAAGGCGGAGGCGCCCGCCCCCAGCACCGCCACGCGCTTGCCGGCCAGCGCCGCGAAGTCGATCTCCTGGCGGGTGTGCGCGTAGAGCCGCGGCGGCAGGCCGTCGCGGATCATCGCGGGGATCTCCCACTGCCCCGACCCGTCGATCCCCGTCGCCAGCACGACCCGCCGCGCGCGCAACGTCTCCCCGCCACCGCCGCCGCGCGCGTCGGTGACCGGCACGTCCCAGGCCGCCGCGGCCGCGTTCCAGCGCAACGCACCCACGCGCGTATCTGGGCGCACCGGAATCTCCAGCGTCTGCCGGTACCAGGCCAGGTACGCCGCCCAGGTCTCCTTGGGGATGAGCCCCAGCGCCTCCCAGCTGCCGGCGCCGTGCTGCGCCTCGTACCAGGCGCGTGGCGTGAGGCTGGGGACGCCAAGATCCGGCCCCGTGACGTACTTGGGCGTGCGCAGCGTGCGCATGCGCGCGAAGTTGAGCCAGGGCCCGGCGCGGTCGAGCGGGTTCTCGTCGACGACCAGCAGGTTGGAGACGCGCTCGCGCGAAAGGCCGAACGCCGCCGTCAGACCGCCCTGCCCCGCGCCGACGATCAGGACGTCGACGACCTCCTGACCCGACGCCCCGCCCGCGCCGCCCAGGTTGGACATCCGGTTGGGCATCCAGGGCCGCCGCGGGTAGTCGAGGAGCTCCAGCTCCTGGCGCACGCGCGCGGCGTGTCGGTCGAGCGCGTCGCCAGAGTTCACCAGGTCATCCTGTCCGCTATTTGGAGCTGGGCAACTTTCCCTGCACGCCGGTCACGTAGAAGTTGATCCCGTGCAGGAACTTGTCGTCGGCCGTCTCGCCCGCCTTGAGCACGGTCTTGCCGTCCTGGTCGACGATCGGCCCCTTCCAGATCGCGTAGGTGCCGCTCTTGAGGCCGGCCTTGACGGTCTCGAGCTTCTTCTTGAGCGCCGCCGGCACCGCCGGCGAGACGGAGACCAGATCGATCGCCCCTTCCTTGACCCCCCACCAGGTCTGCCCGGACTTCCAGGTCCCGTCGAGGACGTCCTTGACCGACTTCTTGTAGTAGGGCGCCCAGTTGATCACCGCCGACCCCAGGTGGGCCTTGGGGCCGTACTTGGCCATGTCGGAGTCCCAGCCGAAGGCGTGCTTGCCGGCCTTCTCGGCCGCCTGCAGGACCGCCGACGAGTCGGTGTTCTGCATCAGCACGTCGGCGCCGTCGTTCATGAGCGCCAGCGCCCCCTCGCTCTCCTTGGGCGGGTCGAACCACTTGTTGACCCAGACCACCCGGGTGGTGACCTTGGGGTTGACGCTCTGGGCGCCCAGGGTGAAGGAGTCGATGTTGCGAATGACCTCGGGGATGGGGATCGACGCCACCACGCCGAGCGTGTTGGTCTTGGTCATCCCGCCCGCGATCACGCCGGCCATGTAGGCCCCCTCATAGGTGCGCGAGTCATAGGTGCTCAGGTTGGGCGCGGTCTTGTATCCCGTGGCGTGCTCGAACTTCACGGTCGGCGCCGTCGCCGCCACCTTCAACATCGGCCCCATGTAGCCGAAGGTCGTGCCGAAGATGAGGCCGCAGCCCTGCTTGACCATGTCGCGCAGCACCCGCTCGGCGTCGGCCGCCTCGGGGACGTTCTCCACGAAGATCGTGGTGACCTTGGGGCCGAACTCCGCCTCCACCGCCTTGCGGGCCTTGTCGTGCGCGAAGGTCCAACCGGCGTCGCCGACCGGGCCGACGTAGGCGAACCCGATCTTGAGCGGCCCGGCCGCCTCGGCGCCGCCGTACCCGACGACGGCAAGCGCGAGCGTCAGAGTCAGCAGACCAAAGAACAGTGAAGGTCGGGAACGTCGCTTGTGCATTCGGTTGTCTCCTGGTTGCGCGGCGGTTGTACGTGCGTTGATTGGTCGGCTCCGTCAGGTGCCCGGTCGAAAGATGCGGCCCAGCGAGGCGGGCATGTTGTGGCGAATCCAGGCGGCGCGGCGCGAGATCAGCACCAGCACCACGACAGTGGCGAGGTAGGGGATCATGCCGAGGAGGTGGCTCTCGATCTGGACGCCCCGCTCCTGCAGGTGGAACTGCAACATGGTGAGCCCACCGAAGAGGTAGGCGCCGAGGATGATTCGCGCCGGCCGCCAGGTCGCGAAGGTGGTCAGCGCCAGCGCGATCCACCCGCGACCGGCGATCAGGTTCTCGACCCACAGGTGCGTGTAGGCGAGCGAGACGTAGGCCCCGGCCAGGCCGCACATGGCCCCGCCGAAGATCACCGCCGCCAACCGGATCGCGCGCACGCGGTGCCCGAGCGCGTGCGCCGACTCGGGCGATTCGCCCACGGCCCGAAGCAGGAGCCCCGCGCGCGACCGGAAGAAGAACCAGGCGAGCGCCGCGGCGAGGAGCAGGGTCGCGTAGACGAGCGGGTGGTAGCCGAACAGCGCCGGCCCCACCACCGGCAGATCGCGCAGCCAGGGGAGCCCGTCGCGGCCACGCTCGGGGAGCTGCTTGTCGACGAACGACGCGCCGGCGAAGGCGGAGAAGCCGACGCCGAACAGGCTGAGCGCCAACCCGGTCGCGTACTGGTTGGTGCCGATCCCGATGGCCAGCCAGCCGAACAGCGCCGCCATCGCCGCCCCCGCGCCCGCGGCGGCGAGATAGGCCAGGAACATCCACCCGCCCGAGAGGTGCAGCGCCGTCGCGTAGCCGGCCAGCGCGCCCATCAGCATCATCCCCTCGGCGCCCAGGTTCAGGACGCCGGCCCGTTCGTTGACCAGCAGGCCGAGGCCCGCCAGCGCCAGCACCGTCCCCGCGTTGACGGAGGCCGCCAGCATGAGCGCCAAACCGCCCACTAGGCCGCCACCACCGTTTTCTCGCCCCGAGATTGCGGCGTCACGCGCAGCACCCGGTAGCTCGCCAGGGCGTCGCAGGCGAGCAGCGTGAACAGCAAGAGCCCCTGAAACACGCCCGAGAGCGCCTGCGGCAGGCCGAGGCGCGACTGCGCCAGCTCGCCGCCGATGTAGAGCATGCTCATCAGGATCGACGAGAGCAGGATGCCGAGCGGGTGCAGGCGCCCGACGAACGCCACGATGATCCCCGTGAACCCGTAGCCGACCGGCAGGTGCGGCGTCAGCTGCCCGAGCGGGCCGGTCACCTCCAGCGCGCCGGCCAACCCGGCCAGGCCGCCCGAACAGAGGAGAGCGGTCCAGAGCGAGCGGCGCGCCGAGAAGCCGGCGTACCGCGCCGCCCGCGGCGCCTGACCGCCCACCGTCAGCTGGAAGCCGCCATAGGTTCGAAACAGGAAGAGCCAGGCCACCAGCGCCACCAACAACGCCACGAACAGACCGACGTGGGCGCGGTGCCCCTCGGCCAGCAGCGGGACCTGCGTGACGGGCAGGAAGCTGATCGTCTGTGGAAAGTTGTAGCCGTCGGGATCCTTCCAGGGGCCGTAGGTCAGATACCCGAGGAGCATGTCGGCCACGTAGACCAGCATCAGGCTCACCAGGATCTCGTTGGCGTTCCAGCGATCGCGCAGGAACGCCACCACCGCCGCCCAGGCCGCGCCCGCCGCGATCCCGGCCAGCGCGATGGCGGGCAAGATGACCGCGGCGTGCGTTCCTTCATGCGCCCGCATCGCCACCGCCGTCGCCCCCAACGCCCCGACGATGAATTGCCCTTCGGCGCCGATGTTCCAGACGTTGGCCCGGAAACAGATGGCCAGCCCCAGCGCCACCAGCGCGAGCGGCGTCGCCTTGACCGCCAGCTCGCTCCAGGCATCAGCGCCGCGCAGCGGCTCGAGGAAGAACAGCGCCAGCGCCTGCCCGGGCGGATGGCCGAGGGCCAGGAAGAGGACCGCGCCGAAGAGCACGGTCAGGGCCAGCGCCACGAAGGGCGCCGCCAGCGTCAGCGCCCGTGACGGTGGCGAGCGAAGCACCAACCTAAGCATGGGCCTCCACGCCGGCCGCCATCGGTGCCACCTCCGGCCCCGCCGTCTCGGCGAACAGGCCGCTCATCCACTGACCGATGAGCGCGGGGTTGGCGTCGCGAACCGCGATCCGCGGTGACAATCGCCCACGCGCGATCACCACCAGATCCGAGCAGAGCTCGAACAGCTCTTCCAGATCCTCGCTGACGATCAGCGCGGCGCCCCCCGCGTCGCAGAGCGCGGCGATCTCGCGGCGAATCAGCGCCGCCGCGCCCACATCGAGCCCCCAGGTCGGCTGCCCCACCACCAGCACCTTGGGCGTGGCGCCCACCTCGCGGCCGACGATGAACTTCTGCAGGTTTCCGCCCGAGAGGCTCCCGGCGATCGCGTCGGGCCCGCGCGCGCTGACGCCGAAGCGCGCGATCAAGCTGGCGGCCAGCCGCCGGGCGCGGCCGCGGTGCAACCACCCCCCCTTCCCCACCGGCTCGCGCCGGGTGAGGAGCGTGTTGTCGGCCAGCGCCAGGCCCGGGACCGAGCCGCGGCCGATCCGTTCTTCGGGGATGAAGTGGAGCCCCAGCGCGCGGCGCGTCCGCGGCGCCGCGGACGCCACGTCGCGACCGAACAGGCGGACGCTGCCGGCGGGCGCGCGCCGGTCCTCGCCCGAAAGAGCGGCGAGCAGCTCGGCCTGCCCGTTGCCGGAGACCCCAGCCACGCCGAGGATCTCTCCGCTCCTGACCGAAAGCCCGATCTCCTTGAGCGCCACCCCCAGCTCGTCGATCGACGGCAATGACAGGCCGCGCACCTCCAGCGCGGCTTCGCCGATCCGCGCGGCGCGCACCGGAGGCGCCGGCGGTGCGGCGCCGAGCATCAGCTCCGACAGGCTGCGGTTGGTCTCGAGGCGCGGATCGACCGCGCCCACGGCACGCCCGGCGCGCAGGACGGTGCAGCGCGTGCAGAGCGCGCGCACCTCGTCGAGCTTGTGACTGATGTAGACGATCGAACAGCCTTCGCCGGCCAGCTGGCGCAAGGTGACGAACAGCCGCTCCGCCATCTGCGGCGTGAGCACGGCGGTCGGCTCGTCGAGGATCAGCAGCTGCGGTTTGGTGAGGAGCGCGCGCAGGATCTCCACCCGCTGGCGCTCCCCCACCGAGAGGCTCGACACCATCCGCCCGGCCTCGAGCTCGAGGCCATAGAGGCCCGACACCCGCTCGACCTCGCGCCCCACCTCGGCGCGGGTCATCTTCTTGTCGATGCCGAGCCAGACGTTCTCGGCGACCGTGAGCGTCTCGAACAGCGCGAAGTGCTGGAACACCATGGCGATCCCCAGCGCGCGCGCCTGACGCGGATTGTGGATGGCCACCGGCGCGCCGTTCCAGGCCAGGCTGCCGGCGTCGGGGCGCACCGCGCCGTAGATGATCTTCATCAGCGTCGACTTGCCGGCGCCGTTCTCCCCGAGCACGGCGTGGATCTCGCCCGGCATGACCGTCAGGCTGATGCGATCGTTGGCTTGAACTCCTGGATACCGTTTGCTGACATTTGTCAGCGCGAGCCTCGGTGCTGGGGACATCCCCGCCAGGTGATCGTCGGCGGCTGCGGCTCTACCCATTCACCTCGGGCTTTCTCATTTTTTCTAGACCGGGCGCTCGACGAACACAAGCGGAGTTCGGTAGAGTCGGAGGCGACGGCAACAGAAAGAAGCAGCAAGGAAACACGGTGGCAACACGGTTCGAGCTGAGCCTCCCCGACTGGGCGAGTGAGTCACTCGCTGCTGCGCCCGCGCAGCTCGACGACGAGGCGCGCATGCGCTGGGTCATCGAGCTGGCGCGCACGAACTTCGACCGCGACACCGGCGGGCCGTTTGCGGCGGCGGTGTTCGAGGAGGCGACCGGTCGCGTGGTGTCGATCGGCGTCAACCGCGTCGTCCCGGGGCGCTGCTCGTCGGCGCACGCCGAGGTGATGGCGCTGTCGCTCGCGCAGCAGGCGATCGGCGGGCACGATCTGGGCGGTCCCGGCCAACCCGCTTGCCAGATCGTCGTCAACTGGGCCCCCTGCGCGATGTGCTGTGGCGCGATCTGCTGGTCGGGCGTCCGCAGCGTGGTCATCGCCGGCAGCGGGCCCGAGATGGAGGCGTTGACCGGCTTCGACGAGGGCCCCCTCCATCCCCACTGGCCCGACGAGCTCCGCCGCCGCGGCATTGCCGTCCGCGACGGCCTCCTCCGCGCCGAGGCGCTCGAGGGCTTCCGCCGGTTCGCCGCCAGCGGCCGCCCGGTCTATAACGCCCGCAAGGGGTGAGGTGGTGACCTCGACGGTCATGCGCGCGATGGTCCTCGAGGGTCCCGGGCGACCGCTGGCCGCGACCGAGATCGCACCGCCCAGGCCGGGCGAGGATCAGCTCCTCATCCGCGTCAGCGCCTGCGCGGTCTGCCGGACGGATCTCCACATCGTCGACGGCGAGCTGGCCGATCCGAAGCAGGCCCTCGTGCCCGGGCATGAGATCGTCGGCGTCGTCGTGCAGAAGGGAGATCGGGTCGACCGGTTCGCCGTCGGCGATCGGGTCGGCGTCCCCTGGCTCGGCTGGACCTGCGGCGTCTGCCCGTTCTGCCGGTCGGGGCGCGAGAACCTCTGCGACCGGGCCCGCTTCACCGGCTATCACCTGGACGGCGGTTTCGCCGAATTGGTGGTGGCCGATCACCGCTTCTGCTTCCCGCTGCCGGTGGAGTACTCGGACCAAGAGGCGGCGCCGCTCCTCTGCGCCGGCCTCATCGGCTACCGCGCCTTGCGGGCGGCCGGCGACGCCAGGCGGATCGGCCTCTACGGGTTCGGCGCCGCCGCTCACATCATCGCGCAGGTGGCGCGCCACGAGGGGCGCGCGATCTACGCCTTCACCCGTCCCGGCGACGCGGCGACGGCGGCGTTCGCGCGCGGACTGGGCGCGATCTGGACCGGCGGCTCGGATGCCGCGCCTCCCGAGCCGCTCGACGCCGCGCTGATCTTCGCGCCGGTCGGGGCTCTCGTCCCGGCCGCACTGCGGGTCGTCGCCAAGGGGGGGACGGTCGTCTGCGCGGGGATCCACATGAGCGACATTCCGTCGTTCCCCTACGCAGAGCTCTGGGGCGAGCGGACGGTCCGATCGGTGGCCAACCTGACCCGACGCGACGCCGAGGAGTTCCTGGCGCTGGCGCCGCGCGTTCCGGTCAGGGTCCAGACCGCGGCCTATCCGCTGGCACGCGCCAACGAGGCGCTTGATGATCTTCGACACGGTCGCATCGAGGGAGCCGCGGTCCTGCTTCCTTGACGCTGCGAGAGCGGTACTATTCCGCTCCATGACGGCGAATCCTCTCGATTCGGAGCTTCGGATCAGCGCGGAGAAATATCAGCGCCTGTTCGAATCGCTGAGCGACGGAGCGGCGCTGCTGGAGGTCGTCGTCGACGCCGCCGGAACTCCGGTCGATTACCTGTTCCTCGACATCAACCCAGCCTACGAAGAGATCCTCGGCATTCAAAGAGCAAGCCGGATCGGGCATCGCCTGTCGGAGCTCAACGGTCCCGACAGCGCCTGCTTCGCGCTGCTCGGGAGCGTCGCCCGCAGCGACGAGGCGGCCCACACGGAGATGTACGTCGAGCACCTCAAGAAGTACTTGAAGGTGTCGGCCTTCCCCTCCAACCGAGGGACCGTGACCGCGGTGATCTCCGATATCACCGAGCGGAAGCGGGCGCAGGACGAGCTGCAGGTCGCCGAGGAGCGCCTGGTGGCAGAGCTGGCCGCCATGACCCGGCTGCACGCCATCGCCACCCGTTTCGTGCGGGAGGGCGATCTCCCGGCTCTGCTCGAAGAGGTGGTCGACGCGGCGGTCTCCATCGTCGGCGCCGACATGGCCAGCATCCAGCTGAGGGACCCGGTCTCGGGCGAGTTGAAGCTGACCGCGCAGCGGGGGTTCGCGCCGGCCGTCGCCGATCATTTCGCGAGTGTCCGGCCTGACGCGGAGTCCTCCGATCGCGAGGCGATGCGCGCGGCGGGCGTCCTGGCGATTCAGACGACGCCGCTCGGCAGCCGCTCGGGGAAGGTGGTCGGCCTGCTCTCCACCTATTTCCGCAGGGTGCACCAGCTGCCCAGCCACAGCCTCGAGCTGCTGGAGCTGCTCGCTCTGC
Organism: uncultured Pseudomonadota bacterium; assembly: GCA_963847705.1. Classification (GTDB taxonomy): domain Bacteria; phylum Myxococcota_A; class Polyangia; order Fen-1088; family Fen-1088; genus JADGRB01. The sequence goes on along the minus strand of CAWKBC010000027.1, from coordinate 379,888 downwards.
AGTGCGCCGACGCCATCGAACGGGCACGCTGGGCCGAGGAGGCCGCCACCCTGAACGCGCGGGCGGCGTACGCCCAGAAGCTGCGCGAATCCGAGGAGCGCTTTCGGACCACGGTGGAGAACATCCCGATCAACCTGGTCCTCTACGACCGGGAGTTCCGCCTCCTCTATCTCAACCCCGCGCTCTCCCTGCAGTGCTCGGTGAAGCTGAAGATCCCGAAGGAGCAGCTGCTGGGAAAGTTTGGCGAGGAGCTGTGGCCCGACGCCATCTGGGCCCCCCTGCGCAGGCACGGCGAGCGCGCGATCGAGACGGGCGAACCGCAGACGTACGAGCTGGCCAACGACCTGCCGGGCCGGCCACACTTCGTGCGGCAATGGACCGTCGTCCCGCTGTTCGGCTCGAACGGCCTGGTGGACCAGCTCCTGGTGATGAGCGAGGACATCACGGCACAGCGGCGGCTGGTCGACGAGCTGCGCGAGGCGGATCGCCGCAAGAGCGAGTTCATCGCGGTTCTCTCCCACGAGCTGCGCAACCCGCTGGCCGCCATTCGGACCACCCTCTACGTGCTCGAGCACGGCACGCCGGGGAGCCCGGCGGTCGTCAAGGCGCGGGAGGTCATCGACCGCCAGGTCGGTCACGTCGTCCGCATGGTGGACGATCTCCTCGACGTGACGCGCATCTCGCGAAACAAGATCGAGCTGCAGCGACGCCCGCTCGATCTCAGTCAGGTCGTTCGGGAGACCATCCAGGACAACCGCTCCCACCTGGAGCTTGGCGGCGTGCGGCTGGAGCTTCGGGTGCCGAAAGCTCCGGTCATGGTGAGCGCCGACGGCGCGCGGATCTCCCAGGTGATCACCAACCTGCTGTCGAACGCCATCAAGTTCAGCCCACCCGGAGGCGCGGTCAGCGTCTCGGTCTCCGCCGACCCGAGCTCCGCCCAGGCGATCCTGCAGGTGTCGGACGACGGCGCGGGAATCGACGCCGTCCTGATCGAGCACCTGTTCGAACCGTTCATGCAGGGCGACGACACGCTCGATCGGAACAGCGGCGGGCTCGGGCTCGGCCTGGCGCTCGTCAAGGGGCTGGTCGAGTTGCATGGGGGAGAGGTGAGCGCCTACAGCGCCGGACGCAACCAGGGGGCGGAGCTCACGGTGCGACTTCCGCTCCAGGCGGAGCGCGCCACCGCGGCTGAGAGCGCGCGCGCCGAGAGCCCGCCGCAGCCCGGCCGGCGGGTGCTCATCGTCGACGACGATTGCGACGTCGCCGATGGGCTGCGCGCCGCGCTGGAGATCCACACACACCAGGTCGCGGTGGCGCACAACGGGCCCGAGGCGCTGGCCGCGGCGCGCCTGTTCAAGCCCGATGTCGTGTTCTGCGACATCGGCCTGCCAGGGATGAACGGCTACGAGGTGGCGCGCGCGTTTCGGGCCGACGGCGCATTTCGTTCCACGCTCCTCGTCGCGCTCAGCGGGTACGCCCAGTCAGAGGACCTGGCCAGGGCCAGCGCGGCGGGGTTCGATCAGCACCTGGCCAAGCCGCCCAACATCGAGCGGATCAAGCGCATCTGCGCCGGGGCGCGCGAAGCCACCACCTGAGCTAGGCCGGTCCCTCCTCGACGATCCGGTCGCCGTGGCGGGCCCAGAACGCGGCGGCGTCGCCCGACGTCCAGTCCCGGGCCACCGAGGAGCGTTCGAACAGCTCCAGGATGCCCCGCGCGGTCGACGGTCGGCGGGTCGGATCCTTGGCCAGACAGGAGAGCAGCACGCGCTCGAGCATCGGGTCGACCGTGCGGCCCAGATACTCCGAAGGCGGCACCGGCGTCTTCGAGAGGTGCGCGTTGCAAAGCTCGGCCAGCGAGCTCCCTGCGAACACGTGATGTCCGGTGACCAGGTAGTAGCCGACGCAGCCGACCGCGTAGAGATTGCTGCGCGGGGAGGCCTTGTCCGCCGATTCGAACAGCTCCGGGGCCATGTTCTCGGGCGTCCCCACCACCACGCTGGCGCGGGTCATGCTGTGATCCTCGGCCACCTTGGCCAGCCCGAAGTCGAGCACCTTGATGAGATCGGGGACGCCGCCGCGGCGACAGAGAAAGATGTTCGCCGGTTTGATGTCGCGGTGAACGAGGCCCCGATCGTGCGCCTCGGCGAGCGAGCCGCAGACCTGGCGCAGGAGGTGGACCACCCGCGCGTCGGAGCAGGGACCGAAGCGGGCCACGAAGCGCTCGAGATCGACCCCCTCCAGGTACTCCATCGCGTAGTAGAAGGATCCCCCCTGGCTACTCCCGTAGTCGTAGATGGCGATGGTGTTCGGGTGGGTCAGAAGCGCCGTCACCTTGACCTCGCGCTCGAAGCGCTCGACCGCCAGGCGATCGCTCTGGTTGGGGCGGAGCAACTTGAGCGCGGTGGGGCGACGGAGCAGAGCGTGCCGCGCCAGGTAGACCTCACCCATCGCGCCGCCGCCCAGGCGCCGCTCGAGGACGTATTCGCCGAGCTGCCGCACCTCGGCCTCGGCCCGGTTCGCGCGACGTCGCGCCCGCCCGGCCCACAGCCCCGCCGCCACCGCCGCCGCGCCGGTCACCGCCACCAGGCCGAAGAGCGCCCCGAAGATCCGCTCCAGCGCCCGCATCGGCTCGAAGGCCTCGTCGGCGTCGACCTCGGACAGGACACCGAAGCCGCGCGCGTCGACCCAGGTCCAGGCGCCGACCACCGGCACGCCGCGGTAGTCGCGGTAGGGGGTCACGGAGACGCCGGAGTGCCCGGCGACCGCGTCCGCCGCCCCCCGCGTCAGCGGCTGGGCGCGCCGCTGCGTCTGGGGGCGAAACCCTTCGGTCATGTCTCCGCCGGGATCGCGAATGGCGACCCGCAGGGCCGAATCGTCTTCGTCGGGGCCGATGAGGCCGGCGCCGCGCAGATGCTGGGGAAAGCGGCTGCTGGAGATCATCTCGCCCTGACGGTCGAAGGCGTAGGTCTCCCCTGTCCGCCCGGCCCGGGCCGCCAGAAGCGGCGCCGAAAGCTCGCTTTGATCGATGCCGAGGCCGAGGGCGCGCGCGCCGCCCGGCAGCGGCACGACGACCATGATTCGCACCCGCCCGTCGAGCGCCCGGAACGGCAATCCGGCGCGCGGCGCCCCGCTGGACGCGGTGACGAGGCCGGGGAAGGCCTCGGCCGGGAGGGTCTGTCCCACCGACGCGAATCCGTCGCTCGACTCGAGAACGACGCCACCCGCACTGGCCACCACGTAGCCGGTCAGCTTGCCGGCCCGCTCGAACGGGGCGAGGGCGCTGGCCATCGTGCCCTGACCGGCCGCGGCGGCGCGGACCTCGGGCGCCTCCGCCACCAGCGCGGCCAGCCGCTCCGCGCCCTGCAGAAATGCGCCGACGCCGTTCACGGCGGTGTCGAGGACAGCCTTCATGTCGTCACCGACCCGCCGCTCGACCTCCGCCTGAAGACTGCGATGCGCCCAAAATCCGCTGGCGGCGAACATCAGCAGCGCGGCGGCCCAGGCCAGCGCCGTCCTCAGTCGCGCCCGCTCGCTGGTCGTCGAGCGCCCCTGCAACCCCAGCGGACGCCCGGGAAAAACGTCGATCGGATCGCGCGCCAAGCGGCCCCCGCTCACCGGAGCGAGGCCGGCCGGGCGACGCGGGGGAGCACGATCCGAAACGTCGTTCCCGCGCCGACGCTGCTGTCCACGAGGATGGCTCCGCCGGCCCGCTTGACGATCCCGTACACGGTCGCCAGGCCAATCCCGTGCCCGGCCGGCTTGGTCGAGAAGTAGGGCTCGAAGATGTGCTCCTGCGTCTTGGCGTCCATCCCACGCCCGTCGTCCACGACGGCCAGGACGATCGAGGTGGGGCTGATAGGCTCGTCGGCGCGGGGCTCGCGCAGCTCGAGCCGGACCAGGCCCCCCGCGGCGACGGCCTCGGCGGCATTGACGCAGAGGTTGAGCACCACCTGCTTCAGCTCGGACGGATCGACGAGGACGAAAGCACCCTCGGCGACCGAGACGTCGAGCTCGAGGCGCGCGCCGCGCAGGAGGCGGAGCAAGACCGGCTGGATTTGCTGGAGCAGCGGCGTCAGAATCGATGCTCTCGCCGGTGGCGGCCGACTCGCGCCCGAACAGCAGGAGCTGCTCGACGAGGCGCGAGCCGAAGTCGACCGTTCGCCGGACCTCCGCGCCGTGCCCGGCGACGTCGCTCCGGGCGTCGGCCTCCAGCGCCACGCCAATCAGGTCGAGCGCCCCGAGCACGTTGTTGACGTCGTGCGCGACCGAGCGGGCCAGCCGCCCGAGCGAGGCCATGCGTTCATCGCCGAGCTCGCTCTCCCGCCGCGCCCGCAACGAGGCCTCGATCTCCAGCCGGTCGGCCTGCTCGAGAAACAGCGCGGCCATGTCCGCCGCGCAGGCTCCGAAGTCGCGGTCCGCCAGCGACCAGGGGCGGACGGTGCCGACCTGCTCGCAGCAGATGACGCCCACCACGTTCCCGTCGCGAATCACCGGGGCCGCCAGCAACGATTCGATGCCGTTGACGTCGAGATAGCCCTGACGGAGCTCGCTGGTGCGGACGTCCGTGCGGGCTTCGGCGATCGCGACCACCCTCCGTTTGGAGATCTCCGCCAGCAAGAGCGGCATCGGCAGCCCGTCGGGAAGCCCCGTGGGCGGAAAGGTGTCCGAACGGAGGTCGAACTGACAGACGCCCATGAGGCCGCCCCCTGCCCCCTTGAAGGCCCAGATCCCCACCCGCTCGACGCCGAGCGCGCGCGCGGTGGTCTGGGCCACCTGCCGCATGGCCGCCGCCCGCGCGTCGCCGCCGCCCAGGCGGAGGCGGGCCAACTCGAGCCGCGCGCTCTCGTATCCAGCGCGACTGTCGTTGGCACCCCCGAGCATGATCGGCAGGAGTGTATCTCCCCTTCTGTCGGGTGCGCATGTCATGCTGCGCATTCCATGGAAACGTCGACGCAGATCGGCAAGCGCCGAATCCTGGTGGCCGACGACAACGCCATGCTGCGCCGGGCGCTCCAGATCGTGCTGCAGCTGTGGGGTTTCGAGGTCACCGCGGTGGAAGACGGATCGGCCGCCCTGGCCGCCGCGCGCGAGGGGCGTCATGCGGCCGTCGTGATGGACATCAGAATGCCCGAGATGGATGGTCTCGAAGTGGCGCGCCGGATTCGCGCCGACCCCGGCTCGTCGGCGGTGCTGCTCCTCGCGCTCTCGGGCTCGGGCGAGCCGGAAGATCGCAGCGCCGCGCTGGCGGCCGGGTTCGATCATCATCTCGTCAAGCCCGTCGATCCGGATCTTCTCCGCCAGCTCCTCGAGAGCGCGCCCGCGCCTCGCTGATGCGGAACGGTCGGCCACGTTGAAGCCGTGGGCGCGGATCGCGCTGCTGTTGTTCTGCGTCGGCTGGGGCGCGAACCACTTCGTGGCGCTGTTGCTGGTCTACAAGGGGACGCTGGCGCTGGACGCGGCGGCCCCCGCGGCGCTGCTCGGCATGTACGCGCTGGGGCTGGTCCCGGGCCTGCTGCTCTCGGGGCCACTGTCGGATCGTTACGGCCGACGCGCCCTCGTCTTTCCGGCCACCGTGGTCACGCTGCTGGGGAGCGCCCTCCTCGGCGCGGGGGGCGGCAGCTTCACGGCGCTCCTGGTCGGACGGCTCCTCTATGGCGTCGGGGCTGGCGCGGCCATGAATCCGGGCGCGGTCTGGCTGCTCGAGCTGTCGGCCGGGGCCGCTCCCGGGGCGGGCGCGCGCCGGGCGACGCTGGCGCTCTCCGCCGGATTCGGCTTCGGCCCCTTGTTGAGTGGCCTGTTGGCCCAGTACGAACCGCACCCGACCGTTCTTCCCTACCTCGCCCACCTGCTCGTCACGGTCTTCGTTTTCGCTCTGGCGCTGGGCACGCCGGCGTCCCCGCGCGCGCCGGCACGGTCCGGTCCCCTGCTGCGGATCGGCCTCGACCGCACGAACCGCGGCCCTTTCCTGCGCGGCGTCGTCTGGATGGCGCCGTTCGTGTTCGCCTTTCCCGGAATCGCCTTCGCGACGCTGCCGGCGCTGGCGGGCGGCAAGATTCAGCCCAGCTACGTGGGGGCGCTGGCGGCGCTCACGCTGGCGGCCGGGATGGCCGCGCAGCCCTTCACCAGGCGCATCGCGCCCACCACCGCCGCCCGGGTGGGCCTGCTCGTCGGCGCGGCCGGCGTCCTCCTCGGCGCGGAGGCGGTCGTCTGGCACGCCACGCTGCCGCTGCTGGCCGCCGCGGCCTTGCTCGGCGTGGGCTATGGCGTCTGCATGACCTCGGGGCTGCGACTGGTCGAGGCGCTTTCGCGTCCCGAAACCCGCGCCGGGATGGCCGGCCTTTACTACGTGCTGACCTACGCGGGCTTCAGCACCCCGCTGCTGCTCGCGCTGGCCGCGCGCCACGTGACCCCGACCGCGACCCTGTTCGCCGTCGCCGCGCTGGCGCTCTTCGCCGCGGCCGCGCTGCGGGCGCCGCCCGTCGGTTTTCCGGGCCCGACGTCAACGTGAATTACGGGGTCTCGATGTGCAGCCGCTTGAGGCGCGAAGCGAGCGTGGTCGGCTTGACTCCCAGAAGCGCCGCGGCGCCGTCAGGGCCGTAGAATCTTCCCGCCGGTCCGGGCCAGCGCCCGTCTCAAGTTGTCGCGCTCGAGCCGCCGCATCTCGAGATCGGGAACGACGTCCGCGGCGTCCGGTGAGCGCGCCGGATAGAGCGGACCCTCGAGCGCCGGGACGGCCACCGAGGATCCCGCCGGCTGCGCCGAGGGGCGCGCCGCCCACAGCTCCTGGACGGGTGCGAAGCTCAGCTCTTCGTCGGAGCTCGCCGAGATGATCGCCCGCTCCAGCAGGTTGACCAGCTCGCGGACGTTGCCCGGCCAGCGGCGACGCGCCAGCTCCCGCAGCTGCTCACCCGTCAGGGAGAGCGGCGGCCGATTGAGCCGTCGGCAGATCCGCGACAGCAGGTGCTCGACCAGCGCTGGCAGATCCTCCGTTCGCTCGCGCAGCGGCGGCAGCGAGACGGGGAAGATCGCCAGCCGATAGTAGAGATCTTGTCGGAATCGCCCGGCGTCGACCTCGACCAGCAAGTTGCGGTTGGTGGCGGCGACGATGCGGACGTCGGTGCGGCGGGTCCGCACGTCCCCCACCCGCTCGTAGGTCCCCTCCTGCAAGACCCGCAGCAGCTTGGCCTGCAGCTCCGGCGGCAGCTCGCCCACCTCATCGAGAAACAGCGTGCCGCCCTCGGCCGCCTCGAAACGACCGATGCGATCGCGCGTCGCGCCGGAGAACGCGCCGCGCACGTGGCCGAAGAGCTCCGTCTCTGCCAGCTCGCGCGGGATCGCCGCGCAGTTGAGCTCGACGAAGGGCCCTCCGGCGCGCGGGCTCAGACGATGGATGGCGCGCGCCGCCAGCTCCTTCCCGGTGCCCGACTCGCCCAGGATCAGGACACCGGCGTCGGTGGCGGCCACGGCGGCGATCTGGCGCCGCACCTCGCGCATCTGGGCGCTCTGGCCGATCAACTCTTCGACGCCCACGTTCTGGTTGACCTGACGGAGCAGTCGACCGCCCTCGAGCAGGATCTGCTGGCGCATCTCGGTGACCTGGGCGACGGCGCGCGCCGTGGCGATGGCGGCGGCGGTGTGATTGGCCACGATGCGCAGCACGTCCACTGCCGCATCGGTGATGGGCGCGCGCACGAACACCCCCAGCACGCCGAGGCGTTCGCCCCGACAGTCGAGCGGCAACCCAGCGAAGCCGGCGATCTGCTCGGCGCGCACCCACTCCGGCCGCCGGATCTTGGGATCGTGCGCCGGATCGGTCACCACGACCGGGGCTCCGGCGGCCGCCACCGCGCCCACCTTGAACGCCCCGATCGGGATGCGGCGAAAGTCGCCGTTCAATCGATTGGCCGCGACGGTCGCGCCGTCGAGCGAGCGCGAGGTGCTGGCCACCAGGTGCAGACAGCGCGAGCGATCGCCGCAGGTGGCGGCGTTGGGACAGCCATCACCACATTGATCGCCCGGATCGATCAGCCACAGGCGCGCCAGCGCGACGTCCTCGTGCTCGGCCAGGCGCTGAGTGACCAGCGGCAAGAGCTGTTCGAGCGAGCGCTCGTGGGCGAGCTCCAGCAGCAGCTCTTTGAAGGCGTCCGGGGCGGGCGCGCTGATCTGCGACCACAACACGCGACCAGCCTACGCGAACGTTCGTTTCGAAAACGCAAATTCGCGGTGGAAAACACGAGATCCCGTGGCGTCTGCCGTGATCTTCGCCGTCACGAAATCAGCCGGAAACGGTGCATCGATTGAGCTGACACCGCGCGCGTCGTTCAGCGCTCCACGACCCCGGTTTCATCGAAGACCCTGCCGTGTCCCGGTGATTGGCCCTGCCCTTGCTGATTGTAGGGATCGACACCGACCGCAACCAACGCGCCGAGGAGGTTCAGATGGCAGCCGTGACGCACGCACCGCACAAGGAGGGAGAGTTCCTGGTCGATCCCGAAGAGAAAGTCTTCGAGGACGTGAAGGCCTCTCCCGGGGAAAAGGCCCTGGTCACCTTCCACACCGTTCCGTTCGAGGGCTCGATCGGCCTCGTCAACATGCTGCAGGCGACGCGCCTGATGCGAAAGGGGTTCGAGACCAGTGTCCTTCTGTACGGCCCCGGCGTCATGCTGGGCGTGCAGCGCGGGTTCCCCAAGCTGGGGAGCGAAGCGTTTCCCGGACATCTGGTGGTCAACCAGAAGATCGGCGGCTTCATGGCCGAGGGCGGGAAGGTCTACGCCTGCCGGTTCGCGCTCTCGGCGCTCTACGGCCAGACGGAGGCGGCGCTCATCCCCGGGATCCGTCCCATCAGCCCGCTCGACGTGCTCGACATCGTGCTGCTCCACCGCAAGGCCGGCGCCTTCATCTTGAACACCTGGACGCTGTAGGCGGCGGCGTGTCGGAGAATCGAAAGGTCCGGGCGGCCGCCGTGCAGTTGGCGCCCGTCCTCGGGAGCCGGGCCGGCACCACCGAGAAGGTCTGCGCCGCCATCCGCGCCGCCGCCGCCGAGGGGGCGGCGCTGGTGGTGTTCCCGGAGACGGTGGTCCCGTACTACCCGTACTTTTCGTTCATCCAGCCGGCCGCGGTGATGGGCAAGGAGCACCTGCGCCTCTACGAAGAGTCGGTCGTCGTGCCGGGACCGACGACCGAGGCGGTGGCGGAGGCGGCGCGCACCACCGGGACGGTGGTGGTGCTGGGGGTGAACGAGCGCGCGCACGGCACGCTCTACAACGCCCAGCTGATCTTCGACGCCGACGGCCAGCTGGTCCTCCACCGGCGGAAGATCACCCCGACCTACCACGAGCGGATGGTCTGGGGGCAAGGGGACGGGGCCGGCCTGCGGGCGGTCGACACCCGCGTCGGCCGGATCGGCGCGCTGGCCTGCTGGGAGCACTACAACCCGCTGGCCCGCTACGCGCTCATGGCCGACCACGAGGAGATCCACGTGGCGATGTTCCCGGGCTCGCTGGTGGGGCCGATCTTCGCCGAGCAGATCGAGGTGACCATCCGCCACCACGCGCTCGAATCAGGCTGCTTCGTGGTCAACGCCACCGGGTGGCTGACGCCGGAGCAGCGGGTGGAGGTGGCGGGCACGACCGGCCTCGAGCGGGCCGTGAGCGGCGGTTGCTTCACCGCCATCGTGTCGCCCGAGGGGACGCTGCTCGGCAAGCCGCTCACCGAGGGGGAAGGGATCCTCTACGCCGATCTCGACCTGTCGCTCATCACCAAGCGCAAACGGATGATGGACAGCGTCGGTCACTACAGCCGGCCCGAGCTCTTGAGCCTGCTCATCGATCGGACGGCGACCTCACCGCTCACCGACCGGGCCACCACCAGGCGGAGCGAGACCCTCACCACCGACAACGTCAGATGAAAGGACCAGGGAGATGGCGATAGACAGCGGCAGCATCGAGGCGGCGGCGCTCGGGACGACGACGCAGCCGACGATCGGGCTCTACGCCGACCTGCAGGCGATGGGGGTGAGCGAGGCAGACGTCCCCGCCGGGGCCCCCGGTCGTCGGGGCGGCGCCGGGCCCTCCGACCACCGCGCGCTCTCATTCGGGGCGGACACGGTGATGGTTCCGATGCGCGCGCCGGGGCGCTCGCCTTTCCGCCTCCGTGTGCTTCCGAGCGATGGCGGGGAGCGGCAACCGCGGGCGCTGCTCCTGCGCGAGAGCGCTCCGGTGGCGGAGGTGGAGCTGCCGGCGGCGCCGAGCTTCTACCGACTCGCGACCGCCGACGGCGTGCCGTACTGGAAGATCGCCCTGCTCCACGCGCGGCGCGTGCTGGCCTCGACCGTGATGCAGTCCTGCGTCCGCTACAACGACAGCGCGCAGGCGTGCCGCTTCTGCGCCATTGGAACATCGCTCAAAGAAGGGCGTACGCTGGCGCGCAAGACACCGGCCCAGCTGGCCGAGGTGGCCGAGGCCGCCGTGCGCCTCGACGGGATCGAGCAGATGGTGCTCACCACGGGGACCCCGGCCACACCCGATCGCGGCGCCGCGCATCTGGCAGCCTGCGTGGCGGCCATCAAGCAGGCCGTCCCGTCGCTCCCCGTTCAGGTCCAGTGCGAGCCGCCCGACGATCTGAGCTGGCTCGCCCGCTTGAAGGAGGCAGGCGCGGACACCCTCGCGATGCACCTCGAGGCGGTCGAGCCGGCCGTGCGCGCCGCGGTCATGCCCGGCAAGGCCGAGCTGTCGCTCGAGCGTTATGACGAGGCGTTCGCGGCCGCCGTCGGTCTGTTCGGGCGCGGCCAGGTCAGCACCTACCTCATCGCCGGGCTCGGCGACCGCCCGGACAGCCTGGTCGCCGCCGCGGCCCGGCTGGTGGCGATGGGCGTCTACCCGTTCCTGGTCCCGTTCGTGCCGATCGCCGGCACGCCGATGGCCGACACGGCCCCGCCTCCCGCCGCGATGATGGACGATCTCTACCGGCAGGTCGCAGCGTTGCTCAGGGGAGCGGGCCTGTCGTCGAGCGAAGGGAAGGCGGGGTGCGCCAAGTGCGGCGCTTGCTCCGCTCTCTCGTCCTACGAGGCGTCGTCATGAGCGAGGCCGGCGCTCCGGACGGAACGCGCGAATCGGAGCTGACGCTGACCTGTCGGCTGGCGCGTGGGGACCGCGAACGCGAAGGCTACTTCGCCCTGCGGCGATCGATCTTCTGCGACGAGCAGCGGCTGTTCCGGGGAGACGATCGCGATCCCCTCGACGCGGAGGCCTTTCCAATCGTCTGCCTGCTCGGCGACGAGGCGCCCCGCGTCGTCGGGGTGGTGCGCATCTGGGAGGAGGCCCCTGGCGATTGGTGGGGGGGTCGGTTGGGCGTCGACCTCTCCCACCGCACCGTGGGCGCCATCGGCCGCCGGTTGATTCGAACGGCGGTCGGCACCGCGCGCGCCTGGGGCGCCTGGCGGTTTCGGGCCACCGTCCAGCAGGCCAACGTCCCGTTCTTCCGGCGGCTGCGCTGGCGCTCGCTGGAGGAGCTGACGCTGTTCGAGCAGCCGCACCATTTGATGGAGGCCGATCTGGCGGCCTATCCGCCGGTCGCGGAGACATCACCGGCCGACAGAACTCTCCGTCGATTCGCCGAGGACCATGCTGCCTGACCTGGCGACCCATCTGCGACAGGCGCTGGGGGTCCAGCAAAAGCGCGAGATCCAGGCGGCGGCGAGCCGTCTGCCCCGGGCGCCCGGCGGACCCTGGGGGAGCGCCGAGGTGCGCCTCGGCGACGACGCGGCGGCCATCCCCGACGGAGAGGGCTACCTCCTGCTGGCGGCCGAGGGGATGTGGCCCGAGCTGGTGGCGCGTGAGCCGCGCTTCGCCGGCTACTGCGCGGTGATGGTCAACATCAGCGACATCTACGCCATGGGCGGACGCCCACTGGCGGTCGTCGACACGCTCTTCGCCACCGACGCGCCGACCGCCGAACCGCTCTGGGCCGGGATGGCCGACGCCGCCGCCCGCTTCGGCGTCCCGGTGGTCGGGGGACACACCAACCTGCACAGCCCCTATCCCGCGCTCTCGGTGGCGATCCTCGGGCGCGCGCGGCGCCTCCTCACCAGCTTCGACGCGCGCCCCGGCGACGACCTCGTCGCCGCGGTCGATCTGCGCGGCCAGATGCACGGGCGCTACCCGTTCTGGAACGCCAGCACCGAGGCGCCACCGGAGCGGCTGCAAGCCGACTATCAGATCCTGCCGCAGCTGGCCGAGGACGGCGTGGCGGAAGCCGGCAAGGACATCAGCATGGGCGGCGTTGTCGGGACCGCGGTCATGTTGCTGGAGGCCTCGGGGGTCGGCGCGACGCTGTCGCTCGAGGCGATGCCGCGTCCGCCGGGGATCCCCTGGGAGAGCTGGCTGCTGGCGTTCCCCAGCTACGGTTTCCTGCTCTCGGTCGCCCCTTCTCGCAGCGCCGCCGCGCTGGCCGCGTTCGCAGCGCGCGGGATCGACGCGGCGATCGTCGGGCGCGTGGACGAAAGCCACACGCTGACCCTGGTCGCCGGCGCCGAGCGGGCCACGGTCTGGGATCTCTCCCGGACCCCGCTCACTGGCTTCGGCCCGGGGAGCCAGTCGCCATGAGCGCGCCCGCGCTTTGCGCCTCCGGACCGTGGCTGACCGATCTCGCGCCGGCCGACGGGTTGCCCGCGGCGCCGCGCCGGATCCGGATCGGCATGCCTCAGCTGGACGCCGGCGGGCTATCGGAAGGGTGGCTCTACCGGACCTGCGGCGACCTTCACTGGGAGGAGATCGGGCGCGAGCTGGGGGTCTCCTCGGACGGATTTCGCGCCGAGGCGGGTCAGCGTCTCTACCCGACGGTGGTGGCGTTGCGCGCGCGGTACGGGGCGCCGCTCGCCGCGGTGAACGAGAACGATCTGCTGGCGATCAAGGTCTCCGTCAGACCCTGCGGGCGCGCCTGCGCCGACGGGCGGATCGATCTGACCATCGCCGGCCGTCGCTCGTCGGTCGAGCTGCTCACCACCTTCGCCGTTCACGCGCCGGACGGCGGCTTGCGCATGGCCGTCCCCGCGCCCGAGCTGGCGGCGCGCTGGCTGGTGGAGGCTGGCGACACCCCGCCCGAGCTGGTGCGGCTCGCCAGGGCGGCCCGCGCGGGGCAGAGGCTCGACGATGATTTCTGCGGACCGTCGCTGCGGACGACCGGACCGGCGCTGGGACGGTTCGATTACCAGCCCTCGCCCTACGGCGATTACAACGGCGCCGGACTGCTCTACTTCGCCTCTTACGTCACGATCGCCGACACGGCGGAGCGCGGGCTCGTGCAGCGGCTCGGTCTCTCGCCGCGGCCGCGCACCGACTGGGCCCTCTGCACCTCCACCGTGCGGCGCGCGGTCTTCTTCTACGCCAACCTGCCGCTCGGCGAGCCGCTGGTGGTCGACCTCCTCGGCTTCGAGCTCCTCGGGGCGCGCGGGGTGAAGACGCACCTGCGCCTCCTGCGCCCCAGCGACGGTCGGACCATGGCCGATCTGATCACCGAGCGCCGGTTCGTGCGGGAGCGGCGATGAACGCTGGGCCGGTTTCGTCGCGCCCGCGCCTCTCGGTGGGGATCTTCACCTACTCGACGGCCCCTCGCGGCAGCGTCGTTCACGCCGCCGCGCTGGCCGACGCGCTGCACGACGCCGGATGCGACGCCACCCTGTACGCGCTCGACAAGGACGGACGCGGCTTCTTTCGCCCGCTGCGGGCCGCGCTCCGCCTGGTGCCGGCGGCGCCCGCCCCCGTCACCACCGCGGCGCTGGTCCGCCAGCGCGCCAACGAGCTGGCCGACTTCCTGGCGCGCGCTCAATTGCGTCACGACCTCCATCACGCGCAAGACTGCCTGACCGCGAACGGTCTTCTGACCGCGGGCGCGCGGGGCGTACCGCTGTCGGCGCCGCTCGTGCGCACCGTCCATCACCTGGAGGCCTTCGCCGATCCGGCGCTGGCCCGCTGCCAGGAGCGCTCGATTCGCGAGGTCGACTTCTGTTTCGCGGTGAGCCAGACCGCGCAGCGAGACGTCGTCGAGGCGCTGGGCATTCGATGCGAGCTGGTCGGCAACGGCGTCGACCTCGGTCGCCTCCGCGTCGCCGATCCGACCCGGGTGGCCAGGTGGCGCGCCCGCCTGGGCGGCCGCGGCCCGCTGGTGCTGGCGGTGGGCGGGATCGAGCCGCGCAAGAACAGCCGGCGCATCCTGGGCGCGTTCAGACGGCTGCGGGCCAGCCATCCCGGGGCCCAGCTCTGGATCGTCGGAGGCGCCACGGCGCTCGACCACGGTGCCTACCGCGCCGAGTTCCAGCGGGCGCTGGCGGCGCTGGCTCCCGAAATACAGGACGCGGTGGTCCAGCTGGGCGTCGTCCCGGACGCCGACCTGGTCGCGCTCTATCAGGTCGCCCAGGTGGTGGCCTCACCGTCGCTGCAAGAGGGGTTCGGGCTGGTCGCGCTGGAGGCGCTGGGTGCCGGGCTTCCGCTGGTGGCCTCCGCTCGCCCCCCGTTCACCGAGTTCCTCGACGCCTCCTGCGCGACCCTGGTCGATCCCACCTCGGAGGAGGCGATCGCGCTCGGGCTCGCCGAGGCGCTGGCGACGCCCCCCTCCCGGCTCGAGGCCGGGCGGCGGCGCGCCGAGCTCCACTCCTGGCCGCGGGTCGCGGCGCTCCATCTCGCAGGTTACGAAAGGATCCTCAGCCATGCCGGAAATGCACTTCGTCGTTCGCTGGCCTGACGGCGTCGAGTCCCGCTGTTATTCGCCCTCGCTGGTGGTGCGCGAGCACCTGGAGGTCGGACAGGACTACCCGCTGCCCGACTTCGTGGCGCGCAGCCGCACGATGTTGAACATCGGCTCGGAGCGGGTGCGGGCCAAGTACGGCTACGTCTGCACCGGCGCGCTCGATCAGCTGGCCAGGATCGAGGAGCGCGCCGCCGCCTTCGACGAGACCTCTCGGGTGACGATCGTCGCCTTCGATCCGCCGGGAGCCACGCCTTGACCTCCAGCGAACCGTCCCCGGAGAAAGGCGCGCCCGCGCGTCATCACAGCGTGATCGTGATCGGAGGCGGCCAGGCGGGACTGGCCGTCAGCTACTGCCTCAAGCAGCGGGCCATCGACCACCTGGTGTTCGAGAAGCACCGCATCGGCCACGAGTGGCGCGAACGGCGCTGGGATTCCTTCTGTCTGGTGACGCCCAACTGGCAATGCCGCCTGCCCGGCTTTCCCTACGACGGCCCCGACCCGCACGGGTTCATGCTGAAGGACGCGATCGTCGGCTACCTCGAGGCCTACGCACGTTCGTTCGATCCGCCGCTGCGCGAAGGGGTGGCGGTCACCTCCTTGCGGCGCGCGGCGGGCGGCGGCTTCGACCTCGGCACCACCGCCGGCGAATACCACGCCGACGAGGTGGTGATCGCCACCGGCGGCTATCACACCCCCTCGTTCCCCCGCCTCTCCGAGCGGCTCCCCGAATCGATCGTGCAGCTCCACTCGTCGGCCTACCGCAACTCCGCGGCGTTGCCGGGGGGAGAGGTGCTGGTCGTCGGGACCGGCCAATCGGGCTGTCAGATCGCGGAGGACCTGCACCTGGCCGGGCGGCGCGTGCACCTCTGCGTCGGCAGCGCGCCCCGCACCGCGCGGCGCTATCGAGGCCGCGACGTCGTCGACTGGCTGGAAGACATGGGGTACTACCGCCTGGCGGTCGAGGACCATCCCCTGCACGATCGCGTGCGCGCCAAGGCCAACCACTACGTGACCGGCCGCGACGGCGGCCGCGACATCGATCTGCGCCAGCGGGCCCGGGAAGGGATGCGGCTCTACGGACGTCTCACGGCCGTGCGCAATGGACGCCTCGAGCTCGCCGGCGATCTCAAGGCCAACCTCGACCAGGCCGACGCCGTCGCCGAGAGCATCAAGACCAGCATCGACAAGTTCATCACCGACCGGGGAATCGAAGCACCGACGGAGGCCCGTTACCGGCCGGTGTGGGAACCAGAAGGGATCACGTCCAGCCTCGACCTGGCGCAGACCCCGCTGGCGGCGGTGGTCTGGTCGACCGGATACCGCACCGACTACAGCTGGATCTCGCTGCCGATCTTCGACGGGCGCGGCTATCCGACCCACCGGCGCGGCGTCACGCCGGTCGACGGCCTGTATTTCATCGGCCTCCCCTGGCTGCACACCTGGGGCTCCGGTCGCTTCTCCGGGGTCGCCGCGGACGCGACCTACCTGGTCGAGCGCATCGAACGACGCCTCGGCAGCGCGCTGCTGCCACCGCTCCCGGTGCTCAACGAGCTGGCGCTCGGCTCCTGACGATGCGCCAGGCTTCGCCGCATGAGCAAGCCCGTCTGTGTGGTCGTCGGCGTGGGCCCGGGGAACGGCGCGGCGCTGGCCCGAAGGTTCCACGCCGAGGGGCACTCGGTCGCTTTGCTGGCGCGCTCGGCCGATCTGATTGCCGGCCTGGCGAGCGAGCTCGGCAGCGCGAAGGCGTACCCTCGTGACGTCACGGACGGAGCGGCGGTCGAGCGGACCTTCTCCTCGATCGCCGCCGAGATGGGCCCCGTCGAGGTGCTCGTCTACAACGCCGGGTAGTCCAGCAGCCGCCTCCGCCGGCTATGGGGTGAGCGTGAGCAGGCCCGGCTGGTAGGGGAGCAGATCGTAAGTCGTTCCGTCGGAGCTGGGGCTGCGCCCCTGGAAGAGGAACTGCAGGTTGCAGGGGTCGATGGTCATGGTCTCGTCGGGGTTGTTGCGGACCATGTCGCCGTGGCTGATGTCGTTGGTCCAGGCGGTGCCGCTGAAGGTCACGTTGGCCTTGCCCGCGAAGGGGTTGCTCTCGGTGGCGGCCAGCGGAGCCCAGTCCCCCTCCAGATCGGTGGCGGTGAACGAGCGGAAGTATCGCCCGTTGGCGCCCTGCGCCTCGACGATCATCAGGTACTGGCCGGCGCCCTTGATCGCGTAGACCTCCACCGCCTCGAACAGGTTGGCGGTGGTGTCGGACATGACCGTGGTCTGCGCGCCGAAGGTGCCGGGGAAGCTGCCGATCGGCATCGACGACCGGTAGATGCTCCCGTTGTCCCCGGCGAAAAACAGATAGCAGGTCGTGCTGCTGCAGATCACCGTCTGATCGATGGGGCCGGTGCTGGAGGCGTCGGAGGAGAGCGTTCCGGCGAAGAGCGATTTCTCGGAGGACCACGAGGTGGGGTTCGCGGGGTCCGAGGAGGTCACGTAGCTGAAGGCGGTCGAGCCCCATTGGTAGGCGAGCACCCAGGTGTTCTTCGGCGTGAAGTAAAAGAGCGTCGGCGCGACGCCGTGGGGCGTGACGAACTGCGTGGCCGAGCTCGCGCCGGGCCAGTCGCTGAACATGAACATGGCCGAGCCATAGCTCGTCGCCGTGTCGTGGGTCGACATGTAGACGATGTGCATGCCGTTGTAGACGACGTCGGAGAAGTCCTTCAACGCGACCCAGGTCTTGCCTGCGGGCGCCTTCGGCGTCGCCAGCGGGTCGCCCGAGGTCCAGTGGAAGGTCGTCGGCAAGGCACAGGTCGTTTCCGCATCGCCCACGCCGCCGGTGCCGGTCACGCCGCCGCTCCCGGAGCCGCCGCTGCCGGTCGAGACGCCGCCCGGGTGGCTGTTGCTGGAGCAGGCCGCGAGGAGCAGCGACGAGAGCGCCAGGAGACCTGACCCAGCGGGGCGACGGACGGTGGGGGACATGGAATTCCTAATACCATTTGTCGCCGCCCGCCGCGCGATCTTCCCTTCCGCCCCGCCGAGACCATCGGCGGATTGGAATCTTCGTGCCCTCTCGCCAGGGGCGATCTGGCGGGGTTTACCTTCTTCGCTTGGGCATCATCCTACGGCTCATGTTCGAGATGGCCCCGGAGCCACCGTCGACGTCGCAGGTCGAATCGAACTTCGAGCAGCTCGCCGGTTCCGGCGCGTCGAAGCTGGAGCCGCCGTCCGCCTCGAAAAACGCCTGGAGGCTCGCAGCGGTCAGCGTGCTGCAGCTCGGAAGCGAAGCGTAAAACTGCACGTCGGTGGTGGTCATATCGTTGATGCACTTGGAGTAGTCACCAACGGTCGCCTCGCACGTCGAGGGCACACTCGAAATGTCGCAGCTGTCGGTGCCGGCATCGACGAAGTCCGAACAGCCGCCGTCCTGCGCGTCACTGGCACAGACGGTCTGCAACTCGGCATTGCTCGCCGTGGGATTCTGGAGCAGGTCGAGATAGGCGTCCTCCAGCCCAGGCAGCGACGACGTGGCCTGGCACAGGGACGGCAGAAAGGTGTTGTCGAAGTAGCTCTCGATGTCGTTGCAGAGCTGGGCGGCCTGCGCGGTGGTCAAGCCGGTCACCTTGGTACCGGCGGGAACGCTGGTGGTGAACGCGCCGCCTCCCCCCGTGGTGCCGCCTTTGCCGCTCCCGGCGCCACCGCTGCCGGTGCTCCCTCCCGTGCCGCCAGTCCCGCTGCTGCTGCCGCAGCCGACCAGCGCCACGATTGCCATCACACACCCGAGCCCCGGACCTTTGATCTGCATTTTTGCGTCGCTCTCCTTTGGAAGTGGCTGAGTCTCGCACGAATCGCGCTCGGCTCGCCATTGCGTGATCACGGCGTGGGCCAGGGCCAGAGCTGTCGGCGGGAATAACAGCGGCGGCGGTCTGTTCAACCGGCTCCGCCACGCTACCCTGGAGAGGTGCACCTCGACCCCGCGCGCGGAGGCAACGGGAGAGCCATCTTTGGGCGCAGCGTCCTCACGTCACTGCTGACGACCGCCCTCGACTTCGGGACGCTGATCGGCCTGACCGAGCTCGCCGGCCTCGGTTACGTCCTGTCGACCTGGATCGGGACTGTCGTCGGCTCGCTGAGCAACTTCGCGATCAACAAGCAATGGGCGTTCGGCGCGCGCGGCTCACCGGCCATTCCCGCGTTCGGACGTTTCGTGGTGGTCCAGGCCGGGGCCTCGGCCTTACACACGCTGGGGGTCTGGCTCTTGACCCGATTCGGAAGACTGCCCTACCCGGCCTCGAAGCTGGTGATCGCGACGGCAGTTTATCTGGGCTGGAACTATCCCCTCAATCGTTGGTTCGTCTTCAGGGGAGCCGCCGAAGCAGGTCGTCCTTGACGGAACCGACGACGGCGCCGACGCGGGCGCCGATCTCCGAGGTGAGCACGGCGCCCAGGCTCGAGTAGGGGAGCGACGTGTGCACCACGCAGTCGACGCCACAGTTGGCCTCGCACCCCTTCATTGCTCCCCCGAGCACCAGGTCGGCAGCGGTGACGGTGGCAAAGTCGCCCGCCGGCGGCACGTGCGCGCAGTAGTGGAAGCCGCCGTCCGGCGCGACGTAGAAGCACTTCTGCCCTGCCATGCAGGTCCAGTCTGGCGGGGCACCGGAGAGCGTCTGTTCGTAGTAATCGAGCAGGAAGAACGGGGTCGCCACCGGGCGCCCGGCCTGCTTCTCGGCGCGCAGCCAACGAATCTTCTCCAGATATCGACCGTTGTTGAGCCGCCGCCGCAGCCGGCCGCGCTCGTGGACGACCGAGAAGTTGACGCCGACGCCGCGCTCGAAACAGAAGCCGGCCACCTCCTCGACCTCGTCCAGGGTCTCGTCGCAAAGGACGGTGTTCACCCGAAACCAGATCGGGCGGCCCGCGCAGAGGTCGATCTTACCCTTGAGGGTCTTGAGCGATTTGGGTGTCCCGCGGGTCGGACGGAGACGGTCGACCGAGATCTGCAGTCGTCCGAGACCGGCCTCCAACAGCCGATCCAGTTTGTCCTCCGTGAGCAGGAATCCGTTGGTGGTCATCCCGCTGGTCATGCCGCGCGCTTTTATCTGCTGAAAGAGCCGAACCAGATCGGGGTGCAGGAGGGGCTCCCCGCCGATGAGATCGGTGTGCAAAACGCCGAGCTCCCGGCACTTGTCGATCCGGCGAATGAGCTCCTCGTACGGGACGTCCCCTTTGTCGTTGTCGTATTCGGTGCAGTACGAGCAGTCGAGGTTGCAGCGCCAGGTAATGTTGAGCTGCGCCCAGATCGGCCGCTGGTCCCAGGCCCGTGGAAGTGACCGCAACAGCGCAGGGGCTGACAGAGGATTCCCCTTCGCTGGCCCCGCGTTCCGTGGCATGAGCGCCGAACCTGTGCACGAGCTGGCGGTTGTCCACGCGAACGGTGCAACTCGAGCGTAAATTCGACCAGATCGTCGAGGCGGCCGGAGCGTTCTGGCCCGCCATCGTCGTTTTCTCCTCGTCTCGGGAATCTCC
The DNA here is from genome assembly GCA_963847705.1 of uncultured Pseudomonadota bacterium. GTDB lineage: Bacteria > Myxococcota_A > Polyangia > Fen-1088 > Fen-1088 > JADGRB01. The sequence goes on along the minus strand of CAWKBC010000027.1, from coordinate 359,635 downwards.
GGACCTACGTTGGAGCCATCCAGACAGATTCAGGGGAATCCTGAGGGGGGAACAAATGAACGCGATCGAGATGTTGAAGCAGCAGCACCGTGAGGTCGAGGCGCTGTTTGCCCAGTTCAAGAAGGCAAAATCAGCGGGTCCGCAGCGAAAGATCTTCGAGCAGATCGCCGACGCGCTGGCGGTCCATGCGACGATCGAGGAGAAACACTTCTATCCCTCGGTGAAGAAGAAGGCCACGGAGGATCTGCTGCTCGAATCACTGGAGGAGCACCTGGAGATCAAGCGGGTGATCGCCGACCTCCTGGCCCTGGAGGCAAAGGACCCGACGTTCGAGGCCAAGGTGACGGTGCTGGAGGAGGACGTGCAGCATCACGTGGGAGAGGAAGAGAAAGAGCTTTTCCCCAAGGTGGAGAAGCTGTTCGACGAGGAGACGCTGGAGGCCATCGCCGAGGCGATGGAAGAGACCCGCGACGAGCTCCTGGAGGACGGGAATCCGCGCGAAGCAATCCCCTCCGAAACGGAGACCGCCCCGCACCTGTAAAACTGGGCGCACCCGCGTCGCCCCTGGGCGGCGCGGGTGCTCGCCCGCTCTTCCTGACTCATTTCCTAGCTGGGGGGGCGCTGCGCCCAGCGGGCCAGCGCCGCCCGCCGGGCGAGGGCCTTTCGCTCTTCGGCGGTGAGCGAGCCCGCCCGCGCCAGCCCTGCCCGCGTGGCGATCTCCCGCCGGCGCCGGGCGCTCAGCGCCTTGGCGCGCGCCGGGCCGCCCTTCTCCCCACCGAGCCGCCCCAAGGCGACGGCGTGTCGGTTCTTCGGTGGAGATTTCATCGCGGGGATTGGTCGCCCTGACCGCCGACGCTCGACAGAGCACGGCGGACGAAACCTAATTCGAGCGGATGAGCGCGCAAGGGGGGGGAGCGGAGCGCCGCCCCGGTTTCGCCCCATCTTTTTTGGGCCTGCCGCCACAAACTAGCCTCAACGCTCAAGCAAGCATGAAGGGCCATTCCCTCCGCATGAGCGATGCTTAACCTCCGGGAAAATGGATAGCCCGAGGACAAACGTGGCCTTCGGATTGTCCCGCTCCCCCTCCCACGTCGTGGGGATCGGCGCCTCCGCCGGCGGGCTCGAAGCCATCGAACGCTTCTTCGACAACCTGCCCCGGGAGACGGGCCTGGCGTTCGTCATCGTTCAGCACCTCTCGCCCGACTTCAGGAGCATGATGGACGAGCTCCTGGCCCGTCATACCGAGTTGCCGATTCACCTCGTGGAGAACGGGATGCCGGTCGAGGCGGAGCACGTCTATCTGATCCCGCCCGAAGAACGAGATGATCATCTCCGGCGGCCGCCTCCTGCTGAGTGAGCAGGAGCGGCATCAGGAACGGACGCTGCCGATCGACATCTTCTTTCGCTCGCTGGCCCAGGACTGTGGCGCGCGGGCGGTGGCGGTCGTTCTCTCGGGCGGCGGCAGCGACGGGTCGCGCGGGATCCGCGACGTGCACGAGGCCGGCGGGATGGTGATCGTCCAGGACGTCGAGAGCGCCCAGTTCGACGGGATGCCGCGGACGGCGGCCGACTCGGGCCTGGCCGACTGGGTCCTCTCCCCCTCCGACATGCCCCGGGTTCTGTTGGAGCACACGGCGGGCCGCTCCGCGGCCTCGAAGCGGGTGCCGGTGACCGAGGCCCCGGCCGGCAATGCCACGGTGGTCGAGGTCTATCGGATGTTGCAGGAGGAGTACGGGATCGACTTCACGCACTACAAGCCGAGCACCGTCACCCGGCGCATCGAGCGGCGGCTGGCCCTGGCCCGTTCGGCGGACATCGACGAATACATCCGGCGGTTGAAATCCGATCGCGGCGAGCTCGACGTTCTCTATCGCGATCTGCTCATCGAGGTGACGCGCTTCTTCCGCGACGAGCAGGCCTTCGCAGGTCCTCGAGAACCAGGTCCTCCCCGACCTGCTGGCGCGCCAGCCGCGCGAGGCCCCGCTGCGTCTCTGGGTCGCCGGCTGCGCGACGGGCGAAGAGGCCTACTCGCTGGCCATCCTGCTGCGAGGATCTGATGGCCACGCGGGGTGAGCGCCCGATCAAGATCTTCGCGACCGACGTGCACCGGGGCTCGCTCGAGCACGCCACCCGGGCCATCTACGACGCAGGAGGCTCTGGCCGGCGTCTCCGCAGGAGCGCCTGGCGCGTTACTTCACGCGGATCGGCGAGCGCTACCAGGTCGTCCCCGAGCTGCGCCAGCGGATCGTCTTCGCGCAGCACAACGTCATCAAGGACGCGCCCTTCACCCGCGTCGATCTCATCACCTGCCGCAACCTCCTCATCTACCTGCAGCCGGCCGCGCAGCAGAAGGTGCTCTCGCTGTTTCACTTCGCGCTCAACCGGAACGGATTCCTCTTCCTGGGGCCGAGCGAGAACGGTCGGCCCTCTGGCAGCGGGCTACGAGACGCTCGACAAGCACTGGCGCGTCTACCGAAATACAGCGACACCCGCATCCAGGTCGACGCGCGATTGCAGCCGTCATCGACGACGGCCCGCCCCGCCCTGCCCCCGCTTTCAACCCGCGGCGGCGACGCTACTCGCTCTCCCAGCTCCTCGGCACCTACGACGCCCTCCTCGAGCGGTACCATGCCGCCCGAGCCTCCTCGTCAACGAACGCGGCGAGCTGGTTCACGCCTTCGGCGGGGCGAGCGCTTTCTTGCGCCACGCGTGACGGTCGCCAGGGGCTCGACGTCCTCGAGCTGGTGGAGCCCGAGCTGAAGATGGTCCTGGTGGGCGGCCTCAAGCGGGCCATCGTCGAGCCAGGGACCATCGTCTACCGGGACGTTCGGGTCTCCGAACGAGAGAGCGAGCAGGCCTACAAGGTCACCATTCAGCGCATCGGCAGCCGGGGGGGCGGAGCCCCCCACCTGCTGGTCTCGTTCGAGCAGACGGAGCCGACGGCCGCGGCCAGGCCGCCGTCCGAGACCGAGGTGGAGATCGACCAGGTCTCCCGCGATCGGCTGCGCGCCCTCGAGGCCGAGCTCGCGCACACCAAGGAGAGCCTCCAGTCGGCGATCGAGGAGCTGGAGACGAGCAACGAGGAGCTCCAGGCCAGCAACGAAGAGCTGCAGACGTCCAACGAGGAGCTCCAGAGCACGAACGAAGAGCTCCAGAGCGTCAACGAGGAGCTCTACACCGTCAACGCCGAGTACCAGCGCAAGATCGGCGAGCTGACCGAGCTGACGAACGACATGGACAACCTCCTGGCCAGCACGGAGATCGGGACCATCTTCCTCGACGCGGAGCTCAAGATCCGCAAGTTCACGCCGCAGATCGCCAAGACCTTCAGCCTGGTCCCGCACGACGTGGGCCGGACCATCGAGACCTTCGCGCACCGGATGGAGCACCCCGAGCTGGTCGAGGATCTCAATCGTGTCCTCAAGACCGGCCAGCCGGTCGAGCGCGAGCTGGGCGAGGTCGACGGAAAGGCCTTCTTCTCGCGAATCCTCCCCTACCGGGCCAAGGGGTCGATCGCCGGCGTGGTCCTCACGCTCATCGACGTCAGCGGCCTCAAGTCTGCCGAGGACGCCCTCTTCCACGAGCGCTACCTGCTCAACAGCCTCCTCGCCTCCACTCCGGACGCGATCTACTTCAAGGATCAGCGCGGGCGGTTCATCCGCGCCAACGACGCGATGGCCACCCGGCTGGGCCTGGCGGATCCGGCCGCCGCCGTCGGCAAGACGGCGCTGGAGCTTCCCAATCAAGAGCTGGCCCTCGAGCTCCATCGGAAGGACGAGGTCGTCCTCCGGACGGGCGAGACCCATCACTACAAGCTGGAGCGGAGCGTTCCGCAGGGGCCCGGCGCGCCCGAGCGATGGGACCTGGTGACCAGGCTCCCGCTGCGGGATCGGGTCGGCGCTCTGGTCGGCATGGCCGCGATCTTCCGCGATGTCACGGAGCAGAAGCTGGCCGACCTGAAGATCCAGGACAGCGTCCGACGACGCGACCAGTTCCTGGCGATGCTCTCGCACGAGCTGCGCAACCCGCTGGGCGCCATCGTGACGGCCACCGCCCTCTTGAAATCGCCGCGCGCGGCCGCCAACACCCCGCGATTTCTGGGCATCCTCGAGCGGCAGTCCGCGCAGATGGCCGCGCTCCTCGACGACCTCCTGGAGGCCAGCCGGGTCACGCAGAACAAGATCGCGCTCAAGCGGCGCGCGATCGATCTGCGCTCCGCCGCGCGCGAGGCCGCCGACTCGGCGCGTGGCCTCTTCGAGTCTCGCGGACTCACCTTCACCGTCGATCTCGACGGCGAGCCGCTCTGGATCGAGGCCGATCCCTCTCGCCTCCAGCAAATTCAGGTCAACCTCCTCAACAATGCCGCCAAGTACACCCCCAAGGGTGGTCACGTCAGCTTGCTGGTCGGAGAAGAAGACGGCGCGGCCCTGTTTCGTCTCAAGGATGACGGCGTCGGCCTCCCCCCGGAGATGGCCGAGTCGGTGTTCGAGCTCTTCGTCCAATCGAAGCGGACGCTCGACCGTTCGGGGGGTGGGTTGGGCGTGGGCCTCACCCTGGTGCGCTCGCTCGTCAACATGCACGGGGGGACCGTGCAGGTGCACAGCGATGGGGAAGGCAAAGGCTGCGAGTTCGTGGTGCGGCTTCCGCTCTCGAACAAACGGGACACGGCGCCCGAGCCGCCCGCCAGCTCCGCCCGCCCCGTCCGCGCGTCGCTGCGCGAGGGAGCCACGATCGTGATCGTCGAAGATCAGGCTGACAGCCGCGAAGCCCTGTGCGAGCTGCTCTCCCAGGAGGGATTCGCCTGTCGGACGGCGGAGAATGGGTCCGAAGGGCTTGCCCTGATCGACGAGATCCTCCCCGACGTCGCCGTCCTCGACGTCGGGCTCCCGGGCATGGACGGGTTCGAGATGGCGCGACGGCTGCGGGCGGATCCGCGCCACGCCGGCCTGTTCCTCATCGCTCTGACCGGCTATGGACAGGCCTCCGAGCGGGCGCGCGGGCGAGAGGCCGGCTTCGACGAGCACCTGGTGAAGCCGGTTAACGTCGACGAGCTCATCGGCCTCCTGGCCGAGCTGAAGGCCGGTCGGCCGGACGAAGCGGCGGCCTCCTAGTCCGGCGACGGCCGCCGGCGCCAGCCCCCGCTACTTCTTGTCTTCCTTGTCCTGCTTGTCTTGCTTGTCCTGCGCCAGGTTGTCGCCGCCCGGAGCGTCATCGACGGACGGAATGTTCTTGAACTCTTTGCGCGCCGCTTTCCAGGCCTTCTGCACGATCCAGGAGAGGGAGCGATCTTGCCGCGTCGCCTCCGCGCTGATCTCCTTCAGCATCGCCTCCGGAAAGTAGAGACTCTGTTTTCTCTTGTCGGTTTCGCTCATCCCCCAAACTATACCCCGACTGGAGGCGTTCGGCGCGTTCTCCCCAGCGGGAGCGGGAGGGGCTAGGCCTTCTCCGAGAAGAAGACCGTGATCGCGAGGCAGTGAAACGCCTGGTCCGAAGACTGGGTGACGACCGTCTGGACGATCTGCCTGCTGGGGTTTTTCTGGATCCAGGCCATGACCTTGTCTCCCAAGATCTCGCGGTCATGCGCCATCGTCGCGGAAAAGACCTTCACGCCGGTGAACATGCTGATCGCCTTCCCCCCGCTCCGCTGCTGGTTCATCAAAGCCTCCGGGGTGACTCTGCCCAGTTGAGGCGGCCGCGCCTATCGGGGAATATCCCCTTGACCCCGGGCCGCTGTCGGGGTTTTCCTGACAACGAACGTGAACAGAAAGGCACGCATCGTATTGGCTGACGATCACGCGCTGGTGCGTGACGGGCTCCGGCGTGCCATTGAAAGCGAGCCCGACCTGGAGATCGTGGGCGAAGCGGCGAACGTCGCAACGACGATCGAGCAGGTCTCCACCGCCCGACCGGACCTTCTGCTGCTCGATGTCTCCATGCCGGGCGGCGGCGGGATCGCGGCTCTGCGCGAAATTCGAAAGGCGGGACTCGCCACGCGGATCCTGATCCTCACGATGCACGACGACCCGGAGTATCTTCGCGTCGCGCTCCTCGCCGGCGCTTCGGGGTTCATCTTGAAGCAAGCGGCCAGTCGAGAGGTGGTCACCGCGATCCGTGCCGTGCTCCAGGGACGCACCTACGTCGATCCGACGCTGGCAGGCGCGGCCCTGAACGAGGTGCTGCGGCCACCTCAACCCCTGCCGTCAGGCCCCGAAACGGCCTTCGACCGACTGAGCCCGCGCGAGACCCGGGTGCTGCGCGACCTCACGCTGGGCTTCACGAACAAGGAGGTCGCAGCGCGCCTCGCCGTGAGCGTGAAGAGCGTCGAGACCTACCGGGCGCGGTTGTCCCAAAAGCTGGGCCTGAGCCGACGCTCCGACCTCGTTCGCTACGCGCTCGCCCACAACCTGATGGACATCGACGACAAGGCACCTCTCGGTGCTTGAGCGCCCCAGGCGATGACCGCGTCGACCAGAAACGCGGCCTGGACGGGACTTCTCGCCGGCGCGGTCGCACACGACATCAACAACTTCGTGCAGGGCGTGTCGAGCGTGCGCGCTCTGGCCGGTACGGCCGGCGCAACCGGCGCCGATGCTGCCGAGACGGAAGCCATCCTCGAAGACGATCTCGAGGAGCTGCGCAGGATGGGCGGGCGGCTCCGCGCCCTGGCCAGCGCCGGCACCGGAGCCTCCACGCGACTCGCTGATGCTTGCGCGGATGCCTTCGCCGAGGTCGATCGATCGCCCGAGCAGCTGCGCGCGCAGTCGATTCCAGCCGATCTCTGCGTCGTCGGAGCGGCGGCGGCGCTGACGACGGCGATCGCCTCTCTGCTCGAGCATGCGCTGGCGGCGAGTCCCACGCCCGCCGCGGTCACGGTGGCGGTCCGTCGATCGGAGGCCGGCTCGCCGGTGATCGTGGAGATCAGGGCACCGGAGGCCGGAGCGCTGGGCGCCGTCGGCAAGGCGCGGCTCGACCTGGTGCTCGCCCGCTCCTTGCCCGAGTTGCGCGGCGAGGCCGGTCTCATCTTGGCCGGCGCCATCGCCGATGCGATCGGCGGAGCGGTCTATCTCGCATCGGACCCCAGCGCCGGCCTGCTGTTCGCGCTACACTTGGTGGCCGGGGCGCCGCCGATCAAGCCGATCAAGTAGTCGGCAGGCCCCCGCCCCCACAGGACCGGGCCGACGCCCGCTCAGCGTCCCGAGGCTGGCATCTGACTGACGGCCGGCAGGAGGACGCTGCGTGGAAAACGAGCCCGGAACGCGGCGGCGGCCCGCCGCGCTTCGACGGTTCTGCCGAGGCCCCCCAGCGCCTTCACGCGCAGCGCCTCGCGTTCCTCGACGAGGCGGCCGTTCCTGAATCGGCGGGTGTGCTCGGCGATCGGGGGCAGCGCGGCCGCGAAGTCGCCCCGCGCGACCGCGGCGCGCGCCTCCCTCAACAGATGCAGCTCTGCCCGGGCCGCGTCCGAGGACGACAAACCCGGCGCTCCGAGGGCGGGAGCGGGCGCAGAAAGCAACTCGGGAACCGCCACGACGGGCGGCGGAGCGGCGGGAGCGCTCGCGACCGCGGGCGCCGAGACGACCGCCCGACGCATCACCGGCGCGGGGGCCCACCGAGAATGGACCTCGTAGGCCGCGGCGCCGACCGCCGCGCTGATGATCAGGCCCGCCGCCGCGGCCGCGACCCAGCGGGGCCGCGAGGCCGCGCTGAACGGGGCGGCCGTTGCGACCAGGGGGGCTGCGAGGGCGGCCCGCGCTCGGGCCGTCGCGCGGGCACGCTGCGACGCCGAGACAGGCGGCAGGACGCGCTCTTGGTCGAGCAGCGCGCGAACTTCGGGCGACACCGGGGAGCGCATGGTCATCAAATCCTCGCCTTTGTCAGTCGCCGCACGGCGGTCTCCAGCTCGCGCCGGGCCTTGCGCAAGCGCGAGTAGACGGTGAACCGCGGGATTCCCAGCGCCGAGGCGACCTCCTCGACGGGGACATCGTCGAGATCGTGCATCAGCAACACCGCCCGCCGCGGCAGGGGGATGTGCTCGAGCGCCGCCAGAACGAGCGCGCGCGCCTGCTTGGTCTGAAGCGCGTCGTCTGGCCCGGGGCCCGTGTCGCTGACCTCGACGACCTCGAACGTCACCTCGCGGTGGCGCTTGCGGTGATGCGCCGCCGCGATCCGAAAGGCGATCCCGAACAGGTACGGGCGCAACGGCCGCCCCGGATCGTAGGCGGTCCAACATTTGCGCAGAACGAGGAACACCTCTTGCGCCAGATCTTCGGTCTCCGACGGAGAGGTGCCGAGGCGCCTCAGCGTCCGGTGAACGTAGTCGAGCTCCCGTAGAAAGGCCTCAAGGCAGGCCTCATCGGCGGTCACCTGAGGGGGGGGCGACGACAGTAGGCGTAGATGACTCACGAACTGCTCCCTCATACTAAGTGGTCGCGCATGAAAGGTCTTCTCAGAAAAGCCGCAGGCCGGAAACGAGCCCCCGCCCCACCGACGCGGGGAGTCGTCGCCGGCGCGTGCCTCAGGGCTCCGGATCGAGCATCTGGCTGATCGCCGTCAGAAGCGGGCTGCGCGGGAAGCTCGCTTCGAACTGGGCGGCCGCCCGACGCGCCTCGCCGCGGCGGCCCAGCGCGGCCAGCGACCTGATGCGCAGCGCCTCCCTTTCTTCCACCAGACGCCCCGTCCTGAAGCGACGGGCGTGCTCAGCCAGCAGGTCGATCGCCCGCACGAAGTCCTCCTGGGCCACGGCCATTCGCGCCTGCTCGAGGAGACGCAGCTCCACCCGGATGGCGCCCGCGACCGAGCGCGGCGGCGGCGGCGCGGGCACGGGGGCGGCGAGCAGGTCGAGGAACGGCTCATCTCCGGCGGTCCAGTGAGGCGCGGGGAATTGCGCGGGCGATGAGGCAGCGGCAGCCAGCGCCGGCGGCCGGGCGCGGACGCCCAGCCTGTAGGCGGCCGCTCCTGCCGCCACCGTCGCCATGCAGGCCAGCCCCGCCGCCGCCGCCCATCGAAAGGCCGCAGGCGCCCTCGGCGGGCTCGACCGCGTGGCCACCCCCGCGGCCAGCGCAGCGCGCGCGCGAGAGAGCGCCCGGGCCCGGGCGGCGGCGGGCAGGACCGCAATCGGTCGCTCGCGATCCAGCAGCGAGCGTACGTCCGGCGAGAGCTTGGCAGACGACCAGATCACGCGCCGCCTGCTCCCCTCCGAAGGCGGCGCATCCCCGCCTGGAGCTCCCGGCGCGCCTTGCGCAACCGCGAGTAGACGGTGAAGAGCGGGATCTGGAGCACCGCCGCCACCTCGGAGACCGGGACGTCGTCGAGCTCGTGCATGACCAGGACGGCGCGCCTCGGCAACGGAATCCGATCGAGCGCCGCCAGCACCAGCGCGCGGGCCTGCTTCGTCTCCAGCGTCTCCTCGGGTCCCGGCCCCCCGTCGTCCATTTCGACGATACCGAACGCCACCTCGCGGTTCCGTTTTCGATGGTGGGCCGCCGCGATCCGGAAGGCGAACCCGAACAGGTAAGGTCGCAGCGGCCGGTTGGGGTCGTACTCGCTCCAGGATCGACGAAGAGCCAGGAACAGATCCTGCGCCAGATCCTCGACCTCGGAGGGCGCGGTCCCGAGTCGCCGGAACGAACGATGGACGTAGGCGAGCTCCTGCTGGAATGCGCCCAGGCAGGCGTCGTCGAGCGTGATCTGTGGAGCCGCTCGGGGAACGAGGCGCAAATGACTCACGTGTGACCCACCTGAGGTTTGTCGCGATCGGTCGACCCTTGTCAGGCAAAGCGCTCGCCGAGGAGCGGCTGCAGCGACGGCGCACGGGCCCGCGCGTGTTGTCTGCCGTTCGCTTCTGTTGCTTCCGGCGCAACGCCTGGGGTCGCCAGTACCCCGCAAGAGTCCTCATTCGCTGGGCTCATCCCATAAAAAATACGTTGGCCTGATTACTGCTTTAGAGACTCCGTGTGTCGGACCGACACCTTGTGAACAAACGGCAAAACCCGAGCGATCGGGCGACGCAAAGCCCACGGGACTCTCGCAGTCGGCCGGGCCGCCTCAAGGGGGGTATTCAAATGAGAGAACTGGGGAAGCGGACCATCCAAATCAGCATCGCTCTCGGGGCCATCGCCGGCCTGATCGGCTGCGGTGAGCAGTCGAGCGACGTCGAGACGGGGACCCACGACCTGGGGCTGTCGTCCATCAACGGCCTCAGCTCCATCAACGGGCTGTCGTCCATCAACGGCCTCAGCTCCATCAACGGCCTGTCGTCCATCAACGGCCTCAGCTCCATCAACGGGCTGTCGTCCATCAACGGCCTCAGCTCCATCAACGGCCTCATGACGAACTCGGGAGGCCGCAAGACGATCTCCTACCTCGTCAAGTGTGCCCTCGCCGCCAACGACTCCCTGGTCAAGGCGGATCAGAACGGCAACAACTACACCTTCGCCGGCGGCATCGGCCTCTGCCCCGCCTGGAAGAACGGCGGCGTCTACGGGAACGACCAGTGCATGGAGGCGCTCTCCGCCTGCATGATGGCCCACGTCAACACCGCCGGCGTCCACGTCCCGCTCTGGCTCGACTCGAACGACACCGCCATCGGCTGGGGCGTCGATCGCGTCAACTTCCCCATGCAGGAGGGAACCTTCTTCGGCGACATCATCGACACCGGCGCCATGACCAACCTCAGCAAGCCCGGCGTGACCGCCCCCGTCGCCTACTACTGCGACGGTGCCGGCTTTCCCACCGGCGCCTCGGGCGTCGTGGCCGGGCGCCTCGGCGCCAACCAGAGCGGCGCTCCGTATGTGAACCCATTCGGCAACGCCACACTCTGCCAAAATGCTTCATCGGTCGGGCAGTTCAGCCAGGGCGTGTCGGGCAGCTGCCCTGCGGGCTCGAACTCGAACCCTGCGGCCGGCTGCCCCGACGGCTACAAAGCCCTCACCACGAACAACGGGGGCGTCTGGCAGCACGGCATCACCGTGTGGCGCAACAACAACTACACGCCGGTGTTCGACACCAGCTACCAGTACACGCTCTCGGCCGTCGCCACTCAGGGCAGCCCGATGGTCATGGACTGCGGCACCTCGCCGATTCAACAGTGGAACGCCTCGGCGGGTCTCGCTACCTCGGTCTTCGTGATGGCGCCCAACGGCTCCAGCTGGACCATCTCGCCGATGAACAACACGGCCCAATGCCTCGACGCGGGCGCCGGCAGCGCCGGCACCGGGTTGGTGCTCAACACCTGCAACGGCAGCGCCTCGCAGAACTGGAACATCAGCGCCAACGCCATGAACGGCAGCTTCAACGTCGCCACGGCCAGCACCGGTCTCTGCATGAACGTCCGCGGCGGCAACACCGCACCGGGGGCCGTCATGGAGGTCAACACCTGCACGTCTGGCACGGCCAGCCAGCAGTTCAACATCCAGGCGACCATTGTCGCGGGCAGCACCGCCAACCAGACCCCGACGTTCGCCTCGTCGCGGACCTATCGCATGGTTCCCCAGAACGCGACCGGCGAGTCGATCGACGTCGTCGGCGGCAGCCAGGCGACCGGCACCGGGATTCAGCAGTACCAGACCCAGTCCGGCAACATCAACCAGGCCTTCTACCTGCTGGCCAACGGCAGCAACTGGGAGATCGCGATGGGCGCGAACCAGGCGATGTGCCTGGGCGCCAGCAACAACGGCACGGGCAATGGCACGATGGTCGTGATTCAGAGCTGCAACGGGAGCACGGCGCAGAGCTACACCGCGCTGCCGATGTCCACCTCGGGCGTGTACGCCTTCCAGAACGTGGCCTCTGGGCGCTGCCTGAACATCCAGGGCCCGAGCACGTCGAACGGTGCGCTCATGCAGCTGTACGACTGCGGGACCACCCCCGGCACCAACGCCCAGTTCAGCATGCAGTAAGCGCTGACCTGAAGCAGTCGCCCTACAAACGGCCGGTCCGCCTCGCGCGGACTGGCCGTTTCCTTTTGGGATCGACCGGCACCGTCCGAGCGGCCCGTTACACCGGCCGGGCGCGAGGACGCGACGCGACGCTGTTCACGGGGATTGCGGCCACGAACGGCAGCTCCAACGGCGCACCTGCCGCAACTCCCCCGGGCGCGTGACACCGTAGGTTTTTGTCGGCGCCGGTAGGCTCCTGTCATGAAAACCGACTGGTCCGCGGCTGTCGGAGCCGGTCCGGGCCAGAGCCGAGGCTCGGTTTGCGCTGGCGAACTGTCCCTCGATTTTGCAATAGACTATGCCTGCAATGCCCAACGCCCCCTCGTTCGGCCCTGCGCGAGTCGCGCTGCGGGTCTGTCTGCTGGCCCTGACTCTCGCGGGATGCGCAAACCGAGGCATGGAGGCTCCGGGTGCAGACGAGACGGGCGGCGGCGGTACCTTCGGCACAGGCGGTAGCGGTGCTGGAGGCGTCTCGCCGACGGGAGGCGGTGGCGCTCTCGGGAGCGGCGGCCGCGGTGGAACCGCGGGCACGGTCGCGACCGGCGGGAAAACCGGGACGGGCGGCGTCACCACCACCGGCGGCGTGACGGGCACCGGCGGCGTCATCGCCACCGGCGGCGTCACGGGCACCGGCGGCGTCGTCGCCACCGGCGGCGTCCCGGGCACCGGCGGCGTCGTCGCCACCGGCGGCGTCACGGGCACCGGCGGCGTCGTCGCCACCGGCGGCGTCACGGGCACCGGCGGCATCGTCGCCACCGGCGGCGTCACGGGCACCGGCGGCGTCGTCGCCACCGGCGGCGTCCCGGGCACCGGCGGCGTCGTCGCCACCGGCGGTGTCACCGGTACCGGCGGCGTCGTCGCCACCGGCGGCGTCCCGGGCACCGGCGGCGTCGTCGCCACCGGCGGTGTCACGGGCACCGGCGGCGCATCGGGAGCAGGGGGCGCCGCAGGCGCGGGCGGCAAGGCCGGCGCGAGCGGGAACGTCTGTACGCTCGGCGGTGTGCTCGACTGCTCGACCGCCGGGGCGCTCAAGCTCCCCGACGGTGACGTCACCGACTTCTCGCCGGCCGACTGGAACGGCTCGACCGGAATGTGGTGCAACGCGGACGGGCTCAGCGGCAGCGTGTTCTCCTACTCGGGGGCTTCGCCCTCGGCCGCGACCGCCGCCGTCGACACCAGCGCCCAGAACCTCAAGCTGAACCTCACCGTCGGCGCGATGGGCTACGCCGGAGGTGGCGTCACCTTCAACTCCTGCGTGAACGCCTCGAGCTTCACCTCCGTGCAGTTCACCGCCGCGATCACGGCCGGCAGCTTGACGGGTTGTACCTGGCAGGTGCAGCTCCAGACCCAAGATCAGCGAGACTCCACCGCCACCAACCCGAGCGGCGGGACCTGCAACGCGACGACCACCACCTGTTACCGCTATCCGGCGGTCACCGGTCTGACCGCCCCGACCGCCGCGGCGAGCACCTACCGGGAGACCTTCACGCTCTTCAACAATCCGTCCAGCTCGACGATCTCGACGCCGGCTCAAGTGACCGGGGTTCAGTGGCAGGTGAACTCGGGGTCGGCCGGCGCGGGGACCTGCACCGTGGAGCTCCGCATCGACAGCATCATCTTCCGCTAGCCTGCGCGTCGGGCCGAACCAGGCGTTACACTGCCCGCATGCCGGAGTCACTCGTCATCGTCCACGTGTACGTCCACGTCAAAACCGAGGGGGTGGAGGCGTTCCGCGTGGCGTCCCTCGACAACGCCCGCCACAGCGTGAAGGAGCCGGGCGTGGCCCGCTTCGACGTGATCCAGTCGGTCGAAGATCCGACCCGCTTCGTGCTGGTCGAGGTCTACCGCTCGCCCGAAGCGCCGGCCGCGCACAAGGAGACCGCGCACTACCTGCGCTGGCGAGACGCCGTCGCCGAGCTGATGGCCGAGCCGCGCAGCGCCGCTCGCTACGTCAACGTATTCCCCGACGCTCAGGGTTGGTGAGCGTGGCGCCGAGCCTGGCGTTCGAGCTGGCCGCGCCGACGCGGATCGTCTTCGGCGCGGGCTGCGCGCGCGAGGTGGGCGCGCTCGCGGCCGGGCTGGGGAGAAGCGCCCTGCTGGTCACGGGCAAGAGCACCGAGCGGGCCCGGGGGGTGCTGGAGGCGCTCGCCGCCGCGGGCGTGGCGGCGACGACCTTCTCCGTCGCCGGGGAGCCCACCGTGGAGACCGCGCGCGCGGGCGTGACGGCCGCGCGCGCCGCGTCTTGCGAGGTGGTGATCGCGTTCGGTGGCGGCAGCACGCTCGACGCCGGCAAGGCGATCGCCGCGCTGCTCGCGAACGGGGGCGACCCTCTCGACTACCTGGAAGTGGTCGGTCGCGGCCAGGCGCTCACGCGCCGTTCGCTCCCTTTCATCGCGCTCCCCACGACGGCGGGCACCGGCTCGGAGGTGACCAAGAACGCGGTGCTCGGCTCCCGCGCCCACGGCGAGGGTGGCAAGGGTGGCGAGGGTGGCAAGGATGGAATGAAGGCCAGCCTGCGCAGCCCGCTCATGCTGCCGAGCGTGGCGCTCGTCGATCCCGATCTCCTCGTCGGGCTGCCGGCGGAAGTGCTCGCCGCCAGCGGACTCGATGCGTTGTCGCAGCTCATCGAGCCCTTCGTCAGCGCCCGGGCGAACCCCCTCACCGACGGTTTTGCCCGGGAAGGGCTGCAGCGCTCGGCAGCGGCGCTTCGGCGTGCGTACACCGCGGCTCGGAGGGGGGTCGGCGTGGCGCCGGCCGATCGCGAGGCGCTCGCGCTGGCGAGCCTGCTCGGGGGCCTCAGCCTGGCGAACGCCGGGCTCGGTGCCGTGCACGGCTTCGCCGCTCCGGTCGGCGGGATCTTCGACGCGCCCCACGGCGCGGTCTGTGCCGCCCTGCTCGGGCCGGTCATGCGGATCAACGTGGCGGCCTTGCGCGCCCGCGATCCTGACGGTCCCGCGCTGGCCCGCTATCGGGAGGTGGCGACGCTCGTCACCGGCAATCCTGCGGCCACCATCGAGGAGGGCCTCGGTTGGGTCGCCGAGCTCTGCCGCGCGCTCGACGTCCCTGGTCTCGCCCGCTACGGGATGCGCGAATCAGACGTCGGCGCGCTGGTGGACAAGGCGCGCGTCGCCAGCAGCATGAAGGGCAATCCGATCGCGCTCACCGACGCCGAGCTGTCCGAGATCGCGACGCGGGCGCTCGGGGGCGCCTTCTGACCCGACCTTCCCGGTCAAGGCGCGCGACGACGGCGATCCTCCGCCAGGCGTCACTGCCCTGCGTCGGGCGGCAAGGCGCAACCCGTTCCCGTTCCATCACAAAGCCCCGAGTCGCAGGTGATGGTTGACGGCGTCCTGCAGTTCCCGTTCCCGTTGCAGGTCTGACCCGGCGTCACCACGCCGTTCGTGCACGACTGCGGCGCGCCGCAGGCCGTCCCGGAAGGCGCGTTGCCGGAGGCCACACAGACCGGACTGCCCGTCGTGCAGGAGATCATCCCCGGGAGCTTGCACGCATTTCCCGTCGAGCAGGTCGCGCCCGAGTTGCAGGCCACGCAGCTCCCCCCGCTGCAGACCTGATTGAGGCCACAGGTCGTTCCGTCGGGCGCCGGCCCGGTGGCCTGACAGGTCGCGCTGCCCGTCTGGCAGGTGGTCATTCCCAGCTGGCAGGGATCGCTCGGAGCGCAGCTGCCGCCGGCCGTGCAGCTGCTGCACGTTCCGGCGTTGCACACCTTGTTGTTCCCGCAGGAGGTCCCGTTCGCCACGTTCCCGGTCTCCGCGCAGACGGACGTCCCCGTCGCGCACGACGTCGCGCCCGTCCGGCAGGCGTTCGTGGGCGTACAGGTGACCCCGGCCATGCAGCTGCTGCACGCCCCGGCGTTGCACACCTTGTTGTTCCCGCACGACGTCCCGTTTGCAACGTTCCCGGTCTCCGCGCAGACGGACGTCCCCGTCGCGCACGACGTCGCGCCCGTCCGGCAGGCGTTCGTGGGCGTACAGGTGACCCCGGCCGTGCAGCTGCTGCACGCCCCGGCGTTGCAGACCTTGTTCGTCCCGCACGAGGTCCCGTTCGCTGCGTTCCCCGTCTCCCCGCAGACCGGCGCCCCTGTCGTGCAGGAGATCGCGCCGGTCCGACAGGCGTTCGCCGGGGTGCAGTCAGCCCCGGCGGTGCAGGCGGTGCAAGCGCCGTTGCCGCAGACCATGTTCGTCCCGCAGGACGTGCCATTGGCGACGTTGCCCGACTCGGTGCAGACGGCTGCGCCCGTGTCGCAGCTGGTGGTGCCCGTCCGGCACGGCTTGCCGCTGACGTTGCAGCTCGCGCCCGCGGTGCAGCTCAGGCAGCTTCCCGCCGGACCGCAGACCTTGTTCGTTCCGCAGCTGGTTCCGGCGGCCAGCAGCGTCCCCGTGTCGGTGCAGACCGGCGTCCCCGTCGCGCACGCCAGCGTTCCTTGATGGCAGGGATTGGTGGGCACGCAGCTCGCGCCGTCGGCGCACGCGGCGCACTGCCCCGAGAGGCACACCATCCCGGCGCCGCACGCGGTTCCGTTCGGCTGGTCGCCCGATTCGGCGCACACGGGACTGCCGGTGGCGCACGAGGTCGTCCCCGTTCGACAGGCGCTTCCCGGCGAGCAGGCGCCTCCCGCCGCGCAGGTCGCGCAGGAACCGCTCAGACAGACCTTGTCCGTGCCGCAAACGGTGCCGTTCGCCTGGGGCTGCTGCGTGTCGGTGCAGGTCGCGACGCCGTCGGAGCAGGCCGTCTGTCCCAGGTGGCAGGGGTTGGCCGGCGCGCACGCGCTGCCAGGGGTACAGGCCGGCACGTCAGGCCCGCCGCCGTCCGTCGTCCTTCCCGCCGCGCCGCCCGTCGCCCCCTTGCCACCGGTGCCCCCTCGCCCTCCCGTGCTCGACGAGCCGCCTGTCCCCGTCGGGACCACGGCCCCGTCCCACGACAGCGGCTGGTCCCGAAGGCCACCACAGCCGACGCCCGAACCCCCGAGGACCACCGTCACCAACACCAATCGTCGAAGCATCTCTGGTCTCCGTTTGCTCAAAACCGCAGGCTACAGCCGAGCCCGCGGACACCGAGGTCCGGGACACAGGCCCACGCTGGCGCGACCGGAGCGCCGCCGGCGCGCTCCGCGTTGCTGACATGACCGGACGAGGAGAGGACGAAGAGGACCGAAGACGCGGCCGCCAGTGCCCCCGCCATGACGAAGCTGACGACCGACACCGTGAGCGCGCGATTGTAGTCGTCCTTGAGCGGCTTGCACTCCGCCGACAGGCTGACCGTCGTGCAGTCGGGGCGCGCCATGCCGCCAACGAAGCTGGTGTGGTTGTTGAAGTCGTCGCGCTTGCTGGCGGCGTTGAAGGCCTCGATCGTCCCCACGGCCAGCGCGAGCAGCGCCCCGCTCCCGGCCGCCCAGGCGGCGATTCGCCGGGGGTCGGTCTCGGTGGTCTCCGCGGGGGGCGCGCCCGTCGCCAGGGTCACCGCCGGGCTGGTCTCCGCCACCGGCACCACCGGCGGAGGCGAATCCGGAACCAGCGCGAAGGTGCGCTCCTCTCGCTTTCCGCCGACGATGTTGATGGTCGCTTGCACCGGCTGGTAGCCGGGCGCGCGGATTTCGACGACCACCGGCCCCTTTCGGAGGTGAAGGGGCACGCCGGGGACCACCTTGTCCGTCGACTTGTTGTCGAGCAGCACCTCGGCGGTCGCTGGTGAGACGGTCAACGAGAGCTCCCCGACGTTCGCGCGCGCGGCGTCGAGCTGGCGCTTCAACGTCGTTCGGTTCTTGGCGATCCAGGGGTGAGTCGGCGTCGCCAGCGCCTCCGACAGATAGAGCTCCGCTTCGGCGAAGAAGCCGAGCTCGAGCTCGCACAGCCCCAGCTGGCCGGCCGTTCGCGGGTTGCGCGAGAGCCGGTAGGCCTTCTCGAACAACGGCAAGGCCCGCGCCGTCTGGTCCTGGGCGCGCAGCTGCACGCCTTCCCGAATGAGCGCCTCCGCCTGCTCCGCCTCCTCCGTCCCGGCCCGCAGGCGCGACGGCGATGCCAGCAAGAGCAGCACCGGAAAGAGAGCGAGCACGACCCCAAAGCCGGCGCTCCGCCGACGCCGGGCTCCCCGACCGGTCGCGAATCTCTCTAACGCGCTCTTCGAGACCATCTGATCCTTTGAAGGTTGGCTTTCAATCGAGAAGGGGGACGCCGTTGTGCATGCGAACGTCGGGGCTGGTGCGGGCGCGTGGCTTCTCCGCGGTGTCGCGCGGCGCAGCGCCGCTCGCCGTCGGTGTCTGGGCTGGCGCCGCCGCGACGTGATGCTCATGGCGCTCTGCCTTTGGCGGCCGCACCGCGGCCGGCGTCGCCTGCGGCTTCGCGACGTGCTCGACCACCGCCGGCTCCTTCGCCACCACCGGCTCCTTCACCGCCGCCGGCTCCTTCGCCACCACCGGCTCCTTCACCTCCGCCGGCTCCTTCGCCACCACCGGCTCCTTCACCTCCGCCGGCTCCTTCGCCACCACCGGCTCCTTCGCCACCACCGGCTCCGGTGCCGCCGGCTCCTTCGCCTCCGGCGCCGCGGGCTCCTTCACCGCCGCCGGCTCCTTCGCCTCCGGCGCCGCGGGCTCCTTCGCCGCCGCCGGCTCCTTCGTCTCCGGCGCCGCGGGCTCCTTCACCGCCGCGGCCGAGAGCGAGCTGGGCGGTGCCGGCTCCTTGGCCAGCAGCGCCTCCTTCGCGGCAGAGCTCTCCTTCTCCGCCGCCGGCTGCTGCGACTGCCTGGAGGAGCCACCATGCGTGAAGAGGATCAGCAGGGCGAGCCCACCGAGCACACCACCCGCCACGGCACCGACCTGCCGAGCCGAGAACCTGCGCCCCGAGGCCGACCGCCACTTTTCGGTCCAGCTGTTGGCGAAGGTCGGCCAGGATTCGGAGGAGAGGGGGCGCTCGGCGCCAGCGACCGACGTTTCCTCGGGCGACGACAGATCTGCCGGCGGCAATGTCGGGTCGCCGGCAGTCTCCTCTGGCTGGTCGGGCTCGAACCAGAGCCCGTCCAGCACGTCCATCTCGGGCGTCAGCGTCCGCGTGAAGGGACTCTGCGTCGACGCCTCCGCCGCGATCGCCGGTGAGGACGGCGCCCGCCGGCGCCCGGACGCGCTTGCCCCTCCGAGGGTCGACTGGAACGGCCGCAACGCCTGCGCCAGCTCGGTCACCGAAGCGAACCGCGCCTTCGGCTCGGAGCTCATCGCCCGCATCACGACCTGCGCGAGCTCGGTCGAGATGCCCGACCGCCGCTCGCTCGGCGGCACCGCGTGCCCGGCGCGAATGGCCGCGAACACGGCGTCGAGACTGTCTCCATCGTACGGACGCGCGCCCGTCAGACACTCGTAGAGGATCACCCCGAGCGCCCACTGATCACTCGCGGGGCTGGCCGCTCGGTGGTCGGCAATCTGCTCCGGCGACAGATAGTACGGAGTTCCGAAGACCAGCCGAGGGCCGGGAGCTGTCCCAGCGTCGTCGTCGTTGTCGTTGTCGTTCGCGATCCCGAAATCGAGGACGACCGGATGGATCCTTTGATCGCGAATCGCCAGGAAGATGTTGGCCGGCTTGAGATCGCGGTGAACGATGCCGCTCTCGTGGGCCGCTGCCACCGCTTCGCACACCGGCACGAGAATGTCCGCGGTCTCTGCCGGCGACAGGAAACCGGCCTGCCGGAGCCGGCTGGCGAGATCCTCGCCTTCGAGCATCTCCATCGCCAGGAAGCTCCGCTCCCCGTCCTCGCCGACCTCGATCACGTCGACGATGTGCGCGTGATGGACCCGCGCCGTCAGCTTTGCCTCCGTCAGAAAGCGCGCGCGCGCTCCCGGCACCCCCGCGCGCTTCGGGCTGAGAACCTTGAGCGCAACGCGCCGCCCGGTGTCTGGGCGCGCGCCCTCATAGATGGCGCTCATCGAGCCGAGACCGATGAGACGCCGGATTTCGTACTTCCCGAGCCGCGTCCCCGCTTCGAGAATGCCCGCCGCTTCAGCTCCCGCCGGTACTCCGTTTTCCATCGTCCTCGCTGCGTCCACTTATCTTATTGCCGGCAGAAGACTCTTTGATCATGAAATCGACCAAGGCCTTCTGATGCGAACGTCATGCGGGCAATGACCAAGTTTCTTAACAAGCCGGCCGGACGAAAACAACCATCGATGCGAACGTGTGAACGCGATCCGGCCTTCACCCGAGTCTGTGCCGCCGGCGTCCTTGGCGGTTGAACGGGGCTTCTTGCACCGGCGCTGGTCGCCGGGCTGCGCCGAGCAGCGTGAGGTGCCAATCGGATGGGCGGCGCCCGATCGCACTGGTCCCGTCATCCAGCCGACCCGCGGATCTTTCCATGACAAAAGGGAACGCCGCCGACAATTGTGATCGTCGTTGACGAATTTTTCATGCGACGGACGCCAACTCACAAGTGATTGTTACCGTTTGATTTTTCGAACAAACCCAGCTCGGCTCACCGCAGCAAGGCCCTCCTGAGCCCCGAGACGCCCTCGGCACCACACCAGGAGGTGTCCTGCCGAGGTCGCGACGGCTCCGATTTTCGTCACCACGCGGACGGTTTGGCGGGAGCAATGCGACCGGCGGAGGTGGCGGATCGGGCGGAGGTGCCGGCGGCGGCGCGGGGGCTTCGGGCGGCGCGGGGCGACTGGCGCCGGAGGGGCGCAGGCGGCGCCGGGGAAGCGCGCGATCAGCCGGGCGCCGCCCCGCCCTCCGCGCTTCGAGAGCGCCTGCTCGGTCCAAGGCCGGCGCGCGACGCCCGAGCATCGCCGGGCCGGGTCCTTTCAATCCCCCCGCGGGCCCCCGCGGGTGAGCGACTACTGAACGGTTACGTTGGCCACCGGGAAGGAGATGCTTCCGCTGCCGCCCCCGACCTCGACGAGGATCTGGGCCTGGTCCATCTTCCCCAACGTCATTCCCGCGGCGGCCCACGCCGCAAAGTGCTGGCTGATGGAAATCTGCCCACACTGGCGAGCCGTCTGTCGCACGCTGTAGAACTGCGTCCAGCTCGAGACGCCAGAGCACTTCGAGCCACCGGTTCCGGACGTGGCGCGCGTGTAGAGGGTGTAGGTCCCCCCATCAATCATTGCCGTGCCCTTGTTGGTCGTGCTGCCCGGATTGACCGGCATCTTGTTGTAAGAGTCGTCAACGATGTACCACTCGACGCACGGGTTGACCGACCATCCGTAAATTCCGATGTACGAGTAGCCGCCGCCGCTTCCCGACTTCGTTTGCGAGTATTCCGCGTTGACCGTTCCCAGCTGGTCGTAGGTCTTGGTGTCGTTCCATTGCAGGCCGATGCGGGCCAGGAAGTCGCCCGAGTTGTTCCAGGACGCAGAGAAAGCTGGCGTGGTGTAGGTGGTGATGGTTCCCGCCGACCCATTCGACCAGATCGTCCAGTCGAGGCCAGCCGCGGTGCCCGAGGCATTCGAGGAGTTGTGCGCCGTACCGCCGCTCGGGAGAGTCGTCACCGAACAAGGATCAGTTCCTCCGTCCCCGCTGCCGCCGGTCGCGGTGGCGCCGCCGGTCCCGCTGGTGCCGGTCGTCCCCCCCTTGGCGCCGCCCGTCCCGGTGCCGCCCGTTCCCGTCGCTCCGCCCTTGGCGCCACCCGTCCCGACGATGCCGCCCGTCCCGACGATCCCACCCGTCCCGACGATGCCGCCCGTCCCGGTGAGGCCGCCGGTCCCGGTCGTCCCGCCCTTGGCGCCACCCGTCCCGCTCGCACCGCCGGTCCCGGTGCCGCCGGTCCCGCTCGTCCCACCCTTCGCGCCGCCCGTCCCGATCGCGCCACCCGTTGCTGCTCCGCCAGTCCCGGTCGTCCCGCCCGTGCCGATCAGGCCGCCGGTTCCGGTTCCGCCGGACCCGCTCGTCTGGCTTCCGCCCGTTCCTGGCGAGCCACCGGTTTCGCCACCGGTCTCGCCCGTCCCTCCACTTCCAGTTTCACCTCCGAGCGGTGTCGATTGCGCGCAGCCAGCGAGGGCCACACCGACAAAGCAGGACAAGATGACGCAGGTCGACCACTGAGAACGACGCGGGGGCGTGTAGTTCATGCTCACGCATTCCCGGACACCGCGGCTCTGATCACGAGAGGTCTCATTTTTTTTTGAAAGTCCCCTTTGAGGGCAAAAAACAGCACGCCAGCGGATGCGGGCATCGTAGGCGAACATGGGTATCTCACGGGTGGTGTGGGCCCCGTGACTACCTTGGCCGTTTGCTGTCCCGCCATGGAAGACCCCTCATCAACAACGTCAAGGCGGGCGACTAC
Source organism: uncultured Pseudomonadota bacterium (assembly GCA_963847705.1). Taxonomy (GTDB): domain Bacteria; phylum Myxococcota_A; class Polyangia; order Fen-1088; family Fen-1088; genus JADGRB01. Next base: position 337,424 of record CAWKBC010000027.1, on the reverse strand, counting down.
GTCTTCGCGGCGTTCGGGATCAACGACGGCCGGATCGGGTGAAATGCTGAGTCGTCGAGGAGCGCAACGACCTCCAGGATCGACGGGCTGAGCCGACTTACTTCACGTACGCCGCCAGCGGGCTGTTGCTCTGAATCAACTCCTGCGCGGCGAGATGGGCCATCTCGGCTCTTCCGCGATTCCAGGTTGGCGCGCGCGCGGCGACTTGGACCGCGCGCGGCGACTTAGATTGTGCAGGCGTCATGGACGATGCCGGGACCATCGAGGATCTCCTCAGGCAGGCAGAAGCGAGGCTGTGTGCTCTGCCTGTCGCGGTGGCGCAGGTGAGCGCGGCCATGCGGTACCTGTGGGTGAGCCAACGCTATGCAGATTGGCTGGGAGCCTCGCGCAGCCAGATCATCGGACGCACGATCGCCGAGGTCATCGGCACCGAGTGCCTGGAGGGGATGCGTCCTCACGTGGAGGCGGCGCTCGCGGGTCAGCCGATGAAGCGCGACGCCCAGGTCTTCCACAAGAGGCTGGGGCCGCGCTGGATCCACGTGGATTCAGTTCCCACCTTCGGCCCCTCCGGCGCCCCCGACGGGTGGATCGAAGCCATCACGGACGTGACCGAGCAGAGGCTGGTGCAGGAGAGCCTGCGCGAAAACCGAAGTGCCCTGCAGAGCTTCTACGACAGCTCCCCCTTCGTCATGGGCCTGGTCGAGCTCGACGGCGATTCGATCATCTTCCTGAGCGCCAACCAGGCCCTGGCCGATTCACTCGGGACCACTCCGGAACGGATGGCCAACAGGCGCGCGGAAAAGTTCGGCTCACCAGAGGAAGTGCGGCTCTGGCTGCAGAGCTACCGGAGGGCCCAGCGCGAAGGTGCTCCGGTGCAGATCGAATACGAGCATCCCACGCCCGGGGGCAACCGCTGGTACCGGGCGACCGTGGCATTCACCGGAGAGAACGAGAAGCCAAGGTTCAGCTTCCTGGCCGAGGAGATCACGGAACAGAGAAGGGCGGCGGAGGCTCTGCGGGAAGCCAATCGCTCCAAGGACGAATTCCTCGCCATGCTCGGTCACGAGCTGCGCAATCCGCTCTCGCCCATCGTGACCGCGCTGCAGCTGTTGAAGCCGAGGAGCGACGGTCCATCCGAAAAGGCCCTCGAGATCGTGGAGCGCCAGGTCCAGTACTTGATCCGGCTGGTGGACGATCTGCTCGATGTCTCCCGCATCACCCGCGGCACGATTCAGATCAAAAAGCGACTGCTGCGCCTGCAAGACGTCGTGGCGCAAGGGGCCGAGATCGCGATGCCCCTGGTCGAGCAGCGCCGTCACCATCTCGAGGTCCACCTCCCCTCCTCCGAGCTGCGATTGAACGGAGACGAAGGGCGCCTGGCACAGGTTGTTTCCAACCTCATCACCAACGCCGCCAAGTACACGGATCCGGGAGGGCGCATCACCATCGAGGCGCGTCGTCAGGGCGCCGAGCTGGTTCTCACCGTCAGGGACAGCGGCATCGGCATCTCCGCCGAGGTCTTGCCGCACGTCTTCGACATGTTCACCCAAGAGCGCCAGGCCGCAGATCGCTCGCGAGGCGGCCTGGGAATCGGGCTCACGATCGTTCGCAACCTGGTGGAGCTGCATGGCGGGACCGTCCAGGCTGAGAGCAAGGGACTTGGGAAGGGGAGCGAGTTCATCGTTCGGCTGCCGCTGGCCACCGAAGAGCCGGTGGCGATCGATTCTTCGTCGGCGGCGGACCCGGTGACCGGCGCGCGGCAACGAATCCTGGTGGTCGACGACAACGAGGACGCTCTCGAGCTGCTGGCAGAGGTCCTGCGCAACGCCGGGCACCTGGTGACGACGGCGAAGGATGGGCCCACCGCGCTGAAGATCATGAAGACCTTCGTTGCGGACGTCGCCATCCTGGACATCGGCCTGCCGGTCATGGACGGCTACGAGCTGGCGGGTCGACTGCGCGCCGAGCTCGGCAAACAGTTGCCCCGGCTGATCGCCCTGACCGGCTACGGACAGGATTCCGATCGCGCCCGGGCCAAGCAGGCCGGTTTTGCCCAGCACCTGACCAAACCGGTCGACGGGGGCCGTCTGCTTGGAGCGCTGGCCGCGGCTGCCTGAGACCGCCGGCCGGCTTTGGATCCGACGAGCGCCGCTGCGGCACGGCGCTTTTCCGGGAATGTTGGTCATTGAAGATGCAGCTGTTGGAGGCTTGCCGCCGCCCCCTCGCGGCCGGAGACGCGCGCCCTACGACGCTGCCGAACGCGCGGCCAGCCAGGCGTCGACGATCGCCAGCTCTCGTTCCGTGGTGGGGGTCTGTTGCGAACGTTCGTAGTCCTGCCGCGCCGCTTTCGCCAGGGCCACCGCCCGCGGACGTTCGCCCTCGATTTTCCAGAGGGCGCGCCCCAGCGCGAAGCGGGCCTGCGCGCGGTACTTGATCGTGGGGGCGCCGGCCTCACCGATGCGATTGGCGCGCTCGAGGATCGGCAGGGCCTCGTCCACCCGCCCCGCGCCGAGGTGGGCCGTCCCCAGCGCCGTCAGGCCCAGGAAGGCGAACATCCCCTCCGGATCGGCCTCTCGCTCGAAGATCGCGAGCGCACGGGCAGCGGCGTCCGCCGCTTCGTCCCAGCGGCCGCTGCGCGCCAGATACTCGCTGTTGTTGGACAGGACCAGCGCGGTGCGCGGGTGATCCGCTCCAAAGCCACGCTCCGCGATCTCGAGCGCGCGGGCGCCGTAAACGAGAGCCTCGGAGAGCTCGCCCAGCTCGTCGAGGTGGACGGCGATGTTGCAGAGGGAGATCCCGATGTCCGGCTGATCGGGCCCGAGCGCCCTCTCCTTGGCGGCCAGTGACAAGCGGGAGTCCTCGAGTGCGTCGACGATCCGTCCCTGCTTGCCGCGGAGCCCCGCGCGGTTGGTGAACAGCCAGCCCCACAGCAGGTCGTGCCCACCGATTCGTCGCAGCAGCGCCTCGGCGAGCCGACACCAGGCGTCTGCCAGGTGCTCCCCGGCGTAGGTCGCGTGCCCGACCAGCAACGCGGCCGCTTCCGCCGCCGCCTCTTCGTGCCCGCAGGACAGCGCCGTCAACATGGCCTCCTCGGAGAGGCGGGCCGCGTCGGCCCACGCGCCTCGTTCCTCGGGGAGGCGGCAGATCGCCAACAGAACCTCGGCGAGCAGCGGCCCATATCGCAGGGCGCGGGCGGCAGGCTCCAAGGAGGCCGCCGCCGCGAGCCCTTCGTTGATCCGCCCGACGCGGCAGAGCGCGCGCACCTCCGCCAGCCGGGAGCGCAGCCGGTCGACCTCCTGGCGCGTGGACGGATCCTCCGGCGGGCGGACGACCGCGCGCAGCATCTCGATGTTCTCGCAGCGTTCCAGGTTGCCGAGCGCGCTCGCCGCGCTGACCGCGTTTTCGATCACCTCCGCCGTCGGCTGCTGGAACATCTTCACCAGCGCGCGAAGATCCTCCAGCCCTTGCCGCAGACAGGCCATCCGCAGGTCGAGGACCTCGGCCGACTGCTCCTCCCGCACGTGGGTGGCCTCGCAGGCCTCCACATAGAGATCGGTCCATCGGCGGGCGTAGCGATCCAGGATCTGGCCCGCGCCCTCCCACGCCTTCGCCGCGTAGCTCTTGCCGCTGGCCAGAAAAGCGGCCCGCATCGCCGCCTTGGCCGGCGTCTCCACCGGCGCCGGGCCGCGTGGTGCCTCCCAGATCCCTTCCAGCTTCTCAGCGGCGGCGGCGGCGAAGCGGCGGCGGTTGGCGATCGCCGGATGCCTGTCCAGCTCGGCGACCAGCGCCCGCATCGACGGCCAGCGCCCCTCCGGATCGCGGCGCAGGCCCCGCAGCAGCGCCTCCCGGAGCCACCCGGGAACCTGCTTCTCCGTCGGCGCCTCGGAGACCGTCCCGCTGCAGACAGCCGCCGACAGCTCTTGGAGGCTCGCGCCGGGGAACGGCCGTTCGTCGTAGAGCGCCTCGTAGAGGGCCACGCAGAAGCTGAACTGATCGGTGCGGGCGTCGGTGCGTTCGTTGCGGAACTGCTCGGGCGACATGTACGCAGGCGTCCCCAGCGCGGCGCCGGTCCGGGTCAGCTCGACGCTCAGCGCGCCGCCCAGCGTCCGGGCGGACATCGTCGTCGTGGTGGCTCGCACCGGCCGCGTGGCAAAAAGGTCTTCCTCCTCGGCCACGACCTCCACCGTCGTCGCCGTCTCGACCTTCCCGAGCGGGAGGTCGCGGGCGGAGCCGGTTCGTTCGCCCGCCAGCTGGACCAGGCCGAAGTCCATGACCCGCACCTGGCCGTCGGGGGTGATCATGACGTTGTCCGGCTTGAAATCGCGGTGAACCAGCTCGCGCTCGTGCGCGGCGGCCAGCCCCCGCCCCGCCGCCGCGAACACCTCCAGCACCTCGGGCCAGCTCCGGGTCCGCTCGTGCATCCAGTAGCGCAGCGTGTGCCCCGCGACCAGCTCCATGGCAATGAACACCCGGTTGCCCAGCGTGCCCACGTCGTAGACCACCACCACGTTGGGGTGCGAGACCCGCGCGATCGCCTGCGCCTCGCGCATGAGGCGCGTCCGCCCCTCCGGAGACTCGCTGGCCGCCCCGGCCCGCAGGAGCTTGATGGCGACCTGCCGATCGAGCTCGGGATCGTGAGCCGCATACACCTCGCCCATCCCCCCCTTTCCCAGCAGGCCCAGCACGACGAACCGCCCGATGACCGCGCCGCGCCCGAGGAGCCCCTCGGCATCGGCATCGGAAGCGGTCGGGACGAGGGTCGGCGCTTGATGCACGGTGGCGCCCTGAGAATCGGCAGAGGCGCCAGAGAAGCTGAGGCGGGGGCTGGCCGGCTCCTGGTCCTATTTTGACGACCACGGTCGCCCACCGGCCTGACGTGGGCGACACATCACGAATTGATCAGGCCAGGATCCGTTTATCTGGATCACGCGACTACCGATTTCGACCGGCGGACCGGCGTCGGGGGATCTACTGGCTGGCGTCGCTCCCGGGATCGCAGGTCATCCCGATCGCAGGGTCGCCGCCGTCGAGGTTCCCGGGAAACGTGTAGGCGTACGGCTCGGCGAATTCGTTCGCGCAGCCGCCGATGACCTTCCCGCTGCACCCACAGGCGACGCTGTAGCACGCGCCACCGGCTCCGGTGCAACGAGGTGCGACATCGGCTCCGCATCCCGCAGAAAAATAATGATGGTAGAGGCAGGCAGCATCGTCTCCGGCGTCAGAGCCACCAGTCCCGCGGTTACCCGTCAGTTGTTGATCGCCACCGCACGAGGCTCCGAGAGCAAACCCGATCGCCCCGAACAGGAGCAGTCTCCGTCGATTGGTCATGGGGACGGTTTGCTGCAAGCGTCAAGCCGACGCCGTGCACGCTGACCTGTCGCCTCGTCCGGGCGATCGTTGCGACAAAAATGTCGCGTTTTGAGCTGCGCGTCCGGGTCGCGACCCCACGTGTGTTTCAGCGGACGGTTCCTCGATCGCCGAAGATCCGGCGCCCGCGGTGCCCCGCCGCGGGCGCGACCGCCCCGCCCACTGCCAGCGCCGCGACGGTGCAGGTCCCCTCGGCGGTCAGAAAGACCCGCGCCGGGCCGCTCCGGAGCGGCGCCGGGATGTCGTCGCTGAGCAGGTAGCCCGTGTCCACGCCGACCAGCTCCGCTTCGAGCGCCAGGCAGAACAGCTGCGCCTCGCGCAGGCCGTGCGCACCCGCCACCGCGCGCCCCTTGAGCGGGCCGTAGACGTGGATGTTGCCGTCGGCCAGCAGCTGCGCGCCGGCGTGAACCGGGGCCACCACGATCAGGTCGCGCCCCTCCGCGTAGATCACCTGGCCCGAGCGGACCGGCTCGCGAATGACGAGCGAGGCGCGCGGGACGGTCACCTCTGCGCGCTCGGCAGGTGCGGAGGGCGCCGGCGTGGAGGGGGCGGGCGCGCTGCCGATCTGTGGGGCGGCGCTGGTCGGGGCCGACGCCGCGGCGGTCGACGAGCCTGCTTCCAGCTCGGCGAGGCGCCGCTTCCATTTCTCCGTCCCCTCGTTGGCCTCGGCGCCGCGGAGGAGATGTCGATAGATGGCCACCGCGTCCGCCACGCGCCCTTGCCGCGCGGAGAGCTCGGCCATCGTCTCGGTGGCGAACATGGTGTCGAGCATGGACCGGTCGCCGATTGTCCGACGCTGGCGAGAGCCGTCAACTATTTGCCGTGTACCCGGCCGCCAGTTCCCGTCGTAAGGTTGCCGTCGTCGACCGCGCCATGGTGACCCGCCGCCGCATGTTGATGGTGCCCCCGGCAGCAGCCGTCGCGGCCGTCGTCACCTCGAGCGGGCGCGCCGCCCGGGCCTGGCCCCGCCCCCCGCCGGCGCTGGAGCCGGTCCGCGGACCGATCAGCCGCGGGCCCTGGATTCGCGCACCCTACGAGACTTACGTGCGCAACCCGCTGGTCGCGCGCAACACGTTCTTGCAGATGTCGCCGGACGCCGCGGCGGTCCCCGGCTTCGATCAGGCCAGCCACCTCTTGCCGGAGCCGTTCTGGGAGGGCCACGCGGCGGCGATCGCCTGCGCGAAGAAGGCCTGGAAGCTGGCGTTCGCGAACCTGCGCCGGCCGGAACCGCAGAGCGGGTTCGTGGCCCGCTTCATCGACCCGGCCTTCAACGACTGCGTCTTCCTGTGGGACTCGTGCTTCATGACGCTGTTCGGACGGTACGGGGCGCGGGCGTTTCCGTTCATTCGGACCCTCGACAACTTCTACGTCAAGCAACATGCCGACGGGTTCATCTGCCGCGAGATCGGGCGCGCGCTGGGCGACGATCGGTTCCCCCGCTTCGATCCATCGTCGACGGGACCGAACGTGCTGGCCTGGGCCGAGTGGGAGCACTACCGCAACTTCGGGGACCGCGACCGGCTGGCGCGGGTCTTCCCGGTCCTTTGCGCCTACCACCAGTGGCTGCGCGCCTACCGGACCTGGCCCGACGGCGCCTACTGGTCGACGGGCTGGGCGTCGGGGATGGACAACCAGCCGCGCGCGCCCACCGGCACGCCGTACGCCGACCCGGAGCGCTACCACGGGCGCATGACCTGGATCGACGCGACCCTGCAGCAGCTCCTGTCGGCGCGCCTCCTGGCGCTGATGGGACAGACGCTGGGCGCGGAGGCTGAGGTCGCGGACATGCGCGAGGAGAGCGCGCGGCTCGGCCAATTCGCCAACGACCACCTCTGGAGCGACGCCGAGCGCTTCTATTGCGATCGGCTCGCCGACGGCACCCTCACCCACGTCAAGAGCGTCGCCGGATACTGGGCGCTGCTGGCGGGGATCGTCCCTGCCGCGCGCCTGACGCCGTTCGTGGCCCACCTCGAGGACCCGCTCGCCTTCAAGCGCCCGCACCGGGTCCCGTCGCTGTCGGCCGATCACCCGAGCTACGACGCGCGCGGCGGTTACTGGAAGGGCGCCGTCTGGGCGCCGACGACGTACATGGTGCTGCGCGGGCTGAGCGAGGTCGGGCGCGACGCGCTGGCGCACGAGATTGGGCGCAACCACCTGGACAACGTCGTCGCTGTGTTCGAGAAGACCGGCACGCTCTACGAGAACTACGCGCCCGAATCGGCAGCGCCCGGCGTGCCGGCGAAACCGAACTTCGTCGGGTGGACGGGCCTCCCGCCGATCGCGGTGCTGCTGGAGTACGTCTTCGGGCTGCGCCCCGACGGGGCCGCGCGGCGCCTGCTGTGGGACGTGCGGTTGACCGACGCCCACGGCGTCCGGCGTTACCCGCTGGGACCGGACGTCTCGATCGATCTGAGCTGCGCCGCCCGGCGCTCGCCCAGCGAGCCGCCGCGCGTCGAGGCGGTCGCCAGCGGCCCCGTCGAGCTGGAGGTCCGCTGGGCCGGCGGCGCGCGGCGGCTGGCGATCGGACCGGGTCGATGACGATGACGGACCAAGCTGCAGCGAACGACGCCGTGGAGATCGCCACCGACGTCCTGCCCGGCTACGCGGGCTGGCAGGGCGCGCTGGCCACGCGCATCGGGGCCGGCCTCATCAACCGCAGTTATCTCCTGTCGCGCGAGGACGGCGCGCGGGCCGTGCTGCAGGCGGTGAGCCCGATCTTCTCGCCGGCGATTCACGGCAACATCGTGGCGGTCACCGAGCGGCTGGCGGCCGCCGGGCTGGTGACGCCGCGCCTCCTGCCGGCGCGCGACGGGCGGCCGTATCTCATCGCGCCGGGCGGGACCGTCTGGCGGTTGCAGACGCACATCGACGGCGTCGCGTACGACGTGGTGGGCGGCGCCGCGCAAGCGGGCGCAGCCGGCGCGCTGGTCGGCCGCTTCCACGCCGCCGTCGAGGATCTCGACCACGCGTTCACCGGCCTGCGCGTCGGCGTCCACGACACGCCCCGCCACCTGGCGCGGCTGGACGAGGCGGTCGCCGGCCACGCCGGGCATCGTCTGGCCGGCGAGGTCCGGCCGCTGGCGCAGGCGATCAGCGCCGGCGCGGGCGCCCTCCCCCCGCTCCCGGCGCTGCCGCCGCGCGTCTGCCACGGCGATCTCAAGTTCAACAACATCCTCTTCGCGGGGACGCGACCGCCCGACGACGCGCGCGCGGTCGCGCTCATCGACCTCGACACCGTCGGTCCGCTGCCGCTGGCGTACGAGCTGGGCGACGCCTGGCGTTCGTGGTGCAACCGCGCCGGCGAGGACGACGTGAACGCCGCGCTCGATCTCCAGATCATGTCTGCCTCGCTCGACGGTTACCGCGCCGGCCTCGGGCGCGCGCTCGGCGCCGACGAGCGCCGGGCCCTGGTGCTCGGCGTCGAGTGGGTGAGCCTGGAGCTGGCCGCCCGCTTCGCCGCCGACGCGCTGGCCGAGTCGTACTTCGGCTGGAACGCCTCCCGCTTCCCGGGCCGCGGCGAGCACAACCTGGTCCGCGCGCGCGGCCAGTGGTCGTTGCACCAGGCGCTCGTCGCCACCCGGGATACGCGCGCGGCGATGCTCGCCGCCCACTGAGCTGCCCCCGGACCACCGGCTGAGCTGGCGCTGCACGACGGGTCGATTTTTTGCGGCATCGGACGAACGGTGGCTCAATCGGCTGATGCTCGAACAGCCGGAGACCGGGGAGAATCGCGGCGTCGCGATCGTGTCGCTCAAACTCGCGCTGTCCCAGGAGGCGCGTGCGTCACTGGCGGCGGTCCGGGTCGCCCAGGAGAGCGCGCAAAAGCGCGCGCGTCGGCAGACGATCGAGACACGGCTCGGGGTGGCTCTCCTCTTGGGAGCGGCCGCGCTGGGCGCCGTCGCCTCCGCGCCACGCCTGGCGCGCTGGCGGCAGTCCCGCGCGCAGGCCGCGAACGCGCTGCGGACCTCGCCGCTCGCGCCGGAAGCAGCGGCGCCGGCCGCGACGGCGCACGCCGCCCAGCCGGCGATCGCTGTCCCGCCGACCGTCGCCGCGCAGCCGACCGTCGCTGTCCCGCCGGCGCGGCCCGTGATCGCCGCCGAGCCGCCCATCGCCGAGCCGGCCGCTCCGGCCGCGGCGGCGCCGGTTGCCGCGCCAGCGAAGGTGAGCGACAGCGGCGTCCCCGCCGAAGGGTGCGACACGTCCCGGCGCAGAGGGCTCTGGCGACGGTCGCCCGAGGTGTGCGCGCAGGCGTTCGCGGCGGATCCGAAGAACGCCTCCCTTGCGCTGGCGGTCGCCCAGGCCGAGCACGCGCACGGGCGCCTCGACGAGGCCGCCCAGTGGGCGAGGCGCGCGCTCGCGCTCGACCCGACCGCGGCCGAGGCCTATGTCATCATCGCGCGCGCCGACGCCAAGAACGGCCGGGACGACGAGGCGCGGACGGCCTACCAGCGCTATCTGGAGCTCGCTCCCCGCGGTTGGCACAAGACCGAGGCACGGGCCGCGATCCGACGGACGCTCAGCAGCTCACGCTGATCACAAGCCCGTCGCTTCAGTCCGGAGCTTCAGTCCGGAGCTCACGCCGGTCTTCGCGACATCGAAGCGATCTCCTGGAGCGTCCAGATGTCCTGGCGAATCGAGGTGAGCGTGGCCTTGCCGTCTTTGGCCACCTCGCGCGACTCGGTCAGCTGATAGCAGCCGGCGGCGCCCTGATTGACGAGATGGGGCGTCTTGCGAATGAAGGACGCCGCTTCCTCCTTGCGCGGAAACTCCTTGTCGCTGCGCACCAGCTTGCCCGTCGAACCGTCGACGTGATCCCACCAGACGTGAAAGACGCTCTTGTGGAGGGGCCTGTTCATGAAGGCGGCCCGTCGTCAGGCGGCGACAGCGACGGTGCCGTCGCCGGGACCGTCGCGACGTGCCTCGGTCCGAGCAGCGGCAGCAGCCCGGCGAGCGAGAAGCAGCCCCCGGCGAAACAGACCCCCTTCCAGCGCGCCACCTCCCAGGCCAGGGCCCCGACCGACGTCCCCACCGCCCCACCGACGAAGAACACCACCATGTAGACGGCGTTGATCCGGTTCCGGAGCGCAGGCGTCAAGCCGAAGATGACCGTCTGATTCGTCAGGTGGTTCGACTGCATTCCAGCGTCGAGGAGGATGGCGGAGAGCGCCAGGCCGGGCAGCGAGCGGGCGGCCAGGAAGGCAACGACGAAGGACGCCGCCAGCATGCTCAGCGCCGCTGCGTTGACCCGCCTCGTGCCGAGCCTCTCGGCGTGGCGTCCGACGAGCGGGGCGACCGCGATCCCGGCCAGCCCCAGCGCGCCGAACAGCCCCGCCGTTCGCGGCCCCTCCCCCAGCACGGCCAGCTGGAACGAAAGGGTCGCCCAGAACATGCTGAAGCCGGCGAAGCCGAGCGCGCCGAGCAGCGCGTGTCTCCGCAGGAGCGGCTCGGCGCGCAGGACGGCGGGCAGGGAGACGACGACCGCGCGCCAGGCCAGCGGCTCGGGCGGCCGCTGCGCCGGAAGCGACAGCCGCAACACCAGCGCCAGGATGGCCATCAAGAGCGCCGCCCCCACGAACGTGGCCCGCCAGCCGATCGCCGCCGCGAGCAGCCCGCTGGCGGTGCGCGACAGCAAGATCCCCGTCAAGAGGCCGGTCATGACCGTGCCGATGGCGGCGCCACGTTCTTCGCGGTTCACCAGGCCAACGGCGAAGGGGATCGCCATCTGGGGCAAACAGGAGCTGAATCCGAGCACCGCGCTCGCCACCACGAGCACCGCATAGCGGGAGGAGAACGCGACCAGCAGCGCGGAGACGCTCGTCGCCAGCGTCGTCTGGACCATCAACCTGCGGCGCTCGCGACCGTCGCCGAGCGGCACCAGGAGCAGCATCCCCAGCGCATAGCCGAGCTGACAGGCCATCAGGCTCATCCCGATCTGGCCCGCCGAGACGCCGAGCGCGTTCGCCATCATGGCGGCGAGGGGCTGCGCGTAATACAGGTTCGCGACGCCGAGCCCGGCGGCGACCGAAAGCAAGATCAACGGGCCCCGTCGCCCGAGCCGGACTTCGGCTCCCCCCGTGTCGGCGGTCAGAGCCTCGCTGCTGTGCACGCGGCAACTCTACGTGGAATCGTCACGAACGGTTAGCGCCGGACGGTGGGGGCGGGACGGCCTCGGCGCCTGGAATATCAGGAATTATCCTAGCCGGGCGCAACACCATCGCCTCGAGTTGATCTCAGGGAAGCACCGAGCGTGATAGCTTGAGCCCCCTTCCGTCGCCTCCCCCCCTTTCGAATAGGTGATGTCGATGTCGTACAGGTCAGTTCTCGCCTGCTTGGGTTGTGCTCTTTCTCTATCGATCGCTGCCTGTCAGGCACCGCAGAGCGGTGACGGGACGCCAGGCTCGGGAGGTGCGACCGCCACGGGCGGCGTGAACGGCACGGGCGGTGGGAACGGCACCGGCGGCGTCAACGGCACCGGCGGGACGAACGGCACCGGCGGCGTGAGAGCCACCGGCGGAACGAACGGCACCGGCGGTGGCAACGGCACCGGCGGCACCAACGGCACCGGCGGAGCGGCCGGGAGCGGCAGCGCCGGCAAGGGCGGTGCCGGCGGGCACGCGGGCACGACGGGCACCGGCGGAGCAGCCGGCAGCGCGGGCAAAGGCGGCGCGACCGGCGGCACGAACGGCACCGGCGGGAACGGCACCGGCGGGAACGGCACCGGCGGCACCAACGGCACCGGCGGCACCAACGGCACCGGCGGAACCACCGTCATGCACCCGAATCCGATCACCGGCGGGATGAGCGGCTGGGCCTCGCGTTACTGGGACTGCTGCAAGCCGGCCTGCGGCTGGAAGGGAAATGTCACCCGCGGCAATCCGATGATGAGCTGCGACATGAGCGACAACAGCCTCGGCAGCAACTACGACGCGGTCAACGCCTGTCAGGGTGGTGGAACCGCCTACATGTGCTGGAGCGGCGTTCCCTGGTCGCTCGACAACACGTTGTCGTACGGCTACGCGGCCGCCTCGGGAAGCAACTACGCTTGCGGCCGTTGCTATCAACTTCAGTTCACCGGCACCAACAACACGAACGGCGACAAGAAGGGGACGCCAGGCGTGAGCGGCAAGACGATGATCGTGCAGGTCATCAACAACGGAGGCGTTCAGGCCACGCAGTTCGATCTGTTGATCCCAGGCGGCGGCGTGGGCGCCCTCAACGCCTGCTCGACGCAGTGGGGCTCGGGGGTCGACCTCGGCACCCAGTACGGCGGCTGGCTGAGCGAGTGCAACGGCGATGCGAGCTGCGTCCAGACCAAGTGCCAGGCCGCGTTCAGCAGCAAGCCCGAGCTCATGGCGGGCTGCACCTGGTTCCTGAACTGGTTCGGCGCCTCGAACAACCCCGACTTCGTCTACCAGCAGATCGCCTGTCCGGCCGGTCTCACGCAGGCGTCCGGGCTCTCCGATCCCGGCTAGGAGGGCGTCGCCCGACGATGGCGGCCAGCCGACGCCGTGGTTCTCGCGGCGGCCGCCCCTGACGCTGTCGCGCGCGCCGATCGCCAGCGGCGCGCGCCGCGAGAGACGAACCGATGGTCCGCGGTCAGTACCAGAGATGGAACGTGCCGCTGACGTGCAGGAGCGCGATCGTGTAGAGCGCCCCGTCGTAGTAGCGGTAGGTCCCCGTCGGGATGGCCGCCGACCAGAGCTTTTGAACCCAGGCCTTCCCGGTCGATGCCGGTAGGCCGAAGCCCAGCAGCGCATTGCAGGCGAGCATGGCCGTCGAGCCGTTGTTGTTGGAGCTGACCCAGGTGGCGTACTCGCTGGCGTAGGTCGCCTCGAAGGGATCGGCGTCGAAGAAATTGTAGTCGCTCATGAAGTTCGCGACCGTGCGCAGCTTGTCGTCGCCGCTGGAGTTCGTGGTCTGACCGGCGAACGAAGACTGGTCGCCGATGTTGCCGGTCGAACCGGCCGCGGTCTGCAACCAGGCGCGCGTCGTGGTCAGCACCTTGTTCCAGAAGTCGGCGTTGGCGGTGTCGAAGCAGGCCCACGTTTGATAGAAGGCTGGCAGCATGTACGAGGCGTCGGTGCCGTTCCCGTCGGTGCCGGTGAAGTAACGGACCAGGTACTGGGTCGGGCTGAAGTCGGTGGTCCGGACCAGGTCGAGCGTCTTCTGGGCCTCGCTGCCGTAGTCGTACTTGCCGGAGGTATCGCCCCAGCGATAGTGCGCAAAGACGAGCGCGGCCGCGAACCACTCGTCGCCGTCGGGGGCCCCCCCCGACCCCGTGACGGAGCCGCTGGTGCTGGTCTGCCAGGCGATGGTGTTGCCGCTCTTCCACATGTGGTTCTTGACGAACGTCCACAGCTCGTCGAACTCCGTCTGATGATTGAGCTGAAGAGCGATCATCATCCCGTACGACTGGCCTTCGCTGCGCACGGCGTTGTCCGCGACGTCCTCGACGTACGCCTCGCCCGTGCCCGGCCCGTTGTAAAAGATGGTGTTCGCGTTCGACGGGTTGAAGAGCTGCGACCAGGCGGCGGTGACCTTGGCCTGGCTCTGCGCCTGCGTCTCCCCCAAAAGGCTGACGAAGAGATCGGCGTACTGCGCCGGCGGCGTGCAACCGTTTCCGGGGATCGTCGTGGTGGCAGCCGAAGCGCCGCCGTCAGGGAGCGGACCGGCGTCGGGCGGGGTGCTGACGCTGCCGCCGGTGCCGCCACCACGTCCCGCGGCTGCCCCCGCGCCTCCGGTGCCGCCGGCTTTTCCTGCCGAACCGGTCGTCCCGCCGGCACCCTTGCCGCCGACGCCTGCGCCGCCGCTGCCGACGGCGCCACCCTTCCCCGCCGCGCCGGTCGTCCCGCCCGATCCGCCTGCGCCGACTGATCCACCCGTTGCCGCGCCGGTCGATCCACCTTGGCCCAGGCTTCCGCCCTGGCCCGGAGCGGATCCGCCGCTCGCATTTCCCCCTGTCGCCCCACCGCTACCTGTCGAGGTCCCTCCGCTCCCGCCGTCGCCGCCGGCCGACCCGCTGCCGGAGCAGGCCGCCAGGCTCATCGCCGCAAAACAGGAAGCGACGAGGCAATTCAATCTCCGAGGACGATCGTAAGACAGCATCGTGATCGGAGATTCCCGGGTTCCCGGATCGCGATCACCCGCGGAGACATTTTTGGCGAAAACCCGTCGCTGGCATGACCGAAGTCACCGGAGGAGCGGCGACAGAAACCGTCGATGTGAGCACTGTAGGAGTTCCGCCTACGACGTCCGCCCCGCGCGCCGAACGGGCGCGCGAAGACCGTCTGGGCTCGGACAACTGCGTTCCACGAACGCCCGTGTGTCTTCGCGCCTGGTCGATCGAGATCGTGGACGCGTCACGATCGCGACCTTAGGTCTTTCGGGTGGCATCCACCGAAGCGGGACCGAACGGTTCCGGGCCCGCTCCCATCGCAGCGAGCGCGGCGAGCGCGGCGAGCGCGGCGGAGAAAGTGGAGAAGGTGGATTGGAAGAGCCACCTCGGAGGTCTGCTGGCGGTGGCGGTCGTGACCGCCCTGCTGCGCGCGCCGAGCTTCGTCTACCCGATCATGGACATCGACGAAGGCTCGTACGCGGCGATCGCCTGCCGGATGTTGACCGGCGGGCTCCCCTACCGCGACGGCGTGGAGAACAAGTTCCCGGCGATCTTCTACCTCTACACCGCCGTCTTCGGGCTGTTCGGTCGCTACCAGATGCGGGCGGTGCACGCCGTCGCGGCGGTGGCCGCCTTCGCGACGGCGCTCGCCGCCGGGGCCATCGCGGCAACCCTGGCCCGCCGGCGCGGCGCCGACGCGGTGGCGGCGCGGCGCGCGCGGTGGCTGGCCGCCCTCCTCTACGCCGTGTTCTCCACGACGTACGAGCCCAAGCTGTTGGCGGCGAACACCGAGCTCTTCTCGGTGTTGCCGGGGTCGCTGGCGGTGCTCGTCCATCTGCGGGGGCGCGGGCGACCGAGCGCCCTTTTGGCGACAGGCGGGCTGGCCGCCTGCGCGTTGCTGTTCAAGCAGGTGGCTGGCCTCTTGCTGCTGGCGCTGGCGGCGGACCGGTTGATTCGCGGGTTGCGGCGACGGGAGCTTCGGCGCGCCGTCGTCGATCTCGTTCTTGTCGGCCTCGGCGTGGTGGGCGTCACCGGCACCGTCGCCGTTTTCTTCTGGCGCCAGGGAATCCTGCGCGACGCGCTGTTCTGGTCCTGGACGTACATCTTCCGCCACTACATGCCCGCCGCCGCAGCCTCCGGGGGATTCGTGGCGAGGCTGTTCAAGTGTTTTCTCCCCTTTGCGCTGGCGATGTCGCCCCTCCTTTTTCTCGGCCGCCGCGTCCGGTGGCGGGGCGACGCCCTGGTCGTCTGGCTCTGGCTGGCCGCGATGACCGGGGCCGCCCTCATCGGAGGGCGGATGTACGGGCACTACTTTCTCCTCACCGTCCCTCCGCTCTCGGTGCTGGCCGGCGTCGGTGGGGTTGCCTGGCTGACGGCCGCGTCGACCGTAGAGCGGCGCCGGCTGGCGGCCCTGGTGACCACCATGGCGTCCGGGTTCCTGGTCGCCGCCTGGCTGTTCCGGGGCGCGACCGACAGCTGGCTCACGCTGAACCCGGACTACCGAGAGGCCTCTGCCTACGTCCGCGCCAGAACGCAGCCTGACGATCAGGTCTTCGTCTGGGGGTGGTTCCCCGCGCTCTACGTCGACGCCGATCGCTGCCCGGCCTCACGCTTCGTCTACACGCATCTCCTGTCGGGCGCGCGCGCGCAAGGCGGCGCCACCACCCGCGGCCACCTGGTGCCCGAGGCCTGGCCGATGCTGCTCGCCGATTCTGGCGCGCGCCCGCCCCGCCTACATCCTCGACACCTCGCCCGGGCGCTACGACTACCCGTTTCCGCCCGAGCACTACCCGGCGCTGGCCCAGCTGCTCTCGTCGGACTACCGCCTCGAGGCCGAGATCGAGGGCGTGCGCGTGTTCAAACGCAAAGAGGATGGCCTCGGCTATTCACCGGCGATGCGCACGTCCAGCTCGGCGATGCGCGCCGGATTGGCGGTGACCGCGATCTCGACGATCTTCTCCTCGTCGATGACGAAGCCGAACACGGCCCTCACCTGCCCGCCCGGCGCCCAGACCGCCCCCGGGAGGCCCTCGACCAGCGCCGGCTGCGCGCCCCGCGCGCGACCCCGGAAGGTCTCGGCGACCGCCGCCCCGCCGCGCACTTCGGGCGCGAACGGCGGCGCACCCCTCGACTGATTCGCCGCCGCCGCCGCGACGGCCACGCCGTCGGCGTGCAGCACGACGTCCGGATCGAGCACCGCCAGCAGCGCCTGAAAGTCCCCGGCGCGCGCGGCCGCCAAGAAGGCGCCGACCAGCGCCTGCTGGTGCCTCACCTCGGCATCGGAGGCGGCCCGCCCCAGCTGCACGCGGCGGCGCGCGCGGCTCGCCAGCTGCCGGGTCGCCACCGTCGAGCGCCCGACGATCGGCGCGATGTCGTCGAACGAGAGATCGAACATGTCGTGCAGGACGAACGCCACTCGCTCGGCCGGCGCCAGCGTCTCCAGCACCACCAGCAAGGCGACGCCGATCGAATCGGCCAGCAGCAGCTCGCGCTCGGGCCCCGGCGCCGCCTGGGCCTCGGCCTGGCCGGTCTCTCCGCCGGTGCGCGCGACGAGGTCGGCCAGGTGGCGGTCAGTGGGCTCCTCGCGCCGGGACTTGCGGGCGCGCAACATGTCCAGGCAGACGCGCGCCACCACGGTGGTCAGCCAGCCGCCGAGGTTGTCGACCGCCCCGCCGTCGGACCGGCTGAGCCGCAGCCAGGCCTCCTGAACCGCGTCGTCCGCCTCGCCGGCGGCGCCGAGCATCCGGTGGGCCACCCGCCGCAGGTGGTCCCGATGGGCTTCGAATCGGTCGGCCAGGCCCTTTTCCAATCGCTCTTCCGGCCCTCTCTTGGATTCTTTTTCGGTCATCGTCACATTCCCTTCTCTCTCGCCGTCATCGGGGTGACGGACCGACAGAGTCCGATGTGACAAGGAGAAGAAGATCATGCAAGCACGTATGCAGAACCCCGCGCTCGTCATCCCCGAAGCCATGGCCGCGCTGCAGGCGCTGGGCGCCGCCATCGAGAAGGCCGGCCTCCCGGCCGCCACGCTCAGCCTCGTCGAGGCGCGCGCCAGTCAGATCAACGGTTGCGGCGTCTGCCTGTTTGGCCACTGCCGGATCATGAAACGGAACGGGGAGGATCTCGAACGCGTCATCTCGCTTCCGGGCTGGCGCCACTCCCCCTACTACACCGACGCCGAACGCGCGGCGCTGGAGCTGACCGAGGCGCTCACCCGCCTCGCCGACACCAGCGACCCGGTGCCCGACGCGGTCTGGAAGGAGGCCGCCCGCCACTACGACGAGCCGAAGATGGCGGCGCTCATCCTGGCGATCTCCCAGATCAACGTCTGGAACCGGCTGAACATCGGCGCCGGCACCGTGGCCGGCGACTGGAAGCCGTAGGCATCGTCAGCCCCGCGAGCCGGTCGCGTTCTGCAGCAGCCCGTGAATCGCGACGGTGAGCCCCAGCGACGGACGCAGGAACCGCAGGCCCAACCCGAACGGTCGATCGTCGGCCATCTGGATCCACCGAACCTCGGCGCCGACCGGGATGGGCCGGACGTGACCGGGCAGCGAGAGCTCGACGGTGACCTGGTCGCCGACGCTGAACCGTCGGTCGGTCGCCACGAACACGCCGCCCACGCCGAGGTTCTTGGTCGTCGCCGCGAACGTCTCGTCGCCGGTCTTCAGGTCGACCCGCATCTCGATGGGAGCGCGCGCGGGTCGCGCGGCGAACTCACGCATCTGGCGCTGCCCTGCAGGTGGCCGCCACCGCGGAGATATCGACGTCGTTTGACATAGGGGTCCCTCGCGCCGGCGAGACCCCCTTCCCAACGGCAGTGGCGATCGTTCCAGTTCCGGCGGACGGAGTCAACTTTGCCCGCCGGCGCTCGGGCCGGAGCGGCCCCGCGCCGACTGGGCGCCGCCCGCGGCGATCGCGACGGTGGTGTTGTTTCTGGCCCCGCGCCGACGGTTTCCAATCGCCCACGGCTGTGGTTGCCCATGCGCTACGCATGCCTACCTTCGTCGACAAGGAGGACAACGGATGCAAAACACAACGCAGAATGCGACCGTCGCCACGCTGAATGGATTTCTACGGGGAGAGATCTCCGCCGTGGAGACCTACCGGCAGGCGCTGGACAAGCTCCAGACCAGCCCGGCACGCGTGGAGCTGGAACAATGCCGCCGCTCCCACGAGCAGCGGGTGGAGCGGCTTCGGCAGGAAGTGATGCGTCTGGGCGGGACGCCGGAAGAGGGGTCGGGCGCCTGGGGCGCGTTTGCCAACCTGGTCGAGGGGAGCGCCAAGGTCTTCGGCGAAAAGGCGGCCATCTCGGCGCTGGAGGCCGGGGAGGATCGCGGGCTCAAGCTCTATCGCGACGAGATGGGGAAGCTCGATGCGACGGCCCGCGCGGTGATCGAGTCCGAGGTTCTGCCGGCGCAGGAACGGACGCATCACTCGATGAGCACGCTGAAACACTCGTTCCACTGATCCGTTACAGTCGAAAATGAATTCACGGCCGCTCGCTGAGGGCGGCCGTTCGCTTTTCAGAGGGGGTGCCGCGCGCGGTCACATTCTTGCGTTAAGTTTCGTCATCGAGATCGGAGGGAGCCATCATGAAGATCAAACTGACCAGCGTGTACGTCGACGACCAGGACAAGGCCCTGCGCTTTTACACGGAGGTGCTCGGCTTCGTGAAGAAGGCGGACTACACCAACGGACCGTTCCGCTGGCTCACGGTGGCCTCGCCCGAGGAACCGGAAGGCACCGAGCTGCTGCTGGCGCTCAACAACAACCCCGCCGACAAGGCCTACCAGCAGGCGAAGTTCCAGCAGAACCAGACCGCGACCATGTTCTTCACCGACAACCTCGCGGCCGACTACGACCGCATGAAAGCGCGCGGCGCGGAGTTCACCGAGCCGCCGAAGGACGTGGGGTACGCGACCATCGCGATCCTGCGCGACGGGTGCGGCAACCTGGTGCAGGTGACGCAACTGAAGAAGTGGTGATCGCGTCGGCCGACGCGTGCGCGTGATGGACTGCGGAAAGGTCCACTCGGCGATGAAGGCCTGCCGGTGGCGCCGCTCTTCGAGCAGGCGATGACCGAGCCGCGACAGAGCGATCCCGCGCTCTTCTGCGAGCGCAACCAGGAGCTCGGCTATCTGATGAACGTGTTTATCGCGGCGGCGCACACCCAAGTAGCCGGTGAATCGCGCACACCGCCTGTGCTGTCAACGCTTCGCGCCCGCGCTCTTCCGGGGCTGGCTCGCCCGGGCGTGGGCGGCCTCCGAGGCCGCGACGAAGAGCGGCTCGTCGACCTTCTTCAAGTCGCAACGGGTCGCGCCCATCCGGCCCCAGCCGCCAGGAACCGGCGCCAGGGCGGCGGGCGCCATTTCGCAGAAGGTCTCCTGCGCGAGCGGGTCGAACATGAAGTTCACATCGCGGCCATCGCCCGCCAGCGTCGCGAAGATCCGCCGAGGCGTTCTGAACGCCACCCGATCGAAGTGCGGAGCCTCGCTGACGTTGTCGAAGCGAAGGAGCAGCTTGCGCGCGCGCGCCGCCGAAAGAGCCACGGGGGAAGGTTACACCCCGGACGCACCCCAACGCGCGACCGCCAGCCTTGCCCCAACCCCGGACGTCGGGGTGGCGTGGAGTCGGACGACCAGGGCCAACTCAGTTGGCCGTGAACGTCCCGTAGCTCGTCGAGCAGACGGAGCCGCCCGCGTCGCTCGAAACGCAGGTGGCGCTCGCGGCCGGTGCGCAGGCGATGGCCGGGCAAGCAAACGCCCCGTCTCCGCAGCCGGCCGCCTCCCACTGGTGCTGGATGCTGCCGAGGACGCTGCTGTCGGTCACGAACACCGTGCAGCCCGTGTTGCAGGGCGAGAGGCCGGCGGGGACCTGCTGGGCGCATTGGCCGGTGGCACCCGCGGTGCAACTCTTGGCGCCGAGCAACACCGCCGCGTATTCGGACACGAGGGTGCCGCAGGTGCTGAGGCCGCCGTCCCCCGCCGAGCCACCGGAGCCCGTGGTGCCGCCCGTGCCGCCGCTGGTGCCCCCCGTGGCACCACTGATTCCGCCGGTGCCAGATACGTACGAACAGAAGCCGGCGCTGCCGCCGTCGGTCGACACGCAGGTGGTGTTGAGCGTGACGGCGACCGGACAACCGAGCTCGCAGGTCGCTTCCGGCACCGTCCCCGCGCAGCCGGCCGCCTGCCAGGCCCCCTCGATCGTGGAGAGCGCCGAACTGTCCGTGACGTGAATCGGGCACGAGCAGCCGGACAGGCTCCCGGTGACGATTCTGTTGGCACTGGCCGCTGGCTCCGACCTGGCAGGTCTCGGCGGCGGTGACGGCCGATTGATACTCGGCGACCAGCGCGTTGCAAACCGAGGCGCTCCCGCCAGAGCCGCCGCTGCCCGGGCCGGTCCCCCCGGCCCCACCGCCGGAGCCTGAAGGGGCTCCGCCGGTTCCGGTCATGTCGTGGGTCAGCGACTGATTGCAAGCCGTCGCGGCGGCCAGGAAGATCGAGAGCAGCAGGAGTGATCGCATGCCGAGCCGTCAAAGCAAGCGGCGGACCAGCGTGCCAGGGCCAGATTCTCGGGCGCTCCGCAGGCCGCCCCGCCCCTGCCCCTCAAAAACCTGAGGACCGCGCGGCAACTGGCGCGACATTCACCGGGAACGCGCGGCCCCGCAACCTCCGAGACGGACTAGGTTCCTTCGTCGGCCCACGGATCGTCCTTGCGGCGGCCCGTGGGCGGATCGTTGCGCAGGTGGGCGGGGATCGCGGAATCGGGATCCGCGGCCGGCTCGATCTGCGTCCCGGCGTCGATGCGCAGCGCGCGCCGGCCCCCCTTGCGCGGCCTGGCGGCCGCCGCGCAGAGGCGCGTGAGCTGAGACCCCGTCCGCGGCCAGAGCCCGCTGCCGACGTCGTCGGCCAGCGCACCGCGGTCGCCGGAGAACCGGATCGAGGCGATCCGCCGCCCCGTGACGCCGCTGCGGAGGTGCACGGTCGCCTGCCCGCGTGCCCCGGCGCCGCCGACCGCGCCGTCGATGTAGGCGGCGAGCTGCAGCGTGGCGGCCATCTCGCGGTATTGCTCGGCGCTGTCGACGGGACGCAGCGTCGTCGTGACCTGCAGGCCGCGCGTGCGCAGCGTGCTGACGACGACCTGCTGGACGCGCGCGGCGCCCTCGCCCGTGAACCCGAACACCGCGACCTTTCCGTTGATGCTGGGGCCCTCGGATTTCGACTTCGATCTCGAACCGGCGCTGGCGGTCGGGGGCCGCGATGCCAGCACCGGTGGCGGCGCCTTTTCTGCCGGCGGAGCTTTCCCTGCCGGTGGTGCCTTCGTCGCTTGCGACGCCCTGGCCGGCTGCGGCTTCGCCGGAACCAGCACCTTGCCGTGCTTGGCCTTCGTCCAGCTGGAGAGCGACGGCTTCGATGGCGCGGCCGTGCCGGAGAGCGGGATGACCCAGACAGCCACCACCCACGACACCGACAGCAGCAGCGACGGACGAGCCAGGGGCCGCAAGAGTCGGATGATAAACCGACTTCACCGCGGCGTCTTGCACGAGAATGCGCGCATCCCAGCGACGTCGCGTCCCCGCAGCGCCGGCGAAGCGGGGATGGCTGCGAACCAGCCCCTGACCCGCGCTATAGTCGCGCCCGGTGGGCGTCGATCTGTCCAAGTCCGATCCGCAAACCGATCCGCTCATCGGACGGACGCTGGACGGACGCTACGAGGTGCTGGGGCGCCTCGGCGAAGGCGGCGTGGGGGTCGTCTACCGTGGGCGGCAGACGCATCTCGGGCGGTTCGTGGCGATCAAGGTGCTTCATCAGGATGCGGCCGGTATCCCGGAATGGCGCCGGCGGTTCGAGCGGGAGGCCAAGGCGCTGTCGGCGCTGGCGCACCCCAACGTCGTCCCGGTGACGGACTTCGGAATCGATGGCGGCGTGCCGTTCCTGGTGATGGAGCTCTTGCAGGGCAAGACGCTGGGCGAGCTGATCAAGGAAGAGCCAGAGCCGCTGCCGCTCGGGCGCACGCTGGACATCTTCCGGCAGACGCTGCGCGGGCTCGCCTTCGCGCACGGCAAGGGGATCGTCCACCGCGATCTGAAGCCGGCCAACGTCTTCCTGCAGGCGCTGCCGGATCAGGCGGATCACGTGCGGCTGCTCGACTTCGGGATGGCGAAGTTTCTCGAGGGGTCGGGCTCGCGCACCGTGCCCGAGAACCTGACGCGCGCCGGGATCGTGTTCGGAACGCCGGCCTACATGTCCCCCGAGCAGGTGAAGGCCGGCACGGTCGACGCGCGGAGCGACGTCTACACCGCCGGCATTTTGCTGTTCGAGCTGCTCACCGGACGGCGTCCGTTCCTGGCCGACAGCTACGAGGGCTACCTGGGCGCCCACCTCACCCAGCCGGTCCCGTCGCTGGCGAAGTTGCGGCCCAAGATTCCGGCGGGGCGGCTCTTCCAGGCGTTGATCGAGCGGGCGATGGCGAAGAAGCCCGCCGAGCGATTCGCGGACGCGGGGGCGCTGCTGGCCGAGCTGGAGACCGTCATGACCAAGCGGAAGGTCGTGGCCGCGCTGGCCCGGGGCGGTGAGGGGCGAAGGAATCCGACCAGCGGCGCGCACAGCGTGACCCCGGCGGGCGCGCGCTGGGGGCGCCGCGCGCTCGCGGTGCTGGCGTTCGCGGCGGGAATCGGGGCGGTGGCGACCTACCTGCGGCGTGAGCGGGCGGCGCCGGTCGAGACCGCCGCGCTGACCGCCGAGCCGCCGGCTCCCAAGGTCGCGCCGCCTGCGGAGCCGTCTCCAAAGCCCTCGCTGGCGCCGCCGGTGCCCTCCCCTGCGCAAACATCGAAGCTGCCGTCGCCCTCGCCTGTGCCGACGTCGGAGCTGCCTGCGTCGCCGAAACCGAATCCCGCGCCGACCAAACCGCCGGCGGAGGCCCAAGCGCACGCCGACAACGAAGCGCCAACGGAGCAGCCGGAGCAGCCGGAGAGACAGCGGAAGGCGCGCCCCGCCGCCCACAATCCCTGGAAGGCGTCCGTTCCCCGCGCCCTGCGGCCGATCCACGACCGGCTCAACAAGGGCGCGCACCTCACCCAGCGGGCGCTGGCCCCGGTGTACGAATTCGCGCACGGAAATCCCGGTGACCCGCGCCCCTGGCTGCTGCTGGGACACGCTTACGCCGAGCTCGATTGGTACAGCGACTCCGTCGACCGGTACGTCCGGGCCGACCACGTCGATTCGACCAGTCGGGGTGACCCGCAGATGCTCGCCGATCTGCTCAAGGCCGCCGCGCATCCGGCCGCCGCGCGGTCCGCCGCGCGCGCCATCCGCGACATCTACGGCGCCGAGGCGACTCCCGCGCTCGACAAGGAGATCAAGAGCGGCGCCGGCGATCGCGAGGCGACCGCACGCCTCGCCCGGCTGCGCGAATCGCTGCCGCGGTAGGGCCCACAGCAGGCACCCCGATGCTCGAGGCCTGAGCCTTCAGTAGGGCTTTTCGCCCTTCTCCAGCACGAAGCCCGAGGTCGGGGCGAAGAGGCCGTTCACGTTCGTGCCGCCGTTGTGGATGGCCGGAAACATCGCCTGCATGTTCTGGGGAAAACCGAACGCCGGCTTGGTGAGCGTGTCGAGGCGGCCGAGCTCTTCGGCGGAGAGGGTCACGTCGAGCGACTTCAGGTTGTCTTCGAGCTGCGTGAGCCTTCGCGCGCCGACGATCGTGGAGCTCACCCCCGGCTGCACCCGCAGCCAGGCCAGCGCCACGCGGGCGACCGTGCTGTCGTGCGCCTTGGCGATCACATCGAGCTCCTCCACGACGGCGTAGGTCTTGTCGTTGAGGAACGGATCCAGAAAGAACCCGCGGTCGCCCTTCAGCTGCCCGGCGTTGGCCCGCCGGTACTTGCCGCTCAGCGCGCCGCTCTTCAGCGGTGACCAGGGGGTGACGCCGAGGCCGAGCTCGCCCGCCATCGGAATGAGCTCCTGCTCGACGGTCCGCTCGAGCAGCGAGTACTCGATCTGCAGCCCGATGAACGCCGACCAACCCCGAAAGCGTGCCGTCACGTTGGCCTCGGCGATCTTCCAGGCGGGCGTGTCGGAGACGCCCAGGTAACGGACCTTCCCGGCGCGCACCAGGTCCTCGAGGGCGGCCATCGTCTCCTCGATCGGCGTATGAACGTCCCAGTTGTGCAGCCAGTAGAGGTCGATGTAGTCGGTCTGCAGCCGCCGCAGCGAGTTCTCGCAGGCGGAGACGATCGACTTTCGCCCCGAGCCGCCGGCGTTGGGATCGCCGGGATAGAGGTTGCCGCTGAACTTGGTGGCGATCACCAGCCGGTCGCGGCGCGCGCGATCGTGGCCCAGGTGGTCCCCGATGATCTTCTCGGAGTGGCCCTTGGTGTAGAAGTTCGCGGTATCGATGAAGTTGCCGCCGAGCTCGATGAACCGGTCGAGGATCTGCTGAGACTCCTCGACGCTGGAGCCCCAGCCGAGGTCCTCGCCGAAGGTCATGGTCCCCAGGCAGAGCGGGCTCACCCGGAGGCCGGAGCGGCCGAGCGTGAGGTAGTGATCGAGAGGCATGGGACTCCTGTGTGCTAGAGTGGTTCCAGAACAAAACTGTTCAAACTGGAACAGTTTAATCTTAAACTAATACCCGGTCGGCCCGCCGTCAAGGGTAAACACGCCCATGCGAAAGACCTCCCCCTGGCAGCTCTGGACGCTCAACTTCGAGCTGCTCATCTCGATCATGGGCGAGGTCGAGCCGCTGGTGCGAGGGCACGGGCTCGAAATGAAGGAATTCCTTCTCCTCAGCAAGCTCGATGAGCACCCCAGCCCGGCCCAGCTGGCCCGCGCGCTCATGACGCCCAAGCCGACCGTGACCTTCCTGGTGAAGCGGGTCGAGGCCGCGGGGTTCGTCAAGCGCGAGACGCAGTCCGAGGATCTGCGCCGCTTCCACCTCACCCTCACCCCCTCGGGTCGCAAGGCGATGGAGGCGTCGCGCGAGATCCTCGACGCCGCCTTCGCCCGGCGGCTGGCCCGCCTGACCCAGGCCCAGCGCGCCGAGCTGGGACGCCTCCTCGAGCGCATGACCGAGCGCTAGATGCTCCCCTTCGTGTTTTCGACCGTGACCACCCTGCTGCTGGTGGTCGACGCGCCCGCGGCCGTTCCGCTGTTCATGTCGATGACCAGAATCCGACTCGGTCGAGTACCGGCGGCGCACCGCGTTTCGCGCCGCGCTGGCGGCGGGGCTCGTGCTCGCCGCGTTCGGGGCGCTGGGCGGGCTCATCTTCCGGGTGCTCGGCATCTCGCTGGGCGCCTTCCGCATCGCGGGCGGGGTTCTGCTGTTTCTCCTGGCCGTGGACATGCTCCGCGCCCAGCGGTCCCGCCAGCGCACCTCGCCCGAGGAGGAGGCCGAGGGGGTGGACAGCCCCGACGTCTCGATCTTTCCGCTGGCCATCCCGATGCTGGCGGGCCCGGGCGCCACATCCACGGTCATGGTTCTGGTCTCGCGCGCCGAACGGGCCTGGCAATACGTGGTGGTGTTCGGCGCGGTCGCTCTCACCGCGCTCGTCTCCTACGGCTTCCTGCGCGCCGCGGTCGACGTCGAGCGCCGGCTCGGCCGGACGGGGATGAACGTCCTCCAGCGCGTGATGGGCCTCATCCTGGCGGCCACGGCGGTCCAGTTCATCGTCGAAGGGATCTCCAACGTATTGCCGACCGTGATGAGCGGTCTCACTGTCCACTGACGGGAGTTCGCAAGGTCGCGGCCACGAACCGCTCGGCATTCTGCATGCGGTGAGGGAGATCGCCCTGGCGTCATCGGGCGCGCGCGGTCTCGATCGTTGGCGCGGATTCTGCAGTTGCGTCGTTGCGTCGCAGACATCTCGCGGAGGCAAGCCATGGACCATGGTCTCGAAATCATCCCCATCTCGTCGTGCCGCCCCCTGCCCGCTGGCCCGCGAACGCACGTCGCGTTCCTGGAGGAGCGCAAGGGCGCCGGCTGGGGCGGAGCGCTCCTGGCCGGCTGGATGCTCCTGATCGTTGCGATCGCGGCGCACGACTGGATGCAGAACCTCGGGAGCATCCAGGGGCTGCCGGCGGCCGAGCGCGGCCGGAGCTACGAGCGCGCGTTCGCCGAGGCGGAGGCCGTCTGCACGACGCCCGCGGCACAGGCGGGCGCCCTCCACGACCACTGCATCGACCAGGCCCAGCGCCTGATTCTGTTCCCGGAGTGCGACAGCAGGTGCCAGCGACTCGCCGAGACGATCCTCCCTCACGCGCGGCGGTAGGACCTCACGGCATGGGGCCGACCTCCCAGGGCGCCGGCGTCGTGCGCTCCTGCAGGTGGTCGACGAACGTCTTCACCTTGGGCGAGATGTAGCGGGCGCTCGGGTAGACGACGTGAACGGGCACCGAGGGGGCTTCCCAGTCGCGGAGCACGCGTTCGAGCCGCTTGCCCCGGATGTCGTCCAGGCAGAGGTAGGCGGGAAGGAGCCCGAGGCCCAGGCCTGCCAGGGTCGCGGCGTGGACCAGATCGAAGTCGTTCACCATCAGGCGCGCGGGCGGCGTGACCTGCGCGGTCTTGTCGCCGCTCTGGAGGCGCAGCGCCGCGCCGCCGGGGGGCGTGCCGAACATGATGCAGTCGTGCTGCTTCAGATCGTCGATCGAGCGCGGGCGCCCGCGCTTCTTGAGATAGGCCGGCGCCCCGACCAGGAACCACCTCACCCGGCCGATGCTGCGGGCGATCAGCGTCGAATCGCCCAGCGTGCCCGCCCGGATCGCCACGTCGAACCGCTCCTCGATCAGGTCGACGGTGCGACCGGTGCAGAACAGCGCAAGCCGCACCTCGGGATAGCGCTTCATGTAGTCGTTCAGAATCGGGGCCAAGAAAGCGACGTTCGGGCCGGTGGTCACCCGCAGCGTGCCGCGCGGGACCTCCTGCAGGTTGGTGACGGCGCGCTCGGCGTCCTCGATCTCGGCCACGATGCGACTGCAGTGGTCGTAGTAGGTCCGGCCGACGTCGGTCAGGCTCACCTTGCGGGTGGTGCGATTGAGGAGGCGCGCCTTCAGCCGCGCTTCCAGCTCCGTCACCTTCCGGCTGACGGTCGACTTCGGCATCCCCAGGTCGGCCGCCGCGGTCGTGAAGCTGCCGGTCAGAGCGACCCGCGCGAACACCACCATCTCGTTGAGATCCATGGTCGCTCCACTGTTCTATACATGGAACAGATAGTCCAGATCTTCGCATCTAGTCCCAGCACCGGAACGGTCGTATTCCTGAGCGCAGGAGGACACGCCATGACGACCACGACGACGAACAACTGGAACCTCGACACCGTTCACTCAGGCATCAACTTCTCGGTCCGCCACATGGTGGTCTCGAAGGTTCGAGGCCGCTTCGCCAAGTTCAGCGGGCACGTCACGCTCGACGAGGGCGATCTCACGCGCTCCACGGTGGAGGCGACGATCGATGCCTCCAGCATCGACACCGGCACGGCCCAGCGAGACGAGCACCTGAAGTCGGCCGATTTCTTCGACGTGGAGCACTTCCCCCAGATCCGGTTTCGGGGCACGGGAATCGAGAAGGTTGGGACCGACCATTACCGCCTGCGCGGAGAGCTGACCATCCGCGACGTCAGCCGGGAGATCGCGCTCGACGTCGAGTACGGCGGCCGCGGCAAGGATCCCTGGGGCAACGAGCGGGTCGGCTTCACCGCGCGTGGCGCCCTCGATCGCAAGGACTTCGGCCTGAAGTGGAACCAGGCGCTGGAGACGGGCGGCGTGCTGGTGAGCGATCGCGTCGAGCTCGAGCTCGAGCTGCAGGCGGTCAAGACGGCGGCCGCCCAGGCGGCCTGAACGAAACTCTCGGGAACCACGAACGCGGCACCGACCAAGCACGAACACAGCACGAACCAAGCTCGAACCAAGCACGAACCAAGCTCGAACGAGGAGGGTTAGGTCATGTTGGCCAATCAGATTCAGAACAGACGAGCCGCGCGCAAGATCATCTACCGCACGCGGGGAGACACCGGCGGCCCCATCACGCGGCTCATGAGCCCATCGGACCTCGGCCAGCGGTGGTCATACCAGCCTCCCGCGGGGCACGAGGTGGCCTGGGTCGCGGTGCACGACGGCGTGCTCCGGACCCCGACGCCCATTCCCGGCGGGGAGATCGCGATCTTCGAGCCCTCCGAGGGGGCGATCGACTTTCTCGCCGAAGGGGACACGGTGTTCGTGCTCGGCTCGGCGCCTGCGCATCGACACGAGCTCGCCCTGGGCAGCTACTCCGTTCACACCAGCGCGCGGGCCTTGCGCCAGGGGGAGGAGGAGATCCGCCGCATCGGCGCCCGCCTCCTCGCCGAAGGCAAGAGAAGCTACGCGCTCAGGGAATACGGAGCGGCGCGCACGGGTCGCGCCCTCCCTTCCGCGGATCGCTGACGCTCCGGGTGGTCAGTTGCGCGAGTGGCGTTGCAGGTGGGCCAAGGGGCAGTAGGTTATCGGCCACCGGCACTCACGGGCGGGGGAGGACTCATGGCACGGTCGAACGTGGCGAAGGTCTTGGTCGATACGCTGGTCAGGGCGGGGGTGAAGCGCATCTATGGCGTGGTGGGCGACTCCCTCAACGGCATGACCGAATGCCTCCGCAAACAGGAGCAGATCGCGTGGATCGGTGTGCGGCACGAGGAGGTCGCGGCCTTCGCGGCGGGGGCGGAGGCGCACCTCACGGGCCAGCTGGCGGTCTGCGCGGGGAGCTGCGGTCCCGGCAACCTGCACCTCATCAACGGGCTTTACGACTGTCACCGCAGCCGCGTCCCCGTGCTGGCCATCGCGGCGCAGATCCCCAGTCGGGAGCGCGGCAGCAACTACTTCCAGGAGACCCGGCCCGACATCCTCTTCAAGGACTGCAGTCACTATTGCGAGCCGATCGACCACGCCAGCCAGATGCCGCGCGTGCTCGAGCTCGCGATCCGCAGCGCCGTGGCCAACCGGGGAGTCTCGGTCATTTCCTTGCCAGGCGACGTCGCGCTCCGCGAAGCGCCGGAGACGCACCCGTTCGTGCTGGCCCCGCCGGAGGACCAGCCGGAGGTGCGACCCCCGGGGCCCCAGCTCGCCCGGCTCGCGGCGCTGCTCGACAAGGGGAAGAAGGTGACCATCCTGGCCGGAGCGGGCTGCGCCGGAGCGCACGCCGAGCTCATCGCGATCGCGCGGGCGCTGCAAGCGCCCATCGTCCACGCGCTCCGCGGCAAGGAGCACGTCGAATACGACAACCCCTTCGACGTGGGCATGACGGGCCTGCTCGGCTTCGCCTCCGGCTACTACGCGGTCATGGACTGCGACGTCCTCCTGGTGCTGGGGAGCGACTTTCCGTACACGCAGTTCTATCCAGAAAAGGCGGTCGTCGCGCAGATCGACATCCGGGGGGAAAACCTGGGACGGCGCGGTCGTCTCGACCTCGGCCTGGTGGGCGGCGTCAAGGAGACGCTGGCGGCGCTCCTGCCATTGCTGAAGAAGAAGACCGATACGGCCCACCTCGACCACGCCGTCGCGCACTACGCGAAGGCGCGCAAGTCGCTCGACGACCTCGCCACCGGCGTTCCCGGACGCAAGCCCATTCACCCCCAGTACCTCACGCGCGTCATCGACGGGCTGGCGTCGCCCGACGCCGTCTTCACCTGCGACGTGGGCTCTCCCACGCTGTGGGCGGCGCGCTACCTCACGATGAATGGAAAGCGGCGCCTCCTCGGATCGTTCAACCACGGGTCGATGGCGAACGCCATGCCGCAGGCGATCGGGGCGCAGCTGACGCTCCCGGGGCGCCAGGTGATCTCTCTCTCCGGCGACGGCGGGTTCTCCATGTTGATGGGCGACCTGCTCACCATTCGACAGCGCCAGCTCCCGGTGAAGATCGTGGTCTACAACAATGGCGCGCTCGGCTTCGTCGAGCTGGAGATGAAGGCAGCCGGTCTTCTCACCAGCGGAACCACCCTCGACAACCCCGATTTTGCCCAGATGGCGCGCGCCATCGGGCTCCATGGCGTTCGGGTCGAGGATCCGGGAGAGCTCCCGGACGCCGTGCGGGGGTTGCTGGCGCACGATGGCCCCGCCCTGCTCGACGTCGTCGTGAACCGGCAGGAGCTGGCCATGCCGCCCACCATCACGCTCGAGCAAGCCAAGGGGTTCACGCTCTTCATGGCCAAGGCGGTCATCAGCGGACGAGGGGACGAGGTGCTCGATCTCGCCAGGACGAACCTGTGGCGCTGATGAGCCAGGTGGTCGATATCCCTCTGCCGCCCATCTTCCACGGTCGATAGACGGACCATCGGGAGGCGAGCCTCACCCCGTATCCGCCTTGAACCCGGCGTCGATCCAGGCTTGCAGGCCGCCCGCCAGCGGCCGGACTGATCGGACGCCGCGATCCATCAGCCGGCGCGCGATGCGTGCCGCCGACGCCTCGCTGGGGCAATTGCAATAAAGGATGACCTCGCGCTCCTCGGGCAGCTCGGCCACGACGGCGTCCACCTGGGACAGATCGAAGGCGACGGCGCCCGGGATCCGCTGAGGCTCGCGCTCGCGGGCGGTCGCCGTGCGAACGTCGAACACCACGGGGTTGGCGCCGGCGTCGATGAGACGTTTGAGCTCGCCGACCGAGATGCGGGCCATGCGCAGGGTGCGATAGAAGCGCCGCCGCTGAACCCATTTCGCGGCCACGAAGGCGGCCAGCAGGATCGCGCCGACCACCGGCGCCCACCCGCCGAGGCCGGCCAGAGCGGCGAGCACCCGATCGACCTGCCGGTAGAAGATCAGCCCGGCGCCAATCCCGACCGACGACCAGAGCACCGCCGCCAGCAGATCGAACAACAGGAAGCTGGACCACCTGACCCGCATGGCGCCCGCCAGGGGCGGCGCCACCATCGAGAATCCAGGGATGAACTTGGCCACCGCCAGCGATTTCAGGCCCCAGCGGGCGAAGGTCTGCTCGGTGGTCTGGACGCAGGAGTCCGGGGAGAGGGCCAGCCGGCACACGATCCGCAGAACCTGATTGCCGTAGCGACGGCCCAACCAGTACCAGGTCGAGTCGGCGAGCAGCACCGCCAGCCAGGTCACCCCGACCAGGCCGGGCAACGGCAAGAGTCCGCGCGCAGCCAGACTGCCGGCGACGACCAGCGTCGGCTCGGCGGGGATGGGAACACCGAGCTGCTGCAGAAGCACGTTGGCGAACACCAGCAACAGGCCCTGCTGGGCGATCACCGAGACCAGGTTCACGACTCCCCGTCCTGCTGAAGTGCCGACATCGAAGCTACCGCGCAACCAAACTTCGCAGCAAGGTGCCTCCGCCGCAAGGGAACACCTCCTCGTCGGACCGGATCACAAGCACGGACACGACGAGCCAGCCCCGCATCATCCGACGCGCGTTGCTGAGATCACCGGCGCGGCGCGGGTCCGGGCTCACCCTTGATTGGGCGGTCCGAACCAGGCGGTCAGCGCCTCCCGAAGTCCCTGGTTCGCTCCGTCTCCGACCCAGGCGACGTGTCCGTCGGGACGAATCAACACGGCAGCGGGAGCCGCGACCACGCCGAGCGCCGGGAGCTCCCACGCCCCAGCGTATCGAGCGCCGATCCGTTGAACCCGATCCGCCCAGGGGGACGACGCGACGTCGAGCGCGCCGGGCTCACCGAGATTGAGCAGGACCGGTCGGACCTCGTGCAGCAGGGCGAACACCCGCTTCGCGCCGCTCTCGGTGCGCAAATCCAAATCGGGCATGCGGCGCCCGAGCAGCGGGTGGCCCGGCCCGAGGTCGTAGTGGATGTCGAGACCGGACATCATCGCGGCGTATCGTTTGCGAGGCTCGTCCATCTTCAGCAGATCGGAAACTGTGTCGCGCAGGGCGTTCGTTCGCTCGTCGCCGCGGTTGAGCGCGGTTTGCGCCAGGGTGGTCTGGAGCACGCGGGCAGCGATCGGGTGTCGCTCGGCCTGATAGCTGTCGAGGAGGCTCTCCGGCGAGGTGCCTCTGACCACCTGGGCCAGCTTCCATCCCAGGTTCACGGCGTCCTGGACACCGATGTTGAGTCCCTGTCCGCCCGTCGGGGCGTGCACGTGGGCCGCGTCGCCGGCCAGGAGCACCCTGCCCTCTCGGTAGGAGGCCGCCTGGCGGGCCATGTCGGTGAACCGCGAGAGCCACGTGACGTCGTGAACGCCGAAGTCGGTGCCGTAGACGGCGATGAGCGCCTCGCGCAGGTCGTCCAGTGCCGGCTCTTCGCCTTGCCTGACCTGCTGCTCGATCAGCACGACGCGCGCGCGCTTCCCCTCCTCGAGCTTGCCGATGGCGTTGACCCCCCTTTCACCATGGCGGATGCCCCAGGCCGGCTCTTCGGCCATCTGGGCCTCGGCAATCAAGTAGCTGACGGAGGGATCCCACCCGGGAAAGTCGATCCCGGCTTTCTTGCGGACGAGGCTGCGACCACCGTCGCATCCGACGAGGTACTGAGCGCGCAATGAACCGCCCTTCGACGACGCTGCGAAGTTCCCGGCCGCGGACAGCGCGACGTCGACGCCGGTATCGTCCTGGGCGAAGCCCGTGACCTCGCGGGCGCGATAGATCGGGACCGCCAGCTCGTCGACCCAGCCGGCGAGGATCCGCTCGAAGTGCTTCTGCCATAGCGCGAGCCCGTAGTTGTGGCGGGTCGGAAAGTCGCTGATGTCGAGCGGGGCCATCGCGAAGCGCGCGACCTGCATGCGCTGCCCCTGCGAGAGGAAGCGCTCCGCGACTCCACGCTGATCGAGCACCTCGATCGTGCGTGCGTGCAACCCGCCGGCGCGCGAGTCGGGGAGATCTGCGCTCGGGCGCCGCTCGACGACGGCGACGTCGACGTGCGCCAGCGCCAGCTCGGCCGCCAACATCATCCCGGTGGGACCTCCTCCGGCGATCACCACGGCGTGCGCGGTCGTGGTCCCGCTCCTGCTGTTGGCGTGAGTCATGGTTCGGTCGGCGATCCTGCGCCACCACCCGGCCCTTGCGGCAAGACCCTCCCTTCCTTATAAATTGGAGGTGGCGGCGGCGAGGGTCGCGGGTTGGCGGGTCCGTGCACCGACTCTCGGCCGATCTGTGATGAGCCGGGCCGCAACCGTCCCGTGGGTCTGGCGATAACGGGCTCATGGACGCAATCTCACGAAGTCGATTCGAGGCGCCGTTCGACAATGATCCAACGCTCGAGCCGACGGCTGGCGGGGCCGGACCGGACCTCGACGCCCTCGCTCGAAGCGGCGATGGCCGAAGCAACGGCCCGGTCTCAGGCGACGCAGCCATGGCGCGCGTCTATGACGCGGTCAACGCCCTGGACCGTCGAACGTCAGACCTCGCGTCCGACACCGGGGTCGCCGTCCAGGCAGCCGTCGAGCGCGCCGCGATCGCGCCGGCCCCGATTTCCGCGGGGGAGGGTCGTCAGCTGGCCGCGTCGGCCCGACAGATGCTCGCCGAGGAGCCCCCCGCCGCGGCGGGAAAGTCGCCCTGGTCGCTGGCCGGAACGGCGACCCCCTACGCCGGAGCCGGAGTTTGGAAGTGCAACGTCTTCGTCGGCGAGGCGTTCAATCGTGCGGGTCTCTCTTTCCCTCTGAGCTCGGTGGGCCACTACGCCTCGGCGAACTCGCTGGCGGCGCGCCCGGCCTCATTTCAAAGCGTCGCGAACCTGAACGATGTGCGACCAGGTGATCTCGTCTCCATCGACCGCCGCGGTGAATCCGGGCACGTCGAGATCGTCACCGACGTCGCCCGCGATGCGACGGGGCAGGTTCGAACGATCACCTCGTTGGGGGCACACCAGCAAGGCCTGGCGGAAGGAACGACGACCGCCGCATCGCTGGTTTCGGTCGCCTCGAGAGCAGCCGGCCAGATCGGCCCCAATGGCCTGACAATCGACGGCGAAACGTTTCACCTGTTGCGGCCACTGACAGCCCCGCTTCCGGCACGCGGGCTCATTCACACGAGCGGCCCGATCAAAGGATGATGCCGGGCATGCGAAGGCTGGCGTTGTTCGTCGGGGTGGCGGTCGGGGTGGCCGTCGTGATGACGCAGGGGATGGTCGCGCAGGCTGGGCCGGCTTATTCGCTCGGGCGCAAGGCCGTCTGTGCCGACCTGGCGGTCGAAGTGGAGCTGAGTCTCGCCAAGGCGAGCGAAGGCGGCTCCCCGACCGGCGTCCGGGACCGCGCCATGGCGGGCGCCCGGATCACGGCGATATTTTATGGGAACCCGGCCGTCGATCTGCCACGGCCGCTCAAGTTCTATCTGCCGGACCGGACGTGGCGGCGGGCGGAAAAGCGCGGGCGCCTCCGGGCGATCCTCTTTGCCGGCCGACCGAACGGAGCGCCGATGCTGCTCTTCGGGGTCGAGGGCGCGCCGACCGACGTCGATCCCGATTACGCGGAGGCGCGGGCGGCGGTGCTGCGATATGCCCGCTGGAGAGATCGCCGCGACGACCCGGCGGTGGTCGCGGAGGCCGAGAAGACGCTCGCCACGACGGCGAACCGCTCGATCGCCAGCCTGGCATGGGCGTTCCTTTGTTCCGGCGGACACGGCGAGGCGATCGCGCGCGCCGTGCGCCAGGCGCCGCCCTCGTCCCCGCTGGCCCCGGTGGCGACGATGGCCAAGGACGGTGCCGCCTGCCGGCCCGATCTGCAATGCAGCGCGTGGTGAACCTCCACGTCACCGACGAACAGGGTCGGTCCGCGGCGGTCAGAGCGCCAACCCCGGTGTCGCCGCCGTCTTGCGAGGACGAGCGCTCCCAGCAGCAAGAAGGCAAGCATCCCACCGCGCTTGTGAGCGCGCGGCGACGACGCAGCTGCAGCGGGAGCGAAGTCAGAGCACCTGGTGCGCGACGTCGGTGTGGAGGCGCAGGCCGATCGTCGTGTCGTAGGAGGCGGCCCAGCCGAGCTCCTGCCGCTCCACCGCGAAGACCTCGAGACCGACGGTCAAGAACAGCGCCGGCAGCAGCGGAACCGACAGCTTGCCGCTGGCGCGCAGCTGGTGTTGCCGGGTCCCGGTCGGGTCGACGAAGTCGTAGTCGAACAGGCCCTCGAGCTTGATGGCCAGCGCGCCGACCGTGGCGATGGCGGTCGGGTCGAGCGTCCCGCCCGCCTCGATGACCCCGTGCCAACCGCCGTAGGGGGGCGGCGCGAGCAGCTCGCTCTGGACGCCGGCACCGGCCCGCAGCCTGAGGCGCGGCGTGAGCGTGAACTGCGCGCCGACGGTGTTGGTCAGCTGCAGGTGATGATAGGTGCGGGTCTGGGTGGGCGTCACCTCGGGGCGGGTGAACTCGGACTCCAGCCAGACGCGCGCGTACGGATCGGGGATGAAGGGCCTCGGAACGCGCCGCCAGTCGTGCAGCCCCTTGTAGCTGTAACTGACGATGCCGGTGATGAGATCGACGGTCTCGCCGGACACCTCCAGCATGCCGGGCGGCTTGTTGCGCGACCAGCCGTACTGCAGATCCAGACGGCCGTCCGCCTCGTGGACCGGCTGGCGCAGCTGCGTCACCAGCGTCGCCTCCCCCTTGAGCAAGGTCTGCTCGGCGCGCGTCAGCTGCGGATCGCCGTAGGCCGGGCCGTTGGAGATCGACGTGCTGGAGAGATCGAACTCGCCGTCGGCCAGCGCCACCAGCAGCGGGCGGTCGGCGGGCGGTCGGCCGAAGTCGGTCTTGGCGTTGACCGTCGGATCGCCGTCCTCGGCGGCGGTGTCGTGGGCGAAGAAGGCCGCCACCGCATCGCGCAGGTCCGGGGCACCGGGGAGCGGCGCGAAGGGCAGCGCGCGCGGCGCGAAGATGCCGTCGCCCCCCTCGGCGACGAAGGCGATGGTGGCGACGCGGTACTCGCGCGCCTTGTCGAGCGCCCGCCCGTTGACCTGGAGCCCGCCGGCGCCTTTGGCCAGGCCGACCACGGCCAGCTTGGCGTTGCCGAGCGCGGGGCCGAGCAGCGACTCGACCACCGGTCCCGGCACGCGCGCGGCCCCGATGACCGCGCGGTAAGGGAGCGCGCGCTCGAGATCGCCGCGGGTCAGCGTTCCGGTGATCGGGAACGGCGCCCGTTTCACGAACGGCGCGTTGATGAGGGCGATCTCGGCGCCGGCGCGGCGGCGCATCACCTCGAGGACGAAGTTCCGAAAGTCGTCCCGGGTGAGCGGCCCCTTGACCGGGGCGGGGGCGAGCGGCTGCGCGGCGCGGGCGCAGGTGACGGCGGCGGCGCTGGCGGTCAGCCGCTCGAGCTCGGGATCGCGCGCACCCGGCACCGTCGGGACGACGTCCGCGGACAGGTCGGCGCCGGTGAGCTCGACCACCGTGAGCGCGCCCGCGCCGAGCGCGGAGCCGACCGCGGGCGGGGCTCCCTCCCGCCGGAGCAGCCGCATCGGGCGGCCGGTCTCCTCGTCGGCCAGGCCGGCCGCGAGCAACAGATCGGGCGCGTCCGGCGCGCCCAGATGGCGCTGGAGGGCGTCGGTCTCTTCGAGCGCGCGCGTGTCGCGCGGCCCGTCGGTCAGCACGACCACCCGGGTGGCGCCGGCCGCCCGCAGCCGCTTGACCCCCTCCCGCACGGCGGCCACGGGATCGCCGAGGCCCAGCCCGGCCATGCGCCCGGGCGCGATTCCGGTGATCACGGACGGCGAGACGACGGCCAGCACGCCCACCACCGCGCCTGGACGGCGCACCAGGAGCTCGCGTTTGATCGCGGCGCAGGCCGGCCGGCGTGCGTCGCAGGTCAGGTTGCTGGCGACCAGCGGCCGGCCAGCGCGCGCCAGCGCCGGCAGGAGCTCGTCGAACAGCGCCGGAGCGAGTGACAGCTCCTGGTGTCCGACGGCGATGGCGTCGTACTGACCGCGGCCGAGCAGGTCGGCCAGCGTGCGTGCGCCGGCCGCGCCGCCGGAGAGGATCTCGTTGGTCAGGGGATCGGGCCCCGCCCAGTTTCCGCCCAGCAGGACCACGGGCGCGGGCGCGTCGCTGGCCAGGGCGGCGGCCCGCCGCGCGTCGATGCTGGCCAGCAGGCCGGCGTAGTCGACCGCCGTGGGCGGCTGGCCGCAAACCGGCGCGAAGCGGCCGTCGAGATCGGCGTGAAAGAGGATCTCCGTGGGCGCCTCCGGACGCAGCGACGCGGCGCGGGCGACCGGTGGCACCTGTGCCGTCGCCTCCCCCGCCGTCAGCGCGACGGCCACCAACGTGGCGGCGCCACCGAACCAGCAGCTCACGGGCGGGCGGGCGACTCTGGCCGTTTGAAGATGCCGAGGAGCTCGCCCCGCGCCAGCACGTGTCCCTTCAGGGCGGAGAGCACCTCGTCTCTGTTCGTGCCGGTCGGCAGGTCGAGCTGACGGTCGAGGGCGAAGACCGGGACACCGGTCGCGCCGGCGATGACAAGAGCGGTCCAGCGCAGCAGCCATCCAGGTTCTGTGATCGTCATCGGCGCTGAAGCTAAGACGGGCGCGCGGGCCGACAAGCGGCAAAGACGGCGGCGACGGACGTCTTCGCCCAGGCGCCCGGAACAGCTCCTGGCAGAAGGTGAAGTGCGTTCTCCGGCAGGAGTTCGTGCTGGGCGGGTAGGAGCGCTCGACCACCGGCGGCTTGGGCGCCCTCTGGCTCGGCCACCACGACGCTGCGGGTCGACTGGTCTTCGCCGGGAAGGTCGGCACCGGGTTCCAGCGGGACGCGCGCGAGCTCTGACCGCCTTCGAGAAGCTCGAACGCGCGACCACGCCCTTCGAGGTGGGATTATCGACCGGCTTCCGGGTCCGGGACGCACTCTGGCTGGAAGAGCGCATGGTCTGCGAGGTGGCCTTCATGGAGTGGACGCACCACGGCCACATCCGCCACCCCTCGTATCAGGGTCTGCGGCCCGACAAGAATCCGGCGGAGGTCCGCCGCGAGGTCGCAACGGACCCACCGGCGCTCCCCGAGCACCTTCGCGGGGACTCTCGCCAAGCGGCCGCCGCGGGCCGGTATCGCCCAGCCGTACCCTATATGCGGTAGGTAACGCACCTTGAGACCACAATATCCATTGACCGTGACGATACAGTGCAGTACGTTGCGTTCATGCTGGTGCTCGGGAATGTCTCCCGAGCTAAAGGGAACCCGGTTGGAATCCGGGGCTGCCCCGCAGCGGTAAGCGAGAACGAAATCCACGACGCGCACTGGCCCTTCGGGCTGGGAAGCGGTGGAGAGTAGGCGTCGGGTAACTCCTTCACGCTCGCGAGCCCGAAGACCTGCCAGCATCCGGCGCCGGGAGAAATCCGGCGGCGGTTCGACCTGGAGCCTCGCGGGAGGCGGGTGGGTCCGTGCCGGCGCCAGCCGTCGTTCGTGGCAGCGCTCTCCCGGTTCTCCCGTCCTGCTGCGCGGCGTCCTTCACGCCCGAGGGGGCGAGACGAGGAGAGACCGATGCTGACCGAGACGGAGATCCAAGGAACGACCACGCCGACGACGGCGACCAATGCGACCAAGAACGGCGGTGCCGCGCCCGCCCGGACGCGCGCCCCCTCCGAGGAGGGTTATCCGCAGACGACGATGCGGGTTCGCAAGCGCAACGGCTCGGCCGAGCCCGTCGACGTGAACAAGATCGTCCGCGCGGTCGGCCGCTCCTGCGTCGGTCTCACCGACGTGGATGCGCTGCGGGTCGCGACCAAGACCATCAGCGGCCTCTACGACGGGGCGACCACGCGCGAGCTCGACCAGCTCTCGATCCAGACGGCGGCGGGCCTCATCTTCGAGGAGCCACAGTACGCCAAGCTGGCGGCGCGGCTCCTCGGGACCTACATCGACAAGGAGGTCCGCGGTCAGGAGATCCACGCCTTCTCGCAGTCGGTCCTCACCGCGCAGAGGCTGGGGCTGGCCAACGATCGCCTGGCCACCTTCGTCACCAACAACGCGCGCAAGCTGAACGACACGATCGCCGTCGAGCGCGACCGGGAGTTCGAGTACTTCGGCCTTCGCACCGTCTACGATCGCTACCTCTTGCGGCACCCGAAGAACCGCCTGGTCATCGAGACGCCGCAGCAGTTCTTCCTGCGCATCGCCTGCGCGCTGTCGGAGAACGTCGCCGAGGCGCTGGAGCTCTATCGCCTCTTCTCGACGCTCGAGTACCTGCCCAGCTCGCCGACGATGTTCAACGCCGGGACCCGCCACGAGCAGCTCTCGAGCTGCTTTCTCCTCGACTCACCCGAGGATCACCTGGCCGGCATCTACCAGAAGTACGCCGATGCGGCGATGCTCTCCAAGTTCTCCGGCGGCATCGGGCTCGCCTACCACCGGGTGCGCTCGCGCGGCTCTCTCATCGAGAGCACCAACGGGAGCTCGAACGGGATCGTCCCCTGGCTGAAGACGCTGGACGCCTCGGTGGCGGCCGTGAACCAGGGCGGCAAGCGCAAGGGCGCCTGCTGCGTCTATCTCGAGCCGTGGCACGCCGACGTCGAGGACTTCCTGGCCATGCGCGAGAACACCGGCGACGAAGCGAGCCGCACGCACAACCTCAACCTCGCCAACTGGATCCCCGATCTGTTCATGAAGCGGATCGAGGCGGACGCCGATTGGAGCCTGTTCGATCCGAAGGTGGTCCCGACCTTTCCGGACCTCTATGGCGAGGCGTTCGAGCGCGCCTACACGGCGGCGGAGGCGGCTGGGCTCGCGGCGAAGACCGTCAAGGCGCGCGAGCTCTACGCGCGGATGATGCGGTCGCTCGCGCAGACCGGCAACGGCTGGATGACCTTCAAGGACAAGTCGAACCGCGCCTGCAACCAGACCGCCCTGCCCGGCCGGACCGTTCACCTCTCCAACCTCTGCACCGAGATCATCGAGGTGACGTCGGGCAGCGAGACGGCGGTCTGCAACCTCGGGTCGATCAACCTCGGACGGCACACGGTCCGCTCGGCGGAGGGCGGCCTCTCGTTCGACTTCGAGAAGCTGGCGCGAACCGTTCGGACCGCCGTGCGGCAGCTCGATCAGGTGATCGACCTCAACCACTACCCGATCCCCAGCACGCAGGTCTCGAACCTCCGCTGGCGCCCGGTGGGCCTGGGCGTCATGGGGCTGCAGGACGTCTTCTTCCAGCTGCGTCTGGCCTTCGACGCGCCCGAGGCCCGGGCGCTGTCGAGGCAGATCGCGGAGGAGATCTACTTTCACGCCCTCGGCGCCTCGGCGGACCTCGCCGTCGCCAGGGGTCGCCACCCCGCCTTCGAAGAAACCCGTGCCGCACGCGGCGAGCTGCAGTTCGACGCCTGGGGCGTCACGCCGACGGATGGATCGCGCTGGGAGGCGCTGCGGGCGCGGGTGCGTGAGGTGGGCCTGCGCAACTCGCTGCTGGTGGCGGTCGCGCCGACCGCCACCATCGCCTCGATCGCCGGCTGCTACGAGTGCATCGAGCCGCAGGTGTCGAACCTGTTCAAGCGCGAGACGCTGTCGGGAGACTTCCTGCAGGTCAACCGCTACCTGGTCGCCGAGCTGAAGCCGCTCGGCCTCTGGACCGAGAGCACGCGCGCCAGCCTCAAGATGGCCGAGGGCTCGGTCCAGCCGCTGCCCGAGCTGCCGGAGGAGCTGCGGACCATCTACCGCACCGTCTGGGAGGTCCCGATGCGTTCGCTCATCGACATGGCCGCCGAGCGCGGCGCCTTCATCGATCAGAGCCAGTCGCTGAACCTCTTCGCGGAGAGCCCGAACATCGGGCAGCTGTCGTCGATGTACTTCCATGCCTGGAAGCAGGGGCTGAAGACGACGTACTACCTGCGGTCCCGACCGGCGACCCGGATCGCCAAGGCGACCGTCGCGGAGCCGACAGTGGCCAGCGCCGACGCGGCCGCCGTGACCTGCTCGCTGGAGAACCCCGAGAGCTGCGAGGCCTGCCAGTGAGCGGCGTGGGACATTCATCCGCGGGAACCCTGGGAGGGTTCCCGCACCCTCCCGCGATGGACTCCGCTGGGCCGAGCCCAGCTCCGTCCACGCGCCGACCGGCGCGTCTGCTCGATCCGGGGTTGTGCCTCACCCTGCGGCCGATGGCGTACCCGCGCTTCTTCGAGATGTACCGGGCCGCGATCAAGAACACCTGGACGGTCGAGGAGGTCGACTTCTCGACGGACGTCAGCGATCTGCAGACCAAGATGACCGACGCCGAGCGCCACCTGGTGCATCGCCTGGTCGCCTTCTTCGCCACCGGCGACTCGATCGTGGCCAACAACCTGGTGCTGAACCTCTACCGGCACATCAACGCGCCGGAGGCCCGGATGTACCTCTCGCGGCAGCTCTACGAGGAGGCGCTGCACGTTCAGTTCTATCTCACCCTGCTCGACACCTACGTGCCCGATCCAGAGGAGCGCCACCGCGCCTTCGCCGCCGTGGAGAACATCCCCTCGATCCGGAAGAAGGCGGACTTCTGCCTCCGCTGGCTCGACGCCACCGCCGACCTGAACCGCCTGGAGACGCGCGCCCAGCGCCAGCAGTTCCTGCTCAACCTGATCTGCTTCGCCGGCTGCGTCGAGGGGCTCTTCTTCTTCGGGGCCTTTGCCTACGTCTACTTCCTGCGCTCCCGCGGCCTCTTGCACGGGCTGGCGGGCGGGACCAACTGGGTCTTCCGCGACGAGAGCGCCCACATGGCGTTCGCCTTCGAGGTGGCCAGGACCATCCGCAGCGAAGAGGCCGATCTGTTCGACCCGGACATGCGGCGCGCCGTGGCCGAGATGTTCGACGACGCCGTGGCCTGCGAGACGCAGTTCGCCGAGGATCTGCTGGGCAAGGGGGTCGTGGGCCTCTCGATCGGCGAGGTCCGGCAGTACCTCGAGTTCTGCGCCGATCAGCGCCTGGCGACGCTGGGCCTGCCCAAGCAGTACGGCGTGCGGAACCCCCTCGCCTTCATGGATCTTCAGGACGTGCAGGAGGTCGCCAACTTCTTCGAGCGCCGGGTCTCCGCCTACCAGGTGGGCGTGGTCGGCGAGGTGACGCTCGACGCCGCGTTCTGACCGACGGCGCGGCCGGCCGAGCTGACTCACCGGCGCGGCCGGCCGGCGCCGACGAAACACGAGTGTCGCTTGGCTTTCCGACCCCGGCGTGTTTCGATCCAAACATGCCATCCTCCGACGGTGACGCGGTGAAATCCCCGGCCGACGTGCTCGAGGAGATCCGGCGCGACCCGCAGGTGAAGGTCAAGATCGCCGTCACCGACACCGACGGCATCCTGCGCGGCAAGTACCTGGCCAAGGAGAAGTTCTTCTCCGCCGTGAAGGGCGGCCTCGGCTTCTGCAACGTGGTGCTGGGCTGGGACTCGAGCGACGTCTGCTACGACGACGTCCGCTACACCGGCTGGCACACCGGCTACCCCGATGCGCCCGTGCGCCTCGACCTGTCGACCTACCGCCGGGTCCCCTGGGACGGGGACGTCGCCTTCTTCCTGGGCGAGTTCGTCGAGGCCGACGGCACGACGCCGCTCCCCATCTGCCCGCGCCAGCTCCTGAAGGCGATGGTCGCGCGCGCCGCCACCAAGGGGCTGCGGCCCGCCTGCGGCATGGAGTTCGAGTGGTTCAACTTCCGCGAGACGCCGCAGTCGTGGCGCGACAAGGGCTACATCCGCCCCGAGCCGCTCACGCCCGGCATGTTCGGCTACTCGATCCTGCGCGCCGGACAGAACCGCCCCTTCATGAACGCGCTCATGGACGAGCTCAGCGCCTTCGGCGTCCCCATCGAGGGGCTGCACACGGAGACGGGACCCGGCGTCTACGAGGCGGCGCTGCTCTACGGCGACGCGCTGGAGGCCGGCGACCGCGCCGTCCTCTTCAAGACGTCGGCCAAGGAGATCGGCCACCGGTTCGGGATCATGCCGAGCTTCATGGCCAAGTGGAACGAGAAGCTCCCCGGCTGCTCGGGCCACATTCACCAGTCGCTCTGGAACGGCGCCGGCGACAACGTCTTCTATGACGGCGCCGCTCCCCACAAGATGAGCGCGACCTTCCGTCACTACCTGGCCGGGCAGGTGCGCCTCCTGCCGGAGCTGCTGCCGATGTTCGCGCCCACCGTCAACAGCTACAAGCGCCTGGTGGAGGGCGCCTGGGCCCCCACGCGCGCCAACTGGGGCGTCGACAACCGCACCACGGCCTTCCGGGTGATCCCGGCCAGCGCCAGGTCCACCCGCCTCGAGACGCGCGTCTCGGGCTCCGACGTCAACCCCTACCTGGCGCTGGCGGCGGCGCTCGGCAGCGGCCTCTACGGCATCGAGCACCAGCTGGAGCTGCCCGCCGGCCCGGTGGCAGGCAACGGCTACGCCGACGAGGCGG
The DNA here is from genome assembly GCA_963847705.1 of uncultured Pseudomonadota bacterium. Lineage (GTDB taxonomy): Bacteria > Myxococcota_A > Polyangia > Fen-1088 > Fen-1088 > JADGRB01. Next base: position 293,696 of record CAWKBC010000027.1, on the reverse strand, counting down.
CCGTCAAGCTGCCCGCCAACCTGCACGAGGCGGCCACCCGCTTCGCGGCCTCGGCGGCGGCGCGCGAGATCTTCGGCGCGCCCTTCGTCGAGCACTTCGCGGCGACGCGCCTGTGGGAGTGGCGCCAGTCCCAGACCGCCGTGACATCCTGGGAGCTGGAGCGCTACTTCGAGATTATCTAGTCGATCACCTGTCCCTGCACCCTCACCTGAAGCGGAGCCTCCTCATGTCGATCGTCCAGTTCAACTTCCCCACGCCCATCAAGTACGGCCCCGGCGCCGTGGCCCTGCTCGCCGAGACGCTGCGCGAGTTCGGGGTGGCGCGGCCGCTCATCGTCACCGACAAGGGGATCGGTGAGCTTGCCGCCGGTGACCGGTCCGGCGCGCGCCCTGGCCGACGCCGGCCTGGCGGTGGAGGTCTTCGGCGGCATCTGGGGCAACCCGACCGCCTCGCAGGCCGAAGCCGGCGCCGTCGCCTACCAGGCCCACCGCGCCGACGGCATCGTGGCCATCGGCGGCGGCGCGGCGCTCGACGTCGCCAAGTGCGTCGCCGTGCTGGCCAAGCATCCCGGCAGGCTGCTCGAGTACGACGCGTTTTTGCCCAAACCGCGCCCCATCGATCTCGAGGTGCCGCCCATCTTCACGGTGCCGACCACGGCGGGCACGGGCAGCGAGGTCGGGCGCAGCGCGGTGGTCTCCGACGACGTCACCCACCAGAAGAAGATCGTCTTCTCCCCCAAGCTGCTGGCCAAGCGCGTCTTCCTCGACCCCGAGCTGACGCTGTCGCTGCCGTCGAAGGTGACGGCCGCGACCGGCATGGACGCCCTCACCCACTGCGTCGAGAGCTACCTCCATCCGATGTTCCACCCGATGTGCGACGGCATCGCGCTCGAGGGGCTGCGGCTCATCGCGCGCTCGCTGCCGCGTGCCGTCGCCTTCGCCAAGCGGGTCGAGGCGGGCGACAGCGCCGCGCTCGCCGATCCATCCCACGTCGACGCGCGCGGCGAGATGCTCTGCGCCGCCATGATGGGCGCGGTGGCCTTCCAGAAGGACCTGGGCCTGGTGCACTCCTGCGCGCACTCGCTCTCCACGGTGGCGGACCTGCACCACGGCCTGGCCAACGGCATCATGATCGTCGCCGGCATGCGCTTCAACAAGCCGGTCAGCGCCGCCAAGATGGCGACCATGGCGGCGACCGTGGGCGCCAAGGACGCGACGGCCGACGGTTTCATCGCCTGGCTCGACGCCTTCCGCGGCGAGCTCGGCATCCCGCGCTCGCTGCGGGACGTGGGCGTCACCGACGCGCAGGTGGCGGCCCTGGTCGACAACGCGCTGGCCGACGTCTGCCACACCTTCGGGCCGCGCCAGCCGGTGACGGCGCAGGACTTCCGCAAGCTCTTCGAGGAGGCGCTCGGATGATGGCGGGCGAAACCGCGAGCCAGCTCCCGGGCCAGCTCCCATGAAGCCGCGCATCGGCGTCTCGGCCTGCTTCTTCCACGCCGATCCGCAGCGGGCCATCTTCAAGGGCAAGACGCTCCTCTACGCCGAGGAGTCGATGCTGGCCTGGATCATGTCGGGCGGCGCCCTGCCGGTGATGCTGCCGCGCCCGGCCTCCGCGGTCACCATCGAGGATCTCGTCGACAGCGTCGACGGCCTGGTCCTGCAGGGGGGCTCGGACATGGCCCCCGAGCACTACGGCGAGGAGCCGGCCCGCCCGGAGTGGTCGGGCGACGCCAGGCGCGACCAGTACGAGATGCAGCTGGTGCGGGCTTTTCTGGCGCGCAAGAAGCCGCTCCTCGGCGTCTGCCGGGGCGCACAGGTCCTCAACGTCACCCTGGGCGGGACGCTCTTTCAGGACATCGAGACCTTGCACCCCGGCCGGCGCGTCCACCGCAACTGGGACGTCTACGATCAGCACGCCCACGAGCTGGCCATCGAGCCGGGGTCGGCGCTGGCGCGCTGGTACGCGGGCGCAGCGGGGCCACCGCGCGTCAACAGCGTCCACCATCAGGGGCTCAACCACCTCGGGCGCGGGCTCATCGTCGAGGCGCGCTCGGTGCCCGACGGCGTCGTCGAGGCGGTGCGGCTCGACGACGGCACGGGCGCCTTCGCCTACGGCGTGCAGTGGCACCCCGAGTTCATCTACCAAACCGGGCCTGGACTCCTGAGTCCGCGCCCCCTGCTCGACGCCTTTCTCTCGGCCGTCGACGCGGCATCTCCCTCACCCTCCGGAAGGACCCCATGAAGATCGTCAACCCTGCCACCACCGAAGTCATCGCCGACGTGCCCGAGGACACCGCCGCCACCGTCGCGCAGAAGGCCGCCGCGGCGCGCGCCGCGCAGCCCGGCTGGTGGGCGACCCCCTTCGAGACGCGCCACCGTGCCGTCGCGAAATGGAACGCGCTCGTCGCCGAGAACAAGGATCGCCTGGCCCGCACGCTCACCGAGGAGATGGGCAAGCCGCTGCAGCAGGCGCTCAACGAGCTCAACGCCCTCGCCGGCCGGGTCGACTTCTTCCTGGCCAACGCCGGGCGCGTCCTCGAGGACGAGGTGGTCCAGGCGGCCGGCGCCGGCGCAACCGAGGAGCGCATCGGCTGGGAGCCGCTGGGCGTGGTCGCCAACATCTCGGCCTGGAACTATCCCTACTTCGTCGGCTCGAACGTCTTCGTGCCGGCGCTCCTCACGGGCAACGCCGTCCTCTACAAGCCGTCGGAGCTGACCACGCGCACCGGGCTGGCGCTCGGCGAGCTGTGGCACCAGGCCGGCGTGCCGCGCGACGTGTTTCAGGTGCTGGTCGGCGGCGGCGCCGTCGGCGCGGCGCTGCTGGCGCAGCCGATCGACGGCCTCTTCTTCACCGGCAGCTACGGCACGGGCAAGAAGATCGCCGAGGCGACCGCGGGCCGCATGATGAAGGTGCAGCTCGAGCTCGGAGGCAAGGATCCGGCCTACGTCGCCGACGACGTCGACGTCGCGGCGGCCGCCGCCTCGCTCGCCGACGGCGCCATGTACAACGCCGGCCAGAGCTGCTGCTCGGTCGAGCGCATCTACGTCCACGAGAAGGTGGCGCGCCCGTTCATCGACGCCTTCCTCGAAACGGTGCGCGGCTTCATCGCCGGCGATCCGCTCGACCTCAAGACGTACATCGGCCCGCTGGCGCGGCGACAGCAGCTCGAGGTGCTCGAGCAGCAGGTGGCCGACGCCGTCGCCAAGGGCGCCAAGGTCCTGGTGGGCGGTCACCGCGACGAGACCCGCAAGGGCTGGTGGTTCCAGCCGACCGTCCTCACCGGCGTCACCTCCGACATGGCGCTCATGCGCGAAGAGAGCTTCGGCCCCGTCATCGGCATCCAGACGGTCGCCTCGGACGACGAGGCGGTGCGCCTCATGAACGACACCGAGTACGGCCTCACGGCGGCCGTCTACACCAAGAGCCGCGCGCGCGCTCAGGGCTTGCTGCGACAGGTGCGCGTAGGATCGGCTTACTGGAACTGCTGCGATCGCGTCTCGCCGGGGCTCCCCTGGACGGGCCGCGGCCACTCGGGCGTCGGCTCGACGCTGTCGACCCACGGCATCCGCGCCTTCTTGCAACCCAAGGCCTGGCACCTGCGCGCGGCAGGCTGAGGCGCCCAGAGCTCGGTTCCTGCTGGCAACCGCTGTTGGACGGCGCCGCGCAAGCGAACGCCACCGCGGACCTCCGCTCGATCGGCTTACGTCCCTGGCGTCTCCTCCGCACGCGTCCAGACGGTGAACCAGGCCTCGGTCACCGAGCCGGCCGCCCGGGCGAGCTCCGCATGGTCGAGGCCGGGCAAACGCTGCTGCAACGTCGCCAGAAGGCCTGACGTCGTGGCGAGGCTGTTGGGGACCAGGCACCCTTTTCCGCTGGCCCCTCCGAGCGCGAAGAAGAAGTCTTCGGCGCCCGGCCCGTCGCTGGTCGTGTAGATGCGGACCCAGGCCAGATCCTTCCAGGCGATCTCCTCCTGGAAGTCTTTGCCGACCCGCTTGACGCCCCATTCGTCGACGGTCAGCGTCCCTTCCAGTTGCCGGCGATGCCTGGCGTTGGCCCGGTCCCCGGCCGCCCTGATCCAGGGGATGAACAGGTAGCCGGTGGCGAGCGCGACGGCGGCCAGGGCCGCACCCCATCCGCGCCCCTGCCTCGCCGCGATCACCGTGGTCGCAACGGCGACCACCGACGAGGCGACCCAGGCAATAGTCCCGACCACGCCGCGCCCGGCGAAGAGTGACGGTCGAGGGACCGGAGCTCCATCCTTGGGAGGCATCACCGAAGATTAGCGGCAAACGTTCCACGGCGTACCGCCAACCGCCAGCGAGCGCTGGTTGCCGGGCGCGCCGACTCGACTAGATTTCGAGGCATGCGAAGCATTCAGGCACCCATCCATTCGGGCTTCGGCGAACAGACCACCGCCCGGCAGGCCCTCGGGGGCCGGGACCTGAGCGGCGCCTTCGCCCTCGTCACCGGCGGTCACGCCGGGATCGGCCTCGAGACCACCCGCGCGCTGACCGGGGCCGGCGCGACGGTGATCGTGGGCGCGCGGGCCCTGGAGCCGGCGCGCGCAGCGGTGGCCGGGCTGGCGCGCGTCGAGGTCGACCGGCTCGATCTGCTCGACCCCGCCTCCATCGACGCGTTTGCAGCGCGCTTCATCGCCTCGGACCGGCCGCTGCACATGCTGGTGAACAACGCCGGGATCATGGCGCCTCCGCTGGCGCGCGACGCGCGCGGGTTCGAGTCGCAGCTGGCCACCAACCACATCGGCCACTTCCAGCTGACGGCGCGCCTCTGGCCGGCCTTGCGGGCGGCCGGGGGCGCCCGCGTGGTGGCGCTGTCGTCCCGCGGGCACAGCCGCGCCGGCATCGACTTCGACGACCCGCAGTTCGAACGGCGCCCCTACGACAAGTGGGTCGCCTACGGACAGTCGAAGACCGCCAACGCCCTCTTCGCCCTGGCCCTGGACGCGCGGGGCGAGCCGCGGCGCATCCGCGCCTTCGCCGTCCACCCGGGCGCCGTCATGACCGATCTGGTGCGTTCGATCGCCGCCGAGGAGCTGCAGGCCCTCCGCGCGCGCCTGGCCGGCACGACCTACAAGACGACCGAACAGGGCGCTGCCACCAGCGTCTGGTGCGCGACCAGCCCGCAGCTCGACGGCATGGGTGGCGTCTACTGCGAGGACGCCGACATCGCGACCCCCGTCGCCGCCGACGCGACCCAGCTCGGCGGCGTGCGGCCCTGGGCGATGGATCCCGACGCCGCCGAGAGGTTGTGGGCTCTCACCGAAGGGTGGACCGGGGTGGGCCTGGGAACGTGACCGCCAGCGCCACCGCTTGCGGGTGCGGCCCCTCGGCCTTACTGAAGAAGCAGCCGGCCCAAGCAACATGGCGCGCCTACTATCCGTGAACGTGGGTCTCCCGCGCGACATCGCCTGGAACGGTCGCACGGTGCACACCGGGATCTGGAAGGACCCCGTGGCGGGCCGCTGCCGGGTCGGCCGGCTGCATCTGGACGGCGACGGTCAAGGCGATCTGGCCGGTCACGGCGGCGAGCAACGCGCCGTCTTCGTCTACCAGATCGAGTCGTATCGCCACTGGGAAGAGCAGCTGAAGAGGGCCGACTTCGTCTCCGGACAGTTCGGCGAGAACTTCACCATCGAAGGCCTGACCGACGACGTCGTCTGCATCGGCGACCGCTATCGGATCGGCAGCGCCCTCTTCGAGGTGACCCAGCCGCGGGTGACCTGCTACCGCGTCGGCATCCGGATGAACGAGGCCCGGATGCCGGCCCTGTTGACGTCGAGCGGACGGCCGGGCTTCTACTTCCGCGTCCTCGAGGAGGGCGAGGTGGGCGCCGGCGACGAGATCGTGAAGGTGGGAGAAGCGAAAGAGCGGATGACCGTCGAGGAGATCAACGCGCTCCTCTATTCGTCCGAGCACCCGCCCGAGCGGCTGCGGCGCGCGTTGGGGATCGACGCGCTTTCCCCGGGGTGGCGCGCGTCGTTCCAGGCGTTGCTGGAAAGCGCGACGAGCGGCGCCGGCCGGGCGGGAGATGGCAACGCGGGGCTGGCGCCGGCTGCGGCGGCGCATCCGGCCAAGCCCGGCTTTCGGCCGCTGCGGGTGACGGCGAGCGAGCAGGAGTCGGCGGATGTCCTCTCGCTGACGATGCAGAGCGCGGACGGTCAGGCGCTCCCGGCCGCCCTGCCGGGACAGTACGTGGTGTTGCGTCTCCGACCGGGCGCCGACGGCCGGACGCTCTATCGCAGCTACTCGCTCTCGGGAGCCCAATCCACGGAGCGTTATCGGATCAGCGTGAAGATCGAGCCAAACGGAGCGGCGGGCGCGTACCTGCGCGACCACGTCGGGGTGGGCGGCGCGCTCGAGGTCAGCGCGCCGCGGGGCAGCTTCGTCCTGCAGTCGGGCGAGGGCCCGGTGGTCTTGCTCAGCGCGGGGATCGGCGCGACGCCGGTCCTGGCGATGCTGCACGCGCTGGCGGCCGCCGGCTCGACCCGGCAGGTCCTCTGGCTCGAGGCCGCTCGCGATCGAGAGCACCATCCCTTCGCCGCCGAAGTGCGACGCCTGATGACCGCACTCTCACGCGGTCGCAGCTACGTCTGTTACAGCAGGCCCGGCGCGCTCGACAAGGTGGGCGAGGATTTCGACGCCGCCGGACACCTGTCGCGGTCGACCTTCGAGGAGATCGGCGTCCCACCCGAGGCCGACGCCTACCTCTGCGGGCCGACCCGCTTCATGGCCGACATGAAGGAGGCGCTCGTCTCGGTCGGCGTGGCGCCCCAGCGGATTCACCTGGAGATCTTCGACGGCAGCGAGTCGATCACCCCGGGCGTCGTCGCCGCCCCGCGCCGCCCGCCGCACCTGCCCGAGGCGGACGCCGACACCGGTCCGGTGGTGTCGTTCGCCCGCAGCGGCGTCGCGGCGCACTGGAAGCCCTCCGCCTACCAGAGCATCCTGGAGCTGGCCGAGGCCTGCGACGTTCCGGTCCGCTGGTCGTGCCGCAGCGGCGTCTGTCACACCTGCGAGAGCGGGTTGATCTCGGGGGCGGTCGACTACGATCCCCAGCCGCTCGACAGTCCCGCCGAAGGCAACCTGCTCGTCTGCTGCTCGCGACCGACGCGCGATCTCGTCATCGATCTGTGATCAGCCTGAAGGTTTGTCGCCTTTCCGCTTGTTCCAACCGTGAAAGGGGGAATGGTCGCCCGCGTCCCAGGCCTTGCGGAGGCCAGGCGCGGCGAGGTCCCAGTCGGGGCGGATCTCGCTGCTGACGGTCCGAAGATCGTGCCAGAGGTCGACCACCGACGGGCGGCCCCAGAACCAGTAGCCGTTGTAGATGCTGTGAATCACCAGGCGCGGCTTGAGCACCAGGGTGTGCGGGATCATCGGGTTGTTGTCCGGGTCGGTGTACTCCTGGATGTCGAGATCCTTCTGGACCTTTCGCTCCGGGTCCGAGAGGAAGGTCCACTGCGCGCCGACCGAGGCCCGAAACTCCTGCAGGGTGTGGTGATCGTCGGTGGCGATGGTGACGACCTGGGTGTAGGCGACGGCGATCTTCGGGTAGAACGCCGCGAGCTCGAGATGCTGTTGGTGCTCCTTCGGGCAGTAGTGGCCGCGCGAGAGCGTGAGGATGAGGGGATCGTCGCCCTGCAGCTCGCTCAGCTTGCGCGGCGTGCCGGTGTGATCGGGCAGCTCGTAATCGGGAAAGGTACTGCCGGGCACGATGTCAAAGCGCATCTTTGAGCTCCCTTCAGAGTCGAACCGCCTCGGAGTCGAAAACGCAAAGCTTCCCACACGCGTCGACGCTGCGCCCGACGAAAGCCGGGCTCGAGGGGAGCGGGAGAAGCGGTCGTCCCTGATAGACTCGGGCCATGCAAGGCGGGGACCTCCGCTGGCGCGAGGGTTACGAACGGGCGAGGCTCGCGTGGCCGGCGGTGACGCTCGACTTCGAACGGTTCGTGGCCCATGCCCAGCAGGTCGGCTTCTCGCTGGGCGCCGTCAGCGTCGAGCTCGATGCCGCGAACCTGGCCGATCTGTTCCTGGCCTGCGCCTCCGGCCATGGGGATCGGGCGGCGATCGAAGCGCTCGAGGAGACGTACGTCGCCTCGGCGCGCTTCTCGCTCAGGCGTCTCGATCCGCGGCCGGAGTTCATCGACGACGTGATGCAGGAGCTGCGGTCGAAGTTGCTGTTGCCGCCGGACCCACGCATCTTGCGTTACGGCGGGCGGGGCTCCCTGCTGGCCTGGATCCGCGTGGCCGCCAACCGGATCGCGATTGACTGCCTCCGGGCCGTTCGCGAGGTGGTCGGGCGAGAGGCGCCCGACCCCGATTCGCTGGAGCAGGTCGACTTCGGCCCCGAAGTGCAGCTCTTGCGCGCGGCCTACCGGGAGGCGTTCCAGGAGGCGATGGCGGCGACGGTGGCCGCGCTGACGCCCAAGGACCGCAACCTCCTCCGGCGCCACCTGATCGACCACATGACGCTGGAAGAGATGGCCACGCCCTATGGCGTGCACCCGGCGACGGTGGCGCGCCGGCTGATGGTGCTGCGCGAAGAGATCGCGGTCGCCGTGCGCGGGCACCTCGCCGTCCGTCACGGATCGCGCGGCGGCGCCACGTCGCTGGAGAGCCTCGCGCAGGCCATTCGCAGCGAGGTCTACGTCAGCCTGGGGCCGCTCCTGGGGCGGACCACGGAATCCGACGGCCCACCGAGCGGGGGCCAACCGAGCGCGGCCGCACCGAAGGAAGGCCCACCGAAGGACGGCCAACCTAAATGACCAGCCAGGGCACTCTGCGTTAACCTCACCACATGCCGCTCCAGGACGACGGCCCCTCGGCGTGCATCGACGAGAACGCGACGCTGGACTTCGCCCAGGGGCGCCTCGACCGGGCCCAGGTCGCCCGGATCGACCAGCACGCGGACGGTTGCCTCGCCTGCCGGAAGGCGATCGAGGGGGCGGTCCACGCCCTGCGCGAGCGGTCCACCCGCGTCGATCACGATCCGGTCAATTTCACGCGGTGCTCGGTCGGCGACAGGCTGGCCGACCGGTACCGGATCGTCCGCTTCATCGCGCGCGGCGGGATGGGCGAGGTCTACGAGGCCGAAGACGAGATGCTGGGCACGCGCATCGCCCTGAAGACGATCGCCGCCACGATCGCCGACAATCCGCAGGCCGCGCGCCGCCTGAAGCAAGAGGTCAACATGGCGCGCCGGATCACCCACCCGAACGTCTGCCGCATCTTCGACCTGGGGGTCCACGGCGGCGGGAACGAGCGGCCGGGCGCCACCGTCCTGTTCTTCACGATGGAGCTGCTCACGGGGGTCAGCCTGGCGCAGCGCCTCGGTGAGCAGGGGCGCTTCTCACCCGAGGCGGCCCTGCCGATCGTGAAGGGGATGGCGGCGGCGCTGAGCGCCGCCCACCGCGCCGGCGTGGTCCACCGCGACTTCAAGAGCGACAACGTCATGCTCGCCACCGAGCCGGAAGGCGAGCGCATCGTGGTCACCGACTTCGGCCTGGCGCGCCACACCGCCACCGCCACGCTGGAGTCGCAGGAGGCGCGCGGCCTGGAAGGCACGCTGGCGTACATGTCGCCCGAGCAGCTGCAGGGGCAGAGCGCCCGCCAGCCCGCGGACATCTATGCGCTGGGGCTGGTGATGTACGAGATGCTGACCGGCGAGCTCCCCTGCGCGCCGAAGCCGGGCGGGCACTGGCTGCCGGCGGCGTGGCGGCGCGCCGTCGAGCCGGTGCCGCCGGTGCGTTCGCTGGTCCCCGAGATCGACGCGCGCTGGAACGACGTGATCGCACGGTGCCTCCAGCGCGAAATCGAGCTCCGCCCGGTCTCGGCGGACGACGTGGTGAGCGCGCTGGTCGCCGAGGTGAGCGTCGCGCCGCCCGCCCCCGCCGCCGTCGCTGCGCCCGCCCCCGCCAGCGCCGCTTCGACGGAGCAGGGGCCGCCGCCGGCGGATCAGGGGCGGCCGACGGAGCAGGCGCCGGCGGCGGAGCTCGCTCCATCGCCCGCCGTCCGGCGCGCCTGGCCCGCGCGACGGTGGACGGCCGCGGCCGCGGTGGGTGTCGCCGGCGTCCTGGTCGCTGCGCTCGTGTTCAACCGGCGGGAGCCGCGTGCGGTCGTCGACGTTCGACCTGCGCCGGAATCCGCGACGGTGTCGGCCCCGGCCGCGCCAGAGCTGCCGCCCTCGGCGACGGCGACGGCGCCGCCTGTGCCCCCGCCCCGCGCGGCGCCGGCGAACCTCCGGGCGGCGGCGGCGCTGCCGGACGCTCCGGCAGCGGATCTGCTCGTACCTCGCCGGTCGCCATCCGCTCGTCATTCCAGCACGACGAAGCCGGCGCACCAGGAGCAGTCGACGGCCCCCGGAGCCGAGTCTTCCAATGATTCGCCGGCGACGGAGCCCAGCTCCGAAACAGGCCAGGCCCCCTCGCCCGCCCACCGACGCTCGGCCGATCCGAACGATGGGTTCATCTTCAAAAAATGAGTAGATGAAGAGCCTGGCCTTCGCGTCGGTGGTGCTGGTGGCGTGGCTGGCCGCGCCCGCTCACGCGCAGCCGGTGACCGACGTCCAGCCGGGCGCGGAGCCGGCGGCAGACCACGAAGCGGCCGCCACCGGGCTGGTCGAGCAAGCGGCGCGGGCCTACGACCAGAACCAGCTGGACGAAGCGCTGCAGCTGCTGGCGCGGGCGTTCGCCCTCTCGCCGCGGCCGTCGATCCTCTACAACCAGGCCCAGGTCCTGCGAGCCAAGGACGACTGCGTCGCCGCGCTGGACGCCTACCGGCGCTTCATCGACGCGACCGCGCCGGACGATCCGGACCACGCGCGGGCCCTGCACCGGCGCGATGAGATGCAGGCCTGCGCCGACCAGCGCGCCCGCCGGCCGAACACACCCGACCTGACGGCGCCGGCACCGCGAGTCTTGGTCCCGCCGACCTCGGCGCCACCAGCCCTGGTCATCAACCCCTCCGGCCCCGCTGACCACCAGGAGGTCCGTCCCGCCGACCACCGCCGGGCCCTGCGCGCAGCCGGATGGGCCGCGATCGGGGTCGGGGTCGTCGCCGCGGGCGTGGCGGCGGCCTATGCCTGGGAAGCGCACCACATCGAAGGTGAACAACAGGGGCAGGTGAACGCCGCCATCCAGCACATGATGGTCTGGAACGGGCATTCCCAGTACCTGGAAGGGAGCCGGGATGCCTCCCGGGCCTGGTGGTTCGCGGGCGCCGCCGCGCTGGCCGGGGGCGGAGGGGCCACGCTGCTGATCCTCTCGCGTCCGTCCGCGGCAGCCGGCGCCCCTTCGGAGCCCCACGTGGCCCTCATCGGGTGGTCAGGGAGTTTTTGACCGTGGACGTCATGCACTCACTGTGGCGAAACAATATTCCCCGCTTGGGCGCAAAAGGGGGCGGCCATATTCGTCCTCCTTATGGAATGTCCGGCACGGCTGCCCTCACCGGTCTGACAGCGCTCCTGGCGTTGGCGAGCTGCTTTCAGCTCAACGTCGAGAGCTGCCGCCTGACCTGCACGTCCAGCGAAGGGTGCCCTAACGACCTCACATGCCTGGTCGATCCCGGAACGGGCCAAGGGCTGTGTGCTTCGCCGGGAACGAAAGCGTGTAAGACCGACGCGGGCGTCGGCATGACGGACGCCGGCGTCGACCGGATGGAGGCGGGCGGCGCCGACGCCGAGGCCGGCGCCTCCGGCCCCCCGAGCATGCTCTGCCACAACGGGACCTGCCTGTCTCTCCCCGAGGACGTCCGCTCGAACCTGGTCCTGCTGCTCTGGCCCTCCAACCTCCCCGCCGTCGGCTCCCCCGTGTCGGTCTGGGCCGACCAGTCCGGCCAGGCCAACGACGCCCACGCGCTCTACCCGAGCGCGCTCCCCCAGGTCATCCCGGACGGCGTCCAGCTGGACTCCGCGCAACTCGGAAGTGGGTTCGTCGTGGCCAACAGCCCATCACTGGATTTCGGTGCGGGCGACTTCGCGGTGATCGTGGTTGCCGGACTATCGTCGAGCACCACGCCGCTCTCATTTTTCAAAAAGTCCGATGGTGCTCGGACCGACAGTCAACAGATCTCGATCGATTGGGTCCTCTCGGCAACATCATCGGCTCTAGCGGGTAAACCGCAGGGCGTCGTCGACGAAACTACGGTCCTCCCGACCATGGACGTTTCTCAACCCTCGGTCGAGGCCTATACGCTGTACCGATCGACAGACAATCTCGAGCTCCGTCTCAATGAAACGGTGCTCGGCATGGGCGATCTGCCGATGCCGGGACTCTCGACGACCAACCCCGAAGATCTCTATCTGGGGGTGAGCGGCTTATATGGCAGTCCTGTCGATTCCATCGAGGCGGTTGTCGCGATACGTGGCTCGATTGGTTCTACCGAGTTGACCCAACTCGAGGTCTTCCTGCGGACCGTCTTCATGCGGTCCACTCCTTGAGATATCAACCGGCGCTGCCTTCTACTGACAGGGGATGTGACACCAGCCAACCGCCTCACTCACGCAAATGCTGTCCCACCAGTTTTCGCCACAATAGGGATCCTGGCTGAACACTTGGGCGGTGCAGGCGCAGGCAGAAGGGTAGAAGGGGATTCCCTGGGTACAGATGGTGCTGCAGTCGCATCTGCGCTCGCACACCGAACCAACCTCGCCGACACATATGCTGTCCCACGCAACGGCGCAGCAGTAGGAGTCGGCGCTGCAAATCCAGGCGACACAGTCATCGGGGCCGCACCCCGCCTGCAAGACATCACCCGCGGAGCAAGGCGAGTGAGCGCAGCCGACCGGAATCGTCAGCGCGCGGATCTTCAGGTTGTCCGGCAGTTGAATGAAGTCACCCTTGGAGGAGAGCAAGTCGAGCGTGATGCTCTCGCCAGCCAATGCCTCCGAGCCGGTTCGGTTGGCGATGGTTCCGGTGCCGCTGGCCCCGACGAGGATGCTGTGGTCGGGCCGGATGGCGACGCTGATCTGTGTCGGGACATTCGCGGTCGCGATCTGCTTCACCCACTGGATCTTCCCCGCCGGATCCAGCCGGGCCACGAACACGGCGCGCTGGCCCGGATGGCGCACTTCGGCCTTGAGGGTCTGTGAGCCGAAGCTGGCCTCGCCCTGGAACGTCCCGGCGACCACGATGCTGCCGTCGTCGTCGACCGCCAGGCCGGTCGCGGCGTCCTCACCCGGCCCCCCGAACCGCTGGGGCGGAAACACCGGGGCCCCGTTCGGCGCGGTCTTGGACAGGAAGATGTCGGTGCCGCCGGCGCTGACCAGCTCGGCGCCCGCGATCCGCAGGTGCCCAGGAAACGCGCCCGCGAGAACCTCGTTCCCCTGCCGGTCGACCGCGACGACCGTCTGAAGCTGCAACGGCATCGGAATCCCAAACGTGTGCGGCCGCCGGGCGGCGCAGCCCGCTGCCAGAGCCAGCCCGGCCAGCGCCAGAATCGAACCCCTGCTCATCGCGGATAGTCGTCTCGCGGTCATCAGTCCCCCTATTTCGCCCTGCGGCGCACGAATAATCGCCGCCACGCGCAAAATCCGCAAATCCGATCCGTCTAAGGAGTGGAAGCGAGAGGTGTTGGTCAACCAGCCCGTCGGGGGGGACAGGAGCCTTGGCCATGGATCGGTCTGCAAATCAGCATCAAGACGAGACGTTCGAAGAGCGCCTGGTCGCTCTGTATCCGCAGCTATTCGGGCTGGCGTTGCGCCTGTGTCGGAACGACGCCGACGCCAGTGACCTGGTGCAAGCGGCGTTCGAACGCGGCCTGCGCCGCCGGAATTTATTTCGGTCGGGAGATTCGCCCGATCGCTGGATGTCGACGATCTTGCGAAGGATCTTCGTCGACGACTACCGCGCGCGGCGGCGGCGCGCGCGGCTGGCGCTGCTCGAGGTGCAAGAGGCGGCGTCCGCCCCGGTGCCCGAGGAGACCCCGGCGTGGGAGAATTTCACCTCAGAGGATGTCCAGCGAGCTCTCCTGTTCGTGGACCGGGTCAGTCGCGAGATCTATTCCCTCTTCGTGTTCGAGCAACTCGGACAGGACGAGATCGCAGGGCGGCTCTCCATCCCGCAGAGGACGGTGGCGACGCGCATCTTCCGCACCCGCGCCAAGCTGCGCAGGCTCCTCGAGTCCGGCGCCTACGTGCAACCTCTGGCGCTGGTCCCGCCCGCGACCGACCCGAGCGGCCAAGCGCCGCCGGCCCAGGTCTCCGCCACGGGACTCCCGGTCCCCCGCCCGTCGCGGGCCCGCGCCGCCGTCCTGAACCGGCGGACCCCGGTCACCGCCGCCGGGATCGGCTGAAGCCGGATGGCTGGTGGTTGAACGGAGAGTCGTCGATCGTCGAAGCTTGACGTCCTCGCGCCCATGGCCGAGGTGGCCCGAGCGGGAGAAGCTGCGCTCCCAACCTGGTCGCGGAGGTCTCGGCTCGATCGGCGCACGGCGATCAGCATGGCCTTCCGCCGCCGCCGATGCCGGTCGCCGGGACGGCTCCGCCGACGGTCACGACCGATCGTCTCGTCCGATCGTCGGCTCCTGTTCGACCGTCACGAAGGAGGCGCCTTCGAAGCGGAGCCTGAAGACCGTGACATTCTCGAGCGGAGGTGGGGCCACGCCGGTCGTGGCGTGGAGGAACGAGCGGATCGCGCCTCCGTGAGAGACCACCAGGATCGCCCCTGGTTCGGATTGGCCTTCGACCTGGGCGGCGATCTCGGTCATGGCGGCAGTGATTCGTTCGATCACCTCGGCCTGCGGCTCGGCACCAGGCGGCACCACGCGACGATCGACCAGGTATTGCTCCCAGACGCCCGGGAATCGTTGCGCGCACTCCTCACGCGTCAGGCCTTCGAACGCGCCGTAGCCACGCTCGCGTAACCTGGGGTCGGCGGTGGGCGTCGGCGCGCCGAGACGGGCGGCGATGATCTGCGCGGTCTCGAGCGCGCGCGAGAGCTGGCTGGCGTACACCCGGGCGATCCGCCTGTCGCGCAGTCTGTCCGCGAGCAACCGCGCCTGCGCGCGCCCGACGTCGGACAGCGGGATGTCGGTCGCGCCCTGCCATCGCCCGATCCGGTTCCATTCGGTCTCGCCGTGACGGGCGAGATAGAGGATGCGTTCGAAGGCCACGGCGCTCGAGCCAGCCTAGCAGCCGGCGGAACGCCCTGCTCGCGGCGGAACTCATGGCCCGATCTTCCTGCCCGCCGCCCGAAAAAAAGAGAGGGGGGGGTCATGGTTCCGAGATTCGGCAGGCGGGCGTCGCCGGTGCGGACAGGGTCGTTTTTCCCGAAGATGCAGATCTCGCACCCTGGCCCTTGCCCAGATGGTCGCTACCCTGTCGCCGAGCTCGCCCGACGGGCGCAGGCAAACAACAGGAGAAGGCGATCATGTCGCACCATTACTCGGGTCCCAACGTTTCCTTCCCTCGCGGAGATGCCCGCCTGGACTTTACCGATCTGTTCGCTTTCCCCAAGCCGGGAGATCCGGGCAGGTCGATCCTCATCATGAATTTTCATCCTTCGGCCAGCATCGACCCGCCAGGACCGACCACTGCCGAGCCGTTCGCGCCGGCGGCGCTCTACGAGCTCAGGATCGACACCAACGGCGACGCCGTCGCCGACATCACCTATCAGGTGCGCGTGTCGTCTTCGAAAGACGGGGGCCAGACGGCGACCCTGCGCCGCTTCGAGGGCGCACAGCCGATGGGAAAGAGCGACGGCGGGCGTGTTCTCGCCGAGGGTGTGCCGGTGTCGACGGGTCGGGAGGCACGGGCCACCCCGGCGGGTGACCACCGCCTCTTTGTGGGCCGTCGCAGCGATCCGTTTTTTTTCGACGTGGTGGGCGTCATCAAGAACTTCCAGTTCACGGGCCAAGATTTTTTCGCCGACAAAAACGTATCCAGCGTGGTGTTGGATGTCCCCAACGCGGCGTTGGGGTCGAAAGAGGTCAGCCTGTGGGTCCGCACGCTGATCCCGGAGGACGGCGTGGGCGGGCCCTGGGTGCAAGCGGACCGCGGCGCGCGCCCCTCACAGACCCCCTTCCTCACCGGCGAGGCGAACGACGCCTACCGCACCGGAGAGCCGGCGGGGGATGAACGTTTCATCGCCGTGTTCGCGCACTCGCTGGAGCACACCGGGGGCTATACGCCGGAGGCAGCCAGGCGAGCGGCCCAAACCTTGTTGCCGGACATGATCCGCTACGACCCCACGCGCCCCGCGTCCTACCCGCAGAGCGGACGGACACTCCGCGATGACGTCGTCGATGGGTTCCTGCCCATCCTCACCAACGGAAAGGTAAAGGGGGACGGCATCGGGCCTCACGGCGATCTCCTCGCCGAGTTCCGCTATTTGGGTCCACCTCACGGGGACCCGCGCTAGACCGCCTGCAACTGGAGTCCTCAATGAGCACCGTACAAATCGACCAGAAGAGCTACGAGATGCCCCCGCGTGACGGATTCACCGTGGCGCACTTCCTCACCGTCGCCGACGTCGACCGCTCGCTGCGCTTCTATGAAACGGTCTTCGGCGGTCGCCCCCTGAGCCGAGGCGACAGCAAGGGCGCGCCTGGGTACATCCAGATCGCGAACACCTGGCTCCTCGTCAACGTCGGAGGCGGACCGACGCCCGACAAGCCGTCGGTCACGCTCAGCGTCCTGGCCGACCCGAACAAGGTCAGCAGCTTCATGAACATCCGCGTCGCGGACATTCAGGCGAGCTACAAGTTGTGGAAGAGCCGAGGCGCCGAGTTCATCACCGAGCCAATCCCCAAGTACGGCGAGACGCGCTGCTACATCCGCGATCCCGACGGCTACATCATCGAGGTCGGACAGAGCACCGAGCTCACGTACGGTTAGCGTCGGGGACAAACGTCCGGTCGGGACAGGCATCGTCACCCGGGTCGAGGTGAAGCGGGTCGACCCGGTCAGAGGTTGATTGTTCCCCGCAGGCCGAGATGAAGCCAGGCATGGAGAGCCTGCTCAGGGAGGTCCCTCGAGGAGCCATCCTCCGACCTTGATGAACATTCGCCGAGCGAGAAGCCGACGAAGCGGCCGAGCGCGAGGAGGTGGCAAGGCGGAAATCGCCGCCCGCTTCGATGATGAGGTAGTCCCAACCGCTGAATTCGATCGAACTGGGGGATTCTGGTGGTCGAGGCCCTCGCCGGAAAACCGGAGCCACTCGTAGCCGATTCCGAGGCCGAGCCAGGGATCGACGGCGAACCCGGCGCGCCACGTGAAGATGCACTCGAAGCGGAGTCGGTAGTCGGTCGCCGAGCAGCTGGCCCCAGCGGTGCAGTTCTTCGTCAAGCCGCGCCCCTGGTCCAAACCCAGCCCGCCCGGGCCCTGATCGTTTCTGGTCTGGCGAACGCGTTGAGCTACGAGCTGGGAGGCGTCCTGGCCGCCTTGCTCTGAGTTACCCGGTCCGAGCGCTCCGCTCACCGACAGGTGGACGCGAGCAACGCCTGGCAGCTCGGATCCGAGAGCGCCGCGAGGAGCGCCGCCGAGTCGCACGGCCTGGCCCAGGTGAGGCCTTCTCGTCCGCGGTGGAGAGCGTACCGAACGCCTTCGATCCGTCGACAGCCGGGCAGGAGAGCGTCGCCGCCGCCGGACAGGTCGAAGCGCCGCTCCCCGCCGCTCCGCCGGGGGCGTTGCCGCCGCCGACGGCGCCTTGGCCCCTGCGCGTGGTTCCACCGACCGGCAACGGTCACTCGAACGTCGCTGCGAAGGCGGTGATGTACAACGGTGCCAGACCGGCTGCGGTCACTGGCGCCCGTGCCCCGGACGACGCCGCAAGGGCATGCGCCCCTATACCGCCGACGACGCTCCCGACGATAAACCCCGCGATCATCAGCGCCTCGAACCCGACATCTGGATGATTCACGTCGTAATTGACGGCCTTGCCGCCGTAGTAGACTGCGGCGATGCCTGTCACGAAGCCGCCCACGACGCCGGCCGCCGTCGCGAAGCCGCGACTGAATTCCCGGTCGCGGGTGGCGTAAGTCAACGCAACGGCGCCGCTGTAGCCTACGGTCAGGGCACCTCGGGTCAACCAAGGCCGGACTCCAGTTCGACGCCATTCCTGTTCGGCCTGCGCCGGCAGCGTGGAGCACTCCCGGGCGCGGTTGCCTGACATTGCTTCGTCGTGTGCGCAGACGGCGGCGCGCAGCCGATCGTAGCCAAGGGCGTGGTGCGCGTAAGCATCGGCCAGCACCGGCACCAATTGCTCGAGTAGCTCGGGCGTACCGATTACGTTCGCCGCCGCTACGACGGCGGGATCGACTTCCCAGGTGAAGACCCCTGTCTTGCGAACCAGGGCGGCGAGGATCGCTTTGCGTTGCTGCTCGACGCCCGGCCAGGTCGCGAGCTCGGCGACGCACACGGCGCGGGCGCCGGGACGATCGCCGTCGCCCATCCACGCCTGAAGCTCATGGGTTGAGCCGGGGTCCTGCATGGCGCAAAGGACCATGCGGCCGTAGTCGACCCAGCCTGGTTCACTCTTCTCAGTCAGCGCGCGCGCGGTCGCAACCGCCGCTGGCGCGGCCCCGCGACGGGTCTCGTCGCGACACGCGGGTGTGACCCGCGCGATGGTCGCATCGGGTGCGGGGCTCGACGCCGAAACTAGACTATGCTCGAGGTCGGTCTCCCAGCGGTGGCGATACTCGAATCCGAGGTCCCCAATGAGGTCCTCGATGTGGAAGGGAGCAGGATGCGCCGCCGCCTCACGAAGCTGGGAGACGACCCCGTTGCAGGGATCACTCATCGCATCCCCATCGGCGTACGCGCGCGGTGCGGTCACGGCCAGGGCAACCGTCCCCGCCAGGACGACCATCGGTGCTCCGGAGAATCGCTTTTCCAACGCACCTCACCCTGCCATAGCGCCCGATGCCGTCCGAGTTATTTGCGGCGGCTCCGGTACTGTCCGCACCCCGCACCTGAACGGCGGATGAGCGGTTACCGGGGCCAGGCCACCGTTTTCAGCGCTTCTTAATTCTCGGTATGGCCACGCCCCAGCGCAGAGCGACCCTCTCGCCCTCGGCGTCGCCGAAGAGGGTGGCGACGAGCACGGCGACGTTAAGGCGCAAGGCGCGCTTATCTTTCGTGACCGCGCCGTCCATCTCGGTCTCGAACAGGGCGACGAGCCTCTTGAGCGAGAACGGCTTCTCCTCGTGCATTTCCTTGATGACCTGGAGGTCGTTGTCGTAGCCACGGATCGTCTTCGACAGCGCCAGATCGTAGCGGTCGGGCACGCGGACGACGAGCCTCTTGAGCCCGATCGAGACCGTCTTGAAACGCAACTCGGCGTCGTTCGGGATCTCGGCGACCCCGGCGGGGGCAAGCGGCACGCCCTGCCCCATCGCCCCAATGGCGTCGGCGGCATCCTGCACGGCCTTCGGCACCCGGTTCCAGGTGTCGATGTCCTTCGTCGGGGCGCTCGCCCCGTACTTCAGCACGGCCGCGGCACCACCGATCACCTCCAGCACCTCTGTCGTTGTCAGACGTGCGTCGACGCGACGTAGGAAGGCGACGAGCTCAGCTCGCGAGTAACGCTTCACGCTCGCTGGCCTTCGCTTTCGCGAACATGCTTTCGAACGAGTCCATTCCCATGTTCATGCGGTAGCCCCAAGCGCGGGCCACGGGCGGCGTGTTCTCGTCGGCGAGGACCCGCGCGAGCGCCCCCTGGTGGGTCGTGAAAAAGTTCGTAGAGGGGCGTGGGGACGACGGCCGTAGGGCCGCCGCCGCGCTTCGGAGCCGCCGATCGCCAGATAGCCGCGCGGTTAGGTCCAGGAAGAACCCCAACGTGCGTTCGCGGCCCTTTGCTCGGGCGAGCCGGACCAGCTTCGCCATGTCGAGGTCTCCGCGGCGCCTCCATAGCAGGACGGGGAGTGCACGCGTCATCGACGGATCGCGGCGGCTGAGCCCGAGAGCATCGACGACGAGTTTCTCCAGTTCGGGCGCAGCCCGGCCGGAAAGCGTGCTCTCACCGTAGAGTGGCGCGCCGTAGTGCGCCAGCCAGGCTCTTTTGAGGTCCTCCTCCACGAGTCTGAGTATACGTCTAGATAGGCCATCGCTGGTTGGCGTCCCACCGCTGGCTAGCCAGCCGGTCGCGCGCCGACTTCGTTCATTCCTGGGCACTCTGGAGATCCCAGGATTCTGTGGACACCCAGTCACCGAGGTTTCTGGGCTGATTCGAACTGCTCCGGGCTCACGCCCCCGAGATGACTGTGGCGGCGGGTTCGATTGTAGAAGCTATCGATGTAGTCGGCGACGTCCTTCGTCGCTAGATCGCGGTTCTTGTAGATCTGCTTCTTGATCCGTTCCTTCTTAGGCTGCTGAAGAAGGACTCGGCGACAGCGTTGTCCCAGCAGTTGGCCTTCCGGCTCATGCTCGGTTCCAGGTGATTCGAGCGGCAGAAGCGGCGCCAGCCATCGCTCCCGTACTGCGTGCCTTGATCGGAGTGAATCAGCGTTCCTCGCGGCCGGCGCCGCCGGACGGCCATCAGTACGGCGTCGAGGGCGAGCTCAAGATGAAGGGTCGGCCTCGCCGCCCAGCCGACGATCTTGCGGGAGAACAGGTCCATGACGACAGCGAGGTAGAGCCAGCCCTGCCAGGTTCGAATGTAAGTGATATCCGTGACCCACACCTTGTTTCGGCGGGTCACCATGAATTGCCGCTTCAGAAGATTCGGTGCCAGGACGGAGGGCTTGCCGGCGGACCAGCGCCGTGTTCGATAGCCGTGCAGGGCGCGCAACCCATTCATTCGCATGAGCCGAGCGACACGATGCTTGCTGCAGGTCTCGCCGGCCTCCCGGAGGTCCAGGAAGACGCGGGGGGCGCCGTAGATGCCTTGGCCAGCCTTGAACGATGCACGGATGAGGCGAAGCAGCCTGGCGTCCTCTTGGGCGCGGTTCGACACCGGCTTCTTGATCCACGCGTAGTAGCCGCTCGGCGCTACGTCGAGCAGGCGACACATCGCCTGCACGCTCACCGCGCCTCGATTGACCTTGATGAACTCGTAGATCGAACGGACCCGTCGTGCGCTGAGTTTCGTGGACATCGCAATCGCCCTCCGCGACTGCCCGGAGCCTAGCTACTGTCCACGAAACCCTGGGATCTCCAGCTCCTCCTACGCAGCCGATACCGCCTCGACTTCGCCGAGCGCCTGGCGCTCGACCAATGGCTCTGGAACCACCCCGAGCTGCGGGCTCTATACGAAGCCAAGGAGGCCATGCACAGCCTCTATCGCACTCGTGGCCGCGAGCGCGCCAAGGTGGCCTTCGCAGCTCTAACCGATCGCCTGGCCAGCTCGCAGCTGCCCGAGTTCCAGACCCTTCGTCGGACTCTGATTCGCTGGCGGCACGAGATCCTCGAGCACTTCGCCACCGGCCTCACCAACGCCCGGACCGAGGGCTTCAACAACAAGGCAAAGCTCGTCAAAAAGCGGGCTTACGGCGATAGGAGCTTCCGGAACTACAGACTCAGACTCCTAAATGCGTGCGCCTGAACCGCTTTTCGGCTGAACTGCTTTTCGGCCGCACCCACCATCGAGTGAGTAGAACCGGCTTTAGAGAGCGGGAGAAGGGGTTCGAACCCTCGACGTCCACCTTGGCAAGGTGGCACTCTACCACTGAGTTACTCCCGCAAAACGAGCCAGCGTTTTAGGGCAAAAGCTCCGCCCGGTCAAGGTTCACCGACGCCTCAGCCGACGACTTCGCTGGGCTCGAAGGTCGCGACGACCTCGACGTGGTACGTCTGGGGCATCAGGTCGAGCGCCACGGCCTGTACCAGGCGAAATCCGTCGGTCTTCAGGAGGCGCGCGTCGCGGCCCAGCGTCTGGGGATCGCACGAGACGTAGACGATCCGGCGGCGCGCGCGGATGGCGGCGGTCAGGTGGGCGCGGTCGGCCCCCTCACGCGGCGGATCGAGGACGACGGTGTCGGGCACATCGGCCGGCGGGCGCGCCGACCAGGCCGCACCGGGGACGTTTCGCCGGCCGCGCTCGACCGCCGCGGGATCGCCGTCGCAGGCCAACACGCGCCCTCGCCCACCCGTGCCTGTGACCGCGACCAGATGCCGGGTGAACGTGCCGCTGCCGGCGTAGATCTCCAGCACGATGCCGGGCTCGGGCCCCACGGCCTCCAGCACGGCAGCGACCAGCGCGGCGTTGGCGGCGCGGCCGACCTGGGCGAAGCCGCCGGCCGGGATGGCCAGCGGCGGGCTCCCGGGTTCCGCGACGTCGACCTCCACGCGCCCGAGCGTTGGCTTGCCGGCCAGCGACAGGCCGACGATGCCCGCCTCGTTCAGGCGGTCGATCTCGCGGCGGGCGTGCGCCGTGCCGAGGGCGTCGGCGCGCCCGACGTTCAGGTGAACCCCCTCGGCGCCGGTCTGCGCCTCGAGCTCGATCCCCGGCGCCATCCCCCGGGCCAGCGCCCGCAGCGCCGGCAGCGCCCGCGCCAGCTCGGGCCCGAGCAGCGGACAGCGCGGCGGATCGCCGAGATCGACGATGTCATGTGAGCGGCGCGCGTGAAACCCGAGGGTCCCTGCTTTGCCCACCGTGAGCTTGGCGCGATCGCGGTAGCCGAAATCGGGCCCCGCCACGCGCACCGGTGGGATCGAAATCCCCAGCGCGCGTTCGACCATCGCCTTCTTGGCCGCCCGCTGGGCCTCGATCGTCACGTGCTGCCACTGGCAGCCGCCGCAGCGGCCGAACAGCGGGCACGGTGGCGGTACACGCTCCGGACCCGGACGTTCGATCGCCGTCAGCTCACCCCAGGCCGCCCGCCCCTTCTCGCGCTCGATCCGCACGCGCACGCGCTCGCCGGGCGCGGCCAGTGGGACGAAGGTGGCGCGTCCGTCGCTGGCGCTCTCGGCGCCGGCGGGATCGCGCTGGCGGCCGATGGCGTCCCCACCCATGGCCAGGCCGTCGATCTCGACGGTGACCTCTCGCCGCTCGCCCTCCCCCATCTCGGCTACGGGAAGGGCTGACCGGCGCGGCCGCGGGCGAGGTCGAAGTCGAAGTAGCCGTCGAGCGTGCCGCCAATCACCGGTGCGCTCGGCGGCGCGCCGCCGGTTTGGACGGCGGTGACGTACCGGGGATCCCCGATGACCACGTGGAAGGTGGCACGCAGGCGGTCACCGAAGTTGATCACGAAGGGCGGGTCGATGGAGATCGGGTCGCGCTGTTCGGGCGGAAGGTCGGACTGCTCGGCGGCGCCAAAGCTCTGAAACTCGATCCACCCGTCGACCCCCGCCCCCGCCGCGTTCCCGTCCGGGCAGGTCTTGTAGAGCCACAGCGAGGCGTGGAGGTCGGTGTAAGGCGTCACATGGATGCGCGGAGCGGACGCCATCATCGACATCCCGCCGTCCAGAGCCGCGCCGGCGTCGAGCGCACCGGGAAGGGCGGCGTCGGGCGCGCCGCCGTCGCCGCTGAAGGCCATGCCCGTCCAGTCACACCAGAGCGTGGTCGGCGTCGGGTTGGCCGCCGTCGCCAGCGTGAGCGGCAGCGGTTGGGTCACCAGGTAGTCGGGCTGGCCGTTCACCGTACGGCCCCGCACGCAGCGCGCGACCTCATAGGAGCTCAGCACGTCGAACTCCAATCCGTCGGTGTACATCTGCAGCAGGCCCGAGCTGGCCATCCGCATTTCGAGCTGGTTCATCGCCGCCGGCCCCTGCACCAGATCCTCGATCGGCGTCCCGGCGAAGAAGCTCGGGCCGAGCATGTACGCAACCGGCGCGATCATGTAACCGGGGCCGCCGGCCATCGGCGTGCCGAAGTTCGACCCGTTGTTGCAACCGACGACGAACAGCGAGCCCGTCGCCGAGCCCGACCCCTGGCCGACTGAGCAGCCACCGAAGGCGGCCAGCGGACCCCAGACAGCGACGGCGAGCCAGAGACCGAGCTTCAAGAGGTCGGGCTCCGCAGGCGAACGATCGTCCCGCGCTCGGCGCCGAGGCGGCGGGCGGCGGAGCCGTTGCGGCGGGCGATCTCCAGCTGACCGCCGCTGCCGATGTAGGCGATGAGCGCGCCCGTCTCGACGTCGGAGAACGTCCGTCCCAACTGCGGCTCGAAGTGTCCCGCCCCCGCCTCGACCTCCACCGTCGAATCGGCCCCTGCCCGCTCGACCACCTCGGCGGGCAGCGAGGTGATGAGGTTGCCGAACCCGTCGACGTGAATCACCTCCCCTTCGATCACGCCGTCGCGCCGGTGCAGCGGCGGCGCGCTCAGCTCCACCATCGATTCGAGGGGCGGGCCGGCGTCGGAGGCGGCCGCGCCGGCGGCCAGTCGGCCCGCGGCCGGCGCGAACACGTCGCGGCCGTGAAACGTCGGGCTGACCGGCTCGCGCCGAAACCCGGGCGCCTCGATCCGGTAGATCTGGCGTGGGCCGCGGGCGGCCAGCGACAGCACGCCGTTGTCGGGGCCGACGTAGAGGCTGTCACCGGCGGCGACCACCAGATCGGCGCGCGCCCCCCCCACGCCCGGATCGACGACCGCCACGTGGATGGTCCCCGGGGGAAACAGCGGCGCGGCCTGCGCCAGCGCCACGGCACCCGCCGCCACGTCGCGCGCGGGGACACCGTGCGCGATGTCGACCAGCGTCGCCTGCGGCGCGATCGACAGGACCACACCCTTGAGGGCGCCCACATAGCCGTCATGGGCGCCGAAGTCGGTCGTAAAGGTCACGATGGGCATTCGCCTGATCCGGGGGCCAGTATCCCACAACCGGTCAGAGCCCGCCCCTTCCGAGGGGCCCGGGCCGGGTTATGATGATGCCCACGATGGACAAGACGGTCGCCAGCGCCGACGAAGCCGTCGCCGACTTCTTCGATGGCGCTTCGATGATGGCCGGCGGGTTCGGCCTGTGCGGCATCCCCGAGACCTTGATCGCGGCCCTGCGCAAGAAGGGGGTGAAGGGGCTCAGCATCATCTCGAACAACTGCGGCGTCGACGACAAGGGGCTGGGGATCCTGCTGGCCAACGGCCAGGTCAAGAAGATGGTCTCCAGCTACGTCGGCGAGAACAAGACGTTCGAGAAGCTGTTCTTGAGCGGCCAGCTGGAGGTCGAGCTGACCCCCCAGGGGACACTGGCCGAGCGGATCCGCGCCGGCGGCGCCGGCATCCCGGCGTTCTACACGGCCACCGGCTTCGGGACGGTGGTGGCCGACGGAAAGGAGACGCGCGCCTTCGGCGGGCGCACCTACGTGATGGAGACGGCGCTCACCGCCGACTTCGCGCTGGTGAAGGCCTGGAAGGGGGACCGCCTCGGCAACCTCGTCTATCGAAAGACGGCGCGCAACTTCAACCCGATGATGGCCACCGCCGCCAAGGTGACGATCGCGGAGGTCGAAGAGCTGGTCGAAGCCGGGCAGATCGAGCCCGATCAGGTGCACACGCCCGGCATCTACGTCGCCCGGATCTTGAAGAGCGGGAAGCTGGAAAAGCCCATCGAACAGCGGACCGTCCGCAAGAGGGTGGCCTGATGCCCGTCCTCACGCGCGATCAGGTGGCCAAGCGCGCGGCGCGCGAGCTGCGCGACGGCATGTACGTCAACCTGGGGATCGGGATGCCGACGTTGGTGGCGAACTTCGTGCCGGCCGGCACCGACATCGTCCTGCAGTCCGAGAACGGCCTGCTCGGCATCGGGCCGTTTCCTTACGAAGGGGAAGAGGATCCCGATCTCATCAACGCCGGCAAGCAGACGGTCACCGCCGTCCCCGGGGCCGCCTACTTCTCGTCGGCGGAGTCCTTCGCCATGATCCGCGGCGGGCACATCGACTGCGCGATCCTGGGCGCGATGCAGGTGGCGGAGACCGGGGATCTCGCCAACTGGATGATCCCGGGGAAGATGATCAAGGGGATGGGCGGCGCGATGGATCTGGTGGCGGCCGCCAAGCGGGTGATCGTGATGATGGAGCACGTCGCCAAGGGAAGGGCGGTGCCCGGAGCACCGCCTCCCGTCGAGGAGAAGAAGATCCTCGAGCGCTGCACGCTGCCGCTGACGGCGGTGGGCGCGGTGCACCGGATCATCACCGATCTGGCCGTGCTCGACGTGACCCCGGCCGGTCTCGCGCTGCGCGAGCGGGCTCCGGGGGTCTCCGTCGAGGAGATCCAGTCCAAGACCGAGCCCCGCCTGATCGTCGAGGGGAACGTCCCGGAGATCGACGTCACCTAGCGCATGGGCGAGCAAGATCCCAGCGACGCCCGCAAGCCGTCGTCCCAGCCGCTCGCCCAACCGCCCGACAAGAAGGTCACCCAGCCGCTCGACAGGAAGGTCGGCAAGCCGCCCGACAAGAAGGTCGGCAAGACGCTCGAGACCTCCGCCGGGATCCCGCTCGACGAGGTTTACGACGAGGCCAGCCTGAGCGGGCGCACCCCTCCTTTCGATCCGGCGCGCGATCTGGGGCGCCCGGGCGAGTTCCCCTACACGCGCGGCATCCACGCCAGCATGTACCGGGGCAAGCCCTGGACGATGCGGCAGTACGCCGGCTTCGGCACCGCCGCCGAATCGAACCGCCGCTACAAGTTCCTGCTGGCCTCGGGGCAGACGGGGCTCTCGGTGGCGTTCGATCTGCCGACGCAGATGGGGCGCGACGCTGACCACCCGCTGGCGCGGGGCGAGGCGGGACGCGCCGGCGTCTCGATCTCCTCGATCGACGACATGCACGCGCTCTTGGAGGGGTTACCCCTCGACACCGTGTCGACCTCGATGACCATCAACGCCACCGCGGCGACGCTGCTCTGTCTCTACGTCGCCGTTGCCGACGAGCGCGGCATCGCCCGCGACAAGCTCTCCGGCACGATCCAGAACGACATCCTCAAGGAGTACATCGCGCGCGGCACGTACATCTATCCGCCGGCGCCGTCGATGCGCCTGTGCGCCGACAGCTTCGCCTGGTGCGCGCGCGAGCTGCCGCGCTGGAACACGGTCAGCATCAGCGGCTACCACATCCGCGAGGCGGGGAGCGACGCCGTGCAGGAGGTCGCCTTCACGCTGGCCGACGGCATCGCCTACGTCGAGGCGGCGCGCGCGGCCGGCCTCCCGGTCGACAGCTTCGCGCCGCGGCTGTCGTTCTTCTTCAACGCCCACGCGCACCTGCTGGAAGAGGTGGCCAAGTTCCGGGCCGCGCGGCGACTGTGGGCGCGCATCATGCGCGCGCGCTTCGACGCCAAGGATCCGCGCTCGCTGATGCTCCGCTTTCACGCCCAGACGGCCGGCTCCACGCTGACCGCCGTCGACCCGCTCAACAACGTCGCCCGCACCACCATCGAGGCGCTGGCGGCGGTGCTGGGGGGCGCGCAGTCGATCCACACCAACGGCTACGACGAGGCGCTGGCGCTGCCGACCGAGACATCGGCGCGGGTGGCGCTGCGGACCCAGCAGATCCTGGCGCACGAGAGCGGCGCCGCCGAGGTGGTCGATCCGCTGGGCGGCGCCTACGCCATCGAGGCGCTGACCTCGGAGATCGAGGCGCGCGCCGAGGCGCTGATCGCCGAGATCGACCGGCGCGGTGGCATGGTCGCCGCCATCGAGGCCGGCTTCCCGCAACGCGAGATCGAAGCGCGGGCCCTGGCGCACCAGCGCGCGGTCGAGAGTGGCGCGCGGGTGATCGTCGGAGTCAACCGCTTCAACGACGGTGAGCGGGAAGCCGCCCCACCTCTTCACCGGACCGACCCGACGCTGGAGACCGCCCGGGCCGCCGAGCTGGCGCGGTTGCGCAACACGCGTGACGCCACAAAGGTGAGCGACGCGCTCGGTCGATTGCGAGAATCGGCGCGTGGCGCCGACAACCTTTTTCCGGCTTTACTCGTGACGGTCAAGGCGCGTGCCAGCCTGGGCGAAATCGCCGACGTTTTCCGGGAAATATTCGGGGAATATCGCGCCGCCTGAGCGGTTAGCCGTTGGTCACCTGAGCGGCTGGGCTCGTAAGTGAACGGCTGATTTTGGATTGCACGACGGCGGCGAAAGAGGGTACCGTTAAGTGTCGCTCACGTTTTGGTTGCGCCGCCGTGAAGCGGGAAGCGCTGGATCGGCCGGAGCGACGGGGGGATGAACGGGACGATGACGAAGTCGGATCTCATCGACGTTTTGTGTGAGACGCAGAAGATTCCGAAAGGGCGGGCCGAGCAGCTCGTCCAGGTGGTCTTCGAGTCGATGGAGGGGGCCCTCAAGCGGGGCGAGCGGATCGAGATCCGCGGTTTCGGCAGCTTCGAGCTGCGAAGCTATCGTCCTTATGAAGGGCGCAATCCCCGCACGGGCGTGCGGGTGAGCGTCCAGCCGAAGCGGCTCCCTTTCTTCAAGGTGGGCAAGGAGCTGAAAGAGCGCGTCAACGCCGGCAAGCAAGACAAGCAGGACAAGGGGGCGAAGCTGCGGGAGGCTGGCTCCGACCCCGTGCCCGTGACCGTGCCCGTAACGACGACTGGTCCGCTCAGCGAGAGCGGCGCGACCGCGACCGCTGAGCCTGCCCCCACCGACGCCCCGACCCGCGCCACCGCCTGACGTTTCACCCGCCAGACGTGCCCGACATCTCCACGGGCTGACGGTTCACCACCTGACGTCCACCACCTGACGTCCACCACCTGACGTCCACCGCCTGACGTCCACCACCTGACGTCCACCGCCCGACGTCCACCGCCTGACGTCCACCGCCTGACGTCCACCACCTGACGGGCTCGCTCAGGCGCTCTGCATGCGCAGCAGGCGGACCGGTGCCGTGACCGCGTGGCGCAGGAGCGCTCCCAGAAGGGCGCGCTTGCGGTCGGCCAGCACCTCCGAGCCGGAGACGCGCGCGGCGTAGAGCTGCTGCACGCGCCGATCGAACAGGATCAGCGACAGCCACAGCTTGCCGGCGCGCGGGGCGTAGAGCATCTTCGCCAGCCGGCCGTCGAGCGTCAGCTCGCGACCGACCACCGCGCGATCGATCGCGGCGCCGTAGTCGGCGAAGCGAAAGTCGCCCGTCTCCAGCGCGCGCGCGATCGCCTCGGCGGCGATCGGCCCATGCTCGAGCCCGACGGCGATCCCCTCGCCGGTCAGCGCGTCGATGCCAGCCGCATCCCCCACGCAGACGAGGTGCGGCGCGGCCACGCGGCCGCCCGCCTGGTGACGCCAGGCCGGCCATCCGCGCGCGCCGTCCGGCAGGTCGACGCCGTAGGCGGCCAGCCCCTTTCGCAGCAGAGCCTCGATGGCCGCCCCGGAGAGCTTCTGTGCGGTGGTGGCGGAGTGCATGGCGCCGACGTTCAGGCGGCCCCCCGGCGCGGGGAACAGCCAGAGATAGCCGCGCAGCCCGCAGGCCATCAACGAAAAGTCGTAGACCATGCGGCCGTCGACCAGAGCGGCCAGCGCGGGCGGCATCGGCACCTCGGCCTGGAACAGCCGCAGCGGCGGACGATCATCGGCGGTGAGCGCGCGGCGGACCCGGCTGCCGGCGCCGTCGGCCCCGACCAGCACGCGCGCGGTCAACCGGCGGCCGGTGGTGGTGGCGATCCGGACCGATCCCGCGCCGCCATCGGCCCGGGCATCGACCTCGAACGAGGCCAGCCCCTCCCCCGTCAGGATCTCGATCCCGCGCGCGCGCGCCTGCGCCACCAGATCGGCGTCGAACTCGCACCGGCGGACGATGTCGACCGGCCGGCCGAGCACGACATCCCGCGCCCGGCCCCGGTAGGCCAGCCGCCCCAGGTCGCAAGGGACGCGCGGCACCCGCACCTCGAGGCCCAGCCGCGCCAGCGCCGCGTGCGCGTGCCCGGTCAACCCGCCGCCACAGGGCTTGTCGCGGGGAAATCGCGCCTTGTCGAGGCAGACGATTCGCTCGGCGGGAATCCGCGCCGCCAGCGCGACGGCCGCGGCGACGCCGGCCGGACCGGCGCCGGCGATCACCACGTCGCGATCGACGTTCGGGCTCACGGCTGCGATCGGCTCACGGCTGCGCGGAGAGCGCGCCGGTCACGGCGATCGTGATCGCCCCGGTCGGAACCGGGGTTCCGGCCCCGATCACCACCGTGGCTGCGGTGATGATCTCGAACGGCGTGGCCAGGTTGCTGGTGAACATCTGGAACACGGCGGCGGCGTTCGACACGAGCTGGACGTTCCCGTTCGGCGTGCTTCCCGCGGGGATCGTGGGGACCGTGCCGAAGAGCTGCGCCCGGGAATCGGTCGGGTCGGTCACCCCGTTGGGCGCCAGGTAGATGGAGAGCGGCGGGACGGCGACGTTGAGGGTGTTGCTCCGGACGGTGTACTTGATGCTGCTGATCGAGATGCTGACCAGCGAGGTGTACGAGGAGAGGCTGGGCATGACGTCGGTCGACAGGTTGATCATCGTGGCCTGGGACTCGGGGAGCG
The DNA here is from genome assembly GCA_963847705.1 of uncultured Pseudomonadota bacterium. GTDB lineage: Bacteria > Myxococcota_A > Polyangia > Fen-1088 > Fen-1088 > JADGRB01. The sequence continues at coordinate 263,370 of CAWKBC010000027.1, read as the reverse complement.
AAGCGGCGCAGGAGCCCGATGTGCACGCGAGCTTCGTCATCGTGCAGTCGAGGCCGGCGGCGCTCGCCAGCGGGTTGTTGCAGCAGTCGTCGTCGGTCGTGCAGGCGATGGTGGGAAATGCCAGACCATCGAGGGCCGGCGGGATGTTCCACTGCGCGGTGTCGAAGGTGTACGTCTCGGTCGGAAGATCGAACGTCACCTTGGTGATGTCGGTGCTGATGAGGCCGCACCCCACCAGGCCCAGAGTCGCCAGCATCGACGTCGTTGCCTTAAGAGAGAGGGGCTTCATGGCTGGTATTTTAACACCTCCAAGAGCTGGTCGGCGGCGCTCCAGGGATCGAGCGTGCGCAACACCACAGCGTCGACTGTAGGCCCCCAGCGCAAATCGGTGCCGGCGGAGGCGGCGGCGTCATGTTCGGCCAGCGCCGCCTCCGCCTGCGCGCGTGCCCGCTCGCCCGCGATCGCCACGATCTGTCGCGCCGCCTGGCGGCGCCGCCGCGCCGTGCGCTCGGCGGCTGGGAGCGCCCGCAGGAGCTCCAGCGCCACCACGAGCTCGTCGATGCCCGCCTCGCGCGCCGCGACCGTCTTGAGCAAGGGGGGCACCGCGCGCGCCCCCAGCGCGAGCATCGCGGTGAGATCCGCCAGCGTCCGGTCGGCACCCTCGCGGTCGCCCTTGTTCACCACCAGCAGGTCGGCGATCTCCAGCAGGCCCGCCTTCAACGCCTGGACCTCGTCGCCGAGGCCGGGCGCCGTCACCACCAGCACGGCGTCGGCGGCGTCGGCGACGTCGAGCTCCGCCTGCCCTGCCCCCACCGTCTCCACGAAGATCACCGGAAACCCGGCGGCGTCGAGCACCGCCACCGACGCCGAGGTCGCGCGCGAAAGCCCGCCCTGGTGCCCGCGCGTGGCCAGCGAGCGGATGAAGACACCGTCATCGGTGGCGTGGCGGCTCATCCGCACGCGATCGCCGAGGAGCGCGCCGCCGCTGAAGGGGCTGGAGGGATCGACCGCCACCACCGCGACCCGCTCGCCGCGCGCGCGGTAGGCCGCCACCAGCGCCGAGACCAGCGTCGACTTGCCGACGCCGGGGCTGCCGGTGACCCCGACGACGAAGGCGCGCCCGCCGTGGGGATAGATGGCGCGCAGCGCCTGGCGCGCGCCCGGCAGCTCGTCGTCGAGCGCCCGCATGAGCGTGGCCGCCGCGCGCAGATCGCCGGCCAAGATGCGGTCGACGGAGCGTTCGACGGCGCGTTCGACGGAGCGTTCGACGCCGCCTTCGACGCCGCCCTCCACGGCGCCTTCCCCTTGCCGAACGCCCGCGTCCGCCACGGGGCTCCCGCTCAGGCCACCTTCGGCGGGCATGTCGTCGGGCCAATGTCCATGGTTCGCTTCGCTCACCGTCGCCTTACGGCAACGCCCTCTAGCCCTGCTCGGCCGCCGTGCGCAGGAGCTCGCGCGCGATCACCATCTTCTGGACCTCGTTGGTCCCCTCGCCGATCTCGGCCAGCTTGGCGTCGCGCAGGTAGCGCTCGACGTCGAACTCGCGGGTGTAGCCGTAGCCGCCGTGGATCTGGACGGCGGCGTTGCAGGCGCGGACGCTCGCCCGCGCCGCGTAGTACTTGGCGATCGACGACTCCTCGGTGGTGCGCTGCCCCTGGTCCTGCATCCAGGCCGCGCGCCAAACCAGAAGCCGCGCGGCGTCCAGCTCGGTCGCCATGTCGGCCAGCATGTGCTGGATGGCCTGGAACTCGGAGAGCGACTTGCCGAACTGCACCCGCTCCTTGGCGTAGCGAAGGGAGGCCTCGAGCGCCGCGCGGCCGATGCCGACCGACCAGGCGCCGATGCCGATCCGCCCCTTGTCGAGCACCTTCAGCGTGTCGAAGAAGCCGTTGTCGATCTCGCCCAGGCGGTGCTCCTCACCGACGGTGACGTCCTCGAAGATCAGCTCCGTCGTGTCGGAGGCGCGCAGCCCCATCTTGTGGATCTTCTTGCCGGTGCGAAAGCCGGGCATCCCGCGCTCGACGATGAACGCCGTCAACCCCTTGGCCTTCTTCTCGGGGCTGGTCGAGGCCATCACCACGAACACGCCACCGACCGACCCCTGGGTGATGAAGGTCTTGGTGCCGTTGATGACCCACTTGTCGCCTTGCCGCACGGCGCGCGTGCGCGCGGCCCCGGCATCGGAGCCCGAGCCCGGCTCGGTCAGCCCCCACCCGCCCAGCACCTCGCCGCTGGCGAGGCGGGGCAGGTACTTCTGTTTCTGCGCCTCGGTGCTGGCCAGGAAGATGTGCCCCGTGCAGAGCGAGTTGTGCGAGGCCATCGTGAGGCCGACCGAGGCGTCGGCCCGCGCCACCTCCTCCAGCGCCACCACGAAGTCGTGGCATTTCATCCCCGCGCCGCCGTACTTCTCGGGGACCTGCATCCCGAACAGGCCCATCTCCCCCATCGGCTTGATGACCTCGTGCGGGAAGCGCTCCTCTTCGTCCCAGTCGTGCGCGTGGGGGACGATCAGCCGGTCGCAGAGCTCGCGCACCGATCTCTGCAGGACGCGCTGGTCGTCGGTCAGCTCGAAGTCGATCATGGTTTGGTCTTGGCGTCCTTGTAGCGGTCCTCGGGGCCGGCCGGCGCGTAGATCTGCACCATCTCGGCCTTGTCGGTCCCGGTGAACTTCACGGCGTGCGGTTGTCCGGCGGGAATGTAGAGCGCCTCCGGCCCCTCGAAGGGGAATTTTTCGCTCCCCACCGTCAATTCGCCAGCTCCGGCCATGACGAAGATGATCTCCTCGGCGCCGGGGTGCGAGTGACGGGGAACCTCGACGCCCGGCTCGGCCTCCAGCTTGCCGAGGTAGACGGCGCGATCGCCGGTGTGGGCCACGTCGAGCAGCGGCGTCGCCCTCCCCTTGCCGCCGAAGAGCGGCAGGGCCGCCCCGGCGGTCGGCGTGGCGACGATGAACTTGGCGCCCTCGGGTGACGCGACCTTGGGGTCGTGAAGAACCTCGAAGGCCGCGCGCCCGGCGGGATCCTTGGGATCTCGGAAGACCTTTTCGGGCCCGGGCGGAACGAAGACCTCCAGCAGCAGCGCGGGCGTCTGGCGCCCCATGTTCTCGATGGCGTGCGGCATCGCGGGGGGAATGTATATCGCCATCCCCTCGTCCAGCTTCTCGGGGGCCACGCCGGCGGCGCCCAGCACGCGCGCGTGGCCGCGCATCACGTAGAGAAGCTCCGCGCCCGGGTGGCGGTGGAGCGCGATCCGGTTGGCCGGCGCCACGGTCAGCTGCGCCACCGCCGCCTTCTGGGCGTGCATCGTCGCCTCGTCGACCAGCAGCTTGACCGAGAACGGCGGGGCCGGGGGCGGCGAGCCGCCCGCCTTGCGCTTGGGCGCGGGCGGGCCGTGCTCGGGCGCGTCCGCGACCTTGATGGTGAACTGGGCCGCCTGGCCCTCGAAGGCCAGCGGCACCACGACGGTGCTGCCGGGATCGATCCCCACCAGCGTCCAGGTCAGCGCGCTCGCCTCCAGGCAGGCCAGCAGGACGGGCGACTTCACCTCGTCGAGGGCCGGCTCGGCCTTGGTGATCTTGCCGGCCGCGCCGACGTCGACCGAGAGCTCGATCTTGCCCGAGACGTCGAGCGTGTCGGCCAGCGCCCGCTCGAAGCAGCGGTTCACCTCGGCGCCGTGCGCGACCAGCGTCGACTGCAGGATGTCGGCGATCCGGTTCTCCTCGGGCTGCACGCCCGCCTGGGCCCGCACCGGCGACGACAGGACGACGGCCAGCGCCGCCACCGACGCTGCGCGCAGGAGGGTGCGGATCAAGCCGCCGCTCCCTCGACCCGCGGACGCAGCTCGCGCTCGATCCAGTCGACGATCGCCTGGGTCGACGTCCCCGGCGTGAAGATGGCGGCGACGCCGCCCGCCTTCAGCGCCGCGGCGTCCTCGTCGGGGACGATGCCGCCGCCGAAGAGAACGACCTCGTTCGCGCCACGGGCGTCCAGCGCGGCGCGCACCGCCGGGAAGTGCGTCATGTGCGCCCCCGACATGATCGAGAGCCCGACCGCGTCGACCGACTCCTGCGCCGCCGCCGCGGCCACCATCTCCGGCGTCTGGTGCAGCCCGCTGTAGATCACCTCGTACCCCGCGTCGGCGAGGCCTCGCGCGACCACCTTGGCGCCGCGGTCGTGTCCGTCGAGACCGACCTTGGCCACCAGGATGCGCAGCTTCCTCAGCTTTCGATTGTCGACGCTTGCCACGCCCAAAATTCTATCACGGAGACCCCGCCCCGACCGTCGGCGGACCGCGCTTGTGGTTGCCTCCCGTCCCGTTCAACATCGAGGAGTGCCGCGGTGGTCCGCACCGGCTGTCGTCGTCCCGGGCGCCGTTCCCGCGCTCGCCCTTGCCGTCGTCGTCGCGCTCGCCCTCGGGGGTTGCTCCTCGACGTCGTTGAGCACCGCCGAGCTGCGGGTGCCGGTCTTGCTCGGCCCGGTGCCCTGCATCGGGTGCGGCCCAAGGGCACGCCTCCCTGCACCGGTAGCTTTGGCCTCCATCGCGGGGCGGCGGCGTTCCTACGACTTCTTCTTTCCGGCTTACCTCTGGGGGCTGGCGGATGACAGTCAGCTCGGAGTCTCGGCCGATCGGCTCCTTTACTGGACACCCTGCCAGCACGACCTTCAGCTGTCGAAGCTCGGCGCCCACGCCTGGCAGGTCACCGTGCCGTTCCTGTTCTACATCTACGACGTCCTGGTCGAGGCCGAGGCCACCGAAGTCATCGTCCCGGGAGCGTCGTGTCCGTCGCTGTGACGACCCGCGCGCGCCTGCTGTTCGGCGCGCTGGCCGCGCTCGCCGCCGCGGGGTGCGCCGGTGCGCGCGTCAACGTCACCGCGGATCGCGCGCGCTATCCGCTCTCCCTCTCGCCGGTGGTGCGCGATGCCAGCGGACGCCCCTACGACGCGCGGACGTTGGTCAAGGTCGGTTGGCTCGACATCCGCAAGACGACCCCAGGCTTCGTCTACTCGGCGCTGACGACCCCGCCGACGCGCGATTTCTCCGACGAGATCAACGCTCAGATCGCCGCGGCCGGGGGCGAGGCGGTCGTCGGCCTCACCGTCACCATCGCGGGCGGCTGCGGGTGGCTGAACGGGTTTCCGATCCTCAACGCCCTGCCGCTCTGGCCCGGCTGTGTGCCGGTGAGGTTGACGGGGGACATCGTTCGGCGACGTAATGTCTCCCCGTGAGCGCCCCCGATCCGATTCGCGTCAAGAACGCCGCCACCGGCCAGATCATCCGGGAGATCCCCTGCGCCGACCCGGCGGCGATCGAGGCGGCGGTGGCGCGGGCGCGGGCGGCGCAGCCGGCCTGGGGGGCGCTGTCCTTCGGCGAACGGGCGCGCGCGCTGCGCCGGTTCGCGCGCGCGCTGCGCGACGACGACGAGCTGATGGCGTCGCTGGTCGCCGAGACTGGCAAGACCCGCTACGAGGCCGAGCTGTTCGAGCTGTTTTACGTGCTCGAGCTGACCCGCTACTACACGGGGCGGGCGGGGCGGCGGGCGCTGCGCGACGAGCTCCACCACCCGCTCATCTTCTCCAACAAAAGGACGCGCGTCGTCCGCCACCCGCGCGGCGTCGTCGGCGTCATCGGCCCCTGGAACTTTCCGCTGCTCAACAACTATGGCGACTGCATCGGGCCGCTGGCGGCCGGCAACGCGGTGGTGCTGAAACCGTCGGACACCACGCCGCTGACTTCGCTGCGCGTGGGCGCGCTCTGGAAGAGCTGCGGGCTCCCCGACGGCGTGCTCGAGGTCGTGGCCGGACGCGGGGACGGGGGCGCGGCGCTGACGGCGTCGGCCGACATGATCTTCTTCACCGGCAGCCCGGCCGTCGGCAAGCAGGTGGCGGCGGCCGCCGCCGCGCGCCTCATCCCGGCGGTGCTGGAGCTGGGGGGGAAGTCGGCGATGATCGTGCTCGCCGACGCCGATCTGCCGCGGGCCGCGCGCGCCGCCGTCTGGAGCGGGTTCGCCGGCAGCGGCCAGGTCTGCATCCGCACCGAGCGCGTGCTGGTCGAGGCGCCCGCCGCCGATCGCCTGCTGGCGCTCATGACCGAGGAGATCGGACGCCTGCGCCAGGCGGACCCCGGGCGCGACGGCGCCGGCGAGGTGACCGTCGACGTCGGCGCCATCACCTTCGCGCCGCAGATCGCCCGCGCCGAGGGGCAGATCGCCGACGCCGTCGCGCGCGGCGCCCGCGTGCTGACCGGCGGCGCGCGGCGGACCGATCTGGGGGGCGGGCAGTTCTTCCCCCCGACGCTGATCGCCGACGCGACGCTGGAGATGGCGGTCATGCGCGAGGAGACCTTCGGCCCTCTCCTGCCGGTGATGCGGGTCGGGAGCCCCGAGGAGGCGCTGCGCATCGCCAACGATTCGCCGTTCGGCCTGTCGGGCAGCGTCTGGTCAGCCGACGTCGACAAGGCGCGGGCGCTGGCGCGGCGGGTGGCGACCGGCAGCCTCTGCGTGAACGACGCGCTCTTCAACTACTTCTGCGTCGAGGCGCCGCTGGGCGGGATCAAGGCGAGCGGCTTCGGGTTCCGCCACGGCGCCGAGGGGCTGCGCCAGTTCTGCCGGATCGAAACCATCGTCGAGGACCATCCCTTGCTGGGATGGCTCTCGCCGTTCGTCGCCCGGCAACTCGGCTTCCCCTATCAGGCGCGGACCAAGCGCCTGCTCCGCCGCTTCATGCGTCTGTTTTACTAGCCGCCGCGTCGCCGGCCGCCACGCCGACGCTGCGCACGCGCTCGATGACCGAGAACAGCTGGTCGAGATCGATCGGCTTGCGGATCGCGCCTTGAACCTTGAGCGCGACCGCCTTTTCTTCCATGCGCCCGTCCGCGCTCAACAGCACGACCGGCAGCCCGGAGAGCGCCGGATCGATCAGCTGAGCCATCCGGAACTCCGACCCGCTCATGCGCGGCATCATGAGATCCAGCAGAATCAGCCCGGGGCGGGCGCCGGCGCGCAGCAGGAGCATCGCCTGCTCGCCGTCGGGGGCCGACTCGACGAGGTACCCCCGATCGCGCAGGGTTTCCACCAGCGCCTCTCGAACGTCGAAGTCGTCTTCGACGAGCAAGATGCTGAATGGGGACACGCCCGAATTGTACTAGAACAGCCTGGCGTGATCCGGTTTTGCTGCTCCAATCGCCTCGAGGCGCTGGTCGAGGCGCTCGCGGGGACCGTCGGTGCGGGGCGAACGAGCCTGTTCGATCCCGTGAATCTGGTGGTCCCCAACACGCTCATTGAGGGGTACGTCAAACAAGGGTTGGCGCGCCGATTGGGCATTGCGGCCAACGTCGAGACCCGGTTTCTGCGCAGCTTCCTGCGCCAGGTCGCCGCGCAGAGCGCGCCCGACGCCACCATCGTCGACCGCGATCTCATCGAGGGGGCGTTGCTGGGCTTGTTCCATGATTTTGCATGGTTGAATGGGCCCGAGCTGGGCCCGGTGCGTGACTATCTGCACAGCTCCGACGGGGACGCGCGCGATCGCAAGCGGGTCCAGCTGGCCGCCGAGCTGGCGGCGCTGTTCGACGAGTACGCGTTCTCGCGCCCCGAAATGCTGGCCGCCTGGCGGGAGGGGGCGCTGGTCCCCGAGGCCGACCAGGCCTTGCAGCGCTGGCAAAGCGCGCTCTGGCTGGCCCTGCACGGTCCGCGGGGCCTCTTTGCCGCCAAGGGGATGGTGACCCTGCCCGAGTTCTTCGCCCGGACGCCGGCCGAAGAGCTTCGACCGCCGCCTGCGGTGCACCTGTTCGGGATCTCGTACGTCGCCCGCCTTTACGGCTCGATCTTCGAGACGCTGGCGCGCGCGACCGAGCTGCACGTCTACACCCTCAGCCCCAACGGCGTCACCGCGGGCGAGGCGGAGGCGACGGCGGGGCCGGACGAGTCACCGCTGGATGCCTGGGCGCGTCCGGGGCGCGACAACGTGCAGCTGCTCACGCGCCTGGCCGGCGGCGAGGTCGACGCGCGCTTCGTGGCCCCGCCCTCAGGCGCGCGCGCGCCGCGGCTGGCGGCGTTTCAAGCGGCGGTGCTCGAGCGCCGGTCGGTCTCTCCGCGGACCGCGCGCCCCGACGACGACAGCCTGACCGTCGTCCCCGCGGCCGATCCGCGCCGGGAGCTGGAGACGATCGCCGCCGAGATCTGGTCGCGCATCCGGGCCGACGAGACCCTGACCTTCGCCGACTTCGCGGTCATCGTGCCGGCCGCCAGCGCGCCGGTCTACCTGCCGCTCGCGCAGGCGGTGTTCGAGGCGGCGTCCCGCCTGCCGCACACGATCGTCGATCTCCCCCGCCCCGCCGAGCGGCGGATCCTCGACGTGGTCGGGCTCCTGCTGGAGCTGCCGCTCGGCTCTCTGGGGCGGCCGGATCTGCTGCGCGTGGCGATGCACCCCGCCGTCGCGCGCCGCTTCCCCGAGGTCGATCCCGAGGACTGGCTGGCGCTGTGCGAGGCGCTGGAGATCGTCCGCGGCGCCGACCGCTCCGATCAGGCCGCGAGCTACCTGACGCGCGATCGGACCAGCTGGGAGCAGGGGCTGCGGCGGCTGGCGCTGGGCGCGTTTCTGTCCGGGCCGCGGAGCGGCGAGGAGCGCGCCTTCGTCCTCGACGGTGAGGCGGTGCTGCCGTTCGATCTGCCCCCCGGCCTGGAGCCGGCCGCCCGCGCGCTGGGGATCATCGCCCGGGAGCTGATCGCCTTCGCGGACGCGGCGCGCGGCGCTCCGGCGCCCTTCGAGACCCACGCGGCGCTCCTGCGGCGCACCATCGCCCAGACGATCTTCCCCGAGCCCGGCGACGAGGAGGCGGCGCTGGGCGACGCGCTCCGCGCGCTCGTCGACATCGCGGCGTTCCTGCCCGCCGAGCTGCCGGTCAGCTTCCGCGTCGCCGCCGAGCTGGTGAAGGCGCGCCTCGGGGGGACGCCGCGGCGGCACCGCTCGCCCGAGGGGGTCACCGTCGCCTCGTTCGTCCCGATGCGCGCGCTGCCGTTCCGGATGATCTTCGTCGCCGGTCTCGACGAGCGGGTCTTTCCCACACCTGTCGAGACACGGGCGCTCGATCTTCGTTCCTTCGCGCCGCGCGCCGGCGACGTCACCCCGCGCGAGCAGGACCAGCACATGTTCCTGGAGACGTTGCTGGCGGCGCGCGAGCGGATCACCCTTTCGTACGTGGCCCGCGACGCGGTCACCGGCGAGCCGCGCGCCCCGTCGTCCGTCGTCGAGGCGCTGTTTGCTCTGGCCGAGCCCGACCGCGCCCGAGAGGACGCCTCGAAATCGCCGCCGGCGGGAGCGCCGTTCGAGATCTTGCGGGCGCGGCCGCCTCTGGCGCGGCACGAGGACCCAGCGGCCTGCGCGGTGATCCCCGCCGCCGCGCGCGAGCGGCGGGCGGCGGCGCTCGGCGCCTCGCTGCGCCGGGCCGGCGGCGGCGTGCGCCAGCTCCCGGCGCTCAGCGAGCTGCGCGGCGCGCTCGGCCCCGACGCCTGGGCCAGCGTGGCCGCCGAGCTCGACTGGGTCGCGCCCCCGCCGGCGCTCGCCGCGACGCGCGCCCGCCGCGGGCTGACGCTCTTCGATCTGCGCCGCTTCCTGGAGTGCCCGCTGCAGGCCTCCGCGCGCGTGCTCCTGCCGGTCGGCGATGAAGCCGACGCCATGGCCGACGCCGAAGCGGCGCTCCGCGAGCACGAGCCGCTCGACGAGGCGCGCGCCTCGACGATCCCGTTTCTGCGCAACGTGCTCACGGGTCTCCTGGCCGAGTCCGCTCAGGGCGGCCAGGACCGAGACAACGATCAGCAGCTGGTCGAAGCGTACGACCGGGCCGCCACCCTCGAGACGCTCGCAGGGAAGCTCCCCGACGGCCTCTTCGGCCGCGCGCTGCGCGAGCGTCACCTGGGTCTCCTCCGCTGCTGGCGCGACGGATTCCTGCAAGCGACCGGGGGCCTCGTGACCGCGCCGGCGCCGCTCTGGCTGGGCGCCGCGCCCGAGCACCGCCGCGACGTGCTGATTGGCCCGGCCCTGGTGGTCCCGCTCGCGGAGGGTGCCACGGTCGCCATCGGGGGGCGCACCGAGCTCCAGGCGCGGGCGGCCGACGAATCGCGCATCGTGCTCGCGCTGGCCAGCTCGACCAGCCAGGACAAGCTGGAACGGGATCTGCTGGGCCCCTTCCTCACCCACCTCGCGCTGGCGGCGCTGAGAGACGACGGCGCGTCACCACCGACGCGCGCCGTCGTCATCAGGCCGGAGAAAGACGGGACGCCGTCCGTCGAGGAGCGCCTCTTCCTGCCCACCACGGGGGAGGCGGCCCGCGTTTACCTGGGCGGGCTGGCCTCCGAGCTGCTGCGCGAGGTGCACGCCTATTTTCTCCCCTGCGAGGGGGTCTTTTACTGGAAGGACCACTCCGACAAAGGCGAGACGGTCGGGGTGCGCCAGTCGATCCTGGTCCTGCGCGACGACAACTGGACCCGCTTCGCCTCCGATCACGGGCCCATCCCCGACCCGCGCGACTACCCCGTGCCGCCCGAAGCCGAAGCCGTCGAGATGGTCACCCGGCGCTTCGGCCCCTACTTCGCGGCGTTCGCGCCCCGAGATCCTCCCCCCAGGCGGAAGCCGCGATGAGCGCCCCGACGAAGGTCCTCTATCCCTTCCCCGCCGAGCTGGGCCGGATCGCGCGCGCGCGCTCGGCGGTCATCGAGGCGTCGGCCGGGACGGGCAAGACGTTCTTGATCGAGCACCTGGTCGTCGATCGCATGGTCCGCGGCGACGCCCGGCTGGAAGAGATGCTGGTCGTGACCTTCACCGACCGGGCGGCGTCCGAGCTGCGGCGCCGCATCGGCGCGTTGATCAAGAAGGTGGCGACGGCGCGCGAATCGACGGCGCGCGCCACGTCGGTCTGGACGATCGACGACCAGGCGCGCGCCCGGCTGGACGCTGCCGCGCGCAGCCTCGACAGCGCGCCGATCTCGACGATCCACGCCTTTTGCCAGCGGGTGCTCACCGAGCAGGCCTTCGCCGGCGGGCGTCTGCTCCTCCAGCAGAGCGTGGAGAGCCGCGCGGCGTTTGCCGCCGCCTTCGCCGAGGTGCTGCGCCAGGAGCTGGCCGTCGACGGCGCGCAGACCCCCTACCTCGAGGCCTACCTGGCCCGGGGGGGAAGCGCCGCCACGGTCGACAGCCTGGAGGCGCTCCTCTACCGGGCGCACCAGCTGCGCGCCCGCTGGGGAACGCCGTTCGATCCCCAGCGCATCGCCGCCGCGGCGCGGGCCTTCGCGCGCCTCACGCCAGCCGAGCTCGACGCGAGCACGACCGGGATGCACGGCTCGACGGCCAAGGCGGTGAGCGCGCGGCTGCGCACGCTCCACGCCGCCACGCGCCGGTTCGAGAGCGACGGCCACACCGGGCGATTCTTGGCCGCCCTCGATCTGCCCTCGGGGAAGGACGACCTGCTGGCCTTCGTCAGCGAGCGGCTCGAGCGGCGAACGGGGCCGGTCGTCGCCGCGGTCGCGGAGCTGGCCGACGCGGCGATTCCGCTCGAGGCCGCGGTGGCGCAGCTCTTCGTCCCGCCCGTCGCCGCCCGGCTGGCGGCGCGCAAGCGGACCGCGGGGCTCTACGACTTCGACGACATGCTCACGCTGGTGAACGACGCGCTCAACGGCCCGCGCGGCAGCGAGCTGACCGCGACGTTGCGGCAGCGGTACCGGCTGGCGATCGTCGACGAGTTTCAGGACACCGACCAGATCCAGTGGGAGATCTTTCGAAGGATCTTCGATGAGCGCGCAGCCAGGCCGCTCTATCTGGTCGGCGATCCGAAGCAGGCCATCTACGGATTTCGAGGGGCCGACGTGGCGACCTACGTCGAGGCCCGCGAGACCGTGGCGGCGTCCGACGAGGCACACCACCTGACGCGCAACTTTCGCTCCACCCGCGCCGTCATCGACGCCTACAACGCCATCCTCGATCAGACGGCGGCGGACCCTTTCTTCAACCACGGCGACATCAAGTACGACCCGCCGGTCACGTACGGCCCCGAAGACGACCCGCCGCCCACACCGGCGCCGATCCCCGCGCCAGCACCCGTCACGCTCCTGCGCGTGACCGCCGACGAGGATGTCGCCCGGCTGCCGATGCGCGCGGTTCGCGAGGGGCTCGCCCAGGCCGTGGCGCGGGAGATCGTCGACCTCCTGGCTGGCGCAGAGCCGCTGCCAGGCGCGGAGCCGCTGCGCGCCAGCGACATCTTCGTGCTGACCCGAACCTGGGTCGAGGCGAAGGCGGTCGCCGGCGCGCTCGGCGCCCGCGGGGTTCCCGCCGTCATCTACAACCAGGAGGGCCTCTATGCCTCGCCCGAGGCGCGGCAGGTCCGGGATCTCCTGCGCGCCGTCGCCGACCCACGCGATCCGGCCAAGCGGCTGCGCGCCTGGCTGACGCCGTTCTTCGGGCTCTCGCTGGCCGATCTCCCGGCGGCCGCGGGAGCCGAGGGCGATCACCCCCTCTTCGCGCGTCTCTTTTCCTGGCACGCGGCCGCCACGCGCGAGCCGCTCGGTCGCCTCTATGCGCGCATCCTCGACGAGAGCGGCGTCATCTCACGCGAGCTCTTCATGGGTGAGAGCGCGCGCCGGCTGGTGAACATCCGCCACCTGTTCGAGGTCCTCTCCGCCGAGGCCGCGCGCGCCGCCCGGCCTCTGGGCGACGTCGTCCGCCGCCTCTCGGCGCTGTGCGAGAAGCTGCTGGTGCCCGAGGCGGAGGAGGGAAACGTCCAGCGCCTGGAGAGCGACCACGACGCCGTCCAGATCATGACCATGCACAAGGCGAAGGGGCTGGAGGCCGAGGTGGTCTTTCTGTACGGCGGCTACAGCCCGTCGCCGAACAAGGGGGTTCGTCACTACACCGACGCCGGCTCGCGGGTGGCGATGGCGGGCCGTCCCAGGACCAACGCGCTGGCCGCGCTCATCAAGCGCGAGCGCGAGAGCGAGGATCAGCGGCTCTTCTACGTGGCGCTCACGCGCGCCCGGCGGCGGCTCTACCTGCCGTTCTCCGGCGAAGGCGAGAGCGACGCCCCGATCGAGGGGGGAACCCGGGAGATCAACTGGAAGCTGAGCGGCGGCTACAGCCACGTGAACCGCCGCCTGCGCGCGCTGCGGGCCGACGAGGGGCAGCGGCGGCACTTCGAGATGCGCGACGTGCCGATCGATCCGCGTGGCTCGGGCGACGGCGGACGGCCGCGCCTGGCGTTGCTGGGTCTGGTCGGCTGGCGGCCCGACGTCGAAAAGCCAGGTGCCTCGAAAACGGCGTCGAAGACGACCTCGAAGCCCGGAGCGCCGACGGCCTCGACCACCGCCGTCCCCGAGGCGGAGCTGGCGCAGCTGCGGCGACGCCGGGCCGGCCCCACCCTCACCTCCTACAGCCGCATCAAGCAGTCCGAAGGGGGCTACCGTCCACCGACGGAGATTCACGACGAGACGAACGATGCGCCGCCGCTCGCCGACGACGATCTCCCGGGCGGCGCGCGGGCGGGGGTCTTCGTCCACGATCTGCTGGAGCGGGTGCCGCTCGAGACGTTGCGGGCGACCGACGGCTTCGAGGCCTGGGCCGCGCGCGACGACATCCGTGCGCTGCTCGAGGCGACGCTGCGCCGGCACGGGCGCGAGCCGCGGCACCTGCTGGCCGCCGCGCGCCTGGCCCACGCCGCGCTCACCACGCCGCTCCCGGTCGTCGGTGGCGTTCTTCCCGGACTGGCCCACGCCAGGCGCGAGGCGCGCGAGATGGAGTTCCTGTTCCCCTTCCCCGAGGCGGCCGGCGGCGCCGACCGCGGCTACGTCAAGGGGTTCGTCGACCTGCTGTTCGAGCACGAGGGGCGGGTCTACTTCGGCGACTGGAAGACCGATCGCCTCCCCAGCTGGGACCAGGCGGTCGTCGAGGCCCACGTCGCCAAGAACTACGCGTTGCAGGAGCAGCTCTACGCGCTGGCGCTGGTCCGCATGCTCGGCATCGCCAGCGAGGCCGAGTACCAGGCCCGCTTCGGCGGCACGCTCTACCTGTTCGTGCGCGGCCTGCCGGGCGCGGGCGCCGTCCGCAGCCGCCGCCCGACCTTCGCCGAGCTCTCCGTCTGGGGCGTCGAGATCGCCGCCAGACTCGGCGCGGAGCAGGCGCCGTGAGCGCGCCCGACCGAAGCTGGCCGCCCGCCTGGGCCGCGGCGCTGACCGGGGGCGACGTCGATCGCGAGGCGCTCTTTCTCGCGCTCGAAGCCGCCGGCTGGCCACGGGAGCTTCCCGGGACCGAGCGCCGTGCGTTCGCGCTGCTGGTCCTCGCCTCGTGCGAGGCGCGGGCGGAGGGAGCGACGCGGTTGGCGCTCACCGGTGGGACGGGAAGCGGGCTCGAGGCGCGGCTCGAGCGGCTGGGCGCCACCCTCGCCGATCGCGCGGCGGCCGCTGCCCTGGCGGGTCGTCTGGCCGACCGTCTCGCCCTGGAGCCTGCGCTGGCACCACTCGTCGGACGTCTGGGGGACCACCGTCCCTTCATCGTCGACGACGGCTGTCTCTATCAGGAACGTGACCTCCGGCTGGAGGAGCGCCTGGCCGACGCGCTGGCCGCGCGGATCGCCACCGCCGTTCCCCCCTTCGGCGACCAGGCCGTCGACGCGGCGACCGCGCTGGCCGCGGCCGCGCTCCCCAGCCGTCCCTGGACCGCCGCGCAGAGCGCCGCCATCGCCGCAGCGCTGGCGCGGCCATTGACCGTCGTGACCGGCGGGCCCGGCAGCGGGAAGACCGCGCTCATCGGGGGGATCGTCCGCGCCTGGCGCGCGGCGGGGCTCTCGGCGGAGATGATCGCCGTCGCCGCCCCGACCGGCAAGGCGGCCAACCGGATCGCCGAGGGGCTCGTCGCCGATGGACTCGAGACACCGGCGCCGAGCACGCTGCACCGCCTGCTGGGTTTCTCCGCGCGCCGCGCGCTGCACGGCGGCGCGTTCCGCCACCACGAGAACAACCGGCTGCCCCACGCCGGCGTCATCGTCGACGAGGCGTCGATGGTCGATCTGATGCTGGTGGAGCAGCTCGTGCGGGCGCTGCGTCCCGACGCGCGCTTGGTGCTGATCGGCGATGCGGATCAGCTGCCCGCGATCCAGGCCGGCAGCGTCCTGCGCGACCTCGGGCCCCTCGCGCTCCGCCTGCCCGAGAGCCACCGCATGAGCCCCGACGATCCCGCCGGCGCCGAGATCCTGGAGGCCGCCCGGCAGATCGCCGCCGGCAAGGCCCCGCCCGCGCGGCAGGCTGCGGCGGGCCTGGCCGGAATCGAGGCGCTCACCTTCGTCGGGTTCGAGCAGTGCGAGCCCGACACCCGCGACGGTCACGGCCACCGCCTGCTGGGTTCTTTCGTCGACCACTGGTATGCGCGGCACGTTCACCCCACCCTGGCGATGCTGCAGCCCCGCCGGATCCCTCAGGTCGCGCGCGGCGTGCTCGACGAGGCCGGCACCGCGCTGGCGAACGCGCTCCTCGCTCGCCACCGCCGCGCGCGCCTCTTGACGGTGACCCGCGTTGGTCAGGCGGGGGCCGATCGCATCAATGAGCTGCTCGTCCGCCGCGCCGCGCATGAGCTGGGAGACGAAGCCACTCCCGACGCTCTTCCGCCCGGCACGCCGGTGATGATGATCGAGAACGACTACGATCGCGGCTTGATGAACGGCGACCAGGGGGTCGCCCTGCTGGTCGCGCAGGCCGAGAATGACGGCGCGCCGACGGCGATGTTCGCCTTCCCGCATCAGTCGACGCTGGCGCTCTTCCCGGCCGCCACCTTGCGCGGCGCGGTGGCGATCTCCTACGCCACCACGGTCCACAAGGCGCAGGGGAGCGAGCTCGATCAGGCGGCGCTGATCCTGCCCGAGATTGACCTGCCCCTGCTCTCGCGTGAGCTGATCTACACCGCCGTGACCCGCGCCCGTCGATCGATCGTCGTCGTGGGGCGACGCGCGCTGCTCGCACAGGCGGCCGGCAGGCCCCTCGAGCGCTCGTCCGGCCTCGCCCCGCGCCTCGCCGCGCGGGGTGGATTCGGCGCGCTCGACGCGATCGACGATCGGTAACCGCCCCTGGTTGAGCGGATTACGCCGCGGTAACGGCCGGGCGCCGGCGATGGGCCAACCCCCCGTGCCTTGCGGCGCGGCAATCGGCATTTGACTTGCACATGCTCACGCTCGTGCGACCGGCTTCCCGTCCGGCGGATATCTCAAGCGGAGGTGAAACGACATGGGTGGTGCCGTCGAAACGTCTACGCCGAGCCAAAAGACAGCGGGCTCAAAGGCAGCGAACAGCGACCCGTTCGATCACGAGCTGCGCTTCCTGCTCTCCCACGGAGAGATGCGCCGCTTCCTCAACACGATCGCCGCGCGGACGGCCATCGAGATCTACGATCCCGCCCGGCCCATCTCGTACACACGTACGACCTATCTCGACACCGACGACCTGACGTACTTTCGAACCGGCGAGGGGGCGCCGGCGCGGCGGCTCCGGATCCGCGAGTACGCCATCGCGGCCAGCCCCAAGGACGCGCCGATCCTCTCGGGCGTGGCGTTCGTGGAGCTGAAAGAGCATGACGGCCCGGTGCGCCGCAAGGTGCGCCTGGCCGCCTCGCCGGCCGAGATCGCGCGGATGCTGGCCGCGCGTGCCGTGGGGCCCTCGTCCAACATGACCGCCGGGCAGACCGAGCTTGCCCGCGAGCTGGCGCTTCCCACGATGGCCCCGCGCCTGGCGACCTGGTACCGGCGTCTCTGCCTGACGGCCGACGCCCGCCGCATCCGCATCACCCTCGACGAGAATCTGACGTTTTGCCGGCCGCAACTGATCGGCGACCCGGGCTCGCTGGCAGCGCCGCGCGACCGGGAGGTGATCGCCATGTTTCCGGCCCGGGTCCTGGAGATCAAACACAGCGGCGAGATGCCGTTCTGGCTGGGGCCGGCGCTGGAGTCACTGCAGCCAGCCGACAGCTTCTCCAAGTTCCGCATGGGGATGACCGCGCTCGGTCACACCGGCGAGGTGAGTCAAGAGAGCGACGGCCTGGCGCCAGCCGCCCCGGCGTCACCGCTGTTCGCAGTCGGGTCTTTCGTGGCCGCGTGAGGTGAGAAGGATGTTTGTCGTATTCGAGGGGATCGACGGCAGTGGCAAGACGACGATCTCGAATCGCGTCGCCAAGATGCTGCGCGAGCGCGGCCTCACGGTCGAGCATCTGCGCGAGGAGGGGGCCTTCGCCTCCAAGGTGACGCAAGGGATTCGCGACTTCTGCCGGGACGCCCGCAACATGGCGCTCTCCCCGCGGGCGGAGCTGATGCTCTACGTGGCCCGCGAGGTCCAGCTGGCCGACGAGGTGCTGCGCCCGGCGCTCGGACGCGCCGACGTGGTCATCGCGGATCGCTACCTCTACACCGCCGAGGTGCTGGCGCAGGCGGGGCGCGATCTTCCCAGCCAGGAGATCGACCCGGTGCTGGCCACGGCCGCGGGGGGACTCTGGCCGGAGCTGGCCTTCCTCATCGACGTCGACCCGTCGGTGGCGCGGGGGCGGCGCAAGGTGGCCAAGATCCTCTCGCCCGACCGCCGGCCGGTGTCGCGCAAGGGGCTGACCGGCAGCGGTCTGCAAACCCGCCTGCGGGCTGGCTACCGCGCCCTGGCCGGGCGTGACAGCGCGCGCTGGATCATCGTCGAGAACAGCGATGCCGCGCTGGACCAGGTGGTCGGCGCGATCGTCGACGCCATCGCGCGCGCCATGATCGACCGCGAGGCGGCGATCAAGGAGGCGCGCGCGCGTCTGGCCACCCTCGCCCCACCGTCCGCGGTCCCGCAGGTCGACGGCCCTCGCTCGGCGCTGGACGCCTTCTTGGCCTGGGTCGATCGGCGCGCGCGCTCGGAGCCCGGCCTGGCGGCTTACGTGCTGTCAGGAACGGCGGGACCAGGGATCGACCAGCGCCGCCTCGCCTTCTCCGCGACGGTCCCCCGGATCGTGGCGCGCGGGCTGCGCGGACTGTCGGACGCCACCTCCTGGCAGCTGCGCCGGGCGCTGGTCGAATCGGCCCCCGCCGAGGTCGCGAGCTCGCTCACCGACATGGCCGCCGAGGCCACCGAGGCCTGGGCCATGCGTGAGCTCCTGGCGGACATCGCGCCGGCCGAGGTGGCCTCCAGCCTCGAGGGTCTCGACGACGAGACCGCCTGGGCCCTGCGCGCCGAGCTCTTCGAGCGCGTGCCGGAGGCGGTGGTGGCCTCGCTGGCGCTGCTCGACGTGCCACGCGCCTGGGATCTTCGCGCGCGCTGGATCGCCGAGCAGGGCGGCCCCGGGCGCGCCGCCGGCAACTATATCCGGGCGCGCGCCCTGGCCCGTTCGGTGACCGGGCTCGACAGACCGGAGGCCTGGAAGCTGCGCAAGTCGGCGCGCGACGTGGCACCGGTGGCCGCCATCGCGTCGTTGCGAGGGCTCTGCAGCGACAAGGCCTGGCTCTGGCGCGAGCGCGCGGTCGGGCGCGCCCCCAAGGCCGTGCTCTCGACCATCGCCGGGATGGACGACGCGCGCGCCTGGGCGCTGCGCACCGGAACCGCCATGCGCTGCCGCGAGGCGCTCGACTCGATGATCGGCCTCGATCACGACACCGCCTGGGAGATCCGCGAGGCCTGCCTGGAGATCTGGCCCCCCAGCGTGGTCAAGAGCCTGGGCGTCCTGGTCAACGGCGCGCGCGGGCGCGAGCTCCTCGACCGCGCCCTGGCCGGATTCGCCGGCCAGATCTCGCTGCTCAAGCAGGCGGCCATCATCGCCACCGGCGCCAATCTCACGCTCTCCGTGATGGCGGCCTGAGTATGTCGCCCTTCGACCTCAACGACACGCTGGGGCTCGAGACGATGGGCACCTCGAGGTTCGAGGTGGTGCTGGTGCGGATGGTGATCGCGTCGCTGCTGGGCGCCTTCCTGGGCTTTCGCCCCTGGCGGCGCCTCCTGCCCAACGCGCTGCCGCCCGCGCGCGAGGTCGCCCAGGCGCAGACGCTGATCGCGCTGGCGGGTGCGCTCATGGTGGTGGTCATCGGCCACAGCACGGCGCGCGCCTTCGGCCTGGTCGGTCTGGGCGGCTTCATCCGGTTTCGTTCGGGGATCAAGGACACCCGCGACGCCGCGGTGATGTTCGTGATGATCGGCGTCGGCATGGCCTGCGGTCTCGGTGCCGTCCCCATGGCGGTGGTGGCGACGCTGTTCGCAGGGGTGGTGCTGGCTCTCTTCGACCTCGGCCGGCGGGCGCGGCTGCGCCTGGTGCGGGTCTCGGTGCAGCTCGACGACCCGCGCAGCGCCTGGGACCAGATCAAGCTGGCGTTTCCGGGCGCGCGGGTGCTGGAGCTCCCCACCGGGAATCCAGGCCCGGGGCGGCTGGTGATGGAGACCGTCCTCGGCGAGACGATGGACGCCTCCACCGTGCTGCGGCAGCTGGCCGACACGCAGATCGCCGGCATCCACGCCGTCACGGTCGACGAAGGGAAGATGGCTCCCGCCGCCACATAGCCGCGGCGCGGGCCCGAGGGGAACGGGGCAATGGGGGCAACGTAGGAAGGAGCACGAGCATGCGTTTCTTGGTGGTGAAGATCATTCCTTTCGCCGCGCTGGCGGCGGTGGCGGGGGCCGGGTGCAGCAGCAGCGGAAGTGGCGGAAGCGTGGGGAGCACCAGCGGCAGCGGCGGAAGCAGCGGAGCGCTGGCGGCTGACGGCGCGGTGCCGCTGGTGACGAGCGGTCGTTACCAGCCGTTGGTCGTGGGGACGACCTGGGTCTACAACGTCACCGACACCGGGGTGGCCTACGTCAAGAACAGCGCCGTCGAGTCGTACGAGGACATCGGCGGCATCGCCGCGGGGATCATGGGCTACAAGGTCAGCGAGACGATCAAGACCAGCACCCAGCTGACCTGGTACGAGTCGACCGCCACCGACGTGCGCCGCCACCACGACCAGCAGGTCGACGCCAACGGCGTGATGTCGTCGGAGGACTGGTACACGCCGTACGATCTGCGGGTCGACGAATCACCCGACCACCTCATGGCGGGCGCGGCCTGGACCTTGAGCTACATGGACGCCCACACCTCGGCCAGCAAGCCGGCCACCAACAAGACGATCACCGAGAACTGGACCACCGACGCCGTCAACGAGACGGTCACCGTGCCGGCCGGGACGTTCAGCGCGCTCAAGATCACCCGCACCGACACCTCCGACGGCACCGCCAAGAGCCAGTGGTTCGTGCCCGGCGTCGGCAAGATCCGCGAGTCGAACACCACGGGGCACCTGGAGGAGCTGACCAGTTACATGATCCCCAGCGGCGGGTAGACCACGAACGGCGGCGGGCAACCGGCTACGCCAGCCCGTAGTCGGCGATCTTCTTGGCGATCGTCGGGTACGAAACCCCGAGCAACCGCGCGACCGCCGTGCGGTTGCCGCCGGCGAACGTCAGCAACCGCGCGATGTAGGCGCGCTCGAGGGCGTCGAGGTCGGGGGGCTTGCCGGCGCCGTCCACGTCGATGGAGAAGAACGACGGGGGCGCGGCGCTGGCGGCGCTGCTGCGTGACGGTCCGGAGATCACGATGCAGTCGTCGCCGATCACCTCCTGGGTCGACAGGATGACCGCCCGTTCGATGACGTTGCGCAGCTCGCGCACGTTGCCGGGGTAGTCGTAGGCCAGCAGCAGCCGCTCGGTCTCGGGCGCGAACCTCGCCGCGGGCTTGCGCATCCGGGTGGCGAAGCGCGCCAGGAAGTGGGTGGCCAGCGGCATGATGTCCTCGGGGCGCTCGCGCAGCGGCGGGACGCGGATGTGGAACACGTCGAGGCGGTGGTAGAGGTCGAGGCGAAACGCGCCGCGCTCGACCTCGTCGGCCAGCTCCTTGTTGGTCGCCGCGACCACCCGCACGTTGATCGACAGATCGCGCGTGCCGCCCAGGCGCCGGAAGGTCATCTCCTCCAGCACCTTCAAGAGCTTGGCCTGGGTGGCCACCGGCATCTCGCCCACCTCGTCGAGCAGCAACGTGCCGCCGTCGGCCTCCTCGAAGAGGCCCCGCTTCTGCGTCTTGGCGTCGGTGAAGGCGCCGCGCTCGTGGCCGAAGAGCTCGCTCTCCAGCAGGCTCTCCGGCACCGAGGCGCAGTTGATCTCCACGAACGGGCCGTCCTTGCGGCCGATTGTCCGGCGCGCAATGAGGTCGGCGATCAGCTCCTTGCCGGTCCCTGACTCGCCCTGAATCAGCACAGTCGTGTCGGGCGCCTCGGCGACCTTGTCGACCATGTCGATCACCTTCTTCATGGCGGCTGAGGAGCCGACCACCAGATCGCCCATCGCCGCCTGCGCGCGCCCGGTCAGCTGGCGCACCTGCGCGCGCAGCCGCTGGGCCTCGATCGCCTTGCGCACGGTGACCAGGAACTCCGGGAGCTGGAGCGGCTTCGACAGGTAGTCGAACGCCCCCAGCTTGAGCGCCTGCACCGCGCTGGTGACGTCGGCGTAGGCGGTGGCCACCACGATCAGCGAGTCGATGTTCTTCTCGCGCGACTCGCGGGTCATCACCTCCAGGATCGCGATGCCGTCGGTGTCGGGCAGGTGGCGATCGAGGATCACCAGATCGGACGGCTCGCGCTGCCAGGCGGCCAGGCCAGCCTGGCCATTGGAGGCGCTGGTGACCGTGAACCCCTCGGCCGACAGGGCCTCCTCCGCCACGATGCGGAAGGTCTTCTCGTCATCGATCACCAGGACGGTCGGTTTCATCTGTTTTCGGGGACCCTGAGAGGGTCCCCGCTCCCCCCCGCGACGGACTCCGCCGGGCGAATCCCGGCTGCCTCCGCGCGATCGCTCTCCAGGTTGGGTTCTACCTCGAGCGGCAGCCGCACGCGGAAGAGAGCGCCCCCCAGCTCGGAGGTGCCGACGTCGATCGCCCCGCCGTGCGCCTCCACGAAACGCCGCGAGGTCGGCAGCCCCAACCCGGTGCCGTTCGGCTTGGTGGTGAAGAACGGCTCGAACAGGTGGGCGCGCGCCTCGGGCGACAGCCCCGGGCCGTCGTCGGAGACCTCGATGCGCGCCTCGCCGCCGCGCGCCCCCACGGAGACCAGGACGGTGCGCCCCGCTTCGACGGCGTTCTTGATCAGGTTCACCATCACCCCCTGGATCTTGTGGGCGTCGCAGCGGAACGGCAGCGTGGGGGGCGCGTTGACGGTCAGGACGACGCTGCGGTCGGCGACCAGGTCGGTGACCGCCTCCGACGCGCGCGCGACCACCGCCGCCAGATCCGCCGGCGCGCGCTCGATGCGCGGCGAGCGCGAGAACGAGAGCAGCGAATCGACCACGTCGCGCAGGCGCGCGATCTCGCCGACCACCTGCGGGCGCAAGCGCGCCACCCGCGTGGTGTTGGAGGGATCCTGGGCGATGAGCTCGACCGCCATCCCCAGGCCGTTGAGCGCGTTCTTCAGCTCGTGCGCGATCGCCGCCGAGGTCTTGCCCATCGCCGCGAAGCGCTCGGCCTCGACCAGCGCCGCCTGCGTCGCCACCAGCTCCTGCGTGCGGTCACGGACGCGCTGCTCCAGCATTCCGGCCGCTTCGCGCAGTTCCTGGTCGCGCTTCTGGATCGAGTCCTCCATCTGCTCGAACGCGCCCAGCAGCGTGGAGATCTCCTCGGTCCCCGCCGGGCGCGGGGTGGAGGCCGCCGGGAGGTGCTCGCCGCGCGCGATGCGGATCGCCCCGGCGGCCAGCGCCTGCAGCGGCCGGGTCAGGTAGGCCGACAGCAGCACGCCGGCGATGGTCGCCACCAGGATGCCGAACACCAGGATCCCGCCCAGGGTCGCTCCCTGCTGCTCGATGTTGGCGGTCAGCGTCCGCCAGGGCCAGGAGAAGACCACCGCGTACCGGGTCCCGCCGCCGACCGGGGCGTAGGCGAACAGCGCCTTCTGGCCATTGGCCTCGCCGATCAGCGTCCCGCTCTGTCCGTAGGAGGCGGCGGTGATCGCCTCAGCCCAGCTGGAGCCGCCCATCACCCGCGGCCGGCCGGGTGGATAGATGACGCCCCCTGCCCGCTCGAGTTGCGCGTCCTCGTCGATGAGGACCGCGTCGGTGTCGCGCGGCAGGTTCTCGCGAAAGGTCGGCGCGATCAGGTTGTTCTCGGCGAGCGCGATGACCCCGACCAGCGCGCCGGTGAAGGTCCCGCCGCGGACGATCGGCTGCACGATCTTCAGCGTCTGTCCCAGCGTCGGCTCGTCGGTGATGCGAAAGAGCGGCCCCGCCTCCCCGCCCCGCACCGAGCGGAACCAGGAGCGATCCCCGAACGACTGGCCGCCGAAGGCCGACTGGTCGGGGACCGAACGCACGCAGTGGCCGTTGCGGTCGAGCAGCAGCACCGCCGCGTTGTAGAGGACCGAGTGGGCGTGCGCGCCGGCCAGGATCTGCTCCTCTTGCAGCAGATCGGGATCGGTCGGGTTCATCTCCGGCAAGAGCGCCAGGCGCTTGAGCTCGTCCTCGAGGATCTCGAAGTTGTCGCGCAGCGCGAAGGCGCGGTTCTCGGCGAACAGCTGGTACTCGGTGGTCAGCTCGCGGCGCATGGTGCGCGCCGACTGGTAGATGGTGGTCCCGCCCGCGAGGCCGATCGACACGACCAGCAGCGACGACAGCACCAGCGAGAGCTCGGTCCGGAGAGTCAGGACTCGAACGCTAGCACCGCCAGCCAGGTTTTACACACCTTGCTCCGCTCCGAAACCACCCCTTGACGACGCCCGAGCTACCTTCGTGCCATCTGGAGGTAAAGAAAGATGTCTGTCCTGGCGCGGCGGTTCGGGGTTGAGCGGCGATTGATGGGGAGCGCTGGCTTCGCGGTGAAGATGGTGGGCATCGGCCTCTTCGCGGGATTGCTCCTGGTCGTCTGCCAGTTCCTGATCGATGCGTGGTTCCGCGCGATCCGCTGATGCATTCCTTGCGGGGCTGAGGGCACGGTGCCCGCGACCGTCGCCATCGACTGGATCCTCTGCGCCGCCGCCGCGCTGGGGCTGATCTGGATGCTCGTCCCTCTGTTGATGGTGAGCATCGGGTGGCGGCCGGTCCGGGTGGTTGTGCTCGAGGACCCGTTCAGCGTCGAGCCTGGCCCGGGTGATCCGAGCTATCGGCTGCGATTCAGTCAGCTGGTCGCGGCCGGGTTCAAGCCGCTCGGCACGACGACGGAGACCTGCTGGTTCAACACGCCGCTGCGCTGGCACCGGCAGTCCCTGCAGGGTGAGCGCTGGCTGGCCGCCGCCGATGGGAGAACCTTCGTCGCGCTGCACCGGGTCGTCCTCGACGAGCCGGTCAGATTCGGCGCGGTGACCCTGCTGCACGGCGGCGGGATGGTGCAGACGGCCTGCCCGGGCGCCGGCCTGTCCGGGGACGTCGGCCCGCGCTATCGGCGCGCCGAGGTTCAGAACGTCGACGTCGTCGACCTGCTCGGCCGCCACCGGCGGAACGTCGAGGAGTTCTGCAACGAACGCAACCTGGTCGTCCGGGAGGCGACGCTGCGCGATCTCGCCGTGGAGGACACCGCCTGCACCCGGCTGACGCTGAAGGGGCAAAAGGTCCGGGGCTACTGGCAGCTCCTGTCGGTGGTCCTGGTGATCCCGCTGCTCGGGTTTGCGTTGATGCTGCACACGCCCGGACGCGAGGACCGCCACCTCCACGATCTGGCGGTCTCGGTGCTCACGGCGACGGCCATGTTCGCGGTGGTGCGTCACCACCTCCTGAACGTCTCGCTGCGCCAGCAGGCGCTCAAGCGCCACGGCCTGGGCTGAAGGGGGGAGCGCTCTTCCGCGGCGCACGGGACCTATGCGTTTTCGTCCGACCTCTTCGAGCTGACCAGCAGCATCCGCCTGGGAGCTGCGCCTGGTGGTACACGGCCGGCTTCCCCGCGGCCTTCGACGCCTCCTGCGATCATCTCTCCTGCCCCAGCAGCCGGTGCCGGTTCCGACGATGCGCACAACCAGGCGCTCGCTCTCAGTGTCGAGCTCCGCCGCATAGGCCCAACACCACACGCGTGGTCCGCGAAGACGATTGCGTCGCCTCGGACCGCCCGCGGGTGCTGGCGGACCGCGTGTTCGAGGCGGGTCCGTTCAGCGCCATCGTGTGCAGCGACGGGCGCAGGCCCGTCCGCTGTTGCACGCTCAGACGCCGACTTCCCTCTCCATGGGAACAAACCGTATGCCTTTGAGCTCGGTCAGCGCGCCGCTCACCAGAAAGCCCAGCTTCTCGTAGAAAGCCACCGCTCCAGGGGCGGAGTTCACCGTCACCTTCGGCGGGAGAGGGAGCATTCGCGCGGCGGCCTCAAAGGCTGCCTCGCACAGGCTGCGGCCAACGCCGCGGCCTTGGTGATCGGGACAGACGAACAGGAGTCCAATGTGTCCGGGCCTCCTGACCTCTGCGACGCCGATCGCGACGGCACCGAGAAGAGCCATCACCACGATACTGCCTTGGCCCATTCGACTGCTGATGCCAGCGGCGGACGCGTATCTCGTGAACTCTTCGACACCTTCTTCGGAGTCGTTGGTCGTCGTTGCTGCCCGATAGGATCGCATCACAAGCTCGGATGCGATCCATGCCTGTCCAGGGGGAAGATGCTGAAGGCTCAGGTTCGTAGAACGTTCTCCCACTGCGACCCTCGACCGTGCGCCCAATGAACCTGCCGTCCAGCAGCGAACGCGAGGTTCGCGCCCGAGCGTATCATGGCCGCGCGGGGCCCCGGGGCAGCCCGCGGCCCGGCGGCACGAGCTCACCGCCCGGCGGCGTCGGCCGCCGGATCGCACGACATCTCGCCGACGCTGTGAAAGAGGATGAACCGGCGAATCCAGGCCGCGTGGCTCTCTTCTGTGCGTGGGCTGTAATGACGAGCGCGGAGCACGCCGCGCACGCGGTCCAGCAGTCTCTCTGCCAAGGCCGCGCCGGGCGGATGCTGAGCCGGCCGCGGCGTGGGCCTTACGGCCGACCAGGCCGTCGTGGACGTTGCTTCGCGGAGATCGCCTTGATGACGATCCGGTGCTTGCCCTGGGGATCGATCGGATTGTTCGCCGACGCCTGGGCCTGGTCCATCAGCTTCCGAACGGCGGCGCGGTTCAAGCTGGCGGCACCCTCGAGAACGATGTGGCGCATCGCATCTCCCCTCCCCTTCAACAGCTTCTCGGGATCGGCCAGCGTCGCCCCGTGCTTGAAGAAGAGGCTGACCCAACGCGGGTAGAGCGCGATCGAGAAGATGACATCGGCCAGCTTCTCGGATGACCCGAAGGCGATCGCCAGGGCGTTGTAGTTGTCCCACACCAGCTCGACGGCGCCCGGCAGGCGCTTCCGCATCGTGACCAGCGTGGCCTTCGCCACCGCGGCGACCTCCGGCGAGTAGGCGTCGATGAAGGACGCGAGCTGTCTCTCCGGCGTCATACGCGTCCGGCCCGCCCGGTGACCCGCGGAGCCCAGTCCCTCGGCATGGTCGCTAGCGCTTCCAGGCGGCCAGGATCTCGTCGACGCGCGTGTTGGCCGCCGCGTCGATCGCCTGGCGCGACCTGTCGGCGTCGAACCAGGCGACGGTCCTCCGGATCCCCTCGGCGAAGGGGATCTCGGCGTGCCAGCCCGGGACGAACGATTTGATCTTGCTGTTGTCGAAGAGCGCGCACCAGCTCTTGTCGCCCAGCAGGCCGGCGCCCGTGTCGGGGTCGAGCTTGGCGATGAACTCGCTCGGGACGTGAACCAGGTTCGGCTCGGCGCCCGCCGCGCGCCCGACCAGGCGCAGGATCTGGTCCCAGGTCAGCCACTCGTCCGAGGTGATGTGGAAGGCGTGGCCGATGGCGCGCGGGTTGCCGCAGAGGCCGAGGAACGCGCGCGCGAAGTCGTCGGCGTGGGTCAGCGTCCAGAGCGACGTCCCCTCGCCGTGGATGATGATCGGCAGCCCGCGCCGGATGCGGTCGATGATGGTGAAGTCGGACTTGCTGACCGCCACCGGCACGATGGTGTCGTAGGTGTTGGACGGGCGCACGATCGTCATCGGGAAACCGGTCGCCCGGTGGGCGCGCATCAGCGTCTCCTCGCAGGCGATCTTGTTGCGCGAGTACTCCCAGTAGGGGTTGGCCAGCGGCGTCGACTCGGTGATCATCGGGTGGGCGGGCGGCTTCTGGTAGGCGGAGGCCGAGCTGATGAAGATGTACTGGCCGGTGGTGGCGGCTTCGGTCGCGCCCGTGGTCGCGCCCTTGGCCCCCCCCGCGAACCAGGCCAGGTCGCGCTCGACGTCCGACGGCAGGAAGGCGATCCAGTTGACCACCACGTCGTAGCGGGCGCCGCGCAGCTCGGCCGGAAGGGAGCCGGGTCCGCCGCTGTGGATGTCGTGGTTGATGACCCGGACGCCGGCGGGCAGAGGGTGCTTGCTGCTTTTGCCGCGATTGAGCAGGTGCAACTCGTGGCCCCGCTCGACGACCAGCTTGCTCAGCGTCGAGCTGATGTTCCCCGTACCACCGATGAACAGGATCTTCATGCGGCGCAGTATATATTCGGACGCCCATGCCTTACGACCACAGCAGCATCGAGCCGAAGTGGCAGGCCCGCTGGCGCGACGCCGGCCTGCACAAGACCCCCACCGACCCGGCCAAGCCCAAGTTCTACGCCCTCGACATGTTCCCCTACCCTTCGGGCGCCGGCCTCCACGTCGGGCACTGCGAAGGCTACACGGCCACCGACGTCATCACCCGCTGGAAGCGGATGCAGGGGTTCCGGGTGCTGCACCCGATGGGCTGGGATGCCTTCGGGCTGCCGGCCGAGAACTACGCCATCAAGCACGGCGTCCATCCGCGGGTGACCACGGCGGCGGCCATCGCCAACTTCAAGCGGCAGATCGACGCCGTCGGCTTCGCCTACGACTGGGCGCGCGAGCTCGACACCACCGATCCCGCCTACATGAAGTGGACGCAGTGGATCTTCCTGCAGCTCTACCAGCGCGGCCTGGCCTACGAGGGCGTCATCCCCATCAACTGGTGCCCCAACGACAAGACCGGCCTGGCCAACGAAGAGGTGACCCAGGGGCGCTGCGAGCGCTGCGGGACGGCGGTCGTGCGCAAGGACATGCGGCAGTGGCTGCTGCGGATCACCCGCTATGCCGATCGCCTGCTGGAGGATCTCGACGGGCTCGACTGGCCTTCCTCGACGCTGGCGATGCAGCGCAACTGGATCGGCCGCAGCGAGGGGGCCGAGGTGCTGTTCCAGAGCGCCGCGCCCGTGGCCGGCAAGGAGATCCGCGTCTTCACAACCCGCCCCGACACGCTCTACGGCGCGACCTACATGGTGCTCTCGCCCGAGCACGCGCTGGTCGACGTGCTGACCACGCCGGCGCAGCGCGCGGCGGTCACCGCCTATCAGGAAGAGGCGCGCCGCAAGAGCGACCTCGAGCGGACCGATCTGGCCAAGGACAAGACCGGCGTCTTCACCGGCGCCACGGCGACCAACCCGGTCACCGGCCAGCCGATCCCGATCTGGATCGCCGACTACGTGCTGGCCAGCTACGGCACCGGCGCCATCATGGCGGTCCCGGCGCACGACGAGCGCGACTTCGCCTTCGCCAAGAAGTTCGCCCTCCCCATCATTCAAGTCGTCAAGCCGAAGGACGGCAGCACGCCCGATCCGGAGGCCGCGTTCACGGACGAAGGGGTGAACATCAACTCCGGGCCGCTCGACGGCCTCCCGACGCCCGAAGCCAAGCGGACCATCACCCGCGAGCTCGAGGCGCGCGGCGTCGGCAAGGGGGCCGTCAGCTACCGGCTGCGCGACTGGGTCTTCTCGCGCCAGCGCTACTGGGGCGAGCCGCTCCCCCTCATCCACTGCCCCACCGACGGCGTCGTGCCGGTGCCCGAGTCGGAGCTGCCGGTGCGCCTGCCGGACGTCGAGAGCTACGCGCCGACCGGGACCGGCGAGTCGCCGCTGGCGGGGATTGAAGATTGGGTCAACACCACCTGCCCGAAGTGCGGTGGCCCGGCCAAGCGCGAGACCAACACGATGCCCCAGTGGGCGGGCTCGTGCTGGTACTACCTGCGCTACCTCGACCCGAAGGACGACGCGCGCGCCTTCGAGCCGAGGGACGAAAAAGAATGGATGGCCGTCGATCTCTACGTCGGCGGCGCCGAGCACGCCGTCCTGCACCTGCTCTACGCGCGCTTCTGGCACAAGGTCCTCTTCGACATGGGGATCGTGCACACCAAGGAGCCGTTCCAGAAGCTGCGCCACCAGGGGACGGTCCTGGCCTACTCCTACCGGGACAGTCTCGATCGCTACCACGAGCCGGGCGACGTCGAGCTCCGCGGCGAGAAGCCGTTCCTCAGGGCGACCGGCGAGCCGCTCACGGCCACCGTCGAGAAGATGGCCAAGACCAAGCTGAACGGCGTCAATCCCGACGACGTCATCCGCGACTACGGCGCCGACGTGATGCGCCTCTACGAGATGTTCATGGGCGAGTTCGAGCTGCCCAAGCCCTGGGACCCGCGCGCCATCGAGGGGGTCAACCGCTTCGTCAAGCGCGTCTGGCGCTTCTGCGAGGAGTTCGACGAGGCGCGCGCGCCCGCCGGCGACCCGCACCTGCGCCTGCGCCACAAGACCATCAAGCGCGTCACCGCCGATCTCGAGCGGATGCAGTTCAACACCGTCATCGCTGCGCTGATGGAGTACGTCAACGCGCTCGGCACCGGCGGGACCACGCGTGAGGACCTGCTGACGCTGCTCAAGCTGGTCGGCCCCTTCGCCCCGCACCTCGGCGACGAGGCCTGGGAGCGCCTGGGAGGCGGGGGCTTCCTGCTCGAGGCGGCCTGGCCAAGCTACGACGACGCGCTCACCATCGACGAGCGCGTCACCGTCGGCGTGCAGGTCGACGGCAAGCTGCGTGGCGACGTCGAGCTCGCCCGCGACGCCAGCGAGGAGGAGGCCCGCGCTGCCGCGCTGGAGATCCCCAACGTCGCCAAGCACCTGGAGGGGCGCGTGCTCAAGAAGCTCATCTACAAGCCCGGCCGCATCATCGGCCTGGTCACCGGGCCGGCCTGAGCGTCAGACCCGGAGGCGTCAAAAGCGGAGGGTGAACATGGCCCCCGGCGCGAGCGCATGGAACGGGACCACCGGCTCGGAGGGCGGCGCGCCCAGCCCCTGACGCAGATTCTCGTTGAAGGCCGCCGTCGCTTCGGGCGCCGCCACCAGTCCCGAGATCCGCGCCACCAGGTAGACGACCGCCGCCGTGGCCAGCACGGTGATGGCCGCCCCCTGCTCCGCGTCCTGGAACACGCGATCGACCCCGCTCGAGTGCTGGCCGTCGAGGTGAATGAGCCAGAACGCCGAGCCGACGCCAGCGCCCGCCGCGAGCCCGCTCATGATCGCCAGGAAGGTCGCCCGGTCCGTGTCGTGGGCGTAAAACCCGCCGACGCCGGCGATCGGCGACAGCGCCTCCAGCGTCACCGCCAGGGCCACGCTCTTCTTCTGCGCCTCGTACGCCCGCGCCGCGGCGACCTGCCCAGGGGTCAAGTCCGGGGGGGCCATCTGCGCCCGAGCGACGGACGCCACCCCGAGGAGGCAGGCCAGCAACGCCAAGATCCGCACGCCCGGACCTTACCTCGCGAACAGTCACTCGGCCCGGACGATCGCCTCACCGGCTGGCCGCCGGTCGCCCGCGGATCAGCGCATGGCGGCCAGCTGCTCGCGCAGGACGACGTCGAGGGCCCGCAGGCGTCCGAACCCCACCCGCGGATACTCGAGGTTGAGGATGACGTAGGCGGTGACCGCGATGACGCCCGCGAACATCACCATGTGCAGGTAGCTCGGCCGTTTTCGCTTGGACATCCCGATCCCCGCGAAGAACCCGCAGACAAGCGCGATCAGCAGGAGCTGGATGAAGATCGCCACCGGCAGGTGCATCCGCAGCGCGGCGTAACGCTTGCTCGCGGCGTCGAACATCGCGTTCAGGCTGGGCAACACCAGCAGGGTGGCGCGGGTGTCCGGCGCGCGGGCCGCGGCGGTCACCGCGTGGGTCCAGATCTGTTGCTGGATCCGGTCGGCACCTTCCCGCTCCTCGGCCGCCCCCCGGAAGTCGAGCAGGCGGTCGTAGAACGTCAGGCGCGACTCGAGGTAGCGGCGCATCTCGACGCGGATGGGCGGCTGGTCGGCCGCCGGGAGGAGATCGAGGCGCAGGTAGGCGGTGCCGATCGCGTTGGACTCCTCGACGATCAACTGCCGCCGCGCCTCCAGACGGTCCGAGGCGCCGCTGAAGGTGAAAGCGACGAAGAGGCCCAGGAGCGCGTAGAGCGCCGCCTCGACCGCGGCCGTCCCCTCCGAGCTGCCGAACAGCTCGTCGCCCCCGCGGCGAATCCCGTAGCGATGACCGGCGATCTGCATCGCGATCATCCCCAGGAACAACAACGCCAGCACCGAGAAGAACACCGCCTCCACCTTCACGATCGTCACACCCCCTCCCGAGGCTAAACCTAAGACTGCTTCGGACGGCCGCCGGCGGCGCCCCCTCGCCGGACGCCAATTCGGGAGCCCGCCTTACACGCCTGACCGATCGCCGAAACCCATATTGCTTCTGATGAGCGACGAGTAACGACAGACGGAGCGAGCAGCGAAGGCGGAGCAGACACGTCTGGCGGAGGCAGCGCGGCGGGAGCGCCCTGGAAAGAGTGGGCCCCCGACGATCCGCGCTTCCGCGATGCCATCCCCTTCTACGAGTACGTCCGCGGCGACCACGGGGCCGGCAGCGGCGCCAGCCACCAGACCGGATGGACCGCGGTCATCCCGGCGCTGATGCAGATCTTCGCCCGGACGACGCCCGAGTTGATGCGCGCCCCCGACGCCACGCTCGCCGAGCGCTGGCCAGCGGTCGCCAGCCCGAGCTCGAGGTCCCCGGCCCGCCCACCTGAGTTCCCTCCGGGGATTGACCGGGCGCGGCCTCGTCTTGACCGAGGCGAAACGGCGCGAGGCGACCCGCGTCACGACGTTGGTGAGGCCCCAACTTCGCCCTGGAAAGTCGATCCGGCGCGGCGTTAGTGTCGGCGCCTGTCGCGGGCAAAACCTCAGGAGCAAAGCATGCGAGCGCTTCTTCACTTACTTCGGGACGAGCAGGGCGCAACCGCCGTCGAGTACGGGCTCATCGTTGCCGCCATCGCCGGACTCATCATTGCCGTGGTGTTCGTCCTGGGCGGCAAGATCAGCAACACCTTCAACAACATCCAGAGCGCGATGTAGCCCAAGGTCAACGGGCCGCGATCAGCGCCCGGATCTCCCGGAGCTTGGCCGTGAGCAGCGCGGCGTTGTCGCGCCCCATGCGCAGCAGGATCTTCTGGCCCGCCGGGCTGGCCTCGAGCGCGGGATCTGCGTAGACGTAGAGGCCGGTCGGAGACCCGCCGTCCGCCGTGAACCGCTTGACCGCGATCGGTCCCGCGGGCGTGGGGGTGGCGAGCAGGTTGTCGATCACCTCGACCACGCGATCGTTGAGGTACTTCCCGGGGTACCCGAGATCCTCGTAGGCCTGCTGCAGCAGAGGATAGACGCGCAGATAGAGCGCCACCGCCCGGTGGGCGTCGATCCCCTCGACGAGGCGCACGAACGGGAGATAGCGATCCCCGTTGCGGGAGGCGATGGTCGTCTCGCCGGCGCGCGACTCGGTCTCGAACCGGCCCTCCGTGGTCTTGACCGGCCAGAGCGAGGGGGACGCGTCGTCGGTGGCGAGGTTGTTCACCGTGGCGACGAACCGGCGGGCTACACCGTCCAGCTGAAAGAACGCCCGCAGCTTCTGGTGCCCGAGCAGCTCGGAGAGCGCGCTGTCGAAGTAGGAATCGGAGCTGTCGAGCGACGGCAACTTGCCCGCCGGCGCTGCCGACAGGGGATGGCGGATCACCGGAGCGGCAGGCGGCGCCGCGGGCGCCGGAGGCGCCGCCGGAGCGACGGTGGGCGCCGGCGTCGCCACCACTTCCGCCGCGGAGCGCTGATGCCACCACCAGAGCAGCCCGCCGCCGGTCACCAGCAGGAGGACGAACGCGATGCCGTAGGCGCGGTTCACACCCTAGGGTCTGCGCGACAACAGGCCGCCGGTCAATCGGGCGGCCCCCCGACTCCAGGCGCGCGCGTCCTAGGCGCGCGCGGGCTTTCTCTTCGTCGTCGCCGCGACGACGGCGTCGGGGAGATCCTCGGGGTGCAGCGGGCAGACGTTCTTGGTCTCGATCAGGGCGATCATCGATTGGAAGACCCCGTGCACCGGGGCGACGATGGACACCGGAGCGCCCTTCAGGTAACGCGCGGTCGCTTTCCAGGTCCTCGTGATGCCGGCCTTGCAGCCAGCGTGTGTCCTCACTGCCATCTCTCGGTCTCCTTCGCGTTGGGGTTGAACGAAGGATTCAACCTGCCCGATCGCGCACGGGCTGGCGCTAGGGAAATTCCTACTTTCGAGGCGCGATCTGGCGCGATGTCCCTCGTACGAACCCCTAGAGACGCGGAAGACCTCCCGGAGCATCGCGCCGGCGAATCTTGGGTCACGGGTTGATCCGTTTCCCTCTCGATGTACGCTGCGGTACGTGTGCATCTGGCCCCGACGCCAGGGCACGATCGGGGATGCACAGTTTCCTTTCTCTGGGAGCAACGGACGCGCCCGCGGGCGACGCGGCGGCGCCCGCTCAGCTCCATCCGGTGCGCCGAGCGCTGCTCGCGACGCTCCTCGTGTGCGCCGGGTATTACGCCGGCGGCGCGCTCGGGATGGAGCTGCGGTTGGTGCCGGGCGGGCCGACCGAGATCTGGCTGCCGCAAGGGATCCTGCTGGCCGCGCTGCTGATCACCCCGGTCCGCCGCTGGTGGCTTTACGCCGTGGCGCTGCTGCCGACCCACGTGCAGCTGACGGCCACCCTCAGTCCGCACGTGTCGGTATCGATGATGTTGGTCCAGATCGCCAGTCAGTTCGTGCAGGCCGCGGTGGCCGCCGCGCTCCTGCGGCCAATTCTCGGTCAACCGCCCCGCCTCGACAGCCTGCGCCGCATGGGCGCCTTCATCTTCGGCGGGACGTTCCTGGTGCCGTTCGTCGTCCAGGCGGTGGTCGTCGGCATCTACCTCGCCAGCGGTTTCGTGCACGACTTCTGGGCCCCCTGGCAGCAGCGCGTGCTGGCGCGGATCTCCGGCTCGGTCATCGTCGGGGCGCCGATCCTCTCCTTCGCGGCCAACGGCCTGCAGGGGATCCGCCGCAGGCCGCGCCAGGTCGCCGAGCTCGTGTTGCTCACCGCGTGCTTGTGCCTGACGCTCCCCCTGCTTTTCGCCTGGAAGCCGGGCCAGCCGCCTCATCAGTGGCTGGTGATCGTGCCGCTGCCATTTCTCCTCTGGTCGGCGGTTCGCTTCGGCCCCGGCGCGCTGGGCCTCCACCTGCTGGTCGTCGTCCTGGTGGCGCTCCTGTGCACGCGCGCCGGTCGGGGCCCGTTCGCCATCGGCTCGGTCGCCCAGATCATCGTCGCGCTGCAGGGGTTCTTCCTCTTCATCTCCATTCCGCTGATGCTGCTGGCGGCGCTGGTCTGGCAAAACACGCAGGCGGCGGCCAGCCTGCGGCGCAGCCAGGAGCAGTACCGCGCGGTGGTCGAAGATCAAACCGATCTCATCTGTCGTTTCTTGGCCGACGGGACCTACACCTTCGTCAACGGCGCCTATTGTCGCCACTTCCAGCGCTCGGCCGAAGAGCTGATCGGGAAGAACCGCCGGCAGTTCCCCTCCCCGTATCCGCGCTCGCTCTCGGAGGCGTTCCTGGCCACCATCACCCCCGAGAGCCCCGTCGCGTCGAGCGAGCACCAGGTGTCGGGTGCAGGGGGCGAGGTGCGCTGGATGGAGTGGGCCGACCGCGGGTTCTTCGACGAGCGGGGCCGGGTCATCGAATTCCAGTCCGTCGGGCACGACATCACCGATCGCAAGCGTGCCGAGCAGGTGATCCGGCAGAGCGAGGAGCAGGTGCGGCATTTCGTGCGGCACGTCCCGGCGGCGGTCGCGATGTTCGACCGCGACATGCGCTACCTCATCTACAGTCCCCGCTGGCTGACCGACTACAACCTCGGCGAGCAGGACCTGATCGGCCGCAGTCACTACGACGTTTTCCCCGGGATCCCCGCGCACTGGAAGGAGGTGCACCATCGTTGCCTGGAGGGGACGGTGGATGTCCACGGGGACGACTCGTTCGCCCGGACCGACGGCTCCACCGAGTGGCTGCGCTGGGAGATCCGGCCCTGGCGAAACGCGCGCAACGAGATCGGCGGGATCATCATGTTCACCGAGGTGATCACCGAGCGAAAGCGCGCGGAAGAGGAGCACCGGCGGCTGCTGGCGCAGGCCCGGGTGGCCGAGGCGCTGCGCGAGGCTGACCGCCGCAAGGATGAATTCCTGGCCGTGCTCTCCCACGAGCTGCGCAACCCGCTGGCGCCCATCACGATGGCCGTCGAGATCATGCGGCTGCGGGAACCGGCCGACGAGGCAATGGTGTGGGCGCGCGACATCATCGCCCGGCAGACCGCGCAGCTCACCCGCCTGGTCGACGACCTGCTGGACGTTTCGCGCATCACGCTGGGCAAGATCACCCTGAACCGGTCCGCGCTCGACCTCCGTCCGATCGTCGCGCAGGCGGTCGAGGCGGTCCAGCCCCTCTTCACCGCCCGCCATCACCAGCTGGCGATCGACATGTCGCCGGAGCCGCTGCCGATCCGGGGAGACGGCGCGCGGTTGACGCAGATCATCTCGAACCTGCTCAACAACGCGGCCCGGTTCACCGCCGAGGGAGGCCACGTCGCGCTGGCGGCGCGGCGGGAGGGCACCCGCGTCGTCCTCTCCGTGAAGGACGACGGCATCGGCATCCCGCCCGACATGCGCGAGCGCGTGTTCGAGATGTTCACGCAGATCCAGTCGCCGGGCCAGCGCAAGCAAGAGGGGCTGGGGATCGGGCTGGCGCTCGTCAGGCAGCTGGTC
The DNA here is from genome assembly GCA_963847705.1 of uncultured Pseudomonadota bacterium. Lineage (GTDB taxonomy): Bacteria > Myxococcota_A > Polyangia > Fen-1088 > Fen-1088 > JADGRB01. Next base: position 227,396 of record CAWKBC010000027.1, on the reverse strand, counting down.
GCGATGCACGACGGCGACATCGAGGCGCGCAGCGCGGGGGCGGGATGCGGCAGCGAGCTGGTGGTGCGGCTGCCGCTCGCGGAGGAGGATGACCGGGCGATCGGGGACGCGGGCGCCCGAGGCGCGCACGACGCCGCGCCCGACGCCGCACGCGGACCGCACCCCGAGCGGATCCTGGTCGTCGACGACAACGTCGACGCTGCCGAGACCCTGTCGCGTCTGCTGCGCCTCTCCGCCCACGAGGTGCGGGTGGCCCACGACGGGCTGTCGGCGCTGGCGGCCGCGCGCGAGATGAACCCCAACGTGGTGTTGCTCGACATCGGTCTCCCCAAGCTGAACGGATTCGAGGTGGCGAAGAGTCTGCGCGCCCGCATCGACGGGCCGCGCCCCCTGCTGGTGGCCATCACCGGCTTCGGCCAGGCCGAGGACCGCGCGCGCACCGCCGAGGCCGGCTTCGATCACCACCTGACCAAGCCCGTCGACCCGAAGCTGCTGCAGACCCTGATGCAGACCGCCCGGGCGCGCGGGTAGCCGGCGTCTGGGGGCCCGTCGGTTCGATGAAGGGCCCCATGTCGTAAGGCATTGTCTGATTCCCTTGGAAGGGTCCATTTGCGGCTTGATCCGGACGCCATCCGTAGGAGGAAGCCTTATCGTTTCTCCCAAGAGGACGAGCTGCCCAGGGAGCGCACCGGGCTCTGCAATCATGACCCAGTTCTCGGATGCCGCAGTATCGCAACACGTCCTCTGTCTTTTTAAAGCGCGCCGGTGGCGGCGAAACAAGCCGACGATCCAGATCCGCCCCGGGCGCGTGTGAGGATCAGACTTGCACGGCCGAACTGTGCAAGAAGTCCATGGAGCGGTATCGTTGCCAGGCTCAAGCGAGCGGCAATGAAGTGGGAATCGACAAGATAGGCCGCTGGGCTCGGGCCCGCGAGCCCGAGCTGATCGTGCTGGGCGTCGGCGTCCTGCTCCGGCTCTCGATGGCGCTCACGTACGACGCGCGCATCGGTTACGACTTCAATTCGCACTGGCCGTACATCCAGTACCTGGTCGCGCACCACCGGCTGCCGCCGCTGTCCTACAACGCGTCTTCCTACCACCCTCCGCTCTACTATCTGGTGGCGGCGTTCCTGGTGGCGCACGGCCTGGGCGCGGGGGCGCTCGGGTGGCTGGCGGCGCTGTGCGGGATGACCCGCCTCGGGCTGGTCTGGGTCGGCCTCGAGCGATGGCTTCCCGAATCCCGCCTCGCCCGGGTCGTCGCGCTGGCGTTGGCCGCCGTCATCCCGCCCGCCGTCCAGGAGGACGGCATGATCACGAACGAGACGCTGCTGCTGCTGCTGTCGGCTGCCGTGCTGGTCCTCGCGCCTGCGGCGATCACGGCGGCGCGCGCCGGGCGCGTCGGGCCGATGGTCGGGCTCGGGCTGCTGACGGCGCTGGCGATGATGAGCAAGATCTCGGCGTCGGTGCTGGCGGTGTCGGTCGGCGCCGCGCTCGCGCTGGAGATCGTCCGGGCCCGGCCGTCCTGGTGGCGCGCGCTGCGCGCCCGCGCGCTGCCGATCGTCGGCGGTGGGATGGTCCTGGCCTGCCTGACGGGTCCGTTCTTCGTCCGCAACCAGATCCTCTACGGCAAGATGTCGCCGACCGGGTACGACGGGGCGCTCAAGCCGAACCAGGCAGTCTACGAAGGGATCCCGTACTTCAAGCGCCGGCCGCTCGCGTTCTACGTTGGCTGGACACCGCAGATCTACCTCCATGCGGTGGTCCCCACCGGCCTGAAGCCGAACGCGCGCTTCCTTCCGGTCCTGATCGCGACGACCTTCAACGACTACTACGTCTATGGCTACTCCGGGGGCGGCAAGTACGGCCAGCTGCGCCGGGTGTCGGCGGCCGGCGTCACCCTCGGCTGCCTGTCGGTGGTGGGCGGGACGCTCATCGCGCTGGTGACCACGATGGCCTGGTTCGGCGCGGTCCGCCGGCTCTGGCGCCGCCGCCCCGACGGCGAGCCCGACCCCCGCTTCGCGCTCCTGCTCGTTCCGCTGATCGGCCTCCTCGGCCAGCTCCACTTCGCGATCAAGTATCCGAACGACGACTTCGGTCCGATCAAGGGGGCCTACCTGCAGTTCGTCGCGCCGGTGCTGTGCGCGATGTTCGGCGTCGGCGTCGCGTGGATGTGGCGGCGGGGACGCCGGCGCTGGCACGTCGCCGCCGTGGTCGCGCTGGGCGGGCTGGCGCTGGTGGCCGTCTACTCGTTGCACGCGCGCTTCCCGCCGCTCGGCAAGAACGCCAATACGGCGGCGCCGTTCTTCATGCAGCCGGGCGCCGAGACATGGCAGTAGGGCGGCTGGGCGCCCTCGGTCAGGGCCCTACGTTCTGCACGTCGCCGATCTGCGCGCTACGATCTTCGGCATGCCGCCGAAGACGCGAAACCCGTACGCCGACCTCTTCCCAGCCTTCCAGGCCATCAACGACCAGCTCGACGAGCTCTTGGGGAACGTCCTGAAGATCGACACGATGGATGCCGGGCCGCCGACCGACGGTGAGGTCGATCCGGACGACGACTCCGAGACGTACACCGCCGTCTCCACGGCTCACACCGCCTTTCTGAGGGCGATGCAGGCGGCCGGGGTGCCGCGGTAGGCAGATCGCGATCGGCCCGAGATGCCGACCGCCGGCGCTTTTCTCGCTGGTTTCCTGCTTAAATCCCTGAGCCGGCGCCCAGGATTGAACTGGGGACCTACGGTTTACGAAACCGTTGCTCTACCACTGAGCTATGCCGGCGAACCTTGAATGAGGCACCGGTTCTTACGCTACCGGTCTGCCGTCCGTCAACCCTCCTCACCTCCCGCCGCCGAGCCGAGCCGCCTTCAGGGACAAGCCGCGCCGCAGGTGATGACGTCGCCACTCGGGCAGATGACCGGCGCGCCCGCCGCACAGTCGACGATGTCGCACCCCGCGGTGCCGGCCAGCGCGGCCGGGCAGTGGACCACACAGGCGGCGCCGGTGTCGCAGCTGGTGTGGCAGGGGGAGGCCGAACAGGTGAAGGTGCAGGTGCTGCCCGCCTCGCAGACGCACTGCCCGTTCGCGCATGTTCCCGAGCAACTGCTGTTCGACTCGCACGTGACGTGACAGGGGGGCGTCTGGCAGGAGAAGTCGCAGGAGCTTCCGCTGCCGCAGGTGCAGGTGCCGTTGGCGCACACGGCCTGGCAGCTGTGGTTGTTCCCATCGCAGGTCGCGTGGCAGGGGGGCGCGGTGCAGACGAACCGGCAGTCGTCGCCCTGTGGGCAGGAGCAGGTTCCGTTGTGACAGCCGCCGACGACGGGGCCGCAGGCCCCGGCCAGCACGAGCGCCAGAGCGGCGAAGAAAACCGTTAGAAGACCGGCTCCACTGCTCCTGCCCGCCCAGAACAGGCTCTCTCGGATGTACTTTTCAGTGCCCACGTTGACCTACGCGACAGCCTTCCGCTTGCTGGCCCTACCGGCCTTTGGGGCTGTCGCCGACGACTGAACCTCGCGCCGACCGCAACCTTCGGCAATCAGCGAAAGCATGAGCGTGTTGAGCGACACACCCTCGGCCGTCGCGAGCTGAGACACGGCTTCATGCAACGACTTCGGCAGCCTCAACCGCAGCTGCCCCGAGTAGTCGGCCACTGCGTCGACAGGCGGCGGCGTTCGGCCGTCCTCCTCGATCACGTCGAGGATCAATCCTGCGGCCACCTCGGCCTCGTGCGTCGCCTTCTCTGCTGTCGTTCCGTGCGCCAGGCAGCCCGGCAGCGCCGGCACGCGCGCGATGAACGCCTGATCTTCGTCGCTCCACTCAACCACAATTCGATATCGAAACGTTCCCTTCTTCATGGCTTCACCCCCAGCTTGTGCTCGTCTATGAATCGCACGACCTGCCGCACCTGGTACACCTTCGCCGTGGCTCCGTCGCTCTGCAAATTCACGATCGGCAGCTCGGATCGCGCCGCGTGCGTGAACACGTGGTGGGACCCTTTCTGCCGCCTGAGCCTGTATCCGATCGCTTCCACGAGCCGGCAGAGGTCCCGAAAGCGGACGTTGGCGGGACTCCGCCGAGCCTGCTCCAGGACTTCCGCCGTCGTGCGCCCCACCGATCGATGGTACCGTATCCGGTACCGAATTCAAGGCACTCGGAGCGGACCAGCAAAGAAAAGGCGGCCGGCCGACGTCGGTTCCATTGCGCTCGTCTGAATCTCGGTCTCGACCAACGCGGGGGAGCTCGACGCGGTCGTCTGGACGGACGCAGCCGCCGTTTCCACCACCCGCGAATGGCCCGCCGAAGGATTTCCACTATTCTTCCAGGAGACGAAGCGGCCCTCATCGAGCAGACCAACAACTGGTGTGCCGATAGGACGTTACGCCACTGGCGGAGGGAGCCAGAGAGCATCGGATCGTGCATCGTGAACCTCCCTCTTGAGGTTCACGTTGACAGACCGAATGAACGCGATCCGCTGACCGAATTGGGAATTCTTGACGATTAGCTACGCGCGCGTTCGCGCGGTCGCTTCACGACGGTCTATGCTAGCTGGCCCGGCAGTCGGGCTGCTTGCGCCCGATCTTGGTCAGGACCAGGTGGTAGAGCTGGCCGTCGCGCGATCTCGACGCTCCGGCCGCCGCCAGCAGGTAGAACTTCCACATCCGGTAGAAGCGCTGGTCGTACTTGGCCTTCAGCTCCGGGTAGGCGCGGTCGAAGTTTTCCCACCAGGCCATCAGCGTGCGGTCGTAGTCGGGGCCGATGTTCTGGAGATCCTCCAGCACGAACAGACCCTCGATGGCGCGCCCCAGTTGGGCGATCGACGGCGCCACGGCATTCGGGAAGATGTACTTCTCGATCCAGGCCGTCCCGTGCAGGCGGCTGCGGTTATTGGCGATGGTGTGGATGACGGCGACGCCGTCGGGGACCAGGCTGCGGTGGACCACCTCCATGACGTGGCGGTGATTTTTGGGGCCCACGTGCTCCATCATGCCGATCGACGACACGCGGTCGAACGTCCCGGTCACGTCGCGGTAGTCGCACAGGCGCAGGTCGACGTCGAGGTTCTTCCAGAGCTCGCGCCCGAGAGCGTGCTGGTCCTTCGACAGCGTCACGCCGACCACCGAGCAGCCGTACCGCTCGGCGGCGAAGCCGGCGAAGCCGCCCCACCCGCAGCCGAGATCGAGCACGCGCATCCCCTTTTGCAGCCCCAGCTTGCGGCAGATGAGGTCCAGCTTGTTCTCCTGGGCCTCGGCCAGCGTGGTGGCGCCCTTCCAGTAAGCGCAGGTGTAGACCATCCGCGGGTCGAGCATCTTGGTGTAGAGGTCGTTGCCGATGTCGTAGTGCGCCTCGACCGACTTGCCCGAGCGCGCCTTCGACTGCAGGTTCATGAGCAGCGCCTTGGCCGTCAGCAGCTTCATCCGGGTGCTGCCGGTGACCTTCTCGCGCAGCCCCCCGCGCATGATCTTCTCCAGCAGCGTGTCGAGCGCGTCGGTGTCCCACCAGCCGTCCATGTACGACTCGCCGAAGCCGATCGACGCCTCGCGAATGACGCGGCCGTAGAAGCGCGGGTCATGGACGACGATGTCGCCCGGCCCCGACCCCCCGATCTTGATGCCAGCGTGCTCGAACAGCTCACGGACCAGGGTCTCAGCGGCGGCCACGGGCTCGTTTCCCACGGACGGCGCCGCAGAGCAAGCACTTGCTGCCTGCTGTAAGCTGGTGCGATGAAGTTCGCCGGTCGGGTCGCGATGGTCACGGGCGCCTCGCGCGGCGTCGGCAAGGCGCTGGCGCTGCGGCTGGCGGCCGAGGGATGCGACGTGGTGGTGGCCGCCAAGACCGTGGCCCCCGATCCCAAGCTGCCGGGGACGATTCACGAGACCGTGCGCGAGATCGAGGCGCTGGGGCGCCGCGCCCTGGCCGCCGAGCTGGACGTGCGCGACGACGTCGCGGTCGAGCGCGTCGTGAAACAGGCGCTCGAGCGCTTCGGCCAGGTCGACTTTCTGGTCAACAACGCCGGCGCGCTCTACTGGCGCTCCGTCGCCGAGACCGAGATGAAGCGGTTCGACCTGGTGATGGGGGTGAACGCGCGCGGGGCCTTTGCTTGCACCCGCCACGTGCTCCCCTCGATGCTGGCCCGCAAGTTCGGGCACATCCTGATGCTGTCGCCGCCGGTCGACCCGCGCGCCGGGGCCGGCAAGGTCGCCTATGCGCTCAGCAAGTTCGGGATGACCCTGGTGGCCCAGGGGGTCGCCGAGGAGGTCCGTGGCAAGGGCGTGGCGGCCAATGCGCTCTGGCCCGCGACCATGATCGAGAGCCAGGCGACGATCCGCTGGGGGCTGGGTGACCGCACCCTCTGGCGGACGCCGGAGATCGTGGCCGACGCGGTGGTGGCGATCTTCGCCAAGCCGCCCGACACCATGACCGGCCAGGCGCTCATCGACGAGGACTTCCTGCGCGCCGAGGGCGTGACCGACTTTACCCGTTACCGCTGCGATCCCGACAGGGAGCCGCCGCGCGTGGGGTTCGACTTCAAGCTTCAGGCGGGCTGAAGCGCGGCCGCGGCCTTGGCCTCGGCCGCGGCGTCAACCGCAACCTCGACCTTGTTGAGCTTGTCGACCTTGCGCCCCATCCGCTTCAGCCAGCGGACGTGCGAGCGAAAGGCGCCCCGCATCGTCCGGTGCGACCGGTGCGAGATCCCGTGCGCGCGGCAGGTCGCCTCGACGATCGGCGAGATGGCCGGGTAGTGGATGTGGCAGGTCTTGGGGAACAGGTGGTGCTCGACCTGGAAGTTGAGGCCGCCCAGGTACCAGGTCAAAACCCGGTTGTCGCGCGCGAAGTCGACGGAGGTCTCCAGCTGGTGAACCATCCACTCGCGGTCGATGCGCGTGGCCGCGGTCGCCGGAGCGCGGAAGTCCGCCTCCTCCACGCAGTGGGCCAGCTGAAAGACCGTCGCCAGCACCAGACCCAGGATCGCGTCGGTAAAGAGGTAGACCGCGACCACCGTGATCACCCGGTGGTGCAAGAGCGGGATGACCAGGGCCAAGGTCAGGAAGCTCGCCTTGCCCAGGCAGAAGCAGACCAGGTCCCATCCGCGCGGCCGCGAGACCGCCGTGTCACCGACCCCCGGCCTGATGATCGAGCGGAAGTCGCCCGAGATCTGCCAGTTGAGCGCCAGCAGCGCGTAGAGGCCCCAGACGTAGAGGTGCTGGAAGCGGTGGAACCAGTAGCGCCGTTGATGGGGCGACAGGCGCGCCAGCGGGCCGAGACGGATGTCGTCGTCGGAGCCCGTCACGTTCGGATAGGTGTGATGGGCGATGTTGTGCTTGAAGTGCCAGAAGTAGGCGTCGCCCCCCAGCAGGTTCAGCGTCAGCGCCGCGAGCTTGTTGATGGCGCAGTGGCGTGAATAAGCGCCGTGGTTGCCGTCGTGCTGGACGTTGAACCCGACGCCCGCCATCGCCAGCGCCAGCGAGACGGCGAGGGGCACCGCCTGCCACCAGACCGTCGCGGCCCAGACCAGGCCCACGTACGAGCCGATCAGCCAAGCCATCAAGATCGCCGTCTTGATGTACATCCTCCCGGAGCCTTGGCGGCAGCGCTGGCTGGTATCGAAATACCCAGCCACACGTGCTTCGAGATCGCGCCTAAACTCCGAGCTTGGGGAGTAGCGGGGGGGCACCGTGGGCGAGAGTACCATTTCCCCCTTCTGGGAAGGGGGTTTCTAGGGGATCGCCTGAATTTCTAACTTTGTGAGCGCGGTCTCAGGCCCGTAACAGGCCGTCCGGCATGGCAATTTCGGACGTGTCCGAGGCGGCGCTGGTTTCGGCCCCCACCCCTGGCGGGGCACGGCGAAGCGTCAGCACGGCGATCTCGGCCGGGACCGACAGACGGATCGGCATGCCGGTGGTGCCGAGGCCGCGGTTCACGTAGAGCGCCGCCGTCCCCATTCGGTAGAGCCCGGTCGTGAAGCGCGTGATGACGCGCGCCAGGTTGAACCGCCGCGCAAAAAACGGGACGCCGATCTGTCCTCCGTGCGTGTGCCCGGAGAGCGTCAGATCGACGCCGCGCTTGGCCGCGTCGGGAAACAGGACCGGATCGTGCGCCAGCAGCAGGGTCGACGCGGCGGCCGGCCGGTCGGCCAGCGCGCGGTCGAGATCGTTCCGCTTGGTCCAGGTGTCGTCGACGCCCGCCACGTAGAGCACGGCGTCGTCGCGCCGGATCGAGACCCCGCGGTTCCGCAGCAGCGTCAACCCGGCCCGCTCCAGCGCGGAGGCCATCTCTTCCCCGTCGGTGAAGTAGTCGTGGTTGCCCATGCAGGCGAAGACGCCGTCGCGGCCGCGCAGCTTGCCGAGCGAGGTCGCCACCACCGGCACGAACGTCGAGCCGCTGGCGATGAGGTCGCCAGTGACCGCCACCAGATCCACCTCCAGCCGGTTGACCGCGGCCACCCAGCGATCGACGCGCGCGCCGTCGGCAAACGGACCGCAATGCAGGTCGGAGATCTGCGCCACCCGATAGCCGTCGAACTGGTTCGGGAGCCCGGCGATCTCGATCTCGTGCTCGCGCAGGCGCGGGCCGCCCACGAACGCCATCAGGGTGCCGACCAGCGCGGCCCCGAGCCCGGCCGTCCAGGCGGCACCGAGCGGCGCGTGAAGCAGGGCCGCCGCGATGAACGCCAGCGGCGCCAGGGCCGCGAACAACAGCCCCAGCGTCCACCAGATGAAGAACGGCCAGAGGACCAGGTAGAGGCGCAACCGTCCGGGCGCCCCCATGCTGCTCCGCCCACCGAACAGCGAGACGATGAACCCGAAGGTGATCGCGCCGGCGACGGCCAAGACGGGCCCGGGGCGGCCGGTCAGGTGCATCAGCGCGGCGCAGAGTGGCACCTGCACGCCGAAGGCGATCAGGAAGACCATGACGATGAACCGGCCGCGGCGCCGGGGTCCAATCCTCTGCTTGGGCGTGCTCGGTTCGGACAAGGCCCCTCGGTTTAGCATCAACCTGCGGCGCGTGCCTCAAACAGCGACCGGCCCGGCTCCGGCTCGGCCGTATCGGCAAGCCTCGACGACCGGCTCAGCTGGACCGGCTCAGCTGGACCGGCTCAGCGCCGGCGGACGATGCTGAGGACGCGATCACCAATGAGCCCGCCGGCCACGGCGAGGATGGCGATGGGCAGGACGTGGCCGAGCAGCAGGTGCGGCACGTACCCGACCGGGCACCAGAGATCGACCAGGAGCGCGCTGCCCAGGCCGGCGCCGGCCCCGAAGGCGGCGCCGGTGGCGCGCGGGGTGATGGGATCGCTCCGGCGCCAGGACATCAGCGCGGCGAAGAGCATCAGTCCCCCCGTCCCCACGCTGAGCACCAGGCACCGCAGACCGACGCGCCCCGGCCAGGCGCCGGCGCGGCCATAGAGCGAGCTGATGCCGTAGCGCCAGGTGACGAAGCCCGCGGCCGAAAGGATCGCAGCGCCCAGCAGCACCGTGCGGGGGCGGCGCAGCCCCGTGGGGCCGCGGGTGAACAGCAGCCACATGCCGACCCCCACGAAGATCGCCGTGCCGACGCTGGTGAGCGCGATGAGCGAGGGCGGCCGCGACGTCGCGCGCACGCCCCCCTGCCTCCAGAACAGCAGCAGCGCGCCGGTCAGGCCGGCGGCCACCAGCCAGGCCTGACGCTGCAAGGTCTCTTTGCGCGTCGGTGCCGGAACGTCGCGCACCGAGGCGAGCACACGGCGCTTGAAATCAGGAGAGAGGGGCATGGGGATTCCTTCGGATGGAGAAATGTAACAGCTCAGGCAGTGACCACAGGTGCATCAGGCATTCGCTCGCCGCCGGCTGCCTCGCGCAAGGCGAGGTACGCGCGATGGGCGTACATCCGGACGCTGGGAACGGTGATCCCCAGGGTGGCCGCCGCCTGCTGGTACGACAGCCCCTCCAGCTTCACCAGCTCGAACACCTCCTGTTGCAGCTTGCTGAGCCGCCCGAAGCTGCGCACCAGCAGCGCGCCGGTCTCGCGCGCGAAGAACAGCTCCTCGCCGCCGGCGACGGCGGCCGCCAGGACGGCCCCCATCGTGTCGTTCTCCTCGCTCATGTCGGCGGACGACTCGCGCCCCGCCTTCTTCCCGGTGTCGATCACCAGATTGCGCGCGATGGCGAAGGCCCAGTTGAGGACGTCCGACCCGGGAATGAAGCGGCCCCGCGCCCGGTGCATATTCTCGAAGGTCTGCTGGACGATGTCCTCGACCCGCGCGCTGTCGCGCACCTTGCGGCGCACGTACCCCTCGATGCGGGGCGCCACCACTTCATAGACGATCTCGAACGCCGCCGCGTCCCCCTGGGCGTACTGACTCATCGCCTCGTCGGCGCTCATGCCCCCCGCCCCGGCCACCACCTCAGCTTTGCTCAGCATGCTCTCCCCTACGGCCGTGGCCGCCGGCAGTTTCTCAAGGAGCAAAAAATTGTTCAATCGCACGCTGCGCCGACGACGTGCCCGGCGCACGCTGGGTAGGCCGCGCACGCTTCGCAAGCTGCGATTCTTTTTTTTGCCCGCGCGAGAAATCTTTCTTCGCCCGCTCCGTAATGGATGCGAACCCGAGATGAAAACCGACGAGACAAAGGAGCGGATCATGAAGTTGAAGTTGATGGTGTTGGGGCTGGCGATGGCGGCCGGGTGCGCGCACGGTTCGAGCGGCCGCAGCCAGCCGAACGAGCTGCGCGGCTCGGCGCAGGTGGGCGACGGCGGGCGCATGCTGGTCGCGGGCCCCGCGGAGAGCGTCCACACCAGCGTGGACGGCCCGCACGGCGTGAAGCTCTTCCTGGTCGACCGGGTCCACGGCGACGATCGCGATTGCCACCTCACCCCCTTCGCGCAGTGGGTGACGAGGAGCGCGCATGTCGAGGTGGGCGCGAAGCAGGAGCTGTGCGCCGTGGCCGCCGGTGGCCCCTCGTTCGTTCTGTGGCACGCCCGCATGAGCGAAACCGGCAACCTGTGGGCGCTGCAATGAGCGTCGTCGCGCCATCCGCCATCGCGCGCATCGCCTACGAGGCGCGCCGGGTCTACGCGCGGGCGCTGGGCGAGTACGGGTTGCCCGATTGGGACGAGGCTTCACCCCAGGAGCGCGAGGAGGCGCTGGCCGGCGTGGAGGCGGTGCTGTGCGGCGCGGCGAGCAGCGGTGCGCGCCTCCACGAGGTCTGGACGCGGCAGACGAAGCCGCTCGATTCTCCGGGCGCGATGTTCAAGGTCGACTACCACGATCTTCCCATCGAACAACGGCGCAAGGTCCTGCTGTTCCGGGCGACCGTGCTGGCGCTGATCGACGGACCCTGCACCGGCCTCTGCCACGACGAGAAGTGTCAGATCATCGAGGATCATGCCTGCCACCTCGACACCTGTCTGTCGCGGTTCGGCATCCAGCCGGGCGCCTGGGATGGGCCGAAGTCGAAGCCCACGCCGACATCGACCTGGGCGCTCCCGCTTTATTCGTGAGCGGCGGGCGACGGCGTCGCGCCGCGCCTAGACCGCTTTTGAATTGACCCGATCGATCAGGCGTGATCAAACATCGGGATGGCGGAAACATCGATCGATCTTCGGAGGCGCCTGGTAGCGGCGTATCGCTCGAAGAAGAGCGGTTCCTACGCGGCGACGGCGGCACTGTTCGGAGTGGGCGAGGCGACGGTGAGTCGTCTCTTGCGACGACAGCGAGAGACGGGCGACGTCCAGCACAAGCCGAGAGGCGGAAACCGGAAGCGAGAGATCGACCTGGGATGGCTGCGGGAGCACCTGGCAGCGAATCCGGATGGGCGACTCATTGACCGCATCGCTGCGTGGCAGGAGCACGCGGGGAAACGGGTGAGTCTGGGGACGATGTGGTTGGCGGTCCGCGCCTGCGGATGGACTCATAAAAAAAGCAGTGGTCGCCCGCGAACAAGACCGCTGGGACGTCCAAGCGAAGCGGGCGACCTTCGTCGCTCAGCAGCACCAGCTCGACCCGACGAGGCTGATTTTTCTCGACGAGTCCGGCTTCCGATTGGGGACGCCCCAGAACTACGGCTGGGCGCCGATCGGTGAGAAAGCACCGGGAAAAGCGACACACGGGGACTGGTGCACGATGACGATGATCGGAGCTCTTGCTCTCGATGGCTGGCGCGGCTTCGTGACGATTGACGCACCCACCGACGGCGACGTTTTTCTGGCCTACGTCCAGCAGCAGCTCGTCCCGAACCTGCGGCCCGGCGACATCGTCGTGATGGACAACCTGGGCGTCCACAAGGGCCCGGCGGCCCTCGCGGCGATACGCGCCGCTGGCGCGGAGGCCCTCTTCCTTCCGCCGTACTCCCCCGAGTACAACCCCATCGAGAAGGCATGGGCCAAGCTCAAGGACCTCCTCCGACGCTTGCCCACGCTCTCCCGCGAGGCCTTCGACGACGCCGTCGCCTTCGCCATGACCACCATCTCCAACGCCGACGTCAGAGCCTGGCTCACCTTCGCCGGCTATTCCCTCGGGTCAATTTGAAAGCGGTCTAGCGCAGGCGACGCCACCCGGTGCGGCGAACCAGATTGTAGAGCGTGCGCCCCATGTCCCAGGAGATGCGCGCGCCGGCGATCTGGAGCTCGTCGAGCTGGCGCTCGATGAACAGCGAGGCCTGCCAGGTCCGCACGCCGAACGGGAGCTGCCAATCGACCGCCAGATAGGGGCTGAACGCATCGCCGGCCGATGGCCCGCCGACGTGCCTGACGCCACCGCCGAGCTCGAGCAGCAGGGTCTCGAGGGGGAACAGCCGCAGGACCGCGGCGGTGACCAGGGCGTCCGGCGCGGAGCGCGGGAGGTCCAGCTGCCCCACCAGCACCAGCGAGGCCTCGCGGCTGAGCACAGCCTCGACCTGCGCCGACTCGACGAAGGTCCCGCTGCCGGCGAGGTGCCGGTACCCGCTGTGGACGCCCGCCGACACGAAGGTCCAGTGGCCGGCCAGATCGAGCCCCGCCTCGACGAAGTGCGCCGCATCGACCATCCCCGATTCGATGTCCATCAGCGCCAGCGTGTGCCGCGTCAGCTTCTGGGCGACGCGATCGCGCACGGCCCACTCCGTCGCGCCGGCCGCCTGCCCGGCCCCGGCGTCGAACGTCGCGCCCGGGCGCCAGTCCGGCCGCGCCTCGTCGACGGTCGCGACCGGCGCGGGCGCTTCGGCGGGTCCAGGCGCCGCCAGGGCGTACGCCGCGCCGATCAACCCGCCTTCGCCGGTGAACGCCGGGTTGAAGGGGCCGAGCCCCTGCCCGTTCGAGAGATGAACCGCGTGCAGATCGGCGAACAGCGACAGCCGCGCGCCGAGCGGCACCTCCAGGCCGGCCCCCAGCTGCAGGATGAAATCGTAGGCGTCGCCGCCGGGAAGAAACGGATGCCGCAGGAACAGCAGCAACCCTCCCGAGGCGCGCAGGTAGGGACGCAGGGGACCGCGCGGAAACGGAAGCAGGCGCATCGCCAGCTCACCGCCGGCGCCACCGCTGGCGGCCTCGCCCACCTCATCGCTTCCGGTGGCGCCCAGCAAGAGCGCGCTGGCCTGCAGGCGCAGCGTCGGGGTGGCGCGCCATTCGATCCCGGCGCCCACCAGCCCGAGGTCGATCCCCTTGACGCTCCCCTGACCGAGCTCGCCGCGCGCATCGACCACCAGCGACAGCCGCGCCGCCGGCGTCCACTGCGGCGGCGCCGGAGCGCCGGGCGCCGACTGGTCCGACGGCGCCGACTGGCCACGCGCCGTGGTCGCCGCGCCCAGCGCGAGAAGAACGGCGAGCGCCGAGAACGACTGCCGTCGCATCGGCGCGCAGCCTACGCGAACCTGTCACTCCGCGCGCGCGGACGCGCTCACGGGCTCTGCAAAACTCCGTCGCCTAGAGAGGCGGATTCGCGTTCTTGACGAGGTCGAGCAGATACGGCTCGAACAGGAGACCGGCCTCGGGGGCGCCGGGAGAGGCGTCGTCGGAGACGCAGTTCTCGTCGAACCGCGCCGCCTTGGCGTCGGCGGTTCCGTCAGACTCGCCGGGGACCTTGATCCAGAGATAGGCGTCGACGTTGGGCGCCGGGGCGGCCTGCGGGCGCTCACCCAGACCCGCGCCCTTGATGTTGCACCAGTTGCCCGGCGAGGTCCGCACGTTGGCGACGCCGTCGCGGCCGGTGTCGATCACGAACCCCTTGCCCGTGATCCCCACCGTCGGCAACCCCTTCGCCAGATCCTCGACGTAGCCGAGCTCGTCGTTGGGCGCGGCGGCCGGATCGCGCTTGGGCGCGGTGGGGTCCTTGGAGGGGTCGTAGTTCGAGACGTCGGTGGCGAAGCCGCGGATGCGCTCCGGGCCGCCCGCCATCGCCAGCACCTCTTTGTAGACGGCCAGGCTCTTCACCAGGTTGCGCGGCCAGCCGAGCCAGCCGGCGTGCGCAGCGTCGACGTAGAGGAAGGCGTTCGGAAGCGAGAGCTTGGCGATCGCGTAGGCGATGGCGCGCTTGTAGATCCCCTCGGCCGCCGCGCAGTTGGGCTTCTCGAGGTTGGTCACCAGGTTGGCCAGCGAATCTGGCTCGACGATCAGGGCCGTGTTCAGCTTGGGGTGCGCCGCCAGGGCCGCAGCGATGACGTCGATGTACTCCTTCTGGTAGCGCGCTTCCCCCGCGTCGTTCGGGCCGAGCTCGCCGGCCGAGGCGGCGGCGGCGCAATCGCGCCCCGGCATGTTGTAGACGACGAACACCGGCACCACCGGCTGGCCGCCCGCGGTCTGCTGCGCCATCGCGTCGTCGAGCGTGTGCGGCAACGTCCCCAGGTCGGCGATCTTGCTGAACCAGATCGCCGTCGGGAAGGCGGCCAGCTTCTTCAGCTTCGCCGCCTCGGCCGGGTGCTTGGCCGCCAGCGCCTCGACCGTGGCATGATATTCGGGGTTCACATACATCTTCGCGCCGACGAACGGATTCACGTCGGGCGCGTGGGGCGTGGTGGCCGGCACCACCGGAACCGGCTTCATCGACGCCGCACCGGAGCCGGCGCACGACATCGCGCCCAGACCGAGACCGAGACCGAGACCAAGAACCAACGAATTGAGACGCGTCATTTTCCTTTTGCCCCTCCGAGGGCGGCGAGCATAGACCAAGCCGCCGCCCAAAAGAAACGAGCCGTGTGCCCGGTCACCGGCTTTTGGGCGCGGGGTGAATTAGTCTCGCGCGGTCACTTCCGGAGATATGATCCGCCGCCAATCATGAAGCCTTTTTGGAAGCCTTTCTCGTCGCTTAAGCTGTTCTCGTCGCTGACCGCCTCCGCGCTCGTCGGATTTCTGCTGGCCGTCTTCACCGCGCAGCACGGCTGCGCCAGCAACTGCGCCAGCAACTGCCCAGCCGCCACCGTCTACATCGGGTCGAACGACGACGCCGAGCTGTCGATCGGCTTCGACGTCAACGGACCGGCCTGCCCCCCGGCCTCTGCGGTCCTCTGCACCGGCGATGAGAGCACCACCTACTGCACCCACACCACCGTCACGGGAGTGGGTCCCGGCCGCTGCGACGTCCTGGTGCAATTCGATCCCTACACCGACGGGCGCCCCTCGGAGGTCATCCAGCTCGAGTTCGGGGCGCGCACCAGCGCGCCGGGGACCTGCTGCAAGGGCTACCCGGTGCTCGGCCCGTCGACGTACATCATCCCCGACCACCCGGCCGGCGGTGGAATCTACGCCACCATCGACGGCGGTAACCGCGAGTACGACGCGATCTTCATCCTCCACGACGGAGGCGCCGACGCCGGTGACAGCGGCGCGCGCGACGCCGGCGCCGACGCACCTTCCGGCAACTGAGCTCGTCACGCTCAAACGATCCCGCGCCTCCCGCGATGGGCTGCGGCGAGGCTGACCGCGCTGCGGGCGGGCCGTTACGGCTTGAGCTTGCGCAAGAGGCGCGCCACCGGATCGTAGAACCGGTCGACCACCCGCTCCTTGAGCGGAATGATGGCGTTGTCGGTGATGGTGATGTGCTCGGGGCAGACCTTGGTGCAGCACTTGGTGATGTTGCAGTAGCCGATGCCGTGCGCCTTCTTGAGCTCGGGGACGCGGTCCTCGGTGTCGAGCGGGTGCATCTCCAGCGCGGCGACGTGCACCAGGAAGCGCGGGCCGATGAACTCCTCGTGCTTGTGGTGATCGCGCAGGACGTGGCAGACGTCCTGGCAGAGGAAGCACTCGATGCACTTGCGGAACTCCTGCACGCGCTCGATGTCTTCCTGCTGCATCCGCCAGGTGCCGTCGGGGGCGTCGGGCTTGCGCGGCTTGAAGGGCTTGATCTCCTTCTTCACCCGGAAGTTCCACGACACGTCGGTGACGAGGTCCCGGATCGACGGGAAGGTCTGCATCGGCTGCACCGTGACCGGCTGGTCGAGCGGCAGGTCCGACAGGCGCGTCATGCACATCAGCTTGGGCATGCCGTTGACCTCGGCCGAGCACGACCCGCACTTGCCGGCCTTGCAGTTCCAGCGCACCGCCAGATCGTTGGCCTGCTCGGCCTGGATCTGGTGGACGGCGTCGAGGACGACCATCCCCTCGGAGACCGGGGTCTTGTAATCGCGGAACTCGCCCTCCCCCTTCTCGCCACGCCAGACCCGAAAAGTCGCGGACGTCGCTTCGGACATTATTTGTTCTCCTCGATGACCTGCTTCAGATCGTCGCGCAGCGGTGAAATCGGCTCGCGTCGCAGCTCGGGCCGGCCCCCTGCCCCCTTGCGCACCACGTGGTTGAAGGTCGCGAAATTCGGATCCTTCTCCGGGAAGTCCTCACGGAAATGACCGCCCCGGCTCTCCTTGCGCTCGAGGGCGGAGCTGGCGATCGCCTCGGCGCAGGTCAGCAGGCTGGCCAGATCGAGCGCCGTGTGCCAGCCGGGGTTGTACTCGCGGTTGCCGACGCTGGCGACCTTGGCCGCGCGCGCCTTCAACCCCTGGATCCCCTCCAGCGCCTTCCGGATGTCCCCCTCGTTGCGCACGATGCCGACGTTGTCCTGCATCAGGTCCTGCAGCTCGTATTGAATCTTGTAGGGCGCCTCGGCGTCGCCGGCGGTGGCGGTGGCGGCCCGCTCGAAGGGCGCCAGCGCCATCCGCTCGGCGGCCTCGATCGCCGACGGGTCGATGTTGGCGGCGGCGCGCTCGCGCGCGAACTTGGCGGCGTGCTCGCCGGCGCGCTTGCCGAACACCAGCAGGTCCGACAGCGAGTTGCCGCCCAGGCGATTGGCGCCGTGCAGGCCCGCCGCGCACTCGCCCGCCGCGAACAGGCCGGGGACCGTCGACATCTGTGTATCGCCGTCGACGCGCACGCCGCCCATCGTGTAGTGGGTGGTCGGGCCGACCTCCATCGGCACCGCGGTGATGTCGATGTCGGCCAGCTCCTTGAACTGGTGGTACATGCTGGGGAGCTTCTTCTTGATGTGCTCGGCCCCCTTGGGGAGGCGCTCCTTGATCCAGGCGATGTCGAGGAAGACGCCGCCGTGCGGGCTGCCGCGCCCCTCGCGCACCTCGTTCATGATCTTGCGCGCCACGTGGTCGCGGGTGAGGAGCTCGGGCGGGCGGCGCGAGTTCTTGTCCCCCTGGGTGTACTTCCAGCCCTCTTCCTCGCTGTCCGCCGTCTGCGCTTTGTAGTTCTCCGGGATGTCGTCGAACATGAAGCGCTTGCCGTCCTTGTTGCGCAGGACGCCGCCTTCGCCGCGAACCCCTTCGGTGACGAGGATTCCCTTCACCGACGGCGGCCAGACCATCCCGGTCGGGTGGAACTGGATGAACTCCATGTCCATCAGATCGGCGCCGGCGTCGTAGGCCAGCGCGTAGCCGTCGCCGGTGTACTCCCAGCTGTTGCTGGTGATCTTGAAGGCGCGGCCGACGCCGCCGGTGGCCAGCACCACCGCCTTGGCCTTGAAGACGCGCAGGTTGCCGCGCTCGCGGTCGTAGCCGAAGGCGCCGGCGATCCGCCCGGCGTCGACGAACAGCTTGGTGATGGTGTGCTCCATGTAGACCTTGAAGCCCTGATGGACGCCGTGGTCTTGCAGCGTGCGGATCATCTCCAGGCCGGTGCGATCGCCGACGTGGGCCAGGCGCGGGTAGCGGTGGCCGCCGAAGTTGCGCTGCAGGATGCGCCCGTCCTTGGTGCGATCGAAGACCGCGCCCCAGGCCTCGAGCTCGCGCACGCGGTCGGGCGCCTCCTTGGCGTGCAGCTCGGCCATCCGCCAGTTGTTGAGGTACTGCCCGCCGCGCATGGTGTCGGAGAAGTGGACCTTCCAGCTGTCGCGATCGTCGACGTGCGCCATCGCCGCCGCCATCCCCCCCTCGGCCATGACCGTGTGGGCCTTGCCGAGCAGCGACTTGCAGACCAGGCCGACCGACACCCCGGCGGCCGAGGCCTCGATGGCCGCGCGCAGGCCGGCGCCGCCGGCGCCGATGATCAGAACGTCGTGCTCGTGGGTCTCGTGAACGGGCATTTAGAAGATCCTCGGATCGACGATGACGCCGCTGGCGCACAGTCGAATGTAGACGTCGGTGAGCGCCACCCAGACCAGCGAGCACCAGGCCCACTTGGGGTGATGCCGATTGAGACAGCTGGCGCAGTCGTAGACCTTCTTGCGCAACGGTGACTTCGAGAAGGTGTCCATGATGCCAGCCACCAGGTGGCGGAACGAGTGGCAGCCCAGCGTGTAGCCGCCGATCAGCACCACGTTGAGCAGCAGCACCAGCGAGCCGACGCCCACGCCGAAGGTGGCGTGCCCCGTCTTCGGATCATTGAAGGTGAACCCCTTCACCACGTCGATCGACAGAAGGACGATGAAGACCAGCGCGAAGTAGAGCGCGTAGCGGTGAACGTTCTGAATGAGGAGCGGCCACTTGGCTTCGCCCCGGTAATTGTGGCGCGGCTCGCCGACGGCGCAGGCGGGCGGGTCGGCCCAGAACGCCTTGTAGTAGGCGCCGCGGTAGTAGTAGCAGGTCATCCGGAAGGCCAGCGGGAAGACCAGGATCAGCATCGCCGGCGAGTACTTGATGAACGAGGGCCAGGGCCAGTGCCAGGGACCGAACCAGGCGTGCGGCGAGTTGCCGAAGATCTCGGGCGAGTAGAACGGCGACAGGTAGTTGCCGTAGGAATAATTGTCCCCCTGGAACAGCGCCCAGGTGGTGTAGGCGATGAAGGAGCTGAACACCACCAGGGTGGTCAGCGGCATGACCCACCACCCGTCCTTGCGCGCGGTGTGGCCAAAACGAACTCTCTTCAGCGGAACGTCGACGGTGGCCATGGGATCGTCGCGCAGCATAATCGCCCGCGCCAAAGTTTCAACGTCTTGATGGCTACGCGGCGGCGCTCGATCCCGCTGCCGGCGGGGGTGGTTCACCGGCGAGAGCGAGGATGCGGGCGTTGACCGGGACCTCGTGCAGGAAGCGGTGCCGCCAGCCGAGGTCGGCGACCCGGTCGGCGCGTGCCAGCAGGCGGGCACGGGCCAGGGCCAGCGTCGCCCGCGCCGCTGCCTCTTGGCCGGCCGCCGCCAGCGCCTCAGCGTAGGTCAACCGAACCATCGACTCGCCCTCCTCGATCTCGCCGAGCCGCTCGAGCGCCGCGTGAGCCTCGCCGGCCGCCGCCAGCCCGCCGTCGCGATCTCCGCCGCCCAACCGGGCGCGGGCCAACGCGCCCAGCGCCGCCACCCGGATCGCCGGCGCCACGACCAGCGCGGCCACGGCCGCCGCAGCCTCTTCGCCCGCGGCCGCCAGCTCACCGCGGGCGATCAGAATCTCGGCCAGGTAGATTCGCGCCAGACCCTCGAGGCGCGGCTCCCCCTGCCGTCGAAACGCTTCGATGGCCATCCGTTCGAGGCGCTCGGCCTCCGCCAGCTCGGGCCCATAGCCGAGAACGCGGCCGAGGTTGTGCTGCACGGCGGCCGACAGATCGTGGAGCCCCATGCGGTCGCAGGAGCCGAGCGCCTGGCGCAGCGCCGCCTCGGCGCGCTGGAAGTCGCCCAGCTCCGAGTACATGTAGCCCAGGTTGTTGCGGACGGCGCAGGCGTTGCGCAGGTCTCCCGCCTGCTCGAAGGCCTGCAGCGCCGATTCGAGACCGGTCAGGCAGCGCCCGAGGTCGCCGGCCGCGGAGGCCCGCACCGCCCTCACCTGGTGCAGGAGCCCCAGCGCCTGCGGATCGAGCGCGGCATCCTTCTCGCCGGCCAGCGCGCCGATGGTGGCGATCAGCGGATCGGCGATGGTGTACCGCCCGCCGAACACCAGGAAGTGTGCGCCCCAGGCCAGCGAG
This sequence comes from uncultured Pseudomonadota bacterium, assembly GCA_963847705.1. Classification (GTDB taxonomy): domain Bacteria; phylum Myxococcota_A; class Polyangia; order Fen-1088; family Fen-1088; genus JADGRB01. Next base: position 207,134 of record CAWKBC010000027.1, on the reverse strand, counting down.
ATGATGCGCGCGCTCCGGATGGCCGGATCGGCGGTGAGCGGCGAGGCCTCCACCTCGGCGACCTCGCGTTCGACCGACTCCAGCCGGCCGTGCTTGCCGGCCGCGACGATCGCCTGCGCCAGCGCGCGCAGCCAGGCGGCGCCGCCGGCCGGGAGATCGACGGCGGCGGCCAGGGCCAACCGCTCGGCCTCGGCGAGCTCGCCGCGCCAGACGTGGGCCTCGGCGGCGATCAGGCGCAGCTTGCCGGCCTGCTCGCCCGAGGCGCCCCCGGCGATCCCCAGCTCCGCCCGCCCGATCGCGGCGACCAGATCGTTCGCGCTCAAGGACTGCGCGGCCGCCCGCTCGTACCAGCGGGCGGCGCGCGATGGCTCGGCCCCCCGGCGAAAGTGCTCCGCCAGCACGATCGCATCGGCCGACCCGGCCTGCTCGAGCCAGCCGCCCGCCAGCCGGTGGCCCAAGAGCCGGTCCTCGTCGGTGAGCATGGCGTAGGCCGCTTCGCGGATGAGGGCGTGGGCAAACACCAGCTCGACGTCGCCGGCCAGCGCGGGCGTCGCCGCGCGCGTCACCAGCTCGTGGGCCGCCAGGCGCTCCAGGGCGTCCGACACATCGTCCATCCCCGCCTCGCCGCCCAGGAGCGCGGCCAGACCGGCGCGGGAGAATCGCTCGCCGAAGATGGCCGCCGCCCGCAGCACGCGCTTGCCCTCGGGCCCCTCGGTGTCGAGCCGCGCCTGCACCATGGCCAGCACGGAGTCGGGGAGCGCGTCGGCGCGGCCGGCCGCCGTGGCCCGGATCAACTCCTCGAGATAGAAGGCGTTGCCGTCGGCGCGCTCCACCAGCCGCGCCAGCAGCTCGTCGCCGATCGCACCCAGCGCCTGCCGGACCAGCTGCTCGCTGGCGCGCGGCGAGAGGGGCCCGAGGCGGATGGTCTGCCGGTGGCGCGCCGTCCAGATCTCCGGGAACCGCTCCTCCACCTCGGGACGCGCCAGCGCCAGCACCATGAACGGCTGCTCATGCAGGTTTCGCAGCGCGCTGTCGAGGAAGCTCACCGTCCCCAGATCGCCCCAGTGCAGATCCTCCAGCACCAGCAGCACCGGGTGGGCCGCGCACTCGGCCATCAGCCAGTCTTCGAAGGCGCGCCGCATCCCGTCGCCCATCAGCTGAGGGTTGGCGCGGGCCGTCCGCAGGGCCTCGCTGGCCCCTTCGCCCTCTTCGGCGAACCGCACGTCGGCGATCTCTCCCAGGAACTCCGTGACCCGCGCGCGCGCCTCCCGATCGACGTGACGGGCGACGCGCGCCGCCAGCTTTTCCTGCCGGGTCTCCAGCGGTTCGCCGTCGACGATTCCCGCGGTCCGCCGGATGGCCCGGGCGAGCATCGCGAAGGGCGACCCGGCGCCGACCGAATCGACGCCGCCGAACAGGATCTCGGCGCGATCGGGCTGGCGCTGCACCCACTCGATCAGCTCCTGCCGCAGCCGCGACTTTCCCACCCCGGCCGAGCCGATGACCAGCACCGGGGTGGCGGCCGACTCGGCCACCGTGCCGGCGTAGAGGTTGGTCAGCATCGACATCTCGCGGCCGCGGCCCACGAAGGGAGTCGCCTTGCCGAGCAGCTGGCGCTCGACGCCGATCGAATCCCGCTCCGCGCGCAGATAGGGCGCGGTGCCGTCGCGCCGGACCTCGAAGCGCGCGCCGAGCATCCCGGCGGCCACGTCGTCGAGGCGGATGCTGCCTGGCGGCGTCCCCCGCAAGAGCCGCATCCCGTTGTCGATCACCTCCCCCACCGCCGACCAGGCCGAAAAGCGCCCCTGCCCGGTCGACACCACGAACGCCACGTCCGGCAGCGCGCTGCGCATGGCCAGCGCGCACCGCGCCGCGCGCGCCGCCTGATCGGTCGCGCGCTCCTGCTCCGGCAGGGAGACGACCACCGATCCATCCGGCAGCGGGTGAATGCGGGCTCCGTGCCGGCGCGCCAGCTCCTCCTCGATCGCCATCAGCCGGCGAAGCTGCCCGGCCAGCACGGCATCCTCGTCCAACAACTCCGGGGACCCTGAGAGGGTCCCCGCTCCCCCGCGCGATGGGCTCCGCCGGGCGGAGCCCGGCTCCGTCCACGCGTCGCCGGCCGGCGGGCCGTCACCGCTCCAGCGCCGCTCTCCCGTCGCCGAGGGCCCGGCGATGACGACGCAGGCGATCCGGCGTTCGCTGGCGGTCAGCGCGATCGTCGCCCCGCCGGCGCCCGCGGCGCCGACCGCCCGCCCGTCGCCGACCGGTCCCAGCGCGCCCAAGAGCTCGAGGACCGCCGCCGCGTCGGCCAGCCGATCCTCCGGATTCTTCGCCAGCATGCGGGCCACGCAGTCGTCGACCGAGGCCGGCACGTGGGGCGCGAGCTCCCGGACGCGAGGCGCCTCGACGAGGAGGATCTTGGCCAAGAGCGCGGTCGGCGCCTCGGCCTCGAACACCGCGCGGCCCGTCAGACACTGGAACATCACGCACCCGAGGGAGAAGACGTCGGCGCGCGGGGTGATCTCGCGCGCGCCGCGCACCAGCTCGGGAGCCATGTAGCCGGGCGTGCCGATCACCTTGCCGGTCCGGGTCAGCCGCCCCGCCCCGCTGGTGAGCCGGGCGATGCCGAAGTCGAGCACCTTCAGCCGATCGATGGCGCCGCCGGACAGGAACAGGTTCCCCGGCTTGATGTCGCGGTGGACGACGCCCCGCCTGTGCGCGTACGCCAGCGCCTCGGCGGTGCGGCGGGCCAGGGCCACCGTCTCGGCGATCGTCGGGTGCTCGCGCTCGAGGCGGGTGGCCAGGTCCTCGCCGTCCAGCCACTCCATCGCGATGTAGCGCGCCCCGCTGTCGGCGATGCCGTGCGTGATGTAGCGAACGATGGCCGGGTGAACGAGGCCGGCCAGAATGGCGGCCTCCTGCTCGAACCGCTGCGCCTCGCGCACCTCGCGCCCGGTCAGGATCTTGACGGCCACCGTGGCCCCGGTGGCGAGATCGCGGGCGCGATACACCGCGCCCATCCCTCCCGCGCCCGCCTGGGCGAGGAGCTGGAACCGGCCGGCGACGACCTGCTCGATCACATCCGCTACTTCGGCAGATAGACGGTTACGCTTTCGGCGTACGTCTGGCCGGTCCCGAAGCGCCCGGCATCGCTGCAGAAGTCGAAGTCGCCGAACAGGCCCTGGAAGGCGCAGACCTTGGAGCAGGACCCGAGGACCGTCATCGGGCAATCGCTGAGCGAGTCGCCGCAGGCCCGCTCGTCCTCGGTCTGCCCGGGCGACAGGCAGAGGTAGCGCGGCTGGCCGGGGATGAAGAGGTTGCCGAAGTAGGTCGCCTCGCGCTGCGTGTACTGGAGGAGCTCACTCCAGGTCGGCAGCAGCGCCAAGCTGGGACCGCGGACCGAGATCTCCCGGTGGACCCCCGCCGCGTCGACGCGCGCCAGCACGCAGGCCGACACCCAGCGCTGACACGAACCGTCGCACGAGCCGTGCGCAGCTCCCCACTGAGGCGCGAGCCCCAGCCCGCCCGGGAAGGTGTAGGTCGTCGTGCCAACCGTGAACGTCAGGCTCTGCTGGTCGTTGAGGGCGCAGGAGACGACATAGGCGAGGAACTGCTGGGTCAGCGGATCGGTGAGGACCGTCGAGCCGTTGCCGAGAAAACCGGCGGCGGTCAGCCCGTTCGCCGACAGCCCATTCGCCGACAGCCCGTTCGCCGACAGGCCGTTCGCCGACAGGCCGTTCGCCGACAGGCCGTTCGCCGACAAGCCGTTGGCCGACAAGCCGTTCGCCGACAGCCCGTTCGCCGACAGCCCGTTGGCGGACAAGCCGTTCGCCGACAGGCCGTTGGCGGACAGCCCGTTGTCGACAACCGCGGCGACGCCTACTGGCGCCGCCGGTTCTTCGCCGGCGCCTGCGCAGGCGACCGCGCCGGTGGCGAGCCAAAAGAAACCCAGACCGCGGGCCACACGATTGGCAACCATGACTCAAGCATCGGCTGCCGACTTCTAGTACTTTAGCGTAGTTACAAACTTTCTATAAGTTCGTTTAAGTAACCGTAGTTACGCTATTTTTCTTCCTAGATCTTCCTGCACCTGCGTGGCGAGGCGGCGAATCTCGTCGTCGGTGATCCCTTTTTGGCGATCGGCCAGCGCGGTGAAGCGGGTGTACACCTCGTCGAGTTGGGGCTTGTCGAGCGCCAGGCCCAGGTCCTTGCAGCGCGCGCCGAGCGCGTGGCGGCCGCTGTGCTTTCCCAGCACCAGGCGGCTCTCCGGTACGCCCACGCTCTTGGGCTCGATGATCTCGTAGGTGGTGCGCTCCTTGAGGAAGCCATCCTGATGGATGCCGGCCTCGTGCGCGAAGGCGTTGGCGCCGACGATCGCCTTGTTCGGCTGGACGCCGACGCCGATGATCTCGGTGAGGAGCTGGCTGGCCGGAAAGAGATGCTGGGCGTTGATGCCGGTCGTGTAGGGGAGCTTGTCCGCCCGGGTCTTCAAGACCATGACGATCTCCTCGAGCGAGCAGTTGCCGGCCCGCTCGCCGATGCCGTTGACCGTGCACTCGACCTGGCGGGCGCCGTTCTGGACGGCGCTGAGCGAGTTGGCGACGGCGAGCCCGAGATCGTTGTGGCAGTGGACGCTGACGATGGCCGACGGCCCGAGCGCGCGCGCGACCTGTCCGATGAGCGCGCCGTACTCCTCCGGGATGCCGTAACCGACCGTGTCGGGGATGTTGACCGTGGTGGCGCCCGCGGCGACGACCGCGCGCGAGACCTCGATCAGATATTCGACCGGCGTCCGCCCGCCGTCCTCGGCGGAGAACTCGACGTCGCCGACGTGCTTGCGGGCCAGCGCCACCGCGGCCGCCGCCTCGTCCAGCACCTGCGCCCGCGTCTTCTTCAACTTGTACTTGAGGTGAACGTCGCTGGTGGCCAGGAAGACGTGGATGCGCGGCGCCGACTTCGCCCCCTCGAGCGCCTTGGCCGCCCGCTCGACGTCGAGCGCGGTGGCGCGCGCCAGCGCCGCCACCTTGACCGAGACCTCGCGGCTCACCTTCTGCACCGCCTCGAAGTCGCCGGCCGACGCGATGGGGAACCCCGCTTCCATGATGTCCACGCCCAGCTCGGCCAGCTTGTGGGCCATGCGCAGCTTCTCACCCACGGTCATGCTGCAGCCGGGGGCCTGCTCGCCATCGCGCAAGGTGGTGTCGAAGATATGAACTCGGTCGGGGGTCGGAGTCAGGGCCATGGCCTCAACCTTGGGTCTGGGGTGCTGATATCGCAAATTTATAATTGTTCTTGGCCAGATAAGCGTTCGTTATACTCTGCCATACCCCCATGGAGCTCCACGCGCTGCAGGTCTTCGCCACGGTCGTCAGCGAGCGCAGCTTCTCGCGCGCCGCCGAGAAGCTCTACCGGACCCAGCCGGCCATCTCGCTGGCGATCCAGCGGCTGGAAGGCGAGATCGGCGAGAAGCTGATCGACCGCGGCGCCAAGGAGCTGGTGCCGACCGACACTGGCCGCACGGTGCTCGACTTCGCCCGCCGCTTCCGCAACCTCGAGGAGGAGCTGGAGGGCGCCCTGGCCGAGCTGCGCGACAAGTCGGCCGGCCGCCTGGTCGTGGGCGCCAACGAGTCCTCGACGCTCTATCTCCTCCCGTACATCCAGCGCTACCGGGGCCAGTTTCCCAAGATCAAGGTGCAGATCCGGCGCGCGCAATCGAGCCGCATCCCGGTCGAGCTCCTGGAAGGCGACCTCGAGCTCGGTGTCGCCAGCTACGATCCCGGCGACGATCGCCTGGTCGCCAAGGTCATCTACACCGACGCGCTGGCCTTCATCGTGTCGCCCAAGCATCGCCTGGCCCGCCGCCGCTCCGTCTCGATCACCGAGCTCGGCGAGGAGACCTTCATCGCCCACAACGTCCTGTCGCCCTACCGCGAGGTGGTCCTGCGCGAGTTTCGCCGGCACAAGGTCCCGCTGCGCATGGACGTCGAGATGCCGACGCTGGAGACGATCCGCCGCCTGGTTCAGAACGACGAAGGGGTCGCCTTCCTGCCGCGGATGTGCGTCCGCCAGGACGTGGAGAGCGGCGTCCTGCGCGAGGTGAACGTCAAGGAGCTGCACGTCGAGCGCAAGGTCCGCCTCCTCTACGCCAAGGCCCGCACCCTCAGCCACGCCGCCCGCGCCTTCCTCGAGCTGGTCCAGCAGGGCGCCCACGACTGAAGCGGCGAGAGCGCCCAGCTGGTCCCGCAGGGCGCCCACGACTGAAGCGGCGAGAGCGCCTGGAGCGCGGGTGAGACCCCTCCCGCCGTCCCGAAGTGGGTTGTAGGTCGAGGTGGTTGGTCGATTCGACGGCCGGGGTGCTTCGTTGGGGTTATATTGGAGGTGTTCCGTGAGCGGCTCTCATCCGACTGTGACAGTGCCTTCGACGGTCGAGGATGCTGCGGCTTGGGCCGCTCGAATGGCGGCTCGTCGTGCGCACGCAACCTGGCGTCCTTCGAACGGCGCCCGTCGCTACGGGATCGCGCTGCGCCGCTTCGCCGGGCCAGCCACCTACCGCAGCCAGGTGAGCCATCTGCGGATCGCGCACCTCACCGACCTGCACGTCGGCCGCATCACCCCCTTCGAGGTGCAGCGGACCGCAGTGGAGATGACCAACGCCGAGCGTCCCGACCTCGTTCTCCTCTCCGGTGACTTCGTCTGCCACAGCCAGCTCTATCTGGATCAGCTCGCCGAGGTGATCCGGCTTTTTCAGGCACCGGTGATCGCCGTGCTCGGCAACCACGACTACTGGTCGGGGGCGGACGAGGTCGAAAAAGCGCTCCAGCACGGAGGCGCCGAGGTGCTGCGCAACCGCAACACCACCATCACCCTCGGCTCCGAGCGCCTGCAGGTGGTGGGACTCGACGACGCGTACACCGGCCACGCGCAGCGCGACGCCGCCGTCAAAGGCCTGCGCCGGGACCTGCCGGCCATCGCGCTGTCGCACATCGCCGAGGAGGCCGACGGTCTGTGGCGGCACGGCATCCCGCTGGTTCTGTCGGGGCACACCCACGGCGGACAGGTGACGCTGGCGCGGCTCCACGAGCTGGCGGTCGGCATCGTCGCCGGCCACCGCTACGTCCACGGCCTCTATGGCTCCCGCGATCACGCCGGCGCCCAAGCGAAGGGCGAGCCGGCCGGCGCGGTCTACGTCGGCGCCGGGATCGGCGCCGCGGTGGTGCCGTTCCGCCTCGGCGATCGCGGCAAGCGCGAGGTGACGATGTTCGAGCTCGGCTGCGCCCCGGGCGACTTCGTCGAGCACCACGCCGAACAGGAGCCGATGGCGGGGCGCAAGCCGACCCAGGCGACCATCGACAAGCGCGCCGCCGCGGTCGTCCGCAAGCGGCTGCGCCGCGAAAAACGCCTGATCCGCCCGTAGATTCCCTCCAGATCTGAGAAGCCCCGGCGGACGGCCTCCGGAAATTCCGCGAATCGGGGTCTGCCCCCATTGCTCATCCGCACTTGCGCTGCGGCGTGAGGTTGTCATATTCGCCCCATGACAAAGTACACCCTCCCGGAGTTGGCCTACGACTACGGCGCCCTCGAGCCGCACGTCTCGGGCAAGATCATGCAGCTGCACCACGACAAGCACCACGCGGCCTACGTCGCTGGCGCCAACACGGCGACCGACGGGCTCGCCGAGGCACGCGCCAAGAACGACTTCGCCAAGATCGCGGCGCTGGAGAAGGCGCTGGCCTTTCACACCTCCGGCCACGTCCTGCACTCGCTGTTCTGGCAGAACCTGGCGCCCAAGGCGGGCGGCGAGCCGACCGGCGCGCTCGGCACGCAGATCACCCAGGACTTCGGCGGGTTCACCCAGTTCCGCGCCCAGCTCACCAACGCGGCGATGACCATCATGGGCTCTGGTTGGGCGGCGCTCTCCTGGGAGCCGGTCGCCAAGCGGCTGGTGACCACGCAGATCTACGACCATCAAACCAACATCCATCAGGGCGGCGTGCCGATCCTGGTGCTCGATGCCTGGGAGCACGCGTTCTATCTGCAGTACGGCCCCGACAAGAAGAGCTTCTTCGAGGCGGTGTGGAATATCTGGAATTGGGTGGACGTCGGGCAGCGGTTCGAGAAGGTGCGTGGGCTCGATCTCGGGCTGCGCGGCGCCACCGACGGTCAATAGACGCCGGTCTCCAGGTCCATTACGCTGCGGTGACTTCGCGGAGACCACCACGATGAAGAAGCTTGCCGTCCCGTTCTTGACCCTCGCGCTCGCGACCTTCGGCTGTTCGAGCAGCACCACGCCCATCAGCGGAACCGGCGGTTCCACTGCAACCGGCGGCTCCAGCGCGACCGGCGGCTCCGGCGCCGGAGGCAACGGCGGCAGCGCAGGAACCACTGGGGGTGCGGGCACCACCGGTGCCGCGGGCACCACCGGTGCCGCGGGCACCACTGGCGGCGCAGGCGGCAAAGGTGGCGGCGCGGGAACCACCGGGGGTGCGGGCACCACCGGCGCCGCTGGCACCACCGGCGGCGCAGGCACCACCGGCGCTGCTGGCACCACCGGCGGCGCAGGCACCACCGGTGGCGCGGGCGCCGGCGGCGCGTAGCAGACGCCGTCTCGATGGCCGTCTGCGCCACGCGCGCCGGCGCGCCTTTTTCTGTTGGGCCACCCCGGACTGAACTAAAATGAGGCGATGCGACGGCTGGCCCTCCTCGCGCCTCTGCTCGGCCTGGGCCTGCTGATCTCCTGCGAGGACGACTCGGCTTACAAGGAAGGGCCGTCGACGTTCCAGAACGACACGCTCGACGGCGCGGCGGGGGCGACCGGCATCGTGGATGCCGCGACCGATGCGCCCGGGACCGGTGGGATGCCCGGCACCGGGGGGGTCATCGCGACCGGGGGAACGCCCGGGACTGGCGGTGTCACCGGGACCGGCGGAAAGCCCGCCACCGGCGGCACCACCGGCACCGGCGGAACGCCGGCCACCGGGGGCGCGGGCGGAAAGCCTGCCACCGGCACCGGCGGAACACCTGCCACCGGCGGCACCGGCGGGAAGCCTGCCACCGGCGGCACGACGGGTACCGGCGGAACACCTGCCACCGGCGGCACCGGCGGGAAGCCTGCCACCGGCGGCACGACGGGTACCGGCGGAACACCCGCCACCGGCGGCACCGGTGGCACACCGGCCACAGGCGGCGCGTCCGGATCCGGCGGGACGAACGTCGACGCCGCGACCCAGGGCTGACTTGGCCGGCTGACCGCCTGACGGACGCGACCGAGTGACGGATCTCTGACGGCGCGCCCCGCGCCCTGAACTTGCCGGGCCCCTTCGGGCTGACGTACTCTGCTGGGCGGCCCCTTATCGGCCGAGGAGAGATCGCACATGGCGGATGTCCGTTTCGTCCCGAAATCAGCGACCATGCCGGCGACCAAGAGGACCACCACGATGGCTGGAGCGTTGGCGCTGGTGGGAGCGCTGGCGGGCGCCCTGCTCGCCTCGGGCTGCACCGACAACAGCGGAAACGGAAAGTTCGTCGAGCCCAACCGACCCTTCCCCGTCGACGGCGCCAGCGCTGCAGTCGACGGATCGACGGACAGCGCGGCGGATGGCCCCGCGACCACCGACGCGGCCGCCGACCACGGCGCCGCACACGCAGACGGCGCGAGCAGCGATCTCGGCGCCGACCGCTGAAGCTGCCTCCGATCGCCGGCGCCTCGCGGCCGGGCCGTCCCCGAGATCCTGCTAGGATACACTCTGGAATGCTGGATCTTGCGCGCGGGCCGTTCATCGTCGGCGTGGCCGACCGGGCCGAGGCGCTGGCGGCCTGCGTGACCCTCGCTCCCGCTGTGCGTCCGTTCGATCTGGTGGAGGCGCGGATCGATCTGTTTTCCGGACAGCGGCTCGATGGCGGCGACCTCGACGCCTGCGCGCGGCTCGAGGCAAGCGGGACGCCGGTGCTGGTCACGATCCGCAGCGAGAGCCAGGGGGGACAGTTCGCCAGGGGAGACGCCGCGCGACTGGTGGTTTTTCGCGCAGCGCTGGCCGTCGCTTCCTGGGCCGACGTCGAGGACGACGCCGCCATCATCGACGACGTCGCTGCGCTGGTGCGCGCGCGGCCGGCGGGTCAGCTCATCGTCTCGCACCACGACTTCGCGGCCACACCGCCGCTCGCTCCGCTCCTCGGCGTGGTCGACCGGTGCCACGCCGCCGCACCGGGCGCCATCGCCAAGGTCGCCACCGCGGTGACAGGCGCAGATGACCGCGCGGCGCTGCGGACCCTGCTGGCGCGCCGGCCGGAGCGCACGGCGGTGATCGGAATGGGCTCCGTTGACGACGGGCTGCGCGTCGAGCTCGCCGCCGCGGGGTCGCTGCTGGCGTACGGGTTCATCGCCGGCGCCACCGCCCCCGGTCAGGTCTCGGCGGAGGCGCTGCAGGCGCGGCTCTTGGCCGCATCGCCGCGCTACGCCGAACGCCGCCAGCGCTCGAGCAGCGCCGCGGTCTGACGAAACAGCCGCCGAGGAGCGGCGCTGCTATCTGACGAAGCAGCCGCCGAGGAGCGGCGCCGCTATCTGACGAAGCAGCCGCCGAGGAGCGGCGCGCCCATCAGAGCCCCGCGCCCCACGCAGAGCAGGGAGACCGGGTGCCCCTTGGCCAGCGACCCGAGCACCGGATTGTTCCGGGTGGCCATCGTGGCGTTGACGGTCTCGAAGGCGTCGCCGGTCCCGAGCCGCACCACCATCTCGCCCTCGTAGTTGCGCTCGATGGAGCGGATGTTCCCTGTCACCAGGACCGAATGCTCGCGGTAGAGAAGATCAGCCCCGGCCCTGTCTCGCGAGTAGCTCATCCAGAGCTCGGTCGCGCTCACCTCGGGCGTCCGTCCCGACACCGTCACCGAGCCGCGGTGGAGATCGGGTGCCGCCTTCGCCGCCGCCGCCTCTCCCGTGTGGGCTTGCGGCAGGAGGGAGCCCGCGCTGGCCACCGCGAACATCCCGACGATCAAGCCCGCCGCCAGGCAGAGGAGGATGGTCCGGGACCGGATCCGCTGGGTCTTTCCGCAGCGCCGACAGGCGTAGGCCGAGCGCGACACCAGCTTTCCACACTTGCTGCAACGTCTCTGCTGGACCCGTGTCGGGTAGGGAGCTTGGCGGGCGAGCGCAACGCTCATGGACCGTTCATCGACGGGCCGGGCCGACAGCTTGAACCCCCCGATTCCTGGATCTCGGTCGGTCCGCCGGTCAGGAGGTGGCGCCCGCCAGGCTCATCCGCGACGATCTTGTACGTTTTCGGGCCCGGTGCCCCTTGACGGAGGCGTGGCGCTGCCAATCTTGATCTTTGACGTGTCCCATTCGGCCCACACCATTCTGGTCGTCGAGGACGATCCCGACGTGCGAAGGGCGCTGACCGAGCTCCTGGCCAGCGAGGGATACAAGGTGGCCGCCACCGCCGATGGCGGCGAGGCGCTGAAGACGCTTCGCGGGGGACTGCGCCCGGCGGTGATCCTGCTGGACCTGATGATGCCCAACTGCGACGGCTGGGACTTTCGGCGCGAGCAGCTGGAGGACCCGACGTTTGCGTCGGTCCCGGTCGTTCTGGTGACGGCGGCGGGATTCAGCCCCGATTCGATGCGCAGCCAGCTCGGCCCGATCGAGCTCTGCCCCAAGCCGATTCAGCCCGCGGAGCTGCTGAGCACGCTGGCGCGGCTCGCTCAGGTGAAAGGGACGCCGCCGGCATATAGTTAGTCCGGCATGGTTGAGCCGGTCTCGCCCTCGCGGATCAACTTCGGCTGGCTGGTGCGGTTGCGGTTCGCGACCGTGGCCGGGCAGGCGTTGACCATCGTGGGTGTCCGTTTCGGGATGAACCTGGAGATTCCCCTGGCGCCGCTGTTTGCGCTGGTCGGGGTGGCGCTGCTCTCCAACCTGGCGTGCATCGCCTGCGCGCGGGCCTGGACGCCCCAGGACTGGTGGCTGCTGGCGGTGATGGCGCTGGACGTCCTGATCTTCTCGGGCCTGCTCTACTTCACCGGCGGTCCCGAGAACCCGTTCAGTTTTCTTTATCTGGTCCCCATCGCCATCGCCGCCATCACCTTGCGCTCCGCCTGGACCTGGATGCTGGTGCTGTTGTCGCTGGCGTCGTCGCTGGTGCTGTTCGTGCGCCACCAGCCGCTGCCGGCGGCGGGGGGACACGCCGGGCACATGGCGCTGCACCTGCGCGGGATGTGGGTGGCGTTCGGCGTGGCCTCGGCGTTCATCGTCTACTTCCTGATGCGCGTGCGCCGCGCGCTCGGCGCCCGGGACGAGGAGCTCGTGGCGTCGCGCAGCCTGGCGGCGCGGCAGGAGCGGCTGGCCTCCCTGGCGACGCTGGCCGCGGGGGCGGCGCACGAGCTGGCCACGCCTCTGTCGACCATCGCGGTGGTGGCCAAGGATTTGGAGCGCGCGGTGATCGCCGCCGGCGCCCCTGCCGCCGCGGCCGACGACGTCCGGCTGATGCGGGAAGAGGTCGAGCGCTGCCGCCGCATCCTGGCGCGCATGCGCGTCGACGCCGGCGACCCGGCCGGCGAACGGTTCGCCCGGGTCTCGGTCCGTGAGCTGGTCGACGACTGCCTGGACGATTGTTCGACGGAGCCCGCTCGCGCCGTCACGGTCAGCCTCGACGAGACGACGGCCGCCGCGACCACCGCCCTGCCCCGGCATGCATTCGGGCAGGCGCTGCGTGGCCTGGTCGACAACGCCCGCCAGGCCTCACCCCGCGGCGCGCCGGTCACCCTGCGGGTGGCCGCCGTCGACGACAGCCGGCGGCTGGTCTTCGAAATAGCCGATCGCGGCCCCGGGATCTCGCCCGAGCTCCTGGCCCGGGTCGGCGAGCCGTTCTTCACCACCAAGCCGGCGGGCCAGGGGATGGGCCTGGGGATCTTCCTGGCCCGGGCCATCGTCGAGCGGCTGGGGGGCGAGCTCTCCATCCGTTCCGCGCCGGGCGCGGGGACGACCGCCACGCTCTGGCTGCCGGTCGGAGGGGCGCCGTGAAGGCGGTCGGCGGCACCATCCTGCTCGTCGACGACGACGAGGTGTTCCGCGAACGGCTGGGCCGCGCGCTGCGCGAGCGGGGTTACGAGGTCGCGACCGCCGCCGATCACGACGGCGCCGTGGCGGCGGCCCGCGCGCGCAGGCCTGACTTCGCGATCGTCGACCTGCGGATGCCGGGGCTTTCCGGGTTGGCGTTGATCGGACCGCTCCACGCCCTCGCGCCGGGCGCGCGCATCGTCGTCCTCACCGGCTACGGCAGCATCACCTCGGCGGTGGAGGCGCTGCGGGCCGGCGCGCACGACTATCTCAGCAAACCGGTCGACGCCGATCAGATCATCGGCGCCCTCACCGGAGAGCCGGCCCGCCCGGCCGAAGCGGCGCCCACCCCCTCCCCCACGCTGGCGCGCGCCGAGTGGGAGCACATTCAACGCATCCTGGCCGACTGCCGGCAGAACATCTCCGAGGCGGCGCGGCGGCTGGGGATCACCCGCCGCACGCTGCAGCTCAAGTTGAAAAAGTATCCCCCCCGGACCTGAGCGGCCGCGCGAGGGGCGTCCCCGTCACCGCGTTCGGCTGTGAAAATTTTACACAGCACCTCAGCCGACAAACGCAACTAGCCTACCGCCCAAGGAGAAGCCATTGGCGAAGACCATCGTTGTCGTTTTCTTCATCGCTGCGGGGTTGACCGCAGCGGGGTGCAACGGCACCGCCGCTGCGCCGGACGCCGGCAGCCCCAGCAGGACGGGCGCCGATTCACCCTCGGGCGTGGTGATTGGCCCTCTCGACAACCACTGCACGGCGAGGGACGGCGGTCTCATCGTCCAGACCGTCGGCGTCTGTCAGGTCATCGATCCGACGACCGTGCCGGCGAACACCGCGAGCTGCAACGTCTCCTTCGACACGGACGGCGGCGCGGGGGCCGGGGACGGCGGCGTCACCAGCACCGACTACGGTCCGACGATGTACGGTGCGGCCGGCGACGACGACGACTGCAAATACTACGTGAGCTGGACGGCGACCCCCATCACGGAGAACACCGCCACCTACTTCACCGTCAGCGCGCTCCGACTGGCCGACATGATGCCCGTCAGCTGCGCCGGCGTCCGCCCGGACGTCTCGCTCAGCATCAGCCACGGCGCGCCCGCGCCGGCGAAACCCTCGACGGAGATCGCCCCCGGCGTCTACCAGGTCGGCCCGATCAAGTTCGACGCGCCGGGGACCTGGACCGTGCGCTTTCACTTCTTCGAGGAGTGCAGCGACGTGCGCGAGGACTCGCCCCACGGCCACGCCGCCTTCTTCGTGAAGGTGCCCTAGTCGGCCGCAGCGGCGTCGACGGATGGGCTGTCGTCCAGCGCGCCGCAGGCAAACCAGTCGAGCAAGGTCTGCCGCTCGCTCTCGCCGAGCGGCGCGGGCGCGTTGCTGGGAGGCATGAGGCACGACTCGAAGACCTGGTTGAAGATCTCGCGCGCCTCCGTCCCGTTGGTCCCGTAGATCTGCGCATAGCTCGCGAGGGGCATGACCGCCTCCGAGCCGTCCGGAGCGTGGCAGTTGTCGCAGACCGGACGGAAGACCGCCTGGTAGACGTCGGCGAAGCTCGGCGCGCCGGCCTCGGGGCAGGTCGGGTTCGCGGGCGGCGGCGTGCAATCGACCCCCGCTGCCTTCTTGCAGCCCGACACGGTCACCGCCAAGCCCGCCAGCGCGAGCGCCAGGACGCCTACCGGTGCTGGGCGGCGTGCGCTCACGGTCGAATTGTGACACGCGAGAACCACGAGGACATACTTCATACAGGTGAGGTCGCCGCTTCATGTTGCACGGATCACGCTCGCTGTCGGGCTGACCGCGACCAGCTTGATCGCCTCGAGCTGCGGGTCGGGCTCCGGCACGTCGACGCTGTCGGAGACCGAGCTCATGGATCCCCTCACCTGTCGGACCTGCCACCCGGCGCAGTACCAGGACTGGTCGGGGAGCATGCACGCCTACGCCACCGACGATCCGGTGTTTCGCGCCATGAACCAGCGTGCCCAGCGCGAGAGCAACAACGCCCTCGGCACGTTCTGCGTGAACTGTCACGCGCCGGTGGCCGTGCGCGAAGGGAAGACCGACGGCACCAACCTCGACGGCCTGGCGCAGCCGCTCAAGGGAGTGACCTGCTACTTCTGCCACTCGATCGAGTCGGTGACCGGGACGCACAACGATCCGCTGACGCTGGCCTCGAACGGCAGCCTGTTCGGGCCGTTCGACGATCCCCTGCCTGGCTCGCCGCACAACGTCTCCTACTCACGCCTGCTCGACGGCGCCACCTCCGATTCGGCCAACGCCTGCGGGAGCTGCCACGACATCCAGAACCTGCAGGGCGCCCACGTCGAGCGGACCTTCGCCGAGTGGACCGCCACCACGCTCTCGCAGTCGCCGGGCGGCGAGAGCTGCGCCGAGTGCCACATGGTGGCCAGCGACGGCGCCGTCTCGACCACCACGCCGAGCAAGATCCGCCGCGTCCACAGCCACATGTTCCCCGCCGTCGACCTGGCGGTCAGCGATTTCCCACCCGCCGACGCCGCCAGCGGGATTACGCCCCAGAACGCCGCCCAGCAGGCCGCCGCCACCGCTTTTCTTTCCACCGCAATCCAGGAGACGCTCTGTTTCAAGCAGATCACGCATAAGCTGATGCTGACACTGGACAACGTGGGCGCCGCCGGACACAGCTGGCCGAGCGGCGCCACGCCCGATCGCCGCGCCTGGGTCGAGCTGACCGCCTACCAGGGGGGAAACGTCGTCTACGCCAGCGGCAACAGCGACGCGGTCGGCGCCTGGCCGAGCGCGTTGCCGCTGGAGGGCTCGCCGGATCCCGATCTGTGGCTCATCCGCGACTGCATCTATGACGGGACCGGCGCCGAGGTGCAGATGTTCTGGCAGGCGGTGACCGTCGCTCCCAGCAATCAGCTCCCCGGCCTGCTGATCCAGAACGTCAACGATCCGGCGACGTTCAATGCGCACTTCACGCTGGAGTACCCTAGCGTCACCCCCTCCACCCTCCCCGCGACTCTCGACGAGGTGAAGGTGACGGTGCACCTGCAGGCGATCGGCGACGACGTGCTCGCCAGCTTGGTCGCCAGCGGCGACCTCGACCCGTCGGTCCCGCCGCAGATCGCGCGCTACGCCCTCGGCGGCGGCGCGACGCTCGACTGGACACCGACGGCGTCCAACGCCTTCCAGACTCTCGACCCCGCGACCAACGAGCCCATGACCTGCGTGGCGACGGGCGTTTACAAGACCAACACCACGGTGACCACCAGCTACGCCCACTGCCCGGCCCCTCCCGCTTCGCCCTGAGGCAGCCCGCTGGCTAATCGTCGGGGATGCAGATCTTGAAGGTCAACGGGTCGGCGGCGCCGCCGGGCGGCGTCAGCTCCAGGTAGAGCTCCCAGTAGCCGGCCATGAAGAAATCGATCGCCGCGACGGAGAACGTTCCGCCCGCTTGCGCGGTGATGGTGGGGACCGTCGACGCCCCGTGCAGGTGCACCGGCATGTAGGGATCGGCCGGCTTGCCGCTGCCGCCCCCGATGGCCGGCGTCGTCATGGTGAGCCCGTCGGGCGGGGGCGCTCCCGCATCGGACCCGGCGTCACCGGCGGAGACCGCGGTGACCGCCACGGTGAAGGTGTCGTACCCGATGGCGGCCGTCGGAACCGGAGCACCCGAGCCCTGGTCCGTCGAGGCCGTCACGATCGCGGCCCGGTAGGCGCCCGAGGCTGAAAGGACGCTCAACCCCGGCGTGTAGCGCACCGCGGGCGTCCCCGAGCAGACCGAAAAGTCAGCGTCCGTGCTGATCTGCCCGGTGGCCGTCGCGGTCTTCGACCCGCAGCCGCCGGACGCGCCGGCGATCCCCAATGACAGCGCCAGCAGAAGGCGTCCCATGCCATCGCCGACCATCGCTCTCAAAGTGCCCGTGCACCGACGGTTGAGCTCACAAACCATGCGCAGCACCATTTCATCTTAACTCATCTCGAAGACGACGGTGTCCCGCCCGGCGTAGGCCGTCGCTTGAGAGTGGTCGCGAACGCGGGGCCGACGATTGGCCGTGAGCAATGCCGCACTACCTTGGCCGAAAAGGAGCGACGGCCATGAACAGATCAGTCGACAAGACTCTCGGTGGAACTCTCGGGCGGCGGACGCAGGCCGTCATGGGTGCCTTGACGTTGTTCGTCGTCGGCGCCGGCAGCTGCACCGACGGCACGACCGCCACGGTCGCCTACGCCTACGATGACCCCTACGTCTATACGACGTACTACCCGGTCGACACCTCGTACGCCGGTTACTACTGGGCGGACAGCTGGAACTACTACGCCTTTTATTACGCCGCGGTCGGCGTCGACGCGACCGGCCTGGCGAGCACCGGACTGGGCGGCGTGGCCGGCTTGTACGGCACGGCCGGGGCGAACGGCGCGGCCGGCGCGACAGGTGCGGGCGGCGCCGGCGGCGCGGGCGGCAGCGGCGCCACGACCGTGCGCGCGACGATCGCCTCGGTGATCGAGGCGCTCGCCCGCGGCGAGAGTGTCTGCCCGGGGCAGGTGACCATCACACCCAAGACCACCACGCCGGCCTGCGCCGGCGGCAACAGCACCGAGGAGCGGAACGGCGTGACCCTGGTCTTCAACGCCTGCGTGGTCTCGGGCGCCACGCTGAACGGCACCTTCGACGTCCTCTCCAACCGCTCCGCGTCCGAGCAGACCTGCAGCGCCACGACGACCATCACGCTCGGTCACACCACGACGATCACCAACCTCTCGATCTCCGACGCGGATGGGAAGATCGTGATCCCCTCGCAGACCGACACGGGGATGACCAGCTACACCTTCGGTCAGACGCCGACGACCACGACCTTCAACATCACCGGCGAGATGCAGACCTTCAGCGCGACCGGCACGATGATCGCCGATCTGACCTACACCGGAATGGACACCGTGACCTTCTCCGGCAACAGCTCGTACTCCGTCGACGGCACCACCACCGTCCAGGAGAAGAACGGGCCGGCGTCGGCGACGATCAACGAGCAGGGGGTCACGCGCAGCAACGGCTGCTGCCGGCCGACGGGTGGCTCGGTCGTCATCAACCGAACCGGCGGCCCTCACCCCGGGACGGCCACCTGGACCTTCGGGCCCTCCTGCGGAACGGTGATGCGCAACAACGTCACCGCCATGCTGCCCGCCTGTATCTAGTCTCGGGAGACCCTCACAGGGTCCCGCGCCCCCCTCGACGAGGTCGAGCCGGCGAAGCCGTCGCGCCCTCACGCGATCTCGGGGCTCTCAAAGACCTTCGCCTCGGCGCAGGGAGGCGAGGTCGAGCGCGTCGAGCTTCTCCATCATTCGATAGGCGCGACCGCGGCTGATCCCCAGGATCTCCGCGGTCGCTTTCACGTTTCCGTTGTGAGCGCGCAGCGCCGCCAGGAACGTCCCGGAGTCGGGCGCCGGCATCTCCTGCGTCGTCCGCCGGGATTCGGCGAGGCCGAGCTCGGCCCCTGGGCCATCCTTCAGCACGGTGTGATCGAGCACCGCCGCGTGGGGATGAAGCGCGAGCAGCCTGCGCGCGAGCAGCGTGAGCTCACGGATGTTGAAGGGCCAGGTGTGCGTGCAGAGGCGCTCGATGAAAGTGGAATCGAAGCGGGGCGCGGCGTCCCGCCCGCCGAACTGCTCCACGATCTTGGCGAACAGCGAGGGGATCTCCTCGGAGCGGTGCCGCAGCGGCGGAATCACGACGGTGAGGCCGCTGAGCCGCGCGAGCAGATCCCCACGGAATCGTTTCTGGGCGACCGCCTGCCCGAGCGGGCCCTGCGTGGCGGCCAGGAGCCGCACGTCGATGGCGACCGGCGTCGACTCGCCGAGCGGGCAGAGCTCGCGCTGCTCGACGGCGCGCAGCAGCTTGGCCTGGATCGGCAGCGACAGCTCGGCGATCTCGTCGAGGAACAGCGTTCCCCCCTCCGCCGCGCGCAGGTAGCCGGCGCTGGCCCGCTCGGCGCCGGTGAAGGCCCCTTTTCGGTAGCCGAACAGCTCCGCCTCGGCGAGCGCTTCGGGGAGCGCGGCGCAGTTGAGCGCCACGAACGCCCCCCTCCGTCCGCTCCAGGCGTGGATCGCGCGGGCCGCCCCCTCCTTTCCCGAGCCGGTCTCGCCCTGAATGATCACCGGCAAATCCGAGACGGCCACCAGCTTGGCCGGCGCCAGCGCCGATTGCAGGATGGGACCTCCCCAATACCCAGGCGTCAGCTGGCGAAAGCTCCAGGGCTCGGAGCCGTTGCCCGCCAGCGACACGACGATCCCGACCCAATCGCCGAGGCGGACCACATCGCGCGCGCCCAGGGTGGCGTTCTTGATCGCCTGCCCGTTGACGAAGACGCCGTTGGTGCTGTTGAGGTCGAGCAGCAGGGGCGCACCGCCGACCGCCCAGCGAATCTCCGCGTGCCGGCGTGAGACCGAGGCGCTGGGAAGCGCCGCCGTGCACCCAGGATCTCTCCCCAGCGTGGTCGTCCCCGGCTCGAGAGGTGTGAGCAGACCGTCGTTCGAGGGGGAGACCCAGCGGATCGCCATCGTGCTCCCCGCACCACTCGGGCCGGCGAGCACGGTGTCGGGAATCGTCGTCTTCTGCCCTTGGCTCCCCATCCCCAGCCCGAATTATCACCGCCACGAAGAGGCTGTAAATGACGAACGTGCAAAATGCCCCCCCCGACCCGGTTCATTTGTGCCCGCCGATCAGCTATGGTCGACGTTGTACAAGAGTTCGGCGAGGAGGCGACCATCAGCGGCGACCAGGTGACGAGAGTTCCCGGGCAGGCGAAGGGGGGTCCGTCGCCCGTACCCGGCACCGAGCCGACGCCGCGCGAGAGCGTGCCGGAGCGGTATCAGTACCTCAACCCGATCAGCGCGGGGGGCATGGGGTCGGTTCATGCCGTGCGCGATCTGGGCCTCTTGCGCGTGGCCGCCATGAAGGTCCTGGCCCCCGATCTGGCGGCCCGGCCGCGCGAGGTCCAGCGGTTCATCCGCGAGGCCCAGATCACGGCGCAGCTGGATCACCCGAACATCGCCCCCGTGTACGAGATCGGCGTCGATCGCCTGGGGAACCGCTACTTCACGATGAAGCGGATCGAGGGGGACACGCTGGCCGACTGGTGCGCGCGCGCCGGACGGCAGTCCGGTTTCTCCGAGGTGCTGAGCGACATGATGGCGGCCTTTGTGAAGGTCTGCGACGCGGTCGCCTTCGCGCACAGCCGCGGCGTCCTGCATTGCGACATCAAGCCGGGCAACATCCTGGCGGGATCGTTCGGCCAGGTCTACCTGGTCGACTGGGGCCTGGCGATCGTCGGGGCGGCCCGGAGCATGCCCGACCAGCTGCCGAGCATGGTCGTCGCCGGGGACGCCAACCTCGACGTGGGGGGCGGACCGTGCGGGACGCCGTCGTTCATGTCGCCCGAGCAGGCGATGGGCGCGCGCGATCGGTTCGACGAACGGACCGACGTGTTCGGCCTGGGCGCGGTCCTCTACAACCTCCTGACCGGCGTACCCCCCTTCGACGGCGAAGACGTCGCCACCTGCCTCGACCGGGCCACCGCCTGCGTGGTCACCTTCCCCCCGGGCGATCCCACCGCCCCCCTCCCCCTCGGCCTCTGCCGGATCGTCAAGCGCGCCATGGCCCGCGATCCGAACGACCGGTACCAGACGGTGTCCGAGCTGAAGAAGGACGTGGAGATGACCCTGCGCGGATTCCCGCTGAGCGCGGAGATCTTCGCGGCGGGGACCCGGATCGTGACCGAGGGCGACCCCGGCGACTGCGCCTACATCATCGTCCGGGGCACCTGCGTCGCCTACAAGACCGTCGACGGGCAACGGGTCGTGCTGCGCCGGTTGACCGCAGGGTCGGTCTTCGGAGAGACCGCGGTGCTCTCGGGCGGCATCCGCACCGCCAGCGTGGAGGCCGAGGACGAAGTCCTGGTCAAGGTCGTCCCCCGGCAGTTGCTGGAGGAGAATCTCGGGTTGCATACATCGTTCGGTCTGTTCATTGTGGCGCTGGCGGAACGGTTTCGGGAGCTCGACAAGCGGCTGAGCACGGGAGGGGTGGCGCCTCCAGAGACGACACCGCTCGACGATCCCTAGCGCGACGATCGGACCGTGACCTGGCAGGCGCCTCCGCACCCCAGCAACGTCAGGCTTCTGGCCCTCCGGACTACAATTCGCGTTGCACGACGTATTCGATGCAGCGACGAACGAACGCTTTGTCGTCGCTCTCCGGCGCATCGGCGTAGGCGCGATCGAACTCGCGCGCCGCGCCGCGGATCAGGTCGCGCGAGGCCTGGCGTGCATACTCGATGCTGCCGTGCTCCCGGAGACGACAGAGGAGCCAGTCAATCTCGCGTTGCAAGCGCTGTCCGCGAGGCTTTCCAAGCACCGCGCGCACGCGCTCGAGCTCCGGCGCGGCAGCACGCGAGAACAGGTGCGCGAGGATCAGGGTTCGTTTGCCCTCCCACAGGTCGCCACCGATCTCCTTTCCGTATTTTCGAACCTCACCGACCAGGTTGAGAACGTCGTCCTGGATCTGAAATGCCGCTCCCATGAAGAACCCGAAGCGGTTGAAGGCGTCCAGATCGACGTCGTCGCCGCGCGCGATGAGCGCGCCGATGCGGCACGGATGAATGAAGCTGTACCAGCAGGTCTTCTTGAGCGTCATGAGGAGATAGTCTCGGTCCGAGACGCGACAGTCGTTGTCTCGCACCCACCCAAGCTCCATGGCCTGCCCCTCGAGGGTTTCGATCAACATGTGGTCGAACTCCTGCAGGACGCGGAAGGTCTTCGCTCCCCCCAGCACGGGCAGGTTGTCCTTGAGCAGGCGCAGGCTCAGCGCGTTCATGGCGTCCCCGGTGTTGACGGCGATCGCCAGACCATGTGCGAGGTGCATGGTGGGTCGATCGCGACGGGACTCGCTGCCGTCTTCAATGTCGTCGTGAACGAGGAACGCGTTGTGAAGAAGCTCGAGAGCCGCTGCCGACTTCAGGGCATCCTCGGCCCGGCCGCCGAACGCGCGGCAGGTCGCGATGCAGAGCGCGGGCCGCAAGCCCTTTCCGATGCGCGAGAAGTAATCGCCGATGAGATCGTACAGATGACGGCGCGGCTCACGCTGGGGCAGAGCCGCCATGAGGATCGGCAACACCAGCTCCCTGTACTCGGCCAGCTTGGAGGTGAACTCGCTCTCGGCGGGCGCCGCGTCGTCCGGCTGGCTCATGGGGGTGGGGTCGCGGCGACGAGCGGTCCCGGAGTTCCGTCAGCGGGATCGACGGCCTCCAAACTGGGAAGGCCCGCGCTGGTTCCACGTGCCGGCAGGTCGGGCAGCGCGGTGCTGTTCGCGCCCGCGATCTCGGCGCGGGCGATGCCAGCCACCTCGCGCCCGCTCCGTTCGACCGCCTGTAGCCCTCCGAGGGGTCCACCGCCCTGAGTGAGGAGGCTCCTCGTTCCCTCGGCCACCGAGAGGGCCAGATCCGCCACGGCCGCCAGACGATCGTCCCACGGCAAGCCCTGCCTGAATCGGACCCGGTCGTAGGCGCGCCAGGGAGCGAGCGCCTCGGGCTCGTGGAGAGCCCAGAGCAGGCAGGGTTCTTTCGCGGAGCACGACACCTTGAGGAGGCCGTTGACCGCGCGCCTCGCTGCCTCGTTGGCCGCCTCCATCGTGGCCAGATCCGTCGTGGTCCGAACGTAGTCCCCCGCAAGGAAGAAGTTCGGAATGCGGGTCACGGCCTCCGGGCGAAGGCGCCAGGTGTCCACGTAATTCACCAGCAGCGGCTCGGTGTTTACCTCGAGCCTTGGTCGCGATGGGTCATCGGAGGCCTCGACGTCGGGGTCGAGGAACCACGAGTGGAGCTGCTCGTCCGCCAGGACCTCGTCGCCGATATTCAGGCTGCGCTTCATCTGGGCCCAAACTTCGGTGGCAACCTCCTGGCGGCTGCAGTCACGGGCCTTCTTGCCGTTCAGGCCTGCGACGTTCCAGTTCGAGATGTCCACCGAGACAATCCCTTTGACCTTCCCGTCGCCGTAGTCCGCGAGGTCGCGGTCGGTCCAAAACTGCGGCTGGGACACCGAGGTGATGGCCCAGGGAGAGTCGAGGTAGATGGTGTGACCGTGCGCGATCGGCACGTCCTCGGTGAGGAAGAACTGAATCCCGTTCATCCACTCGACCGCCCCCTTGAGAACGGCGAGATTGGCCAGCGACGGATCGGCGTCCAGGAGGTCGGCGGAGACGAGGTCGGCCATCCGCTCGACCGGGACCGCGCCGATGAAGTAGTCGCCTTCGACCTGTACCTCTTGGCCCCCGAAGGCGATGGTGGCGCTGCGAACGACGCCCCCCGAACAGTTGATGCGCTTCACCTCCGCCTCGAACTGGTACTTGACGCCAGACTTCGTCAGGTGTTCGAGCCAGGGATCGATCCAGACGTCGTTGGTGGGCCCGTTGAGGACGCGGTCGGCGCTCGGGCCTGGCCGCAGAATATCGAAGACGATTTGCGAAAAGATATTGCCGATGGTCTTCGTGCTGGCGCGGCGCGCCTTCGCCGCCACCAAGGACCGGGTGATCCCATGGCCAAAGAAGCGCTGGTACAGCTCGGAGCCGCCGTCGGCTTCGACGAAATTCCACCAGCTGATCTTCTCGTACTCCGTCGACCGACGCTCGTCGCAGGAGGTGAAGATCTGCCAGAGCTTGGTCGCGAAACGCGCCGTCTCCTCTAGCGTCAATCCAATGCTGCCGGAGAGCAGCCCGAGGATGGCGTGCACGATCGTCTGCAGGTCGCCCAGGCCTCGCGGAAACCGCGCCGGCAAGAAGAAAGAAGGTTGGTCGAATCGCGCCACCTGAACCCGCGTCGTGTCGACGAGGTTGTCGGCCACGCTGCCCTTGCCGTAAGGAATCCCCGACATCGTGTCGACGACGTGCTGATAGAACCGGGGGAAGAAGCGAAACCCGTGCTCCCCCGGGAGCCACGGCTTCCAGTTCGGTCGCGCGCCGCCCGGTGATCCCGCGCCGTCGAGAACCGGCGGCCCGCGATCGAGCGCCCCGTCGACCGGCAAGCTGCGGGCCTTCCCTCCCGCGATCGACCGTCGCTCGTAGACCTCGACCTGGAAGCCGCGGCTCACGAGCTCGTGAGCCGCGCTCATCCCGGCGACGCCACCGCCGAGAACTATGACCTTGGGCGGCAAAGGAACGCCGTGACGCTCAATCCGCCAGATCGTCCGGCATTTTCAAGTCGGACGCGAGCTGCTTTTGTTCTTCTTCGAGCTGCTTCAGCTCGCTCTCGAGCTTTGAGTGCGTCGCCGCCTGCTCAGCCTCAAGCGCGCCTCGCTCAGCAGCGAGCGCAGCGGTGCTCTTCTCTAGCTCCTCGGGAGAGTGGTGCTGCCCCTTCTTAATGATTTCGATCCGATCGTCGAAATGCTTCCCGACGGCAACCTTCACGATCTCGTGCTTCGAAATTGTCGCCTTTTGCGCTGTGATCTTTTCCAAGAGCGCGTCCTGGCTCTTCTTTCGTGCGCCGGCTATTGCATTCCGAACTTGCTCCTTCAGATCGTGGACCGTCGGAGGCGGCGGTTTAATTGACGGCAGCATCACCGGCGCTCCAGCTGGATTGGACTCGGGACGGAGAACGGCTACGGCATTCCACTCCTTCACTCTGAGGGCGATCTTCTCCCAGATTCTGAAGAGGAACTTGGGCTCGGGTGTCTGCTGGAGGTAGCGGAGTGAGATATCTGTGGCGACGACAATCTCCACCGGGCTGCCCGCGCCGTTCTGCTTGTGCCTCTTACCGTAGGCGTCGGTCTCGTATGCGGGTACCCCCCCCACGATGATTCCGTAACCGTCGGGGATGGTGTTCGACCGGCACAAGTATTCGCCGCCCAGGAATGGAAGGATCCGATCTCGCGGCAAGACCATCGCCTCCGACGGTGTATGAACCGCTTCGAAGAGATTTGGCGATAGGAAACAGGCAAATGGGCCCGAATGCCCGTTCGCCTCCAAAAGGCCGATCGTGTCGCTGACATGCCGGACGATGATCTCGCTCCATGGTCCCATGAACGCCGCTCGTTCCGCAGGGGTCCAAGGCTGCGCCGGCGCGCCCGCCGGCAGGGGAAGTTCCACGTCGACCCGCGGCGCGACGCTGCCGGCGGGAGGCGGGATGTTCGGCATGGCGCCCGCCGGTACCAAGCCAGCTTGCTGGCCACCGCCGTTCACCGAGTAGACGGGCGGCAGACCGGTCAGCCAACCTCCGGGGTAGGTGGGCGGCGGTGCCAGGCCCGGCGCAGCCTGACCGTTGAAGAGGAGAGCGTCCTCGATGCGCGCGATCGTGACGGCGGCGCGGCGAAAAGCGACGGACGCCGCTTGAAGCTCGGGCTCGGCCACCTCGTGGTTGGCGAGCGGAATCTGGATTGTGATGGTCGCGAGGTAGGTCTCGGGAGAACTGTCGACGTCGAGTCGATTGGGAGCTCTCAGCCGCGCGAACGGAGGGTTGGGGACGTTGCCCAGCAGATAGTTGGGCACCGCCACCACCGACGGGTCGACCGGGCCGTAGAGGGGAAGATACCGGGCGCCCACGCGCGCCTTGTCGGCCTCTGTCGCGACGAGCTCGGTGACCCGCCTCCACTGTTCGTCCGTCCAATTCGGATAGTTCGTCTGCTCGTTCATGAGTCCCCCTGGTCGACCGTGATTACCGTCACGCCTTCTGATCCTTATTCAACTTGCAACACAACGACGGCGCACGGTCGGCCGGCGCCCATGGCCTGAACCAGCGCCGAGTACGCACCCCGAGCGCACTGCGCCGGAATCGCGATCCGCATTTCCGATTTCTGAGAGTCCAGTCCGTCGACGGTGATCGATCGAGGAGAGAACGTCGCGCACGCCGATGGAATCTGAAATCCCGTGTCGCTCACGAAGTCCGTACTGTAAAGAGTGAGGCTGCTTGGCCCAGGCCCGTCTTTGGCGACCGTCACCTGGACTCTGGCGGTCTCTCCGGCCTTCGCCGGGCTCTCCGACCCGATTACCGGAACCGTTGCGCCAATCAGGGCGGGTCGGACCGCAGTCGGCGTCCGTTGTGCCATCGGAACCGATTGCAGGAAGGCATTGAGGAGCGCGGCCAGCGCCTGGCTCAACTGCTTTTGAATATCTCCCGCCCCCGTTGCACCGTCCAGGAGCGCGAGGGGGTTGCTCATTCCTCCAGGCACGGAGCCGGCCGGGACGCGCTGCTCCTGATCGAGAATCGCGGCGGCCTTGTCCACGATGTCGCTTGCCAGCAACTCGGCGCCGGCGATGCCCTCGACAGGCGGTCCTCCGTCGGTGAGCCGGCCTCTTTGAAAGTACGGCATCAGCGTCCACGCGAGAGCGAGGTCAAACGCGCGACGACGCGAACCGACCGATCCAATCTCACCCCCCCGGGAAACGGCTGTCTGTCTCTCAGCGTTGGCGACGCGATAGTGGCATAAGGCATCACGGCTTGTCGATATCGAACGATCGACCGCGAACCTATTCCGTTATTTCATTCTCTTGTTGTCACATTCCACCAACTCGCATTTGGAAGCCGTACGGCGGCGTATTGGCGATCACCACCGGGAACCGCCTGAATTCGATGGAGGCTCCTTTCTCAGGGAGGGGCCGGCGACTGTCTATGAGACGCCGATATTCCGTGATACATGTCGAGTCGAATCTGGTTGGACTGACAACAGGGGCGGTGGTCGTCGCCAGTCGACTCCGGGAGGTTTCCGAATGGTCTGCCAAAGGTGTCACGCCGAGAATGCTCCGCGGGCACACTTCTGCATCGACTGCGGAACACCCCTGGCAGCGCACTGCGCGAGCTGTGGTGTAGAGCTCCCCGCGCGCGCGAACTTCTGCTCCGACTGCGGCGCTCGCACAGGAGGCGACGAAGAAGGTCTTCGACCGCGGGCGGAGCCCAGCCCGCTCCGACGCGGTCATAGGAGCTCCAACGGCGGACGCGCCGAGCACCGTCAGGCGGCCGTCTTGTTCTGTGACCTCGTGGGATCGGCCAAGCTGGCGAGCCGCCTCGATCCCGAGGACCTGATGAACATCCTGCAGACCTACCATGAGATGGGGGCCGCGGTGATCGCTCGGTTCGACGGGTACTTGGCCCAGCCTCTCGGTGACGGACTGCTGGCCTACTTCGGTTGTCCCGAGGCCCACGAAGACGATTCCTGGCGCGCGGTTCGTGCAGGGCTCGGGATTCTCGAGGCCATTGGCCATCTCAATCCCGAGTTGCAACGCGATCGCGGCGTGACCCTCTCGGCCCGCATCGGGATCGACACCGGTCTGGTCGTCTTTGGTGGCGTCGGCGCGGGAGAACGACAGGAGTTTCTCGCCATCGGCGAACCGCCGAACCTGGCATCCCGACTGAAGGACGTGGCCGCCCCCGACACGGTCGTGATTACTCAGAGCACATACAACTTGGTCGACGGCTATTTCGTCACGCGCGACCTCGGCAAGCGCGAGCTCAAGGGCATTGGCCAGGCGACCGGTGTCTACGAGGTGCTCGGCGAGAACGCCAAGCGCTCGCGACTCGAAGCGGTGAGCGCTGCTGGATTGACGCCGTTGGCCGGCCGCGAGGCCGAGATGCACCTTCTCCGGGACCGCTGGGAGAAGGCCCAGAACGGACAGGGACAGGTCGTCCTCCTGGGTGGCGAGCCCGGGATCGGAAAATCGCGCCTGGTCCGTGCCCTGAGCGAGCACATTTTGTCGCAAGATCCGACCCATTGGCTCACCCCTTGCCAAGCCTCTTCCCACGCGCGGAACTCGTCCTTTCACCCGATCGTCGATCTGCTGGAGCGGGTGATCCTGCAGCTCGGCGCCCATACCGAAACGGACGAAAAGCTGCGAAAGCTCGGAGACTGGCTCAAACAAAATGACCTGTCGCTCGAGGGGAATCTGCCGCTCTTCGCCAGACTGCTGTCATTGCCCTCGGAGCCCAGCGAGCAACGAGAGCCCGAACGAGAGAAGCTGCAGATCAAAAAGGCGCTCCTTCGCGTCCTGCTGAACCGGGCCGCCCAGAAACCCGTGCTGTTCATTCTCGAGGATCTCCACTGGGCCGATCCCTCGACAGTGGAGCTGCTCGATCTCTTGCTCAACAGCATCCGCGGCGCGCGAATCCTCGCGGTGCTGACCTTCCGGCCACACGAATTCGCCCTGCCAGACTGGTGGAGTGGGCTCGACTATGTCACGCCGCAGAAGCTCATCCCCCTCGATCGACACTCGTCGGCTCGCATTGCACGCTGGGCCGCCGGTGGCGAGCTCCTGTCGGAGAACTTGCTGCAACAGGTTCTGGCCCGTGCGGACGGCAACCCCCTGTTCATCGAGGAGCTGAGCAAGCTCGTTCGTGAATCTGGCCTGGCGCGCTCGGGTGAGCTCACGGGGAAGGCGCCGGTCCTCACCATTCCTGCCACCTTGCGGGGTTCGCTGACGGCCCGGCTCGACCGACTCGGCGCGACCAAAATGGTCGCGCAGATCGGCGCCGTGCTCGGACGAGATTTTTCATACGAGATCTTGAGCGCGGTCTCGGGGATCGAAGGCGGCGCTCTCGACCGGGCGTTGAGTCAGCTCATCGACGCCGAGATGCTCTACCAATCGGGGATGCCCCCCAATTCACGCTACGTTTTCAAGCACGCCCTCATCCAGGACGCGGCATACGAAGCCATGCTCAAGAGCACGCGGCAGGAGCAGCACCGGCGTATCGCCGACGTCCTGCGACTGCGTTTTCCCGACGTCCTCGAGAAGCAGCCCGAGCTGGTCGCCCACCATTACACGGAGGCGGGACAGTACGAGGAGGCGATCGCTTACTGGCAACGCGCGGCCTGGCGTGCGCTCGACCGCGCCGCCAACAGCGAGGCGATCGCACACTTCGAGCGCGCGCTGAGACTCGTGATGACCTTCCCTCTCAGCCGCGATAGGAACGAGCGCGAGCTGGCGCTGCAGAACGGGCTTTTTCCAGCATTCATGGCGATCAAGGGGTGGGCATCGGGCGAGGTCGAGGCGACGTGCAAACGGGTGCGGGAGCTCGGCGACCTCCTCGACGATTTTCCCAGCACCTACGGCTCCCGGTGGGGGCTCTGGACCAACAACTTCCTGCGCGGAAGACTGCGCGAGGCGCTGGGGACCGGCCGAGAGGTGCTGCGCCTCGCCGAGGCCAGCGGGGAGCCCATGCTCCGCGTGATGGCTCACCACGCCGTGGGCTACAGTCACTTCTATCGTGGCGAGTTTCTCCAGGTCCGCGAGCACGCGGAGCAGGCGCAGCTCTTGTTCGATCTCGCGATCGAACGCCAGATCGTTCGCAACTTTCAGTTCTCGTCGTCGGTGGCTCTGCGGATCATGCTCGGCTCGAGTCTCTGGATGCTGGGCTATCCAGATCAGGCACCGGCATTGGTGGAATCGGGCGTCGCCTTGACACGCACGCTCGGGCATCATCCGAGCGAAGCGTTTGCTCTCGCTGCGAGCCTTCTCCTTCGTGCCTACAACCTCGACGTCGACGGGGCGGCAAAGACCGCGGAGGATCTCCTGCGTCTGGCCAAGCAGGAGAGCTTCGAGATCTGGACTCCTTTCGCCATGATCTTCCACGGCTGGGCGCTCGTCGAGCGGTGCGGAGATCACGAGGGAATCGACGAGATTCGAAAGGGCATCAAGGCCTGGCAGGCCACAGGGAGCTATCTGAACCAAACCATCGCGATGGCGATGCTCGGCCGCTCGCTCTGGAAGACAGGGCGCCGGGACGAAGCGCTCGCCACGCTCGACGCGGAAATCAGTGAGGCGGAGGCCCGGGAAGAACTGCACTTCGCCCCCGAGATCCACCGACTCAAGGGCGAGATCCTCCTCGAGCGCGAACAGACCGAGGAGGGCGAGGTGTGCTTCTCTCGCGCGCGCCTCCTGGCGCGCGATCAGAATGCGCGGATGTTGGAGCTGCGGGCGACGACGAGTCTCGCGCGGCTGTGGGAACGGACGGGGCGCGGCGAAGCGGCACGCAGTCTGGTGACCGACTGTTACGCCTCCTTCACCGAGGGCTTCTCGACGCCGGATCTTCGGGCGGCGCGCGAGCTGATCGATCGACTGGGCGGGACACCGCCTTCGACACATGAGGCCGACGGCGCATCCGTCGCGCGGGCCTAGGAAGAGCGGTCGTGCGTTTCACAAACGAAGGGCTGACGCTCTGGTACGGAACCGACGACGCGCCCGCGCCTGTCGATTCTTCCACGCAGCCTCGCCAGGGAGTCTCGGTGACTGTGGGAATCCAACCCCCGAGCCCGAGCAACGTCCTCACGTTGCGGTACCGGGTCGACCAGGGATTGGTCAAATCCGCCCGGGGGTTTCGGGTGCGGACCGATTTCGACCGAGGGTTCGAATATCATCGGGTGACCTTGCCTGAGTTCCTGGCCGGCGAGCGCGTGAGCTATGTTGCCGTCGTCAGCTGTGCGGGGCGTAGCGCTCCGGATCCTGCCACCGCTGCCTCCCTTCCCTCCTCATTTCAGCTGGCCAGCCCCTCTCTCCCCTCCGAGGTCGAGAACGTTCCGCCCAGGCGCCGCTCCGACCGAACGTCGCCCAACCTCGAGTACCTCGCGTCGATCCGCGTTCCGCTGCGAGAGCCAGAAATCGTGGGCGTCACGCCCGGCGGACTCATGGTCAACTGGTTTTGGAGCCCCAACGAGGGCTCTGTCACTGGCCTCAAGGCCCGGGCAAAGGTGCGCAAAGACGGAGGCGATTGGATGATCATCCGACGCGACGGCATCGGCGTGATGAACGTGCGCGCCACCGTCGAAACGGAAGAGGGCGCGATTCTCTTTGCCAGCTACCAGGGGTCTTGCGACTTCGGTGAGAACGGGTATGAGAACTTCCTCGCCAAGCGGTGGCCGGCCATCGCACCGACGCGCACCGCTCCCCGGATCGAGACAGCCCATCCTGATTACCTTTGGCTCAACCGACTGCAGTGCGCTGGTATCGGCGAGGTGCGGATGAGGGAGCTCATCTACGCCTACGATCTGTACGCGATGCGGTGAGCGCGCGCGACGATCCTCCTTTCATCCGGTCGTCGACCGTCGCCGGAAACAGTCTCACGATCACGTTGTTTCGACTGGGCTGGGTGTTCGACTGAAGCGTTTCGGCAGCTCCCGTGAGCACCGACCGAGATTCCGCGGCGTTTTGCCGCCGCTTGCCTTCGTATATCGCCGCCGTCCGGTCAAAACGTTCCTGGAACGCCCTCATTCCCGGCCTCCGTGATCGGCGATCACCCGATCACTGATCGGACAGTCGCCCGCATCCGCCCCGCCAGCCATTTTCCGCGAAATGTGGCGCTTTCCTTGAACCGCGGCGGCGGCACGTCGGTTGCTTGTTGTGCCGCCGAGGCTCGCCCGTCCGTGAACGTGGGGCTTTGAGAGAGAGCTCGGGGGCGAGAACGGGCGGGCGAGCCTGCTTCTTTGTTTCACGCGCCGCCGGCAAACAAGGGGAGAAAAGAGAATGAGAAAGCAGACATGGTTGTGGGCCGTCCTCGTGGGTGGAGCAGCGGTGGGCTTCGGGTGCGCGGAAGATTCGACGCCCGGAACGCCGGGAACGCCCGGAACGTCCGAGGCGACGCCGGTCCCGGCTGCGGCGGTCACGCCGGCTTCGAAGGCACCGCCGTCGCGGACGCTGGCACCGAACACTCACTTCCTGATCCGCACGCCGGATCCGGACGCGGTCAAGCAGATCGCCGGAGAGCTCAAGGGACGCGATCTCCTGGACACTCTCCGGCTCGGCCTCATGGAGGCGACGCCGCAGGCCGTCTGGTTCACCAGCGGCACGCCCGCCCAGGTGCAGGTCGCCGTCCACAAGACGATGAGTGAAGCGACGCTTACCAACACGGTGCCGACCCTGGTCGCCTACGACATCCCCTACCGCGACTGCGGGGGCCTCTCGGCCGGGGGCGCGCTCGACACCCCCTCCTATGAGGCGTGGATCGACGCCTTCGCAGCCGGGATCGGCAATCGCCAGGCGGTCGTGATCCTCGAGCCTGACAGCCTCGGGCTCATCCCCAACGCGGCGAACATCGACGGATCGGCGGACGGCAGCTGCACCTCGACCGACCCCAACGCCACCGAGGCGAACCGCTACGCGCAGCTCACTTACGCGGTCAGCTCGCTCGTGTCGCGCGCGCCGGCCGCTTCGGTCTACCTCGACGGTACGCACAGCGCCTGGCTCAACGTGGGCGAAGCCTCGGGACGCCTCTCCAAGGCGGGGGTCCAGCGGGCGCAGGGCTTCTTCATCAACCTCTCGAACTACCAGTTCTCGCCCAACCTCGTTCAGTTCGGCACCTGGATCTCGGAGTGCCTGGCGTATGCCACCTCGGTCAACCCCGGCGACTTCGGCGACTGCCCGAACGAATACTGGAACGGCGGCCCCCTCCCCTCCCTGGACGCTCAGCTTTTCGGCGAGTGGAACGGTGTCGCGCTCGATCCGAACGGCGCGTGGAGTGACACCTCCACCACCCAGGAGCTGAACACCTCGGCCATCAACCTGCGCTACGCGAACATGCTGGGCACGACCACGGCCACCACGCACTTCATCATCGACACGAGCCGCAACGGTCATGGCCCGCTCGACGTCGCTCCGTACTCCGCGGCGCCCTACGATCAGCCGGCGAACGTCATCACCGCCCTCAACACGGGCAACTGGTGCAACCCGCCCGGCGCCGGCCTCGGGCTGCGTCCGACGGCGAACACCGGCGTGCCGCTGCTCGACGCCTATCTGTGGGTGAAGACGCCGGGAGAATCCGACGGGAGCTGCGCCATCACCGGCGGCGCACGCGATTGGGACTACACGCAGTACAATCCCTGGAACGTCACGGGCGCCGCGCAGAGCACCTTCGACCCGCTCTGGGGCTTGGTCGACCCGGCCGCCGGCCTCTGGTTCTCGCAGCAGGCGCTGCAGCTGGCGCAGAACGCGGTGCCGCCGCTGCTCTGAGCGCGGCGTTCGCCGCCTGACGGGAGAGGTCCAGGTGGCCCCACAACGGGTGACCTGGACCTCTTTCCATTCCGCGCCTGCGGGAGGCGCCGGCGGGGACCGCCGACAGCGATCCGAATGTCGGACCGGCCAGGTTCAGAACCGCTCGAACGCCGCCGAGTATTGAAGTGATGGGCGCGCTCAAGGTCGGTCAGGTTCGTGTCGGTCCGCAAGGTATGGTCGTCATCACCAGCATCAGCGCCCGCGGCTGGGTACGTGCTCTCTGGCTCACGGGCCCGTTCGCCGACGGGCGTGAAGACGAGCGGACGCCGGAGAGCTTCGGCGGACGGCACTGGCGAATCGTGGAGCCGGCGCAGGGGTGAGGGAGGCCCCCCACCAAGCCGCTCTGCGACGAGCTCAGGCTGTCGCGGCCGCCGTGGCCACCTGTCGACGCCGATCCCGGCTTCGACGTATGGCGTAGAACGGCACGAAGGTGAGCATGATGACGCCGCCGGTGAGCATCACCTTCCCGCCCCACAGTGGACCGCCGACCGCCAGCAAGAAGGCGTTGTAGGCCGCGATGACGAGGGCGGCGGTCGCAAAGATCGGAGCCAGCTTGAACGGGCGCTGAAAGTCCGGCAGCAGGCGCCGCAGCCGCACGTAGGCGATCGGGATCAGGATGAACGGAATGATGTACCCAACGTTCGAGGCGGCCACGATGTTGACGACGTTGTCCTTGAAGACGAGCAACAACGTCAGGGTCACCGCCGCATCCCAGTACATCGAACCCACCGGGACGCCGTGCTTGTTCAGCCGGGCGAACTGATGAAGGGTCAACCCGTCACGCGACATCTCGTAGACCGTCCGCGATGAGCCGATGATCGCGGTCATGACGCCCAGCAAGAGCGCCGCGATCAACATGATCGCCACGATGGCCGCGCCGGTGTCACCGAAGATCGCCTTGGCCGCTGGAAGAAAAGCGACCATCGGATCCTTGGCCAGCGCGTCCGTGCCCACGATGCTGAGGAGCATGAAGGGCACCAACCCGTACACCAGCACGCCCACCACGGCGGCAGCGGTGATGGCGCGCGGCGCTTCCTTGTGCGGATCCTTGAGCTCGGCCACCACGCTCGAGGCGGACTCGAACGCGTAAGACGACCAGACGGCCACGAACATCCACTTGATCACCAGCAGCCACGAGGCGCCCGACACCCAGGAGCCACCGAGGGGACGCATCGGGAACACGAACTCCGCGTGGAACAGCGCGGGCTTGAAGACGGGTGAAAAGGCGATGATGGCCAGGGGGACGAAGGCGCACACGGCCACCACGGCGGACGACCACACGCCGGGCCGCAAGCCAAAGTAGTTGAGGGCGTACATCGCCGCTCCCAGCACCAGCGCAATCGTCAGGACACCGGTGTGCGGCAGGATCGTCGCGTTGAGATAACCAGCGGCGAGGATCAGGTTGACGGGGATGACCGGCAGCCACCCGAGCCAGTAGCCCCAGTTCGAGAAGGCGCCCAGCAGCGGTTTGTCTCTGAAGGCTTCATGGGTGTAGGTCGCCGTGCCTCCCGCCTTGTGCGGGAACATCCCGGCCAGCTCGGTGATGAGCAGGCACTGGACCAGCCCCACGAGCGCGGTGATCGTCCAGACCACCACCGAGGCAGGGCCCAGGTCGGCGGCCATGGGCCCGAGCGAGACGGCAACCAGCAAGGAGCCCCCCAGGGAGATGATGAAAGCGGAGCGCCACGAGGCGTGCCGCTTGAGGCTGTTCTCCTCGGTCGATTTCACAGCACTGCCCGCATCCATGTTCGAACCTCCCTCTCGTCCGGATTCGCTGTGATGCTAGGGGAACGAACGCCCGCAACCGATTTCCGCGCCGACGAATGAGCGTTAACTCTTTGTCAGCGGCATCGACCCGGCGCTTTTCCAACTCGGCGCAGGCTTCGTTTCCATCGCTCAACAAAGCCCAAGGAGGCGTCCAAGCGGATTCGAAGACGGGCCCGTAATTTCCGGCCGGTTTCCCTGAAGTAAAAGGTTGGCCGGGGATCCGCGCGCTTCGTGACATCCAGAGCTGGCTGCGCGATCTTGGCGTCGGGCTCGAGCATGGCGATGGAAGACGACAAGCAGGACCCCCGCGATTCACCGCTGTCGCCCGACCAGCGACGGAGCCTCCAGCAGCGCTCAGACCTGCGGGGCCTGGCGCGGCTCGGCGGCCACCTGCTGGCGATCGTCGGCACCGGCTGGCTCTACGGCTCCGTTTTGCGGGGCGGCGGCCGCTGGCTGCTGGTGGTCCCGGCGGCGGTGCTGTTCGGCTTCACGCTGGTGACGATGTTCGCGGCGATGCACGAGTCGATTCATCGCACGGCGTTCAAGAGCACCTGGCTCAACGACGGCGTGGGATGGTTCGCCGGGCTGCTCTCCTTCTACAACAGCACCTTTTACCGCTACTACCACGGCTGGCATCACCGCTTCACGCAGCTCCCGGGGCGGGACCCGGAGCTGGAGGATCCCAAGCCGACCGACCTCGGCAGCTACCTGCTGGAGCTGAGCGGGCTCCCCTGGTGGATCGGGAAGCTCCGGACCCACGCCGCGATCGCGCGCGGGCGCGTCGAGGGCTACGGGTTCCTGAACGACAAGACCCGGCCCGCCGTCGTCCGCTCGGTCCGCCTGCAGCTGCTCGTCTACGGCGTGGCCATCGCCGCCTCGGTCGCGCTCTGGCGGCCGTTGTTCCTGACCTTCTGGCTGCTGCCCGTCGCGGCCGCGCAACCCTTGCTGCGCGCCATCTTGCTGGCCGAGCACATGGGCTGCAGCAACATCGACGATCCGCAGTCGAACACGCGCACCACGTACACGATCCTGCCGGTTCGGTTTCTCATGTGGGAGATGCCGTTCCACGCCGAGCACCACTGGTATCCGGCGCTCCCTTTCCATGCGCTGCGCGCCGCCCATCAGACGGTCGAGCCGCGGCTCACCCACGTGGCGCGGGCCGGGTACCTGGGATTTCACGTCGAGCTGGTCGCGCGCCTCGCCCGGCGGACGCCGGCGGCGCCGGCATCATGAGCGACGGGGCCACCTTCGAGCTCGGATCGTTCGCGCTGCAGAGCGGCCAGGTGCTGCGCGACGCCAGGCTCGTCTACCGCACCCACGGGAGGCTGGCCGCCGATCGCCGCAACGTGGTCCTCTACCCGACCTCCTTCGGGGCGCACCACACCGACATCGACTGGCTGGTTCGGCCGGACGGCATCCTCGACCCGCGGCGCTGGTTCGTGGTCATCCCCAACATGTTCGGCAATGGCCTCTCCACCTCGCCCAGCAACTCGGACGCCGCCGGCCCGGCCTTCGCCGTCACCCATCACGACAACGTCGCCGCGCAGGATCGGCTGCTGCGCGAGCTGTTCGGCGTGGAAACGCTGGCGCTCGTCTACGGCTGGTCGATGGGGGCCCAGCAGGCCTACCACTGGGCGGTGCTGCATCCCGGGCGGGTGCGGCGCGTGGCGGCGCTGTGCGGGACGGCGCGGACCTCCGCGCACAATCTGATCTTCCTGCGCAGCCTGGAGGCCGCGCTGCAGGCCGACCCCGCCTGGGACGGCGTCAGGTTCACCTCGACCCCCGAGCGCGGGTTCCGGGCCTTCGCCCGCATCTACGCCAGCTGGGCGGCGTCGCAGGCGTTCTACCGCCAGGGCCTCTATCGGCAGCTGGGGTACGCCGATCTCGAGGACTATCTGGTCCGCGCCTGGGAGGCCAGCTACCGGCGCCGCCACCCCGCCGATCTGCTGGCGATGCTGCGGACCTGGATGGCGAGCGACGTGTCGATTGATCCCCGCCACGGCGACAACCCGCGCCACGGCGGCGACCTGGCGCGGGCCCTCGGCTCGATCCGCGCCAAGACGCTGGTGATGCCGGGCAGCCACGATCTCTATTTCACGCCGGAAGACTGCGCCGCCGACGCGGCGGCCATTCCTGGGGCGCGGCTTCTGCCCATCCCCTCGATCTGGGGCCACCGCGCCGGCAACCCTTACCAGAATCCCGACGACGAGCGCTTCATCCGCGGAGCGATCGAAGAGCTCACGGGAACCGAGACGAACTGAACGACCCACCCTGGACCCAGACTCGAAGAGGAGGACGCGCGTGAGCAGCTTGTCGAAGATCGCCGAACAGAAGGGCATCAAGTACTTCCTCGTCTCGTTCAGCGACCTGCGGGGCGTGCAGCGCGCCAAGCTGGTGCCCACCGCCGCCATCGATCGCATCGGCGTGGAGGGGGCCGGCTTTGCCGGGTTCGCCGCCTGGCTCGATCTGACGCCCGCCGACCCCGACGTGCTGGCGATCGCCGACGCCGCCAGCCTCATTCAGCTCCCCTGGAAGCCGGAGGTGGCCTGGGTGGCGGGCGACCTGATCATGGGCGGCCAGCCGCTCGAGCAGGCGCCGCGACGGGTGCTGCAGCGTCAGATCCAGCGCGCGCGAGAGCTGGGCTTCGCCGTGCGCACCGGCGTCGAGTGCGAGTTCTTCCTGCTCTCGGCCGACGACGCGGCGATCTCGGATCCCAACGATCACCAGAGCAAGCCCTGCTACGACCAGCTGGCCCTGATGCGCCGCTATGACCTCATCGCCAAGATCTGCGACTGCATGCTGTCGCTGGGCTGGGAGCCGTATCAGAACGATCACGAGGACGCCAACGGCCAGTTCGAGATGAACTGGACCTACAACGACGCGCTGGTGACGGCCGACCGTCACGCCTTCTTCAAGTACATGGTGAAGACGCTGGCCGAGAGCCAGGGCTTGCGCGCGACCTTCATGCCCAAGCCGTTCCCCGGTCTGGTCGGCAACGGCTGCCACATGCACGTCTCGGTCTGGGAAGCCGCGGGCGGCCACAACCTGTTTCGCGACGCGGGGGGCGAGCTCGGGCTGTCTCGAATGGCCTACGAGTTCATCGGAGGGCTGCTCCACAACGCCGAGGCGCTCTGCGCGATCACCAACCCCACGGTCAATTCGTTCAAGCGGATCAACGGCGCGCCCACGGCGTCCGGCTCGACGTGGTCTCCCAACGCCGTCAGCTACGCCGGGAACAACCGCACGCACATGATCCGCATCCCCGACACCGACCGGTTCGAGCTGCGCCTGCCCGACGGCGCCACCAACCCGTACCTGATGCCGGCCGCCGTCATTGCCGCCGGCCTCGACGGCATCGCGAACAAACGCGATCCGGGCCCGCGCCGTGACAACAACATGTACACCCACCCGCTCCCGCTCGATGAAGCGCGGCGCTTGCCCGGCAACCTCCTCGACGCCGTGCGCGCCCTGCGCGCCAGCGACGTGCTGACCTCGGCGCTGGGCGCGCCCTTCGTCGACGCCTACACCAAGCTGAAGGAGGCGGAGTGGGGCGAGCATCAGGCCGAGCTCTCTCCGTGGGAACGTCGGGTGACGCTGGACTGCTGACCGTCGGGAGCTGGAGCTCGCGGAAGATGGTCCCCCGCACAACTCCCGAGTGCGACGGTCGTTGCTGGTGATCGAACTGATCTGGGTTTCCGAGCGCGTCAACCAAAGGCAGCCCCTAGTTCGTCATCGACGAAGCGCAGGTTCCTCCCGCGTCCGACGCAACGCAGGTCCCGCTCGCCGGTTGGGTGCAGCTCAGGGGGGGACAGGGATCGGTCTCCGCTCGGTTGCATCCCAGTTGCTCCCACACTGATTTGATCGAATTCACGGTGGTGGCATCGTTGACGTACGTCATGCACGTGGGGCACGACGAGAGCGCTGCACTGACCTGCTTCTGGCACTGCCCGGCTCCGTTGAGATCGCAGGACTGGGCGCCCGCCACCGTGTCGAGGTATTGAGTCTCGAGGACGGAGCAACTCGCCATCTCGCCACCGGGCAGTCCGCCCGAATCTGAGCTTCCGAGACCAGCGTCGCCCGCGTCGCTCAAGCCCCCGAACGCGTCACCGGCGTCTGAGGCCCGGGTAGCTCCGCCAGCGTCGGTGACCACGGCCTGCCCGCCTTGCCCGCCGCCGCCCGACTGACTGCTCATCTCTGGACCGGTCTTCAAGACCGAAGAGGAAGAGGACCCACAACCGGCTCCCAGAGCGAGGCTCAACGCCACGGCCATCCCCAAAGCTCCTTGTCGCATGAGAGAGTCTCTAACCACGTCCCGGCCAACGAAGAATCCGAAGTCGACGCAAATACGCGCCGAGATCGCGCCGGCAGCACACCGTGACCCGCAGCGTGGTGTCGACGGGGCCTGCGGTCGCGATCTGGATCACGGAGACCGTCGCGATCCTCCGCGCAATCGCCAGCGCAGGTCACGAACGCGGGGAGCACCAGAATCGAAACGAGACGATCGGGGTAGCGGCGGGGCTGCTGTGCGAGCGCCACAGGGGCCTGAAGTCGGGTGGCGCTACGTGACCAACCTCGGTTGTGTCGGCGGAGGTCCGTCCTGACCGCGTGGCCATCCGTTTCCGTAACCGTTCTTTGGTGCGAGGAAGAGGACTCGAACCTCCACTCCTTTCGGAACCAGAACCTAAATCTGGCGCGTCTACCAGTTTCGCCATCCTCGCCTGTGATTTCAATATGTTACGATATTGCTAGTGTCATTATTTATTGTCCGGATAACTGCGGACAAACCTCTTCGCCGAGACTCTCAGTCTAGCGCGTTGGCGACTCGACTGGCCGCCGCATCCGCCACGGCGTCGGCCCCGGCGTAGTGCCCGGCCGTCGTCGCGAATGATTCGTGGCCCAGGCTGGCAGCCACGATGTACCCGCTGATTCCAGCTTCCACCGCCAGCTTCGCGTGGGTCCCCCGGAGCCCGTGGGCAGGCACCACGGGAACGCCGGCCGTCTGACAGAGCCTCCGGCAGGATCGCAGGACCCAGTGGCGATTTACATCGCCGAACAGGCGGTCGTTCGGCTGCTTTCCCTTCGCGAGCATCCGAGAAGAGGCTGCAGGATCGGCGGGACGCGAAGGCGACGAACACCGGCCGCCGTCTTCGCAGAGGTGATGTTCAATTTCGTACCCCCTGCGTCCAGGTCGCGAACAACGCGCTGCCGAGTAGGCGGCCCACCCATATGCCGACCAACGCCGGCGTGAGCTCCCCGGTGAGGAGACGGGCACCGGCCGACTTGAACAGCGTGTCAACCGAGCGAGCGTGGTTTCGATCGTCCTCGGGCGGTTGGGACACCCGGGACGATTGCCCCGGGTCGCGAGATGCTCTCGGTAGGCGCTGAGGGCTTCGGACATCGGCACGCCGACCGGTCGTCGATGAGTCCGTCCCAGAATGACCATTGCCGCCTCGGCCTCGTCCCTCGAGTCGAAGATGTGATTCGTCTTCTTCTTGGTCACGGTGTCGATGACCCGAAACCGCCACTTCTCTCGATCTTTGAACAAATACGTTTTGCACAGGGGCGCTTCTCCTTGCGAAGCGCCACCATCAGCATCTATGCCGTTTTCAGAGACCGCAGCGAGTCCACGGGCAGCTTGGACGGCCGGCTCTCTGCAGTCAACGGCCGCGAGGAGCGCACGGAGCTTGGCCACCTCCGAGGGTTCGAGAGCCGGCTCCTTCTCGACGCCTCCGCCGCCTTCGGCGCGGTTCATCGCTCCCCTCGGCGGCGTCCCTCGCTGCGCCCGAGCGACGACAGACCCCAGGGCGTCAGTGCCTCCTGGATGGGGCGGATGTCATGCTTCCGCAGCGCGAGATAGTGGGCCATGTTGGGTCGGAATGAAGCTCTTCTCAGCATCGGACGCCAGCGGTCGAGGGTCTTCTGCCCCTCCTCCGCGACTTCTTGGCGGAGCTCGTAGAGTGTATCGACCAGCGAGGTCAACGAGCCGCCAGGCCTCGTCGAGGCAGACGCATTCTTTGCGGACGAATCGACTGTGTTGGACATGGCTTGATGGGAAAGCACGTCCAAGGCCATTTCAGCCGAATCGACCACGACGGCACACAATCGTCACTCGGAGGACGCGGTCGCCTTCGAAAGCCGCCTCTTCCGCGATCAGCTGAGGGCCACCAAGACCTTCAAGATCATCGACGTCATGACCGATCCCGAGCACGCCCGCCAGAAGATCCGCTCCGGCCGGGCACGGATCGCCATCGTCATCCCGCCGCGCTTCCACGACGACCGCGTGCGCGGAACGACCGCGCAGGTGCTGGTGCTGATCGACGGCTCCGACTCGACCGGCAGCGCGCAAGCGCTGGCCAGCGTCAATGGCCTCGTGGCCAACGACAACCTGGCTCGCCTTCAGACCGTCGTCCCCGGCCTGGGCGCGCTCGCCGCGCAGCCGATCATCCTGTTCAACCCCGAAGGGCGGACCGCCAACTACATCATCCCTGGGCTGATGGCGGTGCTGCTGCAGCTCCTCGGCGTCGTGCTCTCGGCGGGAGCCATCGTACGCGAGCGCGAGAGGGGAACGCTCGAGCAGCTCCTGGTTACCCCGATCGATCCGCTGGGCTTGATGCTGGGAAAGCTCGGCCCTTACCTGGTTCTGAGCCTGGTGGAGATGACGCTCATCCTGATCGCGACGCGATTCGGATTCGCCGTCCCCATCCGCGGCAGCATCCTCTTGCTCTACGGCGTCGCCCTCTTCTACTTGAGCGCCCTGCTCTCGCTCGGCCTTCTCATCTCGACCCGCGCCAAGACGCAGATGGAGGCGCAGCAGATGGGACAGTTGCTCTTCCTGCCGGGGGTGTTTCTCTCGGGCTACATCTTCCCCTTCGAGGGGATGCCCGTCGTGTTGCGGGGGATCGGTCTTCTACTTCCCGTGACGCACATGATCGCGATCATGCGTGGCGTGGTCCTTCGCAACGCCAGCGTGGTCGACCTCTGGCCCAACGTCGCGGCCCTCCTCGGAATGACCATCGTCTTGGTCTGGCTCGGCGCGCGGAGTATCCGGAAAGTCGCCGCCTGATCCCGGACGCTGTGCTCGACGGAGATGAAACCGCGCGTGACGGTCACGGCGCGTGACCTTCGCCACGGCTGCCTGATTTTCCCTGGGTTACGGTACTCACCCCGAAGTGCCGTCGCTACATCTCCGAGTCCAAGTCCCCTGTGCATAGCCGCTTCTGTCGTTCGTTATTGACAGTCGTCGTTCTCTTCTCGGCCCTCGCGCTGGCGCCCCGGCGCGCCCACGCCTACGCCTGGATGATTGGCCACGGCTATACCGGCTGCGCGACCTGTCACCTCGATCCGTCGGGGGCCGGCCTCTTGAACGAGTTCGGGCGTGAAGAGGCCGCCGACACCTTACGCTCCCGTTATGGCAGCGACCCCGCGCCGGTCGAGCCGTTCTTCGGTCTCTGGAAAAATCCCGATTGGCTGCTTACCGGCGGAAGCTTTCGCGACGGGCTTTTCTTCATGAAAGCGGGCGCCGCGCCCTACGCCCAGCAAAACATCCTGATGCAGGCCGACCTGCGGGTGGGAATCGACGCTGGACGCTGGCGCGCTGCCGCAAGTCTCGGCGTCCTGACCAATGGAGATTTTCCGGCCTCGGTGGTGACTTCCGAGAGCGGCCCGAGCTTGGTGGCGCGGGAGTACTGGGCCGGGTACACCTTCGAGAACGACACCGTCTTGCTCCGCGCCGGCCGCATCAACGTGCCGTACGGCATCCGTTCGATCGAGCACACCCTGTTCGTGCGCGTTGCGACCCAGACCGACATCAACGATACGCAAGAGCACGGGGTGGCGCTGGCGGTGCGGAGAAGCGGGTTCCGCGGCGAGCTGATGGCCATCGCAGGTAACTACCAGGAATCTCCCGATGCCTATCGGCAGCGAGGTTACAGCGGATACCTCGAATGGAGTCCGAACAGCCACTACGCTTTCGGTATCAACAGCCTCGTCACCTATGCCAAGAAGGACGTCACCCTAGGGGTCGCGAATCTTCGTCAGGCCCAGGGTCTGACGTTACGTGCCGCGCCTGTCGATAAGTTGGTCTTGCTAGGCGAGGCCGACTACGTCGGAGAGGGCTTGTCGGGCCAGCCACACTGGAATGGCCTGGCTACGATGCTCCAGGCAGACTTCGAGCCCTGGCAAGGGTTGCATTTCATCGGCACGGGCGAGACCTACGGCTCGGGGCAGCCCGAGACCGACACCTCCTGGAGCCTGTGGGGGAGCGTGGCTTGGTTCTTCTACTCGCACGTCGACGTTCGGTTCGACTACGTGCATCAGAGCTACTCCTCGCCTCCTCCCCAGGGGCGCATTCCGATTCGAGACCTACTTGGTCCAACTCCACCTCTTCCTATGAGGCCATCGATGCGGACCAGATTGGTTTCGACGTTCCTGGGGTTGGCCCTGTTTTGGCTCACACCGGCCACGGCGGTGGCGGTCCCGGAGTTCCCCGGGCGCATCACCGATTACTTCACGCCCCATCTCGGGTACACGCCCCCCTGCAGTCTCTGCCACATCGACGGGACCACGGGCTCCGGCAGCGTTCAAACCCCGTTCGGCATATCGATGCTCGCGCACGGGTTGACGAGCGACCGGAGCACACTCACTCCTGCGCTCGACGCGCTCAAGGCCGACAACGTCGACAGTGACGGAGACGGCGTTTCGGACATCGACGAGCTGATCGCGAACACCGATCCGAACACCCCCGCCGACGTACCGCTGTCGCCGAGTGGTCCCTCGTACGGCTGCGCTGTGGCCCCCGGATACGGTCTCCGGCTACCCCGCCCCGCCTTTGCGGCAGCCATCGTGGCCGTGCTGATCCGCTTACGCCGCCGTCGGCGATTGTAGCGGTGCGGCCACGGCCGGAAGACGGCGGGCCTGGACGGTCCTCGGCTACGAACGAGCTCACTGTTCTCGAGCCGCATCCACTCCGGTGTTCCCGTGCGTGAACACCGGCGCAGGGTCGGGGCAGCATGGGCTCTGGTTCCGAGCGCCCAAGACAGAACGGCGGTCACAAATCGGGAGTCGGCACCTCGAGCTGTCGGGATCACAGAGCTCATTTTCAGAGCAATTCGCCGTCGTCAGGCACTCCACGCAACGGCCGGTCGTTCGATCGCAGTACGGGAGCGGGTTCGAACACTCCTGATCGGTCACGCACGGCCGATCAGCGAGGGGGGCATCTGCTCCGGCCTCGGGCGAGTCGAACCGAAGCGTGACCCGGCAGGCGAGAAGGCCGAAGGCCGCGGCAGCCACAATGGCGAGAGAAAACAGCAACGACGGACGCGGCACAGGCCAGGCCTTCGCGCCGAAGATCATCGAGGCGGCTGGATCGACTCGCTCAGCTTCGCGCGCGCCGATTCCGCGCTCTGCTTCAGTGGGCTCTGCGGGAAGCGCGCCAGGAGAACGTTGAGCAACTCGACGGCCTCCCGACGATCGCCCATCCTTTCAGCCTTGAGCG
The DNA here is from genome assembly GCA_963847705.1 of uncultured Pseudomonadota bacterium. GTDB lineage: Bacteria > Myxococcota_A > Polyangia > Fen-1088 > Fen-1088 > JADGRB01. The sequence goes on along the minus strand of CAWKBC010000027.1, from coordinate 162,836 downwards.
CCGAGCTGAAAAGGTCGTTCTCGGTGGCCAGAGTCGACGGAGGCACGCTGGCCGCGGACTCGTCCCTTGCCGATGACGGACGCACGGCGGCGCGCTTCACAGAGGCCGTCGCCCGTTCCGGCGCCGATCGCACCAGCGAAGAAGTCCGTTCGGGGCAGCCGAGAGGCCAGTGCTGCCCCGCTTCGACCCTAATCTCGTTTCCAAGGGACCGGACCACCACGACCCCTTCGGACACAGCCACTCGCGTGATGACGCCTTGACCGCACGCCTCGCCCGGAGGGACGACCGTCACCTGAAAACGGGTGCCGCGCACCTCGACTTCAGTGTCCGGCGTGGTGACCACGAAACGCTCGCCCGCCTTGAGCTTGGTCACGTGCGCAGAGACAACTCCCTGCACCAGTCGAAACCAGCGCTCCGCATCGCCGCGCACCAATTCCAGTTCGGAGTGGGGATCGACTTCGATGGTCGTCCCATCGGCGCCGGTCAACGCGACGGGCAGAGCGTCGCTGCGAAGACGCTCTCCGTCGTGCCATTCCTGCCCGATGAGCAGGGGCTGAACCTCGCCGCTTGCAGCCCGGACGCTGGCGAGCGCGCTGCCCGCCGCCACAAACCGCTGCTTCGCTGCCGGCACAGCCTCGCGGCTCGCGGTCGAAGGTAACGAGGGTCGCGGGACCATCCTCTTCAGCCCGAACGCCAGCAGCAGAGCGAGTCCTACCATCCCCGTCGCGACGCCTGCGAGGATCACCGTCCGTCGCTGACGACGGCGGGCAGCCGCGACGGAGATCACGCCCGCGAGCATCGCAATCGTATGTTCGGGCGGCGCCGAGCGCTGTGGTCGAATTCGCGCGCGAGCACTACGAAGAACACGTGCAGCCAACAGCGCATAGCGAAACCGGCCGCTCACGATTCGCCTCGCTCGAGCAGATCGACCAGGCGCGGGTCGGCGGCGATCAACTGGTGCAGCTCGCGCCGGCCCCGAACCAGCCGGCTCTGTGCGGCGCCGACCGACGCGCCACAGATGTGGGCCACCTCGTCCAGGGAATATCCGCAGACGTCGTGGAGCACGAAGGCCCAGGCGCGGTCCGGCCGCATCGTCGTCAGATGATCGACGACCTGCTTGACGGCGTCGCGCAGCAGAATTCTTTGCGCGGTGCCCGGCGTCTTCTGGCTGGTCGACAGCTCCTCGTCGTCGTCCAGCGCCGATTCGAAGATGTTTCGCTCGAGGCGGCGACGCCGGATGTGCTTGTAGACGACGTGCGCCGCGACCGTGGACACCCACGCGTCGAGGGGGCACTCGCCCCGGTAAGTGGGCAAAGACTCGATGAGCTGAACGAGGGCGATCTGAACCAGGTCCTCGCCGTCACGATCGAGCCGGCCGATGAGCCGGCGGACCGTGCGATCGACGACAGGCTTGATGCGCCAGTAGAAGTCTTCGGCGACGACCGCGTCGCCACGACGCACCCCTTCGAGGATTTCCTCGTCTTTCCGCGAGGCCCGGCGTTCCACGGAGCTCTTGGCTTCGCTCGAGACGACCGATAATGACGGTCCAGAGGTTCGAAGGGCAGCCATGCCAGCCACTCGAAGAGTACCGCGACGGTGCCCGGATCAGGCACTAGAAGCGCGAAAGAACCCCCAGCTCCAGCACCAGCTGCGTGTGCGGGATCGTGGCGGCGGGTTGGCCCGCCACGATGATGTCCGCTTCTGCCAGGAACCCCTCGACGCCACCTCCCATCGTTAACGCCGTTGAGGAAGAGAGCCCGTAACCGACCTGCCCGAGAAGATCGGCGCCCACGGACCAGTAACCCTCGGTTCGCGACCCGCTCGGGGCCGCGTCACCGCGCTGAATTGCTTCATGCATTCCCAGTAAGTCGGCGCGCGCGCCGAAGGCGAGAGTTCGTGGCCGGTCCAACCTCGAGCTCATCCAGACGACACCGGCAGCTCCGAGCACCGTGCGCCCCGTCGCGTCCGCCCCGTCGATGTCGGCCACCCGAAAACCCAGCCCCGCCCGCGTCGTCCAGTGTGTCGAGAACGAGCGCCGCAAGGCGATCATCCCGCCGATGCTGTCATCCACGTCTTCCCAGTGACCGGTGGCCGTGGTGACGTTGGCTTCGAGAGCCCATCGCGGGAGTGTCTCGGGAGACTCGATCGGGCCTGGGCGGGTTGTGAGTGAAGAGGGCTCATCCTCGACCTTCCCTGTTTCGCCGGGTAGTGGGAGGGTCGCCACTGGGTGCTCCACGCTCGGCGTGAGCGCGATCCCCCAACTTTCGTCGAGGACGGAGGCGATCACCAGACCGAGCGCACGACCACGCTCGGCGGGCAAATCGCGGACGCTGAACACGATCGTCCGCGTGATCCAGTGCGTGACACCGTCCCCGGGCGAAGCGACGAACACGCGCACGTCGCTGGTCAGAAGAGAGGCGTCGTGCCAGCTCACGATCACCGCCGCGGCCGCGCCGAGCTGGGAAGCGTCATCGACCACCTCCACGTCTCGGGGGACGGCCGCCGCCACGCGCACGACGCTCTTTGCTCCGGGAGGCATGGACTCGAGGCAGGCGGAGGCGGCATCTCGAGCCATGGAGATGCCACCCGGGTTGGTCGTCACCGCGATGAGGAGAACGAGCGGAGCCGTCACGAAGACGACGAATCATACGTGGCGATGGGGAGCTCCGCTCAGTTGTTCAGGGCCCCGGCGTCGATCCAGGCCTTGATGAGGGCCAGATTCGCCGCAGAGAGCTTTTGACCTGGCGGCATCGAGCCGGAGTTGACCGTCATGTAGAAGCTCGAGCCGGCGCCGTTGCCGGCGGTGACCCGGCTCTTCACCGCGGAATAGGCCGTGGACTGCGAGGCGAAGCTGACGCCCTTCTGACTCCCAGGGTTGTGGCAGCTACTGCCGGAGCAGTAGGTGACCAGGACAGTGGTGTAGATCTGGGTGAACGTGGGCGCGGCGCTGCCCCCTGTCCCTCCGCTCCCGGCTCCCCCTGTCCCGATGGCTCCCCCGGTACCCTTCACGCCGCCCGTTCCAGATCCGCCCGTGCCTTTCACTCCACCGGTACTGGTCAGTCCACCCGTGCCGATCGCTCCCCCCGCGCCGGTCAATCCACCCGTGCCCGTGATTCCTCCGGTTCCGATCACTCCGCCGGTCGCGCTTCCTCCGGAGCCACTTCCTCCGGTTTCCGTTCCACCGCTTCCGACGATCCCCCCGGAACCAACGAGGCCACCTTCTCCCGTCACCTGGGAACCACCGGTACCCCTATCTCCCCCGCTCCCTTGGTCAGCCCCTCCGGTGCCGTTGCCTATCGATCCACCAGCGCCCCTGCTCTCGGCGTCCGGAGTGTCCTGCGTCAGGGTCCCAACACATCCGCTCGCGACGAGTGTCAGGAGGCCCACGGCGCCGAGCAGGCCCCGGTATGCGGCATGAATCCTCATTCGATTCCGGAAGCCGATCTGGCTCGCCGGATGTGGGTACCCTCAGGTCCATCGGAGCAGGCAGCCTTTTGACAGAATCGAACGGTGGCTCCTGCGAGGACCGCGGGTGTCGCGCCACCGCATTGATTTCACAAGGGATTTTCCGATCGCCAGCGGAAGTTATCGCCAGAAGCCGGCCGGTTCCTTAGGCCCGAAGTGCCCCATGTCGAGTGCGCCGTTGTCATTGCGATCCTCGAACGCACTTGGCGCCCAGCGACCGGGCGCCGCCCTGAAGGTGAACGTCAGCTCGGCTCCAGCAGCCAGTCTAACCTGTTGGACGGGATGCTCGAGAAACCCCTCGCCGCGCCAAAGGGCGACGTAAACGGCGTGCTTGCCCGACGTGGCCCTTACTGTGCCGGACAGATCGACCGTGGCTTGATCGGCGCGCGCGCGACCTGTCGAAGCCGGACCACCACCGCTGGCGGGCTGAGGCCCGCGCCGCCCCACGAGGGGCGCAGTTGATGAGGGCATCGGGAGCGCGCGGGGAGGAGGCTCCCTCGAGCTTTCGGCGCCGGACAGTGCGCCGACGTCCGCGGACGTCCCGGCACTGTCCGTTCGGACGACGCGCGCCGATGGCGTGCGGCGGCTCGTCCGAGATCGCCGCGCGGACAGCGGCCGGCGCGAAAGGTACGATTGGTGCGCCTGTTGCAGCAATTGAGACGACGAGGATGAATTCTTTGAGAGCACACACGCGGTTCTCTATGGGCGCGATCATTGCTACAACACGTCGGGTTGCGCGGTGATGTCTCTCTCTTCCCTCGCGCTCATTCTGGCGCTCGCTGACGCGGGGGCGCCCACGACGACGCCAACGGTCGCGGTGCCCGCGGCCGTCGTGAAGTCGCTTGCAGCCACGCCGCCCGCGCCGCTGGCGCCTGCCGTCGCAGCGCAGATCCTGCGCGTGCGCGGCGCCGACGTTGTCGACGGGCACGGCCGCGCCGTCATGCTGCGCGGGGTGGCGTTCGGCAACCAGGTCTGGACCAACGTACGCCTGCCGCGGCAGGATCACGCGGAGGTCGACTACCAGCGCATCGTGGCGATGGGGATGAACGTCGTGCGCTTCTACATGAACTACCGGACGTTCGAATCGGACGACGCGCCGGGGGCGATGCTCGCCGACGGCTGGCAGTGGCTCGACGACAACATCGCCTGGGCCAGGAAGAACCACGTCTATCTGGTACTGAACATGCACGTCCCGCCGGGCGGCTTTCAGTCATTGGGCAACGGCAAGGCGCTCTGGGATGACTCCCGTCGGCAAGAGCGGCTCATTGCCCTGTGGACCGAGATCGCTCGCCACACCCGCGGCGAGCCGACCGTCGCGGGCTTCGACCTCCTGAACGAACCAGTGGTCACGCACGCGCCCGCCCAGTGGCACGACCTGGCGACCCGCATCGCTGCAGCGATCCGCACTGTCGACCCCGAGCACATGCTGTTCGTGGAGCGGCTAAACGCGATCGCCAATCGGTGGGAGGAAGACGAGGACCGCAACTTCTTCACCATCCCCGACCCGAACACGGTCTACGAGTTCCACTTCTACAAGCCCTTCCACTTCACCCACCAGAACGCGTCGTGGGTCCCCTTCACTGCCGAGAACGTGCGTTACCCCGACACGCGCGCCGAGGTTGAGTGGTTCCTGCTCGATTGCAAGGCCGGCACGGAGCAGAGCCCCAAGCTGCCGCCGGGCGACACGCCCTGGACCTTCTATCAAGGCGCGCCGTTTCGAGTCGATGATCCGACGATCGCCGTCGGCAAGCCAGTGCTGGTGGCCAAGGCCAACTCGGGTCGGGTCTACTTTGACGATCTGGTGCTCGAAGAGTTGGCCGCTGACGGTTCGGTCAAGCGGGAGATCTGGCGCCAGAACCTGACGGGCACGCGCGGCTGGTTCTTCTGGACGTCCGATGGCAAGGGCGGCGCTGTCCCGGGACACGACGGTCACGGCGACGACAAGTCGATCGCCGTCGCCGGCACGCGGGCCGACGCCAACCTCGGCTCCGATGTGCTGCGCTTCCGCACCGAGCGCGGGGCGACTTACCGCCTGAGCGGCTGGATGCGGGGCGTTGGGATCCCGGCGACGGCCACCTGTCAGATCCGCCTCGACTTCTTCAGCTCGCGCGTGCCCGTGCAGGAGAGCGACAAGAAGTTCGTGGCGCAGGAGCTGGACGCCTACGTGGCCTGGGGCAAGCGCCACAAGGTGCCGCTGTTCCTTGGCGAGTGGGGGGCGATCCGGTTCGCGTTCGACGACGACCGCGGCGGGTTACGGTGGGTGGCCGATATGCTCGACCTCTTGCGCGCGCGCCACCTCCATTTTTCTTACCACTCGTATCACGAGGACGCCTTCGGCATTTACCGCGGCTACGGCACGCTGCCCGACCCGACCAACGCCAACGCGCCGCTCGTCGAGTTGTTCACCACGCAGCTAGGCTCGCACGCCCGAAAGTAGGTGGCGGGTTCGCACCGACGACATTCAGCTTGCGACAAGGAAGAGGGCCGCTTCTGTCCCCGGGCCACCGACGATCCGCTACGCCACCTCTCTCCTGGGGCCGGCGCGGACTGGATCCGATGCTCGAAGCGTCTGCGAATCTACGGCACTCAGTCGATCGCGAGTCAGAAACTACCTGTAACTTCGCCTGGTCAAGTAAAGACTCCCGCGGGATTCGAAACCCTCGCGCAGCGACGGAACGCTCCCCCCGTAAGGTGTGCCTCCTCAAGGCAGAAAGGAGCTCAGAGGGAGACGCCAGATTCGGTTTATTGGCCGCTTGGGCGCTTCAGGAGCAGCACGGGGCCTTCCGAGAGCCGGACGACCTTCTCCGCAACGGAGCCGAACAGCACCTTGTGCCAGCCCGACACTCCATGCGTGGCGATCACGATCAGGTCCGCCTTATGTTTCTGGGCGACCCGGAGAATCTCCATGCCGACATCGTTCGCGATTCCCACCTCTGTTTGCACCGAAATTCCCGCCTGCTCGTATTTTTTGGACAGTTCGACGATCGTCTTGCCCGCCTCTTCGTGAAGCCACCGTTCGTATTCGGCCTCCTTGAACATGGAGACGCTGTTCGGGAGCTTGGGCAACGCGGGCACCACGTGAACGAGGAGAAGCGTGGCGCCGAAGCGGGACGCCATGTCAGCTGCTGTGTCCACCGCTTGCCGGGACGGATCGCTGAAACGGAATCAACCGGCGCCACTACGAGCTTTGGTGGAAGCATTTGTGGCCCGTGACTCTAGTCCCGTCTGGGCCAGTGGAAGCGAACATCAGGTGTCAAGCCGGTGACGATTGTGGTCGAGATTGTCCTGGGACGGCTTTGGGCACCCGGGGCCGTCACGAAGTGCCCGCAAGAGCGTCGGATGGAGCGCCGACCAGCGCCTGCGCCTTCTCGACCGCCGTCCGGGTGTCGGAACGAATGAAGAGCTTCCAGCCGCGCTTGGCGAGCCCTGCGCGTTCGATCAGGCCTTGCGGTTGTTTCTGCAATCCGGAGAGGATGGTGACGCAGCCCCGCTTCGAAAGCGCCGCGATCGCACTCTCGAGAGCGACCAGACCTGTGGCGTCCATGATCGGAACCTGATCAAGGCGAACGATCAGAGCCTTCAAGCCGTCATCGATCGCGGCGAGGCTCCCCACCGCTTCCTGCGCGGCGCCGAAGAACAGCGGCCCAGCGACGTCGCAGATGGCGATCTTCTTGTCGAAAGGGACAGGGATTCCTGTCGCGTCCCCTCCCCGCCCCCCTTCGCCGGTCAGGCGGCTGTGGGTGATCTCTGCCATCCGACGCATGAATAGCAGCGCCGCTAACACCACACCGACCGAGACAGCGACGACCATGTCGAACACCACCGTGAGGACGAAACAGGTGACGAGCACAAAGGCGTCACTGCGAGGCGCCACGCGCAGGATGTGAGCGAAGTGCTTCACTTCGCTCATGTTCCAGGCGACCAACAGGAGCAGAGCCGCCAAGCCTGCCATCGGCAGGTAACCTATGAGGGGGGCCAGCACGATGACGGCGACGAGCACCGTCATCGCGTGGACGATCGAGGCCATTGGGGAGCGCGCCCCCGAGCGGAAGTTGGTGGCGGTGCGCGCGATGGCACCCGTCGCGGGGATGCCACCGAAGAACGGCGTCACGACATTTCCGATCCCGAGCTCGCGTGTACCCCTCCCGCCAGACCGCCCGCATCGCCCCAGCGGGGAGGTCCCTCAGCTTGATGCGGTCGACTGCCGAGCGATACCGGGTGCGAGCCATCGACTCAGAACTGCGCCTGCAACATCAACCGCGCTTCGATCACGTTCTGCCGGGTGACCGTGTTCCCGTTCGGCACCCCAGCGGTCGCAAGCACCGTCGCCTGATCGGGCAGGTCGGTCGCCGCGTAGCTGCCGACGTTCGCCTCGGTGAAGACCGGGTCGTGAATGATGATAGGGAGGTCGGCCAGCAGCTTGAGGCGCTGCCCTCGGATGAACCAGGTGGCGCTGGTGGTGATCTCTTGGATGGGCTCCGAACCCGTGATGGGTACGGTCCCGTAGGAGAAGTTGCTGTCGGGGACCAGCATCGCGTAGCGAACGGCCAGCTCGAACACCCGGTAGTTCAGGGCTCCCTGCGCCCGGACGCCCCACATCTGAACGGCGCCATACCCGTTCGAGTACTTGCCGAAGTCGAAGGCCGCCTGGCCCGAAAGCTCGATCTCGCGAAGCGCCACCTGCCCCGCTGCGTCCGCGCCCGCCTGCCACCAAGTCCCTTGGCTAAAGGGCGCCTCGGCGATGTAGGGGTTCCAGTTGCTGTCGAGAAGCAGCGACTTGTCCGCCAGCTTGACGTTCAGGACCGTGGAGTGCCCGATCAAGGTGTCTTTGGTGTAGAGGGCGTTCACGAAGAAAGCTCCCCGCATCTGGCGGTCGACCAGTCCTCGGAACCCGGTGACGTCCTGGGAAAGATAGAACGGGTCCTCGTCGAAGTTGCCGATGCCGGCGCGAGCTGCAAAGAGCGGGATCCCCAGCTTCTCCGGAAGATAGTGATCCGGCGGCACGTCGCGCCCCCCGCCGGTAAAGACGCCACCGATCAGCGTGAAGAGGCCTGGATGCGAGACCACCGCCGCGCCCACGTCGCGGCCGACGATGAAGCCGAGATTGTTGATCGAGCGATCCGCGAACTGAAAGTTGCCCTCGTAGGTGAGCTGCTCGCGCCCGTAGGGGACCTTGAACTGCCCCACCTTGAGATAGGTGGTGTGGTTGTACCCGAGCGGAATGTTGAAAGCGAAGTCGAGCAGGCTCAGCGACACGCCGGTCTGGGCGACCACCGAGTCTTCGCCGCCCAACCCCATCTCCGTGTAGAACGACACGCTCTCGTACCGGCCCGACAGCCGCAGACGCGCCCTGTTCATGAACAGGTAGGCCCGATCGTCATTCTTGTAAGGGTCGTCGAGGTGCTGGGCGAAGCCGAGCAACTGCACCATCCCTCCGATGTCGAGCTCCGCATCGTCGGTCTTGGCGACCGGAATCTCGGCAAAGGCTGGCGCTCCGAGGATCGCGGTCAGGCCCAGGATCGCTACGGTCAACTTCGTGGTCATTGTCGGGTCCTTTTCTGCAGCGTGGCGTTGAACTTGACCGTGATGAGATCAGCGGTCTTGATTGCGCCGAGCATCAGTGTCGGCGGCTTGATCTGGTAATCCGTCATCAGCAGCTCCTTACTGCCGGTCAGGCGAAGGCCTTCCCCCACGCGAACGCAGGTGGCGACGACGTCGATCCGCCGCTCCACGCCCGCCAGGCTGAGTCGCCCACGCAACGTGACCGAGAAGGCCGCGGCGCCTGGCGAAGGCACCCGTACGTCGTACGAATCCATTTGAAACCGGATGTCTTTGTACTGAGCGCCCTTGAGCGCTTTGCGCATGTTCTCGTCGAGCCCCTTCTCGCCCGAGCTGAGCTGGTCGACCGGTACGACGAGCGCGAACGACTTGACGAAGTGCCCTTGGACCAACGCCGCCAGATCCGGCGGCGTCGCGGCGGCTGCCGCCCGCGCATCGTCGAGGTCGACGCCAACCTCGATCCGCCGCGCCTTCGCGCTGTAGCGGTGAAGGCTGGAATCTCCGTCGAGCTCCAGCGTCGCGCCAGGCGCGAACGTGAGTGCGTTCATACCGACCGCTTCCGATCCTTCGCCGCGAGCAGAGAAGGCGGCCAAGAGCAGGAACGTTCCCGCCACACCCACTGATGTCCTGTGAGTCATGGCGAGCGTCAATTGCAATGGCGGCGCCAAGGCACTTCATCGATGTGACTGCGTGTTTTCTCGGCGCTGACTCGGAACGCCACGCAAAATCTGCGTTTCGCCAGTTGACCGACGCAACCCGTGCGCCGACGACCTCTTCCTCGGGTGACGGCGCCGCTCGATCGCCAGACGCGACGAGGCGACCGTCGACATGCTTCGTCGACGGTCGCCTCGCTGGTCGGACAGTGGTTTTGTTCGGAGATTCGCGCTACGGCCGGATGGCGACCTTCATGACCCCGTCACGCTGATGCGAGAAGAGGTCGTAGGCGGCTTCGATATCGGCCAGGCGGAACGGATGGGTGACCAACTCCTGAAACGGGAACCGTTTGGCCGCCACGATGCTCATGAGCCGCCGCATCCGCTCCTTTCCCCCCGGACAGAGGGAGCTCACGATGGTGTGGTCCCCGAGGCCGGCCGCGAAGGCGTCGAGCGGCAACGTGAGGTGACCGGAGTAGACGCCGAGGCTGGACACGGTGCCGCCCGGACGCACACAGCGCAGGGCGTTTTCGAAGGTGCCCGAGGTCCCGAGCGCCTCGATCGCCACATCGACGCCCCCGCCCGTGAGTCGCTTGATCTCAGCGACCACGTCTTGCTCCTTGAAGTTGAGAACGACGTCGGCCCCCATCCGCCGAGACATCTCCATACGCTTGGGCTCACTGTCGATTCCGATCACCAGCGAGGCGCCAGCCAGACGTGCGCCCGCGGTCGCGCAGAGCCCAATCGGCCCCTGCGCGAACACCGCGACTGCGTCGCCCAGCCGTACGTGGCCATGCTCGGCGGCCGAAAAGCCCGTCGACATGATGTCCGGGCAGAGCAGGACCTCCTCGTCCGAGAGGCCGGCGGGGATCTTGGCCAGGTTGGCCTGGGCGTCATGAACCAGCACGTACTCGGCCTGGCAGCCGTCGATGGTGTTCCCGAACCGCCAGCCGCCGATCGCCTCGTAGCGGTCTCCGCCGTGGCCGCACTGCGACAGGCTGCCCGACAGGCAGGCGCGGCACTGGCCACAGGGGGTGATGGCGCCGACGATGACCCGGTCCCCTTTTTGATACCCGGTCACGCCGGGTCCGAGCTCTTCGATCACGCCGACAGGCTCGTGACCGACGATGAGTCCTTCCTTGACTGGATACTCACCTTTCAAGATGTGGACGTCGGTTCCGCAGATCGTCGTCAGCGTCACCTTGATGAGCGCCTGTCCGACGCCCGGAACCGGGCGCGGGACCTCGCGCAGTGCAATCTTTCCCTTCCCCTGAAATACGGCCGCTCGCATCGTCGTCGCCATGGCTGGTTCTCCTTCAAGTGCGTTGTGATTTGTGAATCTGTGATCTCGGCGGAACCACCGACCTCACGCCTGTGGGTCGTTCGCGGCCTTTGCGCCGCCCGTCGTCGTCGTCTCTTCCTTGACCTCGTTGGGGCCACGCCGTAGCCGGTCCCGGATCTCTTGGCGCAGCTCGTGTCCCGGTTTTGGCGCCAGAATGAGGGCGATGCCGGCACCCACGAGCAAGCCGACCCCGAAGGTTCCCAACGCCGCTGCCAGTCCCACACCGGGAGAGGGCTTCTTCTCCAACCCCAGAAGGCTGAGGATCTCGTCCTTGTCGAGATTCCGAACGTCCTTGAGATTCATGACGCTTCTCCCGCTTGGTTCCTGCTGCCGATGAATGTTTCAACCGCCTCGGACAACTCTGCTTTCAGGATCGGAAGCAGCGCGGTCCGGATGCCGATCCGCAGCCCGAGCCGCACCACACGCGACGTCAGCGGCGTGAAGATCCCGCCCCCGAGCGCGTAACCGATTCCCAGCGCCGCAGCGACGGTCCCGTACGGGTGCCGGCTCACCTGTCTCCTGAGATCGGCAAGTGGACTTCCGACCGAGGTTGGTTCCGATGCGTCCATAGTCCTCACCTCCCTCACACCCGCCTGGCGATCTTGCCGACCACGAACCCGAGTGCGAGCGCGCCCAGCAGGCAACGCCCCGGGTTCTCTTTGATATAGTCGGTCAGCGTCTCGTTCCAGGACGACAGGCGCCGTTTTGCCTCCTGCGCCTCGGGTCGCACCCTCGCTCCCGCGTCACAACTGCCGGCTTCGATCTGGTCGGTGGTCTTCATCGATCTCCTCCGCAGCTTCCGGGCCCCTACGGGCGTCGGCGCCCCAGCACAAATCCGACGGCCAGGGCGCCCCCCAAGCTCGCCAGGGGATGGCGCAGCAGCCAGCGCCGCCAGTCAGATTGCCGCGCGAGCTCGTCCCGCAAGGCCAGCACCGACGAGGAGACGCGCTCCCGCGCCTGCTCGACGTCCGCCTCGGCGCGGGCCAGTCGCTCCGACAATGCGGCCTCCGATACCGGGCGCTCTGTCACGACGCCTGTCCTTTCAACGGATGCGCCAGCGCGCGAACGCTCCGGCGGACTTCGACGATCGATTCCCGGAGGACCTTGGTTCTCTGCAGCTTTCGCGAGACGGCAGCCAGGCTGACGCCGCCAACGAGCAGGTGAGCCCCCGCCACCACCGCGAAGCCGGCGGGCGCGCCCCAGAGCTTGGCCAGGCCGACCGCCACCGCCGCCCAGGCGAAGAGGTAGCCGACGAGCAGAAGAACGCCAGCGGCAAGCGAGATCCCCAGCGCGCCGGCATAGATGCGGACATCTGTCTCGAGCTCGATCCGGGCGAGCTTGAGGTGATCGGCGACGAGCGCTCCGAGATTGTCAGTGGTCTCCTTGAGGAGTGTGCTCACCGCTGAGGAATCTTCGCGGTCTGGAGATCGCGGCCTCATGAGCGAAGGCTCGGAATGATCAGGACCGGCCGGCGGCTCCGTTCCATGACGGCGTGCGAGACCGAGCCGAGCAGCGATTTCAGCGCCCCGCTCTGGCCATGCGAAGCCAGGACGACGGCGTCCACGACCAGCCGCTCGGACGCTTGAACGATGGCGTCGCCGGCGCGTCCCCCGTCGATGACCGTGACGTGGGTGGTGATGCCTCGCTCCTGGGCGTCGCTCGGGATGAGGGCGCGCAGCTGGCCCTCGATCCGCGTCCGTTCATCCTCGGTCAGCTTTCCCTCCGTCCGCTCGTAGGCATAGGCAGGTGAGGCCAGGGCGCGCTCGTGCACGTGACAGAGCTCGACGACCCCGCCGTGCGAGGGGAGCATGGCGTACGCGTAGGGGACCGCGCGGTTCCCCACCGGCGAGAGGTCGGTGGGGGCGAGAACGGTGAAGATTGTCGGAGTCACCGTTTCGAGGCTCTTCTGTTCGCCACTCCGAGCGAACACCACCGGGACCCGCGACGCCTCGTGCGCGATCTGCTCCGCGACGGCCGGGTGACTGATTCGACCCAGACCGCGCCTGCTTTCGGCTCCCACGATCAGCAGGTCATCGGACCGACCGCGCGCGAAGTCGAGGATCTGAACCGACGGCTCGCCCCAAGCGGGCCTGACGATGAACGACGTTCCGCCCGCGCCCGGAAGAACCCCGACCTCGAGGTGCAGCGCCCGCAGGAGATTGGCCACCACCTCGGCGTCGGGCTCGAACAGCTCGCGCAGCCCGTTGAGGCCGAGCCGCTCGAACTCCTCCATGGCCCAATAGAGCCGCAGAAAGGTCACATCACAGGGGACGTGAGCTCGGAGGGTTCGCACGAAGCTGAGGGCGCCGCTGCTCGTCGTTCGCCCGTCGACCGCCACGGTGACGGACAATGTCCTTGATGGGCCGTGCCCCGAGCCGAGCCCCTCCACGCCGGGAGGGACGATCAAGATCGGCCGAGCGGAGCTGCGCGCCAGCTCCTCGCCCACACTGCCGATGACGAACCGGCGCAAGGCCGATCGCCCGTGGGTTCCGGCAACGACGAGGTCCGCCGCGATCTCTTCGGCGCGGCGAAGCACGGAGATCTCTACGTCGCCCTCGCAGATGTGAAAAGTGACGGGAATGTCCGCGGTGGAGAGACGGTCGCACTCCCTGGCCAGTCGAGCCTCGACGCTGGACCGCACCTCCGCTTCGAGGACCAGGGCGTCGGCGGCTAGAGCCAGAATGTCGACAGTGCCGGGTTTCATCACGTGGACCAGCTCGACCCATCCTTTGGTCCGACGCGCGAGATCGACGGCGACCTGAGCCGCGGCCTGCCCGCGCGGCGTGAAGTCCGTGGCACATACGATTTTCATGGCTGCCTCGATGGAAATGCAACCGGCGTTCCAGCCGGGAATCCACCCGCGGTTCCGGCAAACCGCGCATTTTCTGCGTAGGGAGCGACGCTGCAGCGCTTGGGGCGACGGATTTGCGCGGCGCCCGGGAGGACCGGCTAGGACGACTTCGTCAACTGCCGCCGGATCGACCGGAGCTCGCGCAGCCGGGCTCCTGACAGCGTCGGATACTGCATCTTCAGTGCGGCCAGCGTCTCGACAGTGATCCGAGAGACGATGAGGCGGGCGTTTTTCTTGTCGTCTGCGGGGACCACGTACCAAGGCGAGCCGGCGGTGCTGGTGGCACCGAGGCACGCCTCGTACGCTTTCATGTACCGCCGCCAGTACTTTCGTTCCTCGATGTCAGCTTGGCTAAACTTCCACCGCCTCTCCGGATCGTCGATGCGCTTCAAGAACCGCTTCCGCTGTTCCTCCTTCGAGAGGTGCAGGAAGAATTTGACGATCCGGGTCCCGCTGCGATGGAGGTGCCGTTCGAGCCCCAAGATGGACTCATACCGGCCCCGCCAGATGTGGCCCTCCTCCAATTCGTGCGGGGGCAGGCCTTCGGCCCGAAGGATCTCGGGGTGCACACGCGCGATCAAGACCTCCTCGTAATAGGACCGGTTGAAGATCCCGATCCGTCCGCGCTCCGGGAGGGCTCGCGTGGTTCGCCAGAGGAAATCGTGCTCGGTCTCCTCGGCGCTCGGGTGCTTGAAGCTGAACACCTGACAGCCCTGCGGGTTGACACCCGACATGACGTGCGCGATGGCGCCGTCCTTGCCGGCGGCGTCCATGGCCTGAAAGATCAGCAGGAGCGCGTACTGATTGGAAGCATAGAGCAGTCGCTGAAGCTTGCTCAGCTCCTCGACCTGGCCCGACAGGAGATCGTGGTATTCGTCCTTGGACCGGTAGAGCGGCTTGACCGACGTCGCCCACCGGTGAAGCCTGACGGAAGCCCCTTCGGGGACTCGGAAACGTCCGGTCGTCCCTTTCACAGCCTCCTCGAGGCGTATCCGCCGGCGGTCGTCGTCATGGCTTCAGGGTGACAGCTCCGCTCCAGCGACGCCACCACCCGTCTCGATCGTCAGCTCCACCGTCGGGGGGTGGAGCAGCGTCCCGTACGCGGGACAGCTCTTTATGGCTCGCTCGACACCGGCGAGCTGGCGCTCGGAGAGGCCCTGCGGGAGGCGAACCTTCATCGAAAGGCGACCAATACGGGGCGCGGGCGCGCGGTCCTTTTCAGACTCCACCTCGACGACCAGCCTCTCGGTGGGCAACCCCCGCGTTTGCAGATATGCGGCTGCATAGTAGTGCGCGCAGGCCGCCACCGAGGCGGCGAGAACATCGAGAGGCGACGGACCTCGGTCTTCTCCACCGGGCACGGGTGCCGGTTGGTCGAACAGAAGGTCATGACGGCCGAGCCGAACCCGACTGGCGACCCTCCCTGCGGATTCGACGACCGCTTTCATGACCGCCTCGGCGACCCCGCCTCACTCAGCACGTGCATCGCCCGTCTTCGCGTGGATGATGAGCAAAGGCCGCGAAGACTTGCGAGCCACCTCCTCGGCGACCGAGCCGAGCAAAACCCGTCCAATGCCCGTTCGACCGTGCGAAGCCAAGGCGATGGCGTCGACGTCCAACCTTTCGGCCGCTTGCAGGATCTCGCCCGCGACCGACTGCCCTTCCAACACGGTGACGTACGTCCCGATTCCGTGGTCGGCGGCCTCGGTTGGGACCTGCGACCGAAGCTTGGCTTCGATTGTCCCCCGCTCCTCGGCCGTCAGCGACCGCTTCATAGAGACCGCCCCTCCGGCCACCGGTTGCTCCTGCTCCTGGACGAAACAGAGATGCGCCTGGCCGCCGCCCGCCAGCAGGCCGTAAGCCGGCAAGATCGCCTGGTGGGCGAGGTCGGACAGATCCGAAGCGATCAGGACCGAGCGGAACCGCGGGATGTGGTGGACGGAGGGCGCAATCCCTTCGGGAACGCAGAACACCGGCCGCGTCGCCGCCCTCAGGACGGATTTCGGCGCGATCGGTGTCCAGTGACCGAGGCGATGCTTCGGGATTCCAATCACCAGCGCGTCGACGCCCATCTCCGCTGCGTCGGCGACCAGCTCTTCACCCGCGTCGCGGACCGCGACACGAAGCCGGAGTGGCGGAAGCTGTGGCCCAGCGAGCGCCGCTGATTCGCGCCGTACATCTCGCTCGATCAGTTTGAGCAACTCGGGATGACCTTCGTTTCCCTGCCAGGGATCGTCGATCCCGTAGCGCGCACCCTCCTGGGGCGGCCAGTAAGAGCGGATCAGTGTGACGTCGCTCGGGGAGGTCGGGGCCGCGGTCCGAACCCAGAAGAACACCGCGCTGCTCGCGCTCGATCCGTCGGTCACCACGGCCAGCCGAAGAGGCACGGTCGACTCCCACCGCGACACGTCGGCGCAGTTGTCTCTTGCCACCAAGACCGGACAGGGGGCCGAGCTCACGATCCTCTCCGCACAGCTTCCCAGAATCAGGCGAGCCACGGCCTTTCGCCCATGCGATCCGACGACGATCAAAGAAGCCTTCGTCGCGCGTGCCGCATCGAGAACGACCGCCGCCGCATACCCTTGCTCCACGCGGCTTTCGACCGTGAGACCGCTCTTGCGGAGCTCATTGGCCTGATTCTCGAGCTGGGCCTGGGCGGTGGTGAACATCTCGTCGTCCCAGTCCACCAAGCGGATCCCCGCACCGACGGGATCCACCGGGAGCGGCTCGAGCACGTGCAGGAGCAGGAGCGTGTCGCCTCTCCGCCGAGCCATCGCAATGCCCAGCCGTGTTGCCGTCTCCGAAGAAGGCGAAAAGTCGGTGGCACAAATGATCGTCATGGCAGTGACCTCGTCCAGCGTTTCTCGTTAAGCAGCGCGAGCGAACAGAAGCTGCTCGGCCTTTGGCTGTCGCTTCGTCCCCGAAGAGACCGATGTGAGCTCCTGCGCAAGAGCCGCAAGGGCAGCTGCCAGGCGCTGGTTGCCGCCGCGCACGAGAACGCGCTCTAGACGGCGCGCGACGAGATCCGTGGCAGAGGCGCCGTCTGCCGCGACCGCGCCGGCGTGCTGGCACAACATCTCCACCGCGGCGCCCAAGCTCAACTTCTGATTCGTGGTCTGCATGATTTTTTCTCCGGTTGAAAGCTGCCAATTGACATTGCACATCGAGTGCCATGGCAGCCGCCCGGTGACCTGCTCGGCGGCGGCAGCGATCTGATCCCCCTCCCGATCGATCCCACGCGCATGTCCTGCGCCGAAGCCGTCACAGAACGCACAATATTCGCGCCCGGGCCCCGCGACACGCCGCGGGCATGCGTGGCCCTCATATTGCTCAAGCCCCAAGGCATGACGAACAACGATCGATTCGGAATCTTTCTGCTGGCGATCGCCGGCGCGACGGTCCTCTCCACTTCATGCGCGAGCCCGGACGCAAACCAACCACCGCAGATGGCGCAGCTCACCCAGGCCATCACAGCACCGGACCGGGAGGGCCCACCGGAACCGTTGTCCCCCACGGCAAGAGCCCTCCTGAGGGACCGGATGTCGTCCCATGCAGAGGACATGAGCCAGCTGGTAGCCGCCATCATGCTGCTCGAGTACTCGGACATCATCACGCGCGCGGACAAGATCGCATCCGACGTCAATCTGAGCCGCCCGACCTCGAACGACGCGACCGAGCTCACCGCTTCGATCCCTGAGAGGTTCTTCGTGCGTCAAGACGATCTGAAGGCGGCGGCACACGCGCTCGCCACCGCTGGCCGAGCAGCCATTCCGTATCAGGTCGCGGAGGCGTACGGCAGGCTCTCCGAGACCTGCGTCCGTTGCCACGCCGACTATCGGCCCCGGGGCTGAGTCTCCGGCACAACCGTTGCTCTTGTGAGTCCCATGACCAACAACACTCTCCACGCCCCGCCGGGCAAGACCGACTCCGATATTCGCAACGACGTCATGAGTGAGCTGAGCTGGGACAGCCGGGTCGGCAACAAGCAGATCGGCGTTCAGGTCGATCACGGCGTCGTGACGCTCGGTGGAACCGTCGAAGACTGGGCGACCTGCCTCGCCGCGGTCGAAGCGGCCCATCGTGTGGCCGGCGTCAAGGACGTCGCAAACGAGCTCCAGGCGCGGAACACCCTGTCTAGCCACCTGACCGACACCGACATCGCGAAGGCGGTTCGTCACGCGCTCGAGTGGGACGCGCTGGTTCCGGACGGGGATATCCAGTCGACGGTGGCGGGGGGAGTCGTCGTTTTGCACGGAATCGTCACCACGCCGATCCAACGTGAGGAGGCTGAGCGGATCGTCGGTCGGCTCAAGGGGATCAAGCGGCTGGAGAATCACCTCGAGGTCAGCCGGATGGCCGAACCCGACGCCGTCGCGGCCTCCATTCGACAGGCGCTGAACCGGCGTGCCGTTCGCGAGGCATCGCACATCGTCGTCCGGGTCGAGGGAGGACGCGTGGTCGTGGAAGGTGTCGTGCAATCACGGGAGGAGCGATTGGCCGTCCTGGGAGCCATCCGGGGAACCCGCGGTGTCCAGACGATCGACGACCGTCTCGACGTGGTCTCGGAGGATCACGCTCCATGATTGCTTTGCCTCTCCTGCTGGTGCTCGCCTCCGTGGTCGCGCAGGCCGCGACCATCACGGGCGGAAGTGCGATACCCTGGACGGTCCACGAGCAGCTGCAGGTTCCCGCCATGACCGCCGACCACGTCGTCGGCGGTCTGGGCTTCAGGGTTGCGTTCGAACGAGGCGCGTTCGGGCTCAATGCCGAAGCCCAGCTTCTCCCCGTCGTCGTCTGTGACACCTCGTGCGGCCCGGCCTATGCCGGCGGTATCGGGATCTCCGCGACACCCGGCAGGTGGCGAGACATGAGCCCGCACTTCGCGCTCATGGCCGAGTACTTCGCCCATCCTTCCCTTCATCAGTACTTTCCGGCGATCGGTCCCCGGGCGGGAGTGCGCTGGCTCTCGGGTGGAACGGGGATATCTCTCGACGCTGGCCTGTCGTTCGCCGCTTCAGACAATTTCGATGCGGGCGGCTTCGCCTGAAACAAGGTCTTCAGTTGGGCCATGCCTGGGATGGTCATGGGGTTCTGGTTCTAACAGCAGGTTCGAAAGGGAGGATACGACCATGAAGGTTCGCGAGGTAATGACGACCGACAATTTGTTGCAGGCCGGAGAGGACGACAGCTTGGCGGCCGCCGCCCACAAGATGACCTGGGCGCGCTGCCGCCATCTGCCCGTGGTCCGAGACCGCGAGGTGGTGGGCGTAATCTCTGAGCGGGACATTCTCGCCTGGCTCGGAGAGGGCCACCGGCTTGATTCACCGACCGATGTGGTGCGTGCCGCGATGGTTACGCCGGCGAAGGTCGCTTCCCCCGATGACGACCTCGGGGAGGTCGCCGCCCGGATGCTCTCGTTCCGGATCGGCTGCCTCCCTGTCGTCATCGACCGGAAGCTGGTCGGCATGGTCACGCGGGGCGATCTCCTTGGCCGTATCGTCGCCGAGATGTACACGCCGATGCCCGATCGCGGCTGAGCGTCCGCAAGTGCCGCTACGTCGACCTGGTCGAGGCCGGAATCATCGACCCGACGAAGGTCGTACCGACTTGCCGGTCGTGCGCGCCGACAATCGCGCAGATGTGCGCCCGACGAACGGGAACGGCGAAAGAGTTACGTCTTCGGTCCCTGCTCGTCAGCGGCTACACGGAGCTTTCTCGAACCAACTGAGAGAGCCGCCTGAAGTCGATGGGCTTCGCGATGAAGTCCGCGCCGGCATCCTTCGCTTCACGGATCGTCCGCTCGTCGGTGTACGCGCTGATGACCACCGCACGAACCCGGACTCCCATCTGTCGGAACCGATTGAGTAGAACGGCACCGTTGATTCCGGGCAGCCGGTAGTCGGTCACCACGACCTCGGGAGCGCTCTCGGGAGCTTTCGCGAGGGCCTCCTCGGCGCTTGCCACTACGACTGCCGAGTGGCGATCGATCTCCAGGATCTCGGCGATGTTCTCGGCAAGGCCGACGTTGTCATCAACGATCAGTACGCGGCAAAACCTTGCCATCGCGATCCCGCACTTCCCAACGGTGGAGCCTGACTTATACCAACACCGGATCACCGTTGAACAGCGACATCCAGCAGGACGTCCCGCATCTTCCCGGGCGTCGATCGCGCGGGCATTGGTGGAACCGCCGCGTGACAGAGGTGACAAGCGTCGTCAGTCAGACGAGCCCCGACCACCGTCAGGCCGGGTGGAATTCCGTAGAACTCGAGGAAGCGCTCGTCGGAATCCGCGGGCCGGTTTGCCAGACGCACGAACTCGGCCCGATAGGGATTGCGCCCGAGCTCCCCGCGGGTCGGGTCATCCGTCAGCATGCGGGGCACCCAGTCATCTGACAGATCGACCACGACGTCGCGGCGCACCGCCTCGGGTTGAGTGGTCGAGGTCGCTGCGCCCGCAAGGCAAAGAAGAATCCAGCTAATCACGGCACCCTCCCCCTCGCAGGTGCCGTGCCAATCACCCACGGTCTGAAAAGGTCGTCCGTGATTGGCCGACCTGCGCAGATCCTGCATGCCCCGAGTCCGGTGCCGCAGTTTTCGCGCCTGCTGCTCGCTTTTGTGCAGGCTTCGGGGGCCCTCGGGGCGGCACGATTGCTGCTCCTACACGCGGCATGAGCATCATCATGTGCGCAACCGACCTCTCCTCTGGGTCTACAGCTGTCGTCTCGAAGGCTGCGGACTTCAGCCGGTTGCTGCGGCTTCCGCTCGAGCTGTTTCACGTCTTCGACTTGCCGTTTTCGCCCGATGTGCTGGACGAGATGATCGAGGACATGCGTTCATCGGCTGAAGCGACGATCTCCGCCCAAGCCGAGCCCTTGCGAGCGACGGGAATCGACGTCCGAACATGTGTGCAGTTCGGCGTGCGGGATGACATTGTTCGCCACGCCAGCGCGATTGGCGCCGACCTGCTCGTGCTCGGAACCCACTCGCGAAAAGGGGCGGCGCGCCTCTTTCTGGGCAGCGTCGCCGAGCACGCCATCCGGACGGCCCCCTGCCCGATCGTCGTGATCCCGGCGGGCATGCAGGACGGGCCGGCCAGCCCGCGGACGAACGCCCCTCTCGAGGTCGTGGTGGGAATCGACTTTTCGCCGGCCAGCGACGCGGCGCTCGCCTGGCTGCGCGGGCTGCTCGAACGCGCGTCTTGCAACGTTCGCCTCGTCCACCTCTACTCGCCGGCACGCGAGCACGAGCGCCTGGGGTTCGATCCGCCGATGCCTTTCGAGGTGAATCGCGAGGTCGTAGAGACGTTGGCCCGCGATCTGCGGATCCACGTTCACGCCCAGGTGGGCAGCGACTTCGCCCTGCACGTCCGTCCGGACTGGGGTGGCGAGGAGGATCCGCTGGCCTGGGAGGCCGAGACAGACAACGCCGACCTCCTCATCATCGGAACGAGTCAGACCCGTCGGTCGACCGCTCTTGCGACGGTCAGGGGCTCGCACGTACCAATCGTGTGTGTTCCCAAGCAAGACTCAGTGGCCACGCCGGAGCCGCTCGCGCCAGTCCGAACGGTGCTGGCGCTGACCGACTTTTCTCCTTCGGGCAATGTGGCGATCGCGCAGGCCTACCGGATGCTCCAGCCGGGCGGCGGCGACGTCGTCCTCGCCCACGTGGCCAAGCCCGACCGCCTCGGTCTCGAGCCGACGCGCCAGGAGGAGATCGAGACTTGCCTCCTGGCTCTGGTTCCCCCGGAGGTCGAGGGCGCCAAGATTCGCACCCGAACGTTCGTCACCGCCGACTTCGTGCCGGGAGAGGCCATCATCAAAGCGATCCGCCGGTTCGCGCCCGATCTGGTCGTAATGGCGTCACACGGTGGCACCGCCGCCCACCCGGAAAACCACGGCATGACCACGGAGAACGTCGTCTGGGGCTCTTCGAAGCCGGTCCTGGTAATTCCGGTGACAAAGGCGCTGTCGTGAAAGTCTCCGAGCTCATGACCACGGAGGTGACGACCTGCCCGGCCGCCGACAGCCTGAACCGAGCGGCGCAAATCATGTGGGAGCGCCGGTGCGGGTGTGTCCCTGTCGTCGACGAGAGTGAACGCGTCGTCGGCATGATCACCGATCGCGACGTCAGCATGGCGGCCTACACGCAGGGCCGGCGGCTCGACGACATCGCGGTCAGCTTGGTCATGTCGCATCCGGTTTGGACCTGTCCGGCCTCGGCGACTGCCGAGGAGGCGGTGGGACTGATGATGGCTCACGGCGTTCACCGGCTGGTCGTCGTCGCCGCCGACAATCGCCTGATGGGCGTCGTTTCGCTCGACGACATCGCCCGGCAAGGGGCCGTCTGGGACGGCAATGGCGACATCGATCTCGAGCGCGTCGCCCTCGCCCTCGGGGAGATCGCCCGCAGGATGAGCACCACCTGGGAGGAGGCGCCCGCCGGGATCGAAACCCAGCTGTCCGATGTGGTGCTGAACAGCCTGGAGGTGCTGAAGACCCTGCGCCACGAGATTCGTGCCGATCTCGAGCTCGCCAGCCAGGACGTGAAGCGTCACTGGACACACCTCGAAGCGCGCCTGCATGCCGCGGAGATTCGCGCCCGGGACAGAAGCCATGGCGGCGCCCGCCACCTCGCCGAGCTGGTCGAACAGGCCCGCCAGTTTCGGAGCCGGCTCAAACGACCCTGGGTCGGCACCCCAGGCGACTGAGCGTGAGGAGGGTCGATGGGCATGAACGATCGCATCCGCGAGATCTCGAGCTGGTACGGCAGCGACGACCCGGGAACGCTGACGAACCCGGCCCGCCCGACCCGCGTGCGAGGCTACCGGCCGTCCGCGGTCACGCTGCCGCTCCCGCCGCTCGCGACTCGATGACCGCGCAAAAGAAGCTCGCGATCTGATCGTGCCGCTGTCGGGCGTCCCGCCGGCCGAGGTCGACGAGCTCGCGGGCGAACGGACCGTCGAAGAGCAGGTAGGAGAGCAGGTCGGCCTCGTTGGCGGTTTCGCGCTCGGCCAGCCGAGAGAGGACATGCTCGACCAGGCCCCGTCGGCGGCCACGACACCGACGTGAACGCACGTAGGCGGCGCTGAGCTTGCCGAGGTCATCCGACGACTGAATGTGAAGCAGCGGAATCGGGTTCACCGGGGCGCCGCCTTCGGCCCCGAGATCTCCGTTGATTTTGGAGAGAAACGAAGGCCCGAACTGGCGCTCTCCGGCGGCGAGCACACGATTGATGAGCTCCAACCGATGTCGCCGTCGACCCGATCGAGGCTGAGGGCGTTCAGGACCTTCCCGAGGAGAAAGACCGGCCCGGCAAAGGCCCGCTCTCGCGCGGGCTCTTCGGGGGTGCCCAGCGTCGCGCTCGCGCCCCGCGGGTTGATGACCACCAACGATTGGGCGCCCAGGCGGCGAGCCGGCGAAAGGGGCACGTGCTGGCGCAGCGAACCGTCGCAATAGAGCGCGCGCCCGGTCCCGCCCGCAAGTTTTGCGCGCGTCGTGCTCACGAGCGCAGATCGTGCGCCCCCCGGACGCGAAATGAACCGAGATCGCGGTTGGCACTGGAGCTGCAAAACGCCGGAACATGAAAAACAACCATCGGTTCTTCCTCGTCGCCCTCGCCTGCCTCACCGGCGGGATCGGATCCTCCAGTTTCGGACAACCCAATCCGGACAAGCAGGCGTCGCCGTCGCCGCCCTCGAAGGGGTCGTACCAGGTCGATGCCAAGAAGAGTCGCTTCATCATCGAGACGCAGACCACCGGTCTCTCGGCCATGTTCGCGCACGATCACAAGATCGAGGCCCGTGACTTCAGCGGCCAGGCCACCTTCACGCGCAACGAGGGGCGAGGCGCTTCTCTGGCGCTGACGGTGAAGGCGAGCTCACTCCACCTTCTGGGCGAGAACGACATCGGCGCCCGGCAGTCCATCGAGTCCGCCCTGCGCGAAGACGTCCTCGAGACGGCGAAATATCCTGACATTGTCTTCAAAAGCCGCAGCGTGACTTCCGAACGCCGCGGAGACGGCACCTACGACGAGCGCCTCACGGGCGAGCTCAAGCTCCACGGCGTCAAGCGCCAGGTGACGATCCCGGCGCGCGTCTCCGTGGAGGCGGGGACCCTGCACGCCATCGGCGTATTCGAGATCCGCCAGACCGACTTCAAGATCACACCGTTCTCCTTTGTCAGCGGCAGCGTCGGCATCAGAGACGTGGTCACCCTCTCCTTCGATATGGTGGCCACCCAGCCGACGTCCTGATCTGCCTCAGTGGCTCGAAAAGCGGGTCACGTTGGGGGCGGCCGGATTGGGGTACTTCTTGATCGAATCGACGTACGCCTTCATCCCGAGCTCGCCCGGCCACGAATAGACGCCGCCCAGATTGACGTCCTCGTGAGCGTCCATCTCGACGTTGAAGACCTTGGGTTATAGAGGTCCGAGCTGCTGATGTAGAGGCCGCCGACCTCCTGCACCTCGCTCCCCGTCATGCGACTCTCCTTGAAACGGGCCCTCCGTCGGATCGCCCAGGTACCCCCGGAACGGCCCCGAGCTCCCCATGTCGAGCGAGCCGAGGTTGCCGAGCAACGCCGACGCCGCTACCCAGAATTCTGGTCGATGACGACGAGGTCGTCGCGAACCGAGTCCGGATTCAGCAGCGAGCACTCTTCCTCGACCATGTCGGCGAGCAGCCAGGAGGTCAGCGCCGCCAGCTTGCTGGCGAGCAGCGGTAGGTCGGGATGTGCGGCAGCCTCTCTGTGAAGCGCGGCCAGCGTGGCTCGTTGCTGGAGATGCTCCTCGAGTAGCCGGTCGGCGCGCTCCGGCCCGATCGGAAGGTCGTCGCGCAGGAGTGGCAAGAGGACGGCCTCCTCGAACTTCAGGTGAACCTCCATCGCCGAATGGATGTCCCCGATCGCGCAGGCCACGGCGTCCGGCGCGGAGGGCTGGCCGTCGAGGCATGACTCGGCCACGACCTGCGCCCTGCCGAGCAGCGCTCGCAGGCGCTCGTGCTGCCATAGAATTCCTCTCCTGGCGGTGCCGGCATCAACTGGCTGCGAGGGCGCCGACCATCCGATCTCTTTCATGGCTTGCTCCTTCCTCACCGCACATCGAGCATCCGTCATGCCAGGCAAGGGAGCGCGAGCGGCATCGTCCTTGCTTTCGCCTCATCCCATGGCGACCACAACGGTGAAAGAGATCATGACGGGTGTGGTCGAGGTGTTGGGAATAGGCGATACGCTGGCCGCGGCTCGAAGGCAGATCGCGCGAGGTCGGATCCGCCACCTTCCGGTGGTGGACGGCAACGAACACCTGGTCGGCCTCATCACCCACCGAAGGATCCTCGAGTCCTGGGTCAGTCACGGGCACCCAAACGAGGAATCCCGTGGCGACGTGGAGCGTGAGGTGCCGGTCGAGATGGTCATGGAGAAGGACGTTCTGACCGTCGACCCGGCGACGACGGCGGCTGAAGCGGCCCGCCTGCTGGAAACCTTCAAGCTCGGCTGTCTTCCGGTGATGGAGGGCGGCAAGTTGGTCGGGATCGTCACCGAAGCAGATTTCGTCCGCTTCGCCCGCCGCTACTTCGAGTGGGAGATGACATCGACGCGTTAACCTTGCGCCGGACGAGCCCAGGCCATGCAGGTTTTGCGCAGTCACCTGGTTCTGTCGCCATGGGGATCGACATGCCCGCCGCAGACCTGACCCCAGATCGAATGCCAACCCCGGCAAGCGCTGGTGCGCGGTGAAGGGCATCCGCTGATGTTCCGCACCATCGTCTACGTAACCGCTGCCGTCGTGGCGGACGGGTGCGCCGGGCTGGCCGGCGCGCTGGTGCCCGAGCGGCGGCTCGATCAGAGCCGGATGGCCCTGGTCGGGTTCGCCACCGGCGTACTGGTCGGAACCACGTTTCTCGATCTTCTCCCGGAGGCCTTTGCCGGAGCGTCCCACGCTGCAGTCGTCGCCGCGGTCATTGGAAGTCTAGCCGTGATGGCCTCGCTCGAGTGGGCACTGGGACGACGCAGACGAGAGAGCCTGAAGGGTGGTCGACTCGCCGCTATGCTGCTCGGAGCAGATGCCTTTCACAACGCCGCGGACGGCGCGGCGATCGCGGCTTCATTCTTGATCTCCGGACGCCTCGGCGTCATTACCGCCATCGCCGTCATCGCTCACGAAGTGCCGGAAGAGCTGGCCGACTATGTATTGCTGCGGAACTCCGCTCTCACCAGGACACAGGCGCTCGTCGCGATGACAGGTGTACAACTGACCGCCGGCATCGGCGCGGCCCTGACGCTCCTGTCGGCGGCCGCCTGGAAGCAGGTCTCGGGACTCGCGCTCGGCATCGCGGCCGGAACGTTCCTTTACATCGCCTTAGCCGACCTGATGCCGACCGTCTTTCTAGGGAGTGCCAGTCGAAGCGAATCCCGATCACGGGCCATTCTCGGCTTACTGGCGGGACTGGGGCTCGCGATTCTCGAGACCGTCTGGTAGACGCCACGGCCTATCTCTCGACGCCCGCGTGCGTTGCGTCCGGAACGGTGATTCGGAACGCGGCTCCTTGCTCCGACGGCTCCAGCGAGACGGTTCCACCGTGCGCCTCGGCGATGCGCCTGCAAAGCGCCAGGCCGAGCCCACTCCCCTTCGCCTTCGTGGTGAAGAGCGCCTCGAACACCTGCACCTGCAGGTTCGACGGAACGCCTGGTCCTTCGTCGCGGACACGCAGAACCGTCGCCGCACCTTCTCGCCAGGCGTCGATCCAGATGTGGCCTTTGGCGTTCATCGCCTGACTCGCGTTGATGCACAGGTTCGTGATGACGCGGGTGAGCTGATCGGGATCCGCATCGAGCGGCAGACCGGCGGGAACCTCGACGATGACCTCGACGCCCGGATCGAGGTGGGCAGCGGGGACAGCATCCAAGACGAACTGACGACAATCGACGACACGCCGCTTGGGCGGCTTGTTCCGCGCGAGCTCCAGAAGGTCGTTGATCGTCCTACCGGACCTCTGGACCTCCGTCGTGATCTTCTCCATGTGGCGCGCCACCCGGGGATCGGACACGCTGAGCTGCTCGAGACGCTGAGTCACGAGATACGCCGAGCTCTCGACGACCCCGAGCGGATTGCGAAGCTCGTGCCCGATGCCCGCGGCGAACTGTCCGATGGTCGCCAACCGCTCAGCGGTCCGGTTCTTCGTCAGAAGGTCGTCCCGGTACGTCTCGAGCATGATCGCGAGCTCGATGTCCAGGATCTGATGCAGGGCCGCCAGCATCCGGTTCAGCTTCTCGGGGGCGACCCCGGGCGCCTCTCGGAGCGCATCGGCCGATCGAAGGCGGATGCGATCCATCGCTGTGAACATGTACATCTGCGGAAGGTTGATCTGAACGTGAACCCGCCCGATGCGGGCGCGGCGGTCGAAGTAGGCGTTGTCGTGCGGCCCCTTGAATAGCTCGTCGATCCAGCGCAAGAGAGACTGCTTGAGCCTGGCAATCTGAGCGGCCCCGCCGGTGATGGCGGCGCGCGCGTTGGGATGCGCTTCGATGGTCGCGTAGAAGTCGTCGATGATCGCGCCAAAACGCGGCGCGACCAACGGATGCGCTTCGCGGAGGGACTCGGTGGCAGCGGCGTCGAAGCCGACGTAAGCGTTCACGTTTTCGCGAAAAGTCCTGAACACGGCGTCACGCTACCATGCAGGGTGGACCTGCGGACGGCTTCTGCTCATCGGATCGCGAAAAGGTTGCGCCGTCACGCGGTGGTCCGCATTCCTTGCGCGATCGAAAGCGTGCCGGCGCGAATTGTTGCTGGCATTCATCCTGCAGCCCCGATGACCATGAACACCATGAATGATCGTCGCGGTGGCGCTTCGGCGGGTGTCGACGGGAGCGCCGATAATTCTCGGTCGGAGCGGTGGGAGATCGATCCCGCCCGGTCGAGCCTGACCTTCAACCTCCGCCACATCGTCGTCCAGCAGATCCGAGGTCGCTTCGAACGATGGGGGGGAACTCTCTTCATCGACCGCCGGCAGCCGTGGCTGTCGAGTGTGCAAGTCTGGGTCGACCTGACCAGCGTCACGACGGACGATCCCGAACGCGATGCCCACGTCCGTTCCAGCGAATTCCTGGACGTGGCACGGTTTCCACGCGCGGAATTCAAGAGCACGAACGTCGCCATCCCCGACGGACAGGTCGTCGTCGAGGGGCTCTTGAGCATGCACGGCGTCGTCCACGACGTCGAGATTCGCGCCGAGGTGGAGGTCGGCGAGACGATGGAGGATTCCGCTGGCCGAGAGCGGACCTTCTACACCGCTCGGGGCGTGATTGACCGCCAGTCATTCGGTCTGCACTGGAATCAGGATCTCGACGTCGGCGGCCTGGTCGTCGGTGACGAGGTGGAGATCATCGCGAAGGTCGAGGT
Organism: uncultured Pseudomonadota bacterium; assembly: GCA_963847705.1. Taxonomy (GTDB): domain Bacteria; phylum Myxococcota_A; class Polyangia; order Fen-1088; family Fen-1088; genus JADGRB01. The sequence continues at coordinate 134,570 of CAWKBC010000027.1, read as the reverse complement.
TCTTCGTTCCGAGCTCGACACTGAGGCCGGGACAGCTTCCCCCGACGCGCGGAGATGAGCCAAGACGCATTCTCACCTCCCGATCTGCCAGAAGGGCTGGAGTCGCTCGCAGAATTGGCGCTCGATCTGCGCTGGACCTGGAGTCACGACGCCGACCACCTCTGGCGAGCGCTCGATTCCGTCACTTGGGAGGCGACCGGCAATCCCTGGCTGCTTTTGCGGGATCTCCCGCGCGAACGGCTCGAGGCCGTCGCTGCCGATCCGACCTTTCGGCAGGACCTCGATCGAATTGTGGCGGTCCGAAAAGCGTATCTGGCCTCGCCGCCGGCGCTCGACGGGGGAATTGGCGATCTCGCGCGCCCAGTGGCGTACTTCAGCCTGGAGTTCGGTCTCGGAGAGGCGATTCCACTTTATGCCGGGGGTCTCGGTGTGTTGGCCGGCGATCACCTGAAGGCGGCCAGCGATCTCGGAGTGCCGCTGGTCGCAATCGGGCTGCTCTACCAGGAAGGCTACTTTCGCCAGGCTATCGATGCGGCCGGCCGCCAGGAGGAGCTCTACCCCTACAACGACCCGGTCACGCTCCCCATCCAACCAGCGCTGGCTCCGTCCGGCGAATGGCTGATGGTCCCCGTGGAATTGCCGGGCAGAACTTTCTGGTTGCGCGCTTGGCGAGCAACCGTCGGACGCGTGACCCTCTATCTCCTCGACGGCAATGTCCCCGTCAACGATCCGGTCGATCGCGGCATCACCGGCAAGCTCTACGGCGACGGCCCTGAGATGCGCCTCCGTCAGGAAATGGCGCTCGGGATCGGCGGCTGGCGTCTCATCGACGCGATGGGCATCGAGCCAGGCGCCGCGCACCTCAACGAAGGACACGCCGCCTTTGCAATCCTCGAGCGCGCACGCTCGGCGATGAAGAGACACAACCTCTCGTTCAGAGGGGCGCTGGCCGCCACCCGCGCCGGCAACGTCTTCACGACGCACACGCCGGTCGCGGCCGGCTTCGATGCCTTCGCATCTCAGATTGTGGCAAAGTATTTTCCGGCCGACCGAGGTTACCTGGCCGAGCTCGGCATCACCTTCGAGGAGCTGCTGGCGCTCGGGCGCGCGCCTGGAGCCGGACCCGAAGAGCCCTTTCGACCGAGTTACCTCGCGATGCATGGAGCGACACGCGTCAACGCGGTGAGCGCGCTGCACGCTGAGACCAGCCGAGAGGTTTTCCGGTCGTTCTTTCCCCGCTGGCCCAAGGAGGAGATCCCGATCCGGCACGTTACGAATGGAGTTCACGTTCCGTCGTGGGACTCACCGGCGACAGATGAGCTGTGGACCCATGCCTGCGGCGCGGACCGCTGGCGCGGAGCAGCCGAGGGACTCGAGGCGGCCATTGCTGCGGTCGACGATCGCACGCTGTGGGCCGTACGAGCCCGCGCCAGAGAGGATTTGATCCATCGGGCGCGGGGACGCCTCAAGGACCAGCTCGCTCGCCGAGGTGCCCCGCCAGAGAATGTCGAGGTCGCCGCCCGGGTTCTCGATCCCGACGTTCTCACGGTCGGGTTCGCCCGCCGCTTTGCCGAGTACAAGCGACCCAATCTCCTCTTGCGAAACGAACCGGAGCTGCAGCGTCTCCTGGGAGATCAGCTGCGACCAGTTCAAATCTTGATCGCTGGCAAGGCACACCCTGCGGACGATGAAGGCAAGGCGCTCATCGAAGCCTGGATGCGCTTCGTCTCGAAGCCCGAGGTCCGTATGCGCTGCGTCTTCTTAGAAGACTACGATCTGTCCCTGGCGCAGGAGCTTGTCCAGGGCGTCGACGTTTGGCTCAACACACCCAGGCGCCCTTGGGAGGCCTGCGGCACCAGCGGTATGAAGGTCCTGGTCAACGGCGGCCTCAACCTCTCCGCGCTCGACGGATGGTGGGCAGAAGCCTACGAGCCGGAGGTGGGTTGGGCGATCGGCGATCCGCATGCCGCCAGTGACGACGAGCGTGACGCCGACGCCCTCTTTCGCATCTTGCGGCAAGAAGTCATTCCGTCGTTCTACGAGCGCGACGCCGAGGGCCTGCCACGCGCCTGGCTGCGCCGCGTTCGCGCCAGCCTCTCGCGGCTCACCCCCCGATTTTCGGCGAACCGAATGCTCCGCGAATACGTGACTGGTTTTTACCATCCCGCGGAAGTGGAAGTCAGTGCCCGGCTCGCGAACGCCGGAGCAACGGCCCGGGAGCTCGAATCCTGGACCCGGCATCTGACGAGTTGCTGGGCGGGCATCCGGTTCGGCGCGATGGACGTCCAGGCGCGCGACACCGGCGCGCAAATCTCCGTCGAGGTCTTTCTCAACGACGTCGCGCTCGACGACGTGGCGGTAGAGCTCTTCGCCGCTCCGCTCGCGCCGAACCTGGATCCTGTCCGTGTTTCCATGGACGTCTCGGGGCCCCTGCCTGGCACGAGCCATGGATTCCTCTTTCGCGCGATGACCCCGAACGGAAGACCCGTGTCTGACTGCACCCCGCGGGTCATTCCCGCATCGAAGATCGCCAGCATCCCCTCGGAATTGCCCCTCATCACCTGGCAGCGTTGACCATCGTTCCGGCGGCCGGAACTGGTCGTGGGAGCACCCGAACCCCGAGCACGCAGTTTTGACGCCCGGCCGTGACCGGACCGCAGAGTTTGCGCGTTTGCGCGAGAGAGTCCCCCTTTCGTAAGCCGGTCTGTCCTTAGCCCGGCTCTTGCAAAGAGAGCGTCCGAAAGGACCGACATGGACAGCGCTCTCGTCGTACATCGTTTGCACTTCGCCTTCACGGCCACCTTCCACTACCTCTTTCCGCAGCTCACGATGGGCCTCGCGCCCATGATCGTGATCCTCAAGATGCTGGCACTCCGCCACCCCGAACGGCGGTACGCCGAGGCGGCGCGTCTGCTCGCGCGCCTCTTCGCCATCAACTTTGTCTTCGGGGTCGTCACCGGGATCCCGATGGAGTTCCAGTTCGGCACCAACTGGGCGCGCTTCTCGAAGTTCGCCGGCGGCGTCATCGGACAGACGCTGGCGATGGAGGGGATGTTCGCCTTCTTCCTCGAATCGTCGTTTCTGGGCCTGTTCCTGTTCGGCGAAAAGCGCCTCTCGCCGCGCGCCCACCTGGCGTCGGCGTTCGCCGTTTTCGCGGGGTCATGGCTGTCGGGCTACTTCATCGTGGCCACCGACGCCTGGATGCAGCACCCCGTCGGCTACACCGTAGGTCCCGACGGCGCCGTCCAGCTCCAGAGCTTGTCGGCGCTGCTGCTGAACCGCTGGGCCTTCTGGCAGTACCTGCACACCATGGGCGGCGCCTTGGTGACCGGCGCCTTCGCCACCTCCGGTCTCGGCGCCTACTACGTTCTTCGCGCCAAGACGGGCGATGACCGGCAGGCTTCGACGGCGCTCCTCCGAACCGGCGTCGTGGTGGCTGCACTAGCCAGCCTCTGGCAGCTATTTCCCACCGGCGACCGCCAGGGCCAGCTCATCGCCACCAATCAACCCGCCACGCTGGCCGCGATGGAGGGGCTCTTCGCGACCCGTCCGGGGGCACCGCTCGTACTCGTTGGGCAGCCGAACACCGATGAGCGACGGATCGACAACACGCTGGAGGTTCCGGCTGCGTTGAGCATCCTCACCCATCGGCGCTGGAGTGCCTCCGTCGCTGGCCTAGATCAGTTTCCACCCGAAGCCCGCCCCGACAACGTCGGCCTCCTCTACTACAGCTACCACGTGATGGTTGGCCTCGGGACGATCTTCATGGCCCTCATGGCGCTGGCCCTCTTCTGGCTCGTCCGCGGCCGTCTGGAGACGGCGCGCCCCCTTCTCTGGGCGCTGGTGCTGGCGGTTCCCCTGCCCTACATCGCGAACACGGCCGGGTGGATGACAGCGGAGGTGGGGCGCCAGCCGTGGCTCGTCTACGGCCTCATGCGCACGGCGGCCGGAAGCTCTCAACGGGTCTCCGCCGGCAACGCGCTCTTCTCCTTGCTCGGTTTCATGGGTCTCTACGCGCTCCTGTCGATCGCTTTCGTCCTCATCATGACGAAGGCCATCGCCAAGGGCATTCCAGCGGAAGCTGCCCCCCACCTCGGGGTGCTCGTCACATCGCCCACCGTCGCGGCGGCGGAATAAGGACCTCACCATGGCCAACTTCTGGTTCCTCCTGGTCGCGCTGATGCTGGTCGCCTACGTCGTGCTCGACGGATTCGATCTCGGAGTGGGCGCCATCTACAAATGGGTCGCCAAGACCCCCGAAGAGCGCAACCTCGTCCGCCGCAGCATCGGACCGGTTTGGGACGCCAACGAGGTGTGGTTGCTGGCGGCGGGCGGCACGCTCTACTTCGCGTTCCCTGCGCTCTACGCCGTGAGCTTCAGCGGGTTCTATCTGCCGCTCATGATGGTGCTGTGGCTGCTGATCGGACGCGCGCTGGGCCTCGAGCTACGGTCCCATCTCGGCGACGAGCTCTTCGCCGAAGCCTGCGACACGGTCTTCATGGTCTCGAGCCTGCTGCTTCCGGTCTTCTTCGGCGCGGCGCTCGGCAACGTGATCCGCGGCGTCCCGCTCGATGCCGACGGGACGTTCTTCTTGCCGCTCTGGACCAACTTCCGCACCGGAGAGCAGCCCGGGGTTCTCGACTGGTACACCGTGACCTGCGGGGTGGTGGCTCTCGTCGCGCTCGCGACCCACGGTGCCCACTATCTGGCCCTCCGTGTCGGCGGCGACTTGAACGAACGCACTCGACGCATCGCCCGCCTTGGAACCTATCTCCTGCCCGTCCTGACGCTGGCGAGCCTGGGTGCCACCGTCGCCGTACGTCCCTCCATCCTGAGCAACTTCCGCTCGCATCCGATCGGGTTGCTGATTCCGCTGGCGGTCGCTTCCAGCCTGGCGGTCATGGCGGTCGCCGTGCGGCGCCACCGCGAACAGACAGCCTTTCTCGCGTCGGTCACCTACCTGGCGTCGATGCTGGGGGGTGCGGCCTTCGCCCTCTTCCCGGTGCTCCTGCCGTCGACGGGCGATCCGGCACGCTCGCTGACCATCGCTTCAGCGGCGACGGGGTCTTACGCCATGGGCGTGGCTCTCGGCTGGTGGCCGATCGCCTTCGTGCTGGTCGCCATCACGTTCACGCACCTCTACCGGACCTTTCGCGGAAAGCTCGGCGCGGGCGACGCCGAGGGCTATCACTAGGCCTCCGCGTCAGGATTGCGGGCCCCTCGGTGGTGACCGCACTTTTTGCGCAGCCCCAGTGAGGTCGTCGCCGGAGTTTCGAGAGTGCAGCTCGAACGGCGGCCGGCACGCCACGTGCTTTATCCCTGGTCAGAAGGAAGGAAATCCCATGGAGCGCTCCAGATACGTCCGGTTCTTCGATGAGATCGGCATCGGCGACGTGCCGCTGGTCGGTGGCAAGAACGCGTCCCTCGGCGAGATGTACCGAAAGCTGTCCGGACAGGGCGTCCGGGTGCCGAACGGGTTCGCCATCACCGCCGAAGGCTATCGCCACATGCTGGAAGAGGCCGGAGCCTGGGGTCCGCTTCACTGCGTCCTTGACGAGCTCCGCCCGGACGACGTGGCGGATCTGGCCCGCCGCGCGAAGATCGCCCGCGAAATCGTCTACGGAGCAGGAATCCCCGATCACCTCGCCGCCGAGATCCGCGCGGCCTACAGGCAGCTCCGCAAGCAGTACGGCGACGACGTCAGCCTGGCGGTGCGTAGCTCGGCGACGGCCGAGGACCTGCCCAACGCCAGCTTTGCCGGCCAACAGGAGACCTTCCTGAACGTCAAAGGCGAGGAGAGCCTGCTCGACGCCTGCCGGCGCTGTTTCGCCAGCCTCTTCACCGACCGCGCGATTCACTACCGGATCGACCAGAGCTTCGATCACTTCAAGGTGGCCCTCTCCATCGGGGTGATGAAGATGGTGCGCTCGGATCTCGCCGCCTCGGGCGTGATGTTCACGCTCGACACCGAATCGGGGTTCCGGGACGTCGTTTTCATTACCGGCGCTTACGGTCTCGGCGAGAACGTCGTGCAGGGCGCGGTCGATCCCGACGAGCTCTACGTCCACAAACCGACGTTCGCCCAGGGGCACCGCGCCGTGCTGCGGCGGCGGCTCGGCGACAAGGCGGTCAAGATGGTCTTCGTCGAGGGCGAGACCAAGCAGACGACCCGCAACATTCCCACACCCAAGGACGACCGCGCGCGGTTCTGTCTCACCGACGAGGACGCGCTGGAGCTCACCCAATGCGCGATGACCATCGAGGCGCACTACGGCCGCCCGATGGACATCGAGTGGGCCAAGGATGGCGCCGACGGCAGGATCTACATCGTCCAGGCGCGCCCCGAGACCGTGGCCTCGCAGCGCAGGGCCACCGCCCTCGAGAGCTACGTGCTCGACGGCGCCGGCGACGTGTTGGTCGAGGGCCGGTCAGTCGGAGAGAAGATCGCCGCTGGAGAGGCGCGGGTCATCACCAGCCTCAACCAGCTCGCTGACTTCAAGCCGGGCGAGGTCTTGGTCGCCGACACCACCACGCCCGACTGGGAGCCGGTGATGAAGACCGCGGCCGCCATCGTCACCAACCGCGGTGGCCGAACCTGCCACGCCGCCATCATCGCGCGCGAGCTCGGCGTGCCGGCGGTCGTCGGTGTGGGCGACGCGACTTCCCGGATTCCGAACGGGGCGACCGTGACCGTCTCTTGCACCGAGGGCGGCACCGGGCGGGTCTACCGAGGTCAGGTGCCGTTTCACGCGGTCCGAACCGAGGTGGGCGAGATCCCGCGCCCGAGCACGGAGATCATGGTCAATCTCGGGAACCCCGATCTCGCGTTCAAGACCTCCTTCCTGCCCAACGACGGCGTGGGGCTGGCCCGGATGGAGTTCATCATCAGCGAGGCGATCAAGGTTCATCCGCTCGCGTTGCTGCATCCCGAACAGGTCAAGGATCCAGCGGCCCGGGAGACGATCGCCCGGTTGCTCACCGGCTACTCCGACGGCGAGGCCTTCTTCGTCGAGCGGCTGTCGGAGGGAATCGGGACGATCGCAGCGGCCTTCTGGCCAAAGCCTGTGGTGGTTCGGATGTCCGACTTCAAGACCAACGAGTACGCCAGCCTAGTGGGAGGGGCGGATTTCGAACCCTTGGAAGCGAACCCGATGCTCGGGTTCCGGGGTGCCTCCCGCTACGCGCACCCTGCGTACGCGGCCGGATTTGCGCTCGAGTGCAAAGCGATGAAGAGGGTCCGAGAGACGATGGGGCTGACCAACGTGATCCTGATGCTCCCGTTCGTGCGCCGGGTCGCGGAGGCCGAGCAGGTCCTTGGCCGGATGGGGGAGCTCGGCCTCAAGCGGGGCGAAAACGGCCTCAAGGTCTATGCGATGTGCGAGATCCCGAACAACGTCATCCTGATCGATCGGTTCGCCAAGCTCTTCGACGGCTTCTCCATCGGCTCGAACGATCTCACCCAGCTCACCCTCGGGGTCGACCGCGATAGCGGCATCGTCGCCTTCGACTACGATGAGCGGGACGAGGGCGTCAAGCAGATGATCCGCCTCGCCGTGGAAGGTTGCCGGCGAAACGGCATCCACAGTGGTCTGTGTGGGCAGGCGCCCTCGGACTATCCCGATATGGCCGCCTATCTCGTCGAGCTCGGGATCGAATCGATGAGCCTCAATCCGGACACCGTGCTCAAGACCACCCAGTCGGTCCTCGCGGTCGAAAAGCGCCTCGGCCGACCGCCGCGGAGCAAACCTCAAAGGGGTGGCTAACTGGACTCGCAGGCGGTTCGGACCATGCCACTCACGTTCTTCGAGAGTCTCAAGCAGTATGTCGGCTTCACAGAAGCTTCATCGGCTGCGCTCCGGGAGCTGCACCCCATCGCGCAGCCGTCGTTCGTGTCGATCGTCGACGATTTTTACTCCGCCATCGAGGCTCACCCGAGCGCGCGTGCAGCCATCACGGGCGGGCCCGCTCAAGTCGAGCGGCTGAAACAGACGCTCGTTCGCTGGCTGGAGACCATGCTCCTCGGACCACACGACGAGGCCTACTATCAAATGCGGGCGCGGATCGGCCGCGTCCACGTCCGCATCGATCTGCCGCAGGGATTCATGTTCACGGCGATGAACCGCATCCGGGTGCACCTGCTCGACGTCGTGCGCGAACGGCTGGTCGACGATCCCGCTGCTCTGCGGAGGGCCTCCACGGCCCTCCACCAGATCCTCGACCTCGAGCTGGCGATCATGCTGGAGACCTATCGTGAAGACCTCGTCGTGAAGAACCGCAACGCCGAGCGTCTGGCCACCATCGGCCAGTTCGCCGCCGGGATCGGCCACGAGCTTCGAAATCCCCTCGGCGTCATCGAGTCATCGTTGTTTCTCCTGCGCCAGCACCTGGGACAGGACGCGGCATCCCTCCCCAACGTCGCCAAGCATCTCGATCGCATCGGCGGCGAGGTCGTCCGCGCGAACAAGACCATTCACGATCTTCTCGACCTCGCACGCAATCGACCGCCGCGCCGTCTTCCCACAGATCTCCGCCAACTGGTCGAGAGCGCGACCGCGACGGCCCTTCTTCCGCCGTTGGTTCGGGTCACACTGACGGCCCTGCCCGACGACCTGGCGGTTCACGTGGATCCCGATCAAATCCAGCAGGTGCTGGTCAACCTGTTCACGAACGCAGCCCAAGCGATGCCCCAGGGTGGCCGCATCGAGGTCGCGGCGGAGGCCGTGCCTTCGGCCGGCGCAGCCTCGATCCGGGTCCACGACGATGGCCCCGGCATCCCCGTCGAGGTCCGTCATCGGATCTTCGAGGCGCTGTTCACGACCAAGGCAAAGGGGAGCGGCCTCGGGTTGGCGCTCTGCCGCCGCATCGCCGAGGCCCACGGCGGCAGCATCCAGCTCGCCCCCAGCGATAAGGGCGCTGCCTTCGTTCTCGTTCTCCCCACCGCCCCCATCGCGGCTAACATGACCGCATGAACGGAAACGTGCTGGTCGTCGATGACGACGAGGCGCTGGCAGAGAATGTCGCCGAGATCGTCGAGAGCCTGGGCGTCGAGACAGCCATCGCGCGGGATCGCAAGACCGCGCTCGAGCTCGTGAACGAGCGGGACTTCGACGTGGCGCTGATCGATGTGCGCCTGCCGGATGGAGACGGGATGTCTCTTTTGGAGCCGCTGCGGGCGCGTTCCCATTTCATCCAGCTGGTGCTGGTCACCGGAAACGCCACCCTCGAAGGTGCGATCGCGGCGGTGCGCGGGGACGCCTTCGCCTATGTACTCAAACCCGTTTCCCCACCGGATCTGTTGGACACCGTCCGGCGGGCGCTCGAGCAATCGGGCCTTTATCGCGACCGGGAACATCTGCGCCTCGACCTCGAGCGCTCGGAGCGCCGCCATCGCGAGCTCATCGAGTCGGTGCCGGCCTTCGTTTTGGCTCTCGATGAACGCGGGCGGATTTCGACCTGGAATCGTCAGCTCGAGCGCGTGACCGGTTACTCACGCGGCGAAATGCTGGGAACCGAGGGATCCGCGTTGGTCGGCTCGGACGAACGTCCTCATGATCTTCCGCTGAAGGCAGGGGGCGCACGCAAGGTCCGATGGAGCCGCGCGGAGGTCCCCGAGGCGGACGGCGCCCCGCTCGTCTACGCCGTCGGAATCGACGTGACGGACGAGCAGGAGATGTTGCTCCGGACAATGCGTGCGGAACGTCTGGCAGCGGTCGGGACGATGGCTGCTGGGCTGGCTCATGAGGTTCGCAATCCGCTGAACTCCGCCTCGCTTCAGCTCGCCGTCCTCGAGCGCCGATTGGAACGGGGGGAGACCGGGGACCGGGCCACATCGATTACTCGAATCATCAAGAGTGAAATCGACCGGCTGGAGCGGCTCGTCCGGGAGTTCCTGGCCTTTGCGAAGCCGACGCCGCTCGACCCGCGACCGGTGGATCTCTCGCAGCTGCTCGCAGGCACCGTCGAATTGATTGCGCCGGAAGCCGAGGCCGCGCGGATCGCCGTGAAGGTGGAAGCAGACCCGGCGCTTCCTCGGGCGGCTGGCGATGCGGAGCGTCTGCGTCAGGTTTTGCTCAACCTGACCCGCAACGCGGTGGAGTCCATGCAGGAACATGGAGGCACTCTGACCCTCCGGGCCCGCGGTCGCGAAGATCTCCTCGAGATCGACGTCGAGGACGACGGCCCCGGATTTCCTGACCAGCTACCGGTCTTCGACGCCTTCTTCACCACCAAGGATCAGGGGACCGGCCTCGGTCTTGCCTTGGTCCACCGGATCGTGGCTGACCATCGCGGCACCATCACCGTCGCGTCGCGGCCCGGCCAGACCTGCTTCACGTTCACGCTTCCCCTCAGTCGCAGCGTGTAGACAGAGCTAGTGGACGACTGTCACCGATCGGTTCGCAGCCGCCAAGACATGCGCGCCAATCGAGCCGATCAGAAGGCGGGTCCCGGGACGGTGTCCGTGCCACCCGACGACGATCAGGTCGACGTCCCGCTCGGCCGCCTCGTGACAGATCACTTCACCCGGATGACCCATCTCGATGGTCTTCTCGGCGTCGCCGAGGGAGAGCTCGTCGACGAGCCTGTCGAGGAACACATTGGCTGCCTGCATCTGCTGCGAGTACCGCTCCGACAGCGGAGGCTCAAAGTTGCCGAGCATGCCGCCAACCGGGAAGGGCTCAATCACGTGAAGAAGCGTCAAGCGCGCGCCGAACGCCCCGGCGAGGTCTCCGGCGAAGCTGAGCGCCCGCCGCGAACCCTCGCTTCCGTCCACGCCGACCAGGATGGAGTTGATACTCATGATTCCGGCTCCCCGTCGCGCACGGACGGCAGCGCTGACTTGGGGGCGCTTTCGAATTCGTGGAGCTTGTACTGAATCTTGCGAACGCTGATGTTGAGGATCTCGGCGGCGCGGCTGGTCGAGCCGCCGGTCGATTCCAGCGTCTTGGTGATGGCGTAGCGCTCGATTTCATCCATCGTCGCGCCAGGGATCTGAAGGCCTTCCCGCGGCTTGGCGGTCGCCAGCTGCGGCGGCAGGTCTGCAAGCGTCACCTCCGCCGACTGAGCCAGCACGACAGCCCGTTCGACGACGTTCTCGAGCTCGCGGACGTTGCCTGGCCAGTTGTAGGCGGCCATGTGCTCGAGCGCCTCGGAGCTGAAACCCCGAAGCTCCTTTCCGTTCTCGGTGGCGTACTTGCGGAGAAAGTAGGAGGCCAGCAGCGTCGTATCGGAAGGACGGGCCCGAAGGGCCGGCATCTCCAGGCTGATGACGTTCAGGCGGTAGAACAGATCCTCGCGGAACTTCCCCTCCTCCACCATCCGCTGGAGGTTCCTGTTGGTGGCGGCGATGACCCGCACGTCGACGCTGACGGTCTCATTTCCGCCCACCCGCTCGAACTCCCGCTCCTGCAGAAAGCGAAGCAACTTCACCTGGACGGACGGCGCGATCTCGCCGATCTCGTCCAGGAACAGCGTTCCGTGGTTGGCCTGTTGGAACCGCCCGTCTCGGCGGGTTTGCGCCCCGGTGAACGATCCCTTCTCGTGCCCGAAGAGCTCGCTCTCCAGGATCGACTCGGCCAAAGCGGCGCAGTGGAGCTTGACGAATGGCCCCTTGGCCCGAGGACTGTGCTCGTGGATGGCGGCAGCGATGAGCTCCTTGCCCGTGCCGGACTCACCCGTGATGAGGACACTGGCCCGGGACGGCGCGATCTGAGCCACCGTCTTGAACACGGCCTGCATCGGCGCCGAGCTGCCGATGATGTTGTCGAAGCTGTACTTTTCGGCGAGGCGCGCCCGCAGAAGGCCGGTCTCCGCCCGCAGGCGACGCTGCTCCAGCTCGCGCGCCACGACGACAGAGAGCTCGCCAACGTTCACCGGCTTGGCCAGGTAGTCACGCGCTCCCGAACGCATGGCCCGGACGGCCGTTTCGACCTCGCCGAAGGCGGTCATCACGATCACCGGAAGGTCGGCGTCGGTTTCGCGCAGCTTGGCGAGGAGTTGCAGGCCGTCCATGCCGGGCATCTTGAGATCGGTCAGCACGAGGTCGGGCGCGAAATCGGCCACCTTCCCCAGCGCCTTGAAGGCATCCGCCGCGGACTCGACCACGTACCCTTCGTCTCGGAGAAGCTCTAGGAGCGCCGTCCGCGCGTTCACCTCGTCGTCGACGACCAGAATTCTTCCTTTGTTTTCCACGGTGCGGGGAGCTCCTCTCGGGGACGAAGGTGCGACTGCTTGATTGACGTCGGCCATGGTACGCCTACGCGGCGTTCTTGGAGATGGGAACCGAGAGGACCGGGCAGGTCGCGTGCTGCACCACCCGTTCGGCCACGCTCCCCAGCACCGCGTGGGTGAGCCCGCGCCAACCGTGCGTGCCGATGACGATGAGGTCGGCCTTCGTTTCCTCGGCACGGTAGACAATCTCGTTGGCCGCGCTCCCGTCGAGACATCGATAGTGGCACTGCAGCCCCGCAGCGGTCACGCGATCGCGGCACCGCGCGAGCTCGAGATCGACGCGGGCGGTGACGCCGGTGGCGTCATCTGGATAGAGGGGTCCGAACGCGGAGTCGCCGCCGCCGACCTCTCTGACATAAACGACCTCCACGACAGCGTTGGTCTGCTTGCCCAGCTCGATCGCCTGGGCGATGACCTCATCGCTCCCATCGGAAAAGTCCGTGGCGACCAGAATCCTTCTCACTGCGCTTGTCATGCCGGCCTAGAGTGCAACGACCGGACCAGCGCCCAAGACGGCGAGTGACGCCGGGTGGCGGCGGGCGACGAGTGTCCTCTCACACATTGGCTGCAGGGAATGCGCCATCGGGGGAGCCGCGCGCACAATCTGCGCGAATTCCGGCTCAGGAGGCGCGCCGTGCCCCTGCCGCGAGAATCCCCATCGCCGCCAGCTGCCGCAGCGCATCTCCGGTGGCCGTCTCTGGGGTCCTGTCCGTCTCGACCACGAAGCGCGACTGGGGATCGCGCGAGGTCAGGGGCTCGTATTCTCGCAAAAATGACTCGAGCAACGCCTCGGTCGCGTCCGAGACGGACGGTTTCTCGCGGCGCTGGGCCAGCCGTCCGTGAAGTAGGTCCGGGCGGCAACGTGCCTCCAGGAAGACGAAGGTCGCCTGCGCGGCGTGCGCGGCGTCCGCGGCAAGTTGGCGCCAGCGGTGGGTCGAAAAGGTCGCGTCCAGAATGACCCCACGACCCGAGTCGACGACCCGGCTGGCGCGGCGAATGATTTCTCCGTATGTCCGCTCCCGCTCGCTTTCCTCGTAAAGCTTGGTATCCGCGCGGCTGGTCAGCGGCAGGCCCGCCGACAGCTTGCGTGTGCGATCGGAGCTGACCACCGGGGCGGCCAGCTCCCGCCCGAGCTCGGCGGCGAGCGTGCTCTTGCCGCTTCCGATCAAACCGCCCACGGCGATCAGAAACGGCCGGTCGAGCGGCGAGCCCGAAAAGGAGCGGGCGAGCCCGAAGAGGCGGCGAGCCTCCTCCCGTTTCGAAGCGCGTCGCGCGGATGGAGTCGACGGATCGACTGCCACGAACGCCGCCACCTTGCCCCGAACCCACGCCCGATAGGAGAGATAGAAATCGAGGACGCCGTAGAGCCCAAAATCGTCGCTGGCCTCGGCATAGCGGGCCAGGAAACCGGCCGCCAGATCCGGACGGCCCGCCGATTCTAACTCCATGGAAAGAAAAGCCAGCTCGGCTGCCGAATCTCCGCAACGGAAGCGCTCCGCGAACTCGATACAGTCGATGACCACAGGCTGCGGCGGGCCCTCTTTCGTAGGAAGAAGATAGACGTGCTCCAGGCGAAGATCGCCATGTCCTTCGCGCACGCGATTCTCCGCGACGCGCTCCACGAACCGCGCTGCGTTCCGGGTCAGCTCCTCCCGCTGGAAGGCCTGGACGTCGTCGAAGGTCTCCTGATCGAGGAGATCCCCGACGAAGGGGGCGACTTGGGCAAAGTTCTCGTCCAGGTTCCGACCGAGCGTGGCGATCTTGCCGAAGTCAGGGGCCGGCCGGGCCCCCCGCAGAAAGTCGGCGAGGCGCACGGCGACCGTCCCAAGTGACCTGGCGTCGAGGCGCCCCTGTTCCAAAAGCGAGGCCGCACTTGCGGTGTCGGGCAGTCGCCGCATGTGGACAGCCCAGTCGACGACCGGGCCACCGCCCGAGAGTGCATGGCCGCGGGCGGTCCGGTGAACGGGCTCGACCCCGAGATAGACATCTGGCGCCAGCCGTCGATTCAGCCTGACCTCGTCCTCGCAGGCCTGATGGCGGGACTCGACGTCCCGAAAATCGAGAAAGCCGAGGTCCACCGGGCGTTTCAGCTTCCAGACGTCGCGCTCGGTCAGGAAGACCCAGGAGGCATGGGTCGTCCGCAGCGTGACCTCCCCCGAGGCCAACCCATACGCCTCGGGCCTCAAAAGATCGTGGACGATATCGGGCCAGGAATCCGACATGCGAGCCTCAGGCCGCTATCCGTTGCCTCGGCTCGAGATCGTCGCGAATCGCCGTCCGGAACTCCCCCTCGATCTGCCGCACCCGTTCGCCCGAGAGCGACACACGCTTGGCCGGCGCCCTCAAGGGGGTCGGTTCGTCGGCCAGTAGGCGCTCCTGCAGGATCATGAGGTCGCGGCCCTCCAGCTGATTCTCCAGCCTCCCGACCGATTGCCGCGTCAGACGGACAAGCTCCGCGGTCTCGAACCGCCGATCGACGGGCGTCGCCGGATCGGCGAAGGAGTCGCCGAACGGAGCCCCATCGGGGTGCGCGGGTGCATCCAGTGAGATTTCCGTAGAGCCGACGCAGCCCTGAAAAACGGCCGCTCGCGCGGCTCGCGTCCGCACCACCCTCACCTCCCGTACGTTATCCATCGCGTACTTGAAGATGAAGGCCCGGATCCACAGCGTGGCGTAGGTCGAGAGTCGCGCTCCCCGAGTCGGGTCAAAGCGGCGGATCGCCTGGACGAGCCCCAGACAACCTTCCTGGAACAGGTCTTCCAGAGACCGGCCACCTGTTCGATCGAGTTGGTGCGCAATCTTGGCCACCAGACGAAGGTTCGTCTCGATGAGCCGCTGTTCGATCCGAGGGTCCTTCGTGTCCCGGTAAGCGGAGATGAGCCGCGCTTGCTCATCTGTCGACAAGGGTCTCGTCCGCTCGGTTCCCAAAAGCTGGAGGATCATCTCCTCCCCCGACTGCACCTCCGGTGCCAAGGGACCGGGCCCCATCGACTACGCAGCCCGCGTGAGCTCGCTTGCCGTCTGGACGAACGCGGGTTGGGTCACGGGCACGATCGCGACCTCGGTCGCCCCGACCGGCTCGCGGAATGGCGCGAACATACAAATGAACACCACAACGCCCCAGGAGACGACGACCACCTCTTCGAGGAGCGTCGAGGGGAAGATGAAGGCGGTCAAGGCCACCCAGATACCGATTGCGCTCACCAGCGACCCGACCCTTTCGCTCGTCAGCGAAAACGCGGAGAGCACGACGGCCAGTGTGCCCGCCAGGAAAGCGTTGACGGTGTGCGCCCGACCAAAGGGGAGAATCAGCGCGGCGCAGGGCAACCAGGGAGAGATCAGAATGGCGAGGGAACGAGCGAACATGGGCAGCCTCCTTTCGGCTTGCCGGCTAGCTCTGCAACTGCCGTTCCCCACAG
Organism: uncultured Pseudomonadota bacterium; assembly: GCA_963847705.1. Classification (GTDB taxonomy): domain Bacteria; phylum Myxococcota_A; class Polyangia; order Fen-1088; family Fen-1088; genus JADGRB01. Next base: position 118,923 of record CAWKBC010000027.1, on the reverse strand, counting down.
CGCCTGGCCACGAGCGCTTCGAATTCCCGCATTCCTTTCACCCCTGAGAGGAATCAAGCGCAGGAACTGCGCACTCGAGCGGCGAACGGTGAGCGTTCCGGGGTTGGCACTCCCGTTGCGTTGACCCACTCCGTGACCAAAGCTCAAAATCCCGTGGATCGGTTCCCGGCGTTCGCCCACTCCAGGACGACAGCTCGAGAATCCGTGCATCAGTTCCCGGTCGTGCGCCAATACATGACGCCGACGCCTCACACCATCGGACCGACGAGCTCTGTGGCCGCGGCTCGGCGAATCATGGTCCAGCACCAAGTGCGGCATCTGCCCGTTCTGGACGGTGGCCGGATCGTTGGACAGCTCTCGGAACGGGACCTCTTCCTCGTCGAATCTCTCCCGAACGTCAACCCAACCGACGTTCGGGTCGAGGAAGCGATGGTCCAGAACGTGTTCACGGTCGGCCCGGACACACCCATCGCTGAGGTCGTAGAGGCCATGATCGAACACAAGATCGGATCGGCCGTCGTCTGTGAAGACGAGCACGTGGTCGGGGTCTTCACCACGATCGACGCTCTGCAGGCGCTCCACGAGACGCTCGAGCGACGCTGAGCCGATGGCACCCCCAAGCCAGATAACAGGAGCATGCCGATGCCACACATGAGCGAGCCTTCAGGCCTCGAAGAGTCGATTCGGACGATCCTGAGTGGAGATCACCAGCGTCTCGAAGCGTTGTTCGATGCGATCGTCAAGGAGTCGGCGTGTGACGAGCCGCTCGAGCTTCGCGACGCCTGGCGAACGTTCGAACGCCAGTTGTTGGCCCATCTCAACGCCGAAGAGGTCCACGTCCTTCCCGTATTCGGCAAGTCGAACCCGACAGCAGCGCGGGACATCCTGGCAGAGCATGCGCGAGTCCGCGGCCGCCTCGTAGAGCTCGCCATCGACCTCGACCTGCACTGCCTTACGTTCGATACGGTGAGTGCGTTCGTCGGGGAGCTCAGGTCCCACGCGGCCCGCGAGGAGCTCCTGCTCTATCCCTGGGCTGCCCGGCAGCTCGGGAACGTGGTGGGGGCCCATCTTCGGCGAGCGCTGGCGGAGGGCAAGAGTGGAGGCGCAACGGCGCCGACCTCACCCCAGGAGTGGAGAATCGATCCGGATCGTTCGACGCTCCGCCACATCGTGGTCCAGGAGATCAAGGGAGAGTTCAAACGCTGGGGAGGGACGCTCTCGGTGCACGAGGTCAATCCCACCAACTCCAGCATTCGAGTCTGGGTCGATCTCGATAGCGTGAACACCGGCGACCCCGCACGCGACGCACAGGTCCGCTCATCGGAGTTCTTCGACATCGCCCGGTTCCCGCGCGCCGTTTTCGCGAGCACCGAGATCCGACTGCCCGACCGGAGCAACCCCATCGTGCGGGGGCGCCTGCAACTGCACGGGACGGAAGGGGACGTCGATCTGGAGATCGTCCGGCGCGAGGAGCAAGCCGGCGCCGACGGGACCGCGCGCGCCATCTATTCCGTGAAGGGGCACATCGACCGGCGACTATTTGGGTTGAAGTGGAACCAGGATCTCGATGTCGGCGGCGTCGTCGTCGGGGACCAGGTTCAGATCGAGGCCCACGTCGAGGCAATTCGCAGTCATTCCTAAACCCGCACGAAGAAGAGGATCAAACATGAGACGCGCTTCCCTGGTATCGGTATTTCTGGCAGTGGTGATCGGCAGTGGCCTGGCCATCGCCCAAACGAGCGCCCCCACGACGAAGGCCCAAACCTCGATGCCGGCCGGGCACGAGCATGGTGATGGGATATGCGGCGGCATGATGGGCGGCGGCATGATGGGCGGCGGCATGATGGGCGGGATGGGCCCGATGATGATGGGCGGGGCCGGAACGAAGGTCTCGGTGAAAAACGTCGACAAGGGCGTCACGATCACTCTGACGTCTCCCGACGCGGCGATGGCGACGCGACTCCAGAAGATGGCGGAGGGAATGCGGCTGATGCACGAAGCCATGAACCCAGAGAAGTAACGTGCGCGGTCTCACCGCTCGGGCCATCACGCTGATGGCCTGCTTTTCTGGGCTACTTCTGGCCTTCTTTCTGGTCGCGCGCCCCTGGTACCTGAGCTGGGGTGCGGACCAGAGACTCAGGACTGCCCCTCTTCCAGGCGACAATCTCCTTTGGCTGGGGACCCCTCGCGAAACACGAGCGGTCCTGATTCATGCATCCGCCAGTCAGGTCTGGCCCTGGGTGGCGCAGATCGGCCAGGACCGCGCCGGCTTCTACAGCTACGAGATCCTCGAAAACCTCGTCGGCTGCAAGATGACGAACCTCGACTATCTGATCCCTGCGCTCCAGCACTGGCAAGAGGGGGACAAGCTTTGGATGTATCCCCAAGACCGAGCGGGTGGCGTAGGCCAAGCTCCGCTGGCCCGTTACGATTCCGGACACGCGCTGGTTTTTTATACGCGCCGGCCGGGCACTGCACTGACCGATCAACCGGACGGCACCTGGGCCTTCGTCGTGGAGCCCGTCGACGCCGGCATGTCACGCCTCATCATGCGGGGCCGCGGTCGCGGGAGCCTCGGCCTTCTAGGCGCCAGCTTCGAGCGAAGCATCTTTGAGCCGATTCACTTCGCGATGGAGCGGAAGATGATGGAGGGCATCAAGCTGCGCGCCGAGGATCGGCCGGTGTCAAATACCCGCGACAACGTCCAGGTCCTGCTCTGGGCCCTCACGTTCGCCCTGTTCGTCGCTTCCGGCATCCTCGCCCTCGAAGGGCGCAGATGGTGCTGGCACGCGGTCACTTTCACGGCGGCCGGACTGCTGTTCGCGGTGCTGACGCTGGTGCAGCCCAGCATCTTCTTGGGGATTCCGCTGGTCGCCCTTCTGTCCCTCGGAACCTTGGCGCGCCTTCGGCGGGCCTAGGGCGCGCCGTGAAGGTAGACGTCGTGGCAAGAGACGCAGGTCTTCGTCAGCTCGCCGAACGTCGCGGCCAATCGCCCACTGTCCCGCTGGGCGGCGGCCTCTACGACCTGGCGGGCAGACATCCGCAGAGCATCCTGTAACACGAAGAACCGCTCGGGGAGGAGCCCGTTGAGCTCGTCCCCCGTCAGGGGACGGGCGATTTGCGGCTCGTCGAAGATCTCACCGGCTGTTTTCGCCACGCCGTCGTAGTCGAGGACGGCCACCTCGGACACGAGTACGGGGAGCTGCTGAGCGTGCCTGCGCATCTTGCTGGCGATGACGGCGCGTGCCGCCGGGGGAATGTGCTCCGGCGGGGCCAGCTCGGGTCCGCGGACAATCGAGCGGGTGGGACGCAGAAGCAGCGCGACGGCGATGGCGCAGGCGAGCAGCGTAGACGAAGCAACGATCGTCCGAGTTTTCATGGTCAACGCCTGCTGCGAGCGACGTGCCAGCCTGGGACCGCCGCACGGGGGGCCCTGGGGACGCAATTCGTGCGCACGAAATCGCAGGCAGGCGCAAGGGATGCGCCGCCCTTCGACCAGCTGGTCGTTTGACCCGCGCCGGGCGGTGATCTAGTTGTTAGGCGGGAACCCCATGAAGTCCGGACACGTCTTGGTGGTCGACGATCAAATCGAGCTCGCCGAAAACATCGCCGAGATCTTGCAAGGGATCGGATTCGAGACCGAGGTTGCCGGGTCGGCAGAGGCTGGGCTCGAGCGGGTCGCGCAAGGTGGGATCACAGCGGTCGTCACCGACTACAAGCTTCCCGGCCAGACCGGAGCTCAGCTGATCGAGGAGCTCCGGCGTCGGGGCGAAAGAATTCCCGTCCTGATGATGAGCGCCTACACAGACGAGGCGACGATCGACCGATCGCGGGCCGCGGGGGCCTGGCTGTTCCTACCCAAGCCGGTGCCGCTACCGACGTTGGTCGAGGCTTTTGAGTCGCTTGCCCTGCGACCGGCCGCGGCGCTGGTGGTGGACGACGAGGTGAATCTCGCCGAAAACCTCGCCGAGGCGCTCACAGCGGCGGGACACGAGGTCGTCGTGAGTCACACGGCCGCCGAAGCTTTGGCGCACCGTCGGCGTCTCCGGACGGCCGTCCTCGACTATCGCTTGCCCGACGCGAGCGGAATGGAGATTGCCCGCCAGCTGCGGGCGCGGGATCCATCGATCCAGATTCTCTTCATTTCGGGGCAAGCGGAAGGCCTCCAGGACGAGATCCAAAGAGATCTGGGACAGGCCGACACGCTGGCGAAGCCTCTCGACACAGGGAGCGTGGTCTCCTGGGTCCAGCTCGCCGTCAAACGCTCCTCGGGGGGCTGAAGAGCCGTCGAGGATCAGATCTCTCGTTCGGCGCGAACTACCCCGCCGTCGGCCTTTCCGATCGCAAACCCGAGTCCCGCGCAGAGACACTGCATCCGCATGTTGGACTCCAAGATGTCGGCGTAAATTCGTGCGATCCCCTCCCTGCGCGCCACCTCGATGAGGCGCGCCAGAACCTGGGGGCCGACGCCGCGGCCTTGCCAGGGATCCGCGACGAGCAAGGAGAACTCCGCCTCCGACCGCACGACCCGATCACGGCTCAGGCGCCCGACTGCGACGACGGCCCGCTCCCCCCCGCCTTTAGGTCGGTGCTCTGCGACCAGAGCGATTTCGCGATCGTAGTCGGGAAAGCAGATGCGAAGAAGGCGCTCATGGGCGGTGCGCGCATCAAGCTTCATCCCCTGCATGTAGCGCATCCGGATGCTCTCCTCACTGAGCGTCTGGTGAAACGCGATCAGGAGCGGCTCGTCCTCCGGTCGGATCGGCCGAATGGTCAGCGGCGTCCCGTCGCGCGCGGTGACCGCCGCGACATGCTCCGCCGGGTAGGGCCGGATGACCGGGCGGGGGAGAGTACCGTCGGTGATGGTCTCATCGTGGAGAACGATGCGGGCGTCCAGCGCCAAGAGACCGCGCGCCGAGGCCAAGAGGGGGTTGATGTCGATCTCACGAATACGGGGTTGCTTGACCACGAGGTCGCCGAACCGAACCAGGAGCGAGGCCAGGGCGTCGAGGTCGACGGGAGCGCGTCCCCGGACTCCGGCGAGCGCCCTGGAGATCCGCGTCTCGGCGATGGTACGGCGGGCCAGCGTCATGTTGAGAGGGGGAAGCGCCAGGGTCCGATCGCGGAACACCTCGACGAGCTCCCCGCCCGTCCCGAAGAGCAACACCGGTCCGAGCTGGGGATCGAATCGAGCAGCCCAGGATCAACTCGTAGCTGTCGCGACGATCGACCGAAGTCTGGACCGTCACGCCCAGAAAATGCTCGGCACCGACCTTCTCGCTTACACTGGCCTTGATCTGTCGGAAGGCGTCGCGCACGGCTGCCTCGTCAGGCAAGCCGAGCCTGACGCCTCCGACGTCGGTCTTGTGGGTGATGGTCCGCGACCAGAGCTTGAGAGCGACCGGAAAACCGACGGTGCGCGCCGCCGCGACGGCCTCGACTTCGTCGCGCGCCACGCGCGTTGTGGCGGTGGGAATTCCGAACGCCTCCAGAATAGCTTTCGACTCGTGCTCGTCGAGCAGCGTGCGGCGCTCGGCCCGCGCGCCGTCGATGATCGCCCGCGCCTCCTCGGGACGGAGATCGGCGTCGGGGCGACGCTCGGGCGTCTCGTAGAGACTGCGCAAGTTGTCGGAGTAGCGCCACATCTGACAGAAGGTGCGCGCGGCGTCGTCCGGAAAGGGGAAAGTCGGGATGCCGGCCCGATTCAAGATGTCGACCCCGGCCGCGACGTCGGCGCCCCCCATCCAGCTGGCGAGGACTGGCTTGCCCTCGACATGCCCGTACTTGGAGAGCGCCTCCGCGGTGAGCGTCGGATCGGTCATGTCCTGCGGTGTGAGGATGGCGAGCAAGCCGTCGCTGGTCGGATCGTCCGCCGCCAGCGAAAGCGCCGTCGCGTACCGTGCGGGATCGGCGTCACCCAGGATGTCGAGCGGATTGGCGTGACTCCAGGCGGCCGGCAGCACGGCGTCGAGACGAGCGCGCGCCTCGGCGCCAAGGGGTGCCAGCTCCCCGCCCCCGGCGACGAGCGCGTCAGTCGCCAGGACGCCCGGCCCTCCGGCGTTGGTCACGATGGTGAGGCGCGGGCCCCGAGGGCGCGGCTGCCTGCCGAGCACGTCGGCCAAGCGAAACACGTCGCCGATGTCGGTCACGCGCAGAACCCCACTTCGCCTGAACGCCGCGTCGAGCACGGCATCCGATCCGGTCAGCGCCCCCGTGTGCGAGGCCGCCGCCCGGCTGGCCGCTTCGGAGCGCCCGGCCTTGATGACGATGATCGGCTTCGAGAGCGCGACCTCGCGCGCGGCCGAGAGAAACGCGCGCGCGTCGCCGATCGATTCCATGTAGATCACGATGGCGCGCGTGCGCGGGTCATCGCCGAGATAGTCGATGAGATCGCCCCACCCCACGTCGATCATCGCCCCCAAGGACACGAACGCGCTGAACCCCACCCGCTCCCGCAGGCTCCAGTCGAGGATCGCGGTCAGGAGCGCGCCGCTCTGGCTCAAGAACGCGACGCTCCCCGGAAGGGCCATCCCGGCCGCGAAGGTGGCGTTGAGCCCGGTCAGCGGGCTCATCATTCCAAGGCAGTTGGGCCCCACGATCCGCATCCGCCCCCGCCTGGCCTCGACGAGCACCTTCTGCTCGAGCGCCGCGCCCGCCGCCCCCGTCTCGTGAAAGCCGGCCGAGATGATGACCGCCGCCGGGACCCCGCGATCGGCGCACTCCCCGACGATCGCCGGAACGCTCGCGGCCGGGGTCACGATGACCGCCAGGTCGACGGCCGCCGGCACATCGGCGATGGAGCGGTAGGCCCTGATGCCGAGCACGCTGTCGCGTTTCGGATTGACTGGATAGACCGTCCCGCCGAATGGGGACGAGATCAGGTTGTGGAGCAGCGTCCGCCCGACGCCGCGGGGCGTCTCGGTCGCGCCGATCACCGCCACCGAGCGTGGGCGAAAGAAGGGATCCAGCGGATGCGGTCTCGCCTGCCGGAGGAGATCGTGCGCCAAGGTCGCTTCCCGCGGCAGAGAGGGCGTCTCGGCCGGTCCGCACTCTCGATTCTCGACGCCTGGCTCTGGTTGCATCGGGAAGCGAGGCTGCAAGTGGCGAGCCGCAACCCCACGTGTCGTCATACCGGCTTCCCCGATACCGAAGCGCGCATTTTCTGCGGCGGCGGTTGCCATAGCGAAAGAACTGCGCGCCAAAGGCCGTACCCGCTCTCAATTCCCGGGCCGCGTCACCTGGCGTCCACCTTGCAAATACGTGAGGAGTGGAAGGTCAGCCGTACTCAGAAGGACTCGTAGAGGCGATCCGGGGCTCGGTCCTGGACGTTTCGTTCCTGGACGGAGCACTTCCAGCGATCAGGGAGGCGCTCGAAATCGAGATGGCGCCCGGCTGCCAGATCGTGGCGGAGGTCCAGAGTCACGACGATCCGCTCACGGTGCGCGCCGTCGCCTTGGAGGGGACCAGCGGTCTCCGTCGTGGTGCGCGCGTACGACGGCTCGGAACCCCCATCTCCGTTCCGGTCGGCGACGCGGTCCTCGGCCGGGTGCTGAACGTTCTCGGACACCCCATCGATGGAGGGTCGGACATCGACGCGTCGGTCGCGCGGATGCCCATCCACCGAGCGTCGCCAGCTCTCAAGGATCAGAGCGGCAAGCGCGAGATGCTCGAGACCGGCATCAAGGTCATCGACCTCCTGGCGCCACTCGTCCGTGGAGGTAAGGCCGGGATGTTCGGGGGTGCCGGCGTGGGCAAGACCGTCCTGGTGATGGAGCTGATTCGCAGCACCGCCGAGAACCAAAAAGGAATCTCGGTGTTCGCCGGAATCGGCGAGCGATCGCGCGAGGGCGAGGAGCTCCTGGCCGACATGCACCGCTCCGGCGTCATCGCACGAACCGCGCTGGTGTTCGGCCAGATGAACGAGCCGCCCGGCGCCCGTTGGCGCGTGGGCCTCACAGCTCTCACGATCGCTGAGCAGTTCAGGGACGAGGAGCATCGGGATGTTCTGCTCCTCATGGACAACGTCTTCCGGTTCGTCCAGGCCGGGAGCGAGATCTCCGGCCTCCTCGGCCGCTACCCGTCGCGGGTCGGCTACCAGCCGACCCTGGCAACCGAGATTGCCGACCTGGAAGAACGGATCGCGTCGGTCGCGGGCGCCGCCGTGACCTCGATCCAAGCCGTCTATGTCCCGGCCGACGATTTCACCGATCCGGCGGTGGCTGAGCTCTTTCGGCACCTCGACAGTTCTGTGGTCCTTTCGCGCGCCATGGCCGCCGAAGGAATGTATCCGGCCATCGACCCTCTGGCGTCGGGTTCGGTGCTCCTCGATCCGCTGGTGGTCGGCACCGAGCACTACGCGACGGCCGAAGAGGTGCGTCGCACCATCGCCCGCTACCGTGAGCTGGCCGACGTAATCGCCCTTCTCGGGGTCGAGGAGCTCGGAACGGCGGACCGCTTGGTCGTGCGGCGCGCGCGCCGGTTGCAGCGCTTTCTGACCCAACCTTTCAAGGTAACCGAGGCCTTTACTGGAAGCGCGGGTGCCTCCGTGCCCCGCCTGGCGACGATTGCCGGATGCCGGGCCATCCTAGACGGGATCTGTGACGAGTGGGCCGAGTCCTCCCTCTACATGGTTGGCTCGTTGGACGATGCGCGGAACAAGGAGACCTCTGCCCAAGGGCGAGGCACGTCATGAAGCTCGTCGTCGTCACGCCGCTCGAGATCGTGACCAGCGTCGATCAGGTGACCTATCTGCGCGCCGAGGATTCGAGTGGCAGCTTCGGGATCAAGCCACGCCACGCCTCCCTGGTCACCGCGCTGTCGATCTCGGTGGTCTCCTGGCGGGACGCCCAGGGCGAGGAATGTCACTGCGCCGTGCGCGGCGGAATCCTCTCCGTCGAGGGCGACACCGTCTCGATCGCGACGCGGGAAGCGGTGATCGACCGCGACCTCGAACGGCTGGAGGGCGAGGTCCTCGCCCGCTTCCGGAGGGCGTCTGACGAGTCGGCCCGGGTCCGCGTCGATGAGGAACGCCTCCGCGCCGCCACGATCCGGAACATTCAACGCCTGTTGCGCCCGCAGACGCCGGGACAGCCGGGAAGGAGCTACCCGTGACGTCGAAAGACACCTCGGAGGAGATGGCCTCGGCCGTACGAAAGCGGCGGGATCGACGCGACCGCTGGTTGCGCGAAGGCTCGCGTGCGCTGCTGCGAAACCTGGGCCTGGTCGGATCCTTGGGCTGGCTCCTCGTGCTGCCTCCGCTCGGCGGTGCGCTGCTCGGAAGATGGCTCGACAACCGATACGGCTCCGGTGTGTTTTGGTCGGCGACGCTCATCTTCTGTGGCGCCGCGCTGGGCGCTGGGCTCGTCTGGCAGAAGGTGAGGAGGTCGTGACCGCATTCCTCGTCATGCGCATCGTGATCGCGACCCTCAGCGGTGTGGCCATCGGCGGCGCCTTCTTCGCGCTCTTGCGCCTGAATGTCCGGTTCTACACATCACGCCACTGGCCGCTCGGGGTCGCGCTCCATTTCGGACGATGGGCCCTGCTGACGATCGCTCTGGTGGTGGCGGCACGGGCGGGGGCTCTTCCACTCCTCTGCCTCGCGGGGGGCACTCTGATCGCGCGTACGGTTCTGGTCCGCCCCACGCCGGAGGTCCGGGCATGAACGGCGGGACCAGCCATTCCCCCTTCGACCTCCCCGTTGTCTTCAAGGTGGGGCCGGTGCCCGTCACCCGGCCGGTGGTGATCACCTGGGGGATCATGGCGGTGCTGATGATTGGAAGTCGGCTGCTGACGCGCCGCTTACGGGTGCGTCCCGGACGAGTCCAGACCGCGCTCGAGCTCCTGGTGACGACAATCGAGAGCCAAATCGGCGATGTGATTCCGGACGTCGGAGGCAGCTACGTGTGGCTCCTCGGAACGATGTTCATCTTCCTCGTTTTTGCCAATGTCAGCGGCCTCGTTCCAGGGCTCCAGGCGCCGACTGCCCATCTCGAAACGCCCGCCGCGCTGGCCGCGATCGTCTTCTTCTCGGTCCACGTCGCCGGCGTGAGCCGGCGCGGGCTCCTCGGCTACCTGCGAGAGTTCGCCCGACCGTCGATCTTCCTGTTGCCGCTCAACCTGCTCTCCGAGGTGACCCGGACGTTCTCGCTGATGATTCGCCTCTTCGGGAACGTGATGAGCGGGGAGTTCATCATCGCCATCGTCCTCGGACTGGCCGGACTCTTGGTCCCCCTGCCCTTGATGGGTCTCGAGCTGCTCACCGGCCTCATCCAAGCCTACATCTTCACCACGCTCGCCGCCGTGTTCATCGCGGCCGCCCTGGGCGCCGCGTCGCCTCGTACAGAAACCGGAAAGGAACAGACCACATGACCATCGAGCAGATCAGCATCATCGGCGCCGTCGTCGCCGTCTCCTTCGGGGCCATCGGCCCCGCGCTGGCCGAGGGGCGGGCTGTCGCCGCCGCCATGGAGGCGATGGCACGCCAGCCCGAATCGGCGCCGTCGCTCTCGCGCACCCTGTTCGTGGGCCTCGCGATGATCGAGACCATGGCGATCTACTGCCTGGTCGTCGCCCTGCTCATCCTGTTCGCGAATCCCTTCGTCCACGCCCACTAGTCGGCCATGCACTCCCACCTCGCCACCTTCGCCTTCCAGACCGTGAACTTCCTGGTCCTTGCCGGGGTGCTCCGGTATTGGCTGTACCGGCCAGTACAGGCGATGATCGCCCGGCGACAGCGTGAGGTGGAGGCGCCTCTGGCGGCGGCCGCCGCCGAGCGGACCAAGGCAGTGGAACTGTGCGCCGAGGCGGAGCGCCAGCATCGGGCAGCGGCGGGCGAACGTGATCGGTTTCTGCTCGAGGCGGGCCGGGACGCGGAGTCCCGGCGCGACCAGCTCTTGGCCGAGGCGCGGCGGTCTGCCGACAGCCTCCTCAAGGAAGGAGAAGCGGCGCTCGCTCGGGAACGGACAGCCGCCGAATCCACGCTTCAAGCACGGGCCGCGGAGCTGGCGGCTGGGATCGCCGGCCGTCTCCTCACCATGTCGGGGGTGAACGACGCCTCGACGCATCTGCTCGACGAGGCCCTTCGAACGATCGAGTCGATGGACGGCAACACCGGACGGGAAGCGACGGCTCACGTCGCATCCGGATCCGGCGAAATCCGGGTTGTGACGGCGGTGCCCCTGGAGACCGTGAAACGGGATGCGGTCTCAGCGCGGTTGCACCATGCGCTGGGCGAGCACATGGCGATTGCGTTCGCCGAGGACTCCGCTCTCTTGGCCGGAGCCGAGATTCACCTTCCCACCGCCGTCGTACGCCACAGCTGGCGCGAGCAGGTCGCTCAGGTCCAGCGCGCGCTGAAAGAGCCATGAACGATCTCGCCACGCGATTGGACCTCTGGACGACGGGAGCAGCAGAGCGACTCCGGCGTCTGGCGGTGGCGCCGGTCGTGGAGCGCATCGGGCGCATCGTTCACGTGGGCGACGGTGTCGCTCGCGTGGTCGGCCTTCCGGACGCCGCACTCGACGAGCTCCTCGAGCTTCCCGACGGGACGATGGGGCAAGCGGTTGAGCTCGGCAAGGACGAGATTGGTTGCGTTCTCCTCGACAGTACGACGCGGGCGGCTGCCGGTCAGATCGTGCGCGGCACGGGCCGCGTCGTGGAAGTCCCCGTGGGCGACGCCCTGCTCGGCCGCATCGTCGATCCGCTGGGCCGCCCGCTCGACGATGGCGGCCCCATTGCCGTGGACCACTTCGAGCCCGCCGACCGCCCGGCACCGGCGATCATCGATCGCGCGCCCGTCGTTGTGCCGCTGGAGACGGGGACCGCGGTGGTGGACGCGATGTTCGCCATCGGTCGGGGGCAACGGGAGCTGATCATCGGCGATCGATCGACCGGCAAGACCACCCTGGCCGTCGACGCGATCATCAACCAACGCGACAGCGACGTCCTCTGCGTCTACGTGGCGATCGGACAACGGGCCTCGGCCGTCAAGCGCGTGATCGAACAGGTCCGGGAGCACGGGAACCCACAGAGGTGCCTGTTCGTCGTCGCCGACGCCGAGCACGCGGCGCCTGGGCTTCAGTGGCTGGCCCCCTACGCCGGGTTCACCATGGCGGAGCACTTCGCGCGCAGTGGCCGCGACGTCCTCATCGTCATCGACGATCTCACCAAGCATGCCGACGTCCACCGCCAGCTCTCGCTGCTGTTGCGGCAACCGCCCGGGCGCGAGGCGTTCCCCGGCGACATCTTCTACGTGCACGCGCGGCTGCTCGAACGCGCGGCCAAGCTTCACCAGCGCTGCGGCGGCGGCTCGGTGACCGCGCTGCCGATCGCGGAGACTCAGGAGGGGAACCTGAGCGCCTACATTCCGACCAATCTCATCTCCATCACGGACGGGCAAATCGTCCTCGATGCCAAGCTGTTCCACGCCGGTCAGAAGCCCGCGGTCGACGTGGGGCTGAGCGTCTCACGGGTCGGCGGCAAGACTCAGAAGCCTGCGATGCGGACGCTGGCCGAGCCGTTGCGCCTTGCCTACGCACAGTTTCTGGAGCTCGAGGTGTTCACCCATTTCGGTGGTATCTCCGACGAACGCACCCGGGTAATCGTCGAGCATGGCCGCCGCATTCGGGCCCTGTTGTCCCAGGTGCAAATGCAGCCACAACCCTTCGCGCTTCAGGTCGCGATGCTCCTCGCCCTGGCGGACGGGACGCTGGATCGGCTTCCTGCCGAAGGGATGACCAGCTTCCGAGCCGCCCTTGCGGATGCACTCGAGGATCGCCCGGGAGCCGTCGCGCGCCTGGGAAACACCGGTGAGCTCGATGACACCTGCCGAACGGACTTGCGGCAGCTCATCGAGCTCGCCGCGGGACCGGCGAGGCCGCCAGAGGCCGAAGCAGCCCATGTCTGAGCGAGGCGCGGAGGTGCGGGCCCGCCTCGCCACCATGAACGAGCTCGAAGAGGTCCTGGGGGCGATGCGGGGAATGGCAGCCGCGCGCATCCAACAGGGCGAGCGGGCTCAGGCAGCGGCTCGGGAGTACGCCGACCGAATCGGTGCCGCCTTCGCCAGCCTGACCGGCGAGGCCAGGTCCGTCCTTCCCCTCGATCCGCCCGGTCGGGAGCGGGAGAGCCTGGTCGTCGCCCTCTGTACCGAGCGTGGCTTCGTCGGAGCGCTCAACGAGCGCACGCTGCGCTCGGCCGCCGAAACGCCTGTGCCTTACCAGCTCTGTATCGTCGGGGCGCGCGGCCAAGCGCTCGCACGCGAGCAGGGGCTGACCGCCACGTACATCGGAAGCATGCCCAGCCACCTCGGAGGCATCGGCGACGCGGCCGACCAGATCGGTGCCCTGGTCCTCGAGCGATCGGGATCCATCGATGGTCTTTCGGTCCAGATCGTCCATCCCAGGCGTACGCCGACGGGAACCATCGTGATTGAGCGACGTAGGTTGCTGCCCCTCGACCTCCCGGGGAGCGGGCGACCAGACACCCTTCCGCCCATCACGATGCTGCCCGCCCCGCTTCTCATGGCGCAGATCGCCGGCGAGTACGTTCACGCCAGGCTCTTCGAGTTCGTCGCGGAGAGCTTCGCGGCGGCCAACGCGGCGAGCCTGGAGGTCCTGCAGGCTGCACACACCCACCTCGATGACATGCTTGTCGACCTGCGTCGCAGCGAGAACGTCCTGCGACAGGACGAGATCACCGCCGAGGTTCTCGAAGTGATCACGGGTCGGATGCAAGGCGCGTCCTGAGAGATGGCCGAGATCTTGCCTATCCCTTTGACATGACCATCACGCGCTCGTTTCTCCGCACGATTTTCGTCGGCGCTCTCCTCGCTTCTTGCGCCGCAGGTCCCCGCTCGCGCCCTGAGTCCGTGCAACGCGTGCCGGACTCCGCGCCCGACAAGATCGCCGCGCAGAACGCCGCGACCGGGCTCCACCTGGAGGAGGAGGACGCGCGATGGGGAATTGTTGCCGCCCGCCAGCGGAAACAGTGGGCCGAGCAGAAGAAGGCGCAGCCGGCGATCCCACCGACCGCGCCCGGACCCGTCGATCTCGACCTGTCCCCCGACGCCGGTCTTCGCTGAGGGGAGGACTCGCGCGGGCGAGCCTCGGCTCGCCCGCGCCTCTTCGGTTACGGAAATTCCTTGGTATCCGCCGAGCGCTGTCCGCCGGTGAACACCGTCGGAAGCACACGGACGTCATCCGACGGCGTTGGCACGTTCCACGCCGCGGGATCGTCCTTCAGGAGCGGCTGGCCTTGAATCGCGCCGCCACGAGCCCCGAGGGCCTCGCGCCAGAGAACGGCCTTGACCGTTCGCAGAGCCTGTTTGGCGTCGGCATGTTCGACCAGGTCGGCCAGGCTGATCACGCCGACCAGACGCCCGCCCGGCTCCGCGATGACCAGGCGCGACTTCTGCTCTTGCGCCATGAGCTCCTCGGCGTCGCGGATGTCGGTGGTGACCAGGCAACTGACGGCCGGGGCGCTCATCACCATGGCAGCCGACGTGGTGTCCGGATTGACCCGACCAGCGAGGGCGCGGACGGTCAGGTCGCGGTCGGTGACCACGCCGACCACGCTCATATTCGCGTCGCAGATCGGCAGAAAGCCGAGCCCCGTCTCGGCCATCTTCTTCGCCGCACTCTTGATCGTGTCGCTCTCGGTCAGCCACTCCAAATTTCTGTTCATGATGTCGCTGCACTTCATGGGCATACCTCCGTGTCCTGTCGTGAGCACAGGTCGTGCCAGCAGATGACAGCCGCATCTTGACGAGGTGTTGGGGCAACGAAAGACCTTTGGTACGCGTGGATCTCTGCCTCCGAGCAACTCTTGCGCGTGCCATTTCGAACGACGCAGATTCTGCGCGGCCGACGCTGCCGACACCGACGACGCCATCTGGCCCGCAGCTTGAAGGCCCACCCTCCCGGGAGACGCGAGCAGCAGCGGTCTGACAACCTCAGAGCCCCGCCAAGCCGAGGACGTGTCCCACGAGCGCACTCACCGCCATGGCGAAGCCCCCACCGAGGAGGACCCTCCAGGCCGCCCGAAGACGAGGCGCGCCCCCGAGAGCCGCACCCAGGGCTCCGAGTCCCGCCAATCCAGCGAGCGATACCAGCGCCACGATGGGGAGCCGGAGCGAGGAGGGAGCGCTCGCGAAAGCCAGAATCGGCAGGAGCGCCAACGATGCGAAGCTCAGCGCCGAGACCATGGCCGCCTGGAGCGGCCGCGCGCGAAGGGATTCCTGCAGACCCAGCTCGTCCCGAAGGTGGGCCTTCAGACGGCCTCGTGCGCTGAGCTGTTCGGCCACCTTCTGCGCCAGCTGGGGGTCGAGGCCCCTCTTCACATAGATCCCAACCAACTCGTCCAGCTCGCCCGCCGGATTCTCTCTGAGCTGGCGGCGCTCGAGCGCGATGTCGGCTTCCTCGACGTCCCGTTGCGAGCAGACGGAGACGTACTCGCCGGCGGCCATCGACAGCGCGCCCGCGGCCATCCCGGCGATGCCCGCCGTCAGGACGGCCCGTGTCGAGACGGCAGCCGACCCCACGCCGATGATCAAGCTCGCCGTCGAAACGACCCCGTCGTCAGCCCCAAGAACCGCCGCCCGGAGCCAACCGCCGCGGCCGATTCGATGATCTTGTTGGCGGGCTGGCTTCACGCGCTTCGCGAGCTCGGCTCAAATCCTAGCATCCGACGTGCCGCGAAGGTCCTCGTCGTCGAGCCGCCCCTGTCATCGGCCGCGCGAAACCTGCGCGCCAGCGGACAGTCGGTGCGGAAGTTGCGCAATTGGACCCGCCCCCCCTCGTCGACCGCAGGGAAACCCCAGACGACAGCGGTTGGCATTTTCGGTGCAGAGCATCACCCTGCGATGTTTTCGATCCGAATCTTCGGGCTGCGAAGGTCAGTCTAATCGTTACCCCCGGGGCAGAGGACTAGGCAGGCGGCGGCGCGGGTACGATGAGGACCGGGCAAGGAGCGTGCTCGACGACCTTCTCGGCGACGCTGCCGAGGAGTGCGTGGCTGAGCCCGTGTCGGCCATGACTGCCCATCACGATCAGACCGGCGCCGCTCAGCTTGGCTTGCTCGACGATCGCCGCATACGATCGCCCGATATCCGAAGCGCTCGAGCAAGTCACCCCAGCCTCTCGGATCTCACCGACGACCCGGTCGATCTTCTCGGCTGTATCAGCCAGAACCCGGTCGAAGGCCCCGGGAAACGAAAGGACGTCTCCGGGCGGGGGCAAGACAACCGATGGATCGACGTTGACGTGAAACACCTCGATGGAAGCGTGGAACAGCTGAGCCACTCGGATGGCAGCCTTCACCGCAACCGCGGACGCGGGCGAGAAGTCCGTCGGGACCAAGATGATCTTGAGATTGTCGAGAGTCATGAAGCCGTCCTCCTGTTGTCGTTCGGTTCGTCCACAGCTTAGGTCCTTCCCAGGGCTTCGACGAGCTGGGCTCGTGCGGTGTCGAGATTGAGCTGCGCTTGGACCGCCTGGGCCCCTGCCTGATCGGCGGCGAGCTGGGCGTCGCTGACCTCGACGGCGTTGCCGACGCCAGTCTTGTAGCGGCCGTTGGCCAGGCGAAGTTGGGTGTCGGCAGCGTCCCTGGCCTGGACGGCAGCCACCAAGGATTCCCGAGCCGCCTTGACGGCGAGCTGCGCGGTCTCGACGTCGACGCGGACCTGTACGTGGAGACCATCCAATTGGGCTGAGATGCTGGCCAGCTGC
This sequence comes from uncultured Pseudomonadota bacterium, assembly GCA_963847705.1. GTDB lineage: Bacteria > Myxococcota_A > Polyangia > Fen-1088 > Fen-1088 > JADGRB01. The sequence continues at coordinate 102,202 of CAWKBC010000027.1, read as the reverse complement.
GCTCGTGCGACTCGGAGCTCTCCCGGGATGAGTGGCCCGAGGTTCAGCGTCCAACTCAAGGCGAGCCCGGCGTTGACGTTGGGCGTGAGGCTCACCGACTGCCTGCCGTTGGTGTCGACGGTCGTGCCGTTGTCGCTGGCGCCAGCGGTCAGTGAGAGCGTCGGAAACGCCATATCTCCCGAGGCCTTGATGTTCGCCCGCGCCGACCGGCCTTGCGCTTCGAGCGCTGCTTCCTCGGGGCGCGTGCTCAGAGCTTCCGCGACCAAGCGCTCGAGCGGCGCATCCTCTTCCGGGACCGGTGCCGACGGCGGGGCTTGCAGGTCGTAGGCTGTCGACCCCTGCACGCCCATGGCCTGGTTCAGCCTGGTCTTGGCCGTGGCATAAGCGTTCTTCGCGCTGATCAGTTGCACCACCGCATTTGCGCGGTTGGCCTGCGCAGTTGCCAGCGCGATCTCGGGCTGGGTGCCCTCTTTCACGAACGCCTGCGTCTCGGCCAGATGGGTGTCGTTGTTCGCCAGATTGACCTCCGCGACCCTGACCAGATCGTTCTGGGCGGCCGCCACGAAGAACGCCGTTCTCACCGCCAGCTCAGCTTGGAGCAGCGCCGTGCGTGCCGTCTCTTGCTGGGCGCGGGTGGTCTCGACAGCAGAGGCCACCTTGTTCGAGGTCTGACCGAAGTCCCACAGGAGCTGCGAGGCGACGACGCTGTTGGTGAAGTAGTTGTAGGTGTTCAGATTGGCGGCCGGAAGGGCCTCGCTGGCGGGCGTGAGCCCAGGACTGACCGCGATGTTGCCGGTGGTGCGCTTGTAGGCGAGCGCGATCGATACCGTGGGGTACCATCCCGCGCGCGCCTGGTCGTAAAGGCCGTGGGCCTGCTCGACCTGCGCGCGCGCCTGCCGCAACGCCGGGAGGTTGACGCGCGTGATCTCCAGGGCGAGATCGAGCGTCAGCGTCTCAGCCGCAGCGCCCGCCGGCGCCGCGATCAGAGCCAAGAGGGCGAGAGTGGGGACAGTGTAACGGTTCATGGATTCACTCGAATCGGAGGGCTTCGATCGGGTCCAGTCGAGATGCCTTGCGGGCGGGGTAGAGGCCGAACACGACACCCACCAGCGCGCTGAAACCGACCGAAATGAAGATGACGTCGAGGTGGACGAAGAATGGCCACCCGAAGTGGGCCGCCAGCTGATGAGCGGCCAGGAGGCCGAACGCGATTCCGAGCAGCCCGCCCGCGAGCGAGATGGCCAAGGCCTCGCTGAGGAACTGCGCCAGGATGTCCCAGGAACGTGCCCCCACCGCCATGCGCACGCCGATCTCTCGCGTTCGCTCGGTGACGCTGACGAGCATGATGTTCATGATCCCGATCCCGCCCACCAAGAGGGAGACGGCGGCGATCGCTGCCAACAGCGTGGTGAGAATTGCCGTCCCCTGCTGTTGCGCCTGGGCCATCTCGGATAGGTTGCGCACGGAGAAGTCGTCGTCGGTGCCGAGGACGTGGTGCCGGTCGCGGAGCAGCGAGGTGATTTCGTTCTGCGCGCGGGTGGTCTCGCCGGAGCTGGTGGCGCTCACCATCACGATCCCGTTGATGAAGCCGCCAAGGCCCGCCGAGATCTTCGTGAGGTAGGTCGTGTGAGGGAGCAGGACGGTGTCGTCGTAGTCCTGCCCCATCGGAGACTGACCCTTCTTCGCCAGGACCCCGATCACCCGGAAAGGGACCGCTTGGATCCGCACCGACTGGTTGACGGGGTCGTACCCGGGGCTCCAGAGGTTGTTCACCACCGTCTCGCCGAGGACCACCACCTTGGCCGACGCGTCGAGATCGCCCTGGTCGAAGAAGCGGCCCCGGGCCATCTGCCAGTTGCGAATGGACATGTAATCCGTGTTGGCGCCGATGACCATGGTGGTCCAGTTCTGATCCTCCGCCTGGACCACCAGGTGGGAATTGAGCACCGGAGAGGCGGCCGCGACGGCCTTGCACTCGGTGCGAATGGCCTTCAAATCGGCCCAGGTCAGCGTCGCCTGACTCCCCGAGCCCCCGCGCATCCCCATCGACGAAGACGAGCCCGGCAATACGATGAGCAGGTTCGTCCCCATCGCCTCGAAGGTTTGCTCCACCCTTCGCTTGGCTCCCTCGCCGATGGCCACCATCGCGATGACGGCGCCCACGCCGATGACGACGCCCAGCGCTGTCAGGAACGAACGCATCTTGTTCCGCAGCAGCGCGCGGCCGGCCACGCGGCTGATGGCCAGGGCGTTCATGGCCGCCCTCCCACGGATACCGCCACCGCCAGGGCCGGAGCCGCCGCCGCCACCGGCACCGAAGCCGCCTCCGCGGCCAAGCTGGTGACCGCCGGGCCCGGGCGGGCCACGAGCGGTTGCTGGCGATCGTCGGAGACGATCTGCCCGTCGCGCATGGTGATCACGCGCTCGGCGCACCGGCCGATGTCGGGCTCGTGGGTCACGAGGATGATGGTGATGCCGGAGCTCCCGAGCTCCTGAAAGAGCTGCATCACCTCCATGCTCGTCCGCGAGTCGAGCGCACCGGTCGGCTCGTCGGCGAAGATCACCTTCGGGTCGTTGACCAGCGCCCGAGCGATGGCCACCCGCTGTTGCTGGCCGCCGGAGAGCTGGTTCGGCTGGTGATCGGCCCGGTCGGCCAGACCGACGCGCGCCAGGCTCGCCAGGGCCCGGTCGGCCCGCTCCCGGGCGGAGACGACACCCGAATAGAGGAGAGGAAGCTCGACGTTCTCTCGAGCGCTGGTCCGGGACAGCAGGTTGAAGTGCTGGAAGACGAAGCCGACCATCTCATTGCGGATGAGCGCCAACTCGTTCCGCGACAGACCGCCGATTTCTCTTCCTTCGAGGAGATAGGTTCCGGACGTCGGGCGGTCGAGACAACCGAGGACGTTCATGAGGGTCGACTTCCCCGAGCCCGAGGCGCCCATGATGGCGACGAACTCGCCGCGCGGCACCTGGAACGTGACGTCGTTGAGCGCCCGCACCTCCACCTCACCCAGGGTGTAGACCTTGCTGACGTGGCCGAGGTCGATGAGTGGCTGTTCCACGGCGCCGCTCACAGGATCCGCCCGCCGGCCGATTGGGCCGAGATGACCTCGGTAATCACCTGGTCGCCGGCCTGCAAATCGCCTTCGACGACCTCCGTCATCACGCCATCGCTCACCCCTGGCTTGAAGAACACCGGCGTCGGCAGGCCGGCCCGCTGGACCCAGACCACCTTGCGATCGAGGGGAACCGCGGGAGGCTTCTTGCCCAAGAGACTCTCGGGCGGGCGAAAGCGGATGGCGCCGTTCGCGACGCGCAGCGCCGTGGCTCGTTCGGCGTAGACCACCTCGATGTTGGCGGTCATCCCCGGCTTGAGCTTGCGGTCCGTGTTGTCCACGTCGACGACCGCGTCATAGGTCACGACGTTCTGGATCACCTGGGGCGAGTTGCGAACCTCTCGGATCTTTCCCGTGAAGATCTCGGCCGGGTAGGCATCGACGGTGAAGGTGGCGGTCATGCCGGGCGCAAGCCGGCCGACGTCGGCCTCAGCGATGTTCGTGTCGACCTGCATCTTCGTCAGGTCCTCGCCGACCAGGAACAGCGTCGGCGCCGCGAACGCTGCGGCCACGGTCTGCCCCACGTCGATGTTGCGTGTGATGACGGTGCCGCTGACGGGCGAGCGAATCGTCGTGTAGGCCAGGTTGGTCTTCGTCGTCGCCAGCGCAGCTTCCGTTTGGGCGGCTACCGCCTCAGCCGCCTTGAGCTGGGCGGCCAGAGCCGCGGCAGCGGTGTCGGTCGTGTCGACGTCCTGTTGAGCCACGAATTTCTCCGCGAGCAAGTTCTGATTTCGCTTCGCCTGCTTGCGGGCGTTGGCGAGCTGGGTGCGAACCTGAAGGACGTTGGCCTTTGCCGAGAGGAAGTTCGCCTCGGCCTGCTGAACGGCGGCCTTGAACAGGCGGGGATCGATCTGGGCCATCATCTGGCCGGGCTTGACCACCGAGTTGAAGTCCGCGCCCAGCGCCAGAATCGTCCCTGACACCTGCGCGCCGACCTGGACGGTGACGATTGGATTGACCGTTCCCGTCGCCGTGACCTTCGCCCGGATTGGTCCCCGATCGGCCGTCGTCGTCTCGAATCGAAAAGCCGGAGCGTTCTTGGCCGCTGCGCGGCTCCGTGCCCGAAGGGCGATTCCAGCCATTGCGGCCACGACGACGATGACGGCGGCGATCTTCCAGGGCCTCTTGAGCGCGGGGTGCGAGCCGTTTCGAATCGGGCTGACAGTAGCGGTGGCGGTCGTCATCGTGCCCAGGCCCTATGCAGCCCTCGTGCCTCAAAGGATCACTTCCGCGATCATCGAGGCCCAGCGGGCGCGCCGGTCATGACCGCCCCGGGCGGCCGGCAAGTCGTGCGCGAACAGACTGGCCGCGCGCAAAATATTCGCGGGCTTCTTCGACAGCCTGGGCGCGTGGCCGCGGCCTCCTTATTGCTGAAACTGGAGACAGCACGCCCCACAAGAAGCGTCCCGGACACCCAGACCTCGTTCAAGGAGAGCTCGTCGTGAAGCACGCAGTCATCTGGATCGATCAGAAAGAGGCCCGGATCTTCAGCCTCTGAGCCCCGACGCGCAGGGCTCCCCAGAATTCAGCTGGGGGGCCGACGGGAGCGCTCGTCGGAGGCGGCTGGCGCAGCGGGAACGGTGAAATAGCAGGTCGTCCCGCGGTTCTCGACGCTCTCTGCCCAGATACGCCCTCCGTGGGCCTCGACGATGCCTTTGCAGATCGGGAGCCCAAGCCCCGCGCCCTGCCGATCGGCTCTCTTTGCTTGCCAGAACCGGTCGAACAGGTGCCGAAGATTCTCTGCCGAAATTCCCGGGCCAGTATCGGCGACCGAGAACAGCCACTCTCCCGGCCTCGGCTCCGCCGCTAAAGTGATATGCCCGCCTGCCGGCGTGAATTTGATCGCGTTCCCCACGAGATTCGCCAACACCTGGAGAATTCGGCCTCGGTCGGCCCAAATCGGCGACAGGTCCCGACCTACCTCGAGCCGCAGTTCCAGAGACGCCGACGATGCCAGGGGACGCTGAGCCTCCAGCGCATCCTCCAGTACCTCACGGGGGCTGAGGGCCTCGGCGGCGATCGACAAGGCCCCCGCCTCGATGCGGGTCGTGTCCAACAGATCCTCAATGAGACGATCGGCGCGCTCGACCGCGCGCCTGATGGCCTCGACGCTCTTGGTCGCGCCTTTGCCCGATCCGGCCACCCGGAGCTGATGCTCGAGGACGTCGGTCGCCAGACGGATGGTCGAGAGCGGGTTCCGGACATCATGTGCAACGATACCGAGGACCTCGTCGCGCGCCCGCGTCGCGTGCTGGGCGGCTTCGTAGAGCCTTGCGTTCTCGATCGCCAAGCCCGCGCGGCGCGCGAGCTCATTCGCAAATCCCACGTCGCGCGACTGGAACCGGCCCGGCCGCGAAGATGCAAGAACGAGAGCTCCGAACACTCCGCGGGGCGAGAACATCGGAGCCACGACAGCCGATCTCGGGGCGATCTCGCGAAGCAGCTGCAGATGTTCCAGATTCTGGGCCGTCGCCTCCCACTGTTCCGGGCCGAGCTCGGAGAGCAAGACGGTTTGCTTCGTCTCGTATGCCGACCAGCTGAGCATGTGGCGCCGACTGAGAGGGAGCGCCGCGAGCCGCTCGCAGAGTGGGACCTTGGCGGGATCCGCGGGCGTCAACGTCAGACGCACCGGTTCGGATCCCTCCATGATGTCGACGGCGCACAGGTCAGTGACGCGGGGCACGATGAGCCGAGCGATCGTCGTGATCGTCTGCTTGTAGTTCAGCGAGGAGGCAAGCACCGCGCCGGCTTCGGCCAGAACCGCCTGCTCCAGATCGCTGCGCCTTCGCTCGGTGATGTCCCGGAGAGCGACCGTGAGCACCTTTTTCCCCTCGACCTCGAGCTTCGAGATCGCCGCCTCTGCGGGGAACTCCTCCCCGTTCTTCCGTAAGCCGACGATGGTGGCCTTGCGTTCACCCATCTGACGCGCCGTCGTGCTTCCCACCGAAAACCCTTCGACATCTCGTCGATGCCCGGCGCGCAGCCGGATCGGTAAGAGCAGGTCGAGGGGGAGTCCCAGCGCTTCGCTCCTCGAGTAGCCAAAGATTCGCTCCGCACCATGGTTGAAGATCGTGATGCGCTGGTTCTCATCGATACTGATGATGGCGTCGGGCGAGATCGACACGATCCCGGCAAATTTCGCCTCCGACTCCCGGAGGGCCATCTCGAAGCGCTTGCGCTCCGTGATGTCGGTGACCAGGACGAAGAAGCCACACACGACCCCGTCGACGACGTTGGGGATGTAGTTGGCCAGGCTGTGCCGGGAAGGTCCACCCGCCGGATCCGGGATCTCGCGCTCGAAGGCCTGGGACTGGCCACGCAGGGCCGCTTCGATGTAGGGCAGATTGAGCTGGTAGAGGGGCCCCAAGAGCTCGCTGATATGCCTCCCGATCAGCACCTCTGGCAGAACGCCAAACCATCGCTCATAGGCGCGATTGGCGAAGCGGCAGCGAAGGTTCGCATCCCAGTAGGCGAGCATCGCCGAGACGCTGTCGACGACAGACCGCAACAACGCCAGCTCAGCGCGAAGCGCCTCGAGCTCGTCGTTGGGCATGGAACGAGACAATAGTCCCAGTCGAACGCTTCCGCGCGCTCGAATTTCCTGACGACACTGGACTCAAGGAAAGCCTGAGGCGTCCCGCCCGCACACTGTCCGAACCGACGGTCGAACCCAATGGGTTTGTGTCAAGACTGGCAGCGCGCTTGCAGTCGGTGACGTCCAGTGATTCCCGGGGATCCTTCACCCAGCGTGGCTCGGTTTCGCGACCTCCGCCCGCGACTCTTCGTGGGCGTCGTCATGCTTCCTCTCGTCGCCTTGATCGTCGCGGCGGATGCGCGGGCAAGCGCCCTCCTCTTTTCGGCCGCGGCCGGGATCGGCTGCTGGGAATACTACCGACTGGTCTTCGGTACGATTCCATTCGTCGCCTGGCTCGGGCTCGCCTGCACCGCGACGATTCCGTTGATTCCAGTCTTTGCTGGGCCAGGGCAAGTCGGCGGTCTGCTATTCGTCGCCGTGGCGTTGGCGTCCATGCTGACGTGGGGCGTTCATCTCTTCTCTGGACCGCGCCCCAGCGCGCCTGCTCGAGAAGGACACCTCATGGCCGGGCTGCTCTTCTGCTCTGTTGGTCTCGCGGCTTTGTCCTGCCTGCGCGCCGGACCGGACGGAATCGCCTGGACCGCGGTCGCACTGGGCGCAAGCTGGGCCAACGATACCGCCGCGTACTTGGTGGGCCGCGCTTTTGGCAGACATCCCCTCTGCCCCTCCGTCAGTCCAGGCAAGACTTGGGAAGGGTTCCTGGCGGGCAACGATCCCATTCAGAACCAGAGCGCGTCTTATCTCGAAGACGTTGGATAGCCAGCCCATCAGCAAGGCACCGAGGGAGAGGCCGCCTCGCATCGCCAACATGTAAAGGCTGACCGTCTGTCCGAGCAGTCGCGGCTGGCAGCCGCCTGGAGGAGCGAGTTGGCGGCCGTGTTGCTGGCCGTCATCGAAGCGCCCGCGAGAACGAGCAGAGGAGGCAACATCACGAACCACCTGTTCAGGCCGGCGAGCACCAGAACCACGCCGTAACTCACCGCGCACATGGAGCTCAGCCAGCGTGTGCTCTTTTGGGGCGCGCCCGCGAGGAGCCCGAATGCTCCCAGCAGCCCTCCCACCCCGAACGACGCGACTGCTGTCGAAAAGTGGCCGGCATCGGCGTGAAAGACGTCCTTGACCAGCACCGGGCTAAAAGTAATGAGCGGTGCACAGAGCACACTGGTGACGAGGACGGTCAGGAGGGCTCCAAGCAGGTATCGCTCGCGCAGCACATGCCCTATCCCTGCGAAGAGACGCCGCCCGCCGACCGAAGCGACATGGGCAGGCGCGGAGCTCCAGCGCGGCAGGATCCAGAGCGCGACTGCGATGAAAGGTATGTAGGACGCGGTACTGACCACGAAGCAGCCCATCGCACCGAAGCTGACCATCAGCACGCCCGCGAGCGCTGGTCCGAGCACCCGCGAGAGGTTGAACTGCGTGGAGTTCAGCGCCAGGCCGGCGCTGATCTGCTCGTGACTGACAATCGAAGGGACGATCGATTGGAACGACGGCATCGAGAGGGCGTCGGTCACGCCGACGACCACCTGCACACCGCCCGTGCGACGACGCTGCTGGCCTCTACGAGCGATACGCCTCTTTCGTCGAGAAGGTCGACCAAGAGGCGGCGGCACTCGCCCGTAGGTTCGAACAATCCTGCATACCGCACGTTGCCGCGCACTGACGGCCGCCATCCTGGCGGCCTATCGCGGATGCGTCAGATCCAGCGTCTCCGCAACAGCCAGACCTTCACCCCCTGAGTCAACGCCAGGTAGCAGACGAGCGTCAGCCCCAGCAGAGGCCAATAGAGCCCGGGGAGGTCAGTGAATCCCAGGTAGCGTCCGGCGCGTGACAGAACCAGCCCCGCGCCGAGCGCAATGATGAGGAGACCCATCCCAAAGACCGGCCACGAGGCGCGGCTCTGAAAGAATGGGATCTTGTTGGTGCGAATGACGTGGATGATGAGTGTCTGGGTGAGCAGCGACTCGACGAACCACCCGGTCTGGAACAGGCTCGCGCTGTGGGCGGTCTGGGCAGGGGTCGAGGTGTTCCAGCACCCGAACAGATACAGCATCATCAGATAGGTCGTGTAGTCGAAGATCGACGAGCACGGACCGATGAAGAGAATGAACCGGGTCAGAGCCTTGATGTTCCATGGCTTGGGGCGCTCGATCTGCTCGGCGTCGACAGCGTCGGTGGGGATGGTCGTCTGGCTGAGGTCATAGAGCAGGTTGTTGGTCAGAATCTGGATCGGCACCATCGGCAGGAACGGGACGAAGATGCTGGCCCCCAGCACGCTGAACATGTTGCCGAAGTTGCTCGAGGCGCCCATCCGGACGTACTTGCTGATGTTGGCGAACACCTTGCGGCCTTCGAGCACGCCCTCGTCGAGAACACGCAGCGACTTCTCCAGCAGGATCATGTCGGCGGACTCCTTGGCGACGTCGACCGCGGTGTCGACGCTGATCCCCACGTCCGCCGTGTGGAGCGCCGGCGCATCGTTGATGCCGTCGCCCATGAAGCCCACGATGTGCTGGCGTGATTGCAGGGCCTTGACGATCCTCTGCTTGTGCGCCGGCGAGACCCGGGCAAAGAGCGTGGTCGCCTCGGCGGAGTCGGCGAGCTCGGCCTCGGTCATCCGTTCGACGTCGGCGCCGATCAGCGCGACGCCGACCGTCAGCCCCACCTCCGTACAGATCTTCCGGGCGACGATCTCGTTGTCCCCCGTGATCACCTTGACCACGACGCCGTGCCGCTGCAGGTCGGAGATCGCGACCGTGCAGGTGTCCTTGGGCGGATCGAGGAACGCCACGTAGCCCTGGAGGATCAAGTCTGATTCGTCGGCCTTGCCATAGGGAGTCGTGTTGTCGGGGCCCGCCCCTTTCGGCGGCGACCGTTTCGTGGCGATCGCCAACACGCGAAAGCCGTCGCCGTTCAGCCTTTCGTACTCGGCCTTCAGCTCCGCGATACGCCCGTGGTCCATCGTCAGCACCTTACCGGCGAGCTGGTAGCTCGCGCACCGCGCGAAGATCGCCTCGGGTGCGCCTTTGGAGATGATGAGGTCCATCCCCTCGGGTGTTCGGACCACCACCGACATCATCCGCCGGTCGAAGTCGAACGGAATCTCGTCGATCTTGACGACCTCCGGAATCCGCGCCCGCGCGTGCGTTTCTTCGTGCGCCAAGACGGCGCGATCGAGAACGTTCTTGAGGCCAGTCTGGAAGTTGCTGTTGGTGTAGGCGAGGGCAAGCACCTCGTCGCTCTCTTGCAGCATGACGTCGCAGTAGCGTTCCAGACTCACTTTATCCATCGTCAAGGTGCCGGTCTTGTCGGTGCACAGGACATCCATCGCGCCGAGGTTCTGAATGGCGTTGAGGCGTTTGACGATGACCTTCTTCTTGCCCATCGCGACCGCGCCTTTCGACAGGCAGACCGTCACGATCATGGGGAGCATCTCGGGCGTCAGGCCCACCGCGACGGCCACGGCGAAGAAGAACGCCTGGGTCCAGCTGCCCTTGGTCAGACCGTTGATGACGAACACCAGCGGGACCATCACGAACATGAAGCGCAAGAGCAGCCAGGTGAACCTGGAGATGTCTCGATCGAAAGCGGTCTGGGGCGGTTGGACCGAGAGCGATTCGGCCATTCCACCGAGGTAGGTCTCCTTGCCGGTGGCCACGACGACCGCGGTGGCTGCTCCGCTCTCCACGCTGGTGCCGAGAAAGGCGATGGTGGGCAAATCGAGAGGGGCCACCGCCGCGCCTGCGGTCTCCACGGTGTGCTTCTCGATAGGGAAGCTCTCTCCCGTCAGCGATCCTTGGCTCACGAACAGGTCCTTGGCCTGGATGAGCCGCACGTCGCCCGGGATCATGTCGCCCGCCGCCAACTGGACCACGTCGCCAGGAACCAGGTGCGCCAGTGGGACCTCCTGGGGACTGCCGTCGCGCAGCGCCGTCGCACTAACGGAGATCATTGCCTTGAGCTTGGCGGCTGCGCTGTCGGCCTTCGCCTCCTGATACAGCCTCAGTCCAACGCTGAGGACGATCATGAGAACCATCACCGTCCCTGCCCGCGGATCCCCGGTCGAGAAGGACACGGTCGCCAGCACCGCCAGCAGGACCACCAGCGGATTGAGGATCGAACGCCACAACATCAGCGCGAAGCCGGGACGTTGATCCCGCGCCAGGCTGTTTGGGCCGTGCTCGGCGAGCCGGACGGCCGCCTGTTCGGAGGTCAGCCCCTCGGCACGCGTCACCAGACGTGCATAGACACCCGCCGCGTCCAGCGCGGCGGCCTCGATGACCAGCGGCGATACCCGGATCGCGTGCTTCTCGTGACCAGCGAGCACACGCTTCGGAAGAACGTTGCTCATGACGTCCTTATATCGGAGTCAGCGTCCACAGCATCATCTGTCTCTCTCCGAGTCGAACGGAGCAGATCTCGTGCCATCGCCTCACCGGGTTGTGCCGCGCGGAATTGGCCGCCTGCTTGCACCAGCGATGGTCATGTCCAACGCCGCCAGACTGATGACCGTTTTCGAAGCCATCGCCAAGCGTCGAGCCGTGCGAGCCTATCGCCCCGACGCAGTCGGTGAAGAAACTGTGCGCGAGCTGCTCACAATGGCCGTGCGCTCGCCGACCGCGATGCACGCGGAGCCGTGGGCCTTCGCGGTGGTGCGAGATCGAGCTCTTCTCCGCCGGTATTCCGACCTGGCGAAGGAGGGCTGGACCGCCGAACCCGACCAGCCGCACGCGCTCGCCCACCCGGCAGCCGGCTCGACCGCCCGGGCTGCCGCGCTCTTCTCGCACCCCGATTTCAACATTTTTCACGATGCGGGGACGCTCATCGCGATCTGCGCGCCGTCGGCCACTTTCGCGACTGCTGACTGTTGGCTGGCCGCCGAGAATCTCATGCTCGCGGCCTGTGCGATGGGCCTCGGCACCTGCTGCATCGGGTTCGCAGTGCCGGTGCTCAACCGTCCGGACGTCAAGGCGGAGCTGGGGATCCCGCCTGAGATCCAAGTCGTCGCTCCGATCGTCGTCGGCCTACCGAGCGGCGAAACGCCGGCCACCTCGCGGAAGGATCCAAAGGTGCTCTGCTGGCGGACCGACGCGGGATCTAGGGGCGCGTGATTGCTGCGCCCAAGCCGCATCTCTCGCGCAAATACTGCGGAGAGCAGGCTCCGCAAACCGGTCGCTTGGCGCGCTGCGCTCCACCCTGACCTCGCGACTGGGGGGCTGCGTATCCGGCACGAACGATGCTTGGTGTCTGTGGCGCGACGGAGGCTCGATACGGAGCTCGACTGAAAGGTACTTGTGCATCGCTGTCCCTTTGTTTGCGCTACCTGCCTGCATGGCGACGTCGACGACCACCACGACGTGGAGGCTATCTTGGTCGACGCGGGCCGATCTGTGCCGGAATCTATCAGCGCTCACTGGTTCGCGGAGCGTGGCGTCGGGTCTCGGCGATGCGCGCCCTGAGCAGCTTGCGAATGAGTGACGTCGGCAGCAGCCTGTCGGGGCCGAAGTGGAGGGCGCTCTTCGTGTGGCTGTACCCCTCTATATCGGCCGCCAGCGTCTTGAGCGTCGTCCCGCTGAACGGGTAGTAGGAACAGCCCTTGGAGGTCGCCGAGAATCCAGCGACGATCTTGCCATGCAGGCGGAACGCGGGAAGGCGGTAGCTGATGCACTCTTCGACACCGGGAACGGTGGCATGGATCGTCTTGCGCACCTGCCGGAGGAGGCCTCGATTTTTCGCGCTGACCTTGGCCAGATACGCATCGATCGTGGTCTCCCTCCTCCTGTTGGGGAGGTCCGCCATCTCCTCCTGGAGCTTCGCAGGAATCGGACGGCAGGCACACTGCTCCTGGTGCTCGCGATGCCAGACGATCCGTTGTTCACGGGACGCCCCCCTCGGCAGGACATGTCGCTCATGCCATTCCGAGTTCATCGAGCATTCCTCCCAGTCGCTGCGAGCCTCGCAGACAACCCGGCAGGGCGCAACCGACTGACCGAGGTGTCCTCTCCTGGGCCACCGCCAGACGATCGCGCAGCCCTTGCAGCTCAACTCCGAGCCTGCGCAAAGTTCGCGCGAATCCGTTTCGATTGGTCCTGAGTCTCCTGGCGGCAGAACCTGGGCACGTTTATTGCAAACTCCTGCTCCGCTCCCTGACGACGACAGCAGGAGATCACGATGAGCGAATCGATCCGGCACGCCGAATACGAGGGCTCGGCCCCGATGCCCGCAGTCTTGCTGGCTCCCGTCGGCGCTCACGAGGAAGCACGCTCGTTGTTGCGACGCCAGCTCCCGGTCATCCGGGAGATGATCGGAGACATGGAGCAGCAGACGGGTGCCGGGAGGCGCTACACGATGGAGAAGGTCGTCGCCTTCTTCCGGCAGCAGACCGGGCGCGGGGTGCTCGCGGTCGGTCGGCGCAACGCCGGCGTGCTGTCACAGCTCGTAGACCAGTTGGCGAGCGCATCGCGGCACGTGACGCCCGACGTCCCCGGTTTCAGCGACCGGGCAGAGACCTTGCTCTCACTGCTGTCGGCGACGGTTTAGTGCAGCAAGGACCTACGGACCGCAGATAGCAGAGGCGACCCGTGAAGATCTCGACCCGCTACACGTTGCTGGGAGCCTCTGCCGGACTCCTGGCTCCGGTCGGCCTCTTCATTCGTGCGACAGCCACCGGGCACAGGTTCGATCCCTTTCGCCTTTCCCTGGCCCTCGCGGTTGGAGGCATGGCGATCTTTGCCATCGTCGGCAGGCTGATCGGTCGTCGCGAAGCTTCGATGAGCGGCTGAACATGGAGTTGGTCCGGACTCGGCGATATGGCGTCCCCTGCACCCTCGTCATGATCGACCTCGATCGCTTCAAGACGGTGAACGATCGCCACGGGCACCTGGCCGGAGATGAGGTACTCCGGCACGTCGCCGCCTTGCTCGAGAGCGGGAAGCGAGCTGGCGACGTGATCGCGCGCTACGGTGGCGAAGAGCTGGCGGCAATCCTGCCGCACACCGGAGCGGCCGACGCCTCGGCATGGGCGGAACGGGCTCGCGCTCGGATCGAAGATCAGCCTACGCGCTTTCACGGCGAGGCCATTGTGGTCACCGCCTCGTTCGGCGTCGCCTCGGCCTCAAGCCGGACGGCCGACCCCGCTCAGCTCGTCGAGGCCGCGGACACTGCACTTTACGACGCCAAGCGACGGGGTGGTAATGCGGTCATGGTGGCCAGCGAGACCCTGGCACCGATCGCGGGGGACGCACGAACCGGCCGTGAGGATCCTGCCACCGACTCTGGTCCTCTGAGGCCGCCGCGAGACCGAAGTCCATCCAAGGTTGCGTCAGATGGAAACCATCGCTGACCAGACCCGCGGGAGCTCCTTCCAGGTGAGGTCGTCCCACACGAACGAGTGACCCGATCGCCCCCACGATCAGCCGACCAAGGTCGCGGACGCGCGGTCCTTGCAAAGTCGAATGGCCGTGTCACAACAAACATGAAGTTGATCCGGAATGCGCGCATGGCGCGCTCCGCGTGCTCAGATCCGGTTTACGCACGGAGAGACGAAGGGCCCGAAGGCCCTGTCGCGTCCCACGATCTCGACCGGAAGACGAAGCAGGAAGTGAAGCAATGAACTCTGATGTAAATGCACTCAGGAAACCACGTGGTTTTGCCGCCCTCACCCCGGAAGCGCGCAGCGCAATCAGCCGCAAGGGGGGCGTATTGGCCCACCTCAAGGGCTCGGCCCACGAATGGGATTCGGCCGCCGCCCGGGTCGCCGGCCGGAAAGGCGGACTCTCCAGCAAGGCGAAACGAACCGTGGCGGCCCCGGCGGCAGATAACGGCGATTTGCTCGCCGGTTGAAAACGGCAGACCAGGGGCGGCGTCGCCGCCATCGATGCGCTCTGCATTTGTGCGCAAAGACACTGGGCAATAAATCCAAGGATCGGGTTGGGCTCACTTCGCCGGAGCCGAGGCAACCCCCATAACCAATCCAAGGCCAGACCTGGAATATGCGGACTACTCGCCTCGGCTTCTTCCTCGCGTTGATTATGTCCCAGATGGCGTGCGCCAGTGAGCCACCGCCCCCGCAGCCTATTGCACCTGCTGTTCGGGCCATTCCAATACCTCTGCCGCCCTTGCCGCGATCCTCCATCGCCGCAGTGGTCCTTCACCGAGCAGAGCTCGGGCTCACGGACGACCAAGTCAGCGAGATGGAGCAGAGGGACCAAGAGCGGGAAAAAGAGGACGCGGTCGTTCGGGAGGAGATGGAAAAGAGGAGCCAGAAGGGGCAGTCGGTCTCATCGAGTGGTACCCGCTCCGGCAGCAGCGGGGCCCCTCAGGGCATGCAGGGGGGTGGGATGGGAGGCGGCATGCGCGGCGGTGGCATGCACGGTGGGAGAATGGGTGGCCGATCTCCCGCTTCGGGATCCGGTGGCGGAAAGCAGGCCGATCGCACGGCAACGCTCGAGGACCGCTTGGATGAAAATGACACGAAGGCCTATCTTGACGTCGAGAGCGCGTTCACCGAAGCGCAACAAACAAAAGCGCGAGAGATCGCTTCCGACTATCGGGAGCACCTTTACGAACAGCGCGAGGACGCTCGAGCCAAGTCGGCGGAGGCCAAATGATGCTAGAGGCGGGTTTTCGGGTCCCCTGAAGGCTCTGGAAGTACAGCTCCAAGAGCGGCGCGGACGCAATCGGCTTTGGCGCTCAGCGCCCGATCCTCCGCGCGAGTGACGCGATCGTAGGCGTCCTGGATGTCGCGAACGATCTCAGCGTCAAGCTGCCCGGGACCATCTCGAAGACCGACACCGATATCGCGCAAGCTGTGAGACACGCACTGGAGTGGGACTCGCTGATCCCCGAGAAGCAGGTGAAGACGACCGTCTCTCACGGCATCGTCACGCTGGAAGGCCAGGTCACTTACTGGACGCAGAAGGTCGACGCCGAGCGGGCAGTCGAACGGCTCGCCGGCGTCAAAGCTGTGATCAACCAGATCGAGGTCCAGCCGAAAGACCGCGTCAACATCGATGAGGCGCGCAAGGCGGTCGAGAAGGCGCTGGAGCGGCATGCGGAGCGCGAAGCCGAACGCATCGATCTGCACGCCACCGACGGCGAGGTGAAAGTCACAGGGATCGTCCACACGTGGCAGGAGAAGGAAGCCGTTCTCGGAGCCGTGCGAGGAACGCGGGGCGTACGTTCGGTGACGGACCACCTTCGGATTCAAACGCACGCCTGACCGATCGCGGCGCTGGCTGACCTGCGACCCGCCACCTCGTGAGCACCGCGGCTTGGATCCATGCCGGGGCCGCATCCTGTTCGTGGAGGACGATGTCTCGCTCGGCGAAAACCTCTGCGAGATTGCCCGCATTTCTGGATATGACGCAGACGTAGTTCCCTGCGCCGAGGCAGCCCTGGCAGTGATCGCCACCGGTACGCGCTGGCGGTGACCGCCCAGGGAAAACGGTAAGCTCAGCGCATGAGGGTCGGGGTTTTCAGCGCGAAGCGATACGATCGAGAATCCTTACTGGAAGCGAACGCTCGGTCGCCGGTGGCACACGAGCTGGTGTTTTTGGAAGCGCGTCTTTCGTCCGAGACGGCCTCGATCGGTGCGACTTATCCAGCCGTGTGCGCATTCGTCAACGACCGGATCGACGCGAACGTCCTTGCCACCTTGGCCGCTGGACGGACCCGTCTCATCGCCCTCCGCTCCGCTGGATTCAACAACCTGGACCTCGAGGCCGCGCGCCGGTGCGGGATCGCGGTGGCTCGCGTCCCGGGCTACTCGCCGTACGCCGTGGCCGAGCACACCCTGGCTCTGATCCTGACCTTCGAACGAAAGATCAACAGGGCGCTCAACCGGGTTCGCGACGGCAATTTCTCTCTCGAGGGGCTGCTCGGCACCGAGCTTCACGGAAGCACGGTCGGGATCGTCGGGACCGGTAAGATCGGCGCCACGGTGGCACGCGTCCTTTCGGGATTCGGCGTCACGCTGCTGGCCACCGATATTGCCCAGGACCCTGCGTGCACTGAGCTTGGCGTCCGGTACGTGCCGCTCGAAGAGCTTCTTGGAGCCTCCGACGTGATCACCCTCCACTGTCCCCTGACCCCGGAGACGCACCATCTCCTCGATGCCACCCGCATCGCCAGGATGCGCCCCAATGCCCTGGTGGTGAACACCAGTCGGGGCGCCCTCATCGACACCGCCGCCATGGTGGAAGCGCTCAAGATGGGGCGCCTCCGCGGGCTCGCGATCGATGTCTACGAGGAAGAAGATCGCCTCTTCTTTGAGGATCATTCAGCGGACATCGTGCAAGACGATATCTTCGCGCGCCTCCTCACTCTCCCAAACGTCATCATCACCGGGCACCAGGCCTTCTTCACCGCCCAGGCGCTTCGCGACATCGCGATCACCACCTTGGAGAACATCACCCTTTTCGAACAAGGCGCCCCCATCGCGAACAGGGTCACCTGAGCACCGAAGCCGAAATACTGGCCACGGCGGGACAGCACCAGTCCCTCCCGATCGCAACGATGTGCGAGCCCATCCCCGAAGCGGCACCATCGGCAGCAAGGGCACGAAGATGCTGGCCCCGCGTACGCTGGAAATGTTGCCGAAGTTGCTCCAGGCGCCCATGCGGACGTACTTGCTGATGTTGGCGAACACCTCGCGGCCTTCGAGCACACCCTCGTCGAGAACGCGGAGCAACTTCTCGACGAGGATCATGTCGGCCGACTCCTTGGCGACGTCCACGCAAGTGCCGATGGTGGCGCGGGTTTTCCTGCGGACAGCTGCGGACAAGCTCGGAGCTAACTTAACTACTGCACTTCCTTCGCCTCAGGTCACGAGAATCGAGAACCTAAATCTGGCGCGTCTACCAGTTTCGCCATCCTCGCTCGAGACGCCGCTACTCTAGCCGCTGGCCTTCGGCCCGTCACCCGAATCGACGGCCACGGGCCCCCGATGCGCCGCGTGGGCTACACTCACCGCCGTCGCGAAAACGGGAGAAGGGAACCGCATGACCAACAAGCCAGCGCCGCCGGCCAAGCCCGGCGCAGCCCCCGACGATCGGCCCGAGCTGCGTCGCTTCGAGATTGGACCTTTTCGATTTCGCGATCCCGGCCTCTACGATCGTCACCTGATGTTCGACAACGCCGTGGACGCCTCGCGCGCCCACCCGCGCCAGCGCTTCGAGGCGCTGGCCCGCTCGCTGCGCGATCTCTTGATGCAGCGCTGGGTGCAGACCAAGAAGACGCAGGATCTCGCGAACGGCAAGGACATCTACTACATCTCGATGGAGTATCTGATCGGCCGCGCGTTGACGAACAACGTCGTCAACATGGGGGTCCGGAGCTTCGTCGAGGAGGACCTGCAGTCCGACAAACAGGACTGGCGCAAGCTGGCCGAGCAGGAGCCGGACGCCGGGCTGGGGAACGGCGGGCTCGGCCGCCTGGCGGCCTGTTTCATCGAATCGATGGCGACGCTGGAGTACCCCTGCATGGCGTACGGTCTCCGCTACGACTACGGGATCTTCCGGCAGGTCATCGAGGACGGCTGGCAGCGCGAGCGGCCGGACAACTGGCTGCGCCACGCGGATCCCTGGGAGGTGGCGCGCCCGCACCAGTGCACCTCGGTGGAACTGGAGACCTCGTTCGTGCTCCGGCACGGGCAGATCGTCGCCCGGCCCGGGCAGCCGATGCGGCTGGTCGGCGTGCCGTTCGACCGCCCCGTCGTCGGCTACGGCGCCAAGACCATCAACACGCTCCGGCTGTGGGGCGCTTCCACGATGGACGGTTTCAACTTCAGCGAGTTCAGCGACGGTGACTTCTTCGGCGCCGTCTCCGACCGCGTGATCGCCGAGACGACCACCCGCGTCCTCTACCCGGACGACTCGCGCCAGCAGGGGCGCTCGCTGCGCTTCATCCAGGAGTACTTCCTGGTCTGCTGCTCGCTGGGGGACATCATCGAGCGCTTCCGCCGGCGCGGCAACGACTGGCCGGCGCTGCCGGACAAGGTCTGCATCCAGCTGAACGACACCCACCCCGCGCTGGCCGTCGCCGAGCTCATGCGCATCCTGCTGGACCAGGCCAAGCTGTCCTGGGAGATGGCCTGGGATCTCACGGTCCGCACCCTCGCCTACACCAACCACACGCTTGCTGCCGGAGGCCCTGGAGAAGTGGCCCGTGGAGCTGTTCGAGACGTTGCTGCCCCGCCACCTGCAGCTGATCTACGAGATCAACGCGCGGTTCCTGAGCCAGGTGCGCGGCCGAATCGCGCGGGACGATGGCGCGCGGCTCGGAGCGCATGAGCCTGATCGAGGAGCACCCGGTACGATCGGTGCGGATGGCCCACCTGGCCATCCTCGGCTCGCACAGCACCAACGGCGTCTCCGAGATGCACTCGGAGCTGCTGCGCACCCAGCTGATGCCCGACTTTGCGGCGATCTTTCCGGAGCGCTTCAACAACAAGACGAACGGCGTGACCCCCCGGCGCTGGCTGCTGGTGGCCAACCCCGAGCTGGCGGCGCTCATCACCGAGGCCATCGGCGACCGCTGGATCACCGACCTGGAACAGCTGCGGCAGCTGGCCCCGCTGGCCCAGGACCAGGGCTTTCGCGCGAAGTTCCAGGCGGCGAAGCGCCGCGCCAAGGGTCGCTTCACCGATTGGCTGGCCGAGACGACGGGCCTCTCCGTCGATCCCGACACGCTGTTCGACTGCCACATCAAGCGCTTCCACGAGTACAAGCGGCAGCTCCTGAACGTGCTGAACATCGTCCTGCTCTCCCAGCGCCTCCGCGCCAATCCGGGGCTGACGATGCCGCGGCGAACGTTCTTCTTCGCCGGCAAGGCCGCGCCCGCCTATCAGATCGCCAAGCTGACCATCAAGCTCATCAACAATGTGGCGGCCGGCCTGGCGGCCGATCCTGTGGTGCGCGACCGGATCAAGGTGGTGTTTCTGCCCGACTACAGCGTCAGCCTGGCCGAGCGCCTGATCCCGGCGGCCGACATCTCCGAGCAGATCTCCACCGCCGGCTACGAGGCCAGCGGCACCAGCAACATGAAGTTCATGATGAACGGCGCGCTCACACTGGGCACCCGTGACGGTGCCACGCTGGAGATGGCGCGCGCGGCCGGCGAGGAGAACTTCTTCCTGTTCGGGCTGACGGCGGCCCAGGTGACCGGCAGTCGCGGCTGGTACCGTCCGATGTGGCACTACTGGAATCAGCCGGAGGTCCGCCAGGCCATCGACGAGCTGTTCTCCGACGCGTTCAGCCCCGGTGAGCCGGGGGTCTTCGAGCCGCTCCGCCACCGGCTCCTGGAGGGCGATTACTACATGCACCTGGCCGATCTGCGGTCGTACGCGGCGAGCCAGGACCGCGTGGCTGAGCTCTACACCACGCCTGACGCCTGGGCGCAGAAGGCGCTGCTGAACGTCGCCGCCTCCGGCCGCTTCTCCAGCGACCGCACCATTCACGAGTACGCGCGCGACATCTGGAAGGTCACGCCGCTTCCGGTGCCCTAGCCAACGGCTGAGGTTGTCGATGGCCCCGCTTCCAGAAGGGATTCGATGAAAGCGCGCCCGGCTGGACTCTGACGCTCCGTATGCTGACACCAGTCGATGTCCACCACCTGGTCGGTCTCCTCTCCGTTCCCGCTGGACCCGAAAACGTCGAAGTCGTTCCCGGAGAGAGCGCGGTCGACGTCACCATCACCACGCGGGATAAGGAGGGCCACGTGACGGCGTTCCACGGGATCGAGGCCGAGGAGCACGCCCGGCCGCTCGACGCGGCCGACGTGGAGCAGCTCTGCGCGAAGTTCAAGGACCGGCCGGGGCCGACCTCGCACGCGATCGTCTCGGCGAGCGGATACACCAAGCCGGCGATCCGAAGCGCGCGCCACCATGCCGTGGTCCCCTGGTCGTTCGAACCGCTCGCCGACCCGTCGCACGGGATCGATCAAGTTCGCTGGTTCGAATCGGTGGGGCAGCCCAAGGTCACCTTCCGACGCGTCGACCGCCGTGAGTGCAACTACCTCGACGGCAACCTTCCGGTGAGGCTTCATGACGGCTCCGAGAACGCCTCGCTTCGAACCGTCACCGACTGGGCCGCGCATGTGGTCGCCAGCGCGATCAACCGCATCATCGACGGTGAGGAGTTCCAGCCCCGCCTCAGCCAGTTCACCGACGGACACGTCGACACCTTCGGATCGGTGGCGGTGACGTTCGATCAGCCCCTTCTCTTCGGCCCGCCGGAGAATTCGTTCGCCATCGATGCCGCGTTGGTGACCGGCGCGATCGCCTGCCGCACGTCGACCACCAAGCTCGACTTCCGGATCCTCGTCGAGGAGGGCGATGACGTCCCCTTCGCCGGCTGCGGGATCGCGGTGCTCCCGAAGGGGAATCTCGTGGCGCTCTCGACCACCCACGTCACGAAGACGGTGAACGTCCTGAACGTTCCCCTCACCGAGCGATTGAAGAGGCAGATCGGCCTGCGCAGAACGATTTCAACGTTTTAGGTCCCCTTCGCCAGCGAGCTCGTCGGGCTGCGCCCCCCGCCCTGCACCAATCGGGATCTTGGCGACCCTGTTGTAGGAATGGGATCTTCAGATCGGGTCTTGGTTGAGTTCTTGGGTGGTTCCTTGGTTGGCTTCTTGGGTGGTTCCTTGGTTGGCTTCTTGGTTGGCTCCTTGGGTGGGTTCTCGGGTCGGGTCTTTGATCGGCGCTCGGGACTTCTGGCCGGGTTGAGCGTGCTGGCCGCGCTGCTCGCGGCGCGGAGCGCCCAGGCCACCGACTACTACGTGGCCACCACCGGCAGCGATTCGAATGCGGGCACCCTGGCTTCGCCCTTCGCCACCCTGCAAAAGGGGGTCAACACGGCGGTCGCCGGTGACACGGTCTACATCCGGGGCGGGACCTACAGCATCACCACACCCGCCACCACGGGCGCCGGCATCAACTTCACCAAGAGCGGGACGGCGACCAACCCGATCAATTTCTTCGCCTACCAGGCCGAGGTGCCGGTCTTCGACTTCACGAACATGGTCATCTCGACCACCGGCTACACGCACGGGTTCGTCATCAACGCGAGCTACCTGCACTTCAAGGGGCTGGAGATCCGCTACGTCCCGATGAACACCTTCTCCAACAACGGCGTGGCGGTGACCGGGGGCGGCTACGACATCTTCGAGCTGCTGAACATGCACCACAACAGCGGCAACGGGATCTTCATCGGCAGCAAGACGGCCGGCGGCCACCAGATCCTCAATTGCGACGCGCACGACAACTACGACGCGACCTCATCGCAGGGACAGGGACAGAACGCCGACGGCTTCGGCGTCCACTACCAGACGACCGGCGCCACCACCATCATCCGCGGCTGCCGCTCCTGGTGGAACTCCGACGACGGCTACGATCTCATCAACCAGGAGGTCCCCGTCACCGTCGAGAATTCGTGGGCGATGGGCAACGGCTACGCCATGTACGGCACCTTCAACCCGGCCGACGGAAACGGGAACGGCTTCAAGATGGGGAGCAGCCAGACCGGCGTGCGGCACCTGGTGCAGAACAACGTCGCCTGGAAGAACAAGGCGTCGGGTTTTTACGCCAACCATTCGACCGGCGGGAACACCTGGTACAACAACACGTCGTTCATGAACGGCACGCAATACAACATGCTGGCCAGCCCCGCCGGCATGCCGGACACGACCATCACGTTGACGGGCTCGTTGGTCCACATCATGCGGAACAACATCGGCTACCCCAACAAGAACACCAACATGACCGGCGTCGACACCATGTTCAACACCTGGGATCTCGACCTCACGCCGGCCGCCAAGGACTTCGCCAGCATCACCGACCCCAGCGTCTCGATGACAGGCGTGAGCGTCGAGTCCTCCGGCGCGCTCGGACCTCGCGCGGCCGACGGCAGCATGCCGGCCGTCGACTTCTTGAAGCTGGCCGCGGGCAGCCAGATGATCGACAAGGGGACCGACGTGGGCCTTCCGTTCGTGGGCGCCGCCCCCGACCTCGGCGCGTACGAGTACGGCGCGACCGCGGCCCCCGGGACCGGCGGAGCGAGCGGCACCGGCGGGAGCCCAGGAACCGGAGGCGCGTCCACCACGGGGAGCGGCGGGGGCGCTGGTGGAACGGCGGGCTCGCGAGGGACGGGAGGCTCGGGAACATCGGGGGCATCGGGAGGTTCGGCAGGTCGCGCTGGAACGGGCGGCGATGCGGGCACAGGAGGAACCACGACGACGGGCACCGGCGGCAGGACGGCTTTCGACGCCGGGGTCGGCCCGACGACAGGCACCGGCGGAGCCATGGCCACAGGCACCGGGGGAACGGGACCGCTCGGGACCGGCGGCGCGACCGCGACCGGTGGCTCGGCCGCCGAGAGCTCTTCGGGCTGCTCGTGCACGCTCGGCGCCCCCTCCGGAAGTGACCGGCGGGGATCGGCCCTCGTCATGCTGGGTCTGTTTTCGGCCCTGCTTTTCAGGCGGCGCCGACGGCAGGAGACCGAGCGAACGTAGCGGGCGGCGGGGCCCTCGGGCCGCGTCTCACACCTCGAGCGAAGCCCACGCCAGCTCATGCCGGCGGCCACTTTCACCATTTCCTTTTTCATGGATGGTGCGCTTGGGGGCGTGCTACCGTGCCACGACTCGAAAAATCGAGGGAGAGTGCCCCATGAACCTGCGCCCCTGGTTGGTAGGCTCGTCCGTGTTGGTGTCGGTGTCGGCCTTCGTGGCGGGATGCTACATGCGACCGCCGGCTCTTTACGTGGGGCCACCCGCTCCCGTCTACGTGGCACCGCAGCCGCAACCGGTCTACGTCGAGCAGCCGCCAGCGCCGCCGCCCCAGCCGGCGTACGTCGAGCAGGCGCCGCCGCCCCCTCCCCCGCAGCCCGTCGTCGCGATGGATCCGACCATCTATCCGACCTCCCCGATTCCCAATCCGATCCCCGAGTACCAGCCGCCGGCTCCTGGCTACGGCTACTACTGGGTCGCCGGCTACTGGGACTGGACCGGTTACGACTGGGACTGGCAGAGCGGCTACTGGGCTCCCCAGCGCGCCGGATACCTCTACTTCGGTCCGCGCTTCGTCTGGGAAGGCGACCGCATGGTCTATTACCGCGGCTACTGGCAGGGTCCCGGCGGTTACCGCGAGTACGGCTACATGGGCGGCCGCGGACCGGCAGCCTGGCGCGCGCGTCCTCAGTATGAGCCGCGCGTCTGGCGCGGATCGCCGGAGCACTCGACTGCCTGGCGCCGCGCGCCCGGAGCGCCTCCCGGAGGCTTCCGCGGTGAGGCGCCGGCCTACCGCCGCGAGGCCGACCACCGCGAGGTGGAGCATCGGGAAGCCGAGCACCGCGAGATGGAGCACCGGGAAGCCGAGCACGGCGGCCCCGCCGGTGGCGGCATGCACCCGGCTGGCGGCCCCGAGCACATGGGCGGCCCCGCCGGTGGCGGCATGCACCCGGCTGGCGGCCCCGAGCACATGGGCGGCCCCGCCGGTGGCGGCATGCACCCGGCTGGCGGCCCCGAGCACATGGGCGGCCCCGCCGGCGGCGGCATGCACCCGGCCCCGGCGCCGGGCCCGGCCCCGCGCGGGGGGCCTCCGCCCGCGATGCACGCGGCGCCGCCCCCCTCGCACGCCGCGCCCGCCCCGGGTGGTGGCGGCGCCCGCAAGAAGAAGTAGCGTCGCGGCGCGTTCGTCCGGGGACGTTTGTGCGTCCCCAAACGAACGGGGGGGACCGTTGACGGCTCGGCCGCGCGTGGGCAGAATGGATCAAGGTCCGATGACGCCCGCCGCGGTTCGTTCGTTTTCGTTTTCGCCTTCATATGCGCCCTCATATTCGTATGAGGGGCGCGCTGCCCGCTGGTGGTGGCGCGCGAACGAACACCGGGCGCCCCGAGTCTAGACACCAACAATTAGACAAACAAAGGAGAGGCGACCCGCGGTGGTCGCCTCTTCGCGTTTTGGGGATCGCGTTCGAGGGGACACCGTGGCGAGCCGGAACGCCATGTCCCAACTGGAAACCGTCCGACCTTCCGAGGCCCTGAGTTACACCTTCGGCGACAACGACGTCGCGGCCGAGCGGCTGCGCTTGCTCGCGGAGGCCTTCGCACCGAGCTCCCGCGCGTTCGCGTCGCGGCTGGGTCGCGAGCCGGTGCGGCTGGCGATCGATCTCGGCTGCGGGCCCGGCTACACGACGGCGCTCGTGCACGCGGCGACCGGCGCCGGGGCGACGATCGGGCTCGACAGCTCGCCGCGGTTCTTGGCCCGCGCCTGGCGGCAGGGCGCACGCGGGGTGGCGTTCGGAGAGCACGACATCGCGCGGATCCCGTTCCCGGCGCCGCCCGCCGACCTGCTCTACGGCCGTTTCATCGTGACCCACCTGGCCGACGCCGCCGCGGCGCTCGGGCGTTGGGCTGACGCGCTCAGGCCCCGGGGGCGGCTGGCGCTGGAAGAGGTCGAGGCGATGACGTCGGACGATGCGACGCTCATCCGCTACTACGAGCTGGTCGAGGCGATGCAGGCGGCGCGCGGCCAGCGCACCTACGTCGGCCGCGATCTCCCGGCGCTGGCGCCGGCCGAGACCTTCGCGGTGGAGCGGGCCGACACCGTGCCCGTGGTGCTGCCGGCCGCCGTCGCGACGCGGCTGCACGCGCTCAACTTCCGGACCTGGAGGCGAGATCCGTTCATCGCCGCCAACGTCGAGGCGGGCGAGCTCGATCGCCTGGGTGACGCGCTCGACGCGCTGGCGTCCGGCGCGCGGCAAGCCGCGCCCGTGCGCTGGAAAATGGCGCAGGTGATCTTTCGAAAGCGCTGACCCGTTTTTCGAAAGCGCGGGCGCGTCTTGCCAGAGCGCCGGGCGCGCTATTCGCCGACGACGATCTCGGTCTTCACCGACTGCGCGATGAAGCAGCCGTCGTGCGCCTTGTGATGAAGCACCTCCTCGTCGGCCGGCGTGGGGCGCTTGTCGCCGCTGTAGACGATGCGCGGGTGGAGGGTGATCTTGCTGATCCAGGGGACGCCGCGCTCGTTCTTGGTCATCTCGCCGACCGCGTCGTCGTCGTAGGCGTCGACGCGGAAGCCGGCCTTGCGCGCCTCGTGCAGGAAGGTGAGCATGTGGCAGCTCGACACCGAGGCGACGAAGGCCTCTTCCGGATCGACGGCCGCGGGGCTCGAGTAGGGCGCCGGCACGACCGACGGCGAGGCCGACGCGGCGACCACCGCCCCGCCGTCGAAGCTCCAGCTGTGGATGCGGGTGAACTTCCCCTGCGCGAAGTTCTCGTTGTCCGACTTCCAGTTCACGATCGCTTTGTGTTGGGACATGCGCCCTGGTCTAGCAGCGCCCCGCACCGCCGCCAAGCCCAGGACCAACCGATCGCCTGTTCAGACGGACCCGCCCACCAACCGGCCGATCGCGTAGGTCACGCCCCCCGCCGCGCCGCCGATGAGCAGCATGCGGGCGCCGCTGCGCAGGGCGCCGCGGCCGGTGAAGAGGCTGATCGCGCAGCCGATCCCGAACAGCGCGACCCCCGTCAGGAGCACCGACGCGCCCAGCGCCCCGCGCCCCGCCGCGAGCACGAAGGGCCCGAGCGGCACCGCGGCCCCGACCGCGAACGAGGCGAACGACGACAGGGCCGCGCCGACGGGCGAGCCCAGCCCGCCCGGATCGAGCCCCAGCTCCTCGCGCGCCAGCGTGTCGAGCGCCCGGTCGGGATCGGCGATGAGGTGGGTGGCCGCGCGATCGGCGTCCGGCTTGGCCAGCCCACGCGCCTGGTAGATGAGCGACAGCTCCGCCGCCTCCTGTTCAGGATATTGCCGCAGCTCGTCCCGCTCGGCGCCAATCTGGTGCTCGAACATCTCGCGTTGCGAGCGCACCGAGACGTACTCGCCGGCCGCCATCGAGAAGGCCCCGGCCAGGAGGCCCGCCACGCCGGTGATCAGCACGGTGTGGCTGTTGGCGCTGGCGCCGGCGACACCAAGGATGAGGCAGAGGTTCGAGACCAGACCGTCGCTGGCCCCGAAGACCGCCGGCCGGAGGTTGTCGCCGCCGCCGTGCTCTCGGTGACTCCGGCCGACCTCCTCGACCGAATGGGGCATGGCGTGCCCGGTCGGGCCCGGCAGGGCCCGGTAGACCGACATCCCACGGACCTTCATGCCGGCGAGCACGCTCCGGAGCCGCTCCGGACCGAGCCAGCGGACCAGCGCCGCCACGAATCGGGCGCGCGCCGAAGGGCGGAATCCCTCAGGTGTTTCCCCTGCGATTTTCTGGACTTCGGCCGCCCAGATGGCCGCCTGCAGTTTGGCCTCGCCGGCTAACTGCGCGAAAAGAGCCCGTCTTTCGGGAGAGGAATCCGAATCAGCCAAAGCCTCATATAAGTAAACGGACTCCATTTCCTGCGCCCAGCTCTTGCGCACGCTCATGGCCGCCGCAGCTTACCGCGCGGGTTCGAACTTTTTCCGCCCAAGCCCGATCAAAAAGACTATCGTGTGGGAGTTACACCTTCATGCCACCTGAGATGACATCGGAGATCGATCTCGCCTCACAGATCCTCGTGATCGTGGGGCAAAAGGCGGACGCTCGTCTCCCTTCGTTCACCTCGGAAGAGCTCTTCGACCAGGCGACGCGCAAGCAGCTGCTCGATTGCGCCCAGACCCTGGGGTTGAGCGGGGTCTCCAAGCTGGTGAAAGAAGATCTGGCCGGTCGGGTCAAGGTCGCCTTCGACGGTCTGCGCGCCGCGATCGCCCGCTCGGCGTCCGGCAACGGAACCACGCCGGGCTCCGCGCCGGCGACCGAGAACGGCATGGCGTCGTTCCCGCCCAAGTTCGATCTCGGCCCGGCCGTCGACGCCGCGCCGATGCCCCAGCACATCCCCTGGGGCTACGGCCACGACCGCGTCACCGCGATGGTCATCGATCCCGAGCGTCTCTACGTCTACTGGGAGGTCACCGACGACGCGGTC
This sequence comes from uncultured Pseudomonadota bacterium, assembly GCA_963847705.1. Classification (GTDB taxonomy): domain Bacteria; phylum Myxococcota_A; class Polyangia; order Fen-1088; family Fen-1088; genus JADGRB01. Next base: position 74,539 of record CAWKBC010000027.1, on the reverse strand, counting down.
GCGGCGGCGCGCGCGGGGCTGGGCCCGGCCGGCGCCAACGCCTGGCTGAACCTGCGCGTCTACGACATCAGCGGGCGCCTGTTCGACGGCACCAACGCGCACAGCTACTTCGACCACCGGATCGAGCGGCACGATCGCCAGTGGTTCTTCGTCATCAACAAGCCGACCTCCAGCGCCACCGTCGAGGTGGGTCTGAAGTCCGAAGAGGGCTACTTCGCCAAGATCGTCCGCTCCGGGCGCGCCGAGTTTCCGCGCCGCGAGCCGATGCCGGGCGGCCCGGTCGAATGGCTGACCGTGCGCGCCAGCGGCGAGATCCAGGGGCACCACCACGGCGGGGCCCCGGGCAACGGCGCCGCGGCCGGCGGGCACGGCGGCGAGGCGGGCGGCGCCCCCGGCGGTGGACCCGGCCCCGGCGGCGAGACGCCGAGCTGGGCTGACTGGACCGAGCACTTCGGGGGATTCCCGGCGCCCGGCGGCAACCGCGCCGTGGGCCGTCGCTGGGAGTGGCAGGAGCAGAGCGGCGCCGAGTGGACCGGCGACGTGAAGCGGACCGAGTGGGTGGGGCCGCTCCTGCGGACGGAGTGGGAGTCGGGACCGTTCACCTACCCGATCGAGGTCCCCTCGTCGGTGGTGGAGGTTCGCGACAGCGGTGAGATCTCGGTGCGGACCGAGAACGGCCGCGTGCACGTCGTCTATGGCCCCTGGCAGGTGGTCATCCGCGGCCTCGGCGCGCGCGCCGAGCGGCGGGTGCTCGGCACCTGGGAGTACAAGCGCCAGGTGGCGGTCTCGGGAGGCTTCGAGCGGTTCGGGACGGGCGAAGCTGGAGAAGGTCATGTCGCGCCCGGCAGCTCGGAGTGGATGTCGCTCGGGGCCAGCGAGCGTTCCTGGCTCGGCTCGAGCGAGCTCCGGCTGGGGGGCGCCAGCGAGCTGTGGATGATGGGCGCCAGCGAGATGCTGCTGGGCGGCTCCAGCGAGCTGATGTACGCGGGCGCCAGCGAGCGACGGCTGCGCGGCGGCAGCGAGACGATGTACGCCGGCGCCAGCGAGCGGATGATGCGCGGGGCGAGCGAGCTGACCTACGCGGGGGCCAGCGAGCGGATGATGATGGGCGCCAGCGAGCGTGGGCTCGGCGGCGCCAGCGAATTTCCCTACGGCGGCGCCAGTGAGCAATTTGGCGCAGGAACCCTGGAAGGGTTCCCGCACCCTCGCGCGACGGACTCCGCCGGGCAGAGCCCGGCTGCGTCCCCGCGATCGCCTGCCAGCGACTATCCGAAGGGTGGAGAGTAGCCATGCCCAACGGCTATTTCGCGCTGGTGCTGCACGCCCACCTCCCCTTCGTGCGTCACCCGGAAGATCCGACGGTGATGGAGGAGCAGTGGCTCTACGAGGCGATCACCGGGACCTACCTGCCGCTCCTGCAGACGTTCGAGGGGCTCATCGCCGATCACGTCCCCTACCGCTGCACGGTCTCGCTGTCGGCGCCGCTCATCACGATGCTGACCGACGATCTGCTGAAGGTCCGCTACGCCGCGCACCTCGACAAGCTGATCGAGCTGGCTGAAAAAGAGATCGACCGGACGCGCCCCGAGCGGCACTACCAGCGGCTGGCCTATATGTACGCCGACCGCTTCCGCTCGCTGCGCCACACCTGGCGCTGCCACGGCGGCGATCTGGTGAAGGCCTTCCGCCACCTCGAGGAGGCCGGCCGCGTCGAGGTGATCACCTCGACCGCGACGCACGCCTTCTTCCCGGCGATGGACCGCAACTGGGCCAACATCCGGGCCCAGATCCACGTCGCCGCCGACCTCTTCGAGAAGAACTTCGGCCACCGCCCGCGCGGCATGTGGCTGGGCGAATGCGGCTTCGTCCCCGGCGTCGACGAGCTGCTGCGCGAGGCGGCCGTCCGCTACTTCTTCGTCGACACGCACGGCATCCTGTTCGCCGACCAGCGCCCGCAGTACGGCGTCTACGCCCCGCTCTACTGCCCGAGCGGCGTGGCCGCCTTCGGCCGCGACATGGAGTCGTCGGAGCAGGTCTGGAGCGCCCAGGAGGGCTACCCCGGCGACAAGCACTACCGCGACTTCTACCGCGACATCGGCTTCGACCTGCCGCTCGACTACATCAAGCCGTACATCCACCCGGAAGGGCACCGGATGTACACCGGCATCAAGTACCACGCCATCACCCACAACCAGCTGCACGACAAGTGGGTCTACGACCCGGACATCGCGCGCGGCAAGGTGGGCCTGCACGCCTCCCACTTTCGGGGCAACCGCGAAAAGCAGGTCAACCGCCTGCGCAGTCAGATGAACCGCCCGCCGATTGTCGTCAGCCCGTACGACGCCGAGCTCTATGGGCACTGGTGGTACGAGGGGCCGATGTTCCTGGGCGACGTCTTCCGCCAGATGCACTTCGATCAGCACGACGTCGAGACCATCACGCCGGGCGATTACTTGGATCGCTACGACACCAACCAGGTGGCCACCCCCTGCGCCTCGTCGTGGGGCGCCAAGGGCTACAACGACTACTGGATCAACGAGACCAACTCCTGGACCTACCGCCACCTGCACACGGCCGGCGAGCGGATGATTGAGCTCGCGCGCCGCCACCCCAGCGCCGACCCGCTCACCACCCGCGCCCTCAATCAGGCCGCCCGCGAGCTGATGCTGGCGCAGTCGAGCGACTGGACGTTCATCATGCGGACCGGGACCACGGTCCCCTACGCGACCAAGCGCATCAACCAGCACATCGTGCAGTTCAACAAGCTCTATGACGATCTGCGCGGCGCCAAGGTGAACGAGCGCTGGTTGGCCGACGTCGAGTCGCGGAACAACATTTTCCCGCAGATCGACTACCATATCTACGCCAGCTGATTCGTTGGCCGGTCCCGCCGCCATTCTCAAGGTTCTGTTCGTCGCTTCGGAGTGCGCCCCCTTCGCCAAGACTGGCGGGCTGGCCGACGTGGCGGGCGCGCTGCCGAAGTCGCTGCGCGCGCTGGGGATCGACGTGCGGGTGGTGATGCCGCTCTACGCGGGGATGCCCTGGAACGAGCTCGACGCGCTGGACGGCCTTCTCTCGGTGCCGATGTGGTGGGGCTCGGCGCGGGCGCGCGTGCGCCACGGCAAGCTTCCTGACAGCGACGTCCCGATCTACTGCCTGGAGTTCAACCGCTACTTCGACCGCCCCTACCTGTACGGGCCGCCGGCCGAGGGCTATCCCGACAACCTGGAGCGGTTCACGTTCCTGTCGCGCGGCTCGCTGGAGCTGTGCAAGGCGCTGGGCTTTTACCCCGACGTCATCCACTGCAACGACTGGCAGACCGCGCTCGTCCCCGTCTACGTCAACACGGTCGAATGGATGCAGCCGCTGCACGCGGCGGCGACGATCTACTCGATCCACAACCTGGCCTACCAGGGGGTCTTCGACGGCGGCGGCATCTTCATCACCGGCCTCGGGCGCGAGCACTACAACCCGAACGAGCTGGAACACTTCGGCGCCATGAACCTGACCAAGGGGGCGCTCCACCACAGCACGCTCCTGTCGACGGTGAGCCCGACCTACGCGCGGGAGATCCAGACCGGCCCCTACGGCAGCGGGCTCGACGGCGTGCTCAGCGCGCGCAGCGGCGACCTGGTCGGCATCCTGAACGGCATCGACACGGACGAGTGGAACCCGGCCGTCGACAAATACCTGGCGAAGAAGTTCGACGCCAAGAAGATGGCCGGCAAGGCGGCCTGCAAGGCGGCGCTGCAAAAGGAGGCCGGCTTCGCCATTCGCCCCGACGTCCCGCTCTTCGGCGTGGTCGGACGCCTGACGTCGCAGAAGGGGTTCGACGTCCTGGCGCACGCGCTCGACCGCATCCTGGGCTGGGACGTGCAGATCGTGCTGCTCGGGACGGGCGATCCGGACGCGGAGCGCTTCTTCGCCTGGGCCGACGCCCACCGCGGCGACCGATTTCGGGCCTGGCTGAAGTTCGACAACGGCCGCGCCCACCGCATCGAGGCCGGCTCGGACTTCTTCCTGATGCCGTCCCGCTTCGAGCCCTGCGGCCTGAACCAGATGTACAGCCTGCGCTACGGGACGCTGCCGGTCGTCAGAGCGACCGGGGGCCTCGTCGACACCGTCCAGAACTACGACGAGGCGAACGCGGGCGGCACCGGCTTCATGTTCACCGACCTCAACCCCGAGTCGCTCGCCAACACCATCGGCTGGGCCGTCTCGACCTGGTTCGACCGCCCAAAGCACATCGACGCGATGAAGAAGCGGGCCATGGCGCAGGACTTCTCCTGGGACCGCGCGGCGGGGGCGTACCGGGATCTGTATCTGCGGGCCTACGAGAAACGGCGGGGGCACGGCTTCGCGGGCTAGCACCATGAATCTCCCCAATCTCAGCTACATGATGAGCGTCGGCGAGCTGCGCTACATCCAGTCGCACTTCGAGAAGGGCGCGGCCAGAGGCCCAGACCGGCTGGTGGGCGGCTTTCTCCCCTGGTCGAAGCGACTCGGCTGCTGGGTGCGCGGGACCTTGCTGCTTCCGAAGCTGAGGGCCAACCCGTTCTACGCCTACCTGAACGCCCGCACGAAGTACTACGATCAGGTCTTCGGCGAGGCGCTCGAGAGCTCAATCACCCGCATCGTCAACATCGGGTGCGGCAGCGACACCCGGGCCCAGCGGTTCGCCGGCCCGCTGCGCGCGCACCGCGTGGAGGTGCTGGAGTGCGATCAGGAGCCGGCCATCCGGGCCAAGGAGCAGCTCGCCCGCCGGCTGTGGGGGGCGTCCGAGCACGTCGCCTATCAGCCCATCGACCTCGAGGCCGGCGCCTGGCCCGCGCTCGAGGCGTGGCTCTCCCGCGCCCCCGCAGCGCCGGCGCTGGTGATGCTGGAGGGGGTGAGCCCCTACGTGGGGAAGGAGGCCTTCGCCACGTTTCTGCGGATGCTCTCGCGCAAGCTGCACCCCGCCAGCGCCTTCGCCTACGACTTCAAGCTTCGGGGGGTCGCCGACGACTTCGGTGGGGCGCCTGGAAGCGGCCGTTTTCGGCTCTCGGCGGATCGCGAGGAGGTCACCCGCTACCACCGTGACCTCGGGTTCCAGGTGGAGCACATGGAGCTGAGCTCGGCGCTTTCGCAGCGGCTCCAGCCGGGGCGCGCGCCGCTCTTCGAGGAGGATTGCCTGCTGCGCCTCTCGGTCGTCTCGACCGGCTCGTAGCGCACAGCGCTGCTCCACTTCGCTTCCGGCTGAGGCGACTGGCCTCATATGGTCCTCTCGTTCCGGACGGAAGTGCGGTAGACCTCGCGCCGCATGAATTTTGCAGAGCTCAACCTTCTTCCGGCGCTGGCCAAGGCGCTGGCGGCGCGGGGGTACGAAACCGCCACCGGCGTCCAGGCAGCGGTGCTCGATCCGGCGGTCGCCGGCCGGGACCTGCTGGTGTCATCGCAGACCGGGTCGGGCAAGACGATCGCCTTCGGGGTGATCGTCGCCGAGACGCTGCTGGGCGCGCCGGGGGCCGAGGCAGGCGCGCCGGGCGCCGTGGCCGGGGCGGCGATGCCCGCCTACGGCAGCAAGTCACGCAGCGAGCCGGCAGCGCTGGTCATCGTCCCGACGCGGGAGCTGGCGACGCAGGTCCGCGGCGAGCTGGCCTGGCTGCTGGCCGACACGCGGCTGCGGCTGGCGTCGTTCACGGGCGGGACGCCGGTGAGCGGCGATCTGCGGACGCTCGAGCGCGGCGTCGACGTGGTCATCGGGACGCCCGGGCGCCTGGTCGATCTGCTGCGGCGCGAGCGGCTGCCGCTCGGCGGCCTCAAGGCGGTCGTCCTCGACGAGGCCGACGAGATGCTGGACCTCGGGTTTCGCGAGGACCTGGAGACGATCCTCAAGGCCGCGCCGGCCGAGCGGCGCACGCTGCTGCTGTCCGCCACCATCCCGCCCGAGATCCGCGCGATGGCCAAGCGCTTTCAGCGCGACGCGGTGGCGATCGATCCACGCCGCTCGCAGGCGGGCGGCGCCACGCCCTCCCAGGCGCACGACGACATCAGCTACGTCGCGCATCTGGTCTCGGGGGGCGATCGCCTGGGGGCGGTCGTCAACGTGCTGCGCGCCTCGGACAGCGAGCGCGCGATCGTCTTCGTGACGACCCGCGAGGCGGTGGCCGACCTGCACGCGGCGCTGGTGGCGCGCGGGTTCGCGGCCACGGCGATCTCGGGCGATCGCGCCCAGGCCGAGCGCGATCGCGCGCTCGATCAGCTCCGGCGCGGCGAGGTGCGCATCCTGGTCGCCACCAACGTGGCGGCGCGCGGGCTGCACCTGCCGGACGTCGATCTGATCGTGCACGCCGATCTGCCGCTCAACGCCGAGTCGCTGACCCACCGGAGCGGCCGCACGGGACGGGCCGGCCGCAAAGGGACGGCGGTCATCATCTCCACGCCCGCGGAACGCCGCAAGGCGGAGCGCCTTCTGATGAGCGCGCACGTCAAGCCGGTCTGGACGCCGCTCCCCTCGCGCGAGACGATCGCCGCGGCGGCACGCGAGCGACTGGCGACGGAGCTCCTGGCGCCGGTCGTCGGTGATGAACCGAAGCTCGCCGAAGGGGCCGACGCGCTGGCGCTCCGGCTGGAGGCCGAGCTGGCGGCGCCGGCCTTGATCCGGCGGCTCCTGGCGCGCGAGCTCGCTCGCCTCCCCGCGGGCGAGGCCGTTCAAACGATCGCGGCGCCGCGCCTCGAGGCCGAGCGCGGCTTCGGCGGACGCGACAACGGATTCGGCGCCCGCAACGAGCGACCGCACCCGCGCGACCGGGCCGAGCTGTCAAAGGAGGCGGTCCTCTTTCGGGTGAACATCGGCGCCAAGGACAACGCCGATCCACGCTGGATGTTGCCGCTCATCTGCCGGCGCGGCGGGGTCACCCGGCGCGAGGTGGGCGCCATCCGGATTGGCCCGCACGAGACGACGTTCGAGATCGCCGGACACGCCGCGCCTGAATTCGCCGACGCCGCTGCGGAGAGCGATCCGCGCGCCCGCCACGTGGTCATCTCGCGCGCCGGCGCGCGGCCGACAGCGCCGATGGCCGCACCCGAGCGCAGCCCCGCGCAACGTGAGGAGCACACCCCCACCCCGCCAGCGTCCGAACAGGCCCACAAGCGTCCGGAGGGGTTTGGCCCCTCTGCCCCCGCGCGCGAACAGACGCCCAAGAGCCGAGAGGGATTCGCCCCCCAGGCACCGAGGCCCGGGCATCCCTCCAAACGCCGCGATGGGTTTGCGCCATTTTCGCCAGCGCGCGACAAGCGACCGCCCCAAGCAGAGCCTCGCCACTCCGTGAAGCCCGAGCCCCACGCCGTCAAGCCCGAGCTCCACTCGGTGAAGCCCGAGCCCCACTCCGGGTCGGGTCATCCGGCGAAGCTGCACGCCGGCGCCAGGCCGCGCCCGAACGGCAAGCCCTATCCGGGCGCGAAGCCCCACACGCACGCCAAGCCCTACGTGAAACCCTCCTACATGAAGGCGTCTCACCCGAAGCCCCACCCGGCCGCACGCCCCAAAGACAAGCATCGGAAGGGCTAACGTGGGGATCCTGCTGGGTGTCGAAAAGCTGTCGGCCGCCTTCGGCGCGCGGCCATTGTTCGAGGGGGTCAGCTTCACCATCGAAGAGGGGGAGCGCATCGGCCTCATCGGCCCGAACGGCGCCGGGAAGTCGACCTTGCTCCGGATCCTGGCCGACGATTTGGGGCCCGATGAGGGGAACGTGGCGCGGCGCCGCGGCCTGCGCGTGGCGCGTCTCGAGCAGGTTCCGCGCTTCACCGCCGGCGCGACGGTGCGCGACACGGTCGAGGAGGGTCTCCCTTCGGCCAAGGTCGCCGGCGACGACGCGCGCGAGGAGATCGCGCGCAAGGTGATGGCCACCCTGGCGCTCGACGGCCGCAACGACTCGGCCGTCAATCCGGACGCGCTCATCGCCTCGCTCTCGGGCGGCTGGCAGAAGCGCGTGGCGCTGGCGCGCGAGCTGGCCCGGCAACCCGATCTGCTCCTGCTCGACGAGCCGACCAACCACCTCGACGTCGAGGGGATCGAGGCGCTGGAGGTGTTGCTGGCGCGCGCGCCCTTCGCCACCCTGACCATCACCCACGACCGCCTCTTCCTGCAGCGGGTGGCGACGCGCATCCTCGAGCTCGATCGGCGCAACGCCGGGGGCCTCTTGAGCGTGGCCGGCGACTACGTCGCCTACACCCGGGTGAAGGGCGAGCAGATGCACGCCCAGGAGCGGCGCGAGATCGTCCTGCGCAACACCCTGCGGCGCGAGACCGAATGGCTGCATCGCGGCGCGGCGGCGCGCAGCACCAAGCAGCAGGCCCGCATCCAGCGCGCCGGCACGCTGGCCGACGAGGTGACCGAGCTCGACCGCCGCAACCAGACGCGCACCGCTTCGCTCGACTTCCAGTCGTCGGAGCGCCGCCCGAAGCGGCTCGTGGAAGCGAAGGGGGTCGCCCAGAGCTACGACGGCCGGACGATCTTTCAGGGCGTCGATCTCTTTCTCGGCCCCGGAACGCGGGTCGGGCTCCTCGGTCCGAACGGCTGCGGAAAATCGACGCTGATCCGGGTCCTCCTGGGCGTCGAGGCGCCGTCCGCGGGGACCGTCCTGCGCGCCGACGGTCTCAAGGTCGCCTACTTCCAGCAGACGCGCGACGCGCTCGATCCGGAGCGCACGCTGGCCGACACGGTCTGCCCCGACGGCGACTACGTCAGCTACCGCGGCGCGCGCGTGCACGTCCGCGGGTACCTCGAACGGTTTCTCTTCACCAGCGAGCAGATGAACACCCCCGTGGGCAAGCTCTCCGGCGGCGAGCAGAGCCGCCTCCTGCTGGCGGCGCTCATGCTGCAAGAGGCGCAGATCCTGGTGCTCGACGAGCCGACCAACGATCTCGATCTGCCGACGCTGGCCGTTCTCGAGGAGGCGCTCACCGGCTTCGACGGCGCCGTGCTGCTGGTGACGCACGATCGGTACTTCCTCGACCAGGTGGCCACGACGATCCTGGCGTTCGATCCCGCGCCCTCGCCGGCACCTTCGCCGTCACCGACCAGCGGGTCCCGGGCGGGCGCCAACTCGATCGTCCCGTTCGCCAGCCTGGCGCAGTGGGAAGGCTGGCGCGCCGAGCGTCTGGTGGCGGCCCGCGCGGCGGCGAAGGCCAGCAACGCGGCCGCCGGGGGGGCCTCCGGCGCCGGCCGCCGCAACAAGCTCGGCTACCAGGAGCAACGCGAGTACGACGCCATCGAGGAGACCCTGGCCCGCGCCGAGGCCGCCGTGAACGAGGCGGTCGCCGACAGCGAGCGTCCCGAGCACGCCGCGGATGCCGCGCGCCTCATCGCGCTCCTGGCGCTGGTCGAAGAGCGCCGGGCCGAGGTCGACCGTCTTTACACCCGCTGGGCGGAGCTCGAGGCCAAACGCGCCTGATTCTGCGATATAACCCGCCGCATGGCGATGACCACGACGACAAGCGGCCTCCAGTACGAAGACACCCAGCCCGGCACCGGCGCCGAGGCGACCGGCGGGACGTGCGTGATGCACTACACCGGCTGGCTCTGGAACGACGGCGCCAAGGGCGCCAAGTTCGACAGCTCGCACGATCGCAAGAGCCCCTTCTCCTTCGCGCTCGGGCGCGGCCAGGTCATCAAGGGCTGGGATGAAGGGGTGGCGGGAATGAAGATCGGCGGCAAGCGCACGCTGCTCATCCCGCCCGGCCTCGGCTACGGGGCGCGCGGGGCCGGCGGGGTCATCCCGCCCAACGCCACGCTGCTGTTCGAGGTCGAGCTCCTCGATCTCAGGTAGCTCAGAAGTTGAGGTGCAGGGCCCAGATCACGCCGCCGCTGTTGGCGCTGATCGTCGCGCCGTTGGCCGAATCGCTCGAGGCGCTGTAGCGGAAGGTGAAGACGAAGGCCAGGTGGTCGTCGCCAAAATGCGGGATGTAGTAGAAGCCACCCTCGCCAAAGCCGCCCAGTGACCCCGTGAGGCCGGCGTCGGGGTAGCCGCTCGCGGAGAGACTGATTCCGGTCTCCTTGATGAGGCCGCCGCGGAGGATGAACCACCAGCGATCGTCGAGGTGGAGCAGCAGATGGGCCCCCAGGCCGAGCGGGTACCGCGTGAGCGAGACGCTGTTGCCCGAGTCGCCGAGCGAATCGTATTTGACGCTGGCGAAGGCGTCGAGGCCGAAGCCCACGCCGTCTCCCACCCACAACGGGGTCAGCATCACGCCGACCGACGCCAGGACCCCCAATCCGCCGCTCAACGAGCTGGTGCTCCCGTCGCTGAGCGTCGCCGTCGCCAGAATCCGTTCCGCCGAGGAACGCGCCGAAGTCGAACATGAGCCCGTTTCCCGGATGACGGACCCAGCTCGGGTCCTGCTTTTCCTGCGAGACATACGTCGCGCGGAAGGGGCGGCGGCGGGGCGGCGCCTCGCTGTCCACCGCAGCCGGCGCGTAAGCCGCGCCGGCTGGCAGGGCCGCCGCGGCGGCGCCGTCCTGTGGCAAGGCGGCCTGTGACTCGGAGTGCACCTCCCCGTCCGCGACAGCCGGGGTCGGCGTCTCCGCCAGCGCCGCGGGCTGCGGCGGCTCCGGAACCTTCACGACGACCGGGCGGGGAGGAGCAGCCGGCAGGCAACGCTCCCCGGGCGCGAGCGGACGGGTGCGAATCTCCCCGGCGGTCCTTTCGTCGATGAGCGCCGGCTCCCGGTGGGCCTCTCCCCCGAACCTCAGGACGTAGCTCGCTCCGCCCTGGGCGGTGAAGCAGAACGTCAGCGGTCCGACCGTGTGGCCGTAGGCGTCCACGGCGGTGGCCGACAGCGTGTGGATCCCCGACCGCAACATGAACGCCGAGCCGACGGGCAGATCCATCCCGTCGATGTTCGTCACCGACGCATGCTCGACCCCGAGACGCGCCGTTTCGTCCCGCGGAAGCTTCGGGCCGGGATACATCTGAACCACGCACCCGGCCGACAGGGCGACGAAGACGATGCCAACCCACAGGCACGCGGCGTGCGCCCGGCCATCACGCGCGCCCGACATGACGCCATGATAGCGGCGCCGCGCCAGGTTGGGAATTTTGCGTGTGCGGACCTGCGACCCGACCGCGACCTGGCGCGCGGGTCGGTCGGTGTTCCCCTGCGCCTACCTGGCGCGGCAGGCCCAGATCTGCCGGCGGATGGCGCCGGCGTCGAGCCCCTCGCCGATGAGCACAATCTCGGTCGCTGGCCGCTCGTCGCCCCACGGCTCGCCCAGGCGCAGCTCGGTGTGAAGACCGGCGCGCTCGAGAAACCCGCGGCGTGGCTCGCCGGCGAGGTGGACGAACCCCTTCGCTCGAACCAGCCCCGGACCGAGGCGTTCCACCATCGCCAGCAGCGGCTCGCCCAGCAGCGCCGCCGTGTCGCTGTAGGCGATGGCGGCGAGCTGGCCGTGGTGGTGCTGGTGCGGCGATCCGTGCGCCGGCCGCGCCCGCGCCGCCGCCCGGACGTCGAGAAGCCAGGGGCAGAGCTCGGCGGTCGCCTCGTCGGTCGCCGGAAAGCTGGCCCGCTCGGCGGCCGGGTTGCGGCGGGCGAGCTCCCGGTGCAGCGCCACCACCGCCTCGGGCGCGGCGAGGTCCAGCTTGGTGAGGACAATTCGATCGGCCGCCTCGATCTGGGCGCGCGCCTCCTCGTGCCGGGCGATCTGCCCCGCGCCGGCCTCCGCGTCGACGGCGCAGACGACGCCCGCCGCCACCGCGGGGGCGGCGGCGCCGAGCCCCTCGAGCCCGTCGAGGATCGACCAGGGCTCGGCGATCCCGGTCGTCTCCAGCACCACCACCTCCGGGTTCGCGCGGCGGGCCACCTCGGCGATCGCCGCCCACAGCTCGGACTGGACGCGCACCTCGTGGCAGACGCAGCCGCCCGCCAGCTCCATCACGTCGCCCGCGCGGCTCTTGACGAGGCGGGTGTCGATGTCGATGCGCCCGAGCTCGTTGATGATCACGCCGACGCGCCGGCTGTGCTGCGCGCCGAGCACGCGGTTCAGGATCGTCGTCTTGCCCGCCCCCAGAAACCCGGTGAGCAGAACGAGCGGGGGCCTGGCGGTGGTGGCGGACACGGTCCGCGATTGTAGCGCGTTCAATCCTCGTCGACGTCGTTGCCGCCCCGGGCAGGTGCGGCGCCCGTCGGCACCGGCGGCCCGGTCGCGAACGCCTCCGGCACGCAGGCTCGGACCGCCGCCGCGATCTCCGGCGTCGGCCGATCGAGATCGACGGCGCAGTCCTGGCCGCGCAGCGCTTCCAGCGCGCGGCGGGCGTAGTACCGCACCAGCGGGAAGGGGTTCACCAGCTGCCGGGCGACCGCCGGCGCCGCCGCCGTCAGGTGCGCCGCCCCCAGCGTCGCCAGCGCCACCGCCTGCTCGTGCGCCCTGCCCCGCTCCAGCGTCGCCGGGAGCGGCTTCACGTCGAGGCCGCCGTAGAGCAGCGCCAGCGCCGCCCGATCGTACTTGCGGCCCCACCACCCCTCCATGGTGGTCGACCAGCTCACCGACGGTCTTGTCGGCGTGGCAGAGCGCGCACTCGAGCGGACGATCGCGCTCGACGCGCACCGGATCGTCGGGGAGGCCGATCCGGTGGTAGCGGGTCAGCGCGTAGCCGAGACCCATGTTCTTGCGCGGCATGTGGCACCCGACGCAGCTGGCCCCGGCGCCGTTCGGATCGTGGTGCGCGTGGCTCGCCAGCGCGGCGGGCGTGGCGTACTGCGCGTGGCAGCGGACGCAGACCCCGTTGCCGGCCGGTGTGGCCAGCCGTTCCAGCTCGGCGCGCCGATCCTCGCCGTGCGGGTCGTGGCAGGTCACGCAGGACATCTGACGCGCGCAGCCGCCGAGCAGCAGGTCGCGCCCCTCGCCCGAGGTGATCGAGCTCCCACCCGGATTTTCGCCCCGCCGCTGTCCCCCCTCCCAGGTGAACGGGTAGCGCGAGAACAGCACCTGGTGGCAGCGGGCGCACACCCGGTTGATCCGTTCGGCGCGCGTCACCTCGCCGTCGGCCCGCGCCACCTCCGGGCGCGCCTGCAGAAACGCGCTGCGCGGGGCGAAGTCCGGGAGCACGCGTGGCTCGTCGACATGCTCCCGGCTGCCGCCGTGGCAAGCCTCGCAGCCGATGCCGAGCTCGACGAAGTGGCGCGCCGCGAAGCGCGTACGCAGCTCGTGAATCCCCTGCTCGAGCGCCTCGGGGGCCGGCGTCTCGGCGGCCGCCCCCGCTCCGCCGACCGCCCTCACCTCGGCGTCGACCGCTGCCACCAGCGCCCTTCCGCCTGCGATGTCGAACCGAAACCGGCGGTCGGGCGGCAGCAGCTTGTCGACCACCTCCCCCTGGTAGCCGGGCGCCCTGCGGCCAGGAGTGCCCGCCTGCTCATAGAGCGCGCCCCAGACATCGTCGAAGTAGGGGACGGTGTTGTGGCAGAAGACACAGGTCTGATTCCACACGCCGCCCGCGTGCAGCCCCGGCCGCTCCGTCACCAGAACCGAGTAGCCCTTGAGGCGGAAGCTCTTGCTCTCGAAGACGTAGGAGATCGGCAGGAGCAGCTCCCGCTCGCCCTCAGTGGCGCCGGCGGCCGCGCCGACCTCGACCCCCGCGAAGTCCTCCCGATAGCGGCCTCCGATGACGCGGGTGACGCGATAGAGGTGACGGCCCCCTGCTGGCGACGCCAGCTCGACGAACCGCGCGCCGTCCGTCTCGGTGAGGCGCGCGCTGTCGTCCTTGAAGCGAAACGTCGTCCCGTCGAAGGGCGCCCGGATGCGCGCCCCCTCCGGCCGCCGCGTCATGAGGTGCATCGGCGAGCCTTGCCAGGCCGCGGTGATCTCCGCGTGGCAGCTGGCGCAACGCGCCGAGCCGGCGTAGTCCGCCCGCAAGATGTTGCTGCGCACCCGGGCCGGGACCGCCACGGTCGGCGCGCCGGCGGCGACGGCCCGGCCGGCCGGACGCGACGCGCCGCAACCGCCTGCGGCCGCGGCCACGACCGCGATCAGGGCCGTCACCAGGAGGGGCACGCGGTCGGGCACAGGGTCGGGCCCGCGGTCGGGCACGCCGACGGGCGCGATGGGGACCGTTCCAGAGGCGCGCGCCCTCACGAACCGAGACTATACGCAAAGCTGAACGTTGCAGGGGCCGGAGCCGAGACGTAGGCTTCACTGATGGCTGCGCATGAAGGGACGGCGCGGACAGGGGCGACGGCGGCGACGAAGACAACGGAGCAGCCTGGGGCGGCGAGCTTCGAATACCGGTCACGCCTGCGGATCGGTCGGTTGCCGCTGGTGCACGTGGTGCGCGGGATCGACCCGACGACCGGCCGGCGTCCACCCGCCGTGGGCGTGATCGCGGTCGGTCAGATCGCCATTGGCATCATCGCCGTCGGACAGGTCGCGCTGGGCGCGGTCAGCGTCGGTCAGGCGGCGATCGGGCTTGGCTGGGGCATCGGACAGGCGGCCTGTGGCCTGCTCGCCGCCGGACAGATCGCGGCGGGGCTGCTCGGCGCCATTGGACAGATCGCGCTCGGCCCGCGCGCGCTCGGGATGGTCAATTTCCCGGGCGCCTGGGTCGCCCTCGGATGGCTGCTGGGGGGCGCCTGCCTGCTGGCGGGGATCGCCCGGCGGCGGCGACGGCTGGCGCCGCTGCTGTCGCAGCCGTGGCCGAGCGGGATCCGCTCGGTGAGCAAGCTGGGCCATGTGGACGGCACCAGCGAGGACGACCTCGCCCACGTCGCTGCGCGCGTCGTCTCGCCCGATCACCTGCGCGCCCCGCTGTCGGGTTCGCCCTGCGTCTACTGGCACACCGTCGAGGTGAGCCCGGCGGAGCGGCGCCACGAGCACGGCGGCGGCGAGGTGACGATCGCCGACGCGACCGGCGCGGCGCGCGTCGATCTCGCCGGCCCGGTCATCTTCATCCGCAGCGACAACTGCCACGAGATCGCCGGGCCCGATTGGGCGCTGCACCTCGAGACCTCGCTCTGCGAGGGGGACGAGGTTCATGTCGCCGGGCCGGTCATCCTGGCCCCCGATCGCGACGCCGGTGGAGCTCACCGCGGTGGCGTCTCTCCGCTCTTCGTCGGGCGCGCCGACCAGCCGCTGATCGTCACCACCCGGAACCCGCTGGCCTTCGCCGCCGAGCTCCGGTTCGCCGCCGGGCTGGCCTGGACGTCGCTGGCGGGAGGGCTCATCGCCCTCCTCCTGGCACTCTTCTGAGCGCGCGCCGCCGAGGCTGGCCTCGCCTCACTTCGCGCCGCCGAGGCTCGTCTCGCCTCACTTCGCGCCGTGATACGATCGCGGTGCGGTGGTCCCGGAACGGCTGAAGCCTCTCGACGGCCTCCGTGGCATCGCCATCCTGCTGGTGATGCTGGTCCACTTCGGCAACGGCACGCACCGCAACCCGCTGGCCCACCTGCTGTTCAAGGCGGCCTACGCCGGCTGGGTGGGGGTCGATCTCTTCTTCGTCCTCTCGGGCTTCTTGATCACCAGAATTCTCCTCGCCACCCGCACGTCGCCCTTCTTCTTTCGTGACTTCTACATGCGGCGCGTTCTGCGAATCTTCCCGCTCACCTATGGCGTGTTGACGGTCGTGCTCTTGCTGGCGCCGCTGGTGATGGGCGCCGGAGCACCGCCGGCGGGACCATCCCCCCTCTGGCTCTGGCTCTACGCCAGCAACATCTATCCTCTGGTGACCGGCGGGTGGTTCAACACCCCCAACGTTCTGGGGCTTAACTTCGGCCATTTTTGGTCGCTGGGGGTGGAGGAGCAGTTCTATCTGCTCTGGCCGCTGATCGTCCGGAGGACCGATCCGCGAAACCTGCCGCGCCTCTGCGGCGTGCTGGCCTTGTGCTGTATCTGCCTGCGACTCCTGTTCGTGGCGGCGGGGATCTCGCCGAACGCGATCTACACCTTCACCCCGTGCCGAATGGACGCCCTCCTGGCGGGGGCCTGGATCGCGGGATTCGCCGCCAACGGCGGGCAGCTCGCGCGCGGCGTGCCGCTCGCCCGTCTCCTCGCTGGCCTCTCTCTGGCGGTCCTGCTCGGCTCGATGGTGCTCACGGGGAACACGTTCTGGCCCGGCCGCTTCATGCAGACGGCCGGATACTCCCTGCTGGCGATCCTGTTCGCTGCGGTGGTCGTGCTGGCGATCGCCGCGCCGGCGAGCTCGTACGGGCGTCGCCTCCTCGAGAGCCGCGCCCTCACGTTGTTTGGAAAATACAGCTACGGCCTCTACGTCCTGCACGGTCTGCTCTGGCCGGTGTTCGACCGCGCCGGGCTCTCGGTGGAGAGCTTGGCCGCGCGCCTGCACTCCTATCTGCTGGCCGTGGTCGCCCACGCCTCGATCGCGGCGGCGGTGTCGATGGGGGCCGCGATCCTCAGCTGGCACCTCTATGAATCGAGGTTTCTCAGGCTCAAGCGCTACTTCAACTACAGCCGCGACGAACGGCTGGCGCCCGAGGTCCCCTCGCTCGCTACAGCGCCGCGTCGCCCGGGCGGGTGACGGCGCGCAGGCGGGCCCGCGTGATGGTGGTGAACTTGGCGCCGTCCTGCACCTGCACCTCCAGCATCACCGGCCCGAGATCGGGCGCGAACGTCGTGCGCGTCACGCGCACCGGATCGGTGCGGGTGACCTCGATGACGATGCAGCCGAAGTAGTGCTCCCCCGAATCGAGCTTGAAGTCGGCCGTCACCGAGGCGAGGTGCGCCCGCCCCCCCTCGACCGCCCATTCGGCGCCCGCCTTCACGGGGTTCTTGATGACGTAGTCGCCGAGCATGCCGCCGTCCTTCTGCACGATCCCGTCAGGCGTGACGGCATAGGTCAGCTTCTCGTCGCCGGTCTGCACCACCGCGGTGTCCCCGGTCCGTTCGAGCACCGCGTACGTGGCCAGGATGTTGATGCCGTCCTTCTCGACGTCGTAGGCCCACTTCCAGCCCGGCGCCAGCGGGTAGAAGTCGGCGGCCGTCAAATTGGCGCGCGGCTTGATGTCATTGGGCGCGGGGCCTTCGGTGGCGCAACCCATCACCAGGGACCCGACGACCACGACCAGGAGAGAGCGCATGCGCCGGTAGCATCAACGATTTTGCCCCGTCTCTCAAGAATCTGAGGGGGCGGCGCGGCAGACGAACGAAGTTCGACCGCAGCGAATGCCACAACGGTGGTACGAGCATTGCTATCCTAGCGGTTCTCAGGGGACGCCGTCACGATGCCGAACATCAGCTCCGCCCGGCTTTGCGCGCTGCTCGCGCTCGCCGCGGGGCTGGGAGTTGCGCCGCCGGTTGTCCGTGCGGAGCCTTCCCCGGCCGTCGCCGGCGCCCCACCGGCGTCCGGCGACCTGGCGCTGACCGCCGAGCGGGCGCGCCTGCGGGCCCAGCTCGATCGCGTCAACGCCGAGATCGACGCCCTCAAGCGGTCCGCGCGCGGCGTGGGCGACGACTACCGCCTGCGCGCGCGGCTGGCGGACGCCGAGGCGCTGGCCCGCCGCCTGATCGACATCGAGGCGCGCCTCGGGCTGCGCGCGCCGGCCCTCGAGCCGGGGCCGTTGCCGGTCGCCGCGCCGACGGACAGCCCCAGCGATCTGCAGGCCAAGGCAGACATCTTGGACGATCGCGCGCGCCGCGTGCGACTCGAGGCGGACGCCCTCGACCACCGCGTGGTCGAGCTCAAGGGGCGGCAGGATCTGCGGCGACGCGCGGCGGAGCTGGATTGCGATCCGTTCGCGCCCCTCGAAGGGTCGAATCGGCGGGTGGTGAGTATCCCCGCCGCCGACAGCGCCGGGCACGCCGGGGCGCCCGTGGCGCTACCGACGGGCAACGGCGCGCAGACCGTCGATCGCCCGACCCTGGGGGTGTCGGGCAGCGCCAGCACCGGCTCCAACCCGGCCACCACGTCGGCCGGGAGCGCGCCGCCCACGCCGCTCACCGGAGCGCCGCCCACGGCGCTGTCGCTGGAGCTGCGCGATCTGCTCGATCCCGCCACCGTCGCCGACATCCGCCGCCTCGAAGGCACCAGGTCTCAGACCTCATCGGTGCAGGCGCTGCAGCGGGCGGTGGCCGCGCTGCGGGCGCGCGCCGACGCACTCGGTGGCCAGGCGCGCGCGATGCGCCAGACCGCGCGCACGCCGCGCTGACGGCGGGTCGGCCCCCGGATACACTGCCGAGGCATGGGTCGTCCGGCGCTGGCGGCGCTCTCGCTCCTCGCCAAGATCTGCATGGTGTCCGGCATGGTGCTCGGGAGCTCCTTCGGCACGGCCCGCGCCCAGACCGACGGCGCGCCCGATACCGAGCGCTACACCCTGCGGACCGAGGTGGGGCTCGAGTACGACACCAACGCCCATCGGACGGAGATGGTCGCCGGGGCAAACAACCCGCCCATCGTCGCTTCGCCCCTTGAGCGCCTGGTGCTGGCGGGGACGCTGTCCGACCTGATCGCAGACGGCCAGATCTTGACGCTGGGGGCGACCGCGGCCGGGAAGATCTACGACGCTCCAGCCGCCACCGACGAGGACGTGGCCATCGCCCAATCCTCGATCGCCTGGGCGAAGGCGCTCGGGCCCCGGGCGACGCTGACGCTGTCCGGCGGCTACTACGAGGCCTTCCAGGCGCCCGCGAAGAATCTGGTCGATGCCAGCGAACGGCGCGACTTTCGCTCCCTCGCCTCCACGGTGCAACTCGGGTGGATCGCCGCGGAGCATTTCGACCTCTCGATCATCGCCGGCTACCGGAGCTTCTTGTTCAAGCCCGATCGCGACTACGATTTCAACGCACCGACGGTCGCCGCAGAGCTGCGCTGGGTGCGCCAGACCGATGGCGATGCCGACTGGGAGGCGAGCACCGGCGCCAGCTACGAGGATCGGACGTTCGGCGGGCCGGCGCTCACCACCGACTGCCCGCCGGCGTTGAACGTTCCGCCGGGCTTCGCCTGCTCGGGGCCCGATCTGCGACGCGACGACTTCCTCATGAGCCACCTCGACGTCCAGCGGGTCGGCCGCGTGCTGGTGGGGGCCGGCTACGCCTTTCAATACAACCGTTCGAACAGCTACGGCGAGACGGTCATGCGCCACATCGTGACCGCGCGCTTCGCGGGCCCGCTGCCCGGTGGGCTGACGCTGGCAGCGCGCGGCGAGCTGCTGTTCGCACACTACGCCCAGCCTCAACCGATTGGCGCGACCCCGGCCGGCAACAGCTTCTCCAGCATCGAGGCGATCGAGGACGAGAACCGGTCGAGCGTTCGCGTCGATCTCTCTCACGACCTCGGCGACCGGTTGCGCCTCATCGCGCGATACACCTTCTACGCCAATGAGCTGGGGAACCCCTCGATCAGCTACCAGCGCCAGACGCTGTTGCTGTCGGTGACCGGCGCGCTCGAGAAGTGAAGGGCAGCAAATGAAAACGGCGAGCCGGGAGAACCCCGACTCGCCGTCTGTTGGAACGGGCGGTGAACCGCGGGAGCGGCTACATCATCCCGCCCATGCCCCCCATGCCGCCCATCCCGCCCATGCCGCCGCCGCCCGGAGCCGGGGCCGGAGCCTCCTCCTTCGGACGGTCGACGATCAGGGCCTCGGTGGTGATCATCAGCGAGGCGACCGAGGCCGCGTTCTGCAGCGCCGACCGGACCACCTTGGTCGGATCGATCACGCCCGCCTCGACGAGATCCTCGAACTCGTCGGTGGCCGCGTTGTACCCGAAGGCGCCCTTGCCCTCGCGGATCTTGTTGACCACGATCGACCCTTCCTTGCCGGCGTTGGCGGCGATCTGACGGCAGGGCTCCTCACAGGCGCGGCGAACGATCGAGACGCCGATCTGCTGCTCCTCCGAGAGACCCTCCAGCTTGTCGGTCGAGGCGAGCGCCCGGATGAGCGCGACGCCCCCGCCCGGAACGATCCCCTCTTCGACGGCCGCGCGCGTGGCGTGCAGCGCGTCTTCGACGCGGGCCTTCTTCTCCTTCATCTCCGTCTCGGTCGCCGCGCCGACGCGGATGACCGCCACGCCGCCCACCAGCTTGGCCAGGCGCTCCTGCAGCTTCTCGCGATCGTAGTCCGAGGTGGTGTCCTCGACCTGCGCGCGGATCTGCTTCACCCGCGCCTCGATCTCCGGCTTCTTGCCGCCGCCGTCGACGATGGTGGTGTTGTCCTTGTCGATGGTGACGCGCTTGGCGCGGCCCAGGTCCTTGAGGGTGATGCTCTCCAGCTTGATCCCCAGGTCCTCGGTCACGGCCTGACCGCCGGTGAGCACCGCGATGTCCTTGAGCATGTCCTTGCGGCGATCGCCGAAGCCCGGCGGCTTGACGGCGGCGACGTGCAGCGTGCCACGCAGCTTGTTGACCACCAGCGTGGCCAGCGCCTCACCCTCGACCTCGGCGATGAGGAGGAGCGGCTTTCCGGAGCGCGCCACCTGCTCGAGGATCGGCAGCAGATCCTTCATGCTGCTGATGTTCTTCTCGTGGATGAGGATGTAGGGGTCGTCGAGCTTGACCTCCATCCGCTCCGCGTCGGTCACGAAGTAGGGCGAGATGTAGCCGCGATCGAACTGCATCCCCTCGACGACGTCGAGCGTGGTCTCCATCGACTTGGCCTCTTCGATGGTGACGACGCCCTCCTTGCCGACCTTCTCCATCGCCTCGGCGATGGTCTTGCCGATGAACTCGTCGCCGTTGGCGCTGATCGTCCCGACCTGCGCGACGTCCTTCTGGCCCTTGGTCGGCTTGGAGATCTTCTTCAGCGCCTCGACGATCTTCTCGACCGCCTTGTCGATGCCGCGCTTGAGCTCCATCGGGTTGTGGCCGGCGGCCACCATCTTGGCGCCCTCGCGGAAGATGGCCTGCGCCAGCACCGTCGCCGTGGTGGTCCCGTCGCCGGCGGTGTCGGAGGTCTTGGAGGCGACCTCCTTGACCATCTGCGCGCCCAGGTTGGCGAACTTGTCTTCGAGCTCGATCTCCTTGGCCACGGTGACGCCGTCCTTGGTCACCGTCGGGGCGCCCCAGGACCTCTCGATGACGACGTTGCGGCCGCGCGGGCCGAGCGTCGCCTTGACCGTGTCGGCCAGCGCGTTGACGCCGGCCAGAATGCGGGAGCGTCCCGCCTCGTCGAACAGAATCTCTTTGGCTGCCATGGGGTCTCCTTATTTCTCCAGAACGCCGAGGATGTCGTCCTCGCGCAGAATCAGGTGATCGACGCCGTCGATCTTGATCTCGTTGCCGCTGTACTTGCCGAAGAGGACGCGATCGCCCTTCTTGACCGTGAGCGGGCGCAGCGCGCCCTTGTCGTCGAACTTTCCGTTGCCGACGGCGATGACCTCGGCCTCGGCCGGCTTCTCCTTGGCGGAGTCGGGGATGATGATCCCCCCCTTGGTCTTCTCTTCTTCGGCGATGCGACGGACCAGCACGCGGTCCTGTAACGGGCGAACTTTCATCTCTGGATCCTCCGAACGGTTGAGAACGGTTTCATGTCCCTGCCGAGCAAGGACGAACAAGCCTGGCACTCAAGTTGGTTGAGTGCCAGCGCGGGACTTTAGTCCCAAACCCTTCCGAGTCAACGGGTTGGCTCGACCGTCTGGCATCCGGGATCTCCGTCTGCCAACGAAACATACCGCCATGTATTTGGAATCATTCGTGAATTCGTTGACTTTTTGATCCGCCGACCGCATAGCTGATCTATGGACCTCGCGCGCAACGTCGAAGGGTTCTTTCACGAGGAGGTCGACCGCGCGTTCCGGGATGAGGGGCTGTCCCCCGGGACCCTGGTCGAGCATTACATCGTTCAGCTGCTGGCGAGCTACGCCGCCCAGCGGATCGAGGAGACGCCGCTGGCGCTGCGCATGGCGGCGGCGAACGAGGCCCCCCTGCTGGAGCGGCGGCGTCAGCTTCGCGACATCGGCGACACCTCGCTCTACCTGTCGGGGTTCTGGAGCGAGCACCTGGTGGGCGGCCCGGTCGACGTCGACTACTACATCGGGATGGGCGGCTCCGCGTACGGGGAGCTGGCCCGCGGGGGCACCGGCTGGACCGGCGATCCGTTCAGCGACGTGTTCAGCGAGCTGGCGGCGAACTTCGTCCGCTTCGTCGGCGCGCTGGCGCTGGTCAGCCGGCGGATGGCGGTTCCAGCCAGCAATCAGGACGTGGTGCGGCTCTATCGCCTCTGGCGGCAGACCAAGAGCCAGTCGGCGGCGGCGCGGCTGGCGGCGCTGGGGGTGGTGATCGGCCGCGGAGGCGACCGCCCGCAGTGAGACCGACGCCGGCGCGGGCAGCCCGGCTCTCGGTGCTGGCGCGCCTGCAGCTCGGCCTGGAGGCGCTCTATCGCGTCGAGACCCACCTGGCGATCGACGCCTTCATGATCGACGAAGCCGCCCGCGCCGCAGCCGGCCTGGAACGCGCGCCGCGCGAGCAGCTGCTGGTCCAGCAGGATGGCGGCGAGCTGGGGCTCGGCCTCTTCGTCGACGCGGCCGCAGTGGCCAACCTCGAGCGACACGATCCGACGGCGATCGGGATCGACGAACGGAACTTCAGCGACTTCTGCCTGGCCGTCGAAGGGGTGAGCCACTTCATCTACGTCGCGCTGCGGGCGGCCGACGATCGCGGCGTCTCCCAGCTGGAGCTGGAGCTGCAAGCGGAGGTCGACAAGTTCGCCTGCTGCCTGCTGGTGTCGGGGCCGACGCCGGGCCTCCGCCGTCGCCTCTACGGCGATGTGAGCCTGGCCGACGATCTCGACGAGGAAGAGCGGGCCCGCTACCGCGCCGCCAACAGCGGGGCCAACCGCTACGCCGGCACGCTGGAGCGCCGGTTTGTCCGGCCCGAACGAACAGACGCGCTGCTGACGGAGCTGCGCCAGTTCTATCGGATGGATCTCCCCGAGAAGCTGGGGCACATCGCGCGCCTCGACTAGCGGGTCTGCGCGGACCTACGCCAGCGCGGGCGCGTCAGCGGCGCTTCTTCGATTTCGCGAGGCGATCGTCGATGCGAAACGATTCCCCCTGAGAATGGAGTCGAGACTTCCGAAGACGCCGATCAAGACTGCAGCCTCTCGGAGAAGCTCGCCCAGAGCCCGCCTCCAACTAGCGCTACTTCCCGTCGAACTTCTGGACGTTGAGCTGTTCGAGATCCACGTCGTCGAGGCAGCGGGCGTTGATGGCGATCTGGTCGCCGCCGTCGCGCCCCTTGCCGCGGGCGAAGGACTTGATCCCGCAGTTGCCGCAGAAGAGGTGCTGGATGACCAGGTGATTGAACTTGTACTCGCGGAGCACCGCCTCGCCCGAGAGCAGCCGGAAGCGCTCCGCCGGGACGAACGTCAGCCACGTCCCCGCCTTCCCGCACATCGAGCAGTTGCAGGCGATCACGGGCTTCGAGAGGTCGAGGTCGACCTCGTAGCGCACCCGCCCGCAGTGACAACCACCGGCGTGGGTCTTGATCTCGCTCATGCGGAAAACCTACGCACCGATCTGGATGTTGTCGATGAGGCGCGTGCGGCCGACGAAGGCGGCGACCAGCAGGACGGCAGGTCGATCGATTTGTACGAGAGTGAGCAAGGTCGCAGCGTCGCAGAGCTCCAGATAGTCGACGCGATCGACGTCCAGCGCGGCGCGGGCGGCATCGACCAGCGCCCGCGCGTCCCGTTCGCCGGCCGCCGCGCGATCGCGGGCGGCGAAGAGCGCGCGCGAGATCGACAGCGCGCGGATTCGCTCGGCCGCCGAGAGATAGGCGTTGCGCGAGGACATGGCCAGGCCGTCGGGCTCGCGCACGGTCGGCAGGCCGACGATCTCGATCCCCATCGCCAGATCGGCCACCAGGCGCCGGACGATGGCGAGCTGCTGGAAGTCCTTCTGGCCGAAGACGGCCACATCCGGCTGGACGATGTTGAACAGCTTGGCCACCACCGTGGCCACGCCGGCGAAGTGGCCGGGCCGGAAGGCGCCGTCGAGGCCGCGGGCGAGCTCGCGGACCTCGATCGTCGTCTGAAAACCTGCCGGGTAGATCTCAGGCGCCTCGGGGACGAAGGCGACGTCGGTCCCCGCGCCGGCCGCTTTGGCGAGATCGCCCGGGAGATCGCGCGGGTAGCGGGCGAGATCCTCGTTGGGACCGAACTGCGTCGGGTTCACGAAGATCGACAGCACCAGCTTGTCCCCGCGGCGGCGCCCCTCCTCGAGCAACGCGACGTGGCCGGCGTGCAGTGCGCCCATCGTCGGCACGAAGGCGATTCGTTCGCCGCGCGAACGGGCGGCGCGCGACCAAGCCGTCATCTCGGCCGAGGTGCGAATGACCTGCGGTGCTTTGGCGGAAGGAGACAAGACGCGGCCGAACTTACTCGTAGGTCTCTTCGGCCGCCGGGAACGTACCGGCGCGGACGTCGGCGGCATAGGCGGCGAACGCCTCCCCGGCGCCCTTGCCCATCTCGGCGTAGCGGCGGACGAAGCGCGGCTTCCAGCTCGGCTGCAGCCCCAGCAGATCGTGCATCACCATCACCTGCCCGTCGCAGTCGGCGCCAGCGCCGATGCCGATGGTCAGCGCCGAGACCGCGCGCGTGATCTCCCCGGCCAGGGGGTGTGGGACCGCCTCCAGCACGATGGCGTAGGCGCCGGCGTCACTGAGGGCGCACGCGTCTTCGATGATCTTCGCGCGCTGCGCGTCGGTGCGCCCCTGCACCTTGAAGCCGCCGAGCTGGTGAATCGATTGTGGCGTCAGCCCCACGTGTCCCATCACCGGGATCCCGGCGCGCACCAACCGGCGACAGAGCTCCGCGACCTCCAGGCCCCCTTCCAGCTTCACCGCCTCGGCGCGCCCCTCTTTCATGAGGCGCCCCGCCGATCGCATGCCGTCCTCGACCGACGCCTGGTAGCTCATGAATGGCATGTCGGCGACGAGGTGCGCGCGGCTGATGCCGCGGGCGACGATGCGGCTGTGATAGACCATCTCGTCGAGCGTCACGCCGAGCGTGGAGCGCTCCCCCTGGACGACCATCCCCAGGCTGTCGCCCACCAGCACGACGTCGATGCCGGCCCCGTCCGCCAGGCGCGCGAACACCACATCGTAGGCGGTGAGGACCGCGACGCGCTCGCCGGTCCCCTTGCGCGCGCGCAACGTCGCCGCGGTGACTTTGGCCTCGGGCGCCATCGGTCTAGCCTAGCACGCTCGCCTAGGCTTCCATCCGGCGGAACGAGCGGGTGGCCAGGGCCGCGAAGACCACGGCCGACGCGAGGATCACCGCGACGTCGACCAGCAGCGCAAAGCTGTGATGCCCGATGAGGAGCCCGCGCACGGCGTCGACCAGGTAGGACATCGGATTGATGAAGACCACTGCGCGGAGGCCGCGGGGAAGCCCGACGATCGGGTAGAGGGCGCCCGAGAGAAAGAACACCGGCTGGATGACGAAGTTCACCACCGAGCCGAACCCCTCGAAGGACTTCATGCGCGCCGCCACCACGATCCCCAGCGCGTTGACCGTCATCCCGAAGATCGCCAGCAGCGGCAACGAGGCCAGCGCGCCGAGCGGGCTGAACCGCGCCCCCACCAGCGGCGACAGCAGCAACATGAGCGTCACCTCGATGAGCGCGGTGGCGCTGCCGGCCAGGATCTTGGCGGCCACGATGGCGCCGCGCGGAACCGGCGCCACCAGGAGCTCCTTGAGAAAACCGAACTCCCGCTCCCAGACGATCGAGATGGCGGCGAACATGCTGGCGAAGAGGACCGTCATGGCCGCCAGCCCGGGCACCAGGAACGACACGTAGTCGGTCCCGCCCGTCGGCAAGCGGACCGAGGCGCGCAGGCCGAACCCGAAGGCCAGCAGCCAGAGGAACGGACGCGTCAGGCTGGTGACGAGCTGCCGCCGATCGCGCACGAACTTGATCATGTCGCGGCGCCAGAGCGCGTAGACGACCTCGATCATCCGCGCCTCCGGATCATCCCCGCCTCCGCACCAGGGCGCGCAGCTTGGCCGCGTTCCCCTCGGCCCCCTCGGCGCGGATCTGGCGCCCGGTCAGCGAGAGGAACACGTCGTCCAGCGTCGGGCGGCGCACGCTGATCCCTTCCAGCGGTGGGCGATCGGAGGCGGTCAGCAGCTTCACGATGAAGGCGTCCCCCTCGGGGACCAGGAACGTCAGGCCGCCGTCCGCCGGGGTGCTGGCCAGGCCATGTTTCTCCAGGAGCAGCCGGGCCAGCCCGGCGGGATCGGCGGTTCGCGCCGCGATCTGATCCTTGCCGACCCGCTGCTTGAGCGCGGCCGGCGTGTCGAGCGCGACGATCAGGCCGTGGTCGACGATGGCGATCCGATCGCAGTTCTCGGCCTCGTCCATGTAGTGCGTGGTGAGGAACAATGTCGTGCCGTATTTCTCCCGCAGGCCGCGCAGCACCTCCCAGGTTCGCGCGCGGGTCTGCGGATCGAGGCCGGTGGTCGGCTCGTCGAGGAACAGGATGTCGGGGCGGTGGACCAGGCCGCGCGCGATCTCCAGCCGGCGCTTCATGCCGCCCGAGAAGGTGCGGGTCAGATCCTTGCGGCGCTCGAACAGGTCGACGAACTGCAGCGCCTCGTCGATGCGGCCGCGGCGATCGGCCCGCGGGACGCGGTAGGCCACCGCGTGCAGCATCAGGTTCTCGTCGGCGGTCAGCCGATCGTCGAGCGCCGGGTCCTGGAAGATGACGCCGATCCGGCGACGGACCTCTGCGGGAGAGGTCGCCACGTCGAGCCCGGCCAGCCGTGCCGTCCCCGAGGTCGCCTGCAAGAGGGTGCAGAGGATCTTGATGGTCGTCGTCTTGCCCGCGCCGTTGGGACCCAGGAACCCGAAGATCTCCCCGGCCATCACAGAAAAGCCGATGCCGCGCACCGCTTCGACCTCCGCGTAGCGCTTCTTGAGATCGGTGACTTCGATCGCGGCGGTCTTCATGAAACCTGACGCAGGCGGCGCAGCCGGAGCGGCGATTCGGCGGGCGCGTCCGCGGCGTGGGCGCGCGCCTCGATCACCAGGTCATGCCGCGGGGCCAGCGCGCAGGCAGGGTCCGTGGCGGCCGCGTCGCCGAGGAGCGCGAAGGCCTGACAGCGGCAGCCGCCGAAGTCGACCGTCCGCTCGTCGCAGGTCCGGCAGGGCTCGGGCATCCAGGCCTCGCCGCGAAAGGCGCGGAAGCCGGGGCCATCGGTCCAGATGTCGGCCAGCCCGCGGGCGCGGACGTTCTCCCAGGACGATGACAGCGCGGCGATCTCCAGCGCCTGGTGGCAAGGGAGCGCAATCCCGTCAGGCGTGACGACGATGTAACGGCGGGCCCAGCCGTCCATGCAGGCGCGCGGGCGATCGGCGTGGTAGTCGGGGCGCACGAAGAGGATCTCCATCTTGCCACGCAAACGGTCGCGCGCGGCCAGCGCGACGGCGCGCGCCTCGTCGACGGCCGCGCGCGACGGCAGCAGCGCCTCGCGGTTGGCCAGCGCCCAGCCGAGGTACTGCGTGTTGGCCAGCTCGAGGCGGGCGGCGTCGAGGCGCTCGGCCAGCGCCACGAACTCGCCGACGCGCGCGATGTTGCCGCGGTGGAGGACGACGTTGAGCGTGAGCGGCAGCCCCAGGGCCCGCGTCGCCGCCGCCGTCCTCATCTTGGCCGGAAGGTCGTCGCGCCCGGCGATCCAGGCGGCGCCGTGCGGATCGCTGTCCTGCACGGAGAGCTGGAGACTGTCGAGCCCGGCGGCGGCAAGGCGCGCCAGGCGCTCGGGGTTGGCCGGGATGCCGCTGGTGATGAGGTTGATGTAGAGGTCGCTCCTCCGCGCCGCAGCCACCAGGGCCTCGAGATCCCCGCGGACCAGCGGCTCGCCGCCGGTCAGGTTGACCTGCAGGACGCCGAGCGCGGCGGCCTCGGCGAAGACGCGCGCCCAATCTTCCGTCGTCAGCTCCGCATCGTGGCGGGCGAGCTCCAGCGGGTTCGAGCAATAGGCGCAGGAGAGCGGACAGCGGTAGGTCAGCTCGGCGATCAGCGTGTACGGGCGCGGGACCTGGTCGGCCGTCACGGGTTGCGCACCATCAGCAGGCCGCGGTCCTCGAGCGCCCGCAGGAAGGCCAGCACCTCGTCCTCGATCTGCCTGCGCGCGATCGGGCTGTCGATGGCCGCCGCGACCATCCGCTCGACGATGTCCCGGACCGCCCGCTCCTCGCGGCAGAGCGCCGCGACCCGGGCCGCGGTGTCGTTCAGGTCGAGCCCCTTCTCGGGATAAAGCAGCATCTGCCGGCCGGTGCGCGGATCGAGCTTGAGCCGCGCCTGGCGCGCCAGGCTGACCCGGGAGTCGGGGCCGATCATGCCGGGCTCCGCACGCTCGCCGCCTCGACGCAGTCGACCAGGTGCCAGAGGATCTCGGTCTTGCGCACCAGCGCCGCCACGCAGGCCTCCTGCAGCGCACGCGAGCGGGCGTTGGCCACCACGAAGGCCAGCCCCTCTTCGCCGTCGCGGCGCGCGCGCGGCACGCGCCCGCGGAAGTAGCCGAGCGCCTCGGCGCCGACCCAGGGGTAGTGCTCTTCCCAGGCCGCGATCCGCTTCGCCATCAGATCGGGCGCGAACATCTCGGTCAATGACGAGGCGACCGCCACCACCAGCGGGCTGTCACGGCAGAGCGCGACGTAGGAATCGCAGGCGAAGCGCACCCCCGGCAGCACGCGCCGGCAACTGGCCACCTCGTCGCGCGCGAGCCCGACCGCCTCGGCCAGCCGCAGCCACTGCGCCAGGCCCCCGGTGTCGGGCGCCTCGCCGTCGTGATCGTGAATGCGCCGGATCCAGGCCCGCCGGAAGGCCGGATCCTCCGACTTGGAGACGATGATCGCGTCCTTGATCGGGATCCGCGTCTGATAGTAGTAGCGGTTCAGGGTCCAGGTCTGGAGCTCCGCGCGGGAGAGCTTCCCCGCGTGCATCCGCTGATGGAACGGATGCTGGTCGTGGTAGCGGCGGACCCCTTCGGCGCGCAGCCGCGCCACCAGCTCGTCGGGCGTCAGCAGTTCAGACGACGGCAAGGTCTGCGGGTCGCCCGCGCTCACAGCGACAGCTCCAGACCGTCGACGGCGACCTCGATCCCCGCGGCGTCGAGCGCCCGTCGCTCCGCGCTGGTCTCGCGCAAGATTGGATTGGTGTTGTTGACGTGAATCAGGAGCTTCCGCCCCCGGTGCCCAGCCAAAAACGCCGCGCTCCCCTCGGCGCCCCCCACTGGCCAGTGCGCCATCTCCTCCGCGCGTCGCGTGCCGAGCCCCGCCGCGATCAGCTCGTCGCTCGACCAGAACGTCCCGTCGAAGAACAGCACGTCCGCGTCGCCGAGAGCACGCGAGATCGCCGGGGCCGGACCGGCCACCCCCGAGAAATACGCCAGCCGCCCGCCCGTGCGCGTGTCGTGAATGACGAGCCCGATGTTGTCCCCGGCCGAGTGGGTGCAGGTCGCCTCCAGGTGCAGGGGCAGCTTCCCGGGCGTGGCGATCGCCGTGACCGTCAGCCCCGAATCGCCGAGCGGCTGCGCCCGCCCCGGATCGACGTCGAGCGCGCGCCAGGTCACCTGCCCCTCGAACCGCTCCAGGGTCCGGTAGAGCACGTTGCCCCCGGTGAATCCGGCCCGCACGCTCGCCGTCGCATAGACGGTCAGCGGGTGAGACTCCCGCAGCGACAGGAGGCCCAGGCAATGGTCGAGGTCGCCGTTCGTCAGGATCAGCCCCGCGATCGGCGAGTGGCGCGGTGCGCGCGGCGTGAGCGGCGGGAAGCTCTCGATCTGCGCGCGAATCTCCGGGGAGACGTTCAGCAGGAACCAGGAGGCGCCGTCGGCGCTGACCGCGACCGTCTCCTGCGTCCGGGGCCGCACGACACCCGTCCCGCGCCGCGCGTCTCGGCAGTTCTCACAGCCGCAGTTCCACTGCGGCACACCGCCACCGGCCGCGGAACCGAGGACGCGGACTTGCATTCGACCCTCCGGTGGATTTGATCGAATTGGTCGGCTGTGACTTGGTCGGACCGTTAGCGCCGAACGGTGTCGGTCGCGTCGCGCTCGGTCTTGCCAGCGGGCTTGGTCGCGCCTGCGGGCTTGCCGGTCGCCACCGGGCCCCAGGGGTCGCGGTCGGTGAAGTCGCTGCCGTACCCGCCGATTTCGGCGCTCATGTTGATCTCCACGAAGGCCGGGGTTTCCCACTTCATGGCCGTTATTCTGCGCCGATAGCCGGGCGAGTCAAGGGTACGATGGGGGGCCGCAAATCCGACGTTCGTCGTAAGTCCGAAGGCCAAAACCTGTCGCCGCCAAGCGAGACCTGCTGTATCCATGCGGCATGTCGTACCCCTTGCGCACCCCGGGTCTGCTGGCACTCATCGCCGTGTCCCTGGTCGCACCGCTGGGCCACGCCGGTGGCGCCCGGGCCGCCACCGAGGTCTACGTCAGCGGCGAAGAGAGCGGCGAGATCATCGTGGTCGACGTCGACAAGGGGGAGGTCGCCGCCCGCATCCCCGTCGGCAAGCGCCCGCGCGGGATCAAGCTGTCGCGCGAAGGCAAGCTGCTCTACGTCGCGCTCTCCGGATCGCCGCGCGGGGGGCCCGGCGTCGATGAATCGAAGCTGCCGCCCGGCGATCGCACCGCCGACGGGGTCGGCGTCGTCGATCTCGCCAGCCACAAGCTCCTCCGCACGCTGGAGAGCGGCCAGGATCCGGAGTCGTTCGATCTGTCGCGCGACGGCAAGACGCTCTACGTCTCGAACGAGGAGACCGCCGAGATGAGCGTGCTCGACCTCGCCTCGGGGAAGGTCAAGCACAAGGTCCCGGTCGGCCACGAGCCGGAGGGGGTCACCGTCCGCCCCGACGGCAAGGCGGTCTACGTCACCTCCGAGTCCGACAACGAGATCACCGCCGTCGACACCCACAAGCTGAAGGTGCTGGCCCAGATCCCCACCGGCCCGCGCCCGCGCGGGATCATCTTCACTCCCGACGGCAAGACGGCCTTCTCCAGCTGCGAGAACGGCCGCGAGGTGACGGTCATCGACGTGGCCAAGAACGCCGCCACCGACCACATCAAGATCGAGCCGGTGGCCAAGACCGTCCTCGGCCCGCGGCCCATGGGGCTGGCGTTGGCGCCCGACGGCAAGACACTCTACGTGACGATGGGGCGCGGCGAGGCGGTCGCCGTCATCGATGTCGCCACCCGCAAGGTCACCCGTCTCATCGACGGCGTCGGTGCCCGTCCCTGGGGGATCGCCGTCAGCCCCGACGGCAAGAAGCTCTTCACTGCCAACGGCCCTTCCAACGACATCTCCGTCGTCGACGCGGCCACCGGCGTGGTCGAAAAGCGGATCAAGGTCGGCGGGCTTCCCTGGGGTCTGCTGCTGGCGCCCAAAGGCAACTGATGGTCCGCTGACCGGGCTGCCGCTGCGCTTCGGCGGCCCGGCCGACGGTCCCGCAATCCAGCGAATTTTGGCGCGTTCTCAGTGAAGATCCCCCCCAGGCGATGCCATATCCTTGGGCGGAGCTCCCTTCGATGATCTCTTTCCGACACAAACGAACCTCGAGCGCGCAGTGGCTTCGACTTCCCCTCGCGGTCGCCGCTGCGTCCCTTGTTGCTGTCAGCTGCGGCACCGGGTCCGACCAGGGGGGCAAAGGTGGCAGTCCCGGCAACACCGGCGGAACAGGAAATGGCAACGGCGGCGGGGTGGGCGCTGGCGGGGGATTGGCGGGCGCCGGTGGCGGCTCAGCGGGCGCCGGGGGCGGCACGGCCGGCGCCGGGGGCACGGCCGGCAACGCCGCCTTGCCGCAAACCTGCGTGCCGTTCGCGGACATGACCCAACCCATTCAGATGCTGAGCCAGACCGGCTGCATGAGCCCGACCGATACGACGGCGCTCGCTCCTTCGGTCTTCCCCTACGAGGTCAACAGCCCCCTCTGGTCCGACGGGGCCGACAAGACCCGCGGCATGGCGCTGCCGAACGGCGCCCAGATTCACGTGGTGAACTGCTCGGCGAATCCGTCGGAGTGCCCCGGCTCCCGCGACTACGCCGATGACGGCAAGTGGAAGCTTCCGGTCGGCACGGTGATGGTGAAGAGCTTCCTCTTCGACGGCAAGCTGCTCGAAACGCGCCTGTTCATGCACTTCAGCGCCACCACCTGGGGCGGCTTTTCGTACAAGTGGGACCAGGCCCAGACGGACGCCACCCTCGAGCCGAACGTCCGCGACGAGGAGAGCTTCGCAACTGGTCAGCGCACCGTGGACTGGCACTTCCCCTCGCAGGACGACTGCATGACCTGCCACATCCCGGACAAGGGCTACGCCGTGCTTGGCCTGGAGACCGCCCAGATGAATCGGGTGGTCGGCGGATCCAATCAGCTCGACAAGCTCCAGGCCATGGGCGTCTTCGAGGCGCCGATCCCCACGCCGTACAAGGCGGCCCTCATCGAGCCGACGACGTCGCAACTCGGGAGCCCGCCGGCATCCGCGACGGTCGAGCAGAAGGCGACGACCTACCTGCACGCGAACTGCGCCTTCTGCCACCGCCCGGACGACGACGTCGATTGCACCACCGACCCCTGCCTGGACCTCCGGTTCGGACTCCCGCTGGCCGTGAGGAACATCTGCAACGTCACCCCGGCGACGGGCGGGTTCGGGTTGACCAACCCGGTGACCCTGGCGCCGGGCCATCCCGAGCTGTCCGTCATGTCGATCCGGATGAAGGCGCCGCCCGACGACAGCAGCGGCCATCACGGCCGCATGCCGCTCATCGCCTCCTACGTGGTGGACACGCAGGCCACCGCCCTGATCGACAGCTGGATCACCTCCATCACCGCCTGCCCAACTCAGTAAGGCAGCCTCGCTGCGAAGGTCAGCCCTGCGTGTGGGCCGCGCTGGCGATCGTGCGCTTGTGGCGCCCCGGCTTCGCCGGCTGCGGGGCCTGCGACAGTGCTCCGGGGATGCCCCAGGCGCAGAGATGTCCGTTCCCGGCCACGATGATCCGGCCCTTGACGGCGATCGGCGAGCTCCACTTCGGGACCCCGGAGCAGGTGTTGGTGCTGCTGTAGATGGTGGCGCCGGTGTCGCCGTCCACACCCATCAGCTTGCCGCTGTTCGCGTACCAGACGATCGCGTCGGACGTCCCGTCGCTGCTGGTGGCGATGGGGTTGGTGGCGCTTCCCATCGCGGCGCACCAGACGACCGAGGCCGCCAGCGGGCTGGGGGTGATGCGCACCGCCATGAGCTGGCGTCCCGTCCCGCCCCCCGGGCATCCGGTGGCGCTGGCCGACGACATGGCGACGTACGTCCCCATCGCCGTCTTGTACGACGCCGGAGCGCCGTAGATGTTCATGCCGCTGCCGCTGGCCAGCGCGAACGTGGCGAGCTGCCCGCCGGCGGCGCTGCCGCTGGTCGTTCCTCGAAGCTGCGAGGCGTCGAGCAGGTAGCCATTGCCGCCCTTGGCGATCGCCACCACCAGCTTCGAGGGCGTCGCGCCCGGCACCGTGATGACCATGGGGTTGTTCGCTCCCACGTCGCCGTCGTTCATGTCGAAGTTGCTCCAGCTCGACGGATAGAAGAAGTCCGACTTCGTCCCCATTCCGGTGAGCCGGATGACCTCCTCGCTGTCGGTGTGGGTGGCGGGGGCGGTCTCGAGCGGCACGTAGTTGCCCGTGGCGACGTAGATGTTGTTGCCGTCGGCGGCCATGCCGCCGCTGGCCCAGATCCCGCCGCCCATGTCCCCCGTGGCCCACTGCCCCGTCGTGGTCGGGGTGGCCGTGTCGATCGAAACGACACGGCCGTGGTAGCTGCCGCAGTCGCCCACATAGCCGGCGTACGCGATGTAGAGGATGCCGTTCACCAGCGACAGCGCGCTGCGCTGATTGTGGATCGTGGGATCGAACGAGGCGACGGTGTGGACCTTCACCGGCCATCCGGATTTGACCATTCCGGTCGTGATGTCGATGGCGCTGGCGATCTGCCCGGTCACGCCCGAGGCGCTCCCGACGATTCCCGCCACGTAGATCGTCTTGGACGTCGCGTCGATCACCGGCGTCGAGAGGATCCCGAGCGGCGGCGTGGTCGCAAAGCTGGAGCAACCGATGCCGCCGGTGGCCGGCGCGCCGATGCTCGTCGACCACTGACTCGTCCCGTCCTCCTTGCGGGCGACGACGTCGCCGCCAGCCGTGGGGATGAAGAACAGCCCCGCCCCGCTCGTCGCGCCATCCAGGTAGACCGGCGATGCCGCCACATTCGAGCCGTTGGTGACGGCCGAGGTGAAGGTCGCGGCGTTGTTGAAGTTCGTATCGGCCGCCATCGTCGCCGCCGCCGCCTTCGTCAAGGTCGGCTGGATGAAGAGGCCGTCGCGTGACGGGTTCTTGTTCCGCTCGAGCACCGACTGATCGGCCGTGCCGGCGGCGCCCGCCGTTCCCGTCGTCCCGCCGGTCGCGGCCCCGCCGGTCCCCTTGGCGCCGGCCGCGCCGCCGGTGCCGGTCGCGCCGCCCGTCGCAGAGCCTCCGGTCCCCGTCGACCCACCCGCCCCCTTGGCGCCTGCACCACCGCCCGTCCCCGTCGACCCGCCGGTCGCAGAGCCGCCCGTCCCGATCGATCCGCCGGTCCCCGTGGACCCGCCGGTGGCGTTCGAACCGCCGGTGGCGTGCGAACCGCCTGTCGCGCTCGACCCGCCGGTGGCGCTCGAGCCGCCGGTACCGGTGGTCGATCCACCACTGCTCGAGCAGGCGAACGGAAGAACGAGGAATCCGATTAGGAGCCGGCGGTGCATAGCCTTGCCTCTCTGCGAGCCTCCCGGGGGCGGTTCGTCCATCGAACCGGAGCGGAGGCGCGGCAAGGAAACTATCACTTCGTTAGTGTGGTGACCAGGAACAGAGGTTGCCGTCCCCCCCACGATGATCCGTCCGTTGGCGGCGATCGGCGAAGTCCATTGCTCGACGTTCGCGCAGCTGTTGCTGCTGGCGTAAATCGACGCCCCGGTGTCGCCGTCGACCCCGTTGAGCTTTCCATTATTCATGTACCAGACGACGACGTCGCTGGTGCCGTCGGTGGTGGTCGAGATCGGGCCCGTCACTTTTCCGGAAAGCGGCGCGCACCAGGCGACGCTCGGCGTGGGCGGCGAGCCGGGCGCGATCAGCACCGACATGATGTTCTCGCTGCCGCCGCCCGGGCAGAGGGCGCCGGTGTTGGTCCCGAAGGTGACATAGAGCCCCTTGGCGGTGGTGTAGGCGGCGACCGCCGTGTGAATCGCCATCGTGCCGTTCGCGACCATGAAGTCCACCTTCTGGCCGGCCATGCCGCCGAGCTTGGTCGCGTCGAGCAGGTACATGTGACCGTCCTTGGAGACGACGACCAAGATCTTCGACGGCGTCGCGCCGGGCAACGTGACGTAGACCGGGTTGCTGGCGCCAAGATCGGCGTCGCCCGAATCCATGGTCTGCCAGGACGCGGGGTAGAACGAATCGGCCATCGTCCCCATGCCGGTGATGCGCACCGCCTCTTCGCTGTCGGCGTGCGCGCTGACCCGCGCGGTGTTGTTTCCGGTCAAGGCGAACACGCCGGTGCCGTCGGACGCCATGCCGGCCGAGCCCCAGATCCCTTCGCCCTGCCCCGCAGTGGCCCAGGCGCCATGCATCGCCGGATCTTGCGTGTCGATCCCCATCACCCAGCCGTGGTAGCCGCCGCAATCGCCGATGTGGCCGCCGTAGGCCACGTAGAGGGTGTTTCCTACCAACGACAGCGCGCTTCGCTGATTTTCGTGCACGGTGTCGAAGATGATGCTGCCCGAGGTCGAGCTCGACACGTCGACGGGCCAACCGCTCACCTCGGTCCCGTCCGTCGTCGAGAGCGCGTGCACCTGGTGGCTCATGATCGACGTCGTCCCGATCGCGCCCGCCACGTAGATCGTCGGCGGCGTGGTGGTCGTGTTGATGACTGGCGTGCTGATGATGCCGAGCGGATGGATGTTGCCGCAGGTGGGGCTTCCGCCGTTCGCCGTCGGAGAGCTCCCGATGTTGTGGGTCCAGACCTGCGCGCCCGTCGTCTCGTCCAGCGCGAAGACGTCGTTGCCGGTCGTCACCGCGAAGAACACGCCCTTGCCGTTCGGCCCCTTCTGCAGGTAGAGCGGCGAGGCCCACATGGCGCCGCTGAAGGTGGCCTTGAAGCCGGTGTCCGCCGCCATCGTGGCGGCCGCCGCCTTGGTCAGCGTCGGCTGCAGGAAGATCCCGTCGCGGCTGGGATGGTTGTTCCGCTCCAGCACGGACTGATCGGCGCTCCCGCCGGCTCCGCCGGTGGCGGCCGTCGACCCGCCCGTGCCGGTCGTTCCACCGGTGGACCTCGCACCGCCGGTCCCGGTGGTGTTCGTGCCGCCTGACCCGCTCGTGTTCGTGCCGCCCGTCCCACCGCCGTCGCCTGAGCTGCTCTTCGACGATCCACAGCCAAGAGAAATCAGGACCAGCCCAGTCATCAAGAGAGGTCGGTTCATAGCGTCACCCTTTTCCTTAGTGCCCACGTGGGGCGGCGTTCATCATTCGAAGCGAACGCGGCGCGTTGATAAAAACGCAGGAAAGCCATGTTACGCCAATCTCGAATTTTGCGCCCGGTGGCGCCGGTGGCTCGAGGCGCCGCCGCGACGTCACGGTCTCAGCGCGACCGCGCCTACGGGACCGAGACCTGCGTCGGCTGCGGGTTCACCCACGGCTCCAGTGGCTGGTGCCGGCGGGCGCCTTTTCGATGACGGCGAGCAGCTCGCTGCGGTGGTCGAGGTTGTTGACGAAGTCGATCTCCGAGGCGTTGACCACCAGGAGAGGCCCTTCGTTGTAGGCGAAGAAGAACTCGGCGTAGGCGCGCGCCACCTCTTCGACGTACTCGGCGCGGATCGGGCGCTCCTCGCTGCGACCGCGCTTGCGGATGCGGTCGAGCAGCACGTCGGTGCGGGCCTGCAGGTAGACGACCAGATCGGGCGTCACCGTGCGGGGCTTCAGCATCTGGTAGATGCGGTCGTAGAGCGCCATCTCGTCGTCGGAGAGGTTGAGGGAGGCGAACAGCCGGTCCTTGGCGAACAGGTAGTCGGAGACCACGCCGCCGCGCGAGAAGAGATCCCCCTGGGCCAGCTCCCCCTGCTGCGCGTAGCGCTGGAGCAGAAAGAAGAGCTGCGCCGACATCGCGTGCCGGCGCCGGTCCTTGTAGAACGGCCCCAGAAAAGGGTTTTCTTCGGGGCTCTCCCGGATGATCCGCGCCTGAAGCGACTCGCTCAGGATCTCGGCCAGGCTCGACTTGCCGGCGCCGATCGGCCCCTCGACGGCGATGTATCGTGGCCTGGCGCTTCGCACCGCCCTCCACCTATACCTCGCCCACTACGGCAAGGGGAAGCCGACCAGCAGCTCGGTGCGCGCGCGCGTCGGGCGCCGGGCAGGCGGCACAGGGAGGCGCAGGCGCGTCTCGATCGCCCGGGCGAGACAACCCGAAAGCTTTTCGGCGGACGGCCAGGCCTGGACCGCGGGCGGCAGCTTCACCGCGACGGAGGAGACCCGGCCGCGGCCGTCGATGGTGAGCTCGACGGCGAGGCGCAGAGGGGCGCGCGCCGCGGCCAGCTCCGGCGCGGCGCTCAGGCAGTCGTCGAGGATCGCTGCCTGCTCGCGCCAGGCGGCATCGATCAGCGGCGCCACCGAGCCCCCCGTCGACAAGACGGTTCCCACGGCCACCACGCGCGGCCCGCTGCCCCGTCCGTGCCCGGGCCCAGAAGGAGTCGACGGCCCCGGCAGCCCGGCTGACGATGTCGGCACACCGGGCGCGGGACTTCGCTCGAGCTCGGTCAGGTGGGCCTTGGCCCCCGCCGCCCAGCGGCTGGCGGGTTGATGGACCAGGAACTCGTGGAAGGCCTCCACGGCCTCGTCGCGCCGGCCGGCGACCGAGCGGGCGAGACCGACGTAGTAGTAGACGTCGCCAGCCGGAACGAAGAAGAGATCGGAGCTGGGAAGCTCCGCCACCGCCAGCACGGAGGTGGTGGAGTCGAGCGCCAGCGCCCGTTGCATCATCTCGCGCGCGGCCTGGGTCTGACCGTCGCGATCGAGCGCAACCGCCAGCCCGAGATAGGCGAGCGTCAGATCTTGGGCGCGCCCGCGCGGATCGTCGAGGCGCTGCGCCTCCAAGCTCTCGATATTCGCCGAGCTCCCGAAGTTGGCGAAGTTGGGAAGACGAACGACCGACGCCGCCGCGATCGCGTCGCGGTAGCACGCTTCCGCCGCCGCCAGCTGGCCGTCGGCCATCAGGACCTCGCCCAGGTTGGCGTAGACCGCCGGCGCGTCCGCGCCCATGGCCAGCGCCACGCCGTAAGCGGCCGCGGCCTCGACGTAGCGTCCCTGCGTGGTCCGTTCGACGGCGGCGACGAACCAGCGGGCCGTCGCACCTTCTGCCCCATTCGCGACAGCCTTGGCGCCGCCGGCGCGGCTCCAGAAGGACTGCCCGGCGCCGTCCGCCGCCGGAGCAGCTCCGGCCCCACGGCCGGTGACCGTCAAGAGAGCCGTCGCCACGACCGCCGGGGCGAGGACCCGCGCCACACCGCCGCGCATCATTTCAGTATAGCGCGCCTCTTTTTCTCGAGTTGCGGTAGGCTCGGCTCGTGCCGCCCGCGGATCATTCGGGTCGTTCGCGTCACTCGGCCTCGGGGGCGATCGCGCTCGATCCCGAGGAGAGCGGTGCACTCGCGCTCTCCGAGCTCCCCCGGGCGTTCGAGCCGACCTTGCCGACGTTGCCGACCTCGCCGACGTCGGGCGACGCGCAGGTGGGCCGGCGGGACGAAGAGGAGCGGCGTCTCATCGCGCGCTGCGTGGCGGGCGACGTCGAGGCCTTTCGGCCGCTCGTGCAGCGCTACCAGCGGCTGGCGTTCTCGGTGGCGCTGCGCATGCTGGGGAGCAGCGCCGACGCGGAGGACATCGCGCAGCAGGCCTTCGTCGACGCGTTCAACGCGCTCGATCGCTTCCGCGGAGAGGGGCGCCCCCACGCTTTTTCCACCTGGCTGCTGCGGATCGCCGTCAACCGTTCGAAGGACGTGCTGAAATCGAGGCGCCGGACCGAGCAGCCGCTCGACCGTGAGGTCCACGGCGGCGAGGCGGCGTTCGCCTACGATCCCCCCACCCCCGAGGCCAACGCCTCCCACGGCGAGCGGCGGGCGCATCTGGGCGCGGCGCTGCTCAAGCTCCCCACCAAGTACCGCGAGGTGCTGATCCTGCGCGACGCCGAGGATCTCTCCTACGAGGAGATCCGCGGCATCCTCCGGCTCCCAATCACCACCCTCAAGATCCGGGTGGTGCGCGGGCGGGCGATGTTACGTGAGCTGGTTGAAAGGTGTGGGGTCACTTAGTGAACGTGGAGTCCCGGAACAACCGAATCAGCGAGCTGGCGCGCCTGCGCGACGATGTCACCCCGCCCCCCGATCTGGTCGCGCGCGTCATGACCCGGGTCTCCGAGCCGCGGTTTCCCTCGCTCTGGCAATGGCTGAACCGCCCGTTCCTGATCGAGATCCGGATCTCGCCGATCGTGATCATCGGCCTGGCGCTGGCGCTGGGGACCGCCTTCGTCTACGTCGGCGCGACGATTCGTTAGGCTCGGAACCCTGGGAGGGTTCCGAACCTCCCGCGATGAGCTTCGTCCGGCAAAGCCGGACCACGCTCGACGCGATCGCCCCGCCTCGTTCAAGCGCGGACGTCGACGCAGAGGACGAACGTGCGGTTCTGGGCGGCGTCGCGAAAGCAGGTGCTGATGGTGCGGCAGAGCTGGCCGCCGGCCAGCGAGACGTAGGGATCGGTGGTGTACTTCTGCAGCTCGACGTCAATGAGGACGTAGAAGTACTCCTTGAGGGAATGGTCGGTTCCCTTGGCCGCCGGGCGGAACATGGCCCCGCCCGAGCGCCCGGCCAGCCCGGCGCCGCAGATGGTGTCCGTCACCTGAACGCCGTTGTCGTCCAGGACGTAGAGACAGTCGATCTTCGGATACTCGCCCACCAGGCGCGAGAGGATGGCGTCGAACTCCGGAGGGGTCGCGCTGGTGATGTCGCAGAGGATCCGGTTCAGGATCATGTTGAAGCGGCGGTACTCGGTCTTGCGCGCGTTGATCTGGCCGACCATGTGGCTCTTGAACGCCCGGGCCAGCGGCTCGA
Source organism: uncultured Pseudomonadota bacterium (assembly GCA_963847705.1). Taxonomy (GTDB): domain Bacteria; phylum Myxococcota_A; class Polyangia; order Fen-1088; family Fen-1088; genus JADGRB01. The sequence continues at coordinate 34,467 of CAWKBC010000027.1, read as the reverse complement.
CGCAGCCGGCGGCGCGCTCGAAGCCGCCGTTGTCGAAAGCCGCCCCCGCGCTCGGGCGGCCGAGGAAGAACCCCTGCAGCAGATCGGCCCCCAGCTCCAGCGCCGTCACCGCCTCGGCCTCGGTCTCGATCCCCTCCGCGACCACCAGCGCGCCGATCCGGCGCGACAGACTGACCAGACTCTTGAAGGTCTCCTGCTTGTAGAAGTCGCCGTCGACGCCGGTGATGAGGCTGCGATCGATCTTGATGACGTCGGGGCGGAGCAACGGGATGCGATCGAGGTTGGAGTGCCCGGCCCCCACGTCGTCGAGGACGACCAGGAAGCCCCGCTGGCGCAGCGCCATGGCCAGCTCGCCGAACCGACCGACGTCGTCGAGGCGTGACTCGAGGAACTCCACCCCCACGTTGCGCGGATCGAGGCCGGGGGCCCGGATCAGCGCCTCCAGCTCGGCCGACAGGGCGGACGGCTTGGACATGCCGGTCAGATCCAGGTTGAGGAACAGCAGCAGCTCTTCGGGGCGGGTGCGCAGGCGGTGAAAGTTGCGGACCGCGCTCTCGCGGCAGAGATCCTCGACCGCGCCCGCGATCCCCTCGGCCGCCGCCTGCTTGAAGAGCGTGTAGGGCGCGATCAGATCGCCCCGGGGTCCGATGCCGCGCGAGAGCGCCTCCAGGCCCACCACACTCTTCCGCCGAACGGAGAAGATGGGCTGGAAGTGGGTGGTCACACGCCGTGCTTCGACCAGTGAGTGAAGTGGCGCGCGAAGCTCTGGATCGGTGTGCAGCAGCATCGATGACCCCATGTAGTTGATGTAGGTACGGTCATCGGCACGCTTCTGGTTTGCCCTGAGGGAACCCCTGACGAATTGACGGAAGCGAAACAAAAACGCCACGCGCGGCGTCTACCGATCGGCGTCACAGGTCCAGATCGGCTTGCGCGGCGCGCTCCATGATGAACTTGAACCGCGCCTCGACGTCCTTGCCCATCAGCTCCGTCAGAACTCTGTCGGTCTCCGCCCCGTCTTCGGCGGTCACCCGCAGGAGGCGCCGGGTGGCCGGATCGAGCGTGGTGCGGCGAAGCTCGTCGGGCTGCATCTCGCCGAGGCCCTTGAAGCGCATGATGTCGGGGCGCGCGTTCTTGGGGAATCCGGCCACGATGCGGGTGCGGTCCGGTTCGTCGAGCGCCCAGAAGGTCTCCTTGCCGTAGTCGACGCGGAAGAGCGGCGGCTGCGCCAGGTAGACGAACCCTCCCGAGATGAGCGGCTGCAGGTGGCGGTAGAAGAACGTCAGCAGCAGCGTCGCGATGTGGTGGCCGTCGGAGTCGGCGTCCATCAGCAGGATGATCTTGTGGTAGCGGAGCCGCTCGAGCTTGAAGTCGGCGCCCACGCCGCAGCCGAGCGCCGAGACGACGTCCTGCAGCTCCTTGTTCTCCAGCACCTTCTGCAGCGAGGCCTGCTCGGTGTTCAGCACCTTGCCGCGCAGCGGGAGGATCGCCTGGGTCTTGCGCTCACGCCCCTGCTTGGCCGAGCCGCCGGCCGAGTCCCCCTCGACGATGAAGAGCTCGCTCTTGCCGGGATCGGTCGACGAGCAGTCGGCCAGCTTGCCCGGCAGATTGAGCCGGTGCGAGACCGCCGTCTTGCGCGACACCGCCTGCGCCGCCGCGCGCGAGGCCTCGCGCGCCTTGGCGGCCAGCGCGATCCGCTCGACGATCTGCGCGCCGGCGGTCTTGTTGCCGAGCAGCCACGTCTCCAGCGCCGGGCGGACCGCGCCGTCGACCTGCGCCTGCGCTTCCGGGCTGCCCAGCCGCTCCTTCGTCTGCCCCTGAAACTGAGGCTCCTGCAGGTAGATCGAGAGGACGCCGACCAGGCCCTCCCGGATGTCCTCGGCGGTCAGCGTGACGCCCTTGGGCGCCAGGTTCGAGGTCTCGATGAAGGCGCGCACCGCCTTGACGATCGCCGCGCGAAAACCCTGCTCGTGCGTGCCGCCGGAGATGGTGGGGATGCCGTTGACGTAGGAGCGGATGGTCTCCTCGTGCGACTCGGTCCACTGCATCGCCACCTCGATGCGGAACCCGGCCTCTCCCGAGCGCTCGAAGTAGAAGACCTGCGGCGCGGTCGGCGCCTTGCCGCGGTCGGCGACCAGCTTGGTGAGGAAGTCGGCGATGCCACCCGGGTGCTCGAAGGTCTCCGTGGTCTTGGCGGCCTCGTCCTTGAAGACGATGGAGAGCCCCTTGTGCAGGAAGGCCTTGGCATCGAGACGAAAGCGAATCGTCTCGGCCGAGAAGGACTGCTTGCCGAAGATCTCCGGATCCGGCCGGAAGCTGATCGAGGTGCCGGTGCCGCGCGCGGCGCCGGTCTTGCGCAGCTTGCTGACCGCCTTGCCCCGCTCGTACTTCTGCTCCCAGAGCGCGCCGTCGCGGCGGACCTCGGCGGTCAGCGACTCCGACAGCGCGTTGACCACCGACGAGCCGACGCCGTGGAGGCCACCCGAGAACTGATACTGACCGGAGGAGAACTTGCCGCCGGCGTGCAGCGTGGTGAGCACCAGCTCCAGCGCCGACTTCTTGTACTGCTTCTTGACGTCGACCGGGATGCCGCGCCCGTTGTCGGCCACCGTGACCGACTTGGCGTCGGCATGCAGCGTCACCTCGATGCGGGTGCCGTAGCCGTTGATCACCTCGTCGACGGAGTTGTCGACGATCTCCCAGAGCAGGTGGTGGTAGCCCTTGGTGTCGGTCCCCCCGATGTACATCCCGGGGCGCTTGCGGACGGGCTCCAGCCCTTCCAGGACGGTGATGTCGTCTGAGGTGTAGCTACCGGTCGTCACGTCAGTTGTCTCGGTTCAATCCGGTCAGTTGAGGAGCGGGGCCGGGGCGACCGGCAAGGGGACGGTGACGCGCACGATCTTGGCCTTCCGCTTGAGCGCGTGGCCCTTGCCGCCGCGCGCGGTGACCGAGAAGCGGCCCGGACCGACCGGCAGCTCCTTGCCGTCGTCGGTCTCGGCGATGATCACGTCCTTTTCGCGCGCGGCGCCCACGCCGAAGCCGACCACCGCCGCGTCGCCCGCCTTGATGATGATGACGCCGCGGCCAGGATTGGCCAGCTCGGGGATCTCGGCGGCCTTGCAGAGGAGCGCGCGCGCGTCGCTGGTCACCACGCAGACGACGTCCTTGTCACCGGCCAGCGTGACGCCCACGATCTCGTCGCCCTCGGCCGGCTTGGCGAAGCGGCGCCCGGCGCGCGTCGACAGCTCGCGGTGCGCCTCGAAGCCGAAGCGCAGCCCGAAGCCGTTCTTGCTGACCGCCACCGCCAGCGTCCCCTTGGGCGCGTCCTTCTCGCTGACCGACAGCGCGCCGACCACCCGCTCGCCGTCGCGAAAGTTGAACAGCTTCTGCACCGGCTCGCCGTAGCCCGTCGAGGCCGGCACGTCGTTGATGCGCAGGACGTAGGCGCTGCCGAAGTTGGAGAAGATGGCCATCGGCTCTTTCGTCGACCCGCGGATGACCGCCAGGATGGCGTCCCCCTCGCGCAGCCGGGTGGCCGACAAATCCTTCACCTCGCGCACGCGCTTGAGCCAGCCGTCGCGCGAGAGGATGACGGTCACCTCCTCGTCGACGATGAAGTCCTCGGCGACGAACTCGGTCTCCTCGCCGCCGGCGCCGCCGATCTTGGTGCGCCGCTTGTCCTCGAACCGCCCCGCCACCTCGCTGATCTCGCTGCGCACGACCTTGAGGAGCTTGCGCTTGTCGCCCAGGATCGACTCGATCTCCTTGGCGCGCCCCTTCTTCTCGGCCAGCTCGGCCAGGATGAGGTTGATCTCCAGCCGGGCCAGCTTGTAGAGCTTCAGCTCGAGGATGGCGTCGGTCTGCTCGTCCGACAGCTCGAAGCGCTTCGACAGCTTGACGGCCGCGTCGGCCTTGCCATCCGACTTGCGGATGATCCGGATCGCCTCGTCGAGCATGTCGAAGATGAGGGCGAAGCCTTCCAGGATGTGGATGCGGCGCTGCAGCTCCGCCAGCTCGAACTCGAACCGCCGCCTCACCGTCTGCTCGCGGAAGAGCAGGAACTCGCGCAGCATCGCCGCCAGATCGACCTTCACCGGCGCCGCGATCTCGCGGTTCTCGGTGGGGAAGAGGCAGGTCAGGTTGACGTGGAAGCCGGTCTCGAGCGGCGTGTGCTTGTAGAGGTAGGCCATCACCAGGTTGGGATCGGCGCCCTGCTTCAGCTCCAGCACGATGCGGACGTCGTCGGTCGACTCGTCGCGCACGTCGACCAGCATGGGGAGCTTCTTGTTGATGATGACATCGGCGATCCGCTCGACCAGGCCCGACTTGGTGAGCGCGTAGGGGATCGAGGTGATGATGACGTGGTCGCCGCCGCGCCCGCCCGACTCGGTCTTCCATTCGCCGCGCACCCGGATCCCCCCCTGCCCCGTCTCGTAGATCTCCCGCAGCTCCTTCTTGCTGTTGGTGACCTGACCGCCGGTGGGGAAGTCGGGGCCCTTGATGTATTTGAGGAGGTCCTTCGTCTCCAGCTTGGGATCGTCGAGCATGGCGACCGCCGCCGCGCAGACCTCGCCCAGGTTGTGGGGCGGGATGTTGGTCGCCATGCCGACGGCGATCCCGGTGCAGCCGTTGATGAGCAGCTGCGGCACCTTGGCCGGCAGCACGATCGGCTCCTCGGTGGTGCCGTCGTAGTTGGGGCGGAAGTCGACCGTCCCCTGCTTGATCTCGTCGAGCAGGTCCATCGCCAGCAACGCCAGGCGCGCCTCGGTGTAGCGGTGGGCGGCCGGGGCGTCGCCGTCGAGCGAGCCGAAGTTGCCGTGCCCCTCCACCAGCGTGACCCGCATCGAGAACGGCTGCGCCAGGCGGACCATCGCCTCATAACAGGCCGAGTCGCCGTGCGGGTGGAACTTGCCGAGCACGTCCCCCACGATGGTGGCCGACTTGCGGAACTTGGCGTCCGGGTAGAGGTGGAGGTTGGCGTACATCGCGTAGAGAATCCGACGCTGCACCGGCTTCAGGCCGTCGCGCACATCGGGGAGCGCGCGTGAGGTGATGACGCTGACCGCGTAGTTCAGGTAGCGCCGCTGCGCCTCGAGCACCAGCGACGCATCGGCCGGCGGGGTGGGATCGTCGCCGCCGCCACCGGCAGCGCCGCCGCGTTTGCGGCCGCGCCCACCGCCGTCGCCGCCGCCGTCGCCACTGCCCTTCGCACTGGGCTTGGCGCCGCCCGCGATAAGATCCAGCTGTCGGGTGCCCATCGCGCTAAGGTGTCATGGACCCTAAAGGAGCGGGATCCGAATTGCAAGAAAGCCGCGGCGCCGCGCCGCTTCTTCTTCGAGCCCTCGTCGTGCTGGGGCTGACCCTCGCGCCGACGTGCCCGGCGACCGCCGCGCCCCCGCCGCCAGCTCGACCGGTGAGCTTCGCGCGCGACGTGGCGCCGATCCTCGAGCATTGGTGCGTCGCTTGCCACGGGGCCCGTGAGGCTCACGCCGAGCTGCGGCTCGACAGCCTGGCTGCCGTCATGCGCGGCGGCGACACCGGTCCAGTCGTGGTTCCTGGAAACCCCGCCGACAGCTTGCTGCTGGCGAAGATCGAGCACCGTCATCGACCGACGATGCCGCCGCGTCGCCGAATGCCGGCGCCGGCCATCGCGCTCATCCGCGCCTGGATCGCCGCCGGCGCCGCGCCCTAGCGGAGCTCGCGGCTACTGGCAGGTCGCGAGATCGACCGTGACGGTGGTCCCCGTGGCCGCGATGATCCCCAGGTCGACGCCGCCCGTGCAGGAGGTCGAGCGGACGATCGCGCTGGTCGACGACGCGCAGTTGGTGGGACCGGAGAAGACGTTCCCCTCCGCCGACAGCGTCAAGGTTCCCTGACCCGCGGACATCGCCAGGCAGAGTCCGGTCAGGTCCGGGTTCGAGCCGTTCGAGGCCTGCAGCTGGTTCAGGCCCGGATCGCCAGCCCTGCCGAGGTCGATTGTGGTCAGGTCATTCGAAGCGGCGGTGGCGTCGGACGACGTCACCAGGAGGCCGTTGAGCTTGTTGTTCAGAAGGACGCTCCCCCGGACCTTCACCTTCTCGCCGCCGAAGAGCTGAAGGCCCTGCTTGGTGTTCCCCCAGGCGACCAGGCCGCTCACCGTCGACATCGGCGCCGCCCCGGCGGTCTCGAAGATCTCCAGGCCGTCGAAGGCGTTGCCGGAGACGACCACCGTCCCCTGACCGTTGGCCGGCACGACCGGAACACCGCTGATGTTCAGGACCGCGGCGCCGGTCACGTAGATCCCGTGCTCCGTGTTGTTGGTGAAGCTGGTGGCGATCTGCCCGGCGGGGACGACGATGTTGACCGTGCCGCCGGCGACGTTGAGGCCGTCGTGGTGCTTGCTGGTGCTCCCGGCGTTGGTGACGGTGACGCCCTGGCCGATGTTCAGCGTGCCGTTGGTGACCGCGATGCCGTTGCCGCCGCTGTTCTGCACGGTGAGGTAGGAGATCGCGGTGGTCTTGCCGGCGCCCGGCGAGACGGCGATCCCGATCCCCGAGGTGTTGGAGGCGCCGTCGATGGTGATCGGCGCCGAGGGATCCGGCGCGATCACCGACTGGTCACCCACCAGCTGGAAGCCACCGAACGAGGTGTCGCTGCCGGAGGCCATGTTGAGGCGGATGGGCCCGAGCTTGGTGGAGATGGCGACATTCGCCGGGACGACGATGGGGAGGGTCTCGCCGGAGAGCACGGTGGTCTGGCCCGAGACGCCCACGATGACGATCTTTGTACCCACCGCGCCGACAGTGCTGGCGACCGAGAGCGCGTGGGTCACCGTCTTGAAGCTGCAGGTGGGGGTGGGGACGCCTGCGGCCACACCGCTGCCGGTGGCGGTGCCGTCGTCGCCGTTGATCGGATCGACGAAGTAGGTGTTGCCGGTGGCGGCCGTGCACCCGGTGCAGCTGTTGTTCACGCAGCGGTAGGTCGAGCCGAACATGGGGTTGCCGGCGCAGTCGGCGTCGAGGCAGCAGTTCCCCGCCGTGCAGATGTCGTTGCAGCAGAAGTCGGAGGTGTTGGCGGCGCAGGGGCCGCTGGTGCTGCAGGCGGCGGTGACACAGGTGCCGGTCTTGGTTTGCCCGGTCGTCGTCTCGCAGATCGTCGCCGAGCCGTAGACCGGATCGGCCTGGCATTGCGCGTCGCCCGAGCAGGCGCCGCAGTCGTTGGTGGTGACCGCGCCGCAGATGCGGCCCGCGTTCGCCGCCTTGCAGTCGGAGCTGGTGCCGTGGCAGTCGCCCAGCTGGCAGATCCCCTGGTAACAGATGTTGCCCGCGCCGTAGGAGGCGTCGGCGATGCACTGGGCGTCGCTGGCGCAGGCGCCGCAGGTGTCGGTCTGCGAGATGCCGCACAGCTGACCGGTCGGGCAGTCCGACGACGGTCCGTGGCAGTCGCCAGACACGCAGCCGCCTGCGACGCAGACGGTGGTCACGCCGTAGGTGCTGTCGGACTGGCAGGCCGTGTCGCTGCCGCAGGCCTTGCAGGAGTGCGTCGGCTGATCGCACAGCTGACCGCCGCTGGTGCAGTCGTTGGAGGTGTGGCAGTTGCCGGCCACGCAGACGTTCCCGATGCAGACGTGCTGCGGCCCGTAGGCGGTGACACAGGCGTTGTCGCTCCCGCAGGGGCCGCAGGTGTGGCTGGTGCCGTCACAGATCTCGCCGCCGCCGCAGTCCGCGGTGACGTGGCAGGTCCCCGACACGCAGGCGCCGCCGATGCAGAGGTGATTGTTCCCGTAGCCGGCGACACAATCACTGTCGAGCGTGCAGAGGCCGCAGGTGTGGGCGCTGGTGTTGCAGATCCCGCCGCTCGGACAGTCGGGCGAGGTCCGGCACTGGCCGACGACGCAGGTGCCGCCGATGCACAGCTGCCCCGAGCCGTACGCGGCCGTGCAGCTCGGGTCGGTGGCGCAGGCGCCGCAGGTGTGCGTGGCGACGTCGCAGACCAGGCCGGGCGTGCAGTCGGCAGCCACGCGGCAATTCCCCGCCACGCAGCTCCCGTTGAGGCAGAGCTGCTGGCCGGGATAGTTGGCCATGCAGGTCGCGTCGTCGGGACAGGCGACGCAGGTCAGTGTCGACGTGTCGCAGATGCGCCCGCCGCCGCAGTCGCTGGTCTGCCGGCAGTTGCCGGCCACGCAGCTCCCGTTCAGGCACAGGTGATTGGCGCCGTAACCCGACTGGCAATCAGTGTCGGTCGCGCAGGTGGTGCAGGTGAAGCTGGCGCTGCAGATCTCGCCGCTGCCTGCCGGGCAGTCGGCCGCCGTCCGGCACTCTCCCGCCACGCAGCCGCCGGAGATGCAGAGGTGATCGTTGCCGTAGGCCGACATGCAGGCGATGTCGGTCGTGCAGTTGGTGCAGAGATTGGCGACGCAGAGCTGGCCGTTGCTGCAATCACCGAACACGTGGCAGTCGCCGCTGATGCAGGCGCCGGCCACGCAGACGTGCTGCGGTCCGTAGCCGGAGCGGCAAGCGCTGTCGGTCGGACAGGGGACGCAGGTGTGGCTGGCGCCGTCGCAGAGCTGACCGTTGGTGCAATCGAGCGCCGACTGACAACCGGCCACCCCACCCGCGCCCGAGGAACCACCGGAGGAACCACCCGAGGAACCGCCGCTGCCCGGAGAGCCGCCCGTCGCGCTGCCGGCCTGGCCTCCCATGCTGCCGGCTGTGCCGCCGGTCCCCGTGCCGCCGGTCCCCGTGCCGCCCGTGCCCGTGCTGCCGGTGCCCGTGCCCGCCGTGCCGCCCGTGTTCGCTCCCCCGGTTCCGCCCCCGACGCCGCCCGTTCCGCCGCCTCCGACGCCGCCCGTTCCGGTCGTTCCGCCACCGGCGCCCGCCATGCCGCCGCCTGCGGCTCCGCCCAGGCCTGCGTCGCCACCGGTCCCCAGGCCCGCCTGGCCGCCGCCTCCGTCCACGCCGCCGTCGGTGGTGATCCCGCCTGTCCCGCCACCGTCGAGGCCTGACCCGCCGGAACCCCCGGAACCGCTGGTAATGCCGGCCGCGTCGGGCTTGGCGAGAAGATTGTCGCCGCAGGCCGCGGCGCTGACAGCCAGCAGGAAGACGGCAAAGAAAGACTTAACGCCCCCCCCGATCGCACGGATTTGCATCGCGGGCTACCGTCGACAGAATTCTGTCGGGACTTGACCTCGAGCGTCAGCTGCGGCCGAACTGTCACGCTGGCCGCGCGACGGCGGGCGCTACGACTCGAGCTTCTTGCGCTTCCAGCCGCGGGGCGGGCGCTTCTCGGCCGCGTTCGAATTCGGCGGCGAGTAGTCGATCCAGCGGTAGCTGGGCGGCGAGCGGACGTCGATGTGCACGAACTGGCTGCGCGGGTAGATGCCGATTCCCATCCCGCCGCGATCCAGCGTCTGGGCGAAGGCCTGGATCTTCTTCGGGCTGACGCCGGCGATCCGGATGTCGGTCGCGCGCCCCTTGAAGTGGTTGCTGGTCTCTTTGCGCTGGTTGCGGAAGCCCGAGACTATCTGCAGCGGCTTCCCCCCGAAGTGATCGTAGACGTGCGACAGCATCGTCAAGAGCTGCGGGTCCATCGGCTTCTCCACGTCGGTCCGGCGGCAACGCAGGATGTGGTTCAGCTGGTCGAGCGCGTCGAGGTTGTACGAGCCGTCCGGGTTGTAGATGTTGACCTTGACGGGATCCTCGCTCGGATTGTTGATGTTGACCATCTCGAGGTTGCCCGACGGTCGCGGCAAAGGATCGCTGCGCAGCTGGCTCTCCGGCACCACGTGGCCCACGAACCGGCCGTGATGGCCGCGCTTGTTTCGGCGTCGGGCGTGCGACGGCTTGGCGGCCGGCGCGTCGTCACCCGAGTCGCCGGTCTCCACGGACGCCGGAAGCGGGGCGTCGGCGCCAGGCGCAGCCTTCGCGCCATCGTCGTCCGACTCGGCGTGGACGCGAGGCGCGAATCCGAGGAGCAGCGCGAAGGCTGCTCCGAGGGCCATCCGGCGAAGCATGAACGCACAGGTTGGTCCCGTTCTCGTGACTGGGTCAACGAAAAAAGGCCTGGGGAGTAGGCCGCACACCTACCTCGACGTTCGCGGTCCTACACCCACTCTCCATTCGTTCCGACATGTTTTCAGGCGCGCTGCGGCGCGGGGACCTGACTCGGAACGTGCAGCAGATCGATCGCCAGCCGCTCTGCGACGCTGAAAATTCGTTCGTCCCGGTAAAATTCGCCGTAAACGATGCGACGAATGCCAGCGTTGGCGATCTGCTTGAAGCAGTTCCAGCATGGGCTCGCCGTCACGTAGATGGTGCCGCCGTCGATGTTCACGCCGTTCTTGGCCGCCTGAATGATCGCGTTCGCCTCGGCGTGAATCGTGGCGACGCAGTGATCGTTCTCCATCATGTGCCCGGCGTCGGTGCAGTGGGGCATGCCGCGGATCGAGCCGTTGTAGCCGGTCGAGAGGATCGTTCGATCGCGCACGATCACCGAGCCGACGAACTTGCGCGGGCAGGTCGATCGTGACGCCACCACCTGCGCGATGTTCATGAAGTACTGATCCCAGGGAACGCGCTCGTCCATGCTGGAAACCTACCACGCGGGGCTCGCGAACCCACCCGCGTCGCCGGACCGAGGCGGGGGCCCCGGCGGCATTCCTTTGCTAGTATGCGCCGGCCCGTGGACTGGAAAACAACGCTCAATCTCCCGAAGACTGAATTCCCGATGCGCGCCGATCTCGCGCGCCGCGAGCCGGAGTGGCTCGCCCGTTGGGCACGCGACAGGCAATACGAACGCATCCTGGAGACGCGCCAGAAGGAAGGCGCCCCGCCTTTCGTGCTCCACGACGGCCCCCCCTACGCGACCGGCGCCATCCACTACGGAACGGTGCTCAACAAGGTGCTCAAGGACATCGTCGTCCGCTCGCAGCTGTTGATGGGCAAGCGGGCGGTGTTTCGCCCCGGCTGGGATTGCCACGGGCTGCCGATCGAGCAGCAGGTCGAAAAGGAGCTGGGGCCGAAGGCGCGAGAGCTGAGCGCCACCGATTTTCGCGACCACTGCGAGAAGCACGCGCTCAAGTTCGTCGACATCATGCGCACCGAGTTCAAGCGGCTCGGCTGCCTGGGCAACTGGGACGACCCCTACCTGACGCTCTCCAAGGACTACGAGGCGGCCATCGCCCGCCAGCTGGCTGGGTTCGCGCGCGCCGGCCTCGTCTACCGCGACAAGAAGCCGGTGCACTGGTGCCTCACGCACCACACCGCGCTGGCCGAGGCCGAGGTCGAGTACGAGGACCACGCCTCGCCGTCGATCTATGTCCGCTTCCCGGTGGTCGGCGATCTGGGGAAGGCCGACCCGCGGCTCAGGGAGAAGAAGGCGGCGTTCGTCATCTGGACCACCACCCCCTGGACCCTGCCGGCCAACCTGGCGGTGGTGGCGAACCCGGAGCTCGACTACGTGGCGATCCCGCGCGATGGGGAGTATCTGCTGGTGGCGGCGGGGCTGGCCGAGGCATTCTTGGCGGCGACCGGCATCGACGCGCCCAAAGAGTCGTGGATCGCCATCTCACGCGATGGGCTGCGGACGCTGGAGGGGACGCGTTACCTGGCGCCGTTCCCGCGGCCGGGCTCCGACGGCGACAAGGACTACCGGCTCTGGTTCGCCCGCCACGCCACGCTCGAGGCGGGCACCGGCCTCGTCCACACGGCGCCCGGACACGGCGCCGACGACTACATCGTCGGTCGCGATCACGGCCTCACGATCTTCGCGCCCGTCGACGAGAACGGCCGCTTCACGGGCGAGGTCGAGCTCGGTGAGCTCAACAGCGCGCGGGTGTTCGACGCCAACCCCAAGATCGTCGAGCTGCTGGCCGCGCGCGGCCTCCTGCTGAACAAGGTGGGCGAGACGATCCGCCACCAGTACCCCTGCTGCTGGCGCTGCAAGAACCCGATCATCTTCCGCGCCACCCTGCAGTGGTTCGCGCGCCTCGGCGAGGCGGACGACGAGGCGTCGCTGCGCCACAAGGCGCTCGCCGAGATCGCGTTGACCAAATGGATTCCAGCGTGGGGCGAGAACCGCATCCGCGGCATGATCGAGGCGCGCCCGGACTGGTGCCTCTCGCGCCAGCGCGTCTGGGGGGTGCCGATCCCCGCCTTTCGCTGCACCCAGTGCAGGAATGATCTGCTCGACGCTGCGGTTATCGAGCACGTGGCTGATGTTTTCGCGCGCGAGGGCTCGAACGCCTGGTTCTCGCGGCCGGCGAAGGAGCTGCTGCCGACGCCGGCGCCCGTCTGCGCCTGCGGGCAGGCTGGCGCCGAATGGGAGAAGCAGCACGACATCGTGGACGTCTGGTTCGAGTCGGGCGTCTCCTGGGCGGCCGTCGCCGACGGCAAGCTGGTCCCGAAGGGGGAGAAGGTCGACCTCTACCTGGAAGGGGCGGATCAGCACCGCGGCTGGTTCCACTCGTCCCTGCTGGTCTCGACCGCGACCCGGGGGATGGCGCCCTACAAGGCGGTTTTGACGCACAGCTGGGTGCTCGACGAGCGCGGCAAGTTCTACTCGAAGTCGGAGATCGCCAAGGCGCGCGCCGCCGGCATCAAGATCGACTACGTCGAGCCGGCCGTGCGGATGGAGAAGAACGGCGCCGAGATGCTCCGCCTCTGGACGGCGGCCGGCGACTACCAGAGCGACGTCGTCTTCTCGGAGGCGATCCTCACCCAGCTCTCCGAGTCGTACCGGAAGATCCGCAACACCTGCCGCTACCTCCTGTCGAACCTCTACGACTTCGTTCCGGCGCGCGATCGCCTCGACGACGATCGGCTGCGCGAGCTCGATCTGCTGGCCATGGGGCTCTTGCGCGAGCGCGACCACCAGATCTTCGAGGCCTACAAGCGCTACGCGTTCCACGAGGTGGTGCGGCTCATCAGCGACTACGTCACCACCGTCTCGGCGGAGTATCTCGATCCGGCGAAGGATCCGCTCTATTGCGAGTCGGCCGGCTCACCGGTCCGGCGCAGCGTGCAGACCGCGCTCTACGAGATGACCCGCACGCTCGCCACCTGGATGGCCCCGATCCTCTGCTTCACCGCCCAGGACGTCGCCGACGAGCTTTCCCGCGTCACCGGCCAGCCGTTCGACGTGCACGCCAGCGTGCGCGGGGAGCTCTATCCGCCCGGCAAGGCGCCGGTGAACCCCAACAGGCGCTGGACCGACGAGATCCGCCCGCGCCGCGAGGCGATCCTCCGGCCGCTGGAGAAGTTCCGCGCCGAGGGGCACAAGTCGCTGGAGGCGCGCGTCCGGGTCACGCCCGCCGCCGCCGAGCGCCCGCACTGGCAATGGAACCTCGACCACCTGGCCGAGCTCTGCGTCGTCTCGCGCGTCGAGCTCGATCCGGCGGACGCACCCGCCGGCGCCGAGACCTCGGTCGTCGTCGACGAGGCACCCTGGCCGACCTGCCCGCGCTGTTGGCGCCGGACGGGGGATGCCCCGACGCCCGGGGCCCCCGATCCCAACCTGTGCCAGCGCTGCGCCGCGGCGGTCTCTGCCGCCAGCGGCGACGCCGTCGCCGCCACCCCCTCGGCCGGCATCAGGAGCGACTCATGACCCCGACCCGCCGCAAGTACCTCCTGTTCTCGGTCTTCATGATCATCAGCCTGGTCCTCGACCAGTGGACCAAGGTGATGGCGCGGGCCGACCTGCGCCCGCGCGGGCCCTTCAACCCGAAGGTGATCGTCAACGGCTACTTCGATCTGCGGTATGCAGAGAACCCCGGGGTCGCCTTCAGCATGCTGCAGGACCTGCCGGGCGGGCGCCTCCTGCTGACGCTGCTGGCGATCGGGGCGTTCGCGCTGGTGCTGGTCTACCTGCGCAAGACGCCGGTCGAGAGCACCCGTCTGCACATCGCGCTCGGCCTGGTCGGCGGCGGCGCGATCGGGAACCTCATCGACCGCATGCTCTACGGCAAGGTCACCGACTTCATCGTCTGGAAGGTGGGCGTGCACGAGTGGCCCGCCTACAACATCGCCGACGCCGCTCTCTGCGTGGGGGTCGGGCTGATGGTGCTCGACATGTTCCTCACCCGCCGCGAGGTGCCGTCCTCGGCCTGAGGCCGAGACAGCACCATCATTCGGAGGTGTCGCCTTGCATCCGGTCCTGTTCACATTCCCCCTGGGCCGGCGCGAGATCGCGCTGCACAGCTATGGCCTGCTGATCGCGGCCGGCCTGGCGGTCGGAATCTGGCTGGCCCACCGCGAAGGGGGGCGCCGCGGCTTCGATCAGGGGCGGGTGCTCGACCTGGCGTTCTGGCTGGTCGTTTCGGGGCTCATCGGCTCACGCCTCACCTATGGCCTGGTGAACGCCCGCAGCTTCTTCCAGTCCTGCGTCGACGGGGACGGTCCCTGGTGGCGCAGCTGCACCAGCCTGCTGGCGATCTGGGAGGGGGGGTTGGTCTTCTACGGCGGCGTCGCGGCGGCCGCGCTGGTGGCCCTCATCTTCGCGCGGCGCGAGGGGTGGTCGTTCGGCAGCGTGGGCGATCTCTTCGCGCCGGCGCTGGCGATCGGACACGCCTTCGGCCGCCTCGGCTGCTTCGCCGCCGGCTGCTGTTTCGGCAAGGAGACCGCCTCGCGGATCGGCGTCGCCTTCCCGCGCGGCAGCGTGGCCTTCGAGGTCTTGCAGCGCGCGGGCGACGTCCCCCTCGGCGCCGGCGAGACGCGACCGCTGCACCCGGTGCAGCTCTACGAGGCGGCCGGCGAGCTGGCGCTGTTCGGCCTGCTCTGCCTGCTCCGCCCTCGCCTCCGCCGCCAGCCCGGCGCGCTGCTCCTCTGCTACCTCGGGCTCTACGCGCTTCTCCGTTTCGTGGTGGAGATCTTTCGGGGGGACATCCTGCGCGGGTTCCCCCTGGAGATCGCGACCCCGCGGCTGGCCGGCTGGCTCGGCCTGCCGCCCGCCGAGCCGATCTTCTTCTCGGCCGGCCAGCTCGGCAGCCTGCTCACCGCCGGGGCGGTGGCAGCCGCGCTGGTGTGGCGCCACCGAGCTGCGCGAACGCCCGCGCCTTGACCTCCGTCTCGCCAAGCTCCCCCTCGGGCGTGGAGTCGACGACGATGCCACCGCCAACTGACAGCTCGAGCTGACCGCCGCGCAGCACCGCCGTCCGGATGGCGATCGCCAGATCGAGATCGCCCGCGGCGCCCAGCCAGCCGGTGGCGCCGGTGTAAACGCCCCGCGGCGCCGGCTCGAGCTCGTCGATGATCTGCATCGCCCGGCGCTTGGGCGCGCCCGTCACCGAGCCACCCGGGAAGGTGGCGCCCAGGAGCGCGGCGAGGCCGACGTCCGGGCGCAGCTGCCCGCGCACGGTGGAGATCAGGTGATGCACCGTGGGGAGCGACACCAGGCGCGCCAGCGAGGCGACCTCCACGCTCCCGGCGCGGCAGACGCGCCCCAGGTCATTGCGCTCCAGATCGACGATCATGACGTGCTCGGCGCGGTCCTTGGCGGCGGCCAGGAGCTCGGCAACCGCGGCGCGATCGCCGGCGGCGTCCACCCCGCGGGGGCGGGTCCCCTTGATCGGGCGGGTCTCGACCACGCCATCGGTCGAAAGAGAGAGAAACCGCTCCGGGGAATTGCCCAGGATCGTGACGGCCTCCGCCAGATCCCCCGGGGCGCCGGCGATGAACGCGGCGTGCGGCGCCGGCGCGCCAGCACGCAGCGCCGCGGCCAGAAGGGCGGCGTCGCCCCCTGCCCAGGTGGCCCGCAGCCGCCGCGACAGGTTCACCTGGTAGGCATCCCCAGCCCGCAGGTACTCCAGGATCCGCGCGACCCCGCTCAGGAACGTCTGGTCGGGATGAACCGCCTCGAGCGCGCCCAGCCGCGGGAAGACCGGAGGCTCTGTCTCACGGGCAGGCGACAGCAGCCCGGCGAGCCGCTCGGCGGCGGCTGTGTCGCGCGCGCAGATTCTCGCCTCCCCGGTCGCCTCCCGCACCCAGACCGCATCGTTGAAGTGAAACTCGAACAATGGATGGTCAACCTCCTGCGGCGCCAGGCCGACCAGGCGGCGGCCGAGCTCATACGACAGCCAGCCGACGGCGACCGGGACGCCCGCCGGCGCGGCGCCCCCCCCGCTCCAGGCCGCGCGCGCCTCGCCCCAGGCCTGCGCGAGCCCGGCCAGATCGCCCGGCGTCGTGCCGCGAACGGTCGACAGGGGCCGGGCGCCCACCAGAATCGCGCGCGATCCGCGCCTCGTCGACGGCTTCGGCGACGACTTCGCGGCCGGCCTCGCGGGTGGCTTCGTCGGCGGCCGGCGCCGACAACCAGAAGGCGCCCGGCGCTGCCGCCGCCCGCCGGGCCGCCTCGGCCGGCGTCAACCGAACAGCGGGGACCGCGATCACGCCTACTGGCGCGCCTCGGCCAGCGCCGCCGTGAGGAAGCTGCGCATGTACTGCACCATCGAAAACAACGACACGGCCGTGGAGACGTAAAGCACGTACTGCCCCGCCAGGTGATAGTCGATCGTCTTGCCCGTCCCCAGGATCGGATAGCGGAAGTAGATGAGCAGCATCATGACCGCCACCAGCTGCAGCGCGGTCTTGATCTTGCCGCTGTCGCTGGCGGAGATCACCAGCCCCTGCGCCGAGGCCACGCTGCGCAGGCCATTGACCGCCAGATCGCGCGCGATGATCACCACCACCACCGCGGGGTGCACGCGCGACAGCCACACCATGTAGACCAGCACGGCGGTGACGGTCAGCTTGTCGGCCAGCGGGTCGAGGAACTTGCCGAGCGTGCTCACCTCGCCCCGCTTGCGGGCCAGGTAGCCATCGAGCCCGTCACCCGCCGCACAGATCAGATAGAGCAGGCTGGCGATGAAGCTGCGCAGCGGGCTGAAGTTGTCGATGAACATCAGCACGAACGGGATCAGCACCACCCGACTCATGGTCACCAGGTTGGGGACGTTGGTCAGCTCGCGCCGGAGGGTCGCCATGCGCTACCCCCCAATGGCCGGGTGAGTCGCCGGCTGCATCGCCTCGAGCAGGACCACGCCCTCGCCCTGACAGCCGAGCTGGAACGGCGCCGTGCCCGGCATCCGGGCGCCGTGCGGCACCAGGCGCCCGACCCAACCGTAGAGGCGCGCCGCCGACAGCAACGTCGGCTTCTCGTCGGCGACCTTGATGGCGATGGCGTCGCTCGGCAGCTCCAGCGCCACCGTGCCGCGGCCGCGAAACTGCAACATGCGGAGCCCCGTGTTCGGGACCGCGCCCGCCTCCCAGGTGAGCGATCCCTCGAACGCCAGCACGCGATCCTCGCGGACATAGAGCACGTCGTCCGCCAGCCGCAGCGGCAGCCAGCGGTCGATGGCCCCCGCGATCCAGAATCTCGCCGCCCCCGGTGAGGCGAAAGAACGGCGCCCCACCCTCGCGACCCATCGGCTCGGTGCTGCCCCGGCCCTGGGCTCGCCGGACGCCCGGCTCCCACTTGATGGCGCCCGAGCCGGCCAGGATCGCGTCGGCGCGCGCGTGGGCCTCGTCGGCGATCGCCAGCCGGAGCGCGCCCGTCGGGATCGACGGCGACGGCGCCTGCCCGAGCCGCGCCAGCACGAACGACAGCAGCGGCACCGGCTCGACCTCGCGCGGCTGCGGAGGGTCGATCGTTTCCGAGGACCCTCGCCCGGTCTCCACCGCGTGGGCGGCCGCCTCGACGCGCGCGGGAACCGGCTCCTCGGGCCGGCGCGCGGCGGGCTCCTTCCAGCTCGACGGGCGCTTTTCCGCCGCGACGGCCGGGAGCAGCGGCGGCAGCGGCGGCGCCAGCGCCACCGGGCGTCCGATGCTGCCGCTTTCGCTACCGCCGCGCGAGATGGGGGTCGGCGGACGTTGCGCCTTGGCGGCCTGATCCAGCTCGTTGGCCAGGGCGTCCTGACCGGCGCGGCGAAAGGCAGCCGCCGCCTGCACCACTTCGCCCTTCTTGGCGTAGGCGTAGCCGAGGTAGCTCCAGGCGCGCCCGTCGCCGGGGGCGATGCGCACCGCCATCTCCAGCTCCGGGAGCGCGTCGTCGATCCGTTCCAGCTTGAGCGCCAGGAGGCCCAGGTTGCGGCGCGCCCCCGCGTCGTGCGGCGACGCACCCGCCAGCTCGCGATAGGTGGCGTGCGCGTCCTCGAGCCGCCCCAGCTTGTAGCGCACCAGCGCCAGCAGGGTCAGCGCCTTGGCATCGGCGGGCGACGCCGACAGCGCGCGCAGGATCTCCCCCTCGGCTTCACCGAACCTCTTGGCGGCGACCAGCTCACCGGCGCTGGCCAGGTGAGCGACGAAGGGGGCGGCGCTCATTTCTCGGCGGACGCTCCCACCGCCATCCGGTACTGGTCATAACGGCGCAGCACCATCGCCACGTAGGCGTGCGTGGTCTCGTAAGGGGGAATGCCGCCGTACTTCTCGACGGCCGCCGGGCCAGCCTGATAGCCCGCGATCACCTTGACCTTCTCCTCCGCCGAACAGACGGTCAGCGGCCGACCTTCGTCGCTCTGGGTCCCCGTGGCCCCCCGCGAAGGGCTCTGCCGGGCCGAGCCCGGCTCCGCCCAGGCGTCGCCGGCCGCCGGCGTCTTGCAGAACCGCCGCGCCAGCACCTGGAGGTAGCGGGTCCCGCCCATGATGTTCTGGCGCGGATCGAAGATGTCGGTGACGCCCATCTGGCGTGCCGTGCCCGGGAGCAGTTGCATCAGCCCCTCGGCGCCGGCGCTGGAGACGACGCGCGGATCGAAGTCGGACTCCGTCTTGATCACCGCCCTGATGAACGCCTCCGGGATCCCGTAAAACGATTGACCGTCGAGGATGTCGCGGTCGAAGCGTGTATAGCGGGCGGGCGAGACGTCGTGGGGAGGCACGAGGTCGGTCGCGCCACGCAGCGCCGCGGCCTTGCCGGGGCCGGTTTTGAACAGGACCTTCCAGTGACCACCGGCCGGCTGCTTGTTGGTGAACTCGACGACCCCGTCCGATCGCTCGCGCGACCAGAAGGTCCCGGCCTGCGCCGGCCCCCCCAGCACCGCCGCGGCCCCGATGAGGGCGATGAGCGTTCCCCGCTTCATTTCGACCGGCCGATCGTAACACAGCGGCTTCGCCCGTCGACGAACCGGGCCCTTTCGCGGTGACTCGCCGGCCCATGAGCTAGACTGTCGGGTGTGATCGAGACCGACTACCTGGTCATTGGTTCGGGGCTGGCGGGGCTGACGTTCGCGCTGCGGGCGTCGACCCACGGCCGGGTGGTGGTGGCGACCAAGCGCGCCCCGGCCGACGCCAACACCGCCTACGCGCAGGGGGGGGTGGCCGGCGCGCTCGATCCCGACGACGGCGTCGCCGCCCACGTCGAGGACACGCTGCGGGTGGGCGACGGCCTCTGCAAGCGGGAGATCGTGGAGATCTGCGCGCGCGAGGGGCCCGAGCACATCCTCTGGCTGGCCAACGAGCTGGGCGTCCCCTTCGATCGCGACGCCGCTGGCCACCTCGAGCTCGGGCGCGAAGGGGGGCACACCGCCCGGCGGATCGTACACGTCAAGGACTCCACCGGCTGGGCGATCCAGGAGGCGCTGCTGGGGGGCGTCGCCAGGCGCGCCGACCGGATCACGGTCCTGCCCGACCACTTGGCGATCGATCTGCTGACCACCGCCAAGTACGGCGGCCCCAACGCCGTGTTCGGCGCCTATCTCCTCGACCAGCGGACCGGCAAGGTCGAGACGGTCACCGCGCGCGCGGTGGTGCTGGCCACCGGGGGCTCGGGCAAGGTCTACCTCTACACCTCCAACCCCGACGTGGCGACCGGCGACGGGGTGGCCATGGCCTACCGGGTCGGCGCGCGCATCGCCAACATGGAATTTTTTCAGTTCCACCCGACGGTGCTCTACCACCCGGCCGCCAAGTCGTTTCTGATCAGTGAGGCGCTGCGCGGCGAAGGGGGAATCTTGCGGCTGCGCGACGGGACGGCGTTCATGCCGCGCTACCACGAGATGAAGGACCTGGCACCGCGCGACATCGTCTCGCGCGCCATCGACGCCGAGATGAAACGGACCGGCGACGACCACGTCGATCTCGACATGACCCACCTGTCGGGCGACTTCCTGGTCGAGCGCTTCCCCAACATCCACCGCCGCTGCATGGAGCTGGGGATCGACATGCGCAAGCAGCCGATCCCGGTGGTCCCGGCCGCGCACTACAGCTGCGGCGGCGTGCTGGTCGACGAGCACGGGCGCTCGACGGTGAAGAACCTCTACGCCATCGGCGAGGTCTCGATGACCGGCCTGCACGGCGCCTGCCGGCTGGCCTCCAACTCGCTCCTCGAGGCGATGGTGTTCGGCGCGCGCGCCGCCGACGACGTCCGCAACGTCCGCAGCGACCGCCCGGCCCAGGTGGCCCCCTGGTACGCGGGCGACGCCGCCTCCTCCGATGACGCCGTCGTGGTGAGCCACAACTGGGACGAGATCCGGCGCCTGATGTGGAACTACGTCGGCATCGTCCGGACCGACCGGCGGCTCGAACGCGCCGCCCGCCGCATCGAGCTGATTCGCTCGGAGATCCGCGACTACTACTGGAACGTCACCATCACCGGCGATCTGGTCGAGCTGCGCAACATCGCGCTCGTCGCCGATCTGATCATCGAATCGGCGCGTCGCCGTCCCGAGAGCCGGGGTCTTCACTACAACCTCGACCACCCCGACCACGATCCGCGCATGGCCCGCGACACCATCGTCGCCCGCGGCGACGGGCCGGTTGTTTAGCTAGAAAAAGAAGCCGATTCTCAGGAGGTCGAGCGTCGGGAACGGGTACTTGACGATGATGCGGGCGATCGACTGCACATCGTCCTTGGTGTTCTGGGCCTGGTCGACCACGTCTTGCGGGACAGCGCTGGTCCCCTGAGCCGGCACCGGCTGCCCCTGGTAGGTGGCGCTCACCACGGGATCCTGCGGGATGGGGATCTGCAGGCCGAGGCTGAAGCTGATGGCGAAGCCCGCCTGCGAAATCCAGAGCACGCCGAGCTGGGGCTGGATGAAGTATCCGGACATGTCGGCGGCGATGGTCAGCGCGTTGCCGTCGGCGAGCTCGTCGAACGAGGCCTTGAAATTCTGATAGCCGAAGCCGGCGCCCAGGAAGAAGACGCCGTCGCCCGGAAACCAGCGCACCACGCCTTCGAGCGCCTTCAGATCGAGCTTGAAGTTGATCCCGGGCACCGAAAACTCCGGGAGATAGCTCCCCTTCAGGCCCAGCGCGAACGAAGAGCCCAGCTTCACCATCAGCTCCCCCTCGACCGGCCGGGGGAAGGTGACGATGCCGATCAGAAAACCGATGCGCGTCGCGTCCGCGGAGGAGCTCGACGGCGGGGGCGGCGACGACTCGGGGATCTCGATCGGTGGCGGTGACGGCGGCGGCAGAAGCGGCGGGACCGGCATTGGTGGCGGCAACGGTTGCGGCGCGATTGCGGGAGGTGCGGAAGCCGGTGCAGCGGGCGGCGGTGCCACCGAGACCGGCGGAGCAACCGGGATCGGCGTGACGGGCACCAGCGGCGCGATGAGCACCGGCGGCGCGATGGGCTCCGGCGGCACGATGGGCTCCGGCGGCACGACGGCCGGCGGGGCAACCGGCGGCGGTGCGGGAGCCGGAGGTGGCGGCGCCGGGGCCGGGACGACGACCGGCGGCGGGGCGGGAACCGGAGGCCTCGGCGGTGCCAGTGCCGGAGCCGGGACGACGACCGGCGGTGCCGGCGGCGTGACCCCCGCCAGCGGCTTGAGCATGAGTGTCGTCTCCAGCACCTTACCGACGGTGATGAAGACGGGGAAGTTGAGCGGTTCGAATCCGGGCTTCGCCGCCGCGAAGACGTGCCGGCCGCCCGAAAGATGGATTGGGTGCGCCAGGGCGTCGGCGTCGAGCGGCCGATCGTCGATGGTGGTGGCCGCGTCCGGAGCGGAGACGGTCAACTTGACGGTCCCGGTCACCGCGCCCAGCTCCGCCAGCGCCCGCTGGGCGTGGTCGCGCTCCTCGGGCGCCAGTCCCTCCGTCGGACCCGCCAGGAGTCTCTCGTACGAGCGGTAAGCCTCGGGGGTCCGGTCGGTCTCGCGCTCGGCGGCCGCCACACCGAACAGCGCCGCCGCGGTCGGCTCGACCGCGTAGGCGGCCTGAAGCTTGACCAGCGCCGCCTCGAACCGCCCTTTTTTCAGGAGGCGCTGGCCGGCGGCCAGATCGCGCCGCGCGCGTTCCTGCTGCTCAGGCGTCGGCACCGGCGACGAATCGACCTGCGCCAGGCCGGCCGAGCTCCAGGCCGAGAGGGCGAGCGCCGCGGCGAGGGTCGTTCGACGGAACATCTCGGTTCCGTTTCTCATCGACGCTCGGCGGTAGAGCCTGAAATCGCGATCTGCGCCGACCGGCCTCAGTGGCCGGCGACCTCGAGCAGGCGGTGCTCGATCATCGAAGCGTCGGCGGGCAGGAAGCCCGCGTTCACGTAGCGGACGATCCCGGAGCGGTCGACCACGTAGGAGGTCGGCATCTTGTCGGGCTGGAGCAGCTCGGCCACCTCACCGCGCGGATCGTGGGCGACGGTGAGGGCCCAGCGGCCGCCGCCGTGCGCGCGCAGAAACTTGTCGACGTTCTCGCGTTCCTGATCGACCGAGACGGCCAGGATGTCGATCCCCTGCGGCTTCAACCGCCGCGCCATCTCGTTGAGCACCGGCAGCTCCTGCTTGCAGGGGTCGCACCACGACGCCCAGACGTCGAGCAACAGCACCCGCCCCTTGTACGACGCGACGTTGATGGTCTTGCCCGAGAGCGCATCGACCTTGAGGGGCGGGAGCGGCGCGCCCACGGGCCCGCCGGAACCAGCCCCCTCGGCGCCGGTGGTCGCGCAGCCGAGCACCAGCAGCAACAGGGCCGCTGCCGCGCGGGCTACGAGCTGCCGAGGGCGTCTTTGATCCATTCGCGGAGACTGTCGGCGTCGCGCGAGTCGGTGTACTCGCGCCCGTCGATGTAGAGCGTGGGGGTCGCCTGCAAGCCGATCGAGGAGCCTTCGTTGCGATCCTTCTCGACCTTCGCCTTCACCGGCTCCGAGGCCAGGTCCTGGCGGAACTTGGCGACGTCGAGCCCCGACTCCTTGGCCACCTTCTCTATCTCGGCGGGACTGAGCTCATCTTGATGCTCCCAGAGCTTGTCCTGGAACTGCCAGAACTTCCCCTGCTTCTGCGCGGCGACGGCCCCCTCGGCGGCGAGGCGGGCGTTCGTGTGCTGCGGCAGCGGGTAGTGCTTGAAGTAGAGCTTCACGTCGTTGGGGAACTCGTCGAGGATCTGGTGCAGCACCGGCTGGAAGTGCTTGCAGTGCGGGCACTCGTAGTCGGCGAACTCGACCAGGGTGATCCGCGCCTTGGGGTTTCCCTTCATCGGCGCGTCGGAGACGTCGATCGTCCTGGGGGTGACGGGGCGATACCGCTTCCCGAGCGACTCGGAGACCTCGGAGTCGGTGTATCCCTGGTCGACCAGCCGCGCGACGTAGCGGAGGGCGTTCACCGAGCGGGCACAGCCGTTCTTCTGGGCCTTGGCCGAGGCCAGCAGGCTCTGCGCCTGACCGCAGACCGAGGGCTCGCCGTTGGCGATGCGGAAGAAGACCTTCTTGCCGAAGTCGTCCAGCTTCGAGATGTCGACGCCCGGTGGCGGGGTGGTGTCGTCGCCCGCTTTCGCCCCTGGGGCGTTGGTGGTGGCCGTGGCGGCGGCGGTGTCCGTGGCCGGGGCGGAGTGCGCCTCGGCCGGGGTCTTGGCGCAAGCCGGGGCCGCCAGCCACGCGGCGATCGCTCCGACCAGCGGGAGCAGCGATGAGGCGCGGCGCATGGGGCGTCTAGATATAGGAATCTGGCGCCCCCAAGTCAAACACTGGAAAAGGGTCGCCGCCGGCCGCCTCACGGGTTGATTGACTCATTCGCACGCACCCTCTATAAATCGCGGCGACGGTCTTGCTCTTCCCAAGCTGGGTTAAATGACATCAGACTACCTGTCCGCGGCGCTCATGATCCTGGCGGGGGTCGGGTTCGCGCTGTTGTTGACCGCCGCTGCCAAGTACCTCGGCCCGCACCGGCCGAGCGCGGCCAAGGATTACCCCTACGAGTGCGGCTCCGAGGTGATCGGCAGCCCGCGTGCCCGGTTCGAGGTGAAGTTCTACCAGGTGGCGATCGTCTTCCTGGTGTTCGACATCGAGACGGCGTTCCTCTACCCCTGGGCGCTCAAGTACCGGGAGCTCTCCTGCGCCGGCGCGGTCGCCATGGGCAAGTGCGCGGGCGGCGTCTCGTTCTTCGGCATCGGCGAGATCCTCGTGTTCATGGGGATCCTGATCGTCGGGTTGGCCTACGTCTGGCGCAAGCGCGCCATCGGCTGGGAATAGGACGGATTCACCATGAGCGCAGCCGAATGGATGGTCAGCAAGCTGACGGACGCCACCAACTGGGCGCGGAAGTTCTCGCTCTTCCAGTACCCGTTCGTGACCGCCTGCTGCGGGATGGAGTTCATGTCCGTGGCGGCGCCCAAGTACGACATCGCCCGGTTCGGCGCCGAGTTCCCGCGCTTCTCGCCCCGGCAGGCTGACCTCTTGATCATCGTCGGCACCATCACCGAGCGGCAGGGCCCGGCCCTGCGGCGCATCTACGATCAGATGTGCGAGCCCAAGTGGGTGGTCGCCTTCGGCGTCTGCGCCTCGACGGGCGGCTTCTACCAGAACTACTCGACCATGCCCGGCGCCGATCAGGTCGTGCCGGTCGACGTCTACATCCCTGGCTGCCCGCCCCGCCCCGAACAGGTGCTGGACGGCCTCATCATGCTTCAAGAGCGGATCCAGCGCGGCGAGGGGCACAGCCAGATCACCATCGCCGCCGAGAGCGCGCAGCGAAAGGCCGAGAAGGTCGGCGGGACCTACGAGGGTCCCCTGGTCTCCATCCGCCCGATCGGTGAGCACCCCAAGCTGCAAGATCACAAGGTGGAGAAGTAGGTGGCCCAGATCGTCCTCGACCAGCTGGCGGCGAAGTTCACGGGCGGCGAGATCTTGGAGAGCGGCACCTCGCACGGCGACGAGTGGGCCCGCATCCGGCGCGATGCCTGGCTGGCGGTGGGAGAGTTCCTGCGCGACGACGCGGCGACCAAGCTGGAGATGTTCATCGATCTGACCTGCGTCGATCGGCTGGGCATGCACGGCGGCAACCCCGACGCGCCCCGCTTCGACGTGGTCCTGCACCTCTACTCCGTGGTCCACAAGCACCGCGTCCGCCTCTACTGCGGCGTCACGGAAGACGACGCCTCGGTCGACACCCTCTGCGGCCTCTGGCCGGGCGCCAACTGGTTCGAGCGCGAGGCGTATGACCTCTACGGCGTGCGCTTCAAGGGGCACCCCGATCTGCGCCGCATCCTGATGTACCCGGAGTTCGTGGGGCATCCGCTGCGCAAGGACTACCCGAAAGAGAAGCGGCAGCCGCTGGTGCGCCGCAATCCGGCGACGAGAGACTAAATGGACGACCAGCCGCACAACGACGAGACGACCCTCGCTCCCGCCCCCCGCAAGGTGGTCCTCGGGTTTCAGGACGCCGAGGATCTGACCGCGCCCGATCTGCCGACCGAGCCCGTCCCGCTGAACATGGGCCCCTCGCACCCGGCCATGCACGGCACCGTGCGCATGGTGCTGGAGGTCGAGGGGGAGCGCATCTCCAGCGCCGACATCCAGATCGGCTACCTGCACCGCTGCTTCGAGAAAGAGTCGGAGAGCGCCACCTGGACCCAGGTGTTCCCCTACACCGATCGCCTCAACTACATCTCGCCGATGCTCAACAACGTCGGCTACGCGATGGCGGTCGAGAAGCTGCTCGACATCACCAAGGAGATCCCCGAGCGCGCGCAGTACATCCGGGTGATCGTCGGCGAGGTCTCGCGCATCACCGATCACCTCACCTGCCTGGGCGCCTCGGCGATGGAGCTGGGCGCCTTCACGGTCTTCCTCTATGCCCTCAAGGCGCGCGAGTGGCTGTTCGAGCTCCTGGAGAAGGTCTGCGGCGCCCGGCTGACCTCGACCTACCTGCGCATCGGCGGCGTCGCCTATGATCTGCCGGAGGGGTTCGACGCCGAGCTGCGCGGCATCCTCGACCGCACGCAGATCGTGCTGTCGGACATCAGCAAGCTGCTCGACCGCAACCGGATCTTCCGCGACCGGATGGATGGCATCGGGATCATCACCAAGGAAGACGCCATCTCCTACGGCATCACCGGTCCGGTCGGCCGCTCGACGGGGCTCGCCTACGACGTCCGCAAGGACCACCCCTATCTGGTCTACGACCGCTTCGACTTCGACGTGCCGATCGGCTCGACGGGCGACAACTTCGATCGGTACGCCGTCCGCGTGGAGGAGATCCACCAGTCGATCCGGATCCTCGACCAGGCGCTCAAGCAGATCCCGCCGGGGCGCTTCATGCACGGCGATCCGCGCATCGCGCTGCCGCCCAAGACCGAGACCTACAACTCGATCGAGGGGATGATCGCCCACTTCAAGATCATCATGGACGGCATCCACGTCCCCTCTGGCGAGGTGTACTCCTTCACCGAGGCGGGCAACGGCGAGCTCGGCTTCTACATCGTCTCCGACGGGACCGGGCGGCCCTGGAAGTGCCGCGTGCGTCCGCCCTGTTTTCCGGCCACCGCCGTCCTGACCAAGGTGCTGCCGGGGCTCTTCATCGCCGACGTCGTCCCGACCTTCGGCATGATCAACATGATCGGTGGCGAATGCGACAGATGAGACAAGACCGATGACGACCACCACACCGCCCAGCCCAACGACGGAGACCGTCACCGTCATCATCGACGGCAAGACGCTGCAGGTCCCCAAGGGGACGATGCTGATCGAAGCCTGCAACCAGAACGGCGCCGACGTCCCGTTCTTCTGCTACCACCCGGGCCTCACCTCGCCGGCGGTCTGCCGCCAGTGCCTGGTCGACGTCAAGGGTCAGCCGAAGCCGGTCCCCTCCTGCTACACCCCGGTGGCCGACAAGATGGAGGTGATGACCCGCTCGCCGCGTGCGCTCGACGTGCGCCGGCAGATGCTGGAGTTCACCCTCGTCAACCACCCGATCGACTGCCCGATCTGCGACAAGGCCGGGGAGTGCATGCTGCAGAAGCAGTACTTCGACTGGGACGCCAAGCTGGCGCGCAACGACGGCATCAAGGTCCACAAGGAGAAGGTCGTCGACCTCGGGCCGACCATCGTCCTCGATCAAGAGCGCTGCATCCTCTGCACGCGCTGCATCCGCGTCTGCGACGAGGTGGCCCACAGCCATCAACTGGAGATGGCCCAGCGCGGGGACCACGAGGTGCTCACCACGGCGCCCGGCCACAAGCTGGACAACCCCTACTCGCTCAACACCGTCGATGTCTGCCCGGTCGGCGCGCTGACCTCCAAGGACTTCCGCTTCTCGATGCGGGTCTGGGAGCTCTACACCACGCCGTCGATCTGCCCGGGCTGCGCCACCGGCTGCAACGTCGAGGTCCACCACTCACGCGGCAAGATCCACCGCCTGGTCCCCCGCGAGAACCAGGCCGTCAACAAGCACTGGATGTGCGACGAGGGCCGCCTCACCTACAAGCGCGTGCATGCGCAGCGCTTGGCGGCGCCGGTGTCGAACGGCATCCCGGTCGAGTGGGACAAGGCGCTCGACGACGCTGGACGCCTCTTGCGCGCGGCGCTCGACGCCAACCCGGCCGAGGTCGGCGTGGTGATGAACGCGCAGTCGACCAACGAAGATCTCTACGCGCTGGCTCGCTTGACCTTCGATCACCTGGGGCTCGGCAAGGCCTACCTGGCCGGCCTCGATCAGGGCTGGAGCGACGACATCCTGGTGAGCGCCGACAAGAATCCCAACACCGCCGGCGCGATGGCCATCGGCGCCGGGCGGCTGCGCTCGCTGCTGGATCTGGCCAACGATCTCAAGTCGGGCGCGGTGACGACGCTGCTGGTCGTCGGCACGCACGGCGTGCTTCCCGCCGACGCGGCTTCCACAACGCTGCCGCTCGACAAGCTCAAGACCCTGGTGGTCGTCGGCACGCACCGCGACGCGGTCGCCGGCGCCGCCCAGGTGGCGCTGCCGCTCACCGAGTGGGCCGAGAGCGACGGCACGTTCACCAACCGTCTGGGAATGGTCCAGCGCGTGCGCGCCGCGGTCCCCCCGGCCGGCGACGCGCTGCCCGGCTGGGACATCCTCTCGCACCTGGCACGCAAGCTGGGCGCCACCATGGACTTCACCGAGGCCAAGACGGTGTTCGCCGAGGCCAAGACCAAGCTGCCCTTCATGAAGGACGCGGACTGGGGACGCGCCTACCTGCCCGTCCAGCTCCGCTTCGCCGGATCTCGAGGCTAACGCGATGGAATACGGTTCACTCGGGTTCAACGTCGTCGCGGCGCTCCTCAAGATCGCCTTCATGATCATGGGCTTTCTGATGCCCCTGGCCTCGATCCTCACCTGGCTCGAGCGGCGGCAGTCATCGATGATGCAGGACCGCCTGGGCCCCAACCGCGCCAACATCGGCCCCATCAAGGCCTGGGGGATCACCCACTTCCTGGCCGACGCGCTGAAGTTCATGGGCAAGGAGGACTACGTCCCCGGCAAGGCCCACAAGTTCCTCTTCATGTGGGCGCCCATCATGGCGATGGCGCCGGCGCTGATCGTCGCCGCCATCATCCCCTTCGGGCCGTCGCTCTGCTGGGGCGAGCTCTTGAAGGCGAACCCGGTCTGCAGCCAACCGGTCGGGCTGCAGATCGCGCACCTGGACATCGGCATCCTGTTCTACTTCGCCATCTCCTCGCTGGCGGTCTACGGGGCCACGCTGGCCGGGTGGGCCTCGCACAACAAGTGGGCGATGATGGGCGGCCTGCGCGCCACCTCGCAGATGATGTCCTACGAGGTCACCATGGGGATGGCGGTGCTCGGTTCGTTCCTGGTCTACGGGACGCTCGAGCCCGGCGCCATCGCCGATCTGCAGACGCACTTCATCAGCTTCGGTCACTACGCCTCGAGCTGGGGAATCTTCACCCAGCCGATCGGCTTCATCCTCTTCCTGACCGCCGCCATCGCCGAGACCAAGCGGACCCCGTTCGACATCCCCGAGGGTGAGCCGGAGATCATCGGCTACTTCGTGGAGTACTCCGGCCTCCGCTTCGGCCTCTTCTTCCTGGGCGAGTTCCTGGAGATCGTCACCTCCAGCGCCATCGTGATCACGCTCTTCTTCGGCGGCTGGCACATGGGGAGCACGATCGACAGCTTCCTCATCCAGCACCTGCCCAACGTGGCCTTCGTGGTGGTGATGGCGACCTTGTGGCTGATGAAGGTCTTCGCCTTCTGCTCGTTCCAGCTCTTGATTCGCTGGTCGCTCCCGCGCTTCCGTTCGGATCAGCTGATGCGACTGGGCTGGCAGCGCCTGTTGCCGATCTCGATCGCCAACGTGGTGGCGACCGCGCTGGTGATTCTCTGGGCGCAGAGCTGGACCTAAGGAGAACCGATGGCCGTAGGAGTCAAAGTCGTCAACCGCCCCGGAAGCCTGGCGCAGCAGGCCTACCTGCCGGCCATCGCAGAAGGCCTCGGCGTCACCTTCCGTCACTTCGTGAAGAACTTCTTCGGCAACGTGACCGGGAATCGCAAGAAGACCGACATCGCCACGATCGAGTACCCCGAAGAGAAGATCAAATATCCCGAGCGGCACCGGGGCCTGCACCGCCTGATGCTGCGCGAGGACGGCGACGTCCGCTGCGTCGCCTGCATGATGTGCCCGACCGTCTGCCCCGCCCACTGCATCACCATCGTCCCCGAAGAGGCGCCCGACGGCCGGATCGAGAAGCGCCCCAAGATCTTCGAGATCGACGAGCTCCGCTGCGTGGTCTGTGGCCTCTGCGCCGAGGCTTGCCCCTGCGACGCCATTCGCATGGACACGCTGGAGCACGCCAAGCCGACCTACCGCCGAACCGACGCCATCCTCGACAAGGAAGAGTTGATGTCGCGCGGCACCGTCTCGACGGCGGTCCAGGGCGGCGTGGGCGCCTTCTGGCGCGAGAAGGTCGCCAGCGCGCCGCAGACGCCCCCCACCGGCGAGGTCTTCCCCGCCGGCCCGCCGCGCGGCCCCGTCACCTGACAGCTCGGGCCGCCGGGAGGTGGCCGCCCCGGATCGTGTAGCTCGTGGCGATCGATCTGTTGGTCCCGGCCCCAGGGAGAGACGACCGCACGTAGTCGACGGTGACGCTCGCCGGCGCGACCGTCACCCGCAGGTGGCCGGAGTTCGCGACGATCTGCGCCCCGGCATAATCGGCGGCGTTGGTGGGAAAGCCGGTGCCGTCGTGGGCGTTCGCGGCCATCGGCACCTCCTGGTAGACGACGCCGTCCAGGGTCTCCTTGGCGAACAGGTGATCGTGGGCGTGGAAGAAGACCGTGACGTGGTTCTGCGCGAGCAGCTGGTGGACCGGCATCGCCCAGCCGGGTCGGTGGATGCCGAAGCCCCAGGTGATCCCGTCGATGTCGTAGCCGCCCCATTCGCAGAACCGGGCGCCGCGCGCGCCGCCGCGCCCGTAGTCGTCGATGCCGCCGGCGACGTGGTGGGCGAAGACGAACTTGTAGGTCGCGCTGCTCGCCTGCAGCGTCCGCCGGAGCCAGAGGTACTGCTGCTGCCCGAGCGTCCAGTCCCAGCGGGTGCCGACCACCTCATCGTCCTTGTCCCAGCCGATCGTGCCCGGGTAGGGCTTTCGCATCGTGTACCAGAACGGCTCGATCGCCACGAACAGCGCGTCGCCCCATTCGAAGGCGTAGTAGTCGCCGCGGAGGTGGTCGCCGCTCACGAAGGACGAGCCGCCAGAGGCGTCCGTGTCCCCGCTGTAAAAGTCGTCGGGCTCGGGATTGAGGAAATAGCGCTTGCGCGCGTTGGCGTTGAGCACCGGCAGCGAGTTCCCCACGTCGGCGCCGAAGTCGTCCAGGTTCCATCCCGTCTCTCGTTCATGATTGCCGAGCACCAGGAACACGGGGACCGAATGCGCCGCCAGGTCGAACACGGCGAGCTGGTTCACGTACTTCTGGGCCACGGTCGCCGCGGTCTCCCTGGCGTCGTCGAGGCTGAAGGTGTCGCCGAGATCCAGCATGAAGTCGTTCTGCTCGGCGAGGATGTTCTGCATGGTCGTCCGGTAGAGCGCATCGTCGTAGAAGATCGGAACGCCCTGATGCGAGTCGGCCTGAACGGCGAACGTGAACGCACTTCCCCGGGCACGCTGGGTGTGGAAGGTGTGGTCACCGCCCACGGCGAAGGCGCCTGACGAACCGCTCGAGCGGGAGCGCAGGCGATAGTGGTAGCCAGTGTCTGGTGCCAGCCCGCCCACCACCAGCTCGGCGATCCCGTCTGAAAAGGAACCGGTGCTGGTCTGTCCCGCGTAGTTGCCCGCGGTCGTGCCGTACTCGACGTAGGCGTCGACGCCCTCTCGCGCGATGGCCTTGATGGTCACCGACTCGGCCGTCGGGCGGCCCAGGAGCTCCGTGGAGATCCAGGAAACGGCGGTGGCGCTCAACGCCGCCCGCGTGGTGACGGTCCCCCGCGCTCTGACGTCCGATCCCTGGCACCCGAGGACGACGACGATAAACCCGAGCCCCAGCGCCAGCCGATTGATCTTCATCTCATCATGCCCCCGACGGCTGACAGGCCGCTCAGCGACCGCAACGGAATTTCTTTGCAATATCGCCCCCGCAACCGGATGCCGAGCGCCGATTCATCGCCACGATTCTTTTGCGGGGTTCCCCTACCCGCGCGGTGAGACCGAGCTAGACGCCGAAATCGGCCAGCACGTCGGCGACGTCGTCGTCAGACGCGCGCGGCGCGTAGGGCGCGCTCGAGGAGATGGCGATGAAGGTCTGCTCGAGCGGATTGAGATCGTGCACGCGACTGACGGTGGTGGGCCGGCCGCGCGTGAGGAGCGCGCTCAGGCCCTGCGCCAGGAGGTGCAGCGGCAGATAGAGCGGGCCGAGCAGATCGTGCTGGCGGGTGTGGGCGAGCTCGTGCGCCAGCGTGAGGCGCGCGACCGTCGTGGGCCCGTCGACGACGCCGGGGCGATGGAGGATCGCGTGGCCGAGCGTCACGGCGCCCACCCAGCTCAGCCCCAGGCCGGGACGAATCGGGTAGAGCCACCCGACCGCGGCCGCACCGCCCACCCGTCGCGGCCGCCGGCCGCCGCTGGCGAGCCACCCCGCCAGGTGACCGAGCAGGTTCGTCGGCAGGGTCCAGAGCGCCCGCGCCGCGCGAACGAGCGGCGCCCGGGAGCGTGGCCGCGGCCGGCGCAGATGACCGACGAGCATTCCGATCTCAGTGGGGTGAGCGGCCGTCAGTTGTAGGTGGCCGAGAAGAGGATCGACAGCCCGCTGGCCGACCAGGTCAAACCGGGTGTGTTCCTGTCCTTGAGCGACGCGGCCATCAGCTCGCCGGCGATGCCGAGCCCCCAGTCGCGCGAGACCCACCACTCCTTGCCGACCTTGAAGTCGAGCGCGCTGCCCGACTTCGCCGAGTCGACCTTCACCCCGCCGCCGTCGTTGGCGGTGAAGCCCGCCAGGCCGAACGTCGCCGAGAGGTAGAGGTTGCATCGCTCGAAGTAGTAGGCGAGCCCGGGACCGAAGGCGCCGACGCCGATCTCACCGAGGTCGCTGGCCACGCTCGTGCCCGCCACCTGCTTGTCGGGATTCGCGGTGTCCGTCCCGAAGAGGGCGGCGTAGAGGACCAGGTTGCGCGCGATGACGCCGCCGATGGCGACCCCCGAGGAGATTCCGCCACCGACGTAGTTGGTCTTCACGCCCGCCTGCTTCGACGAGAAGCCGGTGGCGCTGATCCCGACATGCACCTGCAGGAAGAATCCGTCGTGGGTGTGGAAGCCCTCCATCGCGTCGGGAGGGGCCATCGGATACACGGCCGGCGGCGGATAGCCGTAGCCGTAAGGCATCGGACGATAGCGATGGTGATGGTCATAGTACGGCGCGGGCGGGCCGTATCCGGGTGGGCCGTACCCGGGCGGACCGTAGGAGGGTGCGCCGTCTCCATAGCCGGGTGCGGGCTCGGCCGGCGGAGCAGGTTGAGGCGCCGGCGCCGCCTCGGGCGGAGCGGCGGGTGCAGGAGCAGCGGCCGGCGGCGGAGCGGCGACCGGCGGCACAGCTGCGATCTGGGCACGCACCACCGGAGCAACAAGCAAGCCGAGCGCGATGAAGAGGGGGCGATTTATTTTCATCGGGCGGCGATTTTCCGTCTGCGCCTCAGCGTTGTCCATCTCGCGTCGCGGCGGTCCTCATTGCTCTTGGCCCGAGCGCGATCGCGCTTGACCCCTGCGATCCGAACGACCATGCTCGTTGAGAACCTTCTGCGCGGTACGACACGAAGAGAGATTCTTTTCCCTACAAGAACGCACTAGGGAGCCGCCACTGACCGATGGATGTGCACGCCCGCCAGTCGGGAAGCCCGATGCGGTCAATTCAGTGGCTCCCCCCTTACGAAAGTAGGGGCCAAGAATTCTTTTCGACCGGCCGAGGCGGGGGTTCGCATGGGCGGGAGGAGCTCTAAAGGCTCCTCCCGCCGACTCTCTTCCGAGCTCGTCTGAATTTCTCGCGCGCTCGCCACGGTGAGCCAAACGATCCGGCGCCGAACAGTTCGGCTGTATGCGCCACAGCCAGCTGTTCGGCCCGCGTCGGGCCTGCTTCGGGTCCTGATCTTTTCAGTCGCTGCGATCGGCTGCGCCCAGCCGTCCGGCTCGACTGACGGCACGGGAGGCGCGGTCGGCTCGGGTGGCGCGCCGTCCGGAACCGGCGGCTCGACGGCAGGCAGCACCGGCGGCTCGAACGGCTCGGGCGACAACGAGACCAGGCCAGAATGAAGCCATTCCGACGGAGATTACGAGAATCGGACCAGCGCGGGCCGGGCCGAACCGGCGCCTGGGCCTGCCAGAAACGTCAGTTCCTGATGCGGGCCGGACGTTACGTGCGTCGCTTGCGCGGTGGGCGCCGCGGGCTCGACTTGGGCGCGCCGGCGCGTCGCCCGGGGAGCTGAGCCACCAGCGATTTGGGCGCCACGGCGCGATAGCTCTCGTCGATCCAGTCGGCGATCAGATCGACTGGAGCCGCGGCGGCCGACGGAAACTGCGCGGTGATCCAGCCGCTCTTCCCCAGACCGTAACCGGTCGGCTCGACGAACGGCAGCAGAAGCGCCATGTTGCCCGTCGCCGGGAGCTTGACCGACAGGCTCAGCACGCGGGGCCCCTGCGCCTCCCCGTGCCCGTGCCCCATGAACAGGAACACCTTCCCCCGCACCTTGATCACCCGCTCCCCCCAGGGAAACTCCTCGCCCGTCTCCGGATAGCCGAGCGCGAGCGCCCGCAACGCCTTCTCGACGCGCGTCAGCTTGGGGCTCGGCGCGGGCTCGGTCTTGGGACTGGCCGGCTTCGCCATGACCGGTCAGTAAG